>NZ_JARLUT010000003.1:0-202108 GCF_037162405.1 Vibrio sp. Hal054 | reverse complement strand
GCTCTAAGTACAGGTTACATTGAGCAAGTCGATGCGGATGTACAAAACTACTTTGCAGGTGAATTAAAAGTAGGTGATGACACAGACTACACCACCCTATCCAAAGGTAGTATTTTCACCACGGGGAATGTGTACGATGCAAACAGTCCAGAATACATGCTTGATTTAGACGGAATAAGCCGTATTGAAGATTTGGCCGTCGGTAGTGTGGGCGAGGCTTTGCTATCTGAGCGCTTGCCGAACTACGTTTTAAAAGGCGTACTACTTTCGCAATACAATGACCTTGTTCCCATGCCTGACTGCGGAACTCGGGGATATGAAAGGATTGTTGTTACGCCGTTTCAATGGAGTACTTACTTCTTGAACGCAGGAAACATCACCATGAACAACAACATTAATAAGTATCCTGTAACTAGAGAAGGCACAAACTGGCGAGTAAAAATGAGAACTTACAATCCTGCGAACAAGCAAGAAATGGATGATACGAACGGTTATGGACTATCTCACATCTATTGCTATTACCCTGAAACGTAGAAATGTTTGCAAAACCATAAAACATAAATATAATGAAAATGACAGATTATTGGTGATATATGACTTTTTCTAAAAAACATGCACTTGCATCGCTAGTATTGGTGGCTGCAATGGGACTATCAGGATGTGCCTCGCCAAAACAAGAAGGCAGAGCCATTAACTTTGCAAAACTTGAACGTGTGTCTGTGGGTATTTCAACACAAGATGACGTAGAAAAGCTCTTTGGCTACGCACAATCTGTTGAATACCCTGATGACAGAACGGTACTTAAGTATCGTTACACTTATTCTTCGCATAATGAGAATGTTCGTCAGGCCGTAGACTTTGTGTTTAATAAAGCTCAGCGTCTGGTAGATGTGACCATTAATGACGGTCAAACGTTTGAACCAGCAAAATAGGTTTGAGAGGTAAACTTATGGTATTAGGCCGAACAACTTACTACATTTTGTCGGTGCCAATGGTGTTTGTGACGTTGCTTTATACGTCCATTGTTCGACGTATGTTCTACTTAGTACCTAGTGCCATTCTTTCCCTTTTTTCAGAAAAACAGGGTGGTGGGATTATCGTACGTGTGCTTATCGTGTTTGCGATTAGTACCTTCGCTCTTCACGGGTTCCTATCTCTGCCAATTGATATTTATATGTCCCACGCAGGCACAATAGAAAGAGCTTGGAATGCTGGGCTTGATAGTTTAACGGAGCAAGCTGTAACAGGAACAAACCCGTTTGCATATGGTGCTCGAAATCTCGTGATCGGTGTTTGGATTCCTAAACTGCATGTGTTCTGGGGAATGGTACTAACTCTGGTTAGTTTCGCCTTGTCATGGCTGATCGACAGAGTAATACGGTCAATCGAAGACTAACGTTTCTTTACGTAAGGCCGCGATAAGCGGCTTTTTTATTATCTAAATATTCACCCTCCCTTTTTGCTACAATGCGAACCTATACTGTACACCCGAAGAGTAACTTGATGCCCAACTCCATTCGCGCCACATTTAACACGGTGATTGAAGAGCTTACTGCTGTGAACCTTAAGTTAGATAGCTTGTTCACTACATTGCTCAATTCTGGCCAAATGTCTGACAGGCAGAAGTTGCAGATTAAAGAAGAGATTGGCCAATGTAAGAGTGCACAAAGAACGCTGCGTAAAAAGCGTGATGACTTAATGAATATTATTTTTGACCTAATCGAGAACCGCGACGTAGAAGAACGCACCAATATGGCGTTGAAGCAGCTACAGACGATTGAAGAAGTAGACTTGGCCAACATGCAGATCAAGTCAGAGAAAGTGCTAAGAAATGTAGATAATAAGCTGCGACAAGATGCAATGTCGGCAACTTTGCGTGAAGTGTGGACCGCTGAAACATTTCCACTATTTAGTGCTATCTACAACATGGACGAAGATGCGCCTCTCGGCGTGGCCAAGTATTATGCACAATTGGCTTTGTATCAGAACGCAGTATTGACCAAGCGATTTAGAGAGGACAGCGATATAGGGTACTCTATAGATGCGCCAGTATGGACCTACGACACACCACCAGACATCTCCATAAGTTCAATAGACCAACTTGCGGAGAAGATAGCGACAAAGCTACAGAAGCGAGAGATCCGCTATAACAGCTTGTTGAGACAGCTTTCTCAGCAGGAAACAAAGGTTAATGTTCAACCCAAAAGCGTCGTTGCTATAACGATGAAAAAAAGGCGAACCATTAATAGCGGTAACTAGAGAAGATTAAGCGCCAATGGCGCTTAATCTTGGTCATTATGAAATTCTAAGAAGGGAAACCACGCGTTAAGTTTGCCCTTCATAAGAGCTTTGTAGTAATCGCGCCTTGAAATGAACGTATCGATGTTCAACGCATAGGTGTGATAGCCATAAGCAAAATAATAGGTGGTGGCCACAAGCTGAAAACCGACCATACCAAAATAGGATATCAGAGATAACCCAGTGATGGAGTGCGCGAAAAACTCTAACGTGCCAAGGGTGAATTTATAAAGACCAAGCATCCAAAACACCAGAATCAAGACCATAGTCCAACGTAGTCGGGTGTATTGTCCTTCAACGATAGCGATGGCATCTTCACCTGTCCAACTCATTGTATTGCGAACGGACATCTTGTGATCGGACAAATAATCGTATTTATCAAATACCGAAGTAGTACTCAATAACGTTTTATAATCCTGATAGATACCTTTAACAAAGATATGCGTAAAAGGCTTGTTGCTGCGTAAATTCCTAAAAGTACAGTCATCAAGCAAGACTATGTGGTGATCAACAATCCGCTTAAACAGCCCTCGTTTTTTGATAGCAACAGACTTACCATCATCCGAAATGATAACGTCCGAACTGGGAGTGTAAGTTGGATGTTGCGGTGGCAACCCACTAGTATCATCGACAATTGGTGGGTGAAACTGAGACGCCTCACCATCAATAATGACGCTACCTTGATGCTGTGTGGTTGAAACCTCAGTAACGACAGATTTTTCAATAGTCGTAGAATATTTGATCGTTTGGACAACCCTTGAACCCTGAGTACTGTCATTGTTAAACAAATGCTCAGCATGGCCTAAGTCTACATCAGGTTTGTCTAAGGTATCTAAACGAGTAGGTGTACCTTTGGTATCTTTTATACTCATGCGTTACTGTTCGCCGTTTTAGTTGATGGGTCTTTATCTTTAGTATTGCTATTACCGCCACCAGCGCCTGATGTTGGTGCTTGCGGTTTTTGGGTGTTTTTTATCAACTCATCCAATTTGCCGGACATTGCAAGCAAGCCCTGCCCCGCCGTCTGAACCTCATCACCATGTGAACCCAACGCGCCACCGACCAACACAGTTGATACCCACACGCCTATTTCGTCCACATATTTACCAATGAAGCGGAATGAATATAAGCAAATGTAGAAAGCCGCAACCATGTAACCTGCAAAGAATACAATGACCGTGAAAATGCCATCCAGTATGCCTAAATTGGACAGCTTATTTACCCAAGAGCCCAACCATATGAGATTGAGAAATGAAAGCCCTGCGTAAGCAATGGTGAGGTGAGCGACAAAGCCAACAACAATCAAGAACTGGCGAATGAAAGTACCAAATACCAGACTAACAATTCGCTCAGTGTCGGGGGCGAAAACACCGTCGCCTTTAGGTAATCCCATGAGAATTGCGCCAAAGTTAATAGCTCCAATGGCGACCAAAGCGGTGAACAATATCGAAATACCTATGAACACCCAACCAACGATTGGAATGACAGGTATACCATAGGTTAACCCTAAGCTCGATACTAGTAACGTGGTATATAAATGGTGAAGAGTGGTAGCAATTCGCTCTATAGTGGAACCAAACATAAAGCCAAAGAAGCGGATCATAAAAGCTAATATAGGGTTCCTGTCCTTAGCCTTGTCGTCTACGGTTCTATCGAAAGCCTTATAGAATGAACTCATAGTGATCGCAGCACCTTCTACGAGAATTGCTGCATCACGAGTCTCTTGACCGAATTGGGTAAGCAGTGAAAACGGTGAGGTGGTGCCACTCATGTCCATCATAAAGCTGCTGTCACCTTCGAGTAGTGACTGTGTGCTTGTGATGTTGCCAGTATTAGCAACGGCATTGTCGGAGTTGAACTTAAGTGCTTGCCCCCAGATTTTATTTACGAGCCAGAAGAGTCCATTTACCTCACTGTCGTAATCAGCAGACTTTGGTCGCGTGGAAGGGTCTGATTTGCTAAAGTTTGCCGCCCACTTTTTAGCATCAATGGTATAACTAGAACCTGCCGCAGAAATAGTGGTTGGGATGGTATTGCGAGCTTTGATGTAACCAAGCTGTTCAATGATTGAGAAAGATTCGAGTACATGCTGAGAGGATTGGCACAAATAGCGATTGTCGCCAAAGAACGACGAGATGCTTTTCGCTGCTCGCGTAACAAATCCGACATCTTGACAAAGTGTGGCCTCGTCAATATCCGCGTTAGCGAGATCAAAGCTATTTATTTCACGATTAGTTTTATACAGTAAATCGGAGATATTCTGGAAGACCGACCAAAACATACCTGCGTTAAGATAACCACCCAACCATTCATTAAACAAGTTGGATGAAAAGTCCTCCAAATCTGCTTCTTCATTATTAGACACGCCCGTTAAAGCTTTGATGATCGCGTCGTTCGCAGTCTGCGACATGGCAGATTGTTCGTAGGATAAACGTATTGCCAGATAGTTGAGCGCGTCAGTAATTGAGGCGATTTTTCTCTCCAAGCTATCGCCAGCGGTTGCAGTTGGCAATCCACCCTCGTTCACTAGCAATGATACATCAATGGCTTTGCTGTGATTTCCTTGAGCTATTTTAGTCTCTGCGATGGTATCGGGGTTTACGCGCCCCATAATAGTGTAGTAACTATCAGCAAAAGTACTGTAGATATCCAAATACGAGATAAACGCTGTAATTGCTTCATTACGAGCGATGATATCGCCACTACGAAGACCTCCATATAGGTTCGTCTCCATTCGAGAAATAATTGAATCATTGGTAGTGGAATCATCATAGCCATAGGAGAAGGAAAAAGACCCACAATTACCATCTTTTCCGCCAAGATAGATTTTCAAAGGATACGAAGAGGCTGCTTGCGTGATCGCTTCTTTGGTAGGGAAAGCAATGTTACTGAGCTTATCAGAGCCTGTAAGCTCTCCATCATTCACGCTGTAATAGATAAGTGATTGATTGGCATTTTTGCCTATGTTTTCGTAGTAGAACTCGTTACATAGGAATGATTTGGCCAACGAATTGGATTTGCTTACCGTATCAAAATGCTGAGGAAGTCCAGAAATGTTGTAGCGAATAAGTGATTCACCCGCAATGTGCCAGCCTACATCAGCGACTCCACTGCCCCAAAGGAGCGATCCAACCGTAATAACCTGACCGTTAGAGATGCTGACGCTGTATTTATTTAGTGCATCAAGTGCATAAGTCGTCGGCATAAGTAGCATAAACACAGAAAGGACACGCACATGCATGAACTGCGTCGGCTTGGAAACCAGATTTGCTGTTGCCCCTGCGGAAAAAATGGCTTTGCCGCCAAAGAACATAAATATTATTGCGTAAGCCATCAAAGCAATGACTGTGAGACACGCAAGCAACACCATTGCTGCGCTAACGGGATGCTCAATCGTTACCTCAATGCCTGTAAAAGCATATATCCATTGACCCAACATCATTGCCAGCCAATGGGCAATAGATGGCTCATTGAACGAATTGAAAATACTGGTTTCATCCATCTAGAAGTACCCGCCTGTTAACATTCGCCAAGTCTCTGTTGGTCGCATCAAAAGTGCGCCGATAAATATTTGCCATATACACTGCCAAAAGGTTTTGTTGCGACCTTGCTCAGAACCCAGTTTGGCAAATGAGAGCCAACCAATTAGGTAATAAATTGTGCCTGCCATGACAATGACAGCGGTAAAAAACTCAAAAAATGTTTGGTTAACAGCGTTCTCTGACCAGCTACCATCTTGAAACATTCCTAACTCGTAAGACAAACAGCCAGTAGCATCACTGACCGCGCAGCTAATCGAACGAAGGGTGTCGATGGAGTAAGAATCAAACGATTCCAAAAATAGAGTGTTTGAGATAAGAGCTTGGCCTTGCCCAAAACTGGCTAAAAATGTCATTGCAAAGAATTTAGCACCCAAGGACATAGGCGTAACATCGGCCATATGCATGGATTGCATGGTCATGTTGCCAGTAAGAGCCCTCACCTTCCACATGGAGTAGCAGGCAGAACCAAAAATCACGAGAGCAGAAAGAAACGCAAATTTTTCCAATAAGAAATACAACGCTGGAATATCCATCGTTGTAATTCGAGTTAGTACCTGCTCTAACGCTGATTGAGCAGTAGCCGTGTCAAGTTCAGCGCTCATTGACGTGTTTCTTTAAGCTGAAGTGCCAACATGGAGTTGGAATTAAGATTTGTTTCGATATCAATGGACTGCATACGAAGAGATAGCGACATCATTTCGGCAATATAACGAGTCACTTCATGACTAGACGTGATGCGTTTACTAATATCTGCTTTTTGATTGTATGCGTGTTTTTCCGCAGGTGAAGCCGTATCCCAACCGCTGGGCAAAGATGATTTATCATTGGTGTTGGTAATAAGTTTAATGAACTGTTCACTAGTGTAGTAATCCACTTGGTCCTTGATTCGTGCCATTGTGGAAGCGTTGCCTTCAGCATCAGGGGAATACAACTGATATACACGCGTTAATGCAGCGTTAGGAACGGAACGAAGCAAATGCCTTCTTGCCCAGTAAGAAAGCTCTTTTGCTGAGTTCTCATCTGAGATGTCTAACATTGCTCCGTTAGCCGCACGAGGCAAGTTAGTTGGGTCTTCAACACCAAGTAACAAAGATAACGCTATCATGTGTTCTTTTTCATCGGCAGGCAGCATTGGTTGGTCACTTAACCCAAGCAGCTTCTCACCAGACAAGATGTTTAATAGCTTGCGTCCATCTTTGTTTTCAACCGCATCGTTGACCGCTGTTGCTATTTGCTGTCTGCGAGCTTGCACACGGCCACAGTTCAACCCTGAACCACCAAGTGAACAGTCAGTGATTTGGTCTTGCTCGTTAGAAAAGAAAGCTTCAGTAACAGGGTTTTCACAAGAATCGGAAAATGAGTTAACAATTGAAAGGCTACGATTTAACGTGTCACACGCGGATGCTGAAGTAGTATAGCGCTCTTCAGAAGCCGCGTTTTCAGTAGAGCTTATTGCAGTTGTCACAGATGATATTCCCGCACTGGCATTGTACTCTGATTGGTAGGTTTCATAGAGTGACATGGCTTTATCTTGAGCCATCTGCGTAAGCATCATTCCCTTTTCCTGAACCCATAAGCCAGCATCTTTAACCATTTCCTGTATTTGCAACGCGTTACCAGCAGGGTCGGTGCACACAATTGCGTATGCGCTCCCCGTGTAAAAAACGGATGCCGAGAGAGCCACCGTTACTAGATTTTTTCTCAATTGATGCTTCATAGTGGCATTCCCATGTCAGGTCCATCGATAGCTTGCTCTTGAAACAACGAATCTGGGTCTTGAGGAATGCTGTGTTCCACATCCTTGAAGTTGAAAATTGGTTGGTCACTGTTAGACACCGCGGCAAGGATTGCTTTATCCAAAGATGGGTCATGATAGGCTTTAAGTGCATCTACGCACTGGTCAAAGGAAAGCACGTTTTCTTGACTGATTTTGGCCGAAGAATTGATGACCAATGAATCTAAAAGTGGCGCAGATTCTATGCCAGAAGTAGAGAGTGAGTTTTTAAATTTCATTGAAACTTTAACCAGTGTAATGTACATTTTGTTATTATATACAACACAAGTTCAAATGTCATGTCACCAATTAAAGGCCAACGTAACGTAGAAAACTTTGAGAAATTCAAAGAGGTTTACCTAGCCCAGTACAGCGAATTCGGAAAGGTTTTTTTAAAAAACTTAGAGAAGAAAGAAGATTGGAGTGTCGAAGTCAGCGTGCAAGATCTCATTGATACCTTTGAGAAACTTCCCGAGGTGTGCAGAAAGCCATTCGATGACCATGACAGTGCGCTGATTGAAAACCTTATCAAACTGTTGGCTTACCTACCGTTCACCGAATCCATTGTCGTCCTTGCCTATCTAGGGTTTGAAAACCATGACTATGGACACGCTATTTACGATATAGCTTACCAATGCGCCTACTCCGACACCCCAGAAATGCATTCATCTTTGCTCATGCAACGAGCGAGCGTCATTCAAAGAATATCAGTGTTGCAAGCCATACAAGGAAGAAAATCATGAAGATTAACAGTTTCATTGGTGGCTGCGTATTGCTTACAGCCACATCCTGTTTGGCGATGGAAGAATCATGGACTCTGCAAATGTCAGATAAGTGCGATACCGTTACATTGTCTCTTCCTCTTCCTGCTCTTGATATGGGATGTAACACAGACACGAGCTCAGGAAATCCATCAAGTTGGTTTAACCCCTTTGAAACGTGTGAGCTGAATTTTGACATGATTGGGCTACCGAGCATCGCAGACATTAAGGCGGGTCTTGCTGGTGCTGTCTGTGACAAGATACAAGAGGTAAAAGCATCGACGATTGATGGTTTGATTGATGAAGTGAATCAATCTATCGATAGTGTAGAAGACGGTGTAAACGACGACATTGATGAATTCACGTCGGATATATCCAATTAAGAGGCACCGACAGAATGATGATACGCCTCTTAATGATATGCTTAGTATTATTCCCCGCTTTGAGTCATGCTGAAATTGACGACAATACATGGAGCCTAAAGGCTAGTAGCGAATGTGATTCGTACACGATAAAGCTCAAGCTCCCAGCACTTGATATGGGATGTGAGTTGGATATGTCTTCAGGCAATCCTTCAAGCTGGTTCAATCCGTTTGAAACTTGTGAGTTAAACTTTGACTTAATTGGCTTGCCTACTCTCGATGACATTAAAATGGGTATAGGTAAGCAAGTCTGCAATCAGATACAGAAAGTCAAGTCAGCAACTGTTGACGAAATGCTCAACGAGATTGACGAAAAAACAAACTTTGAATTAGACCTCGTAGATGAATGGAAGAATCTAGTAGAAGCAAAGCCAAGCACGGAGACGGATGAAACGGGTGCATCACGTTGCTATTCTTACGACACTGATGGAAGAAAAATCATTGTGCCCTGCTCTATGGGGGAACCTATTGGAACTGACCTCAATGAATGTTACGTCGATTCAGGCAACAGCAGCGAACCTTTTGAATACCTTCCCTGCTCGCGCTTCACACCAGAAGCGGAACTATGCATAACAGGCTGGTACTATGATGAGTACGGTGAGAAGCGATACACCATAGGTGGTTGCACAAGTAAGCTAGCGCAGGAAAACGCATTTGCTTGTGGGGCCTATTCTGACCCTATCTATTGCAGTGACTACAATGGTGAAGTATCGCAATATGATCGCCTGTGTACGCTTCCTCAGCGCAGTGACGACAATAACAGTAGCGAAACCTCTGATGAGGCTCCAACGCGGGGATCATGTTCCTTAATTGAAAAGGCGTGTTATGGGCATTTAGGAGGCGTGTTTAAAGCCGCTCAGTGCTTAGATTTTCACGATAAATACTATGGGTTTTAGAGGATTCTATGCCGTCAGTACGAACAGTCATTACCGAAAGCCCCATCACTGCAAACAGAATCCGCTCACAAACTAATGAAAGAACAATGGCCACTTATGGCCATTTGTTCGATTACGCATATGAACATGGTCAATTGCAGTTACATGCCAAAACTCCCAATTTGGTTGCACATATTGCTAATTTAAACGACCCACAACAACTGATAACGATTGCTACTGACAGTGACCAACAAGGCGAGCTGATTGCAGCGCATATCAGGGCGCTAACACCAAGAGCCACACACCAACGAGTCGTTATCAACCGTCTTGATAAAGAGGGAATTGAGCAGTCATTACAGCGACCACTCCCCTTCAATGACGCTTTGGCCAACGAAGGTGCGTATCTTCGAGTGCTGAATCTCAAGCTTTCACTTCAACGACAACGAAATCAGTTCTTAACAACAACAAATATTACTCTCGCGAAGAGTTTTGACATGCGAGGAAGACTAGATAACCTTGAGAACTACACCATAGAGCATGAAAGCCGAAAATTTCAATTCCGAATACCAAAGGTCGATGTGAGTAGCTTGGATGTAACCAAAGCTCACCCTGCCACGACTCGCCAACTGACAACGCTTGCTGCATATGATAATAGAGTGGACATTATGGAGAGGTTGCAGCGTGGTTACGAAGACCTGAGAGTATCGTACATTCGTACAGACGCTAAGCTATTACCTCCGTCAAACACTGCCTATGAACACCACATCATGAATGGTGAGTTAAAGTCGGCCCACTACGCCATTTATAACTTAGTCCCTTATAGTGAAGACGAAGAGAGACATATTTACAAACTCAATGAAACGGCAGTTTCAAAAGGTACACCACACGCATTGAGAGTAATTGCAAACAGTGGCTGTTATGTTGCCATAGACGAAAGGATCAGTTCCGCACGTCTATCCCCTAAAGCCGAACTGCTGTTGCATCTTTCGTTAGACACAGATGCATTTGTATCGAGCATGGGTAGAGCTATCAGTACCTATGAACCCTATTTCTATAATGGTCAGCACTTAAAAGAAGGGGTAGTGAAAAGTGTTCTAAATCAGGCTGAGCGCACTGTTCCTGAAGTGCTTGAGTATGGAATTAAACATGTAATCGAGCAGAGAAATCCAATAAAGGAAAACCACCAGCAAGAAATTGCTACTGCTATTGAGAAGACAGATTTCAATCGAACAAACACTGTCTATGTCAGTCAGGGATCTGACATGAACCACTTTTTCTAAAGACATGAACGACATGCATGTTGCGTTTACAGTCGTAGACTTTGAGCTGCAAATGTATTTCTCTTTCCAAATTGATGACCAAAGTGAATCAATGCGATCATCACTAGTCCGATAGACACCAATAGCGTCCGACCCCAAGTGGTTAGTGAACCTATAAGCACAGCGCGATCGATTAAGATACTGAATACCGAGGATGGCATTTGCCCCAATACAATGGTGTAAAGACAAATAGATACCATAGTAAAAGCAACAAGGACCAAACTTGCTATGGCAACGTTTACGATAGAGTAATGCCACACCAGCCGAGGTATGGATGGTGCAATCCCCCGTGCAATCGAATGTGTTTTGAAAATGCAATAGAATAGATACCAGCTGAAGTATACATCACCAAAGCGAACCAACACACCAGCGCAAATAAACCTAGAATAATTGAAAGCGCCAATGACCATTCCATAATAAAGCTAATCATAATGAACACTCCTTAGTATTAATCTTCGTTGCATGTGTGTCTTTGTTTGTATTGTCATTTAACCATTTAAGAGCCTGCTCGAAGCCAGCGCTAGTAATGTTTATGTACCAATCAAAACGCTCCTTTCGACGCATAATCAAACCAGATAACTCAAGGGTTTCGCATGAGTCTCTAAAAGTGTTTGGATGGATGGGGGTATCGCGCTCGTAATTGATAACGTCATTAAGCAGTGTGGATTTTATACTCTTACGTCCTTTTATAAATCCGTTGGTCAACGCTAGTAAGATTGATTTTTGGTTCTTACTTATGCGTCTACGTACCTCAGCCATATCTCATATTCCTTGCTGCAATGAATAGTGAATATTGTTGCTAAAAAAAGCCGCGCCCAAAAATGGAGGCGCGGCACTGGAAGCGCCTCTAACGGAGGCATGTCTACTTAGTTGAGTTTCTTCATGATCTCTGAAAATGTTAAGCTGCCACGATTAACACTACCATTATCAAATACATACATAGGCGTACCACGAGTAGTAAACAAATCCCCCCATAGTTTCTGCCCTAAGACGTTTAACGCACATTGAGAGTTAAAGTCTACGCTTGCAGCTTGTGGGAGTACGTCATTGGTGTAAGCCATCGAATTATTCATGAGTTCATTGAACAACTCGCGTTTGGTTTGCATGTCAGATGAGTAACAAGATGCGGTCACATAGTTTTTACCAAGAATGGTGTATTCAGGCGTATAGTGGAGCTGGCCATCATCACCCATTGCGGTTTCACGATACTCGCCTCGTCCGTACGGGTATACTCGCACAGTTACACCATTCTCGTTGAGACGCTTAATTAGAGGAAAGTCTGTTCGACAATGGATACATGTATAATCTGAGAAAAATGTAATTTCACGTTCAGGATTCTCGGCTGGATAGATGATGTAGTCTGACTCATCATTTAACTGAGGAATGTTTTTCCCAGCCATTATCTGCCCACACTCAATAGACTCTTCTTTATTGAATCCAGCAAATACTGAGTATAAGCCGCGTAAATCATTAGCGGTGCTTATCTGCTCTAGACATCGACGCTCTGAAGCTATGGTAGATAGCTGCGCTTCAAGTTCGGTCTTTTTCCGATTGATGAAATCAACCTGACGTTCATTTCCTACAGGTTTATTCGGTACAACAGGTGTGGGACGTTTATCAATAGGTTCTGGTTCTATCTTCTTTGGTGCACTGACGTGAACAGGTGCAGGGGTGCTTTTGGCATTACCCACAGCAGCAGCTTTAGCGTCACCTTTTGCACTTTGCCCCCCTTCGATTGCTCTGGCTCTGGCAATGAAGACTCAAGCGAAGCATTGGATGTATCAGCCCCAAGACTAGAAGGCGCTACCTGCTCTGAAACATGAACCTGCCAACCACCAGCTAAAGCAGCCCGTTGTATCTCTTTATGCTCACCAAAATGAGAAAGAGCAGATAGAGTCGAGGATTTGACTAATGCCTCACGCTCAAGCTGAGCGTAGTAATCAGCTTTCATTAGGTCAGATACGATAAGCTTCGAACTGGTATTAAGTACGTCACCTGATATCAGCACCGAACCTGCTTCATCTGTAAACAGAACTTTGCCGTCATACATCACTGCGTACAATGACGTACTTTCCAATGGAACCACTCGAACAGTCTTCCCAAGTAGGCCAATAAATTTTTCAGTAAGCTGTAAGGCGGTGCCATTAATTGACTCTGCATCAACCGATTTCGATGAAAGCGATTTGGTGTCTAGCGTGGTTGCGGCTCTTTGTTGCTCTGAAGATGGCAAGTATTTCCCCACTGCGATACCAAAACTCAGTACCACTGTCGTAGCCAATAAGGTAGGCACTATGTACTTGAGTGGTGAAACGTGAGGTGTTGGAACGTGAGAGTTTTGAGTCATAGTTTCTTGGTCGTCCATATTACTGCCTAATACACTATCTTGGTGATTGAAATGGGTGCGTGAGCAGTGCGTTCATGCTCGTCATTCATTGCGCACAGATGGAATATTGATGCTTTTGAAATACTTCGTAGCGTTTGCACATTAATTGGAAAGCAAAGGGACAGCCCATCGACTCCCAATTCAGTTGTTTGAACCTTGCCTTCGTAGGATGTATAGCGCTCTTTTGTTCTTGTTACATCGACATTGAAATTGAGAGTCAGCTGTAGCTCTGTCTCATCAATGGAAAAGCTTTGCCAATCTATTCGCGAAATGGATGGCCAAAGTTTTTCAGGAAAACCTAGATAAGCGTTTAACCCTTCAGTTTCAACACCGATGAAGCTTGCAAAGTACGGTGAAAACACCATGCGCCTTTGTTCTAGTGAGATATATTTCTGAAATGTAACAAAGAGAGAAACATCCGCTCGGTCCAATAACTTTGCTAATACCGCTGGTTTATAGAGCGGTGTTTTTCGTACTAAAGTTGCCATTTGAGTTATAATCACAAAATATCTATAATGAGCAAATATACAACAGGGCAAAGAAAAAAGCGATGTTTGAGCGAGAAATAAAGAAAGCCTTCGAAACGGTAATGGCTAAGAAAGGCATTGCAGCCGAAACCATACTATACAAATCAAACCCAATTCAGAGTGTGTTAGGCAATGACGCCTACGAATTTGACATGTGGTGTTTAATCCAATGGTTTGCCTTTACCAACAAGTGCTACATCAAGGAAGCCGCGCTTGTACAACATGAAAGTCGTATTTATGTAATGAGTGAAGAGCTTTTGAATTCAAATCAGGCTAGCGTGCTAACTGAGTTTTATGAGTCCCATAGGCTGCATCCTTGCAGCAAAAAGCAGCTGACTCTATATGCGCATCTTGCGACTATGACGCTGTTGTTTAACGACGAAACTCAAGTCAATACACCTGTAGAATTTCGCGGTGCGCTAACGCTACTAGAAAATGATGTGTTGGTGTTGGATTACACCAAAATTGCCTACGCGAGCATAACCAACCCAAATCGTAATGCATTAAGTCACCAGATTGTGATTGGTACTGACATTGAACTATCAGCAACTCAGATACCTTTGGAAACAAGCCATGAAATTTCAGCGCCTGATCTATAGTGCAGGTCTAACCGCTTGGTTAGCGTCTGTCTCGCCACCTGCTCATGCCATCGTCTACTGGACCATTGTCGATGTGGAAAAGACAATGAACCACACATTAAAAACAATGAAAAAGCTGTTTGTATACGCGGAAAAAGAGCTTGCATACCAAGAAGAAAACCTTACAAACCAGTTGCTCACATATCAGCGTGTAGAGAACGCGAGTGCTAACAAAAGTTCCGACATCATTGCTCAAACAACTGCTACATCCCAAACCCAAAACGCACGGTCAGAAATTCGGTACGGGCCTACTGTGTCTAATGCGGTATGTTCAATGATTCAAACCGCATCGGACGCGGTGAACTCTATATCTGGATTAGCAGATAGTGCTGTCTGCGCTATTGGTCAGGAGAAGGAGCAGTCTGAACTAGACAAGCTGCAAGCTAGATTCTTGAATCCGAAGGAACAAGACGGTCAATATATCCGATTCATATATGAGTCAAATGGCTTCGATCTAAACACATCCGCGAAAGACGTAATTAAGGCAATTTATAAATCCGTGGATGAATACACGTCACAGATTAGTGAGTACGAGCTTATTGACTCTAGTAGCGCTGGAAATATTGCCGCAATCAACGAACTCATCTTTGATTGGGAAACAAGTCTGCCCAAACCATCACAAGTCAGTAGAGAAATTACAGCACACAATGTGCATTCAAAAACAAAAGACGTGTTCTTTAGCAATACCTACGAAGGGTATGTCAAAAGAAATTTCAATGATCGCACGATTGTCAATGAAACCTATCCACCCGACACGCAGCTGATCGAGTCGAAGTCTGATGCCGTAATGAAACAACTTAGCGAAGACATTGCAAAAGCAGAGTACTCCGATGATGCGCTGCGCCTGTACGCTCTTACGTTCAGCAAAAGCCTGAGAACTCAATATAAAAAGCTTGAAAACAATCTTCGTTTTCAAACCGAACAGGCACTTAAAGCCAAAGAAATTTTAAGATAAGGATGAACTAGCATGAGTACTGTAGATCCAAAACAGCCTTCAAACGAGGTCGAACAAACGCCCAACAGTCAAGCGCCTCAAGATCAAGCAGAGTTAGTTCAACCTACGCTTGATCAAGTAGACGCAGAGCCTGAACAAGAGGTGCAGGAGCAAGATATTGCCAATGAGAACTCACCAAACGCTAATTACGAAGATCTTTCTATTGAGCAGCTAAAGAAAGAAATTAAGAACCGTGCCAAAGCTATAGAACAGAATCGTCAAGCCACTCAAGAAGCACGTTATCAGATGAATAACGGGGATGCTCTTTATCAGAACATACAAGTGAAAGATGAAGTTGAGCGTAGTGGCCAAAGCAATCAAAAGAAACCATCACCGGATAAAGAGCCAACTCGTGAACCCGACACCATTGTGAATAAAGGGATTCACTTTGGCACAGGGCAATTTATTAAGGCAGCTCTCAGCCAAGCAAAAAACGGCATCCAGATTGGTAGAAACGGTATACGAAACGCAAGACAAAGCACAGTAACCAATGAGGCTCTAATTAAAGCAGCCGCAATGGAAAACTCAGGCGACAAGATCACGAATCTATGCAAAAGCGCGAAAGCAAATATAGATATAGCGGTAGACCCAGCTTCTAGTGCAAAACAGGTGACTGAAGCAGTGAAAGCTTTGAAAGATGATATGAACAACATCAATCAGCAATCCAAAGTGCAGATGAAGTCCACACAACACCTTCGTGGAAATGAGTTCGATAAAGCTGAGAAGCGTATCAATAAGAGCATGAAAGAGGTCAGCGGATTAGCAGACTACCTCGAAAAGAATTCACTAAAACTAAACAGTCAAAACTCAATTTTACCTGAAGCGTTGAAAACGGATTTTGCTAAAGCGGCATTGGATGTTAAGGAAATGGTAAGTAGTGCGAAGAAGTTCATGCAAGGCATTAGCAACGTGCTGAAAGCTGGCTCTATGAAAATGGGGGTATAGGTAATCATGAACATTGGATTAAGTGTAATTAATGAACCTTGCCCTATTCATGGAATAATTGGGGAACTGATGGAAAGGGATGAGCGTCATAGCATATCTATTCGTTGGTCAAGAGAGCTAGCAGGCAAACCCCTCAGTGAAATATGTGCACATCAGCATATTAGCATTGGGGACGACCCAACTATTGAATCACTCTATGATGCGACACATGTTCCAGACGCTAAGAAGCTGTTTGTTTTAGCTGCACACTATCAGTACCTCTATCTGCATGATGCAACTCAATTGAATGCTAGCGAACGTGCTCTGAAAAATACCGTGTTTATGGAAACATTGGCTGAACTCAACTGCGCGATTATTGAAGAGCAAGAAGTACTTTGTCTGGTGATTGGTTCTATTGCTGGATGGAAATACATTCAGAGCAACGAAAAAAACCAGAACTGCCCTATTCATCTGTTTTTTCGCTATAACAAAGCAAAGCAGCACATTTTGTTTGCAACACCCCAGCACGTAGCAAAGTTGAATGAATCGCTGGTGGCTAAACGCAAAGAGAGTAGCCCCATAATCGAATTGACCGAGTGCGTTTTTCTAAAAAACCTGCTGCTCAGGGAACGAAAACATACCTTTGTAATTGACGAAACTACGTTGATGTTGAAGAGCTACCGTTCTCGCTCAGAGAGAGAATCAGACAATGTGGTGGTAGACATTAATAAACACGCTGAAGGCTTTATTATCGATTCTATGGCAAATGAATATCTTGCTTCGGTAAAAAATGGGCATCACTTTGTAAAGGCTGTATTGGGTGATGGTGGAAATCACCTTTATAAAGCTACGGTGATGCAAGGCGGTGGAAGAAAGACAATTACCATAGTGATGTATACAGCTATCGGAGATGAACCAAGCGACACAGAACGTACAGAAAGTAATGTGAGCAAGTTGTCTTCAGAAGTACAAAATAGTTTAGAAACCAACCACCCACTAATTATCTGCCTTCAACCAACTGCTTGTGAGTTTTACATGTCAGAGAAAGTGGTAAATACGCTGATAGCCCAAGCTAGTCCATATTTCACCATATTAAATAGCCGTGAGGTCAACTACGTGGGTGAGCTATTGGGCGTAACAGACATCCACACAGCAAATGATCAGTTCTTGGAAGACAATACGAACCCTCTCTACATGGGGGTACTCAGCAACAAGAGAAATGTGGAAACATTCGTGAAATGCGTCGAAAACAGTAACTGCACAATCGCAATAACTAAGATGCCCATTGCGCAGTTGCCATCATCCATCCGTCATTACGCAAAAGTTATAACGCCTTAAGAGCTTGGAGAATTATGTATGAGTAACAGACCTATTTGCGACCTATTGGATGATGTACTTTCTTCCAGAAACAATCGTCGCTTCACTGTGATTGATGGACAAGAAAAAATCGTAATCCCTGCCCTTGTTCGCACGAGGGGAGAAAAGAACCAGTTGTTCTACGAAACACGAGTGGATGTCATCGCTCAAAACCCTTCTCTAAAAACAAACCCTAACCGAACACAAATGCAGAACTTGGCGCAAGCCGCCATGATATACGCAACGTTTTCAGAGTTAGCGAACAACCATGAAGCAAGCCAATACCTAAATGCGGCGTTTAACGCTTACCATAATAGTGATGGTCAGAATAGACGATTTACAAAAGAACATGTTGCAGCGTTGAACCAAGCATGGGAACGTATATTTAAAGATAAGGACTTGGCAAAATCCATTAGCAAGAAAGCCAGTGCATATTTGGATATGGCGTGTGCTGAACTGGATGCAAATGGTGAGCTGACCGCCGCAGCCATAACACTCACTAAAGCAAAAGCAGCTGGCCAACTATTTATTAAATCATTTCAAAAGCAAATAGTGTTCGGAGCTGACGCGCCGTTGCAACATAGTAACGGGATATCTAATATCTACAATGACAGACAGGAAAAAATTCAAAACTTCTATCGTGAGAGATTTGGCACAACAGAGCCTACCCAATATCTAAGAAGCTTATTATTGGATAATAGTAGCGACTTTAAAGCCGCCTTAGCGGAAATCAATTTAACTACTGATGTGCTAGCGGATGTGCCCTTTAGAAAGAACAATGGAAAAGCTTCTGCTAGTGAAAAGCTGCCATCATCGGTACTCAAGAAATACAAAGTAAAACCTAAAGGTGACATTAAGGGCAACATTTCGGCATACATGAAACCCGACAAAGAGTTTGGTGCAGACGTGTATCACCTGTATGTGAATATTGTAAAATTCGAGGGCAAAAACTCTGTTGTAACCAACGTGCCAATTTACTCGCACATGGAACATCCTACCGCAGACTCATCACGTAACCTGCTTGTTGAAACACTGGTCAATTCGGCGAAGGTAGAAAACTATTTCACACCTGAAAAGATAAAGGCATATCAAGAGCAAGAAGAAAAAGCACAAGCTCGCCGAGCTAAATTTGCACAACTCATTGAAAAAGAGAACAAAGAGAAGCGGGACGCTGCAATCGAAGCGTATCAAAGCAATACGCCAGTGACCAATGCACGCCAATTAGACAACACTTATTTTGGGCAGAAAGGTGTACAGGAACTTGCCGCTAGGTATCTGCCCAACCTAAGAGTTGATGGTGCCGGTAATGTATGGCTCCCTCTTGCTAACGTCATTCAACCAAACCCCTCTCTCGAAAACACAGAAGGCTTCCAAGAGTTTCTTGCAACTGTTCCCGAAAACTTGGAAACGAATAAACTTTATCAAGGTATCGGAGATGGCCAAAAAGAACTGTGCTCGGTGACTATAGGCGACCCATCTACAGCCTCGGTCATAATCGAAACAGAGGGCGTGGTAAACGGCTTGATTAAAAAGGCTGCCTATGATGAGGAAGGAATTAACTGTGCGGTAGTTTGCGCACTTGACGTAGGTAACATTCCTAGCATTGCTGAAAAAATCATTGCAGAGCACCCTACCATTCCTGTAGTCAATTTTGCTGACAACGACCTTTATGATAAGCACCAGCAACGTCGCTACGTTTCGTACGAACTTGCTGCAATGACAAAAGAGCAGCAAGAGCAAGTGGGTGTGAACGTTGGTATTGACCGCGCTATTGAAATGCACAAGGCAGTCAACATTCCATTTGCCTATATTGACTTTGAAAACGATGTTGCAGGAATTAATCTCGCGGAATATCAGAAGGAAAATAAGGCGTCGGATGTCGATGATCTACATAAGGGCTTAATAAAAGCTTTACAAGCACAAGGGATTGAGGCCCCGCAAGAACAAGCGTGGGAAATCACTAAGCAAGTATGTACCTATAAACTAAAGCAAGCATTACATTCCTCAGTATCACCTCATTGGAGCATTGAAGACCAACATAGATTTGGTTGGTGTCCATCTGAAGACAAGCTGGCAGATGAACAATTAGGTGACTACTACTTAATGAAAGCTAGTATTCAGTCAGCAAAAGCTGCTTTTCAACAAAAGTTCGGGATGCCTTATGCTGAATATCATGCTTTAGCAAACACGCAACACTGGGTAAACGAACAGAACCCTGAAGCAATAGATTTGGAAGCTTTGCAGCAACTAGATCCAAATATCGACCAGTACGACTCCGCACTAGACACACATTTGGAAACTATTGACGAAGTTGTGACTGCAACACGTAACTTTGTTATGGAACCAATGGTGGAGGCAGACAGTAGTATCAATATCTCGCCAACGATTGACGAAGATATAAATGCTGTTGATGCGAAGATTTCTGTCATCCAACGTAAGATACATAATCTTATAAAGAACCAAGATAGCTATCACAATATAGAAGAGCGCTTTGAAAAGATTGCTCAAGACATCAGAAAACTTGCTGATGAAAAAGCTCGCCTATTAAACGTCAGTGCTGCGGAAATATTAGAGCAGTCTTCGCTACGTACCTATCTTGACCCGAACATGGACTTCTTATACGAAGAACCAGAAATGTTCGAAGAGCCAGATTTGCAAGAAATTCCATCACAAGAACTACAATTTGAGCAAATTGAGGATGTGCCTGCTACCGATGAGCTCGTGGGTAAGGTAGATGCTGCGGCATTGTTTAATAAAGTAATGGGTCAAGTGGATGAGCCAGCTGCTGGATTTGAACAAGCAATAGGTGGAGATCAGCCATTGAATGAAGCTTATCCTGAGACTGAGCAACCACAATTTATACAAGAAGCCCCTGAGTCTTTGAATAGTCTGGATGAGGTAACTCATATAGACGCACAGCAAGAACATTATGATTTCGATCCAACTCAATTCGAGCCTGTATATGATCACATAGAAGGTAGCATTGCCGATGAAGAGGATTTATTAAACGAAATAAATGAATTTAGGCAGCATGAATATGAAAACAACCAAACAGAACATTCGATAGACGCACCAGCCGATGAACCAATTGTCGAAACCGAAGCGTTGGCCACTGAAGAAGCACTTCCATCTGAGCCACAAGCGCAGACACAAGAGCCTGCTCCTGAAACGGTAGAGGCGTCAGCCGATGAGCCAGTTGTCGAAACCGAAGCGTTGGCCACTGAAGAAGTTCTTCCATCTGAGCCACAAGCGCAGACACAAGAGCCTGCTCCTGAATCGGTAGAGGCGTCAGCCGATGAACCAGTAGTAGAAATTGATGCGTTGGCCGCTGAAGAAGTTCTTCCATCTGAGCCACAAGCGCAGACACAAGAGCCTGCTCCTGAATCGGTAGAGGCGTCAGCCGATGAGCCAGCTGTCGAAACCGAAGCGTTGGCCACTGAAGAAGTTCGTCCATCTGAGCCGCAAGCGCAGACACAAGAGCCTGCTCCTGAATCGGTAGAGGCGTCAGCCGATGAGCCATCTGTCGAAACCGAAGCGTTGGCCACTGAAGAAGTTCGTCCATCTGAGCCGCAAGCGCAGACACAAGAGCCTGCTCCTGAATCGGTAGAGGCGTCAGCCGATGAACCAGTAGTAGAAATTGATGCGTTGGCCGCTGAAGAAGTACTTCCATCTGAGCCGCAAGCGCAGACACAAGAGCCTGCTCCTGAATCTGTAGAGGCGTCAGCTGATCAGCCAGAAATTGAAAATGAAGCGTTGACCAATGAACAAACGCTACATATAGCGACAGAAGAACCAACAGCCGAGTCAGTGAAAGCCTCTTCAAACGCTGAAATTGTGCAGCAAGAGCCTAAATCTCTAAGAGCTGCGCTTAGTTCTGACAATGAAACTGTGAGAATTGTCGCTCAAATGTTTAAAGAAACTCTTGAGCACATTGAAGCATCACATAAACAAGTGGTTAATCAGCTGGTGGAATCAAACAAATCACAAGCTACATTGCTTGAGAAGGTGATCGAACAACAAAACAAACTAATGATGATCGTTGCAGAGCTGAGTGCAAACAAAAGTATTTCCACCGAACTGATGCAAGCACAAAATCAAGACCAAGCACCCTCCCCACTTGAACAACAGGAAGTGGTAACAGAGCAGGACCAAGAGCGCATACAGCTGGTCAACACGCTAAAACAATTGGATATCGAGCTTGCTGAATCGTCCCAAGAACGTAAACAAGTAACTCTTGCGCTGCAATCGCATTTGAATAAAGCGCCAAAACCTAGCGCTGCTGCATCAATGTTCTCTGTGCCTCAGCAGGGACCAACACAAGTAAATCAAACCGAACAGTCGTCTAAACTAGATTACCCTGAACTAATAGAAGCAATCAGTAGACGACGCAATGAGTTACACAACAATTTTAAAGATGTGGACAAAGACCTAAAGCAGCTCGTACATGAAGCTATGGGGTTCAAAGATGCGATCTCGTATGAGACTCTGAAAGAAAACCCAAATCATGCGCGTAAATTGATTAGTGAACTCTTGAGCGATGTATTTAAAGGAGAAGACCATAGAAAGGGGTTAGCAATCTCTGTTGCCATCAGTGAAGTGATAAGAAACTCACATCAAGAAGAACGGCCAACATCGGCTTTGAGCACGTTTACCTACGACACCTTAGTAGGTAAAAAATCACCTACGTACGAAATTGCAAGCAAAGTGCTAGAGGGCTACATGAGTGCGGATGATTACTACACCAACTGCGAAAAAATAATAGGAAAAGATGTTTTTGATAAAACATTAGGCCAAGAATATCAGGAGTATTTGGAAACAAAAACCCAACAATCGCATCAGGAAAACATGGAAAAAATTGTTACTCAGCAACAGTTCGAACACGCCCCATCATTATAAAAACACACTACCAAAAGTTAAAAAGTCTTCTCGTTTTGAGAAGACTTTTTTATTTCTAAAGCAAAAACAACGACCTTATCAAATATCAAACCAATCCATTTAAACTATTGCGCACCGAACGGATGATATTTAATACACATAGAAAACATTGCCAAAATGTTGTAGTAATCAGTCCTGCCTCCAACATCCATACCTTCATCAAAAGTACCTCTCAATGCAGTACAATATGAAGTAACAAATGCCTCCATATCTGCCCTAGAAACGCTTGCATTTAATGATATAAAATCATGTAGCAATATATGAGCCTTGTAGGTGCTAGGTAGTATAGAAAGCCTTTCACGCTGCTCTGACAGCTCCAAAATACGATTTTGGTGATTGATTTTTGATATATACGACGGCGACGTAGTAAGCAGTTCGATATCATTGGAAATTATATCAACGATAGTCATCCATTTATCGAGTCTAGCCTGTGTTCTCGTTAATGTTTCTGCATAAGCATCATTATCTTTTGCCAATAGAAGGTAATCTAAATAGCGCTGACAAGACGATGAATTAGCCTTAGCTCTCTTTAACTCTGAATTCAACCAACGCCTTGCGGCGTCATAAGATGTCTCCAAAATCAATTTGCGACGCATTTCCATCAAGTCACTATATAGTTCATGTGAGTCATCAACCATTACATCTGACCAACTATCAGAAGTCATGTTTGATATTTTACTATAAAGCTTAAAATGAAGATCGAACGCGGCATTGCTATTCGTAATCTCATCATCATACAGTGCATTTTCAGTGTATATCTCATCTGTAATATAGTCGTAATGTGGTCGCTTATAATGTCCAATATGATTTTCTTTGTGCTTAACGTGGCTAGAGTTGACTTTATAGACACCATTCACAACATCAAAGAATCCGTCAGGATTATCGAGCGCATTATGAAGTTTTTCTTCCATAACAGATGCGTAATGAAGTTTTACCGCCTCAATACGTTCTGATTCAGACATATTAAAGAATTCATTGCCGTTAATTTTCAAATAATCCAATACAATGAAGTAAGCTATACTTTTACAACCTTCAACATCAACGAATATTTCATCATTTATTGCAACAGCATCCGCATCGGTAAGAGTAAAGTCTACTGAATCAACCACATTATAAAATACAGAATCAGGAATCCTAACCTCTTCAATAACCCGACCAATTAGAGGTGAAGACATCTTTAAAGCTACTTTTGATGAAGACCTAGATGCGTGAGTTCTGTATTTAAGTATTCGATAGGTAAAGTCAATAATTCGTGACTTTGGCATCACTCTAACGACAGAAAGGTATTGATACAAGAACTCATAAAAGTCAGTTGACTTTAATTCATCGTAGACACAGAAATCACCAAATCTATTTGGAAACTTAATTGAACAAATAGAGTAAGTAAAATCTTTAGCTACATCTGGGTCAGAAAATACATTTTTAACACTTGCCTCATTCAGAATAAGAAGAAGCTTGTAGACCAATTCAAACGAAATAAATCCCAAAACCTTACCAACCGATTCGCTATTTCTAACAATAGCTGATGAGATTAGTTTTACATCTTTAGCATGACGGGACTCATGTATTACTTTGAATGATGGTCTAGTGTTTCTTTCATATCTATTACCGTCCTCATCAAAATCTTTTGAAGAAAGAAAGATGACGGATGAATCTATTGCGTGCTTACATGAAAAGATGATGTCAAATAGAAATAGCAAACATCGAAATGAAATATTGCTCTTAATAACGCCGTATGAAATTAGCTCAGAGTTTATAGAATCCATAGTCAAAGGAAGACGGGATTTAATATTCTTTAGATAGTTCACATCTGCATTAGCTATTTTAATTCCCGACAAAAGAACGGGGGTGTAATATTTTACGATGCGAGAAATCGACATATTAGAGAGATGAAACGAATCAGCCAATTCAAGGTCGCAGGGTAAATATTGAGCAGGTACAGCCTCTAACGCAGAGGCGTAACTATGGGCAGAGTCATCATAAAAACCCAAGTAAGTTAACGTCACGGTTACATCAAAAATGACACGCTTCTTATCGCCTGACAAATACGAGCCAGATTGCATAAGATTTGAGGCTAATTCTTCAATATAGGAATGGGAATACGTCGATAACATAGTTACATTTTTTCCAGCTTTTTCATGCGGTAATTATAGCACAAGCGATAAATGGAACACAGTTTAACAAGTTCTCAAATATGAGACGATTTGTGATAATGCTGCAATTATGAGCAACTTAAACAAAGCCTTGGGAACTATAACAGCCTGAAAGAAGTGCGCGACGAGAGAGATTGGAAGGGTAATGAAAAATTTGGCGGAAGCTCTACATTTATAAAAAGATTTATAAATATTTAAAAAATAATTTAATAAATATCTATTAGATAAATTTATAAATGGGTTTTTAGCATAAAAACCGCAAAACTTCAACACCTAGATGCTGGTGTGGTTTAAAAAAGGAAAGGTCTTATTTCAAAAAAGGGTTTACCCTCACAGTTTAAGAGGGCAAAAAAAGCGACCTCTTTCGAGATCGCCTTGTGTAGTGTGTGTTAATGGTTAGCGTGATTTGGCTGCATTGACCGCCTGAATGAGAGCGTGGTTGTGGTTCTTAATCTCGTTAATGGTATTCACCATGCTTGTGAATTGTTCCATTAGAATCGGATTTAGAGTGATTGTATTCCCTTCCACACGGTTGCCCATTGCCACCATCAGCTCAGTCATTTCGTCGGTTTGTTTCGCAGTTAAACTGCGTAGGCTGGTTGCTTTCTTAGCTGCCTTTTGCAGTTGTTTCGCTTCAGTTGAATGTGTAGTGATAATTTTTACATCAGCATTATTTGGTAATTCATCTGTAACAGAACTATTCGATGGCTCATTATTAACGCCTTCATCAGACAATATTAATTCACCTTGAATCTCTACTATTTCCTTTGGCTCTTGAGATGGTAACTCAATTAAACCAAGATTGATTTTTGCTACTGCTGTAGCATTCTCAGCACCATGAGCGCGAAGTAATTTACGTGCTGCCGAAGGGCTGATTTTTTTATCTTCAATCATCTGGATTAATTCAGCGTCACCATTTAGAAGAAATAGAGCATCACTAATAAATGAAAGTGTTTTGCCTGTAGCTTTCATAATGTCGCTATTCGTCCAGCCCTCATTAATTTCTAGCATTGTTTTAAATGCGCGAGCGTTTTCAAGCGGAGTCATTTGAACCTGTTGGTTGTCATTATAAGCAGCAACCAGTTTTTCCCCTTGTGTACCTCTAAATAATTTAATGCTTAACATTGGGTCGTAATTTTCATTATCAACCAAATCACGAACCGCTAAATAGGTGTGATGACCACCAATGATATCTAGCGAAATATTGCCATTCTCCTCAACAGGAAATACTAAAAGGTCTTTAGGTTTTTGACCGTTTCGGAATGCAACTGTTAAAGCTTCAACCTGTTCAGGGTCAATACTACGAATATTTTTTGATTCGTCATAGTTGATAGAATCAATGTGAACTTGGTGAGAGTCAGCGCGTTTATAGCCTGAAGTTGATTTAATTGCTTTGAATAAAGTAGTGTTGCTGATAGAAGTAGTTGAATTAGTCATGGTGTTGCTCCTGATTTGTGAAAACGATTTATTTAACTGACACGGTTATAATAACAATATTCACCGGAATGTACAACTTAATTTTGGTTTTTCTGAAAAACCTCATTTCCACCAGCCGCACATAATTTCTTGTGTTTTTGTTCGCCGACCTTTACGCTAATTTAAAAAAATAAATGTCTTATTCTAATAAAGGGGATGGCAGCGCGTGCTAAGCTTTTCCTGAAAAAGCTACAGACACAAAAAAGCCGAGTGATTAAACTCGGCTTTTGTCATTTAATTTAAGTTACTTTTTAAACACGGGCGTCCAAACGTTTGAATGTAGCAAGTCCTCTACCTCACGCTCACGACGTAGAATTACCTCGGCTTTATTGTGAATATTGCGCTCTTGCACTTCATAATGTGTTGACCACGCTGTAAGCGTATTATAAAGCGACCACCAGTTCTTACCTGTAGTTTTACTATGCCCTCTATAAAGTTCATCAAGCATATTAAATTTTGCCGCACTTGGCTTGCTTCCTTTTCTTGTACAAAACGCTGTTAATACAGAATCAACCTCTGCGGTGCTAATAGGCGTTTTAATTAAATGCTCCCAGTATTCGCCCATTGTTTTGAATGATGCAATTGATGTGGTAATGCGATTTTCAATATCGACCAAATTAACCTCACCGCTATGGCGTTTAGTTAGGTTTTGGAAATTATTACCAGCCACCAGCCCATTCAAACAAACAACACGGAAACCACCGACTTTGATTGAAAATTGGCTTGAACCATCATAGGAGTTAATAACAGTAATTTTCATCAAAGTATCGTCAGCGTTAATACTGAACTTGTGTTCTGGGAAGATATATTCACGAATCGTTTTACCGCCTTTGTTCACAACTGAATCTTTGATAAACATTCCATCAGTATTTAATGTACCAGCGTAGGCAAGTTTATTGATTGCTTCGTTGATCATGGAATAAGCAAGCTCATTGCGAATAAGGGTGTAGTCTTTGCCGTGCACAGCAATGATATGGTTATTTTCCAAATCAATAACAGCCTGTTCACCGTTGGTCGTAAGAATGAATGGGTTTTCTTTTTCATTGCCAACAACAAGCGCATCTTCGGTACGCTTATTTAGTAGGTCTGCAAGTGGTGTTAATTGCACATCAAAGAAAATATCTGAGTTAGTGCGATCATCAAGGCAAAGGTCACGCCAGTTATTACGATTGGCGATTGCGTTAAAGTCTAGGCGAGAGGTTTCGCGAGAAAGGACGATATTGTTCATGGTGTTACTCCTGAAGTAGTGAAACGAATTAATTAACTGACCTAGTTATAATAACACAATCACTACAGGAGTAAAGTTATTAGTTAATAACTTTTGCAGGAAAACGGGAATTAACGTCAGGCAATGTCTTTGCGCTTGCTTTATAGGTCGCCCGACCTTTACGCTATTTTAAATAAATAGGGTCTTGTTCTCATAAAGAATCCCCCTTCCCCTTTTGTCCTTCACAGCATAGAGAAGCCACCAGCTAAACATAATGCCGCCTCTAGATATGGTATGGAGCTTAAGCGAATGCTGAGGGTTGTCATTGATGGAATTTCCTTTTAGCAGTAGATCACATATTTCTTCTCATTACACTTCATGTTACTTATAATAGTGAAATATCAATTATGACCATATAAGGATTGAGCATGAAACCGATAGAGAGCATAAGCGCACTGCAAAAAGTAGACGGGTCCGAATTCGTTGATATTAAATATCGCTCGATGTTTGGCACCATAGGCGTGTTTGAGGGTGATACCACGTTTGCACTTGCCACCAGCCGCGGCATCTTTTTAGCGGCTCGTGAAAGCCTTAAACAGCATTGTATTGCTGCTGGGTATGACAACTACACTTACTATAAGAGTAAAGGTGGTGTGAGCCACGCTGTACAAGCCAACTACTTTCACATTCCACAAGAAATAGTGGCTAACCCTGTTGAGTTTCATCGTCTTTGCGTGCTTGCACTAAAAGAAGTAAAGCAAGCGCAAGAAGCTAAGAAAAAAGCGCTGACCATTCGAGAGCTGCCGAACATGTCTCGTAAATATGAAAGAATGCTTAAACAGGTCGGTATTGCCAGCGCTGAAGAGTTACAGGAGTCGGACGCTCAAGAAGTGTTTGTGAAGGTAAAGGAGCGCTTTACACATATTGCGGATGATTTCCTCCTAAAGCTTGAAGGTGCAATAAAAGGAATTCATTATTCCGTGATAAGCGCATGAACATGAGCGCCCCTATTCTGCCCAGTAAGCCGCTTAGCGTGGTGGGATTGAATAGGGGTGAGTGGTAAAAATTACATGACTATTGCGGTACCAAGATGAACCCGCCACAGAAGTCGAATCTAACAAGCTGGCACAGTAGTCCTCAATATACGCGCTAACCTCTTCAACACTAACAGCCTTCGTCTGCCCTGCTAAGAAATCGTGAATGAACAATGGCGCTTTGTATTGCCTGCCCGTTATCTTCATCGCGTGTCTTTGTTCTTTTAGTGCCACCAGCTGCTCAATGAGAATGTTAAACTCTTTATACAATGGCGAACACAGTACCGCTTGCTTCAGCGATTCATTCACTTCTATTCTGTTGGTGCACGCATCGAGCTTGTTTTGAAGATTAGTCATTGCGCGAACTAAGCCAGTAGAGTGCTCTAGTCCTTCATGGTTCATTTGAGCCACAATATAGTTCAGGCGTTCTTTATACCCATTAGCCGCCTTTTCACACACTGAGGAATCAGAACGAATAAAGCTTAATGCGTAGAGTCCATGAGCGGAAACTATTAGGTTTTTTAGTTGACTGACATACTGAGTGTCATAGTACAAATCATATAGCGTAGGACGTGGCTTTGTTTTCTTTTTAAACTTCGCATCCAATGCCGTTTTGTTTTTGTTTAGTAGCCCTTTTCCTAGCTGGCGCAATGAATACAGCTGCTGCTCTATTTCGGAGATCAGTAATGCGCATTGTGAAGCATCAGGCTCTAGATAATCCCCTCTATGATTCTGAGCCACCAGCTCACAATCAGGCGTAATCGAATAGCCAACATCATTAGCCACAAAAAAGCCGTTTGGTGATAAAAGAGAATGATACAGCTCAGCTTTGAATTGAGTAGCGCAATAGGCAGCAAAATCGTTGGCGATGTGTTTGCCTGAATTGTTTGTTGAATTGTAGAAACACTCAACTTGATCGCTATGCTCATGACAGAACGTGAGAAGCATATCTTGCCAGTAAGATGAAAGTTGAATCGCTGGCGCATGGGATTGCAGTGTAATTTCGTTTCCCTTTACCACAAAAAAGCCGCTGTGATTCAGACAAGCTAGCGCAACTGACTCACAGAAAAAATCAGGGTTTGCATGATAGGCAAAATCAACGGTCGATACTTTGTCTGTGACTGATTTAGGGGCATCTATTGCCACTTTAGCCAGCTCTTGATTGGACACATTTAAACGAAAATCAAAGAAGCGACGGAACAACGTCGGCAGCTGATAAGTGGCGACGGTTTTAAAAGTTCGTACATACGGCACTAACATCGTAACAAAGTTAAGCGTTTTGGATGTGTGGGCATGGCTAAGGATGCAGACGGTAGGCGAAACCGCATGAAAATCATCACGAGTGGACAGCACAGCCATGAGTGTATCTATGTGTATACAAGGTTTATTGTTTTGGTGGTTGGCGTGAAGGTTAGTAATACACTGAACATCAAGCGCATAGGTGATTGCGCTCAGCTTTTCACTAGCACGTATCAATTTAGCAAACAGAGCCTTTATTACAGCGAGTCCAGACGTAAGGCATACAATCAGCACGGCATCACGAGAAAACCGCTCAGAACGCAGCTCAGCCGCTCCATAAGACGCCTTTGCGGATGATGGGTATACGCGAAAGCTTGAAACAGAATGATCTGATATTTGAGCCACCAGCTCACAAAACGCGTTTGCTGATATGGGGCGTGTAATCACCTCTTTCTCTATCAATTGTGTATTTATCTGGTTGAGGCTAAGCGGTAAAGCGTCCACTACAGAAAGAATCGCGTTTGCATCCTGCTCACACACATCAAAGGAGGCAAGTTCGCTGTATTGCATCACAATGGTTCTCACGCTGCTTGTACTGATGTGATAGGAGTCAGTCATTGCTAATGAGCAAGGTAAATATTCACTAGGTACGTTAGCCAGTAGCTCATCAAAGGCAAGTTCTTGCGCGTGGCAATAACCTTTCTTAAGAAACGCAAGATACAAACCAAAGCGGATAGATTCGGGTTTAACCACATAATAGGCATCATTGTGCGCCTTTAGTGATTGGGTTAGCTCTGTAATGCGTTGGTCAATATGCAGCATGTGGCTCGTCTTGCGTGTCTTTATAATGAGTATACAGCGGTATACTAAGGCAAAAGCGTCAGAACATGAAATACATAACCAGTGTGTTGAGTGCGTGAAGGAAATGAAAAAGGCTTGAACACAGTGCAAGCCTTGGGGTTTTCTGAAAAAGAGGAAAGCAGCTATTGAGGTACTGCCCTTCGTATCTTGCGCATTATTTAGGAGTCTGCAAAACACCACATGATAATACTGTAGTGACTATTAAACCCCATTTTATACAACTCATCCCCCACTTTAGACCGAGCGAGTAAAGCACCAGCATAGCTAGAATTTAAATTCGTTTTGGGGATGGTCACGATACGCTCATGGCGGTTGTCTTGATGTCGGGTTTTGCATGACACCTTTGCAGAAGTAACATAAATAGGGGTACTGCGATCAGATAGGTCATTCATAACGGGTAACTCCTAGTGCATGTGAAAGTAATTAACTGACTTACTCCTGCGCTCCGCAAAACGCAGGGTGTAAAGCAATTAGTGTTTCTCTTGGAGCAAAATTAGCTCTGATGTTTTGAAATCGAATTCAACATCATACAAGCCTTTGTATTTACCATCGAGGATGCGCACAAACGTAAAGCCTAGCATTTTGTTATCAATGCTGAACTCTACGCCCAGCTTATTAAGTTGCTGAGCAACGGCAAACGCATTGCCTGATGAGTTTCTGACTTGCTGAAACCCTAGGCGATAACCAGCCTGAGAGTGCTTAACAACAAGATTTGAAGGTAGTGGATGTGCTTGGCTCATAATGACGCTCCTAGAAAGTGGTTTAATTCAATTAACTGACTTACTCCTGCGCTCCGTAGAGCGCAGGGTGTAAGTGAGTTTTATGCTTGCTCTGTGAGTTGGTTATAAAGGTTAAGCGCGTAGACATCAGCAAGCTTCTTGGTTTTGTATTCAGCAAGGTAGTCACCATCAAAATCATCTGAATATGTCACCACCCACTCAGAAGGATTAGCCCAATCCCTGCAAGCTTGCCCATTCGTTTGAATGTCTATTGTGTGCTTTCCTACCTGAATAAAGTAACTACCTGCAAAGCGCTTTTGAATGGCTCCCAAGCTTTGTGCTGAATTTGAATGGTTCATAGCCCTGCTCCTTAGCGTAAGGGTTAAAAGGAAGGTAAGCGACTTGCTTAACCGATGCACTAATTATATCGCAATTAACGATAGTGCGCACTATTATTTAACCAGTTTGATGAATTATTTTTGCAGGGAAAATCTTCACCAAATTGTTTTAAAAAAAGGGCTTATGAGGTTTTCTAGAAAAAGTGAAACTTCTAGCGTGGGTTGGTTTGTGTGGTTACTTTGTCTTTAACGTAGCGCCATAAAACCGAGCGATCACTATCAATAATGACCCCATTTATACTAATGCATACACCACACTTTTTACGGACTGTGCTTACACCCTTTCCAATCTGAATAAGGGAATAATCTAAATCAAATACAGCAACCTCAACCTCTGCTCCCTTGCAGGGGCGAGTTTGGGGATATTTAATCCAGCCATCATTTAACAAACGTTCTATATAGCTCATCGCAATTGGTTTCCTGTGCTAACCTCACAAATCGCTCCCCTTAAGTAATAACTACTTAGTTCGTCAGGGTAATGGCTGGAATAACTCCACTTAATCAAACTAACACCAGTTTTAAATATTGCGGTGTTTTCTTTCTGGTCAATTGATACCAATTCAGATGAATCCGACTTAATTAACATAAGTTGGCGCATAACTGCGGAATCTTTGAAACGTTGATAAGGGCTGTTTGCATCTACCTTCTTAATTGACCACCGATTGTTATTGAATAAAACAACCTCGTTTGTATCTAACTCAGCTGAAACATCCGCAACAGAATACAAATCATTGGTCGCTGTTCGAAAACAATGCACTTTGGCAAATGTACCGTTGCAGGAAATTGTGGACACGTCTTCCTGTAAAAAGAGTGCTAACGCTTGTAGATGATCATTTGTTGCTGGGATGCTGATTTCTTTTTCCATCGTAGTGTTTTCCGTATTGGTATTAGTAAAATATCTAAAGATGTTAAAGCGATACTTAATAGAACAGGGGGATTTAGCTTCTAGACAAAATCGTGAGTGAAGCCCTGCAATGTGAGCAACTATGAGCGGCAAGGTGTAAGTCACAGTCACTAAAATAGTTTGTAGACTCACAGTGATTGCACTCCGCTTCTTTGATGTAGTCTTTTCCCTCTGTTGCTTCACAAGGATTAACATCATGCAATACCACTGCACATGAGCGCTTTGCGGATACAGATTGTGACTCCAAATCGATAGGACCATATAGAATGGCTTCACTTGGGATAATAGGACCGCGATAGCCACGAGCCTGACCTGCTATACATTTAGATTGACAAATACCTTCACAACAATTGACACACATTCGGGCGTTCTCCCTGAATTGGTAAGCCCCAGCACGTTAACGCTAGGGCTTAGTGATGGGTTACGCGGCTAGCGCTTGTGTTGTGTTGTAAACCGCTTTCGCATCTTGGCGAGCGATACCGTTTCGATCACAAGTGTGGTCAAGCATGGATTGAATCATGGCTACATCAGGAGCGCATTCATCAAGCTGCTTTCTACTAAAGCGCTTAGCTTCTGCTATTAAAACTTTATTGCCTGAAAAACCTAAATACTCAGTGCAGCGAGTCGCCTTTGTATCGGTGATTTTAAGAGGGCAAACGGTCAGATAAAGACCGCGCTTTTCAACCTCATAAGTGGCGTAGTTCATGCCGCCTTGTTGGAAAACAACCTCCACGCGAACCACTTCGCGGATTTGAGTTTCTTCTGTTTTAGTTGAAGACAGAACGAAATCGTGAAGGATAACTGAACGATTGTCTTTAGCCATGATGTGTACTCCTGAAAAAGTGAATTGAATTGCTTAACTGACAAGGCTAATTATATCGCAATCACAAGGGTGCACACTATTAATCAGGCAAATAAATGCAATTAAATCCGTTGACTTGAGCACGGACCTTCTCGATGATTTCAAAAAAGGAATGTCTTATTTAAATAAAGGGCTGGTGGCGGGTTTTCTAGAAAAAGTTAAGGCATCAGGCGCAACTTGTAAGCAGCAAATTACGCCTTAGCGATGGGTTACAACTCGGCTACAGTGACACCATACTCATGCTCTAACCAGTGCCAAACATCATAGCGATGCGTGCCCTTGTCGAAGTGAAGAAAATCGCTTTCAAGCTCATCGTTATCATTTACAGGAACATCAGACAAAAGGGTGTAGAGTGCTTTAGCGCAATCACCTTTCTGTGATTCGAGCACCTGCCAACGTTTGCCGTCTGGATGCATTTCACGGGCTTGAGATAACCAGCTCCACGCCTCTGCTGCGGTAGCGAAAGCATAACCAAAATCCTCTGCCATTGGTGCAGGAACCACGCCACGAAATTGAGCACCGTCTAGCTCTACGCTATAAACGTGCTCTTTGGACGATTCAATGTCCTTTGCGCTGTAGCGAATATCGAGCGTGCTTGGTGAAAAAAGTGTCTCATTACCTTCTCCGTTTTCTCATTAAGTTTGGGAGCTGCTTAGTTTTGTTTTGGGTACGCTCTAAAACCACAGGCATACGCATTGAACACGGTTTGGTCTAGTCGCTTAATGCTGGCTAGTACCTCTTTAAATCTCGGTTGGTTCGCGGTATTGCCCAAACCAGCAAGAGAATAGCCGACACTTAGCGCGTCAACATCCAGCTCTAGATCGTCAATTCCGCTATCAATGTTCAGCGCCTTTTTTGATGCTGCTAATAACAAGTTAAGTTCGATTTCACAGAGAATGGCTAACAGCTTTGTTTTTGTAGATAACATAAATCACCTCTAGCAAGTGAGGACTTGCCACTATTCCAGTGGCAAGCTGCGGTTTGTTAAACGTTCATAGGTTTCTAGCTTGCGCTGCAACTTGGCTTTTGTGAAAAGCTGCGTTGATGTGAAACCGTCATTGTTCGCTGCTTTACGTGCTGCAAGGCTGTTGGTGTTACTGATGCGCTCCATGTGGCGAATGACTTCACGTAAATACTGAATTTCACGTAATGCGCTATAAGCGGTATTCGTTGCGCGTTTGTCGCCCATCCAACGCAAGCTGATCACAAGTGCAATCACAGCAGGAACAACGGTTGCCACGATGTTACAACCGCCCTCGATAAGTGCTGCTAATACTGTAGGGTTCATAGTGATTCCTCTTGCTCTAGAGCTTCTAGCCATGCGCTGCGCTCTGCTTCTGGTAGAACGTGCGCTTGTTGGCGTAGCTCTGCGAAATGTTTAGCCCAATGGCGTTGACGTAAACAACGAATGATTGCGACCTTGTTGCTTGAGTGTTGGGTTTCATCGGCTTGCTTGATTTGAGCAAACAAATTGGTGAAATCAGGTGCACCCTCAAGGCGAGTTATTGAAGGGCATAGCGTTGCTTGGTTTTTCCAATACTGCTCACGTAGATTGCAAACAAGTTGCGCCTTATCTTGGCGGTGCTCTGTTGGGGTAGCGTGTTGGAACAAAGCATCAAAGTTAGGGGTAGTGCTCATGGGTTAATCTCCTGAAACCATTGCTTAACTGACATGGCAATTATATCGCAATTTACGATAGTGCGCACTATTTATTTGCTCTAGATGAAGTAAAAAAACAGGTCAAATCGTCAAATCTCTACCATTCATTTAAAAGAAATAGGTCGTTGATTTTAATATGGTTTTAAATGGTGGTTTTTCAGAAAAAGTGTCTAGATTCAGCACAGAGAAAAGAAAAGGGAGTGGCGTATAACCACTCCCTGATAAGGTCACGATGATGAACTCGTTAAATTGTAGTCCGTCACAATGCGCCACATATCAAACGAATCATAACTCATGACCGAACGCACAGACCAATGACCGCAAAGGCACTTTTGCACCGCATCACTTAACGCCATGCCGTACACGTCCACAGCGCGGCAATGTCGCTTATTCCTTCTATTGCTCTGAGATATAACCGCGAGTTCAAAATCACTTTGTTCATCGTTTTTCATTTCGGCAGTGTAAAAAGTCAGTGCCGAATTAAGCTCTAATTTCAAATGCTCGCAAACCAGTGCAACGGTTTTTTGGGTAACTTCTGACTCCATGACCATTTCAACGAGGCGCATTTTCTTTTGCTCTGGATGGTAAAGATAAGCGGTCTTAACCTGTGCGATCGCTTCGGGTGCGCAACTGTCCTCTAACTGCTCAAGGAGATATTTAACTGGGCGGTGGTCACTAAGAAAGGTTTCATAGTCGAAATCAAGATCCGTTTGAAAGTCTTCTGCGAGCTCTTGCCAATTATGCGCAAAGTGAACAAAGTAGTGCGCCTCTTCGTTTTCGAGCTTCTTCTCTATGAATTCACTGACCAAACACAATTGTTTGTTGTTGTGGTAAACCGTAAAGTCTGTAAATGAGTGTAGTGCGTCTACGTCATTCGGGAAAACAACAACCAGCACCAGCTCACGCAACCAAGCGGATTTGTGGTCATAGCCTTTGTCTAGTAGCTCTGTGAGTGAATAAGATCTGTGATTAAATAACATAGGATAGCGACCTCAAATCGTAATTTTAAAGGCTGGATTATTGGATAGAGCTACGCCACTCACACCGTTATTTATATTCCTGTAGACAACATACAACCCATAATTGCACTGGCTACTGGCTAACTTGGCTTCAAGTTGACGTATTTGCTTTGTTGCCTCATCAGCATTCAAAGAGGAATTGAAGTAAAACGTAATTGAGTGGCTATCGATACAAGAAACGAAACCAGCTGGAAATAATTCGAACAATATTTCTTTTGCTTTATTTGCCTGACTGAACATGAAGCACCTCTATACATCGATGACGACAATATCAACAGCATTGTCGATGCCACCAACAGGCTCATCAAGGTAGCCCTCTTCTACACTTCCACGCACAACGAGCTGTGCATTAGGGTCGCACTCTTGTAAGAGGCTTATCGCGGTTTTAACGTCCATAAAATTACCTGTGAAGTTGATTAACTGACAGGTGTAATTATATCGGCTTTAGCAATAGTGCGCACTGTGCAAATTTACCATATTGAAATTAAAAGGCTTGCTTTTATAGGCGTGGAAACTCAATGATTTTGAAGAAAAATGTCTTATTTAAATAAAGGGGATTGGCGGCGGGTGGTTTTCCTGAAAAAGCTGCACAAGCCTAAGCTCATGCAGCTGTCATCACTAGATGAATGGCTCTAACTCGGTTTCGAGCTGTTCAATACTGATCCCCTCTTCCTCGGCCACCAGCTTAACAAACGTTTGGTATTCGTCGTGCGCGTCTTCGTCTGAATCTAGCAGTTGAAGCACTCGTGAAGCGCGAGCGGTTTTGTGCGGTTTGCACTCTAACGCTGGAAGGTAAACACCGTCTTCAACCGTCTTGTCGATGTTGTTGATAAATCCCTGTGCTTGGTACTTTTCGCAAGTGTCTGCTGTAAACAGCTCCGCATTCGCAGGGTCTACGCTCCAAACGTAGTCATGTTTATTTAACGCGACATAGCCGTTTGATGGTGAGTAAATACGGAAAAGCTGCTCAATGTCATCCTTTTTCAAAACGCGGTGGTCATCGGGGGCAAACCAATAGCTGTCCCAATTTAAGTGAATGTGACAATCAGGGCGTTTAGGATCATCAGAAAAGCCGATCACTTTGAACCCTTGCCAAACCAGCCCATAGCTGTTTATAACAAGCACCTCTTCACCAACAGCAAAAGGAAGCTCAACAGAAGGTTTGTCGCTCAGATGCTTTTCAATGTATTCCTGCATTTCTTGTGCGTTTTTCATGTTATTGCGCCTCTTGGTCGATGATTTGTTGAACTTGGTGAAGCTTGCCCATGCTACGAACGAAAAATTGAAGGCCATTCTCGGTGGTGAGTTTCATGCGTTATCCTCCGCATGTACTGACAAGAAAGTGTGTTTCTCATGGTAGATAACCATCCATGCAAACACGGCCACAAACAAAACAAACGCGCCTGCACAAATAAGATTCGAATACATGGCATCTTTAACCAGTAGCCCCGCTAAAACGGTGATAATGATTTGTACGATACTTGCAACGATAGTCATGATTAAGATAGTGCGATCTTGTTTGTTCTGACGCTCTAACATTGCATCCATGTTGATAGGCTCACGCGCTGATGATTTCATGGTAGTACTCCTAAAAAGTGAAAACGATTTGCTTAACTGACAAGGCTGATTATATCGCAATGCACGGTAGTGCGCACTATTAAATATTCACTTTTTGCCAAGTATTTAAGTTGACTTAAACGAGGACCTTCTCGACCATTTAAAAAATGGATGTCTTCTTTAAATAAAGGGGTTGGGGGTTTTTCAGGAAAACGAAAGCCAGTTCGAAACTGGCATTCAGGTGATAAGCGTTGCTGTTAATCTAAACCCGTCTGAATTTCGACTGAATAGCCTTTTTCAATGAGTGGCTGAAAATCATCAAGAAACATATCTTGCATGGCTGATTGAGTTAACGTTTCAAACTCGCTTGGTGGTCTAACTGCAATAGAAATAGAATGTTCACCTAAAACGGATAAACACGAATTCATAAACGTGGACTCCTGCTCATCTCCTGATACGTTTTGTGTCACTGTGATAGTCATAATTATGCTCCTATGTTTGCATTCCGTTAGTAGTCCTATCGGATGCCCTTAGAAATTAAGAGCATCGAATAGATCTATTAAAGTGCAATAGTCTCGACTGCGTTAATGTGGATAACTGTGATTCTGACAAATGCAGCGATTGATTTAACCTATTGGCAATGTTGTGTGACTTCGAATTTATTTTCAGTAGCCCAAAGATCCACTACAGATATTTGCTCAACTAACTTATCTAGGCTGTCGTCTGCATCAATCAATAGATGTTCTTTTGTTTCTTGCATGAGACTTCCTGAGCTACTGTCGGGATAAACGGCAAAATCACCGTATGTTAGTGCCTTAACTAACTTGGTCATATCCTCTTGACTCATGTCAGCTGGTACTTCCAGCCTCAAGCTTGCAGGGATCTCTATTAATTTTTTCATATGGCGTGCTCCTGCTGTTTTATTCAATATGCCAAATGTAAGACGGTGGAAATGCGCTTGCGCGGTTTGCTAGTTGGTTGTAAGTCGCATTTGGACAAAAGACGCGCTTAGTGCTGTATCCATCAAAGTAAACTAGTGTCATGACTGCTCTCCGTTTTAAATTCTAATTGCCTTTTTGATGCAGTAATTATATCGCAATACGCGATAGTGCGCACTATTGAGTTGAGCGATAATACCAATTAATTTGCTTGATTTTAGGCAGGACCACCCAGACCATTTAAAAAATGAATGTCTTCTTTAAATAAAGGGGTTGCAGCTGGTGGAAGTAACAGAGCAGCACCGCAGTGCTGCCCTTGATGATTATAGTCGGGATAATGTCAGCTCTTTAACTCGCTCCATTTCCTTTTTGCCCCACTCGTAAGATTCTTGTAGCTCCATCCCCATTTTGGCAGCTTGAAGCTCGTAGAACGCGAGCGTGGTATAGTCACTGATAAGACCGTGATGCTCTATGCACTTACTCAGGTTACGCTCAAAGTGGTCTATGCGTCCCTTGTGCGTATCCAGTGCGTCTATCTCGACATTCGAACCACCAGCATTAAGGTGTTTCAATGCTAAAGCGATCATTTTCGGCTTCTCGCCGTTGGTCGCGTTGTATTCTTCTTTGCTTACATTGACCTTAGTCGCATGACCTGCGCCATTGATACAAGGCGTGAGGTTTATGCTGCCATCAGCACAGTTAAGCCAACCAATTGAAGTGATGTTTTTCTCGGTGTAGTTCATTTTCAAATCTCTGTGAATTCTGACTGAATCAGTGAGGGCGGTTTTTCAGAAAAAGCTCTCACTAGTAAATAGGGGTTTGTTGTGCTTGGCTGGCATAATTGAAATGAACTATCCAACCATCAAGGCTTTTATAGTGTGGCCTAATACCAATGCACATTTTGGGGAAACTCTTACCAGCTGCTTTTGCATCCCTCTCGTGCCCTGCGTACTTAACCGATAGAGCTGCAAGGAAAATACGAGCCACCTTTTCATCTAAGAACGTGAGTTTTGCATTTGTATTGTAACAATAGATGTATGATATCTCGTCGCGCACAACATCAATGAAGTCTTTGTGCATCTCTAGCCATTGTTTCGACATATCACCAAAAATGAGCGATTCAGATTCATGAACACTCAGTACATAGGGATGTCTAGGGTCAATGATCGACTGGTGAACATCATCAGGGTGTGGCAATTTCTTTGTGTAAGTCTCAAAGCGTTTATAACCATACAAGCGAAGCAATGCCTTCATTGAAGCTACATCATCTAGGTCTGAACAGTAGACCAAAAACTCGCCAGTGTATGAGCATGACACTTCTCGCTGAAGAAGCATTGACAAGGCTGCCGAAAGGCGTTGATGATTTTCTTTCTCTTCCTCGTCAATAATTGCTCTCAGTTCATCTTCAGAGCATTCTTGTGGAAAGTAGGCATCCTTAAAGAGCATAGAAAGCAATGCGGAAAACTGTTGGCGCATTGGTAGAGCTGGCAAATTAATAGTATTCATGTTGACCTCGTGAACTGTAAGAACTCTCTTTAACTGACAAGGCTAATTATATCGCAATACCTTGGGTGCACACTATTAAAATCAACGATAATACAAATTAATTTGCTTGATTTTAGGCAGGACCACCCAGACCATTTCAAAAAAGAATGTCTTCTTTAAATAAAGTGGCTGGCGGTTTTTCAGGAAACCTAAAGCCCGTTAGGAACTGACCATCAGGTTGTGGTTCAGTTGACTTAACGCTGCGCCCAGCCACCAGCCAAACGTAGTTATGGATTGCTATCAGTACTAGTTCGCCCTCAAGCTTGGTGTTCACTGGCTTAAGGGCTGGGTTTTTCTGGAAAAGTTAGTGCGCTTCATTGACCTCTACAATGATGAAGCCATGCCCGTATTCGTCGTGCGATACGCTGAGACTGTAAGTACCTTCAGAGCCATCAAATAGAATCTTTGGCACCGTAAAGCCTTGCTTCTCTATTGCCGTTCTGACCGCGCCAATCACTAAACGATTGCTTGTATCACAATCACAATCACCAAGCAGCGTGAGCGCGTCTGCATCGCTGAGCGGATTAGTCATACGAAGCTCTGCGTTAATCGCGGTCTTAACAAGTGTGAGCTTGTTTGAATCATTGTTCATGTCGATGGACGTGACCAAGATATTTGAATGGCGCTTAGCCACCTCTTCTGCCATTGCTACGCAAGCCAAATCAAAAGCAACGTTTTGCGTGTGTGGGTCTTTCGCATCCGCACCAGTGATGCTCATAGCCGCTTCTAAGGACTGCTTTGCCAGTAGGTCGAGTGTCATTGTCATAATGCTGCTCCTTGTTTAGATAGAGCGCCCCGAAAGGCGCTGGGAGAGTTATTCCGCTTCGAATGTGAAACCAAGATGAGAGCGAAACCAAAACTCATTGGTGATGGTTAAACGACACTGTTTGATGTCGCTTTGAAGCCCTTCAAGCTCGCGGATATGCTCTTGAAGCTCTGCGCTTGAGTAGCTGCTACCGCCTTCTTTGTCCATCTCTTCATGCGTCCAATCAAGCACATCTTCGATCACTTTATGAGCAGCTTCGCGTGAGCTGTTGCCGTGGTCGTCCAAGGTTTCTGATGATAGTTCGCCTGTATCGTCAAAGGCGTAGACTCGCGTTAGTCGTGGCATGGCTGTATCCCCTGTGGGTTTATTTAACTGACACGATCATATTAACACAACTAGCGATAGTGTGCACTATTAATTAGAGTCAATGGATGGATATAAGGTTTGACTTATGCGGGAGCCGCTTCGAGAATTTTAAAAAAGGAAGTGTCTTATTCTAATAAATGGCCATAGGATTTTTGAGCTGGCCATGCGCCCGTTTAGCAGGCGCATTCATTACGCTAGGCGGCTTTGCACCAATACCAATCCAATGCCGCGACATGCTCGGATAAAGGGATTTTTTCCCCATAGCTGGCATCTTCTACCCACAACACGCCCTCTACCTCAAACACGGCGATAGGTATCCACTGCTCTGCACTGCTGCCGTTATTCTCTTTGCAAAAGTACAAACCTGCTTTTGTAGGGGCGTCTTCTGAGGCTGGGCCTAAATTAAACATAACTAATCCTTTTGTGTTGATCTCAGAATGTGCGCCCGTAGGCGCACAGGTTAATTCGTTACAGTGCAACAACGAAGTGCACACCATCTTCCATGTGACGTTTGGCTTCTTCCATCGTCTCGAACAACTTTGTAGACAAGTACTTTTTGTAACAAACCCAATATTTTACCGCTGGGTGAGATCTTAGGTACGTTGGATCATGTGCGAAGAAATCAAGCGGAAACGAGCCTTCAAAGAATGCGATCGGTTGAGTAAATACTTGCTCTTTCGCAATTTTGTCCAGACGGATGCTCTCGAAACCGTTCTCTAGTGTATGAATGAGCATAAGGTGGTGACAAAAGTCCATTACAAGGTATTTCATATCAAAGAGATTGTTTGCATCGGGTAATGAAAGCGCGAATGAAAAGCGAAAATCATCATAGAGTCGGTACTGCTCAACATTAATGGTTCTTTGTAACGTGGTGCGCTTCTTCATTGACAGTTTATGGTCAATGCTCTGCAAATACGTCGCAAGGCTCTGTTTCCATTCAAAGTAGCGTGCGTGCAAGCCTTCTTGATCTTGCAAAATGTATTTGAGCTTAGAATCCATTCGAGATAGATCGCGGCTGTAGTTGCGGTCTAGCACCGCGTTTGACCGTTCCATATCATAAGCATAACGAGTTAGACGGGTGATAAAGATGCTGCTTTGCGTCTTTTTACTGGCAAACGCGATATTCATCAGACCTTCAAAAATGGCGAGCACTTCATGTAACTCTTCAAGGCTACGAGTCTCAAACCACTTTTCAGCGTGGGGCTTGTGGTTAAATGTCTGAGGGAAATTGAACATAATAAATACTCCTGTGAAATTAACTTAACTGACAGGTGTAATTATAGCGTAAATTATGATAGTGCGCACTATTCTTTTGACAATTTCAACACGCTTTTGTGATGATTAACACTTAACATAATGGCACTTAACACGAACATATTTGATGATCATGCCTTCATTTCTAAGTTCTTTTAAAGCTTGTCTAAATGGATGTCCGTCACCATCAAAGGGGCGCACTGCACTACGAATATTGCTCTTGATGTTGTCAATTTCTCTTCTCGATGAGTTCGAAATGCGTTTCGCGCCACGCTGCATACTGAGTACCTTTATTTTGTGAATTGAGATTAATCCGCTTTAAAATGTCAATGCGCTTTCTAAGAGCTGGTTAGCCTCAACAAGTGTTACATCGTTAACTAATGCAGATTTGATACTGCTTGGTTTTTCAGAAAAAGTTATGCGCCAACACTGCGCAAAGCGTTTTCGATGGTAATGATGTTGGGTAAATAGTCCCAGTGGTACTTTCTGCAAATCGTGGTCACTTCGTGAAGAGTCAGGCTGCAATACTTCATATAGCGTGAGTCCAACAATTCAGAAGACGAATCAAACCATTTGCCGTTGAACTCTATCCAGCAATGCTCAACAATTTTCATCGGCTCACTGATGGATTGTTGCAAGCCCAAACACAAACGTAAATCCGTTGCATGTGGGTTGACCATTAACACTCTCAGCGCGTTGTCATAGCATTGAAGTGGCACTTGCTTTGGGATGCGTAAACCACTCTCACTGAGTGGCACTGCACAAACGTGAGTGAGCTTTTCAGGAGTAATAGCAGCTTGAAAGGCAAGCGCATTTAGATTGCTTGTAAATTGAAAAGTGATCATAGTTTTTAAATCCATCCAATGTGTAAGCCGTGCCTGTCGATTAACACGACTTACACAACAGGGCTAAACACAATCGCGCCATGACTGAACAGTATAGATACCATCCAAGCCCATTTGGTTAAGGTTATTTCGAATGGTACGACGGATTTCAAGCTCATTGGTGTACAGACCATCAATGCGCGAGCGTTCTAAAGAAAGTTCAACCTTTCTAAGAACAGCACTGCGTGACTTGCGTCGAGCTAAAACGGTCACACCATTAATGAAAACGCCTTCTTCTTTTACTTGCACAGCCTTCTTCTTGGCGGTGCGTGGCGGTCTTTTCTTGGTCATAACGTATCCTTACATGTATCGAATGATTCGTAGTTGATCGGGGTTCGGGTAAAACAACCGGTATTGGAGTTTTACCCGTGGTAGCACTTAGGCAATGACCTCTTGAGACATCACCTGATATTGCCCTCGTGTATCGCGACACAATTGCTTAAGTGAATTCAATGCCGCTTCATTAGTCGAGAGATCACGCTGTTGGTGCGTCATCGCTGCCAGCGCGTTCTCTGCTCCGTGGGAGCCTGTCGCGTCGAACACGACAACCCGTAGGGAACCAATAACCAAATCATTGCCATCGGCTTGAATGTGGGTGCTTAACATGGGATGGCCTCCGAAAATTGAGCTAATGCATCCGCTAACGTCAGTGGTGTAAGTTTTTCGGTTTCCAATCGAGTTGCAATCGCCCAGTCAGCCTCGGGAGAGAAAAAGCGCTGCTCTGGGCGAAACCCGCAAGCGGTAATAATTGCGCGGTAGCGATAGTGGAAGGTGTTGCACCATGTGCGATACACGCGCCAATCAAGTTGAACATCTTCACGGCCTTTAGCTTCAGCAAAAAAAGTGACCATGCCTTTTTTAGAACGGCTAAACACCTGTGGTTTAGCTTTGTCTTGCACAAAGAGGCTATCAAGCTTCTGCAAATCGCTTTCCTGTACCTCTGGGTTAATGTATTTAAAGCAACTGATTGTTTTTAATTCTGCGCGTGAAATTGCGTCCAGACTTGCTGTGTATGCCATGATAGTGAACTCCATATGATTGATTAACTGACAAGACTGATTATATCGCAAGTAATGATAGTGCGCACTACTTTTTTGACATTTTATGAATATAAATCACTTGATTTTGGGTAGCGCAATCCCGACAGTTTTCAATAAAGAAAAAGTCTTCTTGAGATAAACCCTAAGAACCTTAAAACAACCAAGCCGCCTCGTTGGCGACTTGGTAATGCAGTGACTACGCGTTGAGAAAGTGTTGAATTTCGAGAGTCCGTTTTTGCACACCTCGCTCCACACCAACCGCGTAACCCGCATCAAGGATGCTGTACGCCATTTTGAGAAGTTCTAGCCCTTCTTCTACTGACTGAAGAGGCTTAACAAAAGTAACCGTGTAATAACCATCCCATCCCTCTACATCCACAAAACGAAGCTTGGTTGCTTTGTCCAAAATGACTAAGGTTTCATCTGTAGGAAATGAAGTGCTGTAGCAGTCAAATGCGGTCGGTTGAGGCACTTCTGAAGTGTTAAACATGGCCATCTCACCATGTTTCTCTAAGTACTCATTAAAGAAGTCAGGATTCTTGCCGTGCTTCTTCTTGAGCAAGCTATGAAAAGTGAATGGGTGAATAGTGAGTAAACCTTCTAGTACAAGTGGTTTCATGACCATAGTGAGCGCTCCTAAAAAGTGAAAACGGTTTGCTTAACTGACAAGGCTAATTATATCGCATTCCAAGGAAGGGTGCGCACTATTAAATATTCATTTTTGGGCAAGTAATTGCGTTGACTTTAGCGAGGACCGACCGCACCATTTCTAAAAGAGATGTCTTCTTTAAATAAAGGTGGCCAGTGCGTTAAGGCGAGAGTGAGTTGAAACCACGCCCTGCTGTTTGCAAGGCGATAGGATTATTTTTCTGTATTTGGATACGCCTTAAGTCGGCGTTTTCGCTCCTGCTCTTCTAGCTTTTCCTCATTGATGATTTCTAACAGAAGTTCTGTGGTTAGCAGTCCACCAGCCGTACGTAGACCGCGAGGAATGGTTGATTCAAATTTCTTAGCCAGTTGGTGAAACCTGCCACCTTTGATCGGTTGATGGTGTTTTTCGAACTGGCGTTTGAGCGCAATATACTGAGCTAACGAATGGTAATGCCCTTTTCTCTGAGCGAATTGCGGATCGCGTTATCTTAACTTCATGGTTTGTCCTTATTAGGTTTTCCAGAAAAAGTGTAAGGCTACGCTTTATCCGCTAAACGTTCGTATTCATAACCGCCGAATTCTTTACTACGACGACGCATTAAGCGCGAATTACCAGCGTTGAAAGTGAACGTTAGTTTTCTGATTAACTCATCACCTTGATCTGTTGCACCAAGCGTTTTAGCAAGTCGCCCCAATGACTTGGGATGAATGCGACCACCTACCTCAGTAACATCGATCACACGCTCTTTGAACTTGCCGTAATCAAAAGAGCCGCGGTTTGATTGTACTTCCTGCTGTGACTACTCACCGCCTTATCAGGCGATGCTTCTTATTTCGTTAGCCGTTGCTCGATAGTATCGAGACTTACGCAGCTTCCATAAGCAGAAACGACTGTCCAGCCGCTTTTAATTCCAGAATGCCTTTATCGCGGATATTAAGAGCGGCATTTAAGTCTCGATCTATATCCGTAGTGCCACAGTTGGGGCAATCCCATTTGCGAACCGATAAGGGCATTTCTTCCATTTTATGACCGCAGCAATGACAAGTTTTAGAACTGGCATACCACTGATCTATTTTAATCAGATGCTTGCCTTTCTCTTTTGCTTTGTATTCCAACTTATTAACAAAGCTGTTCCAGCTTGCATCGGCAATATGCTTTGCCAGTTTGTGGTTTTTCATCATATTGGCTGATTTCAATGTCTCTACGATTATTGCTTGGTTTTCGTCAACAAGGGTTCGACTGAGTTTATGGTGAAAATCAGCGCGAGCATTCGCTACTTTTTCGTGACACTTGGCTACCAGCAAACGGGCTTTAGTCCTGTTTGCACTGCCTTTTTCTTTCTTGATAACTGGCGTTGTTTGCGTCTGAGATTTTTCTCAGCTCGTTTTACAAATCGAGGGTTTGCTATCTTTTTGCCATTCGATTGAATAGCAAAATGAGATAAGCCTAGATCGATACCTGTTACTTTACTCACTGTGTCGAGTGAATTAGATATTACCACACCATCATCAACAAGAATGGAGGCGTAGAACTTGCCTGTTTTGCTCAGACTGACAGTGATACTTTTAACTGTGCCGACAATCTCTCGGTGCATTTTTGCCTCTACAGGCTTCATTTTCGGGAGCTTGATTGAACCATCAAGTACCTTTACACCTACACAGTGGTAGCTCGATTGCTTGCCATGTCTGCGTTTGAATTGTGGATACTTGGCTTTTAACTTTGGGTTAAAGAAGTTATCAAAGGCTTGATGAAGATTGATCACTGATTGCTGCAAAGCGATTGAATCGTATTGCTTCAACCAATCATATTTACGGGATTTTTTCGCCACAGCAAGCAAGGGCTTTAAATCCTTTTTAGGGCTTAACGATGTACCATGCTTGCGGTACATGTGAGACTTGATGTGCAGTGCCTTGTTATACGCAAAACGAACAGCTCCAAACTGAGCGATTAAATACTCAGCTTGTTCAGATGTTGGGTAAATGCGTACTTTTGTTGCTCTTAACACTTAAATCACCATACTGTATTAATATACAGTATTATACTCATCAAGTAACCACTGTCTATCTTAAAGTGCTATCGCACTTTCGCCTTATATCCCCGCCCTCAGGTCGGTTGAGGGTTTACGGCGAGATTGCTAAAATTCCGTGTGTGTGCATCATGCTCGTGTTCTCCTGAAAAATGATGTCAGCCCCTGCCACCAGCAAGGGCTTTGAAGGTTAGCAGCTTGCTGCCATGTGAAAACCAAGATTGATAGGTCGGGCGCGTACTGGTTGCGCGGCTTTTCTTAGCATCTCTTTAACCAGCGTTAGTCGTGTATTGAGCAAAGACCACTCGCGGCGAGTGGTGTCGCTTTTATATTTGTCTTTGTCGCCCATAAGTGGCTCACGAGCTGCATCAATCGCTTGCAACTCTTCACGAAGCTGCATTTCATTGAGCTGTTCATAGTTCCAACGTAAAACACTCACGCGATTGAATGTAATGATTTGATTGGTCACTGACTCATGTCGAGAAATTAATAGGCTAGGGTTTTCCAACTCCAAATCTTGCAATTGGCTTGCGTAACCTTTGACGACATCAGAGCCATAATTGTCATCCCAACCGTTTTGAGCATTGCGACCAAATAGGCGTTCATGCTTGTAATGAGTTTGAACAAATAGAGTTACTTCTGCATCGGTGATATTGGTTAACTTATCCATTATATTGCCCCTTTAAAATGTGAAACAAATTAATTAACTGACACAAATATATTAACACAAACAAAAATAGTGCGCACTATGTTTTACTCGATTGAATGAAAAAAAGCCCCTGTCTAGCAGGGGCGAAGGTCAGTTAGTGGAGCAATGAGTAAATTGAAAAGTCAGTTAACGATCTACAGTTCACAGAGCATTTATGTATTATTTATTTTGCTGGGGGTCTGCCAATTGCAACACCAAGTACTCGGCATCACAGGCGGTAATGGTGATATTTCGCAAAAGCTCTTTACTCAGCTTTAGCCCGATATTTTTAAGTAAGCCGCGTAAAAATGTGATTACTTGGCGTTCCGTCGGGGTCTGATTAAATGCCCCGCGGTCATAGTAAAAATGGGCGCATTTGTAATCTAGAGCACTCAGCGCTTTTGAATTCATGTTCACCTGTGTGCGCGTGTCCACACTCTCTTGGAGTGAGGCAAACACCTCAAACGTATTTTGATCAAACGTAATGGATAGCTTCATTGATTTTGTCGCTCGCTATTTTTCAGAAAAAGTTGTGCCATTCAAAGCTGAATGCAGCACGTAACCTATACGCGCTGCCAGAAATCAATTGTGTGCAGATTGAGCGGCAATTGCTCGCCCTGCTCTTCTTGCTTTGCGTGCCTCAATTCGTTCAAGTATGCGCTGATGTGCCGCCTCTGGCGTGTTTGAGTCATCCACCAAAGTCATGCCGATTTTGAGTCGATGTGTTAACTCAACTTCGAGTTCAGTACGTCGAATCCATTCGCGGTTGATGGGCACTAAGTTTGAGTCACACGCTTTGTCGTAGCGGCGGTCAAAGCGTCTACAAATGCTGGCTAAAATGCGCTGAGCGCGTTCTAGCCCAATTCTTTTTACAAAGTCATAAGCCTGTTGCTCACTAGGTAATAACTCGTGCATGATTGTGCTTCCTTAAAATTAACTGACACAACCAATATAACACAACAAATAATAGTGCGCACTATTTTTGTACTTAAAATCTGTTTTTATCGAAACTTACCCATTTAGAAAAACAAACACCCGCCCTATTGTATCTTCAAACAAAGTGCTGCTTGCTACCTATTGCCTGATAGCTAGTCGCCTAATCGTTTGTTTTCTAAGAACTGAAATAATGCATCCAAACCTTGCGCGGATTTATCGCCGTTTACGCTCCATTTGCCAGTTGATGGCCATAAGTCAACAAAACCGCCATTGAAAGAAAGACTTAAATGGTGGTAGCACTGACAAAGTATTGCTGTCAACGGTAAAGCTATAGGTTGTTACCTTTCCGCTACAGCGTTTCAAATACTGGCGTATCTGTACAACCTTTCCAGTGTGAGATAGCTCTTGATTTGATATTGTTAGCAACATGTTATTATTCCCTACTAATCTTGATTGATGATTTCATCAGCGGATTTTTGGTCTAGTTCGTCCGCTGATTCATAGCCACAACCTTTATTGTAAGACTTCGATACACTATCAAAAGTGGCTAAACACTTACCGTCTTGGTTGTGGTCAATTACTGCTGTATTGGTTGGTTTTTTGCAGTGTTCGCAGATTGTTTTAGCCACGAAATTCTCCACTATTTGGATTGTTTACGTTCCAAGTACTTTTTCACTTGAAAGAAGGCCAGTAAGCCAGAACAAATACCAATGATGTTTGTTACTGGCACATAGAAGTTTTCACGGTAAATGGCAAAGCCGATAATCAATACCATCGACTGTAGAAGAACCGCAATAGGCACTGCGATTAAAAAGGCTTTGGTAGTTAAAGACACTATTTTCCCCACTTACGCTGGTTCATTTAAAATTTCGGCGCTCATATCATCAATGAGCATCGAGAGAACTTCACTTTTTTGAGCTGCTACACTGGCACCTTGAACATGTAAATGATCGTTAGAAAATCGGTGCATCTGGTTAAACGCAGCTTCCGCAGTCCGTTGCGCTTTAGGACTGTCTTTCAGCTTATAAAGCGCCTCATTCATCTTGTTTAGGTCGAACTCAGCCATAGCCTTAAATTCCCTCTAGTGGTAATGGGAGCGGATTTCTCCGCTCCAAACCTCACACCCAGCTAAAAACAGCTCCCTTTCGGCCAGCTATTTTAATCCGCTTACCTGAATAGTAATGCCAAAAGGCATTAGGAACACTATCACAGCGTTGTTTCTGCGCCTTTTGATAGCATAACCAACCCGCTTTCAACTCATGCCAATCCAATAACCACGCATAGTTGTTGTAGTAGTCAAAAAACCAATTGACTAGATCGGGATTATCGCTATTCAGCGGATAACATTTCACGGCTATGAAAAATCGATTTCCTAATGTCATTTTACTGACAGAACCGACCTCACCAAAGACCTCAAGTATCAAGGTCTGACCGCAATTTGTTTGGGATGTGTACTCTTCAGACGATGCGCTATTCATGATTTCCTCCAGCGGTTGAAATAACGTTGAACGCCTTACGGTAGGAATTTGATAGTTCGTCTGATTGTTAAAGAACGCGCCAGAGATAATTAACTGACACAAATAATGTAACACAAATATCAGTAGTGCGCACTATTAAATTCTATTTGTCGGTGATTATTTGTGGCAAATGTAAGTAGTCAATTTTAAATAAGAATGCCAGCGATCAACAGCAGCGCTGGTGGTTTTTCAGAAAAACATTAATGGAAAAGTCAGCTTGCAGACATGGCATAACTAGCCAGTTGTTTTGTTGACAAGAGCGAGAGCAAATTGCGCAGCATCGTTTTCAGAATAACCACCCAACTGGAAAGCGCCTGCATTACATTCGGCGCAATACCAACCGTTTTTAGTTCTAAATGCTTCAGTCGTGGGAACATGGCTCACTAATCGATGATACATTGCATCAGCTCCGCATTTCGGGCATTTCGGCGGTGTCCAATCAGGTAGTTGCATTTCTGTCTCTGTCAAACAATGTAGCCTAAGTGATGTTTTCAATGGCGCAATTCAAAAACGCACTAATCTTATTTAGGTTTTCGAATGTAAGATGATAGTTATTCGTCCCTACCTGCATCGAATAACTATCGGACTCTAAGACGCTTTGTGCTACAACATGGCGCAATGAAATGTCGGACAGTTCCACCGCCTGAAAAATAAGACCTTGCCCTACTGTTACAAAAATCGCTCCTTCGATATTCTTCTCAATAGTCAATTGAACGCCTGACGCTTGCAGCATGAGTTTTTGAATTTTCGACATATGGTTAACTCCCTACTTGACTTCTACAACGTCAAAAAGTGAATCGTTGTCTATCATTACCTGAAACTGATTACCGCCTGTTACTGGCCTCAACGAAACAAGTGTAGAGTCGTTGTAACCTTCATATTTCTTTGCGGTGCTATCATCGTAATTGTGAATAGCAACCAAGCGGCATTGCCCAACGTTCGGCTGTTGAATATAGGCTTCGTGACTATAAAACATCGTTTTTGCTATCTGTGTGATTGTCGCTGTTTTCATTTTTATTCTCTTAACAATAATTGTGAGCAGTTTTCCTGAAAAAGTAGCCCATGTTAGATCCAATCAATACAACTAAAAAGGGAAGTTATCAGAACACACCGCTTGGTCTGTTGAGTGCACAATCCAATCTATGTAGCTGGTGGGCGTTGGGCGCTCTACTGGTTTTGCAGAGCCTTGCAGCCAACTATTAAGAGAATTAATCGCTGAGCGTGCGATATGGCGCACTGTTGGGTAATACATGAGATAGTTTTTGCGATACCAACGCGAATCCATGCAATACAAAGACAAGCCTCCTAACTTTGTGTAAGGGGCTGTATTGGCTTTGCGGCTCGTATCATAGCGAAAAGCAGTATCACCTAATTCGTCAGCCGTAACGCTAGAAAGCTCGCTGCGTAGCTGCGCAAGCGTCAATCCACGCTCTTTTAAAATCCCTTGCCATATTTCAACGCGATGCATTGAATCACAACTGACTGCCGACTCCCAACGCAAAAACATGCAGTGAGGACAAGCATCAAAAGACAGAGCGTAGGTTTTAGGGTTTGAGCGTGACAGCGCCACTTTGCCGCAATGAGGGCATGATGAGTAACATTCGTACATAATTAAAACGTTCCTGAAATTAATCCCAAACAAAGATTCGAAGCATGGCGGGAGCTACCCGCCAAGACCATTAGATCACTGCGTGATTGATAAGGTGAAATTTCACTAAGTGATAGACGCTGTACGCCTGACAGTCATCAAAACGAACATTGAACAAACGACCATCACGGTATTGCTCAACGCTATAGGTTGCGGTTTGGTGCTCATCACAAACGATAGAGAGCGCCTGTTCTACCATTTCATCAGAGTAGTTACGGTCAAAGTTGATGCTATCAACAGAGCCATACACTTCGTTAAACGGTGTAAATGTGTGTATGCGTTGTTGTTGAGACTCATCAAGACGATCGGTGATGTAGCGATCAAGTAACTGACGAACTTGTTGTTGGCTTGCACCATCCGTCCATGTAACCGTTGCACGTCGGCCTGAAGCTGTAACCTTAAATTTAATACCCTTGAATGCGATTTTTAGTTCAGCGCGTAGGTTCTTTGCCACTTTGCTTGCGCTTGGGTAGCGCTCATCAAATTTCACTAGATAACTAAGTGAAGCATCAGAACGCAATGCGCTCACTTCTTCTTTGTACATTTTCTCAGAAAGCGCTTTATCTGCCGCAAGTTTGGCATCTAGCTCTTGGCTTTGCGTCACTAGAGAGTCAATAGTGTCTTGGGATGCAAGACCTTTGTCCACCAGCGCAAACTGAATACCTTTACGCAGTAACACTTCACTCAGTGTAGACTTGCGCCCTGTAAGGAAAGCAACAAACACATTGCCACCATCACGCATTGTTGTCACAGCACCTTTAGTGCAAGTGACCATACCGCGATTCACGTTGTCATCGATGGCGTAGATAACACCTAAGCCCAAACCGTAAAGTGAACAAGTAACCCACTGACCAACGATGATTTGGCCTTCGAAGTTAGTAATTGGTGTGATTGTAGGATTAAAAGTAGTAACTGTGCTCATGTGAAAAACCTCGTAGTAATTTCCTTAACCGACAAGGCTAATTATATCGCAAATAACGATAGTGCACACTATTAAAACATGCTTAACATCACATTTTTTACATCACATGGTGAATAAATATTAATTGAAAAACAATTAGATAAGAGATATCAGCAAAAGAGACTCAAGCGCTAGGTGTAGTGTCATGCTTCGCCTGTTCAGATTTAAGGTATTTAATTGCTGCTCTTTTGCAGCGTTGGCATAGTTGCCCTTCAGGGTCAGCCTGTGTAACCCACTCAAAATCGCCTGCGTTTATCAGCCACAGCGTTGCCTGAGTGCCACAAAAGGTGTCCACAGAGTTTGCTCTAGTTAAATGCAGCTTGCCTAAATACATCTGTGATTCAGTGTCGATTTCAGGTGCGTAAACATCCACCGAACACTCACCCATTTTGACTGAATTTGAGTAAGCTTGCATAAAACTCCTTACACGTTTTTCAAGAAAAGTGCCTTTTAGCTATATAGCGAAATAGAAAACGCTCTCTGGAAACCATCTCGTTGGCAAGCTGCCTCTCTTCAGCATCAAGCAGTTTTCGCAAAACACCGCCTGTGCTTGAAGCTTCTTTTAATAAGCGCTGTTCAGCATCAGATAAAGGCATTGAAAGCGCATCTGCATTACGTTGTATTTGCAGTTTAGCGAGATGATGAACCACATATCGAAGATGAGGATCAATTGACCATGTTTTGTCTGCATAGCCGTATTTACCATAGACTATACACCCGCCTGTCGCCTTTTCATGAAAAAAAATGGCATACATATCGGCAATGTCATCGGTCACGCTGCTACGTTCTAGGGCGTCTGCATCGGTAGTGATCATCAAATCAGGCTCTTTACCATATTTTTCGATTAACTCTTTCAGTGTAAAACTTTCTTTCATGTGATTAGTTTCCGTCTAAGTTTAAAGCACCAACGATTTGACCTGTTAATTCGAAACAGACCATCCAGAATGCCATTTGTTTAATACATTAATTGCTGATTCGCGTTCAACGTAGTCCAGTTCAGAGGATTGAGAGTATTTGATTAGGGTAGCTTTATTTAGTTGCTTCAACTGCTCTTCATATAGCTCTACTGCGTGTCTAGTTTTACAACTGGTGACAATTGCCACAGTAACGAACAACGCTAGAAAAAGTAATATCCCTAATACGAATGAAGGAATCCATTCATATTGTTCATTATTGCCGAAATAGGCAACAGCTAACCAAAAAGGTAAAACCTTAATACACATGATAGCTTTTGTTTTAAATCGCATTGGTGCGCCGTTACTTCTAAGTCGTATCAAATTAGTCATTAATTTTCCTAAGCCGACTTTGCGGCGATTTCAGGGGTTTCTAACCACTCAAAAGAGCGCATTCAATGAATACGCTTTGTCATACGAAGCCGATTACGTTACTTATTTGGGTGTCATTTCAACCACGGCATCTTCTACGCTACATCCATCTGCAAACAAATCGAACGCCCAATCGTTATCAATCAAGGTGCCCATTTGCTTTGCAACCTCATTACACCAACTTTGGAAATTGCGTTCCAACTCAGAGGTTGCCGATTCATTCTTAACAAATTCAACCATTGTTGCACTCATTGTTAGCCCTCCATACCGAACGTCAAGCCGCTTGTTTTTCTAAAAAAGTGGTTAGCGTTGTGATTAAGTCACCTTCCCAAAACGCGCCCCCTTTCGAGCTTTCACCGTAGTAGACATTGAACATATCCCCACGTTTAATATTCATCGGTAGCACTACGCGACGAATACTACCTAAACCTTCCAAATCAACGTCTACCAGTTCACGCGTGCCATCAAGATAGAGTGAAAACTGACTGACCTTAACAGGCTCGTCACAAAACCAAGAGTAGACCGCATCCATAACCGTGATTTCATCATCAATCGCGGCATCGATGAACCCACTGTTCTCAGAAATGCGGGATTGCTTATCGATAAACCCTACAAACTTGCAGACTAAATCACTGTACGCGTTAGGGTTCCAGCCTTTCAGCACAGACCATACGTGCGTAGACACTTGCTTTGAAGCATCAAAGACGGCGATTAATTTCTCTTTAGACTGCGGAAGGCTTAAAAACTCTGATACCAACATAGGTTTGGTTGAGCCTGACGTTTCCGTTTGAAAGCTGTAACGAACGGATGGATGAAGATTACGATTGATCATGAACATGAAAAGCCCTCTGCGGCTAAAATTAACTGACAGGGCTATGATAACACAACAAATGGTAGTGCGCACTACTATTTAATTAAAAAAGACACTTTTTGAAACAACGAACTCTATCTTACCTTTCGAGCAACACGGATGGCGCGTTTATAATCAATTCGCGATTTCCAATTCGATTCGGTTAATTCCTGCTTGAATCGTTTTTCTTCTGTAGAGAAAGCGAACACACCCATTCGATTGATCAAATTATCTAGTATGCTCATGTTGTGCCAACGTAGATACGCAGTCCGAGAAGCTTAGTTTCTTTGTGCCATCTAGCCATAATAAATTTCCCTCGTCAGCTTCTGGTAGTCGGTCTTCCGAACTTATCAAAATGTTTTTCAAGTTTATCTAACATTTCTAGCCGTTCGTCGTGGTCGCCGTGGTCAAGCACCATGTATGCGTCCCAAAGTAGTTCGCTTAGGTTTGGCTTTCGTTTCTTGTTGCGTAAAGCTTCGGGGTTGCTTAGCAAGTGCTCTCTAACTAATCGTTGTGTCATATCCTTTTTGACGTAAAGCGGCATACCAACTTGATTAAAATCATCATTATTGAGTTCAGGGTGCTTGGCTAGGTACTCGTTAGCAAGGTCGAGTTGTGCCTTGTAGCTCTCTATCGAGCCGATAGGAAAAGGAGGCTCTACGTAGTTGATAACGTGGTTGTAGCCATTGATTCGGCTTTTGAATTCTTGGGTAGCCTGTCTAAGTTCTAATGTGATTGTTGTCATTGTTCGTCCTTATCTAAAAGCCTGTGCTTTTAGGGCGGTAAGTTAAACGAATTCGATTAGCTAGCGCTTCCTTGCTCATCCAATACGTGCGAGTTATGCCTTGTAACTTCACTCGATTAGGCTCAACGTCAATGATGGTAGCAAAGCGATAGTTGTCACCGTGTAGCCAATCAACTTCCTGACCTTTTTCAAACTTCATGCTGCCGACTCACTCTGTAGAAACGTCTTTGTTGCAATCAATACACTGCATTCGAATGCCGCCGCTAAGTTGCGTGTAATAGGCGAGAGGATTAACTGGATTATCAAACGGGAATTCCTGCCTAACGCGAAAGATAGTGTTTTTGTAGTAACCAGACTTGCCGCCACAATGAGGGCAAGTGTCACCCGTAATTTTTTTAGCCATTATTTCCTCACTTAATCAGCTTTCGATAAACAACGTAACCCGTTAGGTTGTCCATGCTTTTACAATCCAACAAAACAAGGTGAATCGCTTTGCAGTCAAACTCGTAAGACTGCATCATTTTGTCGGCTAACTCTCTAGCTCGTTGTATAGGGCTGCCATCCTCAAGCTTAATGAGGGTGTGCGGTGTTCCCTTAAAGCCATTTAGTGACAATGTGTTGATTCTTCCGCGCCCTAATTCCTTGCAGTCCTTTTTTAACCACGTTCCGTAGTGTTGGACTATGTTGCTGTTCATACCATTTATATCCCTATCTGGAAATTAACTGGAAACGTAAGCTAGGCCAACTTTCCGTAGGTTTTCCAGAAAAATAGAAATCTTAAGATACTTTTCCAGTGGTCGATCTAAAGGGTGTTGCCAATTTCCCCGTTAGTAGAGTTTTTCAATTTCGCCATTGTCCCAAGCGGTTTCAGCTTCGCTTAGTTCGAAAAAAGTTTCTTTAGTTTGGTAAGTGCATTCAATGCAACAAGCAAAATATTTGCTACCCTCATGCTCGATGATCACCTCTACACCACAAGTACAATTTTTCACGATTTACCCCTGCTTTGAGCTTTTCAAGAATTTAACAGCAGCACGTAGCCCGTCAGGGTCGTTTTTAGCAGTAAGAACTGCATCGTGCAGAACGTTCATGAAAGCATTTAATTTCTCGTCTGAATCGGCACTTTTTACCGCTTCTTTCACAAGTGCCTTAAACTCAAATGACACTTCACCTTGTGCGTATTTCATTTCATTTTCCCCAAATCTCGTTTCAGTTAGCGAAATAGCAAACACTTCGCTGTTTATCGTCTGACGTGCCCTTGCTCAAAGAGCCATCTTTTACCATTTTATTTGCGAGTTTTCGTTCGTCAGAATCCATTAATTTTCTAAGAACACCGCCAATTTTAGAGGCTTCTTGATAGAGTTTTTGTTCATCATTTGATAAAAGCACGAACGATTTTCCCTCTACTCTTCAATTAAAGGCTTGCGAACCACATCAAGCTCTTTCATTACGTGCTCGGAAAACTTTTCTTCACTATCTACGTAGTTGTTCAAATATTGCCCCATCCTGCTATTGATTAGCTCCCATTTTTCTTCACTGGTTAAACCAGTGCTATGTACTGAAATTGAGAGTAAATCATATACATCTTGTGCAAGCATTTTACGAGTGCTCTTAGTGACATTTTCTATTGCTATTTCAAGCTTTTCTGTAAGCTCATTTTGCAATTCACCTTGAAAGTCATACCGAGACATATATTCCCTACTTAAATTGAGCTAAGAATTCAGGACAGCTTGAGCAAACGCCTTGCTGCTTTTCTCTATCCACTTTTAACCAATAACATGCCTGGTTGTTTTCAAAACAGGCATTGGTATCACTGCACCCACAGCCGATACATACCGCCTCTTTAGGTTCTGGCCGAATGCTATAAATAGTTAAACCTGCCATGTAATTACCCTATACAAATAAAAACGCTATAAAAATTCCGACACCTGTGGATATAAAGCTGACAAATGCGGTAATCAATATGCATGAAAACAGGCCGATTCGATGTGGTAAATACTTCAGAACAGCCAAAAGCCCCAAAACAGTCAGCCCCCCAACAAAACCAAGACTCAAAACGTTACTAAAAAGCTGCAAGCAAATATTCAGCCCTAAACTAGATACGTTGAATACTGCAACCAATAGATATACGATAACGCTTATAGACAAATTATCGTTTTGAACGGATTCTGTGTTCACTACATTTCCCTACTTGTGTAATTGTTTAATTTTCTTGAGAGTAGAAGCGACCAATCGCTTTTTATCCTCTGACTCTTGAGCCGCCCTAAACTTACGTTCGAAACTGTAAAATATGGCGTTTTTTTCATCGTATTCTTTGAGCCACTCTTCCGTTACATTCGATTCACTAAGCGCATGAACGATACCCTCGAAGTAACGAAAGGCTTCCATTTCAGATTCACTAACGTAGATGGTCGGCATATCTATCCCTCTTGCAATTTATTACAGGTGACACCAGTAATTCGATTAGATAGGTCTTGATTAAGCCAATCACAACCTACTTTAGCAGTAACCCCATAATAGTGATCTACCCAAACAAACACCCATTTACCAATGTGCTTTTCTAGACCACTTCTAGAGTATTTTACAGTTCCAGCTTTGACGAAACCTGCACCAGATTTATTCACGCGAACTTTTCTGAACCCCATTTCAAATTCAGAAAATGGGTTCTTCTTGTCCTTATAATCCGGCTTTTCCTCATGAGAATGGAACAGCTTTCCATAATCAAATTCCGCTTCGTTCATAAGCCTGATTTTCCCCTAGTGCGGAATTTTGTTTAATATTTTATCTTTTTGCTTTCTTGCTTTTAGGATACCTTTAGCAACCCAAGCTTTACTTGTTTCGTCATCAAGGTTTAGATCAGAACATCGTGAGGTAAGAACTAAAACACTTCCTGCTTCGGGGCCAGGATACATCTCATAGGCTACGTAATGATGTCCATTCGTGAAAATCATACCATTATCTAGATTGTACCCGCAGTTTTCGTCCGCCATATTAAGCCGGAAATCATATACTTGCTGAATCCTGTCTAATGCATCAGCTGCATTCGTATCTATAAAAACTTTCCTTCTATCATCCACTATCACTGTTGCGTTGACTGCATAAAATTTCATGACTTTTTCAAACATAAATTCCCCTAGTTAAGTTTGTTACCGTCAAGAACGTTACCTAAACGCTCTTTTAATGCCTTATGGCGCAGGTTAGCTTGTGTTGCCTGATAAACCGCATCAAGGGCATTCTGGACAGGACAATTCGCGTTACTGTGCTCACCAACTTCAATGTTGAGTAGTGTGCCAACATCGCTGGCTAACTCCGTTGCTCTCTCTTCCCAACGGTCACGAGCAATAATAATGGTTTCTAACTCGCTGTCAGGCAATAACGTAAATTTATCAGTGTTGCTACGAACCCATTCAGCGATTTCCGACTCACTCATTTTTGCTAATTTATGTAGATCCATGTATTTGCCTCGTTAGATTGGGTAGTGAATATTCTCATATGCTTCAATAATGTCAGCTAACTCTTGAAGCTCACGTTCTTCTGATTCACTCAAGGTTTGTTTGTCCATCAACTCTCCGACTCTGGACAACTTGGCTTCATATTCAGCCTTTGACTCAATAGTTTTCATGTTCATATAAAAGCAATTAATTGTCATGACAATAATTATACATACCGCAGTGTGAAAAGCAAACATCTTGACTTAATATATGTCATGACAGAAAATAAACCTTATGACTAAAGAAAAACGCACTAGAGGTCGTCCTAAGCAAGACGATACTCTTGATAAAAAACAAGAAATACGGTGCTCTGACGAAGATAAGGCACTGTGGAAACTTGCAGCTAAAAATCATGATTCCGTAAGCGATTGGGCTAGAGAAGTCCTTACTCGTAGCGCGAAAAGGACTGTAAAAAAAGATGGCACAACTTAGAATTAACGGAAATGTCCGTATTGGCTACGTTTATGACTGCAATTTTGGCATGTTCAAATCCACTTCTGGCGGTACTACCGTTTCAAGAAATGAGGCTGAACTCGATTACAACTATCGCATACCAAATGAAATTATTAAGTGCAGACTTGTTGTTGTAATCGGAAAGCATAGAGGGGCTTATATCGTCGTTCCTATCAGTGCAACTAAAGAAGAAGCCAAGAAGAAAGAAAAAGAGCCTGAGTCTCAAGGCTTTCACGTAAAACTTACTCCTACGGATATGCCTACGACCCCTCGATACCCTTATGGTGTAGAACGTTGGGCGTTATGCAATCTCGTTACCACGATTGACGGAGGACGCCTTCAAGACCTTTACCATGCAGAACAAAAAACACATGTTCCAGCTCAAAGAGTCTCTGACGAAACGTTAGAAAAAATTAGAAAAGGCGTGATCATTTCTATTGGTATGAGAGACCTGATCCAATAGTGCTATTGACGTTTGAGCTAAATATCCCTAATATTACGGTACAGCCGCAAGGCAAGTTTAAATTTTAGCCGCAAGGCAAGTTTCGGAAAGCCTCGACATTCGTGTCGGGGCTTTTTCGTTCCTAACTCAAAATGCTAGATTCGCTGCCCTTGAAAGTTGCTCACCAGATACGTCTATATACTCTAATGACATAGACGGTTCAGCGTGACCTAAAGCTCTTTGTATCGCTGACAATTCAACACCTAACGCATTCATGTTCGTGCCATAGCTCCGTCTACCAGAATGCGAAGAAGCCCCTTTCAAGCCGCACCTAGCAAACGTGTTACGAATCAACAATTCCAACGAATCACAGGCAATATAAGTGACCGTTTCGCCCTGTTGATTGACTCTATTTTTTTGCTTCATCGAGTACGAACGCCCTGACTGGTTTAGCAGTACCTTAGATTTTGGATTTAGTCCTTGGTACTCAGTAACGAGCGTAGTAGCCCATTGTTTGGATTTACGGAAATCGAACCATTCTTGCAGGAGTGTTTTAGCTTGATTACTTAACCAGATAACACGAGGTTTACGTCTTTTGCACAATGCAGCCCTCAAAGCTAGTTCAGTTTTAATTTCGCCTGTTGGTGCAAGTACATCAGCAATAGTTATCTGTGCCAGTTCGGATACCCGAAGTGTGGAAAAGGACAAAGCCAATGCCGCCCGTTTTAGTTGAGGGTTGGACATTAATAGGCAACGTTTACAAATTTGTTGATCTCATTTGGAGAGAGGCTACGAGCTTTTGCTTTTGCTTTTGCTTTTGCTTTATGCATATGTGCATTTTCCTTGTATTGGGAGAAAAACACACATCCGCTTTTTAAGCGTGTTAGTGATGATAACACACCAGAACATAAGACTTTGGGGGAAAACGCGAATTGATAGGTTTAGATATAGAAAACCCGTCAAAAAAGACGGGCTTCTATTACTTCTCTGCCTATTCGGCGGTAGTTTTACATGTGATCGTGTTTATGTCAGCTACCTATTCGGTAGTAGTTGAGCCGCCTATTCGGCGGAAATCTGACAGATCACATTTTTGTGACTCCTAGCGATGCAAGCAACTAAGCCATGAAATCACGCCCCGCCTATTCGGCGGAATTGCACATTGTACGAGTATGCCCCTCAATGTGGAGTGAGCAGAGCTAGTCACTTATTTCCACGTCATCAACACTTTTGAAAAGCGGTGCTCTACTCAAACAGCATAGACGATATTTCGATGATTGGGAAAATAATTGGAAAACGGTTTTTCTGAAAAACCACCAGCGCGAGTTTCCTATGTGGCTCACTTCTTATTGATCATCATACAGTTAGCTATCTACCTGTTGCTTATTTAAACAATTATGCTAAGATTTGCGCACAAATAAAATATGTGCGCACATCATGAAAGGTAGACCGCTAGAAAAATCAGAATGGAAAACCCTCTTGAAGCGTAATTCGCCAAGAGATTCTGAGTTAAATATATTGAAGTTATTACCATTGAAACTTTCGTTGATGGCTAGTCTTAGAGAAATTGAAATCACTTTGTTACCGATTAGTGCAATTGTCACTCAGACGGGTAACTTGAATGAGATATTCGTTCTGCCAAGTGAGATCGCTCACAATGGTAAAGAGAGGCCAATTCTACTAAACCCTGAGCTGCAAAGTGACATTGAGGAATACATTGGCATTCTAAAGAAGTTTGGAGTCAATCAGATGCCCCACACTGCTTACTGTGGCTTCGACCCTAATGCTGCATTCGTCGTTAACGCTGAGTTACGCCCTTACAAGACGCAAAGCCGAGGGCAACTAACATCGAGAGCAAGAATTGTCCCACACGAGTTAAATAGACATTTAGATACTTTGATTAGTAATGCCAATCTTGATGCCGTGGGAATAACGAGACTGTCATTAATCAGGACGTTTGTGACTGAGGCAATTAAAACACGATGGGCACTTGAAGATATTGCACTCCTTTCTGGTATGAGCACTGCAAATGTCAAAAACATTGCCGTAATGGGGCTTGAACAGTACGCACCACTAACTGACTACTTCAAAGGTCGGGATAGAGCGCAGAAGCAAAAAATAAAACGTCTCGAACAAGTTAGACGTTGGACATTTAATTAAATGGGAAACATCGTATGAAGAAAGGAATTGAATTGGCAGCAGAGCTAATTCTGCACAAGAACATCATACCCACTTACTGTAGCTCAAAGAATCCTGTTCGAGACACGCCACTTCCATCACACAGATTGTGGGCTAATGGTTTTGCAAAAGGGCTTAAAAATCCACAATTTAATACACTGCTCAGTAAGATTATTGAAGAAGGAAATAAGGCTGTTTGGATGAATGACGCTAAACAAGCACTTCAATTTGGAGGTAATCAACCTCCACCAGACGATGATCCAAGGTTACTAGCCTATACTCGCACTCGTATCAAGCTATGCTCAACACCGTATAACGAGTACTGGTATGCCCTTGCGATAGGTTCACTATCAAGAATGATAGCCGTCAACGGTAGTAAAGCATTTGAATCAGATGAATGGAGTGACTCCACACTGCTACTCTTCCAAATAGAATCGTATTTTTTAAAAGGGAAAGGGAAAGAGTTTGCAGCGTCGCTTGTCGAGTTGAATAAAGAGCACTTTGATGGTCGCTTACCCGTACTAATCGGCCAAAACATGAGCCACGCTTTGGCAGAGTTTTCGGTCAATACATTTGATACAAGATTCTTTAATGAGTAGGAAGTGGCAAGTGAGTGCGATAGATAAATACGGTATTGAACAGTGTGAAAAAGCTTTCAAGCTTTTCGAAAAATACGGTTCTTCGCAGAAAGTTGCGGAAGAAATGGACTGTTCGGTTGGTGATGTTTTTCAAATGATGCAGCCAGTGATGGACAGGATGCAGAAAGAGGTTAACGAACAGGTTGAGCCAATTATCAGGGAAAAACGTCATTTACCAGATTGCCCAAAACCAGAATGTACAGGAAAAGTCCATCCTCCAAAGTCAGGTGAGCAGTTATTTGTTTGCGATACCTGTAGCGCTAAATACCGACTAAAAATGAAGTAGGAAACTTCGTATGAGTACTAGCAAGGATTTATTCTGCCCTCAAACTGGTGAAGCTGTGGCTTTGTTCCGATTAGGAAAGGGCAACTACACGCCAGCAGGTAATTTTAGCAATCAAGTGCTGGTTCACTTCCTTTCTTATCATGAACAGTTAAGTGAAAAGTGTACTTTCGAGGTTCGTTCAGTTGAAGATGGCATTGAAGATCGACAGCCAATTAGCTCCCTCGAAGATTTGGAGTATCTTAAAGATCTAGATGAAAACATATCTACCGTTCTTGTGTGGGACAATAACAACTACCAAGAGTTGGGAAGTCGCATTGAGGGTGTGGTAGATACCCTAGCCGAGTACGATTTCGGTCAAGTGACCTTAACATCAGCCTAATGGGAAACATCATGGAAAGTATTGGCGTATCAAATGTAATGCAAATATTAGCACTGATAGCACTGGTTTATTCACTGCCTACTATCTACTTAGATGCAATTAAAAAGAGGAGCTTTGCGTTTCTTATTAAGCATTACCTCAACGACCCAGTTCTATTAGCTCGCGCAGATGCGGCGCATTTAGAGGTTTTTAAACGTTCTGGTGGCACTAAGCGAGATTTCAGGAATAAAGTAATGCGTCCACTGTTGGAGAAGCGTTGATATAGGAAACATGAACATGGATTTAGCCGAAAAAGAGCACAGAAAACTTGTAGCAAAAGAGTCTGAAAGGTTGATGAAAGTTGGCCGTAAAACCAATGCTTCATCTATTCCTCTGTCGGGTGAAGACAAGAGCAAACCTGCTTGGCCGACTCCTCGAAAAAGCAAAAAAGCCAATTAGGAAACTTCGAAGTACTATGTAGATCTTTTTATGGAAAACTAAACTGTAGATTTTCATAGTCTGGAAATCGTTGGTGACGATATCGGCGTTTGCTCTCGTTATCAGCGGTTTAAGTAACCGATAGGGCGCTAGTTCTCTCTGGAAAGTCAGCGATAAAACCAAGACTTTCCACAGCGAATTGAGCTAATCGGTTCGGTATTTGTAATTCTCTGGAAACTGGCTGGTGGCCTTGCTCTGAAAGGCTTTCAAGACTTCTTCCAGACCAACAACTAATGAGTAATGATGATTGAAAGCAATCCAAATATAGCCAGACCTAACATTATGAAGGCTGCTATAGATGAAATGGCTGCTAAGTCAAAGAGTTTTAGTGAGTGCTTGCAAAGAGCCAACATGCAGTTCCACTCACATGACAAGGATTTCAATGTCCAACTGATAGCTCAAACCCACGACCTAAAGACAGTTAAAGGTTGCTTAATTGGAGTCTACTCGGTCGAAGGTGAGTTTTTTCGCTTTGCACATCATTTACCGCATATAGTGTTGACCGATGAACAAAAAACTTTTTTTGAAAAACTGGAACAATTTGGACGAAAATTAGTAATTCCTGAGCTAACAGAGGGAACCTTTTCGATAACCCCGCAAGCCAGAAGTGAAGCTGTCGCACAGCGTTCAAAGGTTCCCATGCAGGTCTATCGAAATGAATTTGATGAAATTGAAAGTATCTACTCTCTAAAAGCGATAGTTTCGCTGGTGGCTTCGGTAATGAATGCTAAAGCTTATTTTGTAAATGACGATGGTAAATTTCAATACTATATCGCGATTATGGAAGAGTTCGCCCCAAGCAATAATTGACATTGGAAAATTCGTATGACAGAAAATGAACAAAAAGAAGCATTTGAGCGCGGCGTGAACGCAGCCAAAGCTGCTCTAGTAGGCGCAACAGGACCACTTAGGGTTCAAGATGAATGTGGCTTCAATGAGACTCAAAACATAGAGACAATGGGCTGGAACTCCATTTGCGCTAGCACTGAGAATCAAGATTTGTGGAAAAAAGAACGTGAACGCATCAAACAAAACCGCGAGTATTTTGAAGGTGGTTGCTTGTGCATTCGGGATGGAGCCATCGAAAAGAAAGGTGCAGAAATTGCTGATCTGGATGCGGTAATTTACTATGAATTAGCGTGTAAATGTAGCCGTAACTACAAACATAACTGATATTGGAAACATGAACATGGATTTAGCCGAAAAAGAGCACAGAAAACTTGTAGCAAAAGAGTCTGAAAGGTTGATGAAAGTTGGCCGTAAAACCAATGCTTCATCTATTCCTCTGTCGGGTGAAGACAAGAGCAAACCTGCTTGGCCGACTCCTCGAAAAAGCAAAAAAGCCAATTAGGAAACTTGGACAATGACAGATAGCAATACAGCAGCCACTGAAGTTAAGGCATACAAAGTTACGATTTTTGAATGTGAATGTCCTCAGTGTGAAGAAACCGTTCAGCTACCTGATGATGACTGTCATTCAGGTGCCAGTTTTGACCACACATGCCAACATTGCAATACGAAATTCCCCGTTCGCTGTGACGGATAGCCTACTAGGAACAAGCGGGTAAGCTAGGGAACTTGGTTTTTTAGAAAAACCAATATGGTTGCTGCTTTGTCGGATACTTCTACCCCTTACAACTCGTTTTTTCGGGAAAGAAAAACCGAAACAGTACATGAACAACACACATAGCTAACGCTAGCACTATGAAATAGCAACACACGTTAAAGTAGTGCCCCAAAAATCTACCCAAAAAGGAGAAACATCAAATTGTTCAGCAATTGCGTCTCTTTGAGCGTCCATGACTCTTTTGAGTCCTTCTGTAGATAAAGTTGTCACGTATATTCCCTCTCGTTACCATTCGCCACGACGCAGCCCATTAGCATCTTCTGAATCGGCTCCGTCACCACCATCGTAATCACCATCCAGTTCAGCAATAATGAGTTTGCCATTACCACCATCATTGAAACGTAATGAACCGGTACCTGTACCGGAAAAAACTGTTATTCCAAGTTCTTCAGCTTGCTTTGCATACCGAGACAGACCGTTAGCAATTCGCTTCACTTCTTTAGGATCTAGTCCTGCTGCTACGCACTCATCGTAGTACTCAAAAGCCATGCAGTTTCCCCCTACTTTTGACCGATAATACTGTAATAAGTATCTAGACGATCTCTATCTGCCTTTGGCAAGACGCGTCCAACTTCTTGAAGCTTGGCTTTATAATCAAGCAAGATTTTAATATTCTCTCGTGCCCAACGTCCTTCGGCATCACTTCCAACTAAGCAGCGAGGACGCATTTTCAATTTGCGGGTAATTTTCTTCTCAATACCAATTTCAGCCATTACTTTCGCCGATTTTTCAGAGAAAAAGATATTGAGATGGGTGAATTTCTTTCCCTCTTTAGTTCGGTTGTCCTTATCAATGTGCACTTCAAGTTCCGTTTTTCGATTCAATTCATCCGCCAAACGGAAGTTATTGGCATATGCCACTATTGATTGATAGTTGGTTGAAGTAAGAGCGTTGCACTGATTTAAATCAAGCTGAATCATCCAAGCGCCGTCTACTGGCTTTGAGCTTCCCTTGTGCATTAAAAGAAGCGTGTACAGCTTCACACACGCTTTTGATAGTCTCTCCGCGCTTTTTCGTTCTATACGAGTGAAGAAATTACGAAGCAGAAGCATATGTAGAATCAATTCTTCATCCAATACGAAAGTAATACTATGTGCGCTCCAAATCTTACCAACGGACGTAGTATCGCCATTACGTCGAATACTTTCTGAAGATACAACCCGCGTTACGCGCTCCCCTTCATCGTTGCGCACTTGTGTATGAAAAGTGATTTTTGACACTGGATGCGTGATGGTAATATCAAGCGTATTACTTTTCGAAAAGGAAAAGTGCTTAATCGGCTCTTCAAACAAAGCAAGTGAATTCAGAGTAAAGTCCCGATAGCCATTCGTTTCAGTCAGACTGTAAGCCTTAATATAGTCTTTAGCAAAGAGCTTCACTGTACGGTATTTAAGGGGGATATGAGCTTCGCCACGGTAAAACATCTCCAAGAACGCGCCGTCATTCACCAGTTCGTCAGGGTAGATGTCTAACTCCTTCGTAATGCTCTCAAATACGCGCCATGCATCGTTCGACATCTGTAGAAGGTTGGAAATGACATTGTTGGATATGCGGTAGTGCGTGCCCGACTCTTTAACAAAATGATGCTTATACTTCCTTGTTGAATCAACCAAATCCGTAGCTGAACGCTCAACCAGTTCCCCGTTAATAGGGGCATTTTCATTCAGATTGGCAGGTACACTCATCTCGTCACGATCCTTTGTTAGAGTCGGTTTATACATAAATCACTTCGAATGATACATGAAACTCTTAAAATATAGGCAGCAATACTACATGAAGCACTTCGAATGTCACATAAAACACTTCGAATAGTACATGTAACGCTTCGAATGATGCATAGATTACTTAAAATGAGACATCAACAGGCGGGATATACCATGCATGAAATTACTTAAAATAGAGCTTCGAATCATACATGGAAACACTTAACGTGATTGCTGGTGGCGTTTTCGGCTCTACATGGTGGAACTTGGAATTGTTAATGTGCTCACTTTGAATGATACATGAAAGCGCTTGGCATTATACATGGTAGGGCTACAACTCGTAGTAATAACAGTCTTAATAAACAATGAGTTGCCTTCATTTAGTGTAATTGCAAAGGCAAGCACCAGTTAAGAGATCTCTATATATATGTAGTAATAAAAGATCTAAGATCAGAGAAATATAAGAACAATGGGACATTGATGTTTTTTCTATTTACAAACGAATGCCAACAGCACACGTAATTTGCTGATATAGCTCGTCAAATAGATGTTTTAGCACATTGGTTTTTCAGAAAAACGTCAATTTTAAGTGATCCTATGTATAACCCCAAAATTTGAGTTATGTCAGAAGCAGCATTCGAGCAAGTGAGGTGGGAACTGGCTGTAAATGCCTTAGCTAAAGTGAGTGGGAACAATATGTTGTCACACATTTTAAGTAATCTATGTATAACTCGAAATTGATGTGCAGCCTTTAAGAAGCTGGCGCAACCAAATGGTCTATTTTAAGAGATCTAATGTATAACCCGAAACCAAGAAGTACGTCAGCATCTGTAATGGCGCAAGTGAGGCAGGAACTGACTGCAAATACTCTAACCAAAGTAAGTTGGAACAATACGTTGTCACACATTTTAAGTAATCTATGTATAACCCGAAATTGATGTGCAGCCTTTAAGAAGCTGGCGCAACCAAATGGGCTATTTTAAGAGATCCAATGTATAACCCGAAACCATGAAATCCGTCAGCATCATTAATGGCGCAAGTGTGGCAGGAACAGGCTGTAAGCCCCTTAAATAACGTAAGTGAGGAAATACGTTTCCACACTATTTTAAGTAATCTATGTATAACCCGAAATTAGGGCGTAGCGTTTAAAATGGTTTGGCTATCAAATGGGCTATTTTAAGAGATCCAATGTATAACCCAAAAATGAAAAAACCACCTAAAGCTGTCAGGAGTGGAACAGCGATAGGTGGCTTGAATGGGGTGGCGCATGGAGCAAGCGCCATTGTCAGTTAGCTTCACACAAGATCAGCACGCTCCATTAAAAAGGTTCTTCAAGCAAGCGAAGTTCGGCAGTATGCTCTCCCCTTCACGCTTGATACAGCCGAGTTGTCTCATTGCCTCACACTCATACGAGTTCAATGTTCCGTTAAAACGAGGGGATTGCCCCGTTAGATAACGGATTAGCTCCGCTGCATTAGATTCGTTCATTTCACCCAAACGGGCTTTAATCCATTTAAACGTGTCCACATTGTCTTCTATCGTGCTTCGGTTGATAGTATCAACCTCAAGCTTAGCGATAGTACGAGATAAAGAAGATTGAGCACAAATGACACTCGTGAGCATAGATACAGTAGGCAACAACGCCTCTATCAGCTCAACTATGTCACCCGCATCATGCGTATCAACAACGTGAATGTAGTTCAATCCAACCTGAGCATTCAGCTTTCCAGCGGCTAACGCAGCTAGAATGGTGACTAGCTCATCATCGGTAAATCGGTGGCCTCGCACTGGTGCGATTCGAGCCGAATTAACGGACATTTTACGAACACTGTAACGAACGTGACAGTGGTTAGTCGTCGTTGCATCGTTGTATTGGGTACCCAAAGAATCCATAAAATGCCCCAGCAATGTTCGTTGTCTTGATGTGCTAATTATATCGCAACTAAAGATAGTGTGCACTATTTAAATTGCATTTATTTCGATTTTTTTAATGCATCTTCGGTGATGACGATTGCTCGTCTCGTAATTGGTTCGCGAGGGTCAGAGCGTTTAGCCTGACCAACTCATTGAGCTGCTTAGCGTAGCGTAGCGCAGTAGAGTGACATTCACGCTCAGTGGCTCGCTTGATAAGATGGCATAAAGCCCTTGCCTTTCGCTCCGTAACGTGGAGTGCTTGCATTTGCTCCACACTTTTTAAATAAACACCATACTGCGACGCTCTATACTGTTCGCAGTCCATGTACAGAACATAAAGTAGAGCGGCATCATTGTCGCGTTTAGTAATATGACTGATCCATGTGTCTAACATGTTTGGGACTGCCTGAAAATTCGTTGTCATAGTGCATCCCCCTTAATAGCCGAAACGAGCACACACATCTAACCGAGCCTGATTTCCAAACGGAATTGCGCGAATACAGCCTTTACGGTCACACACATTGGTTACGTAGTAAGAATCGTGAAGCGTTTCTATCTTAGCCAATGCCGCTTTATCCTGAGTAAACGCGATGAATGCTTCAGTAGGTACGGTCACGGGGATAGCTTGGCGTCCGATGGTTTCAACATAATTGCGGTGCTCGCGCCCTAGACGGTCTGGTGTAAATGTATTGTCACCTACCTTGTGTTTAAGCCCCACTACAAAAAGACGGATGCGCTCGCCGCCATCGTCTAATTTTGACACTGTTTTACGCAACACGCCCAAATCTGCCGCAGTGTGCAATACTTTAATGTGGTCAACATCTGTAGTGAAATAGCGAGTCCAAGCGAGGTATCGAGCTACTAATTTAGTATCTTTATCTTTGATTAAGATGGAGCGGTTGTATTTCTCCATTGCTTCACCATAGACGTTCTCTAAGTGCCAAACACGCTGATTATCTGGGTGTTTGGTGTTACTGGTGTAGACGGACAACGCACACAATAGCTTTTTGGCCTTCTGTGCAGTGAAGTAATCTTGCTCAGATTTGATAACGGGCGCTTGAGAGAAACTGTCTAAGTGATTTAATAGTGTAGCATAGCGCTCATCTATCGCTTGAGCCTGAGCGGTATCGGTGTAGTACGCAATAACTTCTTGAATGTTCATGAGTGCATCCTGTGAATGTTTTATTTAACTGACGCGTTTAATATAACACACAAACACAATAGTGCACACTATTTTTTTGATTTGTTTTGATGCGCCCTCAACAATGAAAAAGCCCCTAAACGGGGCTAATTGCTATCAAGTACTAATCCTACTTATTGAGTAACTAAACTCAATTGCGCTGGTGAATTCGTCAATTGAAGAACTTTTGAGCCGCAAATCTTCAATGAGTCGCATGTGTGCCAAATCTCGCTCGATATAGGCTCTTGCACATCCGCTTCATACTCGAACTCTTCTTTCGTGCGCACCCAGCCCAAAAGACGGCTACAAGTAACATTGAAGCGCAACATGAATTCTTGCGAGAATTGGATGTGGCGCGAACCGTTTTTGAAAAAGCGAATGATAGCCAGTGGTTCAGGGTCACAATCAGGTTTTGAGCCTGAAACGGTCAGCGTGCCGCCCATTTCTACTTCGGCATAGCATTTGTCCATTGCTAATTCACTGTAACCAAGAAGACGCATAACCACCTTTAAGTTGTCAATAAAAGTGATTGCATCTTTCACCAAGCCGACACCTTTCTCTTGATTGATGTTGACCGTCGCTGAATAGATGAATCGATAGTCCAGCAAATAGCCGCGCTTAGACTCAGCGGAATTGTGCCGCCATTCATCACTATAAACATGCTGGTTCGATTTATAAGTACGTAGGATAGACTTCTCACTGGTCAGTTTTTTAAATACGCTGGTCAAGCTGTCTGACACCATGTTGTTAGCCATCGATACTGCGTAATCAATGATATACAGCGCGTTTAAGTAGGTGAAATCCAATTGCTGCGCTTTCAGGCGGTTTAGCATTTCAGTCTCGTGTGTATCTATCAGGCGTTCTTTGAGCACATCCAAGTGATTGAACATACTTTGCCAGTACACAGAGCGAAATCCATACAATTTATCTTTGATGCCATTTTTTAGTGTGGATGAGTCAACACCCAGCTCAGCAAGTAAGCTAGCATCCAAATTGCCCAGCGTGCGATATTGCTCAATTACATGATTAATATCGCGTTCGTAGCCTTGCAGAAGCGCGGCAAGAACACCTTTTGATTCGACCAACTGATAACTGTCTGACTCTTCATCTTTGAGTGCATTGGTAATGCGCTTAACCTCTGAATTTTCATAAAAAATACGAGTACTTGATCCATAATTATCTTTGATGCCAAGTTTTTTTAAAAAAGTACCGAAGGAGTCATTTTTATACATACCAATAGGAGGGTAATAGCCCTTTTCAGAATGGGTTTTCGCCTCTTGTTCAAAGTTATTAAAAGCAAATCGCACTATATGTACTTTCCCGCGAGCCTCGCGATGAGCCCCAATAAAATCAGACTCAGCAATAATTTTGACTTCAGTGATCCCTCGCGATTCTATGGCTTGTGCTATTTCAGTCGATTCTTGCCAACGAGCAGGCATGATTGCATAAAATAGATTGAAATTTAGCTCCGAGAGGAGCGTGACCATCCAGCGTTCAAACATGGAATAAGGCGCGTTAGTGAATGCTAAATCCGCGCTTTTGCTTACGAAGTTAGTCTCAAAGAATTCTGAACCCAGCAAAGTGATGTTTTTCGCTGCATACGTTCGGCTGTGAGCAAGCGCTTTTTCAATGGCATACATATCGGACGTATAGCCTAACTCTTTGAGATAGTGATGAAGAGAAACTAGAGTAGAGCCGCACCCTGCACCGACATCCAATAGTTTGATGTCATTACTAATAAACTCGTGAGACTCTAGAATTACTTCTAAGTCTTTAGCAATGGTGAGCAATTGTTCTGGTGTGCTCGGATAGTACTCATAGTCACTGTCTGAGCTTTTTAGCTCAGCGACGATTGATAGTGTTTGAGCGCGGGTTTGAGGAACAAAAGGCGCGTTGAAAATTGAAGACCGAGATTGCATGGTGAACTCCGAAGATTAAATTAACTGACGAGTTCAATTATAGCGCAATTTGCAATAGTGCGCACTAGTTTATTTATCAATTATATAATCAGGTCACTATGAGAAAGGAATCAATATAAGGTGACTAAACAATGGGTCTATCATTGGGGTTTAATTAAAAAACTAGCAAGGGACAGCCTTTTGGCTATCCCCTATCAACATGTCTAGTTAAAGTATAAATTGTCTTGATGGAACCACGTTGACACATCTTGAATGTCGCCGTATTTCTCGCGTAACAGTTTAAAACCGTCTAGATGACTCATGCTCCCATAAACGCGACTTGTAAACGACAAGAAATAATGCATAGCCTGATCGCTATTAACTCTTAGCTTAACGCCTGTTACATGGCGACGATCATCGAAAAGAAAATGCGCTTCAGTAATACGCTCTTGCAAAAGAGCAACTAGAGTATTGAGCTGCGTGGCTAAGCTGCTATCTAGCAAAGCCTGCCCCGCTTCTTCTGTGATTGCAAAGAACCCCACTTGTTTATTAAACCCTTCGGTTAAGAACGATTGAATGCAGTCGAGCGCTAAGGCTCGGTTGTGCGGGATATGGTCAATGTATTGCAATAAGCGCTTAACTGCCGAAACTTCTTTTTGAATAGATTCAGGTAAACGATGGTGCTCGATGTAGCCTACGTGCGACTTTTCATACGCTCGGCATGTTTTGAACTTCGCTTTTGCTTCGAGCATGTCTAAATTGCTCGATTTGACTTCTGACAGCCAGTGTTTTGGCACTTGGTCGGCTTCACCTCGCCAATTATTAATAAGCGTTTGGTATTCAGTGCGTACGTACAAGTGATAGTTGTAGTCAATCAGATAGTTGATTGCGCAGTTACGCCAATATGCTTTGTTTTCTGACAGAAAGGACATGACACCAAGCGGTAGAACACTTCGGTTGTTTTCCATGATGCGCTTTCCAGCGTCTGTATCATAGTCTAGATTCAGTGGATCATGTGCCGAATGATAGCTACTTTCAAAATGAATAGGACTAGGATTTAACCAACTGAATTTTGTAAGATTACTGATTCTTTTCGTTTGGTACCACTGAGTAGGACGCGGTTGTTCCTGCAAAGAAGCGTTGCAAAATAGGGTTTGAGAATAGAGCATAATTGAACCTTGTAATATAAATAACTGACAAGGTGATTGTATTACAAAATACAGTAGTGTGCACTATCTTTTTTTGCGGTGAATTAAAGACTGCTCTCATCGAGAAAGCAGCTTTAAGTGTGAAGGTTTAAGTGTGAAGGGGGATTTAAGAAAGTATCATTTCTCGGCCTACCACTTCTGAATCAAGCGACCAATTTCCTTCCTCGCCAGCAGACTGACAACCTTCAATAATCACTTTTATTGTGCCGATTTCGGTAATTTTCCCAACACCTAATGTTACAGGTATCTTTAGGTTTAACCATTCCCCGTCGGTAAGTGGTTGACCGTTTTCAAATCTCTTTAATCCCACGCCAACATAGTGACTACTAGACAGCGTATGACAGTCAACGTTTAACGTTATAGCGCGAACCAAAAAAGGTAGCTTACCTAAATACCGCAAAGACAGCGCAGTGTGCAGCTGCCCCTCTCTTATTTCAGTCAAATTAACCGTTGCATGGAATTTAACTCGCTTTGCTTCAGCATCATCTAAATCTGTTTGCTTGCCTCTGCGCTCACTCCAATAAACGCCGCGCTTTGTAACGATGTAGGTGGCAATAGTAAAAATAACGCTAACGATTGCCACAATGAGTGCCGTATCCAAATTGAAAGAAATATTCATGATGTATACCTATCTTGTTTTTATTATCAGGTTTTTCAAAAAAACGTTTGAGTCTTTGTGTTCGATTAGTCTATCGAGTAACGCTATATGCCCTTAAAGACAATCAATGGCAGACAGCAAACGCACAATCTCGTTTCCTTTGATTGTCAGCTCATTGCGCGATTCAGTGACCAGTCCACGCTCAAGCATGAAAAAAGTCATATTGTCATTGCTAAAGTCACCCGACATCAAACATGTCACCATTGTCTGTTTTAAAGAACGGATCTCATCTTTGGTGTTATGTACCAGTTTTGAATAGCGAATTAACCGAGGGAGGTTGTTCGCTACGAAATACATCCCTATTTCATCGCAGCTAATCTTAGCACTGAACAACGTAGAATCCTTCTTCAGAGTGGCTAACAGTGCAGGGTCACGGCTACTCGTCGCTGTCACCTCCTTGTAGCTAATACCGTTGCGCTTGAGACTAAACAGTTTACTCATTGGTTTTTTTACCTTGTATTTGTTCAAACTACCGCCTAACGCTAGGCGGTACGAGTTATCGGATAAGTTTGCCATTCTCGTCGGTGGTCGTCACCAAGTACGCGTTTTTATCTTCGTGCTCAGTGTGTAACTCATCGGCAACCTGCTCATCTTTTTCGTAAAAGACATCGGTCGGTCTGTTAATATCAAACGACTTTTTGGTTTTATACACAGTGACTTCAAACATACTCACGCCTTCCGATTAGCGTAGTCGCGAACATCATACGATGCAGGTGGAACATTTTTAAAACTGGTGTGCATACAGCTATTAAGTCCAGACAGGTGCAAAAGAACACCGCTTGCTAGTTCGTAAACTGGGCATTTAAACGCGTTCTCCGCGTCCTCATGACTTGAAAAGCTTAATGTAATTGCATAGGCATCAATCCCCTTACTCGGGGCTACAGTGCGCCAGTAGGCGTTACGCTGCAAAAAAGCTTCGGTGTTCACTTCGTCTTCAGATTTACTAAAGATGAGCGCACCAAACTCTACCGCAACAACCTTGCCACCATTGAGTGAAATGGATTCCCCTTGGCGAGATTGCCCGAACCATCCGCGACCTAGGTTCAACTGAGGAGGCGTTTTCTTATAATGCTTAGCGACTTCAAGACGTGCCGTGATGATAGACATTGGCTGATCTCCTACCCTTGCTCATTGACGTTAGATGAAGCTGTGAAGGTCTTCGCTTTGATTTCATCTTCGATATCAAACGAAGCGAGGCGCAAGTCACGAAATACCTTTTCTGCGGCTTTCACGTCATCATTGATGAGCAACTTAGCTGCAAGCGTGTCCTGTTTTTTGGCTTTGCATCTCAATCGCTTAACATATTTGCGCGCACAACTGATTTGATGCTCCAAGTCTTCTAGTGTGAGAATTTTAGCCTTACGCTGCTCAAAAGTGATAATTGACATAAATAGTAACCCTCTTTAATTAACTGACTGTAGCAATTATATCGCAATTAATAATAGTGCGCACTATTGTTCTGCGATTACAATGCATTTTTTTGCGAGTAATGACACTAGGAAATGAAAAGGGACACGTCGCCACTTGCTTATTGAAAAACGATATATTGTTGCTTATGGAATTCATGCAAATGCTGGGCTAGCTCGTCAGGTACGAGTCTTGCGAAATCGGGAGTTAGCACCATGTAGTCGTCCCAAAACTCTTCGTGATTATCGTACGCCTCACGAGATAAAGGCTCGTTGTGACATTCGCCACACAACGCATCATACTGCGCATCCTCTTCACTTTCTGCCATTCGAAACGACGTTACGTGTTTCTCGTAATCACCTAAGATTATTTTTACGGACACGAAATACATTTGTTTCTTTGGTTCAATCTGAACATTGCTTTGTTGTGCTACAGATTCATTGTAAACATGAGACATAACCAGTTCCTCTATAATTGATAACATATTGATTTTATAGAGTAATTATAACAAAACTAGAGCAATAGTGCGCACTATAATCTATGTGAGGTGGAAATTATATCAGTAGACAAAATGGCAAAGGAGCGCCACGCTTTTAAGAAAAAAAGTCTTATTTAGAAAAATCGCGCTGGAACTTTTTCTGAAAAAGTGGCCAACGCGACTGTCGTATGTGGGGCCATACCAGTACCGCTAACGGTTATTTAAGCGGTACGCAGCTGAGAGACAATAAACTCAGTGAGTTGATGAAGGTTACGCACTGGGGACCAATCATAGTGAGGTTCAGCATGATACTGTGAAAATGCCAAAAGTGCTCCGTCCCTACCCGCCACCAATTTTATAGTGGTCATCAGAGGACCATAGACGGTCCCGTGCGTGTCATAGGCACGAATAGCCCCTTTTATAAGACGTTCCAGTAAGTCGGCAAATAGTAGATCGTCATCATTCATTAGCGCATTAACTCTGGTACTGTGATTTGCACGCGAAACTGTTTGACCCCGTAGCCATAAAACGCAAGGACCTTCGTATAGTCATTGTTATACTGCCAATGCTGCAAACGGTGGCCATTTTGTGAGTTCGGTATGTAATCCAAAATAGACTCTATCATGGTGCGTCTCCGTGTTGTGACTCATTATTAACTGACCTAGCTAATATATCACAAACAAAAATAGTGCGCACTATATTTCTGCTGAAATAACGCGTTGAATCTGCGAAATTCATCCGTGGACCTTGGGTGAGCATACCACTCACTGCAATTACACGTTTTTTCAATAAAGGTGGCTATTTTAGGTCAATTGACACAACGCGCCCCATATAAATAAGAATATCGAAACAGTCTTTATGGGCCTCTAGTAACGCTTTCTTTGTTTTTGTATACGCGGCTAATTTACCGTGTTTGTTGATAGAGCAGACGACGCTCCTAAAGGTGCATTTGCCTTCATTGTCGTATTCACGCCAAGAGGCAATATAGCAAGCGTCTCGGCTATCGGGGTCATCGATTGTAGGGCGCGGCTTGTAGATGATTTTTGGCTCTAAGCTATGAGGTAAACGCGTCATCAGATACGGGTCTTTTAAAATGCGTCGCCAGTGTGGACCCCACATTTCTTTGCCCAATTCGTTTCTCAGTTTAACCGCCTTATTTAACCCCTTTGAATCGCCTATACGAATATAACCTACAGAGCGGTGCAACACGCTATCGTCGGGTGTGTGGATATGTATCTTGTAAGCTGTTTTTCCTTTAGATATAAACCGATGCCCTGTGTTTGTTATGAGATTGCTTTTTGTCATGGTACGTACTGCCAAAACTGAATTGTCTGAGAAAAAGTGAGTTTAGGGACCTTAGTAGCAGGTCCTCATAATACAAGCCTATGCAGGCTGACTAGATAGATTGCAACGATTAACGACCTTTAATTTACGATAGGTTCTGGAAGTTCAAAGCTATCACATAGTGATTGATACTTTGCTACAGTAGACAGCGCACGAGCATCCTCTAATGAGTCACACAGTTCAATGATATCAAAACGAGCAATAGCACGGAGAATGCCTAACAATTCACACTCAGTAAAGGATTCAACAGGACGCAATTTGCCCTTGTCATCATTCATCATATCAAGCGCATAAACACGGTCATATACCTTCTTGAATAAAGCTGATAAATCGCGGATAGGCGATATTGATCCGTGGAATGGTTTCTCATCAATCTGAATTAAATACTTCATAGTGGCAACTCAACATTATTAAATTAAGATATAATATACAATAGTGCGCACTATTATGCAATTAATAATTATCCCATTTTGTATAAAATTTAATAATGTCCATGTAAATAATTTTAAATAGTGCAATATTGATTAATATTCACAGGTTTTTCTAAAAAACAAAATATTAATGTCAACTACATTACTTTAGATTAAGGCATCTGCATTTTGCCATTACCAATCAAATAGATGAACTAAGTAGGTAAATCAAAATAAGTAGGTAAATCAAAAGCCTTACCCATTAGATATTGCAGAGTGAGAACACTCAATAATCAAATAGCCGCTCTTATAACTAATGATGCGCGAAAACTGAAAGTATCCCGAAGTCTCTTTCTTAATTTGCTCTGGACTGAAACCAATTTGGTACGTGCCTCGCGTAGTCATAACACCATCTTGATAGATATTCCCAGACTCATCAGTTTCATAGTGAGCAACGCCGCGAATCCCTGTATCTTTGTCGCTGCGTACGGCGAAGTAAGCTCGACCATCTTTACGCGTAGCGTCTGCCATCTGCTGATAGACAATGGTACGAGCACGTAAAGGCAACGTATTTACCACATAGATAGCGATTGCGGTAACGAAATGATGGCCAAACAACTCTAACGATAACGGTGCATAGGTGTAGTCATAATCCGTACAGTTACCCACTTCCGCTCGAATGCGAGCTGAATCCGTGTCGTACTTTCCTTTCCCAAAATTAAGCACAGAACCCTTAATGCAGCCACATTTCAATAATTGGCGCAAAGGAACACTTTCTGATTTTCTATAAATACTGGTTTTTGCACTAACTTTAAAATCAGAAATAATTGACTCTGACAGGTCAGAGTAATCAGTTTTATTTATTTTCTTATTATGCATATGCAAATACTCTTAATGTAATTTTTAGATACATTACAATAGTGCGCACTATTGCGCAATATATATTTATGTGGTAAATATAAATTTAGAAATTAATAAGTAAATTTGCTAATATTTCGCTTGTTAAACGACAGAGAGCCGTTTGGGGATGAGATGAGTATCTACAACGACATTAGGATGATATTGTTAGCGACCATTGCAGGTGCTTGCATCGCTGGTGGTTCATACATTGCACATGCAGATGGGCACAAAGGTAAGATCACTTTTTTGGATGCTGAACAGTCCTCATTCGATTGGGACAAAAGTGGTCAACAGGGTTGCGAAAACCCATCAAACAATATTTGTAAGAGGGAAATGAAATGAACGTGATGGTCGAAGTGTTAGACAACAGTGAATTATTGGTTTCAATCGGAGGGAATAGAAAGACGCAGTTTAGTGTGGAGCGACATTCAGATTACACAGCTGTGGTAGACACCACAAGTACGTCGAAAGAAGCATACACAAGCGTCACGAACGCCGCAGAGAGCGTTATCGAAGCCATAAGGCAGCACTATGGCTCACTATCAAAATATGTGGTGTACAAAGACACGATGGGCCATTGGGAAAGATTGCTACACGATGGTAAGAAGCATGTCGGCTTCGCGCCACTTGAAAAAGGGACGCAGCACGTAAATCTTAGTGTCGAACAAGCCATTGAACTCACGGCTAGACTTGCATATAACGAATAGGCTTATAGGGCTTGTTCGTTTATTTTTGTAAAACTCTGGAAATGAACTAGAGAAGATTGCTACACAGCAACCGAATAGGTCCCTACTATCCCCTACCACTCGATCATAGCAATTATGATACTTTGTTTCATTCAGTGGCCACGAACTTAGGTCAATCATTCTCCGCGTGGATATTAGGTAAAAAGTCAATCGCCTTGGGGCCAACGGCCTCGTAGCTGCTTAGCTCAGCGTACAGTTCTTCAGGTGTTGTATTGCGAAGATATTCATCCAGTAGAGCTAAGGGATCGATGGGTGTTTTAGGCGCACCTGACAGGCCATTATTCGACTTGTTTTCATTCATTTCTTATAAACCTTATAACATGCAAGTGTAATGGAGAGTGTAATCAAACTGATTGATAAGTCGAATCATAAACAGCGTAGAGCCGTGACTAATCATCCCACAGCAGCAGTCGTTTGGGTTTCGCAGTAGAGTCACCCAGCAGCACAAAGTGGCTACTGCGAACTAGCACAGCCATCCGCGGGTATTTTAATTGAAAATTGGAAATGTACTCATCAACAGAACCATCGGCAGTAAGCTCACCATTCTTAATCAGACCACCTTTGACATTTAACCATTGTCCCTTCATACATCCCCCACATGAAACCCTTGTTGAAAAATAATCCCCGCGGCGACAAACACACGGGGATTAACGTAAGGTTGTGCGTACAGTAAAGCGAGTCGTTAAACCAAGGAGTAAACTGAGCCATTTAATCCTAGTGATATCGAGCATAATGAAATGAAGATAGACTAACAAAACGCCAATTAATTTTATATTATAGTTCTACACATATTCAATAAAAAAGTAGTAGAGCGCATGTCTGTATCCATTCTGATCCTACACAATGGCAAGGAAGTACTAATGAATGAAAGAAAGGTACTGAACATCCCATCACGAACACGAGCGGTCAACACTGTAGGCGTGCTCAGAACCAACAAAAAAGAGACAGAGCTGTTTTATATGCAATTTGGTGGCGTAATCGATGAAAGTGAGCTTGGAAAATATCGACGATTAAAAGTCATGAATGTACAGCGTTTCTATTGGGACGAACAAGGGCAATCCGTGCCCTACTACATACCCGCTGGTGATATCGTTGTGGGGGCTTTGGTCAACGATAAGTGCGTGATAGCAATTAGAGACAACGCACCACTTCATTACAAACCATAGAACAGAGACTGCTAGTGTTATTTACCAACGTTAGCATTCGCCTCAAAAGTAGCGTAAAACTCTTGAACATCACCACCCAACTGAGTAAAGAGTACTTCGATCGCTGCTACGATAGTATCCTTCTTCGTTGTCTCTTCTTGACCTAGCGATTTCGCGTAGAGCGACATGGTTTCAGTCAGCAACGCATCATGATGAAATTCCAAATAGCCACTCAAGCGAGGTTTTTTTGCTCTCGTAGCATCATATTTTTTTTGGTTTCGTTGTTGGCGAGAGCCTTCCCAATCAGACATAGATAAATCTCCAAAAGTCGTGTAAGTAGCACATGGCAGAGTAAGCTTGTACTACTGCCATACCCGTTAATTACAACTTAACATAGTGCGCACTATTGAACAAGAAGTATAGTGAACGTGGTTTTTCTGAAAAACACAAACGCACATAAGGTGTTGAAAATAATAAACAAAAACAAGGTGTCCCTCGAAGGGATTTTTACAAACCCTTACTCTGACAATACTCATTAATGAGGTTCATAATACTTGCCCTTTCTTCTTCGGGCACATGAGAAAGCTCAAAGCGTGCTTTGTTTTTGGTGACGGAAACCATTTCAATATTGATTTTGCCGTTTTGGTAAACAGGAACTGGCTTGCTTTGCTGTTTAACGCGAGACTTCGGATTCTTTAAGTTTGCGGCGAAGCTCTTGAGTTCAGTGATTACCGAAACGTTGTCACCAACAGCACTACTGTCAAGCGCCTCAACGAACTCATCTACTTTTTTGTAGCTTGCAATCACTGACACGGTTGAGTTAATCGTATCGACATTACTGCTTGAGCAATCCTTTAACAGCAACAAAGATTTAATGCTCTCTGGCGTATCGCGGTAGAACTTAACTGCTCGACTAACATCTGATGTACTGTACTTACGATGGCGACAAAGCTCTGCTTGTGACCATCCGCGATTAGACATTATGTTTGAGTAAAGCTTACCTTTGTCGTAATAAGAAAAGACCTTTTTCTTATCAGAGGTACCAACCAACCACTGGATATCTTCATCGGTGGGCTTACTATCCAGAATATCGACCTTAAGGCCAGCTCCACCAAAGATAGCAGCGGTGAGTCGAAGTGAACCGTCTACAAACGAAATTTTGTCATCGTCATCGATGTAAGCCAATGCAGGTTGAGCTTGGTGTTCGTTGGAAATTTCATCAATCAACCACTCAAGAGCTTCACGCGTGCGTTCAGATTCGTGACGAACGTTTTCTTTATCAACGACGCATTTGGTTTTCAGCTCTTCATGGCTAAGGTCAGTACAAACTACGACGTATTGATTGCCGCTAGGTGTCTTGATCGTTCTCGATGATGAGCCACCTGTTGGTAAAGAAATACCCATATGCATGGTTAGGAAATCAACCATGTCTAACCCACTACGAGCGACCTGCTCCGCTAACTTATTACCAAATCCTTTTGCTCGCAAAAGTGCCGCGCCTGAGTCGGTATCAACACCAGTAGGCATAGATGGCGCTACAGGTGCGACAAAAGTGGTGTCACTATTTGGCTGTTGCTCTCGCAGTTTTGCTGCCTGTTGTAGTTTCAAAGCACGATCTTTTGAAGACACTGTTACTACCCCTTATTCCATACCTGTTGAATGTGCGCATGTAATTCGCCAACAAATGCATCCGCATTCAGTTTAGCTTGGTCAAAGGTTTTTCTTGGACCTTTATAACTGGACGCTGACACTTCATAGATGCTGTATTTATCTGAGGAACAACGACGAACAGCCTCAGAATGGTTGAATTTGTTCGCCATAAGCAACGGACCAAAATGATTTTGTAGCTCGCCAATATACTCTAACGCAGTATCACTGTTAGTGTTGTTAGTGATCAGCATTTTCACAAAATCATAGCCTTGATGACCAGCACCCATAAGGCTTGCGTACATGTCGGGAATGAATGTCATATACTGATACGTCGCATCGGTGTCGTTCTCATTTGCGCCTAGCGGGAATAAAACACTCGTACCAGCCATGTAAGCGTTAATAGAACCAAAGCCAAAACTCGGTGGAGTATCAATAAATACAATGTCGAAGTCATCCGCGATTGCATCAATGACGCGAGACAAACGAGTGTAGGGGTCTTGTAACTGACCTTTGGCATTCAATGAATGAAAGACGGACTCAATATTTCTGTCAACTTGATCAGAGCGGATAATCTTCAGGTTTGGCGTAATGGTGTCACAGATGGAATTACGAACGCTTTTAACGAACTCAGGGTCGTTAGGGTTCATACTGATTAATTCACCAATCGTTTTACGTTCAACATTGTCAAGTGAAGGGTGGTAGCTGGATAGCGTACTTTGGCCATCCATATCGATGATGAGGATGCGGTATTGCTGGTGGTATTCGACAGCTAGGCCAGTAGACAGTGTAACAACAGACATTGTTTTGCCCACGCCGCCTTTCTGGTTTTGCACTGTAATGACTTGCAGCTTTTGCTCAGGAGAACGTACAAATTTTTTATGGTTGACCTTCAAGATGGTGCTTGGAGGGAGAGCGTCACGAATCGCGTACATTTGGTTAATGTATAAGTTCCAAGGAATGCCAAGATCTTTATCTTGTTTCCAATCGATTCCTAACTCACTAGCAACTTTCTCAATCGTACGTTCATCGCATTTTAGATAGCGACCCGCTTCTGTGCGATTAAAGCTACGAGGCAGCTTATTACGAAGCTGTCTGCGTCGTTGCAGTACATCAAGCGCAGTACTACCCAAAGATTCCATTAAATCGAGTGTATCATTGGCATTCATTATTTCTATATCCTTTGTATAGGGTGATTTGATTATCATGCAACACAAAAGGCATCATGTAAACCAAAAGCACTACATAAAAATAAAAGTGCAGCATGTAATTTCGCATGAGATCACACATTGCCAAGACAACCCCAACAAGAGAGATTGATAATTAGGGAAAACAGGCAAAACGCAAATAACGCTAACCTACTGAAATATAATGAAAATACAAAACAATCCCTCGAAGGGACATTTTTGTGAAAAGCTAGGGGCGAGATGCATGGGAAGATGAACGCCACATCAACTGTAGCGTACTTAAGAGAAACTAACGTAAGTAACTGGCCTTAATAAGATTGAGTGTATCTGCGATTGTTTGTTCATACCCCAGCGAGTTCTTAGCCAATTGCGAAGCAATCAACCGCAATAGTGGATAGCGGTCTTGATATGAAAACGTAATGCTTTGCGTCCTCTTCGCTCGGCCATTGTCTGCTGCCATATTAATGTTTGTCGTTGAATCAGGGTTATTGTTTAGATAGAGCACCTTCGCCTCTGTGGACGTTGGCGCACGAGTACCATCCACTCTAATATTCCCTTTAAGCCCCATAAGCCCTGCACAAACAGCTGCCATCGCAGACTCATCAAGCTGCATCGCAATCTTTGCAGAAAAGTCAGGGTAGCGAGTACCCTCAGAACTATTCTCAATGAGTGGTGCGACAGTGATGTTAATCAACTCCCAACGCCTCTTTTGCTTCATTACTGGAACGCGCTGAGCTTGGATAACGGCGGTATTCGTGTATAGCTCAATCAGTTCACCGAATTCGGGTTCGTTCATCATAGACTTTACCCCACATACTTAGAGCGGTACTGAAGTACATCAAATGACCAAGTAGACAAGCATACATCTAGCTTTTTCTGCTCTTCAGAGCGAGTCAATGATAGACCTAGTGCTTGTACAGACAATCTTAACGCTGCCTGCATAATTTCATTATGGACAAGCTCATCAATCGCGGAGCCCTGCAAACAAGCAGAAGTGGTTCGAGCATACTTTGGCTTAAACTCAAATCGCTTGGTTAGTAAGTATTCCTTCGTTATCGAACGGCGATGAACTCCCACATTGACAATGACGTTCCAACCATCCGAGGAAGAACGGTCAAAATAGAAAAGCACTTTGTGACGCAAACTGTTTATCATTGATATCTTAACAGGTTGAACATGCCTAATGGCTAGTATTTCGCTGACATGCGCTAAACACTGAGTCAATACTGCGGATATTGTGTTGAATACATACTCCAATTCATCATCAGAACGTTGCTCCCGATTGTCTGCATCCAAGAATGGATCAGCGTAATTGGTTCGCGCCTCAATCGCAGATAGAAACTGCGCCTTATGGGGTGAATCATAGTATTTATCTACAAGATGAGAGAGCGTACCAATGACGATAGGAAAACAATAATCGGACACCAGTATTTTGGGAAAAGTGAGCACAGAAAAATGGCCGACGACACTAAGTTGCGGTAGTGCTGGTAGACGCCACATTTCTGCGGCGAGAGAGGCATCATTGTGCACTAAACGATACTTACACGAATCAGCAGTTCCTGAAACAGACGCTTTAATCAGGTCAACAAAATCACAGAGCAACTGATGACCTTGCTCTGTCCGAATCACGCGATACTGAATATTAAAAATACCTTGCATTTCATTATTCCTACGTTCAAATCGAGTTAGCCCCAATTGAAACTAAACACGCGTAGAACGCTGTTATTACTGGGATAGCAGAGAATTATGATATAGTATTTATAGCAACAAAACCATTATCAGCACAACAATTGGGATTCCACATGATCACCAAAAAGACTTCACCAGATAGACTTATTCGCGATGTACAAAAGACGCTTGCTTTACCAACTCCACCCGAGTACATCATCAGCAATGGCAAGGTCGAATCAGGTCAATACCGCGTCGAGAGCTTTGATTTGCCAGCTGTAGCAGGATACTGGTCAGCTTCACATGATATGCAAAGTAAAGGGACCGTCCTGAAAGCAGGTAAAACCACCATAATGAGCACGACACCATTAGAGGTAGAATCGCACGTCATGGCGCAGTACAGTGCAAAGGGCAGAGTAGTGATAGCGGGGCTGGGGTTAGCGATGATTACCATGTCGCTACTTAAGAAAAAGTCAGTGACAAAAGTGACTGTTTTGGAAATTGATGAGGCGATCATCTCGCTGTATCCCGATATCCTAGCCGAACAAGAACAAGAGATTTGGAAGGGTGCAGTGGCGTCAGGTCGCTTGAACATTGTGCAAGCGGATTGTACTAAACCGCTACCATTGGATGTGATAGAGAAGATAGGAAAGGTCAACTACATGTGGTGCGACGTGTGGAACAATTTAGGTTCAAATGAAGCAATGCCAATCACTGAACTGCTGTGTGCTCAACTCAAGCCACAACAATGCGACTGGTGGGGTTGGGAGCTATTTGTAGCAATAGAAGCAATTAAGTTCAATATCACATCAAAGGCAAAGAATAACTACGCGTTAAGCAATAAGGTCATGCAAGCGCTCAAAGAAAAATCACCGATTCCATTGAGTCTGTATAACCTAGATGCCAAAGCTTTTAAATTGATGTCAATGCTTGTGTTTATTGCGGCAAAGCAAACAGCCATTTTGGAAAAGCAAAGTGAAAAACGCCGAGTAAAGGTTTTCTAGAAAAACTGCTCAATAGGTGACAAGGTAACAAATTAAATCTAGAGAGATCGGTGAGGGATTTGTGGGGAGCGTAAAGTAGATATGAGATCCATTAGGGCGCGTAGTGTGTTAAGACAGACTACGACCCGTTTCAGTAACATTCCATACTTTCAAATCACCATTGCATGAACGCAGGCACACAACATCGTAGTCGTTCCGCTCGCCATCAGCAAACTCAAGATAGTCTACGGGAAAGGACACCAAGTAAAAGTCGCTATAGTTGTCGCTGTAAGTAGACATTGCTCCCCAAGCTGAATAACCAGTGCCGCTGAATGTGCTTGGTATACCTTTACCTACGTGGAAACCATCAATGTTAGATAGGGACCAAAACTCTGGCGATTTTGGAAACGTGGCCAAAAGGGATTCGACAGCCTGAACCCAACGCAATTGCGCTGGCGTAAAATCCTTACCCTTCGCTGAAAAAACCTCAACACTACCATCACCAAGTGAATTAATCCGTAACGTAAGTGCCTTTGGCATCTTAAGCATTGTAAGTGTGAATGCATCGAGCCAATCTTTTTCCACTTGGTGGAGTACTATTTCTTCGGGGAATCTCATGATCGAGTAAGTCCTAACTGGAAGGCGTTTAAAAAGGAGTAGCGCATTCTTAAAGCATCACATGAGTAATCAGATGGATGCTAACAAAAACTGGCCGAAACCATATTAGTTGTCTACAAGTGCTGCCTGTTCTTTTTCAACTAACTGGCTTGCGAGTATAATTTGAGACAATCTGCAAACATCTCTTCTAACCAAACCTTCAGAATCTGCCACAGACCGTTCGATCCAATCTGAACCACCTTTAATGCGGTAGTCATTGGGTTCGATTAACCAGACAAATTCATTGTTAACCGCAAATTTTCCCAGCACATGCCAGTTAAAGAATAGGTTAGGATTATTCACTATTGCTCGACTCAATTGGGATGCAAACACATAAGGCGCGGTAAATACCACGTAAGGTCGAAGCCAGTGAACCGTGGGTCCAAAAAGCATGTTAAACAGTTTGGGTTTATCTAGGGTGTTTGCATGTCCTTCACAAGAAGCCAATGGCTTAGCCCCCAAAGACGCCAACACATCACACAAAGGAACGATTCCTGCCTCGACCAGCCCCCGAGCCTTTGCTTGCTCATAATTGGGGTAGTTGGCCATACTATCCACACTTAGATCTATATCGTTCATCTTTAAATCCATACTGTTTCCAATCAGTGAGCTGCACAGTAATAGCCGCTTACGCTTTGCAAAAGCGGCTGACGAAATGACCTCAGTTAATGTGACCACATTGAGCACACGGCTCACATGTTTGCTCTTTATCCTGATGAACGCAGATACAGCAAGGAAAAGAGAAACCAAGCGGGTGATTCTCGAACTCAAGCTTGCTGTTGTTCACTTTTAGCAAGGCAATCAGTTCATCGGAGTCGAAAGTTTGATTATTAGCCATATTAACCTCATTATTTGATAACTCTTTAGTTTGCCAAGGGAGTCCTATCTAACCCACTTCACTTGTCTAATAGCTTCTGTAAGCAAAGCTGGCGACCATGATTGCGGCGAATGACATACTCTTGAGATTGAGATGCGCCGAGCTTAATAGCCAGCTGCACACGTTTCAATAAGCGTTCTCTTTTTGAATAAAACATTGGTTCAGCCTTGCTGTTGTTTGGTGTGTAAATGACTGGCCTCAATGGTGTCCAGCGCTTTAAGAAGTGATAGCGTGGCGTCAGGGCGAGTCAGGAACAAAGACACGATATCTGCGCGAGTAATGCGAGCAACCTCAAGCAGCTCTGTAAGGTTGTTCGTTAGTTGCTCTTGTATCTTTTCGAAGATCATACTGTGAGTACCGACAATGGCGGCGCAAAACAGTGGCCACTTGTCTTCCTGAGTACTCCATGTTCTCAGCGTTGTACCGATAACAGGGATAATTCCATCCATGTAGAAAATGTTGTCATTGAAGCCAACCAGCTTAGACAGGTCAGAATGGCTCGTACCAAACTTTTTCTCAAAAACATTGCTCGCCTCTGGAACACCTTTCTCCAAGGATACAAAAGCTAAGTCAAACATCTTAGCCTTGAGAGGGGCGTTTTTAGCCCAGCGATTGAGCTGAGAAACGCTGATACCAAAGCGCTCTGATAGCGCGGCGGTGTCCGATTGAAAAACGTGTATTGGATGAAACATAATTTACAGTCCTAGTAATAAAGCTGTGTGGTCTATCTTTCTATGGCCCTTTACGCGAGCCATCGTAACCTTAGATTTAGAAACATCTCGCGATTTGGCTGGGGGAGGGCAAGCAACCGACGGTTTCGCGGAGGCCACTACCTTACACCCTGACAAGAATGTAAGCTGTTGCTCTAATGCACCTGAGTTGTATTGAGTCCCTGCGGATTGTACCAATCGGTCAAGTGATGACAACAGAAGGTGCACCTCTGTGCTTATTTCATCCCACGCCTGAAGCATTGATAATAGCTCGCTCCACAATATACACACATTGGGTTTCCAATAGTCACAATTGGGTTCAAACATCGATACCCCCACATGTGGGTGAAGGTCTTGTACCAATAATTTGAACTCAGACAACAATGCAGAACGTAATTCGTCAAACTGCTCGCCCTCGAAGTGGGTTGTTGCATTGTGGTAATCCATAAAGGTCGCATAGTCGTCGCGTCCTACCGTCTTAAGTCCAAGTCGGTCCACTTGCTTCTGATGCTTAACGATAAGTGATGACAGTCCTTCAGCTAATGGAGTCCAAGCTTGCTGCGCTTGGCGAATTTGGTCGGCGACTTGCTTAAACGTTTTGGTTACTAAGGTGCCCACACGCACGCCCGAATCAAGACATTCTGCATACTGCTTACTTTCATCGGATGGGAATAGGCTTTTGATAAGCTCCTGCACGTCACTCAGAGGTTTAAAGTAGTACTTAAGCCAAAGCAGCGAAGTCTGACAGCGCTCATCCAAAGAAACACTTTGCGTATTGAACGTGCTCTTGAACGCATGTGACATTCCATAGTGAATGTAATCACAGCTGGTGGTCGCGGTCAGTTCACCAAATAAAGACACAGCAACGTCTAAGCTAGATGCATCCATCTCTAGATGAGAACGAACATAAGCCCGTTGCGCATTGCGCATTTTACGCAGTTCAGTTAATACCAGTGCTTTGTCTTTCCTATGTTGTTGCATGGACACTGCCCACGGTAGGGCTGCGATATCGTCATACGACATAGACTGAACATCAAATGCCCCAATACTGTTGAAGAGGTCTGTACGCTTTTTAAATTGTTGATACACAGGCATGTATGGCTTATCAATGGCGATAACCCCTTCAACGATCATACTATCTGCGACGTTTGTGCCGAGGTACTGGCGAGCAGCAGTCGAATGACGGTGCATACCGCTGTCATCGGTAGCGTCTACATTCAGCCACGCCTTTTGCGTGTAGTAGGCGTCTAGCGCTCGTTTAACACCGTCTACATCACGCCATTGGTCAATCATGGTGTCAGTGATACGTAAGTTCTGAGAAGAGAACAATTCATCCTCCGTGAAGAACACGTCTTGCTCTGTCGGTAGGATTGGGCGTTGCTCAACGGTATAGTTAGGACGCAACAATACTACATTGTCACCATGCGCAAGCGCCAATCGGCAATCTGTCACTAATGGGTAAAAGTTCAATCGCGTTGTCGTCTTCTCAATACGTCCAGAGACTTTACGTAGGCGACGCTGAGTAAAATGTCGCGAAGGGGATACCATTCTTGCATTTGCTTTATAGGCAGTCGTGAGTGTAGCTATCTCATAATTTTTCAGAAACGCTTTCATCTTGACTACGCCAGATGGTTTGAAACGCTGATCAATAGCAAACTGAACGGCATTTAAAGCCTCTTCTGGCGTGCTAAACCGAGCCTTTGACAAAGACTCACCCAGTTCCGTAGAAAAGGTCAGCAGTTGCTCAGCACAAAGCTGGTCAAACTGCGTGCTCTCGATGTGCCCAGAAAAGACAGAGTTGGCCACGCGCCCATTAACCATAACTTTCAATAGCTCTTTGTGTTCAATGGTAAGATGCGTAAGCACAGTGGATGCATAATCACCAGAGATAGTCACTTTGATTGGATAACCTTCCTCAGAACAAGCAACCTTTACCCTAGCGTGGACTGTCATAGGGGTGACATGAATGGGGTAATCAGCAACGGTACAATTTGCATCTTTATCATGAGCAGTATCATAGGCGTTCCTTTCACGGGACCACAAATTTGAGATGCTGTGTAACTCAGGGTTAGCCAGATAGCGTTGTGGATGCTCATAGAAGTTATCCAGTAGCGGCATCATTATCGCGTCTTTGAGCACGTTGCCGCGGTCATTTGTTAGTAATGAACCATGATTAGACTGATACTCTTCATTAGTTTGAGGCCACTCAATCCATGTACTGCGGTCATTAACCGTCTCATTCCAAATAGCAAGTGGTGCATAAGGTAGGGCTTGAATACCGTCAAGGCTCCAACGAAATGATAGATACGCACCATGACGCTCACTAAAGAGCTTAATCAAGGGTTTCGTAGCTTGCTCTTTATACATAGCAATAAATGCGCGTCTTGCTTTCGCGTTAAGAGTGGGGTCATTAGTAATACAGAGAATGGCAGGGTGAGAATCCACAGTACCGTCCTTTACTGCCTGATTAAACGCGGCAGCACGCTCTTGTGACAACACGGTAACTTGTGAAAACAGCCTAATCAATTGTTCAAGATAAACAGGCTTTAGTATGTTGTTTTGCAACGCAATGCGGTTGTAGGTGACACCATCCACCGCCTTAGCATGGAGTGCTCGCGCATTGTTAGTATCAATAGACAAGCGGTACATAAAATCCCGTAAGCGCAAAAGCTCCTGTTGGCCAAGGAAATTCCAACGCTCTAGCGTGGCTAATGAAGACTGTGTTTTATCCTTAGCACCAATCATTGTACAAATGCTGCAACCATAACGACTCTTTGCATTACAACCTTGCGCGGCGGTACTGCCTACAGCAATCTCGCACTGTTCGAGTGCGGCATTACCATAGATAGCAAGTTGCAATGCGTGATCATTCAAAAAACTAGGGATGGCATTATGAATGCCTAGAAGATTGCGTGTTAATGGGCGCTCGCCTGCTAATTCGTTAGCCAAAAATACATCATCTGTAGACCAATCTCTGATAGGAGCAAAATTAAACATGCTGGCGGTGTTGGCGCTCGACTCACTCACTTGCAACTCTGCTTTCAAATCAGCGAGTGATTTCTTGCTGACATTTTGTTTGGCCATGTTTGCTGATCGTCGAGCCCCTTCATCAATTCGCTGACCTGTCGCACAAATAATAGGGGAGTCAGCATACTCAAGAAGATCTGAACTTTTTCTGAAAAAGTGGCGCAAGTTACGGATGAATTTGGTGGTGTTGTCCACCTTTAAAATGGCAGAGCAATCTCCAGACATTTTTGCGTTCGGGACTATCTTTTGAGCGCCAAGATAACGATTGGCGTACTCATCATAAAATGACGGGGAAATAATTTGGTGGTGCAGATTGATGTTGTGGCGTCGAGCGTAGTCTTTCAGGCGAGGAGCACAATAATGAGGGTACATTATCATAGGCAGTGACTCTGCCACGGTATCAACCGTGATCATAATCAGCGGTCTGCTTGCTTCTAATTGCCCAGATGCAATAAGAGAGCGGTAAGCTTCTAGCCCAGCCAAAGACACAAGTTTTGAATCTTTCCCAAATGAAATAGGGATAAAACACACACAACGTTCATCAGCCAATAGCAATGATTGGAACTCAGCCACCATTGACCAAAACCCATCAATTACGCGCTTATGCTGCTGATAGATTTCTGATTCAACAATGTCATTCACTTCTATTACCTGAACTGCGTCCATAACTCTGTTCCTTATATTTACCTGTTAGTAGTGTGCACTATCAGTACAAAAAGAGCAATATACATAATAGAAAAATAAACATATCGTAGAAATATGTTTAAAATGTTTGACTCAATAGACTGACAAGGTTAATGTATTAATAAGAAATTTGAACGGAGCTTTAACAATGGAAAACTATCAACCGATTCATGCACCAAACGAAAAATCACTTCCTTTAACATTGTTTGTGGGTAATGAAGGGATCGTCAAAACTGGTGCCCGAGTGTTCGAAGGGGTGCTAACAGGGCGAGAACTGGCTGAATACTTTGACATTGAAAAACCGTCAAGCTTGTATCCTGACTATATGAAGAGACAACGCGATCTGGAAAAGACGAGAGCTACTAAGCTCATTAAATACTTTGAAGACCGTGAAGACACGATTCTGCCTTCGCTTATCATCTTTGTCTCACACCTTACGCATGAAGAAGAAATCATGGTAGGCAACCGAAAAATGGTGGTGGCCGAGCTACCACACGATGCCGACAGATTGATTGGTGATGGCCAAAATCGCCGAAATCTCTATGCTCACATCATAAATCAACAGCCTTGGCGTGCAGAGGAAACAGTGAATGTGAAATTTGTTTGCGTGGATGATGTCAGTTTAGAAGCTCATGGAACATTAGCTAAGCAAACCTTTAGTGATCTGCACTTTAATCTCGCTAAGCCAACGACGTCATTGAATCTCTATTTTGATTCGAGCCAACCGTACAGAAAGATGTTGGATCGATTCTTAAATATCGAGACACATGGCACAACTGTGCGCAGCTTCATCAGTACCACTGGTAAAGCGAAACCAGAAAGCATTTTGATGCTCAATCAGCTACTGGACTTTATTGGTACAGCACTAGGGAAGACCGCTGCGACCATCAACAAACTATTGAAGAAACAACCAGATTTAGAGCATGAGCTATTTGAGCGTTACGGACCTGTAGTGGAAAGCTTCTTTAACCTTTGTCCAATGGAGCATATAGCGAAGGTCAACAAAGACGATGCGATGTTTACCAAGTTTATTTTCGCTAAAGCTGTGGCTTGGGTCGCTAAGTCAATAGTAGAGCAAGCCGTGGATGAAGCGCTCATGGATGCTGAAGACCAAGGGATAGAGTTCAATGCCAAGAATGTGCTCATCGACTTTTCAAAAATAGAAGCACTGAATAAATTGCCCCTGTATGACATGACTGACAAGGTGTGGCTAGATGCGGGTGCGGTAACGAAAGTGGTGGATGATGAGAAGGGTACCGTTAAATTCAAAATGGTTCGCGGCTCAGAGAAAATTTTGGCTCGCACGCTATGTCGTCGAATTCGCGTTCAACCTTCGAAGGATATATAGCGATGGATGAGTTTAATCTAGAGTTTCATCGTTGCCCAAGTGCAATGACAAGAACCCGTAAAATGTTGGCGTTGTTCAATGCTTCCGACAAAAGAGAAGTGAAAATCGTAAGTATCGAGCCTGCGTTGCAAGACCACATAGCTGCGGTACTCAATGCAGAATATCCGAACATGTCATTGAGTTTGGAGCAAGCAATCTCTATCCCTGAACGCGTAATGTCACATTGGCAAGCAAGCCCCTTGTTTGATGAGGATGACCTTGAGAACGCGCCTAATCAGATTACTTTGAGAGTACAAAAATGTGGGTAGTTTGTCAGCTGAGGGCAGACCGAACTCAACCCAAGCACCCGACGACAGGTGAATATCCGCTGGTGGCGATTCCTGTAGTGGAATTTGGAAAGCACAAGACGCGTGATGCCGCCGTTTGCGAGTTAGTGCTGCACTATCACCCTGAAAACAAAGACAGCCCTCTAGAGCATCTAAAGCGCATGTCGAAAGAATTCCTGCGAGGCTCAATGAGAACGCACAAAATCCAATACTTTCCATAGTGAATTCATTATTATAAACAACGAGTGGGTTAGTCTCCTTCCAAGCAGCCGACAACACTCAGGTTTTTCAGAAAAATCAAGGACAGGCAATGAAGCACAACCAGAAAATCAGTCAAATCTTGAAAGATATTGAGAAGAAAACGGAAGCTGCTACGAGTCACCCTGAACTCGTGGAAGCGATGCGCCCAGCGTTCGACATGGGGAATGACTTCAACTACAAACACAAAACTGAGTGGCAAATTTTACTCGCGACAAGTCTATTTACCTTCTATGTCTGGTTTACATACTGGTCGCCTGATGCTCGCGATGAAATCTATGGTTATGGCGCAAACTATCATGTTGAAGATCCAATGTCTTACGTGGGTATGGTCACAGCAATAATCACCGTTTTCATTCCTTTGCTTATTCTCTTTCGCCACGGATTGATGAGCCGTGTGTCAAACAAGATAGCAAAAGCAGATGCATTGCTGGACCACAATATTGACCCGAGCGGCGCGGGTTTATCGGAACTCAAGAGCGTGCAAAAGTCCTTTCGCGAGTTTAGCCGAGGAAACCACTCTCGCCGTTTCACCAAAGCCTACAAAACTAACGCTCACGCTGAGCAGCCATTTACTGTCTATACGTTTGAGTATGTCGATAAGCGCACAGAAGTGACCACGGATTCAAAAGGTAGAACACAGACAAAAACTGTTTACACAACGTATTATCGCTATGGCCTTATGTTGCAGTTTGACTATTACAAAAGCATAGCCATCGGTAGGGCGCTGGTATCTGGCGGCAGAAAAGCGCAATACGAACCTGCGTCGATTGAATTTAACCGATTGTTCAAAATGCGCTGCGCCGATGATACGCAACTAAGTCGATTCTTGAAACCTGCGGTGGTTGAAGCTTTCATTGACTTCAAAAATACGCTTCAAAGCCTAAACGTTGAAATTAATGCCGATGGGCTAATGTGTATCAGCTTTGGCGACCAAGACATTGTTACGCCGAAAACTCAGCACCGATTAAACAAACCTGCGCTGTTCTTTGAAGAACTTCAAGGGACAAACAAGCTGCCAAAACTGACAGCGGTACTCCATTTTTACAAAACACTCACACGTCATTCAGACAACAACTTTAAAGCACCAAAAACAGATCAATCTTTAGAAAAGGAAATAGCACAATGAACAATTTTTACATCCTGTTAGCCGTTCTCGCATTCGTTGGCCTGATTGCAGTAGCAATCCACAACGGTATCATTAAGAACTATAACCGAGTGAAGCAGGCTTGGGCTGATGTGTTGACGCAAGAGCGTGCTAAAACAAACATCATTCCAAAGGTTGAGCAACTAGCAAAAGAGTACAAGGAGTTTGAGCAAGATTTACTTCAAAAAGTAACAAAGCTTCGTGAAGCTATTGACGTGGCAGGTAAGGGCAAAGAAGGCGATGTGGACAAGATCCATAATATTCACACTGCCTCTGACGCGTTGAGCAAAGGTCTAAAGGTGGCGGTTGAAGCGTATCCAGAGCTTAAAGCAAACACCATGTATCTACAGCTGGCGAACGAAATTGCTGAACAAGAGGAAAATGTGGCGGCAGCGATTCGCATGTTCAATAGCAATGTGGCGGTGCACAATACCTCAATCGAAACATTTCCTTCGTCGCTAGTGAATGCATCGTTCACTAAGAAAACATCCGTGAAATCTTTTGAGTATGCACTAGCAAATTTGGGATTTAGCCCAGAACTGAGCTAATAAGCAATCAACCAATGTTTTTCAGAAAAATAGGAAGCCATGTACATGAAGCTAAACCGTATGATAATGCTGGTGGCATTGTCTATATCTATGAAAGCTGTGGCCAATGACCCTGCTGTAGACGGCTATATTATCAGTACGGATTCGCAGTCACCAGAATTAGCACAGCAAGTTAACTGGTACAAGAATGTGCTTGAGAAAGAATGTGGAAGCGCCATAGGCATTAGTACGATAGAGAGTGAGGGGTTTGCGAATGTAACGGATGCCTTGCTGGTGGCTCGACCTAAGCAACACGATGACGGTAGAGGACAAACGCTTTACGAGTATGTCCAAGCCAAAGTAGAAAAAACTGCGGAATGTTCTAACGAAGGACGCCCGTTTGAGTTGCTGCTATTGGATAGCTATCTCATTCAGAATTACAGTAACTACCACAAGTATCTGTCAGTTCGAGACAAAATAAATAAGGAAGAAGTACCAAACCTATCGGAACTAGTAGAAGTACTTTATTCCTACGCAAGATAGACGTTGCTGAAACAATTAAGCCCATGCATTGCACGGGCTTTTTTTCTTTTGCTAGCGACATGAAACCATGCTCTTTATCGCAAGTTAGTAGCCGTGGTTGTTTGCCGCAACGTCCTTAGCAGTAATGTAAGTCAATGAGTAATCTGACGGGGTGTAAGCCATCAAATCGTCACACTCGCGTTGTGATTCGTGGATGACTCCTTTTTTAAACAGGTGAAATTGTGACTGACAACCGCTGTCTGTATTGCTCATTTCATGCACTAAAACCTCTACGGAATCAGGTTTCTTTTTGAGACAGCGTTGTAATGACTCAAGCCACTTACGTTCATCATCTGTTAATTGTTCCATCTTATTCACCTTAAATAACCTTTGCTTCATAACATGCGTTTCACAGATTGCGTTTCACAAGTTGCGTTTCACAGTATGCGTGATAATATGCACGGATTGCAACACAAAAGGATAGAAAAATGAAAAGTGATCCATTTCCTCGTCGAATCGTTACTGGGCTCGGGTTTTGTAACCGTGAAACAGAGCGAAAGAAGCTTAGTAAGCTTGTACTTCGTGGAACTCATATTTGGTTGCAAGCACATAGACGACACGGGAAAAGCAGTTTACTTGAGCAAGTCGGCGAAGACCTTAAATCTGAGGGGTATGATGTTGCGCTTGAGCGCTGTCATGTGTTGTTTAACAGTGGTAGTGAAAGCATTATTAAGCAACTGCTTAAATCAGCAGCTCGCTTGATGGGTGACATAGCTAGCCAGCAAGCAAAAAAAGTGGTCACACAACCGCAGACACGATACTGAACTACATCAAAGAAAAGTTCAGCAAGCGCAATTTGAACGTGCGGTTAGAGCGTGGCCTACCGAGCATAACATTTGACAAAAACGACAGCCACCTCAGTCTGGATGCTTTGCGAGAAGCGTTGGAACAACTAGACGAATACGCGGAAGAATCCGATGTCAGAGTAGTGTTCATCATCGATGAATTCCAAGAGTGCTCCAAAGCGGAGGGCGGTATAGAAATAGAATCAGCTATTCGAGATCGATTGGAGAAAGCGAAGGCCATCACTTTTGTTTTCTGTGGGTCAGAACGTGCGCTTATGCACCAATCGATGACCGATGCAAAAAGACCACTTTACAATCACACGAAAATGTTCCCTTTGAGTAGAATTGCCCCTGAACACTACAAAAAACATTTCAATCGACTCGCGCAAAGTGAGTGGGGTAGTACGCTGGATGACCAAGTGATCAATAAAATACTTGAGTACTCTGAATGCCATCCTTACTACACCAATGTCATTTGCAGCGATTTATGGTTGAACGAAAGTTTACCTAACCTAGACGATGTGAATGCTGTTTGGAAGGAAGTGGTAGACATGGCTGAGCGCGAGGAAAAAAATCTCATTTTGAGTTTAAGTACTAATGACAAGAAAGTTCTATCGGCAATCGCAAGAGGTGTGACTGAAAAAATCACGTCTAAGGACGCTTGTAAGGCGATGGATTTAGCGCCTAGCTCAATCAAAAGATCTGTTGATTCACTGGTAAAAAAAGACCTAATTGAAATATCAGCAGCGGGTGTGCACCTAGTGATTAGCCCCGTCATTGCAGAAATAGCACGACGATACAGCTAACACGTTTTTCAGAAAAACATAAGCATAAGCATAAGGGAATTAATACAATATGTTCATTCAAGTAAGCGTGTGGGGTTCAAAACGGCTTGGACAATTTTTAATGGAGCGTAATCACCCTAGCCTCTGGATGTCTGAAATGTCGGAAGAAGACAAACGGGATATCAAATCGCTTCATCCAGTTGCGCTTAAAAAGGATTTTCAAACGCAACATGGGAGCATTATGCCTAAGCTACTGGAATACTATGATGTGCCGAACGGGAACACTCTAGCCATTGATGCGAGGAGAGATTTGGCACCGTATATAAAGAGAATGAAGCAGAACCTTGAACCGTACTTAGATGAAAGTATAGGTGCACGTAGTCGCTTTCGTGATTCAGATGATGTCCAAGTCTATCCTTACTTGTCTGTAGTAAGTCAAGATTACATCGTGAGTCACAATATCTACTCTGACTATGCTGGTGAGGATTTTCTACGTCTTTTAAATCGTCAGTTGCAAAACCTCAATCCTGATGATTGCTTCAGAACAGAAATCAGAGCTTACGACCCCGATTTTGATACGTGTTACCAACGGATTTCCGTAAAGAGCCCGAACGCTTTAATTGATAAAGTGTGCGCAGAGCCATTGGAAATTGCCCAAGCATGGCTTGGTCAACATCAGTATGGTTATGCATTATACGAGTTGGAGAATGAACTGGGTGAAGCTGAAGTGCAAAATCTAATTTCATTAGATACTAACGCAATTATTAGCCCTATAGAAATGAATAGGTTGATCGCTTCAGGTAAAGTAGAAAAGGACATTATCCGTAACATTCAGCTCGAACATAACATTAAATGGTCGGAAGCTTTTGATGATGCACACGTATCAACAATGTACGACTTGTTGGGTATTAGAGTAGGCCAAAATTTTACAATAACCCCTTCCAAAGATGTGCAATATTTGGATTTTGATTGGGACAGCTTAGTATAGGAATTTTATATGAAAACAGTTGGAATAATTGCTGCTATTGCATTGGCTTTGCCCAATTTAGTCATGGCAAAAGTAACGCTAGAAATCGAATCAGAAACTCTAAATGGAAGCTCAATAACTCGCTACTTTAACTTTGAAAGCGATAGCGGGCTTGATGGTTTTAGTGCTGCCTATACTGTTGAGAACGAAATGATTGATGCCTTGTTGCGTAAAGGTTCTGAAGATAAATCTACGTATAGAGTAGATTTATCTTCCCTAACCAAAACAAGCGAGGGTGGTTGGGCGGGGCCGCGAATCATTAAATCAATAAGACTCCCTTTAAGCGAGAAAGTTTCTCTTTCCTACAATGAACGCTACGTTCATCTATTACTGACCAAAAACTCTAAATATCAGGTAAAAATAGAAAACGAGCCAACTCTACTTGTTTATGCCTCAAGCGAAGAGGAAGTCCTTGCTCAGTTACATGGGCAAAGATTTAATGGCGCTGTCTATGATGAGTCTGGTATCAATGAAGCTGTTTTTTATATGACACAAGAAGCCTTAAAGAATCAGATTGTAAGTATAAGTAAGTTGGGCTCTGAGTAATCGTGGTGAAGGGAATGTCATGCTAGAAGAAATCATAAAACAACTGATGGTTAAAGCGCCTAAAATTGCAACTGCATTCTTAGAGCCAGCAACAGCAGAGGAAGTTCAGCTACTGAGTCTAAATGTGGTGGGAGAACTGCCACAACCACTGATTGAGCTGTATAAATCGTCGAAAGGGCAAGATCCAAACAAGGTTGCTAATTTTGCATACGGCGTCACTTGGATCACTATCTCACAGACGACAGATCTTGTAGAGAGCTACACCGAGGCAGGTGATGGAAATGAATTGCGATATGCCGATGTAGGGATAGATAAGTCTTATACGCTTGGTAAAAAGCGAGTTCCTATTGCTGATGATTTCGGAACATGTCTAATTTGCGTTGATTTAGGTCCTTCAGAAGAAGGTGATTACGGACAAGTGATTCTTGTTGATCAAGAAAACAATGTGGCATTAAAGCTTGCAAGCTCCGTTACTGAACTTCTTTCAAATTTTGAAAAGGATTTAGCCAGCAACATGTATGCGTTAAGTGAAGACGCATTAGAAGATGGTGAACATTGGTTGACCCCTGAAAGAGCAATTGATCCAGTCAACTGGTTCAACTCACCTACGTGGCACTATGTAGTCGATAAACTTTCAGCGTAGGGCATACTAAAATCCCGCTATAACACTAGCAATTGCATTATTGCTGGTAGAAGTAGACGGCTATAGCAACTAAAATGAACGATTCTTTAGCTGAGTAATCTGGGACAGCTAAAGGACATTGCATAAGCTTCAGTCATATCTCTTTGACGGTATAACACAGGCTACACTCAGACGTTCAACGATGTGTAGCCAACACAACTTGCCACAACTGCATCCTCCCAAATCGGCATAAACGCATAATCATTAGGTATCGAGTCATCCAGCTCTTTTGTAAATTTTCCCACGGGTGTCTCGATGAATTCGACCACTCGATACTGCCTGTCAGGTGAGCACACAATGACAATAGAACCAGATGATGGGACCGCATGACAATCGAAGAAAACAAATCCACCACTTTGCATAAAGTCGAATCGACGACAACGCTCTGGTCTAAAGTTACCAACAACCGTTAGCGCAAAACAATAAGGGCTAAGACCGATTGGACTAGGTTGAAACACCGTGTCTGCACGTTTTCGCTCAGCATCAATATGTTCGGCTAAACTAGGTGAATCAATCGTCTTTAAATCAAGGACAGGGGCGTGAGCTCTACCACCGTCAGATACAACCCCGTTGCCTGTCACTAGCCACTCAACGCGACAATTTAGCGCTGACGCGAGTTTTATGCCTGACATCACGGTGATAGATTTTTTAGGCTGCTTAAAAATATTGGTCAGCACAGTGCGTGAGACTGTGCTTTCATTAGACAGAGCTACAAGGCTAGTAATACCTAACTCCGTCATGCGCAGTTCTATATTCTGTGCCAGCACTGAGTGCTCTGATGGTGCTGGGTCTTTACGAGGTCGCCCTACGCGTCTGGTTTGGGAAATAACAGTGCTCATACATTGCTCTTAGATACTGAAGATTTGCGTTAGTATAAGCATGACTAAACAACAGAATAAACCCAGTAAATTCGGGCGTTCTAGCTGATTTTTGTCTCATGTGTATCATATTTATCTTACGTATCTGTAATGATAAAACTGATGTTTTGAAATGCGACAAGCATCACAATAAAACTAAGGTGAACCATTGGGAAAACAAAGAAACCGATAGGGTTTGGGTAAAACAATATTTGATGATTTCGCTATAAAAGAAGTGACGTAAATGGCCAAAATATTTGCAATTGTGAAGAACGACGCTGATCAACTCCAAGTAGTCAGTTGGTCAAGCAGAGCCGAGTTTAGAAAGACAGGGCACTCATTCCTAGATGAACAGTTCATCGCAATAGCGACGACTGATGACTACAAAGAGCGAGGTATTTTCGCTGATACGTTAGCAATCGAATGTGAACCTGTAGAGGGGTTTAGCCTTGCGAAAACTGAAGAAGAGGTGAACGCCCACAACCTGCTTAACGCAGCATTGAAAGAACACTTTAAAGGGAAGGTTTTTCCGAAAAAGTACTATTGATATGCATCTTTCTTAACGCGACAACACTAGCACGCAGTGCTATTTAAACTGAAGGTACAATCGCCTATCTTGTGTGCCGGTAATCAGCACTACACACTAAATGTTGTACTGGCAGAGCTCAATGCGAGTAATGCATTAGTAACAGTCTAAGTCTAGTGAAAAGTAAGGCTTTCGTGCTGCAAATGAGCCAAGTCACACTCGAACTGTTCGATGCTAGAGATTAGACACCAAGGAATAGATCCTACATATTCTAGGGTAAAGGCTTGATTGGCCACAAAGTCAATGGCAACGATTCCTTTTGTTGACTCTTTTGCAAAATGATCGGCAAATGATGGCATTTCAGACCAACCGTTTTCAATCAAATACTCTTTCAAATCTGCAAGGTTCAAAATCTGTCCTTAAGAATGACTATGGGCTAGTGTGGTTAGGTTGTGGCAAATCCCAACGGTCTTGAATCTCGATGATTTTTGGGTCCGTAAGTGGTAAAGGTTTAATAACAACACGACCAAGTGTACCGACCGATGCTACATAGCCTAACTTATACAAATTGATAAGCTGAGCATAAATGATATTGAACGCATTACTACGACTCGGGTTAGCGACAAGGTAATCGAGTTCATCCTTGAGGGCGTCATCTTTGTCATTCATGAATCCATAATGCTGCTCAATATACTTCAAATCAGCCAATGCTTACTGATGGCGAGTGACAATAGACATGCAATGCAACTTCCTCTCATGATGGTAGCGTTAAGAGCGTACTTCATGCTCAGAAGAATTCATAGCTTGGTCGCCAACGAGTAACCTGACTCGCTCCTTCAACACTGAAACCAAAGTCTCAGCATCTCTTAAGGCGTCAATTGGATCGCGTTGCTTAGTGTTCTCAACCTGCTCTCGAAACCAAAATGATGTCGCCGCATCATTCGCCAAAGCTTGCTCAAATTCACCTGTTTTCATTCCAAGGTCCTTTCAATAATGTGGATTAAAACCACCGTGAACGAATTGGGTTTCAATTCTTTAGCTGGTGGTCAAATGGTGCGGCAAGATTAGCACTGTACCTCTACAACACCCACATCTGGAATCTCTACCTTGGCGTAGGTTTGACCATAAGCTGAAACTGCGCCTATCAGGTTGTGAGCGGCCAACTGAACACACTCTTCCATAGACAGATTCAATGCCTGACACCCTGCGACAAACTGCTCTAACAATTGTTTCTTTTCTTCTTCCATCGTCGTGACTCCAAACTAATAACAGTGGTATTTATTATAATTACATGTGATTACAAAAACAACGAATTAAGTATTGATAAAAAATACATACTGTGCACTAATAGTAAACAAATAGAGTTATAAAAAATAGGCGAAAACACTAAGCTAAAAAAGTGCGAAAATTTTGGTCTTGCTCTATAACCAATATACAATATGTGAACAGAGAATGGCGCATCATGTGTACTCGTGACTCTCGTGTGAACTGTGACTTGCTAACTGACATTAACAACCACAAAGCGCCATTCTCTCCCTTCATCAATGTCAATGTTTTCGTTGAGTGGTTGGAAATAATTCAATAGGTATATTTTTTGAAAGACTTTCAAATAGTCAGCCACTCAACTAAAGCAAGTGTATTGTAATAACGACATTGGTCCCTCATCCAACTTTGTAAAAAAGTGGCATCTGAAATAGGGTGTGTTTGAAAAAGGAATGATTAACCCGATTGAAATTATGAAACAGACAACAATAGAACTCGATTTGTTTAATTTTGGCGATGGGGTAACGTTCTTGCCAAATGCCTTGTTTGATCACTATTCGACTTTGGGGCTAACACCATCAGAGCTTGTTGTATATATTAACATTTGGCGTCATTGGACAAATCCTAACACGTTACCGTGTCCTTCAAATAGAGTCATATCTAAGTCTACAGGCTTTCGGCCTAGAACTGTAAATTGGTATACAGCAAAGTTACATGAACTAGGGTTTATTGAACGTATAGAAAGACGCTGCACCAACGGAAGTAATATGACTAATCAATATAACCTTTCACCATTGATTACATATCTAGAAAAGATTGCAAAACCAATGAGCGTATTGGAAAGTTACCCCTCGGACGGTGACTGTGAAATAAGAAAAGAAATTGGATGCAGGTATGGGGATTCTCTGTCTATTTTTGGTTCAACTATCATTCCTAACATGCTTTTAGATAGGCAGAGTGACTTAGGAATAACACAATCTGAACTTTTTTTGATCTTTAACCTGATGAGACATATGTACAGCAATAAGCCAATTTTAAATGTAACTCTTCGTCAACTATCTGTCCAAATGGGTATGAATAAGAGAACAATATCCGCACTTGTTACAAAACTGGTGAAAAAGGGATTTTTAAAACGCTACACAAGAATTAATGCTTCAAACGAGTATGACATACATCCTCTTTTACTTGCTTTGCGTAACGGGATCTTTGAAATCACTGACGGTGAGCGAAGTATGGATGCAAAATCATATATAGATAAGGTCAATGATAATTCGTTATGGCATCGACTTTTAACCTCAGAAAGCTTGGCGTTATAAATCAAATCGCGTAATGGAAGAAAAGACATTTAAGGAACGGGACCACGAAAATGACGGACTCCTACATTCAGCTTAAAATTGGTCGTGCAACTTACGAAATCACGGCAACAGATCGATTTATGGACAACGGAAAATGTATCCAACTACTGAGCCAATCAAAGGAATGTGATCGGTGGGCGAGGGCAAGAACCCCAAAGCTATCACAACGTGCTGTACGAGAAATCAATAAGTTTGAGAGAATTGAGCTGGATTCAGCCGACTATCGCTCAACGGTTTCCATATTCAGCCTGAAGCTGCCTAACACCAACGAATAAGAGCACCATTCTTACTCCTTGCAACAAGGAATAAGAAGTTCGCGCACACTCTAAATAGCTCTCACCATAATCCTGCTTAAAAGCAATTTCACCAAGTACTAATTATAGAGAAAACTCACTAACAAATTTTGCCAATGCTGTCTGTTTGCGCTATAATTAAGCTATTCGAATTAGAGACGGTAAACCGATGAACATCCTAATAGCAGACGTAAAAGGTTTAGGCGCATTTCCTGACCAAAAGGACAATAGACTGACAAAAGTCTACCTAATCACTGCAAGAGATACGCATCCAGACAAGGCAAAATTTGCGGTCTTTGCTACCTGCATTAACGCTAGTATGGCCTTGGAAATTGGTAGAACAGAAACAGCACAGAAGCACCTTGCATCAGAAAAATCATCAGTATGGTTGATTGATTGCATTGAATCTCGAAAGGCACACCGCCCAGTGTGGATGCAATATAACGAAACGCTAAACAATGACTACTACACCAAAGAGCACGCAGAGCTCAGAGAGCTTTTTCAGAAAAAGTTTGCATGGGCAAATGTGACCGCTCACGGTGAATGTTTGGCAGGCATTGTTGGCGTGGCACCATTCAATATTCGTTATATCAACAGCAACCCAACCAAAACGAAGGGAACAAAGAAATCCGCGACCAAATACAATGCAGCTTCCATCGCGTACCTAACCAATGTGTGTAATGACTATTGTAATGGCATGTACACCATTAGTACGCATGAAAACCCTGTCCCGCCTCTCGATGATGCTTATGCCAAAGTGGGCAAGGATCATATTGACGCTGGTGGTTTTAGTGTTGAGCGCATTAACGTCGAGCAAAGAGGTCATTCATACATTACGAAAAAGAGCGATTACATTCTTCGCCACAATGCCAAACGCAGACAACAAACCACCGAGCCAGCCCGAGCGGGTCACAATGGCGTGAATATTAAAGATCCATTGCTGCGTGCCAAAGTGAATAATGATTGGGTGTACTTTACTCATAAGTCGATGCCAACAAGCTACGGCTTAGCAGAAGTTCTGGCTCTAGCGTTCCCTGAGACATTAGGCAAAGTGTATAAGCAGCTACAAGAAGCGGAAGGCAAAAAGCCAGTGCTTGCGCAGCTGTTTGGCGAACGTAAGGACGTGATAGCGAATGCAGAAGCCATCAAAACAATAAGAGCACTAGAGATTGAAGGTTTAACCGTTCAAGGAGAGTGGAAGCCCTTCGACTTAACGACGCACAACATGTCATTGATTGGTTCTTTTATAGCGGGTGAATCTGATATAGACGTAACCCCAAAAGATGTCTATTCCATTACCGATGCACACAGAGCCAAAGTAACTCTGGCTAAAAGGAAGTATGGGCGCGAATCATTTGGGCATTACTTGCTGCACCCCATGCATCCAATGCACCTGTCATTTAGAGCGGAGTGTGGGCATTACTACTGGATGAAATGGTGTGAAAGCACTGCAATCAACTTTACATACAGCGCAGAGGGGTAACTACGTGAATGATAAGCTGAGTGAGCAATCTTTGGATTTGTTTGACGAAATTAAAGATGGCATTAAAGAACTGGCCGCACTGGTGAGTAGCAGCTCTTTCTATCATGCATCAGTGGCCAAACTGCCAATTGCTGAAGTCCAAAAAGATGGGCATGACACAGTATTTGATGATATTGAGTACTGGGAGCTTCAGCGATACGAGGAACACGAAGCTATCAATCAGTACCTTGATGCCATTGAACTGCATTCAAAATCTTTCGACTATTCCAATAAAGCGGGTCGTCGAACAGTAGGCATTATTCACCTTGCCGTGACGCAAGAACGCGGTCAGGAAATCTTAAACAAAGTCCTTGAAATTAATGCAGCCAAGAAAGCATTGGAGAAGAATATCGTTGATGCGATCCCTGACTATTACGAAAGGGCGAAGTTCTATCAACAACACTTTAGTGGATACCTCATGTTAAGTGTGTTCCGTCAAATTCCGATAGCGGTGGAACCTTTGCAACGCGTGTCCTTTAGTTGGGTAAAAAATGGCTACAGCGAAGATAAAATCGAATACGAGACAGCCTTAAGTCTGGTGCGTACTCGTGTCGATGCGAAAGTCAGGAAGAACCCGAGACTGAAAATGGATGATTTACTCCGCATGGACACCGAAAGGCTGAAATGTGCCAACAAAAACAAGCTCTATTGGATTCGCCCAACCAAACTCAATCCCAATATGGAGCTTGTATATCTTAGCGGTGAAAGGACCTCTATTCGCGCATCAATCCCGCTGTTGATGATTGAACCATCCCCAAGGCGGCGGTATCCCGAACTCAATGATTATCGGGGAGTCGTGAGAAAAACAGTAGGTGCAAAGACTGCCCAACGCACCCCAATCATTGAAGAATATGGGCTGTTCGAGAAAGAGCCAAAACAAGAAGGTGAAAATGTCTAAATACGTCTACATAGAGAACAAAGCACACACGCTTAGCAAATACATGGAAAGCATCAGTCCGTCTGTTGTAGAAAAAGGCAACCAAATCATTCAACAGTGGGCAGTGCAGGGCTATCTTCCATCCAGTGAAGCGCTATGGGAAAAGATGCTACAGCGCAACGATAGAAATGTCGTAGCAACAGTTGCTCTCTCCAAAAACGAATTGGATGTACCACATCCTGTCAGGTTGTTTGATTACTACAACCTAGCGTTGTCAATGGCAATGATGAGTGACAATTATGCAGCCTCCATGTTTGGTATGTTAGCTGATCCTAAGCGATACTCTGTGACCGACATTGAAGACGTGATTGTGTTCATTAAACGCTTTCACCCAGAACAAGGGGCTCCGTTTGCCGAGCTGCTAGACAATATAGGTATCGCTTCATTTTTCACCCAGTACATTCCGCTAGCCACTATATTGCGTAAAGCGCCTATTTTTCACATGCAAGAGAGCGCCTGTGAGGAAGCCTATCAACTCGATATCGCAAAAGGCATTGACTCGACCTACCTTCGCGCTCCATGTGAGCTGTCGTACTTTGACCTAGCTAAAAGCGACATCACTGTGCACGATCCTGAAAGCGGATTGCATGAGTTAGACGGTTTCTATGTCTCTGAAGTAACGGAAACACAACGCACACTGTCTGTCACAGCCCTTAAAAGCATGAAATTGGATGACAGCAAACCAATGCGTCTTATGACGTTAGTGTTTGTTGGCAAACCGAAAGATAGAGTACTAAATGACACGTTGTATCGTATTGAGTTGTACCTCCAAGACGGAATTACCATTGATGACGTGATTAACAATACGCTTAAGTGGTACAACGGGGAGTTTAATGATAATACCGACGACCTGAAGGAGTACGATGTTACCAGCAACTTGGTAGACACTTCTAAGGTAGACGTTGCACACAACATGCAGTTGGTACGTACTGCCGTAAACTTTCTATCATATTTGAATTTCGCAGAGTTTCGCAGGACAGAGACGAAGGTGCGTAGCGTGGCTGAAAGTATCGCAAAGGCTAAAATTCCAGCGAATCAAAGCAAGGCCATGAAGAAAGTGCACGGCAAAGCTGACGTGATCACCATTGCGAGCAACATCCGTGAGTTTTCTCAATCCGGCTATTCAAATGAAGGCGCTGCGAGAACAAAATCCAGACACTTCAGACGTGGCCACTTGCGCAATCAGCAGTATGGTTCTGGCGATAATGTTCACCATAAGCCATTGTACATCGCTCCGCAGATTGTAGGCGGTAGCAAAGATGGAGAGGCTAAACCCAAAACCTACAAAGTGAAGTAATGGAGCGAGCATGATGAGATACCTACTTACAACGGTGCACAAATATCCACATTTCTACAAATCAGATGGTTCGATTGTTCAGCTGGATCTTAATTACGCCGAAAGCAAGACGATTTCATCCATTGATGAACAAGGTCAACTTAACCATGTACAAGTGAGTGGTACACCACCATGTGTAGACAATGTGTGGCTGGTGGACTCGGTGGAAGAGGCGTTAAGCCGACTTGAAGTGCATGGAGTCTATCCGTTCGAGAGCAAAGTTGCGGCGCGAGAAAACGCCAAGCGTTTAGGTCTGAAGTCATTTAAATACATTGCCATACCTTAAGCCGAGGGACGGTGCAAGTTCTTGCAAGCCACAGGCTTAAATCGTGTCGTTGCACGATTAGAGGGTGGCAAATCGCTAGGAGCAGCTATAACCCACAGATAACCAACATTGGAGATATCGAATGAATGAAATACGCATAAAATCTAAAGAAAATGGGGTATCACTCTCTCTATCTTTTCCTTCAAGTATCGAAGACAACGCCCCACAAACGGGATTATTTATTTTCGCTGGAGGTGTTGCCAGCGGCAAGCTTACATTAGCACAAACGACTATGAAGCAATTTAATACCGAAGCAGCTCTTTATGAGGAATTGCGCAATAGAGACATGGCCTTAGAATGCCTTGAAAAAAGCAAATTAAAACTGTGCTTTGCGACGATACATGCTGAGTCTAAATCCGATGTGTTAGAAACGCTCAAAGAACTAGGCTTGCTTGAATCTATGCACCAAATTAAGGCTATTCATTATTGTAATAGGGTCGGTCAAACGCTCGAAAGCCAACAGCTTGAGTTAGAGTAGAAAACATATGTATAACCAAAATGTACCGCCAGTAATCAGCGCTATTGTTCAGTTCTGCCATGAAAATAGCATATCTACCGATGAAGAATTTTTTAAACTGTTTGACTCTATAAATTGGCATGATGCAGATTGCGAAAGTGCAGAGCAATTCATTAGGCAATTCACCCTCGCATTCGCAAACGTTAACCAAGATGGTCAAAACGCTGAAAAGTAAAATATAGGGAAAATATGGCTTGTATTTACAAAGATCAGTGTGATTGTTGCACTCTGTATTCGCAAGAAGAACATGGGGAGCTTAATTACAAAAATAGCTGCTATGGATTCTCTATTGAGAACGATGGTACCTGCGCGGTGGATGAAGACCCGAATCCATACGATAACTGTGAAATGTTTGAGCCTGTTGATTCAGGCGAATAGAAAGATTAGATAGACTAATGGAGAATACGAATGTTAGTAACACAATCACTACCTGAAGATTTTGATTTGGAAAAGCTTCAAGACGGAATCACAAGAGAACAAAAGCGCAGACTGAAAACGGCTGCATTCAGAGAGTGGCAACACAAACTGAATCGTAATGACACTCTACCAAGGGGCCGATATTTTATCGGTAAAGAAGCTGGAAAACCTGTGGTAATTTTCGACGAAATGCATAACTACTCTAGTCAACCAATCATCAGATAGTCATCTATATTGGAGATAATAGAGCCAGTAAGATAGATTCGTATATCTTTAATAAGACAGTGGTTTTTCAAGTAATCTAAATAAAAGGAAACGAACATGAAAAAAATCGTAATGCTAATAAGTTGCGTTGTGTTGTCATGGCCAGCTCTCGCACAATCAGACCAAAGCGAATGTAAGCGTCAAGCCGTACCCGCAGTGGATGCAATTCGGTTTTTGTCTGATACAAACATGGGATTAACTGAAGCCCAAAAGCAACAGGCTAAGAATAGACTTAAGAAGCTCGACGTGTTGCTAGAAGAAGGTCGCTATTGTGAAGCTTTGCAGCAAGCAACATCGAATCAATAGCTCGCACAATGACGTAGCCCAGTAAAAGCGCAACCATTCCCCCGCATAGAACACTATTCTCGTTACCCATATCAGTAAACGTAATCCATACCCTGCTGAGAACAACTTGGTAGGGTATGATTAAAACGACCATATAAAATTATCTGAACGGTAAACTGGGAATCGCAATTTACGAACGAAATGACTTTTAAGAGCAAAAAAGACGGTAAAAACGGTCAATTTAGGGCTCGCGCCGCCTAAAGCTGGATAAAAAACCACCTATTTGGGCGTAAACGCCTAAAAATAGACTTTCACTTAGCAAAAACTGAGATTTCACTTAAGGCATTAGATTGAGCAAATGAGTGTAAGCTGGTGGATGAAAAAAACTCATTGCGCACCAGCTTTTTCACAAAAACGATTAGTCTCTATTAGATTGCCGCCAAGCCTTGATTGGTTTAAAACTAGCGCCTCCGCGAATGGTAATATCAGAAGGTAGCGTTGTGGATTCAACGTAAGGAACCTCAGTAAAACCCTCATGCCGCATTTCTTTCACGAAGTGATTAACCATGAAATCCTCGGCCTCTCTACGCGTATCAAAGATGTGGCTCATACTGACTTCTCTGCTGTTAACCGCTTTGAGTAAATCGTCGGTAAGTTCGAACAAAGCATAGCCGTTCCATTCAGACCGAAATCCATCAAAGTGCTTAATCGCACATGGACTAAAGTCTGCTGGGGGAGTGATCTTCAAGAAGTGATCCACGGAACCATCAATGCCATCAAGTAACTTATAACTTTGAGTTCTTCTATCTAAAATTTCTTGAATGGAGTACAGTTTTCCCTCACATCTCTCAACTCTACGCCAATGACCATTGGGAACCCAAAGACCATCAGAGGTAAATACGCTTGCATCATCGACAAGTCTTAACTCGGACATTTCAACCAAAGACATGTTTTTATGCTTCTCAATGGCTTCAGTAAATTTCTCACTAGCACGGACTGACTGTTGATAGAAATCCGAGTACACATGACGTGCCTGAGCTAATCGGTGGTCACAACCATTAGCGAGGTAGGTAAGCAATGGAACTGAATGAACAATAAGGCAAAGCGTGCCTAATGAACTGTTTTTACTAAGAACCGTCGCCAACGGAATAAGACAAACAGGCTCTTCAACCTGACTACGAGAATGTGACTCGCGAACGCAAGAATAGTTAGAGAGTAAGGATTCAAAAGTCTGGTCACTGGCTCTAGCGTCTTCTATTGATGCGAGTTGCTTACTTGGTGTTACGGGGTACTCAAACTGCTTGGATTTCGCATTTGGAGTATTCCACGGGTGATCCGCAGGAAACACGTAGTCATCGTAGTTATCGATTTCATATTGAATTGATTCGTTCGCTGGTCGAGCGTGCAGCTTAGCAAACGTAGTTTTCAGAGCCTTTGGTCCCTTTGCAGCTAATCGATAGCGAGTACGGGCAACCCATTTAAAGCTTGTTAAGCGATCATCGCGCTCATGGGCTAATGCTGTACTGTAGGCAACATACACACCTTTGGTATCCACGGTAATTCGAATGACAGTCCTACCTAATTGCTCTTCAGCTAAACGCACGTCTTGCGTCGCATCCCCAGCCTTACCAGAAAGCACAAACAACTGATCTAATAATTGATTGTATTTGTTCGTATCACCATTAACGATAGTGAGTTTTGCGCCCTTATTAGCGCAGCGAAACACTGCCACGGCATCTGATATGAGTTTTAGCGCATCGGTTCCAGTAGCCACATTTCCAGCCTGAAGAGCTGCGTACAATCGTGTTCGAATCGGTAGCTCTTCCACATACTCAGCTTCTTTGATGGCAATAGCCTCTTTGATGGCTTTGATAGCTGGCACATTCAACGTTCGCGCATTGCGATTGTGTAAGTAGAACTTAAGGTCATCCACATTGACGCGATCAAGGCAGATGATAGAAAAGTCATTCTCAATGCAATGAAGAGCAAGATCGAGAGATAAGCGACCATTAAACTCGCGTTGCTCATACCGATTGTTGCGACCCCGTAAAGGGATCATCACAAACATTTCGCCATTGGCCATTTCGACCACGGCTTCAATAAATCCAGCTCTCGATGAGTGGGCAGGTTAATACAAGAGACGACGCGTGTTATCGCGTGAGTGCCAACGTGATTCACGTTCATAAGCTGATGGAATGGTTTCAGTGGTAAAACAGTCATTCCATTTGATGAGAACGCGTGACCCCGAAGTGATGGTCGTATTTACGTCAGCAAGCCACTGCTCAATGGTAGGTTTCTTATCCGAACCCTTTTGCAGCATGTTTGTTCCATCTTCGTCATAGATGAAATTCATGTAGCGTTCTTGGAAACCCTGCGTGACGAAATTGAGTGACGCACTTTCGGTATAGAAGTCACCAAAGATTTTACGGTTGTGGTCAAGTCCACACAGCAAAATCAATATGCGCTTATAGGCAAGAGACATGGATTCAAACGCATTAAGAGAAGACGTGTACTGGATGCTCTCATAGGTAATGTCTTCACCATTTACGCCACGAAACGGCTTATGCATTTCATCCCAGCTGGGGAACAAACGATCGGTAAACTGGTGCATGACCTCGCTCGACACAACCCCATAGAGGTTATCGCCATCGCGGATAACAAAGAATACAAGTTCGTTTTCTCTTCTCATTCGCTCAGCAACTTTGTAATGATAAGCGCTGTAGTCTCTTTGATGGCGAGTGGTGGCGATACCTACAATACACCGCTCTGTTGGGAAAATCTGGTTAACTAAATCAGGGTACTTACCCAATGCGTCAAAAAACTCATGGCGATTGTTGCAGTCAAAATCAGCGCTGACAGGAGCGTAGACCGCCATTTCTTCGTCCATATAAAGTACTGATTGAGTAATAGATAGCTTCACATCTGACGGCGCACTTGGGCCTTCTTTGATAGTGAATATCTCGACGTCCTTGAGCGTATACAGATCGAGTGAAGCAATCCCTTTCATCAGTTTATCAATATGGTCACGCATGGATGAGGTTTCAGCCAACGCCACTGCCGCCTGCTCTTCAAAGTAAGGGGTCATCTCTCCAATGATTGAAGAAAGCTTGCCTGTTTTGTTTGTTAACCACTTCGCTCTCTTATCAATCACTTCTACTTGGTGTTGCATAGCGGATTTGATTTGTTCAACGCCTGTATCGGTCAAGCCTTTGGTCATTAAAGCGGTAACTTTCTGCGATTTAATTGCGCCTATCACACCATTGGGAAGCGCCTCGCGAATGATGGGAAGGTGAGTACTATTGACTTCTTTAGGTGAATCTCGCAGAACAAAGGCATCGAGTACGTTTGTGTCAGAAGATGCTTGAGTGAGTTCTAGTTGAGCCGCAGAAACGCGCCCTTGAATTTCATCAAGAGAATCTTTGCGGTCCTTTTCAGCAACAACAGGTTCAACATGTTCAAAGTTCGTAAGAAAACGGTCAACGCGAAACTTCTCAGTTTTAGAGTATGAGCGGGATTGTTTGCTAGGGTGTATTCTCACTGTAATTGTGTGGGCTTGGTTATCAACATAGTCAATGTTGCTGATTAGCAAAATCTCACCAACGTCAATAAGACTATTGCTATCGTCTACAGCAATAGCTTTCCAGTATTCGCCAGCTTCTAGAGAAACGAAACGTTCAAAGCGTTCTGTTTGTGGCTCGCGCTCGGTTGATAAATTCTTGCTCACTCTGAAATACCCACATTAGTGATAAATAATTGACCTGAAAAAATAATACGCACAACAGCATTAATAGTAAAGTATATTTATCAAAAAGTAGCTATCAATCATGCGAAAGAAGAGAATAATAAATCGACTTACATTAGATAAATTCTGATATAAATACTCATTATTGTTCTAAAATCGCGCTATATTATTATTAATCAACAAGACCAAAACACTACATCAATGATAAACTATATTTAACAACCGTCTATTGACGAGGAAGCGTGTTTGAAGCTACGATTAGTCATGCTGGGTCTATGTCTTTAAGTTGGCCATTAGATTTACTTAAAGATAGTTTTAATGCACCCATAGTACCTGTCAAAAAACAAGGTGATATACGTTGGACAGACAACAATACAAAGATGAGTTCATCAAGCGCGGTTGGACTGTAATAACGCTTGCTAAGCGGTGGAGTGTTACACCCACGCGCATACATCAAATAGCAGTCGAAGTAGAAACAAACCACAAGAAGGCACAAGCTCATTTAGACATGTTGCATGGTCTACCGTATCTAGAGAAGCGATAACGCCAATCAATGTCTACAACTTTTTCAGAAAAAGCTGGTGGCACGATACGCATTTATGCATAGGTTGTGACTGATAGATGAAGAGTGTCGTGGCAATAACTTTCAACAGGAAATAAAAATGGATATCGATGTTTGGGCAAATGACGATGGTCAGTTAACTGCAACTCAAGCGACAGTGCCTGCAAGTCATGTGCATGATGACCAAGCTCCTTATGGATTTACTAAACATGTATGGCGTGTAGATGCAGTCAATGGTCGTGCTGCAATGAAACTGTATCGAGAACAAATGAAACAACCAAAGGGAAATAAACGTGTTTAGTAGAAGTAATTATTTTACGTTCGCAGCATTCATATCATTGATGATGGTTGCTCGCGTGATATATGAATTGGGCATCATTAACGAGCGAAGTGTATATGTATCCCTATGGGGCTATATAGCAGCATTCTTTGCTACTGGCGCAATATGGTTGGCTTTAAAAAAAGGTCCTAATAAGTAGAGTGTAAGATGTATAGGAAAACACGTACTGTTGAACAAATTGTTGCTTCAGCCAGTGAAAGAAATATCTTCGATGAACTTCCTTCACCATACACAACGACTATTGCGGGAAACATCTACTAAGCAAGAGAAGGAGGAAGAAGTATGTTGCATAAACGATTTGATAATGCCCTATATGCTCTCGCTTGTGATGATGAATGTAATGCTCATTATAGACTCAAGCCTTCCCGTTGGTATCGTGCAAAGTTGGCGATCATAGCGTTCTTTGAGTGACACATCGGGCAAATGGAAAAGAGGGAACAATGCCAACCTATAACGAAAAAAATCTTGATGAGCTATCGCGTGAAGAACTGAATGACTATCAACACCTAGTAAATTCTACGATTGCTCAACTCTCACGAGAAATACAATCAAGTTCACCAACTAGAGCAAGAGACGCACAAATCAGGCTCGAACGTTGGGAAAAAAATTTAACAAAGCTTGAGTCTTTTCTTAACAATCGAACGTAGGAAAATACAAATGCTTATAAGTAAGAAGAAAGCAGAAGAAGCCAAAAGACAAGCAACCAAAGAGTCCCAGCTTAATTTCGCTGACCTTATCAAATCATGGCATGAGGAATATAGTCAGAACCAAGCTAAATTGGAAAGCGAGTTCGATTTTGATGCTATAGGAACTCTGAGCATGAATATTTGGGATGACTTTGACGAAGCTATTGGAAGTACTTACGCCTACGTTGAAATGGGCGAAGAGGTTCCAGATAAATTCTGCTTCGATATTGTGCTACATCTTTATCAATACATGCAGCCAAACTATGGAAACCAGATTTCTATCAGGTTTTACGATTCAACCACATTGTATCCAGAAAACTTGCTGAATAATCTAGGGCGTAGGATGTCGTTTAAACGGTGGGAAATTCTCATCAAAAATACTAACTACTCAGACCTTGAAAAGATGGTAAAAAGTATTAAGAGCGTGCCAAAGTTCAAGGGGCGAACTATTGAAATTTACAGTGAATCTTAATGTGGGAAACAGATAATGGCGCAACAAGAACCTAACCCATACGCTGAGGCGATAGATGCTGACACTGTTGAGATCCGAATACAAGGTCAACGTTTCCGGCTAAATCCCACTGATGCGAGTATGTATGCTGCACATATAGCTAATGCAGAAAGAAGCTGTCGAATGATGATAGACGAAGGCTTTGTGCCAGAAGCTATATGCCTAAATAGACCGCCAAGTGAACCACTAACACTCGCTAGAGAGTGGGAGGCATTTGTTAAGCGCGAGCGGGATGGGGAGGGAAACGCTTTTGGATAGGCGCTCTTTACTTACTAGGTAAAAAGCCTGAAAAGACAGAGGAATACTGTAGAAGATTTATTCTGCACTGTAAGAAAAGCGACCAATCTTTTACTGATCCTGCTTTTCTTTTAAGCTACTTATTGGCTGCTTTTGATCCGCATAAAGGCATTGAAAACGGTTCGCTTGTCGAAAGCATCCTATTTCACCTCTATATTTCAAACCCATATATCTTAGACATTCTACTGGCACATGATGTCGAACCATTAGATGGTAGAGTCCACTTTACGAATGTTACTTCGTTTGGTTGGGCTGATTCCTTACCAATGTGGTTTACCTCACTGATGACAGATATGCAGCAGCATGAGTTGAGAGAGTACGTAAAATGCACCACCTACACCTCGTTTGTTGAAACACACAATGAGTTAAACAAGGCTTGCGTAAATGATCGAGATAAGGCACTCAAAGAACTAATCGCTTTCGAGAGAAGATACAAGCTTTAACATGGGAAACTTGATAGTGCATTCACAGGAAAAGTACTTTCTGAGTCGGAATTCAAAAAAGAGTAGAGAATCAGATCTAAGGCTTTGGGTATTTGCACTGGTCGATGTTACTGGACTACTTACCTTCTAGGGTTAAGTTCGGTCATGAACACTGGCAACAAGAAACGAGAAAGAGGAGTATATGATTTTAGAACTGATAGACGATAAATAGGTGGATTCAAAGTGGTAGTTAATGGCACTAATTTTGGTACTTTTGACCAAATAAACGGAACCTCTTCGCCTTTTTGTTACTTCCCTAAGCTGACTGACAAATTAACAGGAGATCATTACATAATGATCGGTCAGGAGTTAAACAAACTTAACAAGCAATTTAGCAAATAAGCCTAAATGGGGGAATTTGATGGAACTAACAGTAGATGACATTCTAAACATCAAGACTATACGCTTTGGGTCTAAAAAGCAGCATTCAGTTGTGTGGCATAGCACTAAGCAGCGCATTGATTATGTTGATTCGATTCTATTTTCCATCCAAGCCAAAGAAGATGCTTCGGCTACAGCTAATTTATCACTGGATGGTATTCGAGTAGTGTCTTTGTCAAACGGCACTATGGTATTCACTAACCCAAAGGAGCAATTCATGGAGCAAGTAACAGTGCCAAGGCATATAGGTGAATTTGTTTGTAAAGAATTTGGAATAGTGCCTGAAGTTGTAGAACCAGACCGCGAAATCTATTTGGATATTTAAGAGGTAGTGTAGAACATGGAAATTAATTCGAATTTATCACCTGAACAGGCCAAGTTTGCACTTTGGGTTAGCGAGAAAATGCCATATCTAGAGCACATTTTCGATTGGTCAAAGCCTGCTTATAAGCCGGATGTTCTAGAAAGTTATCTAGGTGTCGCATCACATGGTCAGCAAATAATGGCGCGTTTTGTAGTTGGTGTTTGGCGCAATGAAAACCAGTTTGGATTTGATCTAATCACTGCCGTTCGTACTCTTGATCAAACTCAGAGTGCCATTATCGCAACTTGGGTTCAAAACCCTTTCTTTCCATAATAAGTGAACTAAGGCGATACATGCGTATCGCAGCCATCACAACGGTGTTGTGTAATAGGTTTGATATCGCGAAAAAATGATTGATTGGATTGAAGGATAAAGGCTATGAACTCAAGTCAAAAGGTAGCTGTAGCAGCTAGGAGCACTGCTTCTAGCACTACGAAGTGCAAGGTAGATATCAACAATGACATTCATACTGCTGTCTATTTATGCGATGAGTTGAGAGCTGCTGTGGCTGGTCAGTATGTCAAAAACGATTCTAATGAACTCGGCTTGTTTAATCAGATTACCTCAAACTTGAAAGGTAGTTATGGGAACAGGATTTATATAAAGTCTGGAAAGTTTTCTAGGGGGGTCTGTTTTAGATTCTGTCCATTTTGTGGGGAAAAGCTTATGTCAGATCAAGAAGCTGAGATGGTTAAGTATCAAGTTGAAATAGCGCTTTCTAATAAATAGTTAACGCTTTCTACCTGCGCGGTATACAACTTTACTTAATATATGACTTGGTTGAACAACAAGCGAAGCGTCCGTGCGAAACTACATTTCAGTAAGTTTGATTTTTGGCTACTGAAAACCAATGGGTTAGGTGCCATTCATTATCAAACTAAGTTCTAGCCCCCAAACGGCTGCGCAAATGATAGGCAGCATGGGCGAAGAAGGCTCAGGGTTTGAAGATCACGATATGACCGAAGAAGAATGGGAAATCTTTCTTGAAGAGTGCAAGAAAGTAGCCCAACGTCTAGAAAACATGGCAGACAAATTACAAGAGTAACGTTCGTGACTACACCACAAGAATTAGCGGAATTTGATGAAAGAGTCAAAAACCTACCTCATGAAAATGCTTCATACCTTCCAATGGAGTTAGCGCTGTTTAAAACCGTTTTTTCGATGGCAATTGATAACAATGAAATAGAACAATGCCAAGTGATGGAGGTGGAACAATTAAAGTGGGTTATACAGTTTATTATGAATAACAAAGTATACCGAAACTTTGAAGCTAAAGATCAACTGGGCGAAAACAACCGATTGCACTGAAGTGAAGAGTGTGGACCTCTTCACTTAGTCAGAGCTTTGCTTAGGTAATACAAGAGGTTCTAACTTTAAATCACTTAGGCTAACGTTTACATCAAAAGCAAAGTAAGAATCGCGTTCTAATTCATCTTTGAATAAACCCAAATCGTACAACCAATCTTCGACCTTTACGGCTTTATCGCTATCACGCCAGCGTTCTGACCTCGCATCAATGTACTCCTGTGTTTGCTCAATTGCTGGTGCAATCATATCGACCATCGCTTCGTGACCAAGACGAATATTTTCTTCAAGGTCTTGTAACGTGGAACTATTTTCTTCTAAGAACTCGACTAACACATTTGTAAGGCGTTCGCTAAGTTCGCTGGCAAGCGAATGACAAACCGCTCTATGGCCATTAATGAGCTCACATTGTTGAGAGAGTTGATTGTATGTTTTGATTGGCAACTTGTTCATTGTTCTTCCATATAATTAGCGAGCGCAAGATAGAGGCAGTTTCTAAAGGCAAACCCACACAACAGGACCGCTCTTTCTATCGTAAGTGATTGGGGTAATCCGTTTCACATCTTCAATGACCCAAGGCGTAAGCCACTTAGCAGCCTCTGGCGTATTGGGATAATCAATTTTGTGTTTGTCTTTAAGTGCCATGAGTGCGTCAATTGACATCTGAGGCAGTACATCCGTCATATTGGCCACGCCTACAATAAGATTGGTACCTTGCTGTATCAGAGCTATCGGTCCACGATGTTTAGCCTCATAGGTGCGTATTCCGGAGCAATCCAGCCACCGTTTCCGGGATTCCCCGGACACCCATTCCGTTTTAATCCGGACACTATTTCCGGCATAAACCAGCCATTTTTCCACTAACTCCGGAATCACTGTCCGGTTAAGCGGAAACCCTGTCCGGTTACTCCGGAATATCCCTCTTTTCTCTTTTAAATCAATCACTCACTATTCTTGTTATGCATATTAACGTAGCAAGGAAGTGATAATGCCGAAAAAGAGAACATCTATGACAAACATCAAAGAGGTATTACGCCTTAAATATGAGTGCCATCTGTCGACCAGAAAGATCGCTTCCTGCACGAAAGTCAGTCGTTCAACCATCTCAGAAATACTGACCCGTTTTGAGCAAAGCGCAATGAGTTGGCCTCTCCCTGAAAGCTGCTCTGATACTGAACTGGCTCAGACTCTCTATCGTGACAAAACAATCAGCGACACAAAGGTGATGCCGGACTTCGCCCAGTGCTTTGTCGAACTGAAACGTAAGGGCATGAGCAAACATCTGCTGTGGGAAGAGTATCTGGCTGAATATCAGGAGAGAGCTTATCGTTACAGCCAGTTCTGCGAGCATTACACTCGTTGGTTAAAGAAGCAGAAACGCAGTATGCGTCAGAGCCACCTGGCCGGTGACAAACTGTTCATCGACTACTGTGGACCAACCATCCCGGTGGTAAACCCTGAAACCGGAGAAATCCGCAACGCTCAGATCTTCGTGGCGACGTTAGGTGCGTCCAACTACACCTATGTTGAAGCCTGTGAAAGCCAGCGACTTGAGCACTGGCTGGAAGCTCATGCCAATGCCTTTGAACACTTCGGCGGCGTTCCGGCGTTGCTTGTACCTGATAACCTAAAATCCGCGGTGACCAAAACGGACCGCTACGAACCCAAGCTCAACGATAGTTACCGCAAGTTGGCGTACCATTACCGCACGGCCGTTATGCCAGCACGCCCTTATAAACCCAAAGATAAAGCCAAGGCTGAGAATGCCGTCCTTATCGTTGAGCGTTGGATCATGATGCGGCTTCGTCACCGAACCTTCCATACCTTCAAAGAGCTAAACCTCTCTATCCGGGAGTTAATGGACTCACTGAACCAAAGACAGATGAAACAACTGGGAGCCAGCCGAAAGGAGCTGTTCGATACTCTGGATAAGCCGGCACTAAAACCTCTCCCCGTACAACGTTATCTCTACACAGAAATCAAACGCGCCAAAGTGGGGCCGGATTATCACATCGAATACAAAAGGCATTATTACTCTGTTCCCCATCAGTTAGTGGGCCAATACGTTGAGCTTGAAGCCACTTCCAGGCTGATACAGATATACCATCAGGGTAATCTGATCTCTCAGCACCCAGCCAGTAAAAAAGAGCATGGGATCAGTACTTATCCGGAGCATATGCCCAGCAATCATCAATATCAAAAATGGTCACCAGAGCGGTTACTTAACTGGGGAGGCCGGATCGGCGCAGCGACACAAGAAGTGGTCAACCGATTACTCATGTCGAAAGCGCATCCTGCGCAAGCCAATCGCAGTTGCCTTGGGCTTCTCAACCTGACGAAAAAATACGGTGACGCTCGCTTAGAGCAGGCATGTAAAGATGCTCTGATGGTGAACAAACCCTATCTCAGGTTCATCAGAAACTTGCTTGAAAATCACCGGGAAGGCCTGTTGTCTTCGACTCCGGAATCCACCCCTGACATCCAACACAGCAATGTGCGCGGACCCAACAGTTATCACTAGGAGAGAATGATGAACACAATAAGCGAACAACTCAAATCACTGCGTCTGAGCCATGCCGCCTCGGCTCTGGAGCAACAACAAGAGCAGTTATCGACCTATGCAGAGCTGAGCTTCGAAGAGCGGTTAAGCCTACTGCTTGAAAGCGAAGTGTTGGGACGAAATCAGGCCAAAATCCAACGCCTGAAGTGGCAAGCTAAACTCCGGGTCGATGCTCTGCCAAGTCAGATTATCTACAAAGAAGGACGAGGACTTAAGCGTACTCAAATGAGTGAGCTATTAACCGGGAGCTACTTGCACAAAAAACAAAACGTTCTGATCACCGGACCGACGGGAGCAGGAAAAACCTACGTTGCCTGTGCGCTTGCAGCTCAAGCTTGCGACCAGCTCTACAGTGTCCGTTATCACAGGCTCAGCCGTTTACTTGATGACCTGAGTTCAGGTCGCCTTGACGGGACTTACCAAAAGCAACTTCTGGCTCTGTCGAGAAAACAACTTCTGATCTTGGATGACTGGGGAATGGAAAAGTTGAGTCCGGATCATGCGGGTCACTTGCTGGAGCTTCTGGAGGATCGTTATCAAACCAGCAGCACCATTATGATAAGCCAGCTTCCGGTTAAAGAATGGTACAACATGATAGGCAATGCCACGGTTGCTGACGCCTTATTGGATAGGTTAATCCACAACAGTCACCGAATAGAACTCGGAGGAGAATCAATGAGAAAACTGGCGCAATCCGGACAGGTAGAGTAAAAATAGGGTTAGAGAAAAGTTAGGGATATGAGGCGTCCGGTTAAACCGGAGCCGGTGTCCGGAATCACCGGAATACGCAATAGGACCGCATTTCCCATACTTTATCACCAGATAAAATCAATTCTAGCCACGGTTGTCTGATGATTAAGCCCTTAACTACATCAATACCATCAATAACCATTTAATTGACCTTACGATGAGCGTTGGGCCATAAATCCGCTACCACAGTATCCGCGTTATCTGAGATGCGCTGACAGCATTCTAATAGCGTTGCTGGCACAATCCCTTCCGCAATTTCAGGCACGTAATAGTTTATGGTGCCGCTCTTGTCGAACAATACACAGTTACCGAAATTCGGGCTATGCACATCGACGTTTTGAATAACGAAATCAGTAACGTGTTCTTCATCCTCAATTTGCAGAGTCACAAACACTGCTTGCATCTGCTCACCACGCAATATCGAGAGGTAAGGATGTTTACTCAAGAAAGCTTGTTCATTTGCATTCATAGTATGATTTATTACTGACATAAAACCTCGCATTCAATCGGCTGTTGGACGTTATACACACAACAAAATATCCATTTATTGTCATGACAATAATTATAATAGACATCAGGCGAGAGTACAATCTATTGACATGTTTTTTGTCATGACAGAAAATGTAGGAATGAGAGAGAAAAACAATACCAAACGAGGGCGTCCTACACTGGATGAGCCGCTTGATGAAAAGCTAGAAATACGGTGTTCAACAGACCACAAGAAGCTGTGGGCAGAAGCATCGCAAGAGCATGGTTCGGTCAGTGATTGGGCAAGAGAAACATTAACGCGTTGCGCAAAAAGGGCAATCAAAAAGAAGGCACGAGAGAACGACACGACTAGCGAAAAGTAGACAACTACTGCAATCCTACAAGCCCCGTCAATCGATGGGGTTTTGTTATTTTAGAGGCTTTAATTCAAATACATTGTTCACATTTGATTTAGATTCGTCCTTAGCTGGTGGCTCTATCAATAAGGGAGAGAAGTTCTGATCTAGCATTAAATAGTAATGCTCGTTCAAATAAGCCCCTAAGCATAAAGATCCTATGGGTATGTCCTGCCATTTAGCCAGTTCAGGTAAGTCTTCTAAGGTAAATTGGAAGATATCAACCAGTTTAACCAACTGAAGTTTTCTTAACTGAGGATAAGATAGAAATCCGCCAAAAGGGGCCAAGTGCCGTGAACCATCCTTCAATAAGGCAGCTACGCAATTGTGTGTAATTGCTCGCCCAGACAATACCCGACCATCACTGGCTATCGTATTACTGGAATTATGGTATTTAAAACGGACGGCACCTGAAAACATAGCACTCAAAACGCAAACGAACTGTATATGCGCACAGCATATCGCACCCATTTAAAAACACAAGCAAGCAACGATCAACTATTTAGTGAGATTTCACTTAAGGAAAACTGAGATTTCACTTTAGAAAATAGTGTTTATAAACAATGAGATAATAAAATAGATAATCGAACTGCTGTATGTTAGCGTCTCAATCGAATGTTTAGGATGCTGAGGCGAGCTTTCGATTAAGGCTTCACTTAAGCAATAACTGAGATTTCACTTTAAAGAGATGCCATAAAAATCAATAACATAGGTAAACGTTCGTTCTTTGGTAAGGATAACTAAAGGTAGAATGAGCACTTCACTTAAGAGAAACTGAGATTTCACTTAAGGTTAGTGTTAATAAAAACAATGACATACAAAACAACACTCTCAAAAGAACCCATAAGACGTACCTGATGAAATAAAGATCCAGAGCAAAATGTGAAAAAACACTGAGAACATGGTTGGGAAGCTGAATAGAAATCACACTATCGTCACGCTGAGTTTAAAAAAGTAGCGAGAATACTCGCCAGAACAACGGTAAGTATGGTGGCTAGAGGAAGGGTGGCACTCAAAACGGAAACGAAGTAGTCGCATCTAAAGAGATCGAGATCTCAAAAGATGAATTATTTTTTGGGTCAAAAATCAATCAATTTATCAACATTGATCAGGAGTAACCTGTTATTAACCTGTGTATAACCAAATAACAACCTGAGATTTCACTTAAAGGATCTTGCGATTTCACTTTGAGATTAGTGAGGTTTCACTTAAGCAAAACTGAGATTTCACTTTAAGGTGTATAAGTTAAAAATATAATAAAAACAACTATTTGCAATTACACGCTATTCCATAGATAAATAGATAATATAGATAACAGAAAAGATCTTTATTACCTATTTGACGCGCTCGATCGCTAAAACACATTCGCAATGATCAAACAAAAATAATAAAAATCTTTTTATTTGTTTTTCAGAAAAACCCGTAGTAGATTTGAGCCCAATGGCTAGTAGATCTCAAAAAACAAATGAATTTAGGTACAGAAGAAATAGAACCGTTGATCATAAAAACACGGACCATCTCTGAAGGGAGTATGGTTTTCTTTGATCCAACAAAGAAACCGTATAGCCTAAATGATTTCACCAATTCACTTACTCTCACTGCTGCGCAAATCCATACTCTAACGGGGATATTGGAAAGTCGTGAACATGCGAATGAGGAAATGACCATAACCATCGCTGAAGTGCGCGATCATCTCAATATATCTGAAGATACGATGAAACAACGCATAAAAGCACTTGTGAATATGGGTTTGCTCCAATCACGTCCATTTCAATACGCCCATAGCAATGTCACCCGTAAAGTAAAAGTGTGGGAACTCACGTTAAGTAAACCCATTTTCCAAGAGATAGTCGTGGAAGTAAAACCTACAACCACTGGCTATGATGCGCGTCTAATGAAAGCAAGTGAGAAATTCAAAGCTGAATTTCATGATGTCACGATGCCGCAAGGCGCGGAACTCCGTATTGTAACGCCGACCAATAATCACATTATCGAACAGCTGATCGATGTCAGCACCACCAGAAAGAAACAGCTAGTCAAAACATTCAGTTTCAGTGGTCGAAAAGTCAATGCTCTCGTGAAATCGACATCGAGAATAGCCGATATGTACGATTTCAAAGTGTATTGTGCCGTTGTGACACTCGTGTATCACTATCACGAGATTGTGGTAAGAAATTACAGTGATCTCAAAGAACCAATCAATAGAACTCCTTTTCATATTGATGATGTTCTGAAACTAATCTACCCACATAGAAAGAATTTCCGCTTCTCTGGTAAAGACCGTAGCCGTGTGCGCGGCGCATTCCAAGCCATCGGTGACACTATTTTTGAAATCATCGATACGGGTATGGAACAGATTATGGATGTTGAAGCAATGGGCTTCACAAAAAATACGGCGAAAATGGTTAATCAACTTACGCCTTTCACAACAGAAGAGTCGGTTATTGACGGAGACGAACTTCACTTTGGGGAAAACGCAACGATCTACATCGTTGAGCTCCAAGAAAATGTGTTTGACTCTCTTAAGAAAGACGGGTCCTTGTATGTGTTACCACGTAGCGTTTTAGGATTGCCACCAATCTTGTTTGGTTTGTATTTGAAACTTCGCAGTTTGGCCAAAATTCCTCGTGATACCAGTGTGCCATATAGAGAGTTTTCACTGGCATTGACTACGCTTCATCAGTCAATGGGAAACAACGAAACGTTTGCGATGTTCCGAAACAGTTTAGTTAACGAACTAAAAAGCACACGTAAGTATCAAAATGGTCAGTCGGTGTTGAAAGACATAGACAAGAACAAGCATGAAATTCTGTTCAATCTCTATGGTTTTCACATCGTGTGGACAGAAAGAGACAATAAGCTTCAAGTGCGTTTGCATGTAAAAGAGTTCTTGGCCTGTTGTGACATCACAGCTGAGAAGCAACGAGCTCCAACCATGAAGAACAAATTGAGTGACGCATTGAGTCCTATTTTTGCTCTGCAATCATCATTGGTGCGCAAGATGCCGACCAATTTAGATTTTCCGTTATCAGTGAACAAGTACCACATAGACTTTTTTGTTGATGGTGAAAATAGTCCACCGATGCAGTTTTCAGTCTATGATGAAAAATCCAACTTCCTAACTAGGCTCAGTGATAAATCGAACATGCATATTGAGTCGTTGGCCATGTACCTTGATGCAAAAATTAATCAATTGCGTAAGTTGACGATTAAAGGTCGCGAGTTGACGGCAGAAGACTTGAACTTCATTGATGACACCTTCGAAAACAAGCATTCATTAACGGATTGGGTATTGTTATTTGCTCGTCGAAGAACGTTGCATGATGGGCTTATTACGTTACTAACCACTGGTGACTATTCCCAAGATTGGTATGAATCGGTACTTAACGCGGTTAACGAAAGAATGGGGGAAGTCGCGTGAAGACTGATGAAAACACCCCATATGAACTGACGCCACTTGTTGAAAAAATGAGTGAACGCGAATACTTCTCTCACATCAACCAATGTTTTAATGAATCGCATCAAATCGCGGATAACTTTTTAAAAACATTACTGCCAACTGCCCAAAAGCAACAAAATGCGGTGCAGCTGGAAAGCGGGGTATGCATGTACCGCTTGAAAGACAACCGCGTGCATTTTAGTTCTCAAGGAATGGACATTGAATGCAGTTTCGATGAAGTCACCTTAAGTCAATCAAAATGCGGTACCTACTTTTTGATGGTGGGACTGATCGGATTTATTGAACTATCCGAGTCTGAAGCCCGATCGTTGGTGTCCAGTTGGAAGTGAGGTGATGGCATGAGCAAAAACCGATTGAAAGCAGCAAGGTTTGGTAAAGTCTTGTTGTCGCCTGATGGTGAGGAATACCAAAAAGCGGATGGCAGCATCATCAATTATGGTACTACGACATGGTGCGACCCAGATTACCCATCATGGGATTGCGCCAAAGCCTGTGAAATTGCAGACAACGCCATCAAGAAAATCTGCGGTATTTCAGAAACCAAGTCTCGTTATCCATGAGTCAATCCCAATCATTCACAAACAAGCCAAACCTCCAACCGAGAGGTTTTTTGCCTTACCTCTCTGATTTACCATACATCACAAAATATTCTATCCGACCATCCCTCGGCGCTTCGCGCCTCGGTTCCTACTCGACCCGCGCTGGCGCGTAAAAAATAAAAAAAGAAAAAATAAAAAAGCAGCTTTGCACGAGGATTGTGCGAAGGGGGCTGGGATGCCAGCGGTTAAGTCATAAGTATGTTAATTTTGTGATGTATGGTAAATGTATTAATAGTGAACAACAGGTGTGCATCTGTACAGGTTATATTGAGCTTGGTAGGATAGAATGATTGTCGTTATGAAGCGTAATTGCGGCACATTCTGAGATTGAAAAAAGCAGCAGGGTCGGTCAAATGGAAACAACACTTGAGTTTTATTGCAGCAAGATTGATGGATTTCAGGATATGAGCTTTGAAGAACGTCGAAGCGCTGTCGAGCAGAAAGGTTTGACCGATAAGCAACACACCAGAACGTCACTGAAAGAAGTGTTCCGCATGAAACCACACAAAGACAGCATCAGTCATTATAAGTATCCGAATCCATATGGCCGAGGTCAGGTGGAGTGTTTCACCATTGCGCAATGTACACCGATGAAAGCCCTGTCTGGTAAACCCCGCACTAAAGCGCAAATCGCGGCGACAGAAGCCCTTGTAAAACAAACCCGATTGCGCAGTCCAGCTAACCAAGCTGCATTGTTGGCCAAGGATATGGTTGAGACACACTGCGTTGTCATCGATACAGAAACAACCGACCTTTATGGGGCGGTGATTGAAATAGCCTTAGTTGATGCCACGACAGCGACCGTTCTTTATCACTCATTGGTCCACACCGATGAGCCTATCGCAGAAGGTGCATTTGAAAAGCACGGGATCACGAATGAAGATTTGAAAGACGCACCGACATTTGACATTGTGGCCAAAGAAATTTCGCACATCATGAAAGACAAACAATGGACGGCATTTAATCGAGACTTTGATGAAGCCTGCATGAGAAACAGTGCAAAGAACGTCGTGCCTCAATGGTTAGAGTGGCTGGACAGAAAAGCGCCATGCGTAATGAAGAAGATTGCCGTGCCTGTATTTGGATCGACCAATCGACACGGGACGATATCACTTGCCAATACAGTGAATCATTGCGGGATTGAATTTGAAGGACAAGCACACACTGCGGATGCTGATGCCGTTGCGACGGCCAAGGTTATCCAATGCATCAGCAAGCAGGTGGTTACGGAGTAATGACTTAGAAGATATAGACTGAACCAAGAACACCCAAGATAATGAGAAAAACGTGAGCAAAATGCGAGTATTTTCTTCCGTAATAGCGTGCTCGTTACCACGCTTTGTTGTGAACAATACGATTGCCGCGCCAACGCCAACCACCATAGCCATCCACGCCATTAGATTGAAGATGATTCATTAGAACCATTAGATCCCCCTTTCGTCGCGTTTTCAAACTGCGCTTTAGTGACCACCGCTGTGCGCCAATCATTGGCCACATACGCGACATCTTCAATATCATAGTACTCGGAGTGCACCGTGTACTCAAAACCCACAACAGGTATTAAGCCCGTCTCCACATTGGCGGCTAATCGCGCTGCTTGAACTTCCACTGCTGTTGCTGTCCAGTGAATAATCTCACCATCACTTTCTTGCGTTATACATGTCACATCATCGAACCACGTATAGTTAGCCGCAATAAACATTTCTAGCAGTGTCATGTCCATAGTGGGCGCGAACACTGGTTCATCCAAATTGATAAAAATATCGGTCATGATGTATTCCCTCAAGTGATTGCAATCTACTTAATAATGCAGCGATTTTTCTAAAAAAGTTAATGACGACTTAAATTGAAACTACAGCGTTTCGCAAAAAGGTTTTGCAGTGCGTAGCTTTTCGGTAGAGGTTTAAATTCAGCAGCAGAGCGAGACATACAGGGACAACATAACCACAGAGGCTAACAACTTCCGCATAGGGAATCGCTATGTCAATCTTATTTACCGCCCAAGTGACAAGCTGGCCACTAACCCCTCCGATAACAACGAGTGAAAGCAGGCCAAGCCACGGCTTGTTGAACTGAGAGTGAGACGGGTATTGCGAGACTTCCCATAGACTTGCAACCTGTCCAGTAGTCACGTTCTTTGCTCCTACTACAAACTGATAACCGGATGATCCAACAACCCCAACCAATACTTTTAAATCATGTCCAACGTGAAAGTTCAAATCAGAGTTAATGAAGTCAAAGCACACCTCACGCCCATCGCTAGCTCTAATCCAGACTTGGCGATGATTGATGGTTTTAGTAGAAACCTGAGTACCACCAGCAAAACCATTACCCACGAATGTAGCTGCCATATGAGTGTTATCACTCGACGATTGTGCAAGTACGATACCTTGGACTGTAGAAAGGGTAATATTGTCGTGCGCGGTCCTAAATTCCATTTTAACCTCAAGATTACAGTAGATTTGCGATAGCCGGTATTAACCAGCTGCGCTTTAGCGGGAGTTGTACCGTACGTTCATATTTAGCAAGCATTCGCAACATAACCCATGAAACGATGTGCAATTATGCCAATGACATTGGGGATATCTTCTGGGGGAAATTCCAACCTATTACCCTGATATGAAATGTCACCACCGCTATGCTGGCGAATAAACGCTTCAACAAAATAAACGGGGTCATTGTTATAGAATTCATCATCAAAGCGAATGCGTAAGTAAACATGGCGGTAGGCTGACGTATTATCTTCAGTAATAAACAGGTTATCGTCGTTGCCGTCAATTTCCAATAATGGAACTGAAACACCAACACTGGTCAACTTATCAAGAATGAGCGCGGTAATAGGCATAGGTTCTTTTCGGCAAGTGGATGGGTGGGATACTTCGATTCGCATAAGTCTCAGCACTCTGCAATAAACGACGCTAGTCAGTTGGATGAGGTTACATAGCTAGATGGGTATAAAAAAGTCGCCCCAATAGAAGACCGATGAAACCAAACGGCAAACAGAATAAAACCACCAGCAAAAGATGTTTCAAACCGAGCGTTACGCTAATTCCCATACCATGAGCCACTGAACCAGCAGCAATACTGGTAAACAAGCCAAGAACAACAGCAGGGTCCATTGAATCTTTTACAAAATGAGATGTAATTAGACCAAGGAGCAGCACTCCACCAAACCTAATCATTAAAGCGCTGTATTTCACCATCAAACTAACCTCGACATATGACATGTGCATTACTATTTTGCGATTATAAACATATTTGATTATAAGTACAATTAATTGCTAGGCGCTTCGAGTTTGATGATCTTTAGCGTTTCACTTGGTACGTATATCTCACCCGTTATTAGGTTAATTTTGTGAGACTTCTTGTATCGCGTCAATGTTTGAGGGCGTATGTGGGGGTTATCTCGCAGAAATTCCGCAGTGGCACCTCGTTCTGTGCCATACCGAGAGTCAATGTAGTCTGTTAGTTTCAATATGAGAACTCCGATTTTAACTCACAAAAATATAAACAAATCGGATTATAAATACAAACGCACTGATAAGTAAACGTCTGAGTGAAAGCAGAGGACACTTTAGGCACATCTGAAGGACGATGTTTTTCTGAAAAAGTAAAAACGCCACTTAAAGCGGCGTTTGGAAAGTATAAGCAGGTTGTTATGCGTAACGACGGCGAATAAATGCAAATGCCATCATTAGAAGCATACCCCAAGGACCAACAGCTCCGCCGCCGCCACCTTCACCTTCACCACCACCAGTAGAACTGCTTGGGTTAGAGTAGCTCAACGAAATATTGGTAGATAGTGAATCAGCCAAATAGATTCGCGCTGTTTCACCTTCTGTACTACCCGAATAAGTCAAAGTAACCTGACATGATTCCATTGACGCTAAAGTGACACTGGCACAGCCGCTAATGCTGAAAGTGTTCGCTGAATTATCACCCACTGTTGGATTAATAGTTTCTGAGCTAGCACGTAGGTTCTGAATCCAAAACGATGTCGTTTTGTGCGCTGAATTAAGCGTTACTTTCTTAGGTGCGCTTAATGAATCGATTGAGTCAATAATGTAAGGAAGATACCAGCCAATATTTGTGAACGATGCATAGGTGTAAGTAGGGCGGTTTACTGATTTCGCCACAGAGAAAACCTGATCTGATGAAGACACAACAGGCGTACCCGAATCACCTTTATCTGGAAGAGATGTTAAAGTGGTAGGGTACATTTTAAAGTAGTCTGCTAGAGAATAATTACAGAAATCAGAGGCACTATTTTCACAAGCAGTCATATCACCTGTATTCGTTGGCGATAGCGGGTTATATTCCATCGTTGAGTAGTTTAATGCCAAGGTAGTTTGTTGCATAACGCTTGGGTAGGTATCGGTTTCGTCTACACCCCAACCACGAAATGTCAAACTATCGCCTAAATTCACATTGAAAGTATTGGACGCAGTATCATAGATCGGCGTTAAACGAGCTGAGTGCTTTTGACTTAGCACTGTATTCAGTTTGATGAGCGCAAGGTCATGATGGCCAACACCAACAAAACTTTGCAGGTCAGATGTAGTGGCGTAGGTAGACCAATCCGCACTGCTGTATTGTGATCGTACGTAATCCAACTCATCAACGGCTTCAGTACGTGCCTTGCTATAACCATCATTCACCAACTCAATGACGCTATATGTTGTTGTGGTTGCGTTACCGTAATAATCAACCGATTGATAGAGCGTAATGGCGTTACTAGCACCATTATCAATCCATTTTTGGTATTCAGTGGTTGTATAACCGTCAGGCGTGGTAGTAGTGGAGTATTCAGTCCCGACACAGTGACCAGCTGTTAATACATATTGCCCTTTAAGCAACAAGCCACCGCATGTATAGGTAAGACCATCGGTACTTTTAACTTCAAAACGAACAATATAATCTTTGTAGTTCGCATCTGATACAGCGCTGCCTAATCGTACAGCGTGGGCGTAGTGAGAGGTAGCCAGAATAGACAACATAGCCACTGCAAGTTTTTTCATGATTGTGTTCCCTTTACAAACAATTCGTAGTGAACGCGGTAGTGGTATTTAGCATAAGCAACTCACCGCAATTAATTAACTGACACGGTTATAATATTATTATTTTGTGCAGTAATCAAGTAATAATCGTTAAAAAATATCACTATACCCGAACATATTTAAACAGCGAATACAAATGTCTGAATTGTTTATAAAAGTAAAACGGGCATCCAAAAAAGAGATTAATTGAGAACTGTCAATCAAACTCACATATACTGTTTGATTTTTCATCGGAAAATGGAACAAAATGAAGACTTATTAATTAATAACTTTTATTTACGGCATAAATCAATCATGCAACATGCACCAAAGAAGTTGTTCACTAGTATCACGATGTTGCGCAATTACCTGAAAATACATCAGTTTACAAGCGCAGAGGTTGATAAATCCATCCAACACTTAACGGTGCTGAGACAAGAAATTTATAACGCGGAAGTAAAAGCGGCAAAATTAGAAGAAGAGAAACAGAAAAAGGTAGAGAAAATTCTAACTGAAATGAACGAGGCTGGGATAAGTCCTCGCGATTTAGTGGCTAGGTTGCAGGAATCTAAGAAGAAATAAACGTCCGTGTTTTTCTAAAAAAGCAATAAGGGAGTAGAGCTTAGGTTTCTCACGAAAAAATCCAGCGGAAGACTCCCGATGCTTTAGCAATACCAAATACCGCGCTCCGAAGTAGACTTCCAGCGAATCCATGCAATGTAAAAGCAAATAGTGTTCCCATAAAAATCATATAGCCGCTTTGTGCCCACTCTAAAATGTGAAGCCGACCATCAGGTACAACTAATATTGCCCATGTAAGTAGACTCAAGCAAATTGCACCTTTTGCTGATAATGCGTAGTGGTAAATAAAAAACAACGCCACTAAGAACGCAATTAAGAATGCGCAACCGCCTGAAAATGTCAGAAAAAAGGGTACTGACTTACCCAATACACTAAAACTCATGTGCTAGCACTCCCCTCATTAGAAAACGTTATAGCGTCTCATTGATGAAAATTATGAACGTACAGATATCCTTTGTCTAGAAATTCACCACTATTTAATATATTCTCTATTGTATCTTCGTGATTATATATAACACAAATAAACATGGATAATACAGACAACTCGTTAGTGAGCAGGATATACAGCGCAATTGAGGATAAGCAGTTCTATCCTGTCGTGCAGCCCATCATAGATGTACGCACTAACCAGCTTCATAGCGCGGAAGTGCTCGCTCGCTGGAAAGAGATGTCTGCAAATGACATGTTTCTGCACGCAGACCGAATAAAAGTGGGGCATAAGATTAGCCTATCTGTACTTGAACAAGCTTGTGGGCATTGTGCACCTTTGTTTCCATTAAACTTTAACCTGTCTCCTGTTCAACTTGGGCATGAAGACACTATTCCGCTCCTAAAGCGAATAATTGAAGATAAGGGCTATCCAGCCCATTTAATTACTCTGGAAATCACAGAAGATCCATTCCCGCAGCATTGCAAAAGAGCAATTCTGGACAACGCCATCACTCTTCAGCGTATGGGAATAAAGCTATCACTTGATGACTATGGCGTGGGCCACCAGAACGCGAGCCGTTTACTGGAATTACCCATTTCGCAAATCAAAGTAGACAGAGTATTTATTGAACGGATACATCAAGATCCAATGAAACAAGACATGGTGCAACATTTCCTAATGTTTACTAAAAGACATGGAATTGAAGCCGTCATGGAAGGGGTGGAGACGAAGCAAGAGTCTGAATACTTAGCTAAAATCGGAGGTAATATTCAGCAAGGGTACTTGCATTCTTATCCTCTCGCCCTATCAGAATTTACTGAAATTTACAAAACAGTGACACGCAAAAATGATATTCTTGTTAACATTGGATTGTAAATAACGTAAGTACATCACAATTAACCAGCACTTAACCAAGCCAATGCTAGAGTGATAACACTAATAAATGCTTATTTACTTAGTGAGTACTGATGTAGTATCTGCTGAAAGTTTTTCTGAAAAACTTATTAAATGATAAAAATATGGCAAATTGGAACGCGATTAATGGTTTTAAACCAGCTAAATAGGCCACATGATCTATAATAACATTGTAAATATTGTTAGTATTGCAACAAAGAGCATACGCTATTTTTCGTATGCGGTATTAGAGGTTGTTAATGAACCAAGTTAACATGGTAGACACACGAAAGGATACCCGTTTTGTTGTGGGTTCTTACTCGGATTTCATTGCTCAAGAAGCAAGGAAATTGGTGTTGGATTCGCTAAATAACCCAACCAATCAGAATCTGCAAGAAAATGAATTCGGACACCAAATAAACGGACTGGGTGTAATAGCCAATAATAATCCGTTTAATAATGAACAGTTCAGTAAGCGAGTGGAAGATATCGCTAAGAGCTGTCATCAATCCTTGACGGATTTGGCAGTCAATCCCGTATTCAACACGCCTTCATCTGAAAACATCCAGAAGCAAGTGCAATGGGATCTTTCTAACGCAGTCAACATGACGCTTTCTTCTGCAATGGTAGATTATACATTGAAAGAAGGGACGCCAGAAATAAATGCGCCTAAATTCAATGAGCTGTTAGCTGCTCGTGTCACTGAGCAAATTCAGCAGCAAAATCAGCTGCAAAATGAGATTGCGGTGACAATGGGAGGGTTGGTCAAACTTCAAGAAGCCTTAATGACTTCAACACAGAACCCTCAGTTCTTAGAGCGATATCAGTCAGAGTTGAGCAACGACACATTTAACATGCCGATGCTTAACGCGATCAAAACAGATGCTCTGAAAAATGATGTGGCCATTCCCAATGAATTCGAGACATTAATGACGGCGGTTGATAATCTAAAATCGCTAGGCATTGATACAGAAAATTCACAAGGGGTCGTTATGCTGCAAACCACCAGCAAGATAAACAGCGCACTGACTAGAGAAGGTGTTGACACAAGTTCTATTGAGTTTCAGACGCAGGTGAGCCGAGTTTTAGATAAATTGGTGAGCCGAAATGAGCCGAAAGTTGAACACTCTGTGAATACAGACATTAACGCACCTCACTGATTCAGTGGACGCGATACGCATCATTAAAGTTAGGGCGAGTGCTCTAACTTTTTTATGTGCAGCATCCAGCTGTAGCACTACACCGTTAAAGCAGCCTCCGCAATTTGACTACAACCATAGAGAGGTGAGCATCAAAATAGTAGTCAAACCCCGAGAAATGCGCATTAATTATAGCGCAACATAATTTACCACCCTACAGTAATCGTTAAAAAACCATCATTCCAAAGATTGGTTACAGCAACTGGATTAACCTGTGTGGCGCATTGTGGTATGAGAGGAATCGTTTAGATTTTACTCATTCAAGAAGCTAATGCGGAAATGTGTTTGAATTTATGACAAAGTTATAATATTGTTCTTGGCATGTGTTGTTTCGGATTTGTCTAAGAGCCTCCTATTGTTGCTCCTGATGAAGTGAACCTTGATTTAATTAACTGACATTCTTTGAATCAAACCGAACGCACATGCAAGGCCGAATTAACCTAGTTATTCGGCCTTGCCCCTTTCTAGATTTCGCCTTTTTCGCTAGCTTTTTTCGTGAACATATACCTCGATAGTAAGAATAAGCCTTCCGAAGCATCGTTTTTGATTAACCCCTCCACCAGCCGCTCAAACATTTGAAATATTGCCAACGAGGTAAAGGGCTTGCCTTTGGATCGCAGTAATGCGGAATAATGCGTAACGTACGAACTAACGAGTGGCCACGAGAAATTAAACACATCGTGATTTGAGCAAATGAAGCTATCTTTGTGGCGACTTGCAGAGAAATTAAAAACCAGATTCAGCTGCGTTCTCAAAAAAGCAGTCAACTCTAACCACTGCTTTCCATGCGCATCTCCAAGTGATTTACCACCTTTTGCGACATAGAAGATTGCTCCATGAGAGACTTCATGAGCGATGAGAGCGCATAAGCACCCTCTGGGGGAAGGTGTTGTGCTGGAAACATACCGCTAGCACCTTTAATGGACTCCGCATAGAAATACTCCCCATCTTTCTCGTAAGCAAAAAGCTCGTGCAGAGCTAAAGATATGGTGACATGGCCATTATCAAAATAGCGCGTCACACTCTCACTCACATCTGACCAAAGGCTTTCAACGTGTACTTTTTCTGAAAAAGAGTGTGCCTTTATGCCCATATACTCTTCAGCAAGACGGCAAGCCACCCGAGCAATTAAGCTAGCTTCAGCTTCAAGCTGAGCGCGACGTTTGTTAGAAAATTGAGTGACTGACAACCTGAATACCTCAAAAACGATTCTTCTGACAATATAAAACAATCAAAGAATGTTATTAATTAATATCTACTTTCCCGCCGGAATATAATTATTATAAAACAACAGGTTACTGCATATTACAATCTAATCAATCGAACACCATAATTCAACAAAAATCCCCCCATAAAACCATGCAGGCAAGAGGTTTACTACACCATCGACATCGTTAACGACCAAGAATAAAACAAATTACTTGTCAAAATCTCATTATATAATTATTATGATTATGTCAGTTAATTAAATTCAAGGATATCGTTATGACTATCATCAATCGACAAACCGTGTCAGCACTTGAACTACAGGCAACCCCAATTGTTGCCAATGCACATGGTGCAATCAGCCAATCGCATGGTGAATATTACCGAGTTCAAGGGGTAGATCTTTTCCAAGTAACCACCGCTCTATCTGGTGGCGAAGATTTTGAGTTTTACGCTGTTAATGGTAAAGGTCAAAGCGCTCCTACAACGGAAAAAGAAGACAACAAGTTGCTGCGCCATCTACTGCTAGAGCAAGGTCAGGATAATAAGCGATATGTTGTCGAAACTGATTTTGATGCATTGCACCACGCGAACCCTTTGTACTTCCAAGACGTTACACAGTTAAAAGACTTTGTGGTGGAGCACAATAAGAACGTTACGCTGTTAGCGCAGCTACTCAAAGACGCGGCAACAAAAGCAAATGCGGAAGCCAAAACAGAAGTCAAAGACGCAGGGGATGTCACCTACAGCACCCTGCCTCGTGATTTTCAAACAGCGAAGATTAGTGACCGCAACATGAAAAAGCTCGTTGAAGAATTCATGAGCACGTACTTTCAACCGATAGATACTGCGCTACCAGCGTCCACTCTGAAGGAAACAGTCGTCAAGATTCTGGATGTGGTTAGTCCTTTATTGCACAAACTTTTTGAGGGCGAAAAACAAAAGAATGCGTTCTATAAGTTAGACAGCGCAAAAAAAGCTCAGCATTTGAATACGGTGATGGACGTTTTACGTGTAGGGTTTCTTGGGCTATCTGACGATATGCGTCTGGCCACAATCAAACAAACCTGTCCGTCTCGTATCATTGAGTTCGTGACTAAAGCAGAGCAAAACCGCTGTATCACAGAATACAAGAACAGCGTGAAGGACAACAACCAGCATTACACCTATGATCTTAAGCTATCAACAGAAGAGCTCTATAAAGAGTTAAAGGCAAACCATCGCGTACCTCAGCTTAGTGATGCAATTGCGGTCAAACCAGAACGCTTCTTCAATAAAATCAGCAATGTTGGCAATAAAAAAGGTGCTGATGACACGTACAGCGTCATTGATGTACTAAGAATGGTAGAAAGCGTTTATGAAGGGTCTGCAATTCTAAAATCGGCTCTGATTGAAGAAGAGAAAGCCTCTGCGCTTTTAGATCGCAAAGAGATGGTTTCGCAGAAAAAATATAACCATGCTCAACAAATTGTTGACCACGTAATGCAGCATGAAAAAGCTGGCAAACTATTGACTGCGCAGGGCAATATTTACCTTGCAAACATGTACTGGAATGAGACGGTAGAACATCCATCGTTAGGTGATGGCTCACATCAAATCTTATGTAAAGAGCGATTGGACATTGTTAACTTAAGTCTAAACATCATTACGAGCGTGCATTTTGTAAACACACTAGATTCATTGCCGAGCGTATTAGCTCGCAAGAAACTGCACATTAAGAACGCTATGCAAAAGCGCGGTTTTAATAAGGTCATGGCCAACGCTGAAGGCGGTGCTCAGGAGCTACTTAAATTCTACCTAATTTTTGTAGTAAAAAACGCGTCTAAGTTGGGTGAAGATGAAGTACGCCCAATTAAGGTGAAATGTTTCCCTCTTAGAGAAAATGACATTGACCGCGGCAGCGATCTTATGGATGCAGCGCTACTCAATATCGAACACTGGGAAGAGACAGGCATCTTCAAAGATGATGATGACATGGAAGAGGTAGGGTTGGCGTATTTCCAAGCCACCAGCGAATTGCAGCTGCTAGCAAATTTAAATGCGAAATACAGCGTACAAGAGGCTCAAGCAGAGATGAATCAAGCGGCTATTGAGAGTCAATCTGAAGACAAAGCATCGATGCTACCTTCATTTGAATCTTTACTTGAGGAGACGCAAGAATGAATGCAGCAAATCGCAGTAAGTGGTTCGATAAAGAGTATATGGACCATGTGGAGCGTTTAGCGAATCTGTTTTATAACTCCCAATTGGTCAGTGAAGACATCCGCAGTGATAAGGCTACCATCACAGCTCTTATCGTGAAGTCTGATGCGTGGGGCGTGCACCCTGACACTGTGTTAGGTAGCACATTCAAAGACCAGTTTGGGGGGCTTGCTCACACTGGCAAACTCTACAAATTGATTTTGCAAAATCACAATGAGATTCGTTCACTATCCATTAAGCAGATTGGTGATTGGTCATTGGTTGATGGGCAATACACCATTGCCGCAGGACCTACGGCACCCGTCGGTGATGCTCGCGCTCAATCCGATGGTGCAAAATGGTACGTGCCGAAGTGGACCAAAGAGCAAGAAGATGGTTTAGGAATTAAAGTTACGGTCAGTTTCATTAACAATGAAAAGTCACCACTAGAAAAGCGAATCATGCTCTCTGACATTGACTACACGCAGCGCATGAACTTTACATGGGTGACAATGCCCAGCAAACGAGTGGAATACCTCGCATTGCGTGATTTGTGTTATGGCGAATTGTTTCATTACATCAATGGTATGGACATGCAGGATAACGAAGACCTTTTCGCCGAGAAAAGTGTCGTGACCCACAGTGTAATAACGACGACTAATAACACCGTTTCTAAGAGCGACAAATCAGAAACACAGCCGCTCAGTAGCACTGTTGAGACGACAAAAGGTTTGGAGTTGGACGTACCGTTGATAGAGCCTGCGGTAAAGATGACAGGGAAGCAGGTGATAGATAAGTGTTTGTCCATCCAAGACCAAATGATAGAAGCGCAATCTTTAGGCAGGAAAGATCGCATCGAAGAGCTAAAACAGGAAATTATTAGCATAGTAAAATCACTGGGCAGTTTGAATCTGAATAAAGCGCAAGTTGGTCAAGTTCAGCACATTTACAACACCATCAACAGTGTCGTGTCAAACGTAGATCCAGAAGTTTTTTCAGGTTAAGTGGTAGCAGGTAGGGGATAGAGATATGTTGTTTAATGGACGCATTCTAAGCAATGAACAAAAAGCCACTGTAGGTCTGTTTCGTGACATGGGACCGCAAGAGACACTGGTCATTGATGCTGGGGCAGGGGCTGCAAAGACGTTTACGAGTAATGCGATTGTCAGTCTTTGCACAAAGAATGAGAACGTGCTTGTTCTTGTGTACAACAACATTATTGCAAAAAAAATGGCCGATGAGTTTCCTAGCAACGTGCTAGTGTCCACCAGCCATGCGTATGCTCGCTCTATGCTACCTGCATACTCATCGACACGCCTTGAGCGACCATTAACAAAAAAGGCTGTTATTAGCGTCCTGAAATTGCCTATGAGTATTATTGGGCTGAGTGCGAACCAATTTGCCTCAATGCTCCTTCAAACGTTAAGTGATTACGCTATCTCTGATGAGAACTGCATCGAGACATACGTGGAACAACTAGGACACACTGACGCCATTACCTTGCAGCTTGTCCACTATACTAAGCTGCTTTGGGATGAAATGACGGACCGACATTCGACATTACCAGTGATGCATGATGTATATCTGAAGGAATTTGTTCTGAAGGTAGTTACTGGTCAATTGGCTCTCAATCTGGATGTATTGGTACTTGATGAAGCTCAAGACAGTGCTCCTGTGGTAAAGCAGTTTTTTGACTATGTGAAAGCAAAGAAAATCTCTGTGGGCGACAAATTTCAGTCCATCTACGAATGGCGCGGTGCCATCAATGTCATGCAAACGCTAATCAGTGCTGGTCATAAAACAGCAAGGCTAACAACGTGCTATCGCTATGGCCAAGAGATTGCCGAACTATCTAACGATTTGATTGAGCAGTACTACAATGAAAACCCTGAGTTCAAAGGCAATGCAAATAAAAGCAGTGTCATTTACAGCGACAACCTAAGTCATGTTAAGCACGAGCAAGAGCTGCATATCTTTCGTACCAATACATCTCTTATGGCCAGTGTCATGGACTATTACTCGCAGGGACAAAAGTGTTTAGTGTTAAAGGGAACCAAAGAGCAACTGATGCTGCTAAACGATGCAGAGCGCTTATTCAACGGACAACGTGTTATGCATGGTACCTTCTCGGCTTTTGATAGTTGGAATGAGTTCATTGACTATGTAAACACGCAGGGTGGCAGTTTGAAGAACCTATATAGAGCAATTCAGTCCTATGGGTTCAAGCTGATGAAAACAGTACTTGAACAATCACAACACCACACCATCGACAATGCGGGTAAAGTCTTTACTACCGCTCATGCCTGTAAAGGTATAGAACACGATCATGTGGTACTAGCTGATGACTTTGATTCTATTTTTTGTAAGAGTAAAAATAACGAACGTTTACAGGAAGTAAACCTGCTATATGTCGCCTTAACCCGTGCGATTAAGACGCTTGATATCTCACGCTGTGATACACTCAGAAATCTCTATTTGAAGAAGCACAGCGTTGCTACACCGCTCAATAACGATATGATGGAAAACAAAAAAGCAGCGCTTATGGCATTATTTGCGTAACGTTTTTCTGAAAAACCGCCAGTAAGGAGGCGATCATGAGTACGACAACAACGAAAAAGGCACTGCGAATTGCCATTGTCGCGGCTCCGCTTCTTTACTTTATGGCAGCTGGGATTGAGTTGCATCATATTCTAGGTTGGGCAGTTACTGACCTTCAAAAACTACACGCCGATTTGGTTTGGTTAAGCGTGGGTAAATGGTTTTCTGACATGAGCCGTTGGCAAACTGTAACTTGGATTGCAAGCGTGTTTCTTGTTCTATATGCCCTTGTCAAAGCAGTGACAATCGTTAGGGCGTATGAACATAACCACGAAGATGGCAACTACGCGAATGTATTTAAAGCGCTGGCTACTGGGTGCGGATTAGCGGTCTTTGCTCCATATCGTTTAACTCAGGCCATGACGTGGACTCGTGATGAAACGACTTTGGCCACTGGTGTATACGTACGAGCCCAAACATTGAAAAATTCGTTTTTGTACAACGACACGCTGATGCGAATCAACATTGCGATTGGTTTGGATAGCTTAGGATTTAATAGCCTTAGCGACTATTCGGCAACATACATCTACTCAGTTATGAGAGCCAAGGGAATGACCCTAAAGGTCGATGAAACCATTCTAGATGATGTAGACCAACTAACCAGCAGCAATGACAACGAAATTTCAGAATAATTTATATCATTAGGTCGATGAATGCAGATATTAAAGTTTAGTCCTGAAAAGGACGCTAAGCGTAACTCAGTTGATTACCTATACATGGTCACAGATAAATGTGACCATGTAACCGAGAATAACAAAGGTGTGTTGTTTACTGAGAACAAATATACGGCAGTAGAAGCTTTGCTAAATGCTCAAAAGTCATTGAATGAAGTAAAACGCTTTCTTGGAACTAAGAGCAAATCTGACCTACAGGTATGGCGTATTGACCCATCCGCAGGGAATTGGGTGAGCATCTCTGATAGAAAGCAAGACTACTATTACCAAGAATACCAAGAGCTGATATCCAAAATTACTTACTACAATCCGAAAATCTTATCGAATGGTCTGACTCAGCACGCCATTAATGCAGTGTTTGGTATTGGAGTGGCTACTTTACACAATCTGTCACAAGCAGAGATGATTACGCACGCCAACTACGACAAATACAAAGAGATTCGTTTCAACAAGAACAGCATTAACTACCTGAATTGGCTCATCGATACGATGATAGAGCACGAGTTTCAGTTTGACATAGTGGCCAAAAATGAATTAACGCAAGAACAAATCGCGGCTTTTACATTAAGCCCTAGAAAGTCGCTAGTAGAGGTTGACGGGAAATGTCTGCTCATCTCTTTGAGTAAGCCTTGGGGAAACTTGATTACCAGTAAAGGTAACGTTCGCATTTCCACGCCGTACTATCGCATCAAGAGCAAAACCGACGAGCAATGGACCTATTTCTGTGCGGCCAATATTACAGCCAATAATGCGTTCCCTCAGTTTTTCAAAAAGGGTGGGGTTGCACCATTCGACGCGCTAACGTTTGGCGATGCTGATGACGTATACATTTGCAATGTTCTGAGTACAAACAAGAAAGATATCCATGAGATATTTGCACTTTTTGACGATGTGACGTTAGAAGTACTAAATAGTGAATGCCAATGGACGCTGATTGACCCTGTTACTGACACTAAAACTGTAATGAAAAGAGACACTATCGATGTCGAACAGCGCTACGGTTTTCAGCAGTTTGACACGTTTATCAATACGTCACCTCTATCTCGTAAAAACAAGCCATTGGTAGGAAGACCACATGTCGCTAAGTGGTTTGAGTGGTGTGATACGGTTAAACCCGAGTTTGCCGTATTGCCTTCGTCACAACAGAAATCTACTGAGCCGAAGAAACGCACTAGAGAAAAGGTGCGCATTGATACTCAAAAGGAAACACGCGGAAGAAATAACGCAGTACGCGAATCGCTAGATTCCGATTACTTGGCATCTCTGGCTCTTGAAGTTTTTCAAAAAAAGTGGGGGCAGTTGCACAACAAGCTCAAACTGGATTTTCACTTGGATAGTACTGAATGGGTGTGCGACAGGGATAGAAACGCACTTAAAGACTACGTGCTAAAAGATATACAGGGCTCAACGACATTAGTAACTAATATCTGCGCCAATATTGATAGGGTAGATCTCGAAAGAGATAAGCAAGGTCATAGGACCATTCACTACACCAACACGACAGAAACCGTAGACGATAAGTTCACTCTTGAGCAGTTCCTCGAAGTTCGAGCGGTGGAAACAATCTCTGCGTACATCTATAACAATAGAGCACGTTATATCCCTGCTCTGGAAGCTTTTGGTCATGACAAATCCACTTGGAATACCAAGAAAACGTTCATTGAGCTGATTATGAGTGAAATCAAATAGCGTTCTTGCAATATTTAATTTTAATGCAACTGACTAGGCCATCCTATTATTAGGATGGCTTTTCGTTGCATTTGAAGTATGACTACAACTAAAATATGAAAACTTTTACAATAAAGTCAATGTTAATCATAATAATATGATGTATATTTACTGTCGTAGTAGTTCATAAATTCAATACACTATTGGAGAATTAAACCATGTTTCACATGTCACGCAGTGCAAGCGTAGCTAAAATAGCATACTTTACTTTGGGTCTAGGTATTAGTGTGACAGCTCAAGCCGTGACTTTAGGTGGACTTGACCAAACCTATGATAAATTGGGTTTAGAAATAGAGAAGAAAGCAACATCCATCACAACCAATGACCTTAAGAGTTACGATGAAATCTATACCTCGGTCTATACACCACCAGTTATGACTAATCACGATGATAGTGAGGGTATGCGTAACGGTGGCGGCTCAGTAACATCTTCGCCAAATTCGGGCGGAAGTGACCTAAATAGTGCTGTTGGAGTAAACTGTGCTACCAGTGCAACATACGCAAGTCTATGTCAAATCATTCGGTCATACACTGATACCAAGGTCAGTTCGGTAGCCTCTAGCGCTGCTAATAACAAGATGGGTTCTTGGGTGCAAATAGGGCTCAACCGCTACGGCACGGACTACGGGGTTCAAGTTAATGAACCACCAAAGGGTAGTTGCGTCGTCGGACAGAAAGCTCATAGAACTTTTAGCCAAGATAGTGAGAGTGGTGGCGCAAGGTACAGTTACACTCAGTACGAATGTCGATAACCCTACCATGACATAAAATTCCTAGAAATGGATTTGTACTAAAAAGGTTCGCATAATTGCGAACTTTTTTATAGACACAAAATAAAACGGTGCACAAACATGCAAGTGTATTTCACACCATTCTTTCCCCCGACGGAACATTGCAGCACCCCATGCGCCGAAGTGCGTGACACTTTGCACAGCATTGCCATACCGACAGTCATTGAAACGTACGAACATGCATATGATTTCTTGGCAGAGTCGCGACACCATAAGAACAATTTTTCTGCTTATCGCGGTGATCTGACCGTCTTTCTGAACTTTATCTGGCGCATCTTAAAAAAGGACGTTATGGATGTGACTCGTCACGACTTAGTAAAGTTCGTAGAATTCGGCAACACACCACCACCAGAACTTATTGCTAGAGGGACTTACCCGCAGTTCCTCTATGAGAATAGCGAGCTTTTTATTAATGACAAATGGCGACCATTCCGAACAGTCACTAACGGCCAGTACCAACGAAAAGAAAATACTGTAAAGGCTCAGCTCTCAAACTTAAGTAGTTTCTATATATATCTTAGTGATGAGGGTTATTGCGATAGGAATCCAGCTGCTGTTGCACTTAGGCGAATGAACATCAACAACATGGACAACGTGGTTCCTGTCGATCACGAAGTAGAAAAGGCACTGAGTCGCACACAAATCTCTTACTTGCTCAAAACAGTTAATCGAGCCACTGAAACCAGTGATAACAAACTGTATTTCGAACGCACCAGATTTCTAATTCACTTTATGATACTGGCGTACCCAAGGCGCAGCGAAATTGCGGCCACCAATACAAGAAGCCCGAAGATGTCAGACTTTCATCGAATCAGAACGGACGATAATTCGGTGAAGTTTGGTTTTAAGATCGCTAAAAGTAAGAGAGGCAAGGGTAGGACTGTAACTTGTTCTAATAGATTGATTTCTGCGTTGATACGGTATCGACGGGTTTTAGGTCTTAGCGACTATCCAAGCAGAACTGAAACCACGCCTTTGTTTACCCGAATACAAGCGGCATCACATGGCCGAGAAGCTGGCATTATCGATGCTAACTTAGGTGCTGACCAAATTGGAGAGTTAGTTAAAGAAGCTTTCGAACTCACGGCGCTGGCACTAATGGAAGACGGCTACATCGATGAAGCCGATGAAATCAGAACATTTTCAAGCCACGCTCTTCGCCATAGTGGTATCACAATCGACTTAGACAGTGGTAGAGAACCTAAAGATGTGATGAAAGACAGTGGCCATGCAAATATGCAATCATTAGCGATTTACCAAAGTTCACGAGTAGAATTCCGAATTGCGTCTGCAAGCTTAAAGGATGCAATTTTGGAAACGGCATTGGATGAGAGTGGTTAGGCGTTATTTAAAAGACTAAAAATATATTTAAATAGTACATTCGATAATATTGATAACCTAAAATATGTTACCCTGTAACCGTAATAACTGTAATTATTACGGTAGCTTTATTCGGATATTTAAGAACCATTCCGACCAACCTTTTAAATAATGGTTTGATATTTCTTGTCATATTCTATCTACCACCGAAATATTGGTCACTATTACAGTGACCAATTGCATTTGCGTAACGGTAAAATGTTACAAGCTCTACTAACTAGAATGGATTTGGGACTTTGCGTTATTCGAATTCATCAAAAATTAAAACAGACTTCATCTATTGACCATTTTTACTCACGCCAAAGATTTAGCGATCTGAATTGCCTTGGTTCTAACTTCCTTCAGCATTTCATTATGTTGCGAGTCAGTAATGACACCAGAACGCCACCATGCAAACAGACGACCTATTTGGTTCTCAATCTGCGTTGCAATCTGAACCTCATTTAGCGTTGCCATATGATCATAGAGTTCGGAGTTGTGCTTTATTATTCCATCAAGGTCAATCGCATCTACTGAACCCGATACAACACCATGATTTTCGCTAATTTCGATTTCTAGCAATTCAGCAAATGTAATTTTCGGCTTAGATACAAACCAGACCGTACCCTCTGGTGCGTGTTGTACATCACTGACGAAAATGCAGTGATTGCCCCTGTACATAGCAACCGCAATTTCTTTCAGCTCATCAGGCACCATAAGTACCACCGTATCAGGGTCAGCGCGAAAAACATAGTTAGCAAACTCCCTCAGATCGGTTTCGGTAGTAGTTTGAATTCCCACAGGTTTAGACATGAAAATATCCTTCTAATTAAGTAAGTTCTGTTTAACGTAAGTCACCTCTAGCATCTGGAAGCACAATACCTTTTGAAAAATTATGTGGATTCCTTTTAACAGAAGCTAAATATATATTTTCAATCAAATAATCATATTTACGAAACGAGTTTTTGCATAAGTACTTAACCCAATTGGCTAAATGAAGCATCGTATTAACTCCCCAAGACCTTGTTGTTTGTGGCGTCTAGAAGACTGTTGAGCATAAGAGCACACGCTTCAACATAGCCTAACAATCTTTGCTTGTCGGTACTTTGCCCTGCTCTATCCGCGGCCTCAGCGGCGGCCAGATACAGTGCTCCTGCTCGTTCAAGGTTACGTTGACGATCTTTGGGTTTCCACCATTCGGCAGACCAAGGCCAGCTGTCAGGCAACGGTGTAACGTCATGCGCATCTCGATAACAAAACGCCGCTCGCTCTAGTGTACTCACGCCTTGCTGGTCATCATGAGTATGTGACCAATTCTCTATCTCAATTTGTCTTTGTCTTTCAGCGGTAATTAGGTCGTACCCATTCATAACATTACTCCAATGCTAGCTATATGTTCACGTTGCAAAAAAATAGACTGTTGTTGCCATTGCACCAAGGACCAACCCAATTGATACAAACATGAACCTAAATTTTGGGCGCTTTTCAATGTAACGTGCATAGCCAAGAACCATAGCCGCCAAAAATGCGAGGCATACCCATACGAAGTTAATCACTAGAAGCGCTCCTTGTTATGCGAACGAAGTGGGGGCTAATAAACTATCTGTTGATAGTTGTACCCTGCTCTTTCTAACACTCTCAAACCAACAACTTTAGAAAGGTCGCGGTCACAATACGTCCCTACACTGACATCGATATTGGTAGAAAACACATCGTCTTTCGAAGCGTACTCACTCACATCCTTCACATACTGAAAGCAGCCTTCACGCTTTTCGTTGATGTAGAAATTGAGTGTTAGCGGGGTATCGGGTGCAATATCGAAATCTACTTGTGAAACAATCTTTCCGTAAGAGAATGAAGCTGTGTTAAGAGAAGTCATGCTAAACGAATCTTCTGGCTTGTCGTTCACTATCGCTCTAACCGAGTAGCGACTAATATACGCAGAACCCGCATCATCCAGTTCAAAATCCTTATCAACTTGCATACTTACGAGTGCATTTTTCAGCATAAAAAGACTTTCATCGACAGTAATGTGCTTGGGTGTTGATGAGCAAGCAGCGAGTGTAAGCACACCACCAGCAACAACGGTTTTTAGGACAAGGTTTGGTAGTAATTTCACGGTAGTACACCTAATTGTTAATTGGCATTAAAGTAAAAATCCCATACCTAGTGAGTGAAAGCATGGGATTGTGAATTGGGCTAGTAAGCCTTGACGCAGAATGACGTGTCCACAGGTGTAGAAGAAGCACTGCACTGTTCAACATCTTTCACTAGTTTCAGCGACATATCGCTACCCACAATAGCTTGACCCTCAATGGTGCTAACAGCTACCCCATCTACATCAAAGTTCTTTACAGACGGCGTGGCTTTGTATTTGTACGTGACGTTATAAGAAAAATCAGATTTATTTTGGTTGTAGATAGGTGAAATAGAGAACGTTAAACCAGACTCAATGTTTTCAACAGTTTTAGCGCCTGTTACCCGATCATAGGCTGTTACATACGGTGTTGTCTTTAAAGCGATGAAGTTCGCACCATCAATTGACAAAAAAAGGTCAGTGGAAATTGGAGGGTTATTGCCATGATTGAATGATACGTGGACTTTATTTGGAATTAGGCTCTCAGGGTCACGCTTGGCTTGAGCCGCTGCTGCAAGAGCTTTACCTATTTGTTCAACTTGATCGTCACCGTGAGTTCCACCAGCTACGGCTGCTGAATTTGAATTGGCGTAGCAAGATGTTGCAGAAATAAGTGCTAACGTCATTAAAGAAGTCAGTGATTTTTTCATCATATAAGATTCCATAGTTAATAAATATACCAGCATTCAGACACGCAACTTAATAACCTATCGCCATACTCAATATGATGTGAAATAAATTTAAATACACATCATAACAGATAAATATTGTTGCTTTGTGATTATACATAACATCAACACAAACATAAAGAAAGACGCATTTCGATTGCACCGCCCTACCCTTAACTAACCAACCGATGGCTATTCAACATTGGCCAACATGCTTTTATTGGATCATTTTGTACTAAACTAAGATCAAATGTCAGAGACAATCTATAATGCAGATTATAATACGTTCTTGACATAATCTAACGTGGTTACTGTATACTAATACAGTAACGGGAATGCTTGTGCATTGCTGTAAACGTGATGACGTAACATTTAAAATCTTTTGGTCTAGCAGGGTAATTATTCATGAAGAGCCAACTACCAGCGAAACGAACAAGTCAGCTTGCAATTAGTTCTGATGTTGTGCAGTCGAAGTATCAAGACCAAAAGAACAACCTTAGTCGGATGAATGTGGCGCTTCCAGATTTATCCAATGCCATTGACCCCGACGATCCTCTATCAGCTAAATACGTACAAGGTTTTAAGAACTTTGAACTGAATCGAGGTGGACTAGCATCAACGTCGGTTTACATGCTTGCCTCAGTACTGAGAACATGGAATAACTATTGTGAGTCAGAGAACGTGTATGCGTTTCCAGCAACGTTAACATGTGCGTATCACTGGCTTGAGCATGAGTGGTATGCGAATGGCAAATCAGTAGAGACTATTCGACAATACAAAGCACAGATGACCTACATCTTGGATTATCTGGGAGTACCAAACCCTTTCAAAGCAAAACAGGTAGTTGCTTTCATCAAAAGTCTAAAAAGGGATCGCGCAGAAGTATCAGGTGCAAGTTACCGACAAAGACAAGCGTTCGGTATGCGTGCCGCAGATTTGATGGCCATTATGGAGTGCTTGGACGGTACAAATTTCATCAACATGAGAGACTTCACTTTGGCGTGCGCTGCCTACACCACGATGCTACGTGAATCAGAGCTGGGAAGAATACGATTGCAAGATGTTGAAGTGGTGAACTCTGAGATGGTCATCATTCATCGTACGTATTCAAAGACCAGTACAAATGTGAAAGCGAAAGTGATGGTGGGTACATTTGCAAAAGTAATGCGCCTTTACCTGACTGAAATAGAAGGAAAGCTAAAACAGGATGATATGATCTTCTCGCGGGTGACACGAAACGGAAAAATGATAGCGTCCAAAACGCCTATGAGTGGCCAAACTATAGACCGTTGCTTAGGGAAGCTATTTGATTTTGCGGCGTCTCAAGGCATTGAGTTCGCATCGCCTAATCCTAAAAGATGGACGGGACACTCAGGGCGCGTCGGGGGCTGTCAAGATGGTTATATCAACAAACTGAGTGAAGCTGAACTAATGCAGCTTGGTGATTGGACATCAATGGAAATGGTACATCGCTACATTCGCGAGTTAAGTTACGAGAACACGGCAAACGTTGTTAACCAGAAAAAGGTATTGAACAAAATAGCTGCTTATTAAGGCGTTAATATGGACAGACAATTAACAAAGGTGGAGAGAAAGGAATCGTCAAATACGATCACAAGCACATTAACGCAACAGTAAGACGTAGAACTGCTCTATTAAATCCACCAGCGTTTGTTTTTCTGAAAAACATAGAAAGATGAGATACTGAATTTAGTAGTAATGATCGTTTAGTCAAAAGGGCGGTTAATAGGTTCAAGTTAGGACACCGATCGCTAGGTAACGGTCAAACCGAAGTTTGCTTTCCCCAATTCACCATAATTACAACTCTAGCTAGCTAACCTTCCGATTGACTATAATTTTTCTATAACTTACTTAGAAATTAGTCATCCGCAATCTTGATAAGGACGCTTCTTACCTTTTTCATATCGGACTTGTTATAGGTGGTTTTATTATCGCCTGTAAGCTTGTAACGATAGTTGTAAGCGTACAGGATTTTTGATCCACCGCGGTAAGGATATACGTTTATACCCAACTCGGTCGAACCGCCATCCTGTTCCAAGGTGAATGTGTGCGCCTTATTGATATCAAAGGTTTTTACTTTTGATAAGTTTTGCGTTACAGAATTGTTGGCAACAAGAATACGCTCAAAATTGGCATATACATCTTCAGGTTTGAACTTAGAGTTGAATGAGCCTTCCACTAATTCACTTTGACCGATTGTGATGGATGAATTTTCACACAAGTTGTTAAGATCATTACTGATGACACCTTGTGGTAGTGGGTTTACATATTCCTCAAAAATATTCGCTCCGCGTAGGTCGTCAATATCCTTGTATGAATTAGGGCATTTTAATGTAACATGGTAAGACTTATTATCTTCTGTAATGTCTACTGAAAAAGTAGCGCGGCGCTCATCGATATCAATCGTTTCGTAGTACCACGTATTATTATCTAACTTATGTCTACTATTAGCGCTGTACGTGATATCAATCAATCGTGGTGAATGGTCGATCCCTAGGCCACCAATCCAATAGTTCTTAGTCTCCTTATTCTTTTTCTCTCTGTATATATGTCGATAAGCTTGAGGAATATTGCTTATGCTATACATAGAATCAACAAGGGCATCAGTAATGTTTGACTCATCTAGGCGTCCCATTTTCATTACGACGAATTCATGCGTGGCTAAATTTGATTGAAAATCTATTCTATCATTTACCACCCTCCCCATAGAATTGCCATTACCAGTGCAACCAGATATAACACTTACTGTCACTACAGACAGAAAAATCATTTTCATGTAACCGAATCCTTAATTACAAATACTTCATTTCTAGGTGGTGATTTCGTTGATTATCTCTTTGAGAGATTTTCAATTACTTCTCAAATGAAATGCCAACGACATTACATTTATTATGTTGCTAACGAGCAGTACTAAAATTTAAGTAAGGTGTTTAATACTCAGTAGGATACTTACTACCTAGTCACGAATTACCAACACATGTGAGTGACTAACTAAGCGTTTGCGGTGACAAACCTTGTTATTCTTGTGCGAAATTCCTCTATATCCTTTGACTCTTTGTAATATTTATCTATTCTTCGCGATATTTCATTGCCAATAATTTGATAAAAGATTTCGTTTAGTGATTCTGAAACGTCAATTCTATTAAAGCTATCGCTAGAGATAAAATAATCATCCAAAGCATTGATCTTCTCTGCAAAGGTATCAAATTGAAAGGCACTCACATCTGCTTTTGCGCTAACAACAGACGGATGATTTGAAAATAGCAGAGGGAACAGTTCAATCTTTATTTCCACAGGCAAACCATGCTCTTTGAGCGAAGATAGGAAATGCGCAAACAATCTTTCTGTGACTACAAGGTTTAGCACATCATGATTGGCAAGTTGGGTACTTGCATCTGCCAATTTTTGGATTATATACTTTTTCGATAATGGTAAAGTGGGTAATTCTTGTGTGGATGTCAACATTCTCTAGCTCCTTACGCCAAACTATTAAAATCGTGTTATTCATCTCATTCTATTTGTTCCCTATAAAAAACAGAATAGCCAGATAGAGATCTTACGCTCAATTATTAGACATGAACTTTTAATTAAAGGGGCGGTGAATAGGTTCAAGTTAGGACACCGATCTCTAGGTAACGGTCAAACCGAAGTTTGCTTTCCCCTATTCACCATAATTACATTTCTAGCTTTAATTTTACTCTGACAACCATTTACTTGGGTTGCATAAATAGCTCATCGGTAATGGTCGTTACTTTAGCCTCTAGGTGTGACCTAACATCCAAATAACGTTTGTGAGAATTAATTCCTACGTTGTGATATATTCCATCGCCTAGTTGTTTACCGTCAGTTAGTGACTTTATGCAGACGCAGATTTTTCATTTGTACAGGTATAGCTTTACCATTTCTAATGACAACACAATCATTATTAAAATCTAGGCTGTCAGCACACCCAATGAAAATCAGTTCTTCATCGCCAAATGTGTCAGGTGCAGAGCATCTGTCACCACATTTGAGATAGGCCATTGTGCAGAACCTGCTCTAAGTGATCAATGAACTTGTCATCCGACAAATTGAACATGTCAAAACCTGTGACGGGAACATTGCCCCCATCATCCATAGTAACACGGCCTAAATTGACGCGCTTTGCGCTATAGGAATCATGAACAAGATAAATGAGCTGATTAAATCGAAGCTCTGGGTTCTTAACCCAAATTGCATTTAGCAGAAATAACAGGCGATCAATTCTGCTGATATCATGCTTAGTGGTAGTTGTCAGCCTTGGTAAGTTTTCTGGGTCGTACATCCAGCCGTTAATAGAAACACCATCTGGCAAGTTAATCCACTTACCATTGTGAGCATAAACGTCGATGACTCCACCATTACCCCTAGTGTCGATTCTGCCTTCATATCGACCAATAACCACGATATCATCAACTGGCATATGTTCGTTTGGGTTGATCCAACAAGCCATATTTCGCTCCTCACGTTTACTACTGGCCAAAGCCACCAGCATTTAGTTGTTTAGCTATGTTTGGTTACTTCCCACAATACTTGCAAGGCTCTGTTTGGCCATTAAAGAATGCTTTGGTAATAAGTTTGATGCTTAGTGCGCCCAAAGACAAACGAGCCAGCCCAAGACTGAATGCGAAGCAAGCGCCGACACCAACCATTGGGTTTTTAACAGCGTTTACATAGTGGTGATACCCCAGTGACTCCAACTCTTCACTAGGTATTTCCTTAAGCGCGGCTATGACTTCTAAATAGTACATGCGAAACTTTATCGCCAAATAAGGCGCAATGGAAAATATAAGCAGTGTGGATAACACAAGCACAAATGTTCTTCGGCCAAACCCTTGCTTAATATCGTAGGTGAGGGATACAAGTAGTGAACTACCAAAGATGAACATCATCACTGTGGGGTTAGGAATAGCCGAAAGGTAGAGGTGTAGGCCATACAGATAGGCGCATGTAGCCCCGAACATGAGCAGAAGACCGAAGATGTAACGCATAATACCTTTACCTTTCTTAGTTGACCAAATATCCATGTTTTTCAGAAAAAGTACCTAGTGACTATGCAGCCAAAAGAACTAACTCTATGTACCGTCCATCACTCCCATCACAGAGATCTGAAATTGAAAACTCAGAGGTCTTGAATATGTAGCCAAATACAGTGAACCATTCTTTAGTCACACGTTGCTTTAACCATTCATAGTGCTTTTGATTATCGTGAGCAAAAGTGTACTTCTCTTCTAATACCTGCACCTGCTCCAAAGAAAGAGCGTTGTCTTGTATAAACTTCAGACTTTTTGCTCGGGCCAATTGGTCTACTAGAGCAGACTTGCGCTCGTTAAGCTTAGCCATTTCTTCATGAATGATGGTCAGCTCGTCGGTGCACTGTTCGATGGAGGTTACTAGTGAGCCATAGAGAGCTGTAAGCAACTCTTGATCTATTGGTGCAGCATTCTTTAACCAACGGCGGAAAAATCGCAACTGAGTGGTTCTGATCGGCTGACTAGAGCCAATTCCTTTCCAGTGGATATCACCCGATACCGATTGTTCAGTAGCAACTAGATTCTCGATATCAACGATAACCCTTACATCTTCTCCAATATGCCATTTAGTACCAATGAGGCTTACATGGTCTTCGATTGTTTTTGGGGTATTAGTGATCATACTGACCGACTCCATAAATGCGTGCTGGTTAAATGATACTGCTTCGTTCAAATGAACGTGAATGTTCAGGACTTAACAAACTAGTCGCTATTCAAGTGTTTGGTAAAAAATGTCAACAATGGCTTTTTAGTGAGAAATGAGCCCCATTCGATAACAGAAAAAGTGGCATTCTCTCTTGTCACAATAAGCTCTGGAACTTGGCCATCAAGCACCTTCTTCAACACATCCTCTGTAGAGCTGCGTGGTAATCCAGACAGCTCACTGAGCTCTTTTAAAGTAGCTTTACCATCCATATGGGCTAATGCAGCTAATACTACCCATAAACGGTTGTAGCTACCTTTTCGCATATCTAAGGTCATCAATCTTCCTCTAGGTCGAATTATTCATCGGTGACGAATGTGCGCCACCTATATTGCGTTATCCACCGAACAGAGAACAGACTGATCAATAAAGCATTAGTTCAGGCAAAACGAACTATTCTTACCTTCCATATCGGCAACATAGTCGTATATATCCCCGTTAGGTCTAATGCAAAACGCATTTTCGCCGTCATCATTTAATAACCAAATGCCATTGATTGAATCGTCAATGTCATCATCAAAGTGGTTATCAATAGCGCTGACCACCAAGAAATCGGTTTTAATAGCATCACAATCAATCTGTATTCTAACGCTATCTCTCAGCAAAGAATCATCTTGGTCAGCCAAACCTGATTCGTAGATGAGCTTTGTCGCATCCGCTTTATAACGTAAAGTAAAATTCATAGTAATTGCACCAATTCAGGAAACATAGGTGCTCACTATATAACGGTTAAACCGTTATGTAAACAAAAATGAGAGCCTTTTCTTGGAGAATCGAATTTACGGATTGTGTGTCACGCGTTCTTGTTCGAATCCAGTTAATCTATCTGTTCGGTGTAAGTGGGTTTATTATTGGCAGTGAGTGTAGATCATGGATCTCGTATAAGTCATTTGCTCCCCAAGCATCTATCATTATCGGCATTAGCCGTGACTTTCTCTCGAAATAGACTTCGTCACGACCTCCCATAACTTCGAGTACGTATTTTTCGGCCAATACCCCTGATGGCGACTTTCGCTGAATGACGAAATCGGGAAGCACACAAGGCGAGTCATCGCGTACTGAGCGTGAATAGATTGGCTTGTTTAAGCTCCACTTTGCTTGCGAGGTGTCGGTACCATCTATCCATTTAATATAGGCAAGAGCCACAGAACGCTCGAACTGACTATCGACAGGCATCGGTATATTGATGTCTACCACTGGACGCAAATAGATAGTATGAGAGCACGGATTACCATTATCGACACAGATTGTCATGCAGACGAAAAAGGGGCCGTTAGCTGGGGCGTATGGACGTATAATGCTCTTGTAAGGATAGGCCACACCGTCTACAACGATGTAACCTTGCTCAAATTGGACATTGTTTGAAAACGTAAACCAAAATGCATGTGGTCTCCCTCTTCCGTTCCAGCTGCCCTGCTTGATTGAGCGTAGCAGGTTCTCTTTAGCAAAATCGAACCCATTACCGCCGTAGTACGTCCATTGACTTAGAACCGTGTCACCAAAAGGCACTTCCTGACATTTTTCCCGAAAGCTGGCCAATATCTGCATCATAGTTTGTCGTGTACGTTTATTTTTGTAGTACCAGTTACCCAAAGTTTTGTCACACATGAACCGATACAGTTTGTCTAGTTTGTGTTCCTTTGCCGTACTTGGTTTAGCATTACCAGATGGCGCTCTTGGCGATTCTGCTTGGCCGCTTCTGACCTCTCGATGCATATAGAAGTTATCAAGATTGCTTTCATCTCGCTCTGCACCCACTTTACCCTGCTCCCGCTCTCCATATCCGTGGATCTCAGTAACAAGTGGGCAATCTGGTGCATGTTGACCTTCTTCTGGATGGTTAACTAAGGTGAAAAATTCATGGGTATAGCGAATGAACATGCGAGCTGGCGTGTCTGTACAATGGCATCGCAACTCTTGGCGGGATTCGCGTACTTGCGCGAGAAGAGCTTGTGCCTCGGGCTCACGACGGCTAACGAGAGACAGTATGGAAGGGTTGTTAAGATAACGATGCGGTGCATCACTGGATGATTGTTGATTTTTGTCTACCACCGATATCCGCATATTTAAAATCCCCTATTTACAAACTAACAACACTCTTCCCATTGGACGCTATATGGCTGGTGGCCGTGGCAAATAGTTAATTCAGAAATTAAGTTAGACCACCAGCAGAAGAACTGTCGGTTTTTCTAAAAAACTAGGGCAACCACACTTGATAACCCGCTCCGCATCCATCACATTCATAGTGATTAATTGCGATACCTTCTTTAAAATCACAATGTAAGCACTGTGGACATTTAAGAAAGCGTTTTTCGTCAAATTTTGGCAAATCAGTTTTAGTGGTACTGCCGATAGAAGCGAACGCAGAAATTGGTATCCGCTTTAAGCGATCCCTATGGTCGATAACCCGTATAACTAAATTGTGCATCATGTGCCTCTAAGAAAATGCAAGCTGGCATTTAACGGTTAAGTTCGCGAGTCGGTAATCAATGCCCATGACCATTCATCACATCCGTTTTCTTCACTCAGTGCGTAGTAATCTTCATTCATCTCTACCACATGAAAATTGTCAGGGCGTTCAGGGTTATTATCAATTTTCATATTGACTATGGTAACGCGCCTCGGCTCTGAATTGCCGTCATCAACAAGGTACTCACCTTCTTGCGTCGGTAGTGTTGTCATCCATTCTAAATGTTCACTGGTCATGGTCTATCTACCTATTTACCTTGAATGGCGCTTAGGAATCTTACTCGCCATTGATTTAGCTCATTTTGGGGTGCGACATACGGTCGTTCTACATAAACTTGGCCAACTCGGTCAAATGATGCTTTCCATCCATCGGGATCGCTCAATGCTGTAGATATCTCTTCCATCGCTAAGTCGGTAAGCTCTAACATCAGCTTTTCAAGATCCTTTCTTCCGACTGTACATTAGTTGAGATGCGAGTTAGCGAGCCTATTAGCATCAGAGCAATCAATAACGCTCAATGCTTCTCATAAGGCTTACATATCCGATTTATCCCATACAGTCCAAAATTGAACATTGCCTTGAACTAAGCCTTCACTCACAAGCCACATTTGCGAGTGGACGGCGTTAGGTTTCCACTGAGGCTCTGTCCAATCTACTAGAAGATGAGTAACAGGACGCTTATACCATTCAGGTGCTACGTAACCGCAACAAGATGGTGACTCTATGTTTTGCTGATAGATCAGATAATCAGAAACTAAGAAGGTTTCCAGTAGAACGACAGCTAATAGAATTGCGATCATGGTTGCTTTAAATGCTGTTAACAATGAAATTCCCCTTTAAACTAGAGATAACGCACAAACATCTATTGATGTAATTTATCCCCCGACTGACGGGACTTATGCAGATTGAAAGCGGCGTCAAATAATTTCGAGTGTTCGTTCTCTTCAATGGTTACACCGTTGTCTCGTATTACAGACTGCATCGCGCCAAAAATTGTGCACTCATGAAAGTCTTCCTCACGTTCATAATCCGAATAGGACAAAATCGGTTCTCCCGTAACCTTATGATAGGTTTCTTCCGAAACACCAATGGTTTCTATGATTGTGCAATCATTATCATCGAAAAGGTCAATAAAGAATGGCGCTACATCAGTAGGTACACGTTCAGACTTGAACAATGCGAGTGTGGTGGCTACATCACAATGGGCTAAAAAGCGACTATGAACTTTAACTCCATCGCCTGTAGTGCCGAGATACAAAGCTCGTAGACGTGTATTTTCATTAGGCATCGCTATTCTCCTACTATTCGATTTCTTCTAATCTAACGCTTGGTCTACCAAGCAATTCAAAACTATTAATCATCCAACTATCAGCGATTAAGAGTACAAACAATCCGTTTAGGTCACTTAAATGTGGGTGGGTAAATTTACGATTTGCAATACACACAACACCATCATTTACCTTTCTATAACCACGAATGATTGGGAAAAGCAGAGGTTTTTCAGGAAAACCTCGTCACCCCACTAATCAACACCTAAACAAATATGTAAATTACTCATAGCATTGACGCCTCTCATCACGGTAGAGTTGCGCGTCGGTATGCTCGTAATAACTGATAACTCCAATAGGCTAGTAACACTGGCGAACACAAATAGAAAATGTTGGCCGTAAAATTCAAAATACTGACATTAAAAAACGTAGCCGTAAGCTGCAACGCAATGACTGTTAATATGGTAAGTACTGACAGCGCAACCATTGATGAAAGGAGCAGTATCAGCGGTTTGTTAGTAGCCCTAAATGACAATTCAATAAGCTGGTTCACGTTAGTTCATCCTCTATTCGGAAATTACTGTTATGCACTCAATAAAATCAAGGCTAGTTTGTTCTAGAACGATAACCTCACTCTCATTTCTTCGAAGAAACAAAGCTAGCACATCGGCCTTTGCGACGGTGTAACAATGAATAGTATCGACCTCTCTTCTTAGAGCCCATTGTATTGCTACGTTGACATCCAATGTATAGGCAATGCAGTCAGATTCATTTGGTCGCTTAGCTCGGAAAACTGTCAATCTATCTGGAAGCTCATCATAGGTAATTACCTCGCTCGGCTTCATAATACTGTGCTTTCTATGTGCCCTATTGGAACTGAACAGCTTCTTCCATAACTTGAGATCTGAGAAGCCAGTGTAAGACACCCAAAGCGTGGACAACATAAACCAGTAAGCATAATCAGAGAGCTTCGACTTATGCTTGTCAAACTCTACAATAGCGCGACCCGTACCCTCGTAGCGAAGCAGTTTCGAAACTATCTTAGAATCTTTCAAATTGGGCTCAGCCAATGGTGAAATATCCAATAACACAAACTACTCCTTGTATTTGATGAAAGAGACAGTCATTAAAATAGACACACACTCAAGCCAACAGTTTTTGTCAATTAAGAAGCGAAAACAAATTGCAAATGTTGCTGAAAAATATAATTACATATGTTTACAACAAAACAAACAAATAATCAATAAAAAACAGCGAATCAAACAGAATACACAACTCATAATTATAAACAAATACATTTATCAACGCGCAGTATGTGATAGAATGTTAGAGCTAAACATTGATGAGTGTATTTATGAATGAATTGACTAAACTAGTGCCAGTACAAGGTAATGGTATGCCAGTAGATATAGATACTGAACTTGATGAACTTCTCCCATGCATACTACCTGATAATCAAATCGTCGCTGTGAAGGCTGTGAAGCGTTTCGTGTTTGGCGATATGAGGTTGACTACAAACCCAAACATCACGTATGTAGTAGAAGTGCTAGAGCATGGATTTGACGGTCTATATCAGTTTATTGCAGTTGAACAAAGCAAGCTGATTGATGAAGTTAAAGAGATGCGCAAAGCAGATAGGCGAGCAATCGACAAGTGGGAAAAAGATATCAAACTCGCGGGCCAAGTACTGCTGATGCAAAAGGATGAAAGAGACAGTGTGTTAACCGAATCAGACGAACCAACCGAAGAAATTTTCAGTGATCAGAAATCCATTAGAAGTCTGATTGATAGCCTTTCGCAAGGTGATATGGATAAAGTTAATCACCTGATAACATTACAAATTGAAAATGCTCTTGAGCTGGCCAACTGATAGAACCGAACTTGGTTGAATTGCCTTGCTTGTTGTTAGCAAGACAATTCAGCTCAACACTCAGTTTTGTTAGACTGCGATGTGTTTACAGAGATGACGTGCCACGAAAAACCTTGATATTCTTCCATTGATTGCCAATGCGACAATTCCTTAGCTGTCGGTGGCATCTGACCTCTTTCAGCTAAGTCTTCTAAATAGAGGTTTAGCGCCTCCTCTGCGTTAGTTAACGCCTCTTCAAGTGTGTCACCACCAGAAAAGCACTTAGGAATATCGGGGAACATCACGCCGTAGGCATGTTCCGAGTCACCCATTTCAATGGCTATTGGGTATTGCATAGTCGGCACCTTAAGTAAAGAAAGCTGGCTTGTGACTCAAGCCACAAGCATTCGGCAAAGTGTACAATAGTAGGTTACTAAAGCAACAGATTCTAATACTCCAAGTATAGCGCTGCTCGCGGCATTCATGCTGCAATTCGGATAACACCTTCAAAGAATGCAGGAAGCTTAGCTAAACCTACTTTTTCAAAAAAGTGTCTGTTCATAGAACAATTATGAGAAGCATCACAATATGAATATGCTGAATTGGACACACAGTTGAATAATGATAAAAATGCCATGAGTACATAGAACGATTCAAAACGACTAGACATTGTTTTGGTGTTTTGATTAAAGATTGCCGTCTACATCAAAAATACTTCGTTCTATGTGCTCGTCTCTTCTTAAAAGCCTCGTCGTTTTAACCATTCCCAAGTTTCTTTTTCGTGGTAGCCCCAATAGGAATTGAAGGCAACAACAATATAAGAACCAAAGGGGTTAGATTGGTCGTCATAGTCGGCAAGTAAGCGCTCCGTAACAGAGCGTGGAACTAACGCAGCGTTGTCATCCACCAGCCACGTATCTACACCGATAGCGATCCAATCGTCATCATCGTAGGCATCTTCAATTGCGCTTTGTAGCATCGAGTTGTACGACTCTAATGAGTTGATAATAAATACCGCCATAAAATCCTTGATAGGTTATGAGTAGAACTGATAGTAGGAAGGCGCAATGAACTGCGCCCTTTTAAATGGTTGGCTACTGTTGGTGATACTTAGCATAGTGACTATTAACACTGTCTAAGCCATTAGGGTTAGCAACGTAGGTGCGCAACGTGGCCATCATGCGAGCTTCGTCTTTGGGAACCCATCTTGCGTAACGACTATTAAGCTGATTGCCGTTGCCAGCAGTTTCGCTAATACAGTGCATATCCAAGTCCAATGCCGATTCATCACGCAGTGCAGGAGCACAGCCGTAGTGCGCGATAAGTGTCGCAGCAATGGCAAAATTACAAGGGCTTACCGCTTGGGCATCTAACTCTGTAGAAAGAATGATTTCACCCTTACCACAGAGATAGCGACAGACATCAACCATATCCTCGTGAGCGAGAAACGATTCAACATACACCGATTGGTCGCCATAGTCAGTTAAACCGAATATTCGATAGACGGTAGACTTACGAAGTTTCTCGATCACCAATCTTGCAAACGCGTGTAACGCTTCATCACTTTGTGCAATGGTGCTGATGGAATTGTCTGTTGCAAATGTGGTAATGGCAGGAACAAGACTCTCAATAGTGCCAGCATAAGCCGTAGCAAGATCGCTTGAGATAAAGCTAGCGACATAGTGCCCATGCTCTTGCTTGTTGGTTGCAGGTTGGTCCCATTGCACCAGTACACTGTCTTCCTCGCGTTTAGTTCCGAAGAACGCTATACACTGGCGAGTCTCTATATCATAGACGTGCGACCATTGGACAATAAGTTCGCCTGTTTGTTCTTCATCTAACTGAGGATCTATTGTCTGGAATACTTTACCTAGCAGAGACTCAGCAACCATTTCCGCTTCATCTTTTTCCTGAAATGCATTTCTGAAATCTAGAGCGCCGCCTACTGGGTAGTAATCACGCCCTGCAAACACCAAATAGCGAAACGGTCTAACATCAAGCGGAGCTTTAAAGGTCAGCCACTCACCGACAAAACGAACACCGAGTGAGCCGATGACCAACGTTATGAATAATGGAGCCGCTAAACCTGCAATGCTAACCTTCATATAAAAAGCGATGTAGGTGGTAGCAAATGATAGAAATATATTGATAACACCCACACAAGCCCAGAGACGTTTCGAAGTGATTAAGTCAGAGGGACTAACGTTTGCCTTTGGATTGGTTGACTCTGAATACTTGAGTGCAATCATCGCGACTAGGCTTATTGCAATAGCGCCAAGAGAGATTGCATTAAACCCAGCAATCACCTCATTTACATCGTACATACAGTTCCCTTATCGAGTGTTAGTTGAAATAAGGCCAAGGTGCTTCTTGGCTAAAAACAATTGCTGGTCTAGTGCTCGGTTGGCGTCATTGATGCGTACCGTAAGAAGCGCGTCAAAATAGGCGTCGAAGGTAACTTCCAGTACAGTGCCCACAGTGCAATCAATAGTAGAACCGCCAATGTCGAGCAGTGAATCACCCTCCCCTGCCATACCGATGAAGTCATAACGGTCTTGCGATTGCTCTACCATCAGGAACCATTCAATGAATTCCTCTGTTGTGCAGTTAACACCTTCAAACCTGATCTCTTCGCAATCAGGTGTCGTATCCACACAAGGCCATCCATCGTCATCACAGCAACCATTTTCACTTGGTCCTCTATCGCGAGCGCCGATAACCCGAGCTTGACGCTCAGTACATGCCATAGGATGCTCTCTCATACTTTTTCAAAAAAACCACATCTAGCTCTTATCACAGCCTGCCAGCATTGCATTGGTACTAGCGGATTTGAAATCTTTCAAAAAAGGGTCAATTTCAATAGATTGTCCTGTCCATTGTTCAATATCGCGCACACTAACTAGGTACGTATCCACATTGGAGGCTACGGCATTGACACTATTTGGAATCCACCAAGCAATGACATTGCCATCATAGGTAATGACCTTCCAAAAGGCTTGTGGCGCTGTTACACCATGTGTACGGGTAAAGTCACCACCTTGAGGAATCGGAGCGCTATCATCGCGATACACGCCGCCATACACCGTCATTTGATATAGATCGCGCCTGCACTCTTCCCATAGTTCGGTCTGATACCAAGCCCCTCTGTTCATCTGAGCCACTTGAGGAAGCACATTGACCATCGAGTTTGATTGAACAATGGCTAACGCTGAAAAATCCATTGAGTTAGCAGGCACCAAGTGTCCCCTATCGTAGCTGACTTTGGAGTGATTTCGATACGTAGACTGAGACTTTTGCTGACATCGGGACGGTACAGAAGGGTCATAGTAGAACTCATCACTGCGCTTAAAGTTGCCCAAGTCTTTTAGAGTGACATACCACCAGCGAGTAGCGGAACGAGTATCACAATCCAATTCTACAGAAAAGAATTCATAATCAACAATATAGCTCTCCCCTGTCTTTAGCGCTGAATGGGCAGGAACAGCGCCGAGCAAAACAAGCGAGAAAAGTAATGTACGTAGCATGAACACCAACCTTCCAATCAGTGAGCGGGTATTCCCTCGACACAACGAGATACAACACCTCATTGAGCTTGCCTTGCCGCTTTCATGCGATTAACAATACGTCGGGATACCTTTTCAAACACAACCAAAACGATAACCAAATTTAAGATCCCTAGCAAAAATCCATAGGTCGAAAAGACAGCCCATATTTCAGCCAAAAGCAACAAAACAGCTGCAATAAAGACAACCAATCTAATTATCGGCATATGCACCCCTAACTATCTAAAAATTCCGTTTCGTTGGACTCTGGTAATGCTTTGGTGATAACACTGTCAGTAGAGATTGCAATGACGTATTCACCATGACGCTTTTCAGGAAGACATAGGAATAATTTGGTGTCTATTTCAAAAGTCTCGTCATCAATTTCGCTCTCTAACTGAGCTTGATAATGGTTCACCAGTGTAGCGATGAAGTCTTGATCGGTAACGGTAACTCGCAACACTTTTGCAAGCTTTTCGTGAGAGAAATGGTCAAGAAAATGGAACTCAAGATCTAGATCCTGCCCGTTCTCAGGATAGGTCACATTGCTTGCACCGCGTTTTGCGTTTACTGGAATAGTAGAAAAGAAGTTCTTTGTTTCGTCAGCGGCCAAGAATCGAGTCTTCAGGAACAACATAGACTGAACTTTGATTAATGACACTTGGATATCAACAATGGCATCCAAATGCCGCACATCACCGACCTTCAATACGATGTAGTTACGCTTGCCAGAAAACATATCCAGCAATAATCGGCTCTTCGATTCCGTAATAATGCGTGACGGATAGACCTGATCGATAAAATGGAAAAAGTTGATTTTATCGCGGGAAATAATTGTTGGTTGCATGATGACCTCGAATGAATTTAATAAACTGACTAGATTATAATATTTATACAATCATAAGTCAAAAACTAATAACAGTGGATTCAGACTGTTGCATTGTGACTTGCCCTTTAGCCTGAACCCCCTTTTCCTCACTTTGAGAAAACATAAAAAAGTCGGTACAAATACGCGTACCAATAGCTGATTGAAGTTGCTCCAACGGTCTTGAATGTCCACTGGATAAAATAAAGTACCGATAGACCTGCTCCGCTACCATGACATCGAAAAACAAGTCATCAACAGGACGTTTACCAACAAGCTCCACTAACTTAGCTTTGTCTACTGGGGTCCACTGTATAAGTAGTTCGTTGGCTAACATCATTGCGGTAATAGACGAAACAATATGCGTGTTTACGCTGATACCCATATTTACAAATCGGCGTATAGGCAAAATACTGATCACCATTTGATAGAACAGGTGGCTATAAAACTCAAAAAGTGACGAAAAAACCTGCGGCACACCGATAGTAATTCGATTGCCTGATGTAGAGTAATTAGAAGTGCGTTCCGCATTGAAAACGACATCGAGTCGCAACTGCCTAACAACTCCACCAGCAAAGCTTTCTAGCCCTTCAGGTGTGCTGTATGGGTTAATAACATCACTTAAAATTGAGGCACTATTAGGTACAACCTTTTTGACTAGGGTGCGAATGCTGAACACGTTTTTATACGTCTTATATCGAAGGTCAGCGGTTTTATACAGCATCTCAACCAGCCCTGTTTCTTCGTTCACTGTTTCAACGGCGTCATACAAATGCACTAACGGATAGTTCACGCTACGCGAGCCTTTTTGTATTGCGTACCCGAGCTTATTTAACTCGTGATACTGGGAAAACCTAGGCTCAAACAAACGGGATTCAAGATAGTCACTGTAAGCGTAATGCGTCAGGATTAGTCCACTCATTCCATGAAAATACTCGCCCTTGATTGGATTAAAGGGTACTTGCAGTGGCCGAGGCATAAACAGCTTGCCATCCAAATGTTGGTCAATGTTATGCACAATGACTTCCCGCATTATTTCACGAAAGGCTAACCAAACTTGGTTAGCCCTATCTATGGTCTGCTTACTCTGAGGTTTTTTCGCCATCATGATCACCGTCCAAAGCCAAATTATCGACTTCCTCCACTTCGCCAAGATAGGAGCTATCAGAAATCAATGTTTCCAGTGTTTCCAAAAACCGCAGTTCTTCATCGCTGAGAGGTACCGTTGTCGCCATTGTGACTATCCTTCATTCACGAGCACGCTGCTGCCATGCAAATCAGTTAAATAATCTAAGAAACTAAGAGGGTCTGTCTCATAGAGTTGGCCACGCGATAAATACTGCTCATGCCTTGTTATGTAGAGCTGCATTTGTGCTCGTGTAACGGCAACATAGAACAAACGTAGCTCTTCTTGATACGTCAGTGATGCTGGGTCAGCATTGTTCATATCTTTAAACCATGTGTCATTGGAACAGCCAACAATGAAAATAACCTTTTTCTCTTTGCCCTTTGAAGCGTGAACGGTTTGCATCTCGATATCCGTCATATTCTCTTCATCCTTTTTATCAGACTTATGGATAACGAGAGGTCGAGAGCAAATATAGTCCAGAACATTCATATCCTCAGACGTTAAGCGATCACTGCCAAACAAGTAGCTAAAAATGGCATCAAAGTCATCAGTGATCCGTTCACGGTCCCGCTGCACGACGGATTGGCGAACGTCATCTGTCGCGAATGGGAGGTAGAAAAACTGGCAGTAGGCGTCCTTAAGTACCGTAACAAAATCTAATACCGCTTTCTCGTAAGCAGGACCGTACTTCTTCCGCACCTCCTGTTTTGCAGCCGCGGAGAGAGACAGAAACTGCGCATTATGAGAGCGACAGTATTCGTCAAACGTCTTAACTCGTTCGAGATCGGGTGATAACAACAACGTCGTTGATGCAACTGCATTCAGTACTGACCACGCAGGACTATGACGATTGAAGTGCTGGTTTAGCAAATAACTCAACGCGGCATGATGCGAGTCCTTAAACCCGTGTTGCTTGGCCATAGCCGTATAGTCTTGGGAACGAATACCGAACTCAGCATGAGAGGATAGAAAACTGCTCATGGCGTGTTTCGATGTCGGACGAAAAAGAAGATGCAAGAATTTCACGATATCGACGACACGCTCATCCTCATAGAGTGAACGATCATCAGAGCCGCCCACTCGACGAAATGGCATCCGACGTTGAATGAACTCATTTTCGAGCACATCCCCTAACCGTTTAAATCGATACAAAATGCCGATGTCCTTGTACTCAATCCCCTGATTGCGAAGCCACTGTATCTTCGTCGCTATCCACTCAGATTCACAACTAGGCATAGTGCAATCGCGTATGATTACAGGCTCAATTGGTGTTGTCGTGTTTCCAGCAATCATAGGGTCATTCGTTAGCAATAGTGACATGTTAGAGGCTAGTGCGTTTCCGACATCCACCACCTGCTGAACACTACGAAAGTTGTGTGGTAGAGAGAGAACCTGTGCATGTGAAAAAACCGACAGCATTTTTTTAAACAGGTATGGGTCACTGCCTCTAAACCCATAGATAGCTTGTTTTACATCACCGAACAAAGATAGGTTTCGTCCATTGTGTGCCAGCATCAAGACAAATTTGAATTGGCAAAAGTTCACGTCCTGAAACTCATCAACCATGATTTCAGGGTAACGACGTTTGAGCGTGATACGAACGTCCCTATCTTGTTCAATTAAGTCCGTGGCAAGAACCAGTATTTCATCCAAGTCAACCAGCGAGTTTTTACGATGGAGGTCAACATACACTTTCCACATTTTTAGAAAATAAAAGTTGAGACGGTCTGTGTCTTGAAGCAGCGTCGGACGCTCATTGTAATTGGCCATATCATTTAATGACGCAACTACCCCTAGAAATCGGTCTTTATTCGCAGCAAAGTACGACTCTGGGGAAAAACCTTTAGCACGAATGAGTGAAAGCCAACTATCAAGCGTAAACGTGGATTCAAGTGATTTAAAATCGTTCTTCTGTTTAACAGATAACCCTTTTTCTTCGGCTTGCTTCAAGTGGTAATACACATCCCGACCTGAAGCGATGGAAAAAATACGGAGTCCCGCTTTTTTGAAAAACGGATTGCTGAAAAATGGCTTAATCACATGATGAATGGCAAAGCGATGGAAAGTGGAAGTTACAATACGCTTTCCCTGCTCTTCGCCTACTTTCCTTTTGACGCGCTCTGATATTTCTTTCGCAGCATCATTGGTAAATGTGATAGCAACGATTGGCTGCTTGTGGGCAGAATTCGTGTAGCGAGCAAGACGATGCTGAATTTTACGGGTCATGACCTCAGTTTTTCCAGCCCCTGCTCCCGCAGTGATAATGTTGCAACAATCATCACACAGTATTGCCGTCTGTTGCGGCGCGGTCATTCCATCTAAGTAATTCATCTATTTTTCGTATTTTTAAGCTTGTTCAGTTTGTGGGTCAGAGAGCGAGTCGCAGAACGTGAAGTTAGAATCTCGGGACTAATCGCGTAATGAAGCTGTAGAGCCAATTTTTTGAGTTGACTGATTTGTGCAGCGGTAGGCTTGCGTTTAGATTCGCAGAGCTCGATAAACTCTGAACATTTCTCAGCACTTTTCAACGCTGAATCAGGGAACTTCACGTTTAACGAGTAAGCAAGCTTCTTCGCTAGTGTCAGTTGCTTTTGAGATGGTGGAACACTGCTGGAATCGGTGGATAAATGCTGTGTCACAATCTTCGCGTCTTTTTGCGTGTGATGATCTATGGCAACACCCGATTTGGCCAACTCATACTTTTGCTTTGTGTGGTACGGTTGAGGGTGCGCCAATAGGAAATTATGACAGTCCTTCTTAAGCACGTAATCACTCGGTTCAATGGTTATGTTTAGCATCTTTGCTCGTGCTATGACCTGTTCGATAAGCGCCTGACTTGCAGGTGTTGTATCGCTGTTGTAGTGACTAAGCTGGCCAGAATTGAACAATCCACAGAGGTATTGCACTTGGTCATACGTCCTCGATACAAAGGCATTTCGTAGTTCAAGGGCTTTGGAAAGCTCCGTAGTACGTTCGATTACGTCTAAGTCGCGTTCCCATTGGGCACGGGTTTCAGGGGTTTTAAACTGCTCTGGTAGAATATCTAAGACAGCTTGACCTTTAGCTGTCATCACTACTAATTTTTCATCCTCTGACGGTACTAGGTCTATATAGAAACGAGAGAGCAACTTATCAATTGCTGAATGTCGTGTTGCTGCCGTGCCTAGACCATTTTCGAGCATGATCATTGGTAATTCATGCAACTTGTAGTACTGAGGAACATTTCTACGTTTCTTGGTGGTTGCTATGCTATCTGGGGAGAATGAATCACCCACTTTGATCGTGTTGAATTTGGTTGCTGACAGCGAGAACGAACGATCCATCGTGAAGATACTTTTACTTTCACCAACAACCCCCAACTGCTCCATATCGAAAGCGACGCTCATTCTTACATGAAGCATTTCCGAATCACCAGCTAACGCCGCGGTGAATCCTTCACAAATAGTGTTGTATACCAACTGTTCGTTCGCAGTAAGATCAGATGGTGGTGTCACATCTGTAGGCACGATGGCACTATGCGCAGATTCGTGAGTATCACTAACACAATTAGGTGTATCACCGCGTTCAACATCTCGTACCAAACTCGCTAATCCTTCGGGTTTTTCTGAAAAACCTTCGTTATGGCTTAACGATTCAAGCAGTGAAGCTAAACGTCCGTTACTGTAATGGGTTTTAGGTAGTTCTTCTGAATCACTTCGGGGGTAACTTATCAAACCTTTCAAATAGAGCTCTTGCATTACTTTCATCGTTTCGCTCGGCGACAATGATTTGACCGCTTTTTGAACCCCAGCAGTATTTAATAGAGGCGGTGCTGAAACGCTGATGACTGAGGTCTTAATAGCGACACAAGAGATAGTATTGGTTTGAATCTGGCGAGTTTTGCAGTAGTTACGGCTTAGCGTTGGTTGAGCAAGCAATGCTTCATCTGTTCCGCTCAACGTAGGGTCATAGTCAAACTCACATTTATAACGCCCAATCTTACAGGTAATGGTGGGTGAAGTGATTGAATGGATTTTGTATTGCTCAACTTCACGGCAATGCTTTGCGATTAATGCCAGTGTTGGTGTTTGCACTTGGCCAAGACTGACTACACTCGATTGAGCATCATTGTACCCCGATAAAAGAGGATGCAATTTGCCACTGCGAGCGTAAAACGTAGCAACCTGCGTCACCATCGAATAGGCGAAATCAGACACATCGCGTGCACTTGAAGCGTAATAGCGCGATTTGGTATCAGAACCGTCTAATAAGTTACTGAAGGCTTCACAAATCAAACGACGCGACAAGCCTTTAGACAAATCCATACGATAGACATGAGCTTCTGTGTTTGCATGATTGAAGAGGTCATAAAATGCCCTCTCGCCTTCACGGTCAAAGTCAAACGCATTGACTATCAGATCATGACTGCGCATAAATGACGTAATCGTATCAATCATATCGAAACTGGACACATCGTTACCGCGTATCTTGATAGTAAACGAGTGAGGTATTGAGTGGATTACACGAGGCAACTGATTGAAGTTCTGCGGTGTCTTCCAGCTATAGATTTCAGGTTCATTATGAGAACGGGTGAACAAATGGCCTGACGAAAAGCAGATCACATCACCATGAGCGTTACTGAAATGGTCAAACTCAAATTTAGCAAAGCCCAGTGACTGTGCTATCAATTTGGCTACACGATATTTCTCAGTCACAATTAGCATATTTGCATCTCAACGTGCCGTTCACTACCCCTGTGGACGCAAACTTCGCTTTGTCTGCGCGTATATCTTTCAGGATGCGCTCTATTCGCTCCTTATAAGTAAAATGTGGGCCTTTGTTCTTTGCTGTTGAATACCAGTGGTAGTTCGCAAGCCCCGTTAGTTCATCTTTGGCTTTTTCAGCGCGATGCTGGTAGATAATGGTACCGAGCTCAATGTTAGAACAGGTGTTTTTAAGCACCATGCGCCAATCGGCCTTCCAACCAATTCGAGGAAGATCAACTGCCCATGTTTCATAGTTAATCTGCATTATTCCCATGTCATGAGTGCCATCTTTATTTCTGCGGTATTTCCCCATAGTGCCACCTTCAGCCATGACAAGGGTGTAGATGTAGTCTGGATGAACATTAATTTTGTTTGAGGCATACAAAATGCAGTTGAACAAAGGTAGCCGCTCTGTATCAAACCGCGTCAGCTGGTGGTAGTAAGCCGAATCAGTTGGGCTTACTACAGGTTGAAAACTCGGTGTGGGCATGTCCACTGCTACAGCCATTAAAAAACTCCTAGTCCAATAAGAAACGGTCAATAAGGTTTTCTTGCCTTTCACTGAGCGTCTGTCTGTATTTCTGACTCGCGTCATCAAATTCACGCTTAACGTTTCCTGTAAGGTCATCCTGCTCGGACTGACTACCTAACACTGGTGGTGTTGGTTGAGTCGGATAGATTTTGACGTTTAACAGTTCGCCTTTAATGAACTCTTTATCTAGCTCGCTGTATTGACTTGCAGTTTCAATTAGGCGGTCCACACTTTCATTCTGATAATACTTGTCAGATACCGATTCATCGTTCGTACTATCAGATTCAGCGTCACCGTCAGTGGACGTACCTGCAACATCTGTAGACTCATCTTCCGCAGTGTTCTCAGTAGTGTTTTGTGTGTTTGATTGCGCTTTGGCACTCTTTGCAGCTTCTTCAGAAGCAAGGCGATTGTTCTCATCAATGAGAGCCTGAAGCTCCCCGAAATCGAGAGATTCATTAGGATGATCATCATCGTGACCATAGTCATAGCCTTCACCATCAACAGGTAAGGACGTTTCGGTTGTTGTATCTGCGGAAACATCATTTGTTGTGGCTGGCTCAGCTGCTTCAGCAGCGTGACCAAAGTTAGGAGCGTTAGCTAATAGAGCGCTTAAGCTCTGGCGATTGATGCTTGCTTTAGGTGTAGTAGATTGCGTTTCTACAGGCTCATTAGCACTAACAGGTGTGTCTTGTTGCAACTGAGGCATCTCATCAGCAAGTTCATCATCAGAGAAGTTAGGAAGAACGATATCATCGTCATTCAGACCGAGCTTTTCTGCATACATAGCGCTGTGAGTGGCGTACATTTCCGCGGAATCAACAACCATTGTGGCAGAACCCTCGATATCCATAAGTTCTGCCGCACTGCGGCGGCTAAGTGCCTCTGTACGCTGCTTGTCGGCTTCAGCAAGTAATTGCGCTTCAGTGTTGGACACTTGTTGCAAGTCCATTTCCACCAGCTCATCAATATAGGTGTAGATGAGCGCATCCAACGACGAATACAGCTCAGGGCTGTTAGAACGCTGGATATTTTCGCACACTCCTTCGAGTTTCTTGGCGAATGCGCTCAACACGCGGCTGGAATTCTTGGCGCTATCAATGGCTTCGACATCCTGCGATACGCTTTCTCGCTCAAAACCAATAACAGATTTGATGTATTGGATTTGTGAATCATTGGGCTTATCGAGATCGGCAAAATGGTTTAAGTAAAACTCAGTAACTTCACCATCCCTCTCGGTATTAGGGAAGAACGATGCACTGCGCATTGGTATCACATTGCCGCGATAGAGGTATATACCCTCCATTGGATCAGCGCTGGACAAATCACGCATTGTAATCAGTTCTTCATCACTGTATTGAACCCGTTCTGCACCGCGCCAGTTTCCCCACATGGTTTGAACCTTTTCTGCGGCTCGCGCCATTCGAGTGGTACCCATAGAGGCGTTGAGTAAGTCTTTTGTTTCGTGAGTATCTTGTGAAGCGAACACATACTTGTTGTTCAAGTTGGATTCAGTTTGGCGAGCTTCAGACAAACCAAAGTTCTCAAACGCCTTAATTGACTGCGCCAACAAAGTGATATTCACCCCTACAGCACGCAACAAAGAAACAAGCTGGGATATACCACTGGCATAGTAGTTATTGATCTCATCAAACCATACTCGCGTAGGCACTAGACGCGTTGAAGCTAGACTGTCAATCGTTTCCTTCTTGCTGCCTTGTACCTGATAACCAAACAGAGATGAGAACGCTGGACGCATTGAGTTGATAAACATACGTCCAAGTTCCGCTGTTTGAGTTGGATCACGTTCAATGGCGGGGAGCAACATTATCAGAATCTGCCCATGTAAAACCGTATTCCTCGGGTTAATGTCAGAGCCGACAGAGCTAAAAATATGACCAAGAGCACCAGACATATCGTTCAGTGCTTTGGTTAGCATCGATTTGTTATAAGTGTGCTGTTCTTCAGCTTTCTGGTTTATTTCAAGGTCAGAACCACCTTCATTGAAGTACGCATCGCTGATTTGGTTAAGAGATTTCAAGTAATCTTTTAATGGTGTACGAGTCTCATCAGGGACATCTTGGCGTGAAGCCATTTTTATGAGCTCACGCAAACCCAAAGATTGGGATATAACACGGATATCTAAGGGCTCACCAAGATTGTCGCGAGCATAAACCAAAATTGGCAGTTGCCCCGCAATCATTGAAGAAGCTCGGTCTAGGAAGTATTGGTTGCTACCTCCCCCTTCCCCTGACGCTGTTGAACCAATGATAAGTTCACGACTTTCATCGTGGTTCAGAATAGAGAACGGGTTGAATTTGTTTGATGGATAGTCTTCATCCAGCATGGCATTGATATCACGCGTCTTACCACCAATGAGGAAGTTAAGCACACGTAAGTCGTGGATTCGTCCAGTTCGTATGATGTAGAAAACAAACTCGTACAAGCCCTTTATTGAGCCTTTGCCGTCTCCGAGCACGATAGGTGCACCACCTTTAAGATGACCTTGTATGCAAGCCTGAAACAGCTGACAGCACAAGGTCACGGTTTTACCCGCACCTGTTGTACCGACAATCAACGCCATTCGCGTTTCACGGTCTAAGTCAATCCATAGCTGGCGGTTAAATAACAAGTCATAGCCAACCAACATGAGTGCATCACCTGCTTTTAGGCGTAGCCCACTGCGTTTATGCTCCGATTCATGGCCATGCCTTGGTTTCTTACCTTTGTAGATTCGGTCATTAAGAGCATTCTTTCGTCCTACGTACGGCGCACTAATTAGGTAGTCCATTTGTGCGGATAAACCATGCAGAACAAAACCAATGCCAACTAGAAACAGTAGGTTTGACAGTGGAGGCAGCATGAAAATAAGCACACCGATACAAAAGATAAATGCACCGACGAAAATTGGGTAATAGTCCAAAAACAAGCTAGACAGTGGACGCGTATCTACATGTTGACTGCGGTTTTCAAGCAGTCCGAGCTGATGGGCTAGTCTCGTTTTATCAGAAAAACTACTCATGATGGACGGCGTTCCTTTCCACTACGTCATTCACGTTGGAACTGTCTGCGCGTTTGTCCAATGCGCTCCACTCCCCCGCAAGTTCATCATCACTAATATGGACGCGTGAGAAATGTTGTTCTTTCTGACACGCATATTTGATGCGAGTCAGGATGTCTTTCGCGTTCGGCTTCCAGCGTGACACACGGTCAAACTCTTCTTCGAGAGCATCCACCGCTTTGATAACTTGCGGCTGTGTGACTTTAGTCTCCAATTCAACCTCAACTGCATGATGAGCCATGATGCCTGTCGCTTCCCAAAACGGCTTCTCTTCACCAGCGCTGTAAAGAGTAAAGTAAAGAGCTCTGTCTTCGCGACACAGCAGGTAGAACTCTGTACTTGCTATGATTTCATTGTGGCGAACCACTTGCAGGAACGAAGCAAAAAAAGTACGTGTATAGGCGTGGCAATTAATAAGATTGGCGAGTAGAACCTCTAACTCAATTGTTGGATGACGATAGCGGTCACAAAGAAAGTAGAAGATGTCGCGCTCTACTCCATTAAACAGAAGCCCCATATCGTCAAAGCTGCCGTTGTAATCTCGACCATTATTAATCATATGGTTGGTCGCAAATCCACCAACAATCAAACCACTTTCGTTATATTCAAGGTCAATTAGAACCCCATTTTCATCAAACAAACGGGGCGTGTTAGCCTCATCGACATAAGCTGGATGTAGCACAGGAGGGCTAGTTAGTTGGCGCTCAAAAGCTCGCTTTGCTAGAGAACGGCTGAAATCACTGTACCCCGTAGAGCGATCGATAATTGCAATTGGTCTAAATGCCGTAGTATTAGGGTCAAGGGCAAGTGCCTCGTTCCATTGTTGCAATTCGGTGCGGCTCGCGTTTGGTGGAGGGCAAGCGGTCATAAACATGGTCGGTTGCATGGCTTGTGCATGGCGATTGTGGTAATCATCTCTATTGGTAAAGTCATAAATACGGCTGTATTTCAATGGGTTGTCATGAACCAGCGACTCAATTGCAGCGTTCTCCCGAGCGTAGAGTGACAACATAGACTGAACATCATGTGTTTTAGTGACCACGAGATAGTTGTAGAAAATTTTCGCGCCAATAATTAGAAAAAAGGATGCATAAAAATAGCGAAGGACGTTGTTGTAGTAGGCTTCAAATTCAAACAGCCACGTCCAACTCATTTGACTTACTTTGGTCGTCTTAAGTACCTGTATCCCATCAGAGAAATAGGTGGTGTTCAATGGAGTGCTCAGGAAATCCCACACATACAACTCGACCATTCGCCCCATGCTCCACGCAGCAAAGAAAATGGGTGCATAAGACAGGATTACAAAGCAGAAAATAACGAATAGAACGAGAAGCCAGAAATAACTCTTCAGCTCCTCCATGATGTCATCATCTTGAATTCCATTACTACTCATGAGGAAACCTTAACTTTTTCTAGAAAACTCAGGGGTGATAGCTTGTTTTACTTCTGCACTGTGCGATTGTTCGGAAAATTTACGAATGGCATACAAACGTTTGATGGCTCTCACTCGACGACGAAGCCGCGCAGCAGTATTGGGGATATCGCGAATGAAACGGTAGCATCGCGGAACAACAAAGCTAAGTGTGGTATGGAAGTGACCTGATACTGGTAAACGTTCTTTTTTCAGCTGTATCATTAGCACGGACACAGTGAGCAGGTACAACAGAACGACACCCACAAAAAGGTAGAAGCCAGCAATAATTGACTTGTCATAATCTACTAGCGAAAGTGCTTTACTGCTTGAAAACATCACAACCGCCATAAGACCAATCACAATGTAGAAATAGCAGTTAAACGTCGCCACCCCAACAGATCTTAGATACAGGGGAAAAGCAACTTTCTGCCCATGCTTCCGATAGTGCTTTGTTAAACGATTGGCGGTGAAAAAAGCAAACAGCCCCAGCAAAATATGTCCAAGCTGATGAACAGCTAAAAGCACAACGGATGCCAGTAGAAACCCAAGAACAAATCGTCGTTGTGTTTTGGCGATAACAACATGAACTCGCTGCGTATCAGACATTGGAACTCCAAATAATAAATATGGTATTAAGCGTAGAGCTGCTATAAAATACTGCGTTATATATAATCATGATATAACAATTTTATAGATTAATAAATATATGGCTAAGAGCAAGAAGAATCGAAATCAGACCGAAGAGTATTTGAACTTCGCCAACTCACGACCGTTGAACATTCGAAACATGATCAAAGTCGGACGATTCACATTCCAAAAGCCGCGATGGTGGGATGATCAACGCACGCTGAACTGGGTCATTAACGTTCAAAAATTCATAACCATAGTCATGTGCGTGATCGCTCTTTTTTTTGTGGCGATGACTATTGCCGGTAATGACAAAAATAAAGTGTGGAACCTATTTACGTTCGACCAAAACGGAAGCGTCCAATGGATAGACAGTCTCAAGAAATTGCAGTGAACCGTAGCATTGCGCTGCACCTGTACAGATTGATGAAGAAAAGCGGCACCCTCACTACAATTGTTGTTGCTGGGGTCACTCTATGCCTGCTCGTTGGATATTTTTTTACGCGGGTACAACTAAAAGATGCCAGTGGCGTTTTTGAAATAAGCGTGACACAAGGCCGTATAAATGGCGCTCCCATACGCGACCCCGAACATACCTTTGATGACTCGATTGCTAAGATACAGAATTTCACCTCTCAAAAACTCACTGCTATTTTGAATCAAACCACCAGTAGCTTTCGATATCTGGACTATGAGCTGACCAATACGACACCATCATTTCGCGACGACTTAGACGTGAATTTTGATAAGTACGAAGTAAGAGAACGGCTATCGAATGAAAAGACTGTATATTCGATGACGTTTGACATGGTAGATGTACCAATTGTAGTAAACGCCACTACGCCCGATAAGCGCCAGCTTTCAGATATCCCCTATGAACAGTTGAACACAACTATTTTTGAAAGCTTTAGACTTGATATCACCGCCAATTTCGAATTGACGGATAATCGCAACAAAATGCGTACAAAGCATAAGATTGAATTCTACGTAGATGCTAGCCCTGCCGATAAAGACCAGTATCAACTAGTCGGCATGACACTATGGAAATAATGAAATGCATAGACAGAGCTTAATTACACGGATACTTATTATTGTAAACATGCTTATCGTAGGGCTCATAGCCTATAGCGTGAACAAACAGCCCGAGCGTCAAGCAATCTACCAAGAAGATGGGAAAATAAAGAGCGTAAGGATTAGAGATCTTGCCTCAATCACGGACACCAAACTGCTAACATTCACAAATGATGTAGTAGCAACTTGCTTTTCCCTCACCCAAGTAAATGCAGAATCAAAGAGTGCCTACTGTGCTGATACCTATTTTTCGCGAAACCCAGCGTTCATATATCGGCAGAAATATGCAGATCCAATTAAGGATGAGCTAGTAGAAAATGACCAAACTATCTACGCAGCTATGCCTACTGCACCTGTGATCCTGCAACGGCCAACGCAAAAAAGGCAGTATTACACTGTGTTTACTATTGTGAAATTAACCCGAGTTGGACGGACTCAACGAACCACACAGAGTAAATACATGCGTCTGTTCATTATGCCTACGCAAAAGTCTGTTAGTCCTTACCAATTTGAAATTGTAGGTATTCAGATATGAGTATGGATAGTACAAATAAAACACATGCTCCAGCGAGAGATGAAGCTTTAGAGGCCATTTTAGCATTCAACTCATTTCAAAAACGCGAATGCATTAACTGGTTTCTAAATATGTGGTTATCCATTGCGCTAGTAATGTTGAGCTACGGTATTTACAAACAAGTGACATCAGTAGATGTGAATCGAAGTTATGTCGCCGTCAACCCAGAAAAAGAGCCAATTAATCCCATTAGCACAAGGCTACCGATTAATACATCAGATAAAGAGATTGGCGATTGGATGCTAGCCTCTTTGCGTAAATGCCTGAACTTCGATTGGCGTAGCTATGCATTTACCAAGAACAAGTGTAATGCAGACATTTTTGCAATGACGAAGATGCCATTCTCGCAAGTAACCCGAGGGGAGGACTTTTATAACAAACTGGAAGAGTCTGGGATTACTGGATTGCTGATAACCAATAAAACTTCAATGGATGTCAGCATTCAAGATGTAGAGCTTGTGAGTAAAGGGCTAAGAACATATTCATACGAGCAAGAGAGCGGCGATCCATCTGAGCTACCAAAACTCGAAACAGAATCGTTTTATGTTTATGAGTTTAACATGATGATGACCATTAATATGGTCGGCCAAAAGTTAGATGCACCAATCAGGTATCAGGTGTTGCTACAAAGAACTAGTCAACTTGTCAGGGAAAATGGGCTAAGCATACGCAGCGTACTGTCATTGGAATAACTTTTTCTGAAAAACACGAAGACAAAAGTAGCAACCAATCTCATTTTATTTATAATAGCAAAATGTCTAGGTAGTAATATATTGTATATGTGTCACGAAAGAATATTGAAAGCAAGTGTCATTGTGGGTCTTATGATTCCACTGTCAGTCTGTGCTGCAATTCAAATTGCGCCACAGAGGACAGGTGTGGAGCCTATCGAAAATATTGCTACCTCTGTTAATGAGTATGCCGCTGACAATGACAGTGTGTATGATCCACAAACAAACATGCTATACAGTCGAAACGATGTGATTGCCGCGCTGTTCCGCACCTACAAAACTCTTGATGACATGTTGCTTGATTACGATAAGTTGAGTGGCATTCAGCGCACTGTCGTTCGTGAGCTCACTGCTAGAAAGCTGGAATTGCAAAACCAACGAATAAAAGAGCTTAATACTCAATCAACGCTAAATTCTTTAAAGCAAGACCTGCTTATTGAACAGGCTGAGTTTGAAGTCAAAAACGATCCTCAGCTTATCATTAGGCAACGTCAGGCAGCTGATGAAGCAGAAAGAGCGAAAGCAATTGGATTGTATGAGGCCAAAGTAAAAGCAGACCTTATCAATTACGATCCCACAGCCAACGTTCAAATCGAGATTAATAACCAAGTGAACCACCCTACTGTCATCAGTTTCTTTGACATGACGGGTAGCGCATATCCTATTACTAGCCATTTGCCTGATAAGCTATCGCCTGCCGCCAGCTTTGATCTTCAAACGAAAAACGAAAACCAACTGCTCATAGTACCAAAATTCAACCATCGTATGGTGAGCGGTTTTGTATGGTTAAAAAATTATGACCAGCCTATTCCGATAGCAATAACCTCCAATCCAGAACAAGAAGTAGACGTGAAAGTGCGTGTGATCATTCCTGCCATGTCGCCGACCAACACTGAGAAGATTAAGGAAATTACTGTGCCCTTGTCGAAACTTAATAAAGATGACGACCCTGTAATGGCTGATATTTTAAATGGTCGAGAAGGTGCATACAAAATATTGAAAATAAAAGGATTACCAGCCAATTCGAGAGCGTTCAAACATAATAATTATTACTATTTTAAGTCCCAAGCTCAAATGCTGTATGAAGTAAACGCTGCCCTTTCCTTGGGTAACTGGTACGTTTTTAAAGCGCGACCAAAAGCCACGTACTGGTTCAATGTTGACAACCAAGAGACTGAGGTAAGCGTCTATGAATAGTCCAAAGCGCCTAAGAGATCAGTCGAAACAGCAAAAGCGCAAGAACTATCTCATTATCGGTGTAGTGGTATTAGTCGGTTTAGGGGCTTTGGGGGCCGCATATGCACGATTTGCATACTTATCTTCTCAACAATTAAAGCAAGAGAGTAAGCCAGCAGTAAAGTCTGACATCAACGCTGTCACTGCAAATGCCTCCGCTGCCAACAAAACAGATACGGAAAAACCACTTGATGACAATAGTGCTGCGAAAAAGTCTATCAACGAAAAAGAAAAGCAAGTGAAAGAAGAAGCCGAAGAGCTAGGAAAATCACACATTGATTCTACGACGGCACTTAAGGATAAGGCTGAGCGATACCAAAAGATGCTTGAAACACAAAACAAGGATAAGCCGCCAACAACAAGTTCTGTGGCTGCATCCAATACAAGTAAAAATAACAATAGCAAACAACCTGTTCAAATGACACGGGAAGAGAAGATTGCTGCTAAGACAGCGCTACTTTTTAATGACAGTGTACCTAAGTTTGATACAGCTGACGTTGCTAAAAAGACTCATGCCGAATGGGTAGCCGAGAAAGCTAGTAATGAATATTCCACGATAGTGATAGAAGCTATTCAGGAAGAGAAAGTTAGGCAAAATGCAAGCAGCACTGCGGCTCTCGATAGTCGCGAAACGAGCAGTGCCAGAAGCAGAAGTCCTGAAAAAATGGATGACCGCGTATTGATTTGGGATATGGGTGAAACCGTGCTAACAGAGCTTCATTGGAAGCTGGTGTCTGATTATTCGCTACCAGTGTTCTTTGATGTTGTACAACCACCAATGATAGGTGCTCGGTTTACTGGTAACTTCGAAATGACCGAGAACCAAGACGGCATTTTGCTACATATCACTACGCTAGACTATCAGGGCGAAGCGGTACAAGTCGAAGGCTACGGAATTGATATCAAAATGGATACTTCTCCGCTGTTTGATAACAACTACGACTCGCATTTTTGGACTCGTTTTGGTGCGCGTGCAAGTGCAGCATTCATGATTCCGTTCGCAGACTATGTGACCGACCAATCAACGGTTGTGTCTGATGGCGTCGTCACGAGTACAAGTGCTGTGAAAGGTCTAGGAAACCAAGTGCTTGGTGGTATCGCTAACGTCGCAACAGAGTTTCTACCAGACTTACAAAAATATTCTAATATCCCGCCTACGATTACTATCCCCGAGGGATATTCCGTGGGTGTGATATTGGCTAAACCTGTGTATTTATCCGAAAAAACGATTGTAAACGGAGATACACGTAAAAAAATCGCTGATTACAAATGAGGATAAATCATGCCTGAGATTGAAGACCAAGCTGCTTCAAATGCAGCAAGTGCAGTTAAGGCGCAGAAATCACCCAAAAAAGGTGGGAATGCTGGGGTATTTAACCCTGTGTATGGTTACGTAGCGTTAGCGTTAGGCGTTCTATCATTGGCTGGTGCAGGTTATGGCATTGTTGAAAACATGAACACCAGCAATAATCTTAAAACTGTTTACAAGTCACTGAATGAAAAGATTGCGACTGTACAACAGGCAGATCCTAAAGAGCTGGCAATTTCTGATGAAACAATGATGACGATTACTCAGAAAGTACGTCAGGATGTGGATGCGACGTTACCTGAATCTGTGCAATCGGCTGCTAAAACCTACGTGGCTCAAGTGCGCAATGATTTAATGGTGCAAGTAGATCGTAAGATTCGCGACATACCATTGCCGAGTGCCGATGTCGACCCAGCCTTAGTAAACGCGTTGGTTATTCAAGCGCTTAAATCTCAATCATCAGCACTAAACAAAGACGAACAGGCTCGTCGTGAAGTGGCAGAGCTACGCACGACAGTAGAAGGTATTAGCGCCCAACTCGCTAGTGGTACGGTGGCAAAAGCTCAACCTGTTGTAGAGCGTGTTCGATTAAAAGGCTTCAACATTGTTGGCGAGCCATTAAAGAACAATACATTGTTCGTTGTAGATGCTCCTAAGAAGGACGGAAGCACTGCAAGTAACTCCATTACTTTGGTTAAAGGTGAAGGGTTCTTGAACAAATGGTTAGGATCGCAACGTGTTGAAGGTATAGAGAAGCAGCAAGACGGAAAATACCGTCTTCTCATCTCTGGCGGCTACTTCATCGATAGCAACCGCGAGGAATACACAAAAGAAGAATTGCTCGCGCTGAAACCTGCACCAAAAAAGCAAGCGCAAAAAAAGCGACTCAACAAGAACCGACTGAGCAAGCGACCCGTGTAGCAAAAGCGCAAACTCCGTCAGCGCCTACTCCACCAGCGAATAAGGTGTATTTGACGGATTGGTTCGTCATTATGCCTAAACCTGATTCGCAAGAGGTTGTGGTATTTAACCCTATTACGGTAGCGCCTATTCCACTGAGCATGAACAAGTATGTCGATGGTATTGGTACTGTGCAGCAAATCAATTTCAAAACTGGCGAAACATGCTTTGAGCGCTACTGCGTCCAAGGCAAAGCCACTAATTAATCACAAGGAGCCTTAATAATGGTTGCGTTTAAAAAAATCACAAAAGGGGCACTCGTTGCAATGATGGCAACAGGCTCATTACTGACTTCTTTTGCCTCTTTAGCAGAGGATGGTCGTGGAGCAAAGGAGCTTCTTAAAGATGGTAATGACATAGCTCTTCTTGCTGGGGTTACAGGGTATAACATCGCGCTAGCTGCTGGCATTTTCTTGTTCATTGTCGGTGCTTTTATTTTTGCGGCATCCTCGCGTAACAATGGTCAAGACAATGGTAAGACCAAGAAAGCCGCGATTGTGATGTGGCTAATTGCAACTGCACTATGCTCGCCAAGTGCATTCTTGAACCTTATGGGGAACACAGTCACTGGTGAAAACGTTGAATACAACGAAATGTTGAACTCAGCAAACAACTAATGAAGCGTACAGGGGTTAGAAATCTAACCCCTATTTGGATATGTCATGATGAAGTTAAATAGAGTACTGACTGTTGTCGGGCTCCTTGTAAACAGTAATCGCGTGCTGGCAGCGTCCAACGAAGACAGTACCGTGTCATTCCTCTTCCGCATGGCAGAAGTCGTTCATTTAGGAACAATCACTTGGTATAACGGACTGTTGACATCTGGTGTAATCGCATTTATCGCAGGCTGCGTGATGATTGCAAAAGCAGATTCTATGAACATCCCAAGAAAATATGGAATGGTCGTCTGTATCGCAGGTTCTTTGTTGGCATCTCCACGAGGGTGCCAAGACATGGCCAATAGAACATTGTTTGAGTCCGATACAGTGGAAGTTTATCAAGACATGGATAGTGGTTTTATTACCCCTGACTTAAATTAGCAAAACCGCAAACGCAAGGCTGAACATGAGCGAATTAAGAAAAATAGGCAGTTACCGCCACGACACTAATTTTTTCATGGGAGTTATTCGAAACTCTCATGCCGTCGCTCGTGCAGACAACCCTCATGCGGATGAAGACGACAAAGTTTTTCAGGAAAACCGAGCTAAGTACATTAATCAGATCACTGCCACTATGAATGAAGGTCAAGCGCCATGCTGCGCGGTGTGCTCTACACCGATGAAGGCTGGATACCATATCCACCACAAAGACGGCGATCATAGAAATAACGATTTGGTCAATTTTGAGCTATTAGACCCTTTTTGTCACCTGTGTTACCACTTAGGTTATATCGGCAGTAACGAGCTTGGGACCATCATTTATGAGCCCAACTTATCGCAAGCAACGATTAATCAGATGCAGATAATCACCTATGCCCATCAGTACATCATGAAGCATACAAACAAAGCATCCCAAGCCTATCAATTGCTAAAAAGACAATCGGGCGAGCTACATGTGGTAATGGAAGCGTTGGAAGCGTCTAAAGCGGTGGTTTTACGCAACTTTCAAACTAATGACCCTCTGCACTTTGCGAATGTCTTTGCTCACATGTCTGAAGATGAATACGCAAATCGAGCCAACGGTACGTTTTCAGGTCTACGGATTTTGTTTGACCCGAACAAGTTTGAGAAAGAAATCAAGCTATTTGCAGAAAACCTGTTCTCTATGAGTAACACATCAGGTCAGTACTTCCCCACTCAATGGGATAACCACGCTAAACAACTAAAACAGAATTAATAGGTCGTGAAACTATGAATAATGCGGGAAATGACAACATTGCTATTCTTTGGATTGATGATGAACATGGTGGCTCTAGCTTTAAACCGAGCTTAGCGTTTATGTGCTCAAACGATAAGCCAAATGATGTCAGTCGCGTATCGTTAAGCTCGCTCGATGCAGGATTTACTTACATTACTAACGTTAAGCCTCATTTGTTTAAGCATATGGGACTGAGCAAGCGTCATCGTTTACTCAACGCAAACTTCTTCGGGGTAACGTTGTCGCAAATCGCAATCGAACTTGGATTAGATGACGATCTCAATATCAAGCTTCCTGTGATGCTAAAAGTGTTCTCTACAATGGAGAATAAACTGCGCCAAACCTACGGATTAAAGATAGAGGAATGCCAGTACACCATTCTTGAGAAGTTGAGAGAAATCATATGTCCAAATCACCATAGAGACTTAGCTACCATAGATGGCGCGAACTCATTGCATCTAAACAACGCCATCCGTGAAAGTACTCAGAAGTTACAAGCGAACAACATTGATATTGACAAAAAATTCAGCACTGTTGTCAGTGGTAAATTCCCCAAGCTTCCCTACTTCATTCATCTTATGGGCCAAGGCTACCCTGTGAGCCACAACTATCAGGTAACAACAGACTTTCAAGACCGCACTGTTGGAATGAACGGAAGTGAAGACGACTCTAGATTGGTGGTGGATTTTGCACGTAAAAAAGCTGGGTTCATGGAATTCCAAGTTGAGGACATGCAAAAAGATCATAGGCGTTACATTCCTGTCGGGATGGAGATTACAACAACGCGTTCACGTAGGTGGGCAGCACTACCAGAAATCGTCGATATGATGAACTACGCAACACTTAGGTTAGGTCAGTGTTTTTATACTGACTCGGAACCTTTACCGTTCGTGCCTGCCGAGCCCCCTATTGAAACTAAATTTATGAATTACACCAATGGCTTAATTAACGAAGCTATTTGGGTCGCCATTAGTTATTCCAACAATTCGGATGCAAGTGCGTCACCGATTGCTGCCTACGTAAGAGCGTATGACCGCGTGATGTGTAGAAGAGCCGCGACGGAACTTTTCACTCAAGGTTTTAGGTTGGTGGGATTCTCTACAGGTACAGTGCGATTTGTGGTGGACAGTGGCAACGAAAGCCAAAAAGAGAAACTGGCTCAAGCGTTACTCGAACAAAACTTGCTACCGCAACTTGGCGCACTTTGATAGGAAACACTGGATATGAACATTACATACAATGCAATCAGTGACGAAGAAGTATTCGCAAAGCGAGTAGAAAATGACTTTATTTTTTCACTGGCAAAACTGTATCCATTCGGCAATGTTATTACCGCTCAAGATGTCTTGGACATCGAAATGATTAGTGGTCAAGAAACTAAAGAGCAAATCAATGCGCAGCTGAAAGCAAAACTGCAAGTATTGCAAGAACGCAGCATCAAGGCGCACGCTAAGCGGGAACGTCAGCAGGCAGAAACAATAGATAAGCCTCAAGGTGGGCAAACAGACGCATCTCAAAAAATTAGCATTCTCTACTAATAAAGGTTTCGAATTATGGGATTACTACCATCCTTCAACGCGATCACGAACATCATCAGTGACACAACACAAAACAGTTCGTTCTCGCATTGCAACTTAATGTGCGTATCTGCCATAGACAGCAATGTACTTTTGTCGATGGACGGTAGCGTATTTTCAGCCTTTGAAGTCATTGGTACTCAACGATACCTGACTGATGAAACTGAGCAGTACTACGTCGATGAGTTAGCCGACGGTCTACAATCCACTCTGCGTGATCCCCGCCATAAAATGGGGTTTATGTTCGTGCGAGACATGAACCGCAACGAAAAAGAACTCGATTCAATGTTCAAAGGAACGCTTGATACCATTAAGCGCTTGGGTATTGACGCAGAGCATTTCTTTGAACACCAGAAGCAAGATCTAAAAGAGAATTGTGCATTTGAGCGTGCTCTACTTATCCTTAAGACGATGCCGCAAAGCTTTGTTTCGACGGAGACAAAGAAAGACACTACCGTAATTATTGATGAAGTACCGCTACACACTCAGAATGTCACCAAAGAATCTGTTAATCTTATCAACGAGCATACAGCGTTCACCACTTCTCTGACTTCCGCGTTAAAGAAATTTGTAGGCATTATTCCCGTTGATGCTGACACGTATCTTAAGTACACCAAAGAAGAAGAAAGCTTAATTAGTCTTGATCATTCACGTTGGAAAACGAAGGGATTGTTAGATCCAGTAGACTTAACACTGAATGACAATGAACCAGAATTTGTTAGTCACCCTCCCCTTGCTTACCAACTTATTAGTGACGACAAAGAGCTGGTATCGCGATTTACCCCATACATCAGTTGCGGTGACAATTTTGTGGCTACGATAGATCGTGAATACTTCCACATCACCAACGACTGCACATGGTCACAATTTTTCAAAAGTCTAGACTATAAAATTCCTATCAGAGCCTACTTTGAGCTAGAAACGGGCACAGATAACTTAGTGTCACGTCTATCGGCACGAAAAACCTTCCTGCTGTTTTTTATGATCTCGGAATATGGTCGCAATATTGATGGTGCGATTAATCATTTAATGCACTTGGCCACGAAAGAGGGCAAAACGTTGCTTTCTGGAACACTTAGCATCGCAACATGGTCGGACAACCTAGAGACGTTGAAGAAGAATAAACAAGCATTAAAGCAAGCCCTATTGTCTTGGGGGGCGCTAACCCCAAGAACACCAGCCGACCCGTTTAGAGGCTATTACTCTACGTTACCCGCTTTTTCAAAAAAACCAAGTGCTCGGCCATGTATACAAGAAGCTAGGCAGCATATTGCAACCATGCCGTTTACCCGACCTTCATCGCCGATGAAATCAGGTGCTATTTGTTGGTCTTCACTAGATGGTAAGTTAGTCCCATTTAACCCTGCCTCTCCTGAGCAAAGCTACGCAGCGAATATCATTTCTGGTGCTATGGATGCAGGTAAGACCGTGATGGCATCTATAATTAATAACGCCTATGTATTTGCTGAAGGTAATGAAGACCTACCTCTTATGTCCTATTTGGATTTTGGTTCTGGTGTACATAACTACCTTAACTCGCTAAGAGCATGGTTGCCTAAGCATCAACAATACAAAATCGAATGTATTGCACTGAAGAACGAAGAAGGCAATGGATTCAACATATTCGAACCTCAGTTTGGTTTGAATGTGCTTGAGTATCGCGAGAAAGAATTTGCGGTTGGTTTCCTAAAGCTGCTGCTTAACGGTGAGTCGAAAGAATCACTATCACGTCAGTTAGCAAATACGCTGAACCTATTAGTGGCTGCATTCTTTGCTGCGTTCCATAAGACACCCCTTCGATATGAAGCTCGATTGGGTAGCTATGTGAAGGATGAGCACCGCCTTCATCGAGAAATTAACAAGGCAATTGAGGATGGTACGATTTCAATTGCGAGCGACGATCATTTTTCATGGTACAACGTGAGGGACCAGCTGTTCTTAGCAGGCAAAGATGAGTGGTTTGAACACGCTCGTTTCGCTCATCGCCAAGGCTCACCTGACCTGACTGACTTTTATAAATTTATTTGCCAAGACAATGACCAACGCGAGCGATTGGAATCCATCACCATTGATACTGCGGCAGGTAATGTCATGCTCTATGACTATATACAATCTGCGTTAACAGGGATCATTGCTCGTTATAAACATATACTCGGTGAAAAGTCTCAGATAGACGTATCACAAGCCAAGATTGTGGGTGTAGACCTTAAGGCTATTGCAGGTGGTTCATCAAGTGAATCTGTGTTCCAGAAGCAGTTGTTTGGCCTACTGGCCAAGCATTTAGGTACACGTAACTTTTGGCGCGATCCTGAAACCTTCCTCAACTACGTGCCTGAGATGTACAAAGACCATTACAGGGCAATCCTCGCCTCTGAGAAGAACATTCGTAAACATGACTTCACAGACGAATACAAACAGTTTAAATCGGAAGAGATGGACAACTACGTGGATAACATTCTACTGATTGCTCGTAAATATAGCGTAGCCATGACGCTTGCAATGCAGCAGTTGTCACACGCACCAGAAAACTTCCTAGAGCTGGCCACAAATGTCATTGTGCTGGCTACTACTGACCAAGATCGCAAGTTGCTGAAGGACAAGTTCACTCTATCGGATAGCTTTCTGAATGAGTGTCGTCGTTTTCTGAATATCTCTGAAGGGTTTGGGCGTATATTCCTCTACCTTGGCAAGTTTAAAACGCATCAAGGTATGGTCGCGCAGCTATTACGAAATCAAGTGACACCGAGTTATCTATGGAACTTTGCGTCGGGTGAGAGTGATGAGATTGTGAAGAAACTGGCTAGGACACGATTTGGAGAAAAATCGGCATTTATGCGACTTGCGAAGATGTTCCCTAAAGCAAGTGTTGCCGACCATATATCAAATCGAATTAATATGACTCAGTACGATGAGAAGCCACTTACGCAAAATGACGTAATAGCAGAAGTACTAGAGAATCTAAAATACGTTTAATTGACATGCCATTTAATTGGCGCAAATAAAATAATAAGCTCTTAAATATAATAAATAGATATTCTGGTAGTAATATATATATTAATTGTTATTTATTTAAGAGCTTAACTGTGCGATAAATTTTGCACTACGCAAATCCAACACACCATTATCTAGAGATAATTTTTCTTCAAGTAGACGACAGATGCGTGAAGCATGTGGCGATACCTTGCCTTCAAACACGTTAATAAGATGAGATTCAATAGGTGAAAGGTCGGCCTTCAACTCGGCGATAAGATGCGTAAAATTGGATATTGACGGTTGAATGGTAGCGAGGTTCTGGGCGCGTATTTGAGCTATGCGATTGTCATCAAAATAAACTCTTCCATGCTCAAACCAAGATGCATCAAGCTGTAGCAGAGTGCACTGAGCATCAATAATACTGCCGAACTCCCCTTTTTTTAGTAAGGATTCGGTGTCACGAATGTCAAAATTGACACGTCTACAAAAGCTCGACATACCACCAGCCAAACGCATAGCAATCAGCACGTTATTACGCTTTACATGTCGTTGCATGTCTACAAATTTCTGAAGTTCAAGTAATTCAGAAAGACTGCAATCGCCTTCGTTCAGTCGTGCACACTGCTTAGGGAAATTGCTTAGCAGCAAACGGTAAACCGCATCATTTTCAAGTATTTGACTAGAAATTACGCGGTGCAATTCAATATGGATTTCACTACTAGACATAACCACTCGTGACACTATACAACATAGATTATTAGAATATATACAAGCGGAATCATAATCCAATAGTTTAAAAATGTATAGATACTAATCAAATAATCATCATTTTTTTACGCTTTTAGCATTAACAAAACATCCTTGAGTGATATATAATCCGCAAATATACATTCATATATGGTGTTAAAGGAATGCTAAAAATCGGCAAAGTCGCATGTCTAAGCCTCGTGTCAGCTCTATCGCTGGTCGGATGCGCAAATAAAAACGAGGTCGCTATCAACCAGACAGCCCCTGATGCAGAACATTCAAGACCAACAATGATTGATCAAGAAATCGTTTCTCTCTCCCGCCAACTCATTGATGAGACTCGCAAGCTTGCTAATCAAAGGCAATTGAAGCTAGACAGTACCTTCCAAGAGCAAAAGAAAGTAAGCAGCACAAAGTACAAGACGTTTTCGGGCCTTGAAGTGAAAAGAGACTTTGACTGTGATTGCGACATAAAGACCGCACTTCAGAGTTTAGCGATCAATCTAAATTGGGATATGGACTCTGTTTATGAAATCGGCAGAAAGCCTGCGCAGGGTGTGCCTGTAGAAATCCATTTCAAAAATATGCCCATGTCTACAATGCTTGAGATGTTAGATGTCCAAGTGGGTTCATTTGTGGACATCCGTCTTGACCCTAACTTTGAAACCATTCTGATCTCCTATAAGACTATTTCGCAACCGCATGTGGTGCTTGAAAACGCGGCCTCGTCGATTGAGACACCAGCAAAAATTAGCGTATCAGTGCCCCAACCCCAAACCTACATGAGCCCAATGCAAAGTGATAGCGGCGGCGCATTAAATCCAGCACGAAGCGAACCATTAGAGGCTGCTCAATGATGAAAAGGCTAAACCAAATCGTCTTGTCGATGATTATTGGTTCCATCGGTGTTGTTCCCAATGTCGCCTTTTGTGCTAAAGGCGAGGGTCAACTGCTGACCAAGGAGGCGTTACTTGAACTCAATGAAAGCAACGCTGAATACATCAAGCAGCAATCTGAGCGCAAAGAGTTTCGTGCAAGGATGCTAATAGCTGCTAAAGAGTACGGATACAACCACGGCTATATGACCGAATACAATTATATGAAAAAGCGTATGCTTGCTCAGAAACAGTATTGGGATAGGTTTTTAGACTTCAGATCGTTGAGTTCTGTCTTAGCAACTGGCGCAGCGAAAGGGATGTTCTTGTTAGGCGGTGTAGTAGACGAAGCGGATAGCAGCGTAAAGGAAATTGATGAGAAGACTATTCTCACAGAGGACAAAAAGTACATTATCAAAGCCTACCCTCGCCTAGCGATTAGTCCTCCTTACTGGCAAGACTACATTTTCTCAGAACCCAATAAAGACCTAAGACTGCCTGCTAAATCCATTTTGCCAGAAAGTGATATTGAACGGGATATTTGGAAAGAAGGCGTGGAGATTGGTTGGCAAAGAGGACAGAACGCAGCGCTGGATGATTTTCTTTCCCGTATAAGATTGCTATACGCCGATTTAATTGGCATGACCCGATATTGGCGATTGGTCGAAGCTGGCATTATCACTGATGTAAAAGTCGATACAGTAGACTACTACTTACAACATCTAAAGCTTGAAAAGGGTGAATCGTTAACCTTCAACCCCCGTCTGGTGGCAATTACCTCACAGTCTAGTTTTTCTGAAAAACCCGAGGAATGGGATGCCTATAGTTCGCGTGATACTGACGGCGACAAACGTCAACAAGTGCGCGATGACATCATTTTAGGGAACGCAAATCTCGAATTAATCCAATCGTCCGATGTAACCATCTTCACACCGAAACACGAACAACTTATGAACGAAATTAAGCAGGAAAGGCTAAAACGCTATGAATAGCACGCTTAACGATGCCACCCTAGCACACATACCGCCTAAGCTGCTTCAAATTGGCCAATGTAATAAGAGAGCCTTTGAAGACATTCTACTCTATGCACACGAGAACAAGCTGCGAGATATTTACATCACAAGCTATGACCATGTGCGCGGTAGGTTGAACAACAATAAAGTGCTCATAACTAACGAAACTCTGAATAACAATCAGGTAGAAGCTCTTTTGAGTGAGGCAGTGCCGACTCTGAACCGCATCTACACAGGCCGCTCAACAAACCCTAACTATGTATTAGTCTCCCCTAATAACAAGAATGACAAATACAACTTCCGTATTTGCGTGACCAAGTTCAGCTACGGAAATGAAGTAGGGATCGACTGTGCAATTCGACCTCTTCCAGACAAACCAAAATCCGTTGAAGAATTGGGGATTTCACCAAAGATAGTCGAGCACCTAGAGAAGATGGAACAAGGACTTATCCTTGTCATTGGTGCGACAGGCTCAGGCAAAACATCGACAATTGCCGCTCTACAGCGTCACACGCTTGAGCAGCCTAGCCACATACGAATCCTTGAATTCGCTCGTCCTGTGGAAAACCTATGGCACAAAGTCAAGATACATCACTCTAACCAAATCGTTCCTCATAACGTGTCTGAAGATGGAAAGAATGGTGATATGGAGTCATATGAAGAGGCTATCAGCACTTCCATGCGTAAGGCGGGTGATTGGCTTTCCATTGGCGAAATGACAGAAGTGGAGTCATTCAAAGCATCTATTGAAATGGCAAACACTGGTCATAAAGTCTCAAGTACCATGCACGCTAATCGAATTTCAGCTGCAATTGCCCGTATCTATAACAAGTTCCCCGCAAGTGAACGCGATGCGCTCATCGACAACCTTATTGAAGAATCTGGAATTCTCATTTCTCAAAGGCTATACGAAGACACCAATAATGGGCTGGTAGCCTGCCGAGAAGTACTGCTACTGGATTTTGAAATAAAGGATTCATTAAGACAAGCCGCTGCAATATCACTCGGCACTCTAAGAAATGAAATCAATCGTTGGATTTGGCAACAAGGCACCAGCTACTACCACAGCGCACTTGAGCTATTGAAAGCGGGACGGATCACAGAAGAAACTTTTAATAAGGTGGTGCATACATATGGCAAATACACACCAAGAGAACAATAGATTCAAATTGTGGGTAATGGATGGCTCAGGGATTGCGCTGTTGCCTTTGCTGGGGTTCTTTCCCTCGTTAACAATGATTTATATCAACATTGGATGGGCAGTGTTTTGCATTGCAATTGGATTCTTCAACTACTCGGTTTTGGATATTGTCAAACTCGTCTGGTTTAGAAAGAACACGAAAAGTCATGCGCGTATGAAAAACAACCGTTAAATCATGCGTGAAGTCTAGAAAGTCTGTGTGATATATAATAATATCATAACAATATACGGGTATAACTGATGAAAATTAATTGTATGAAAACAACGCTCCTACCTATAGCAGCTCTAGTCTGCGCATCATTCATGGCTCACGCAGGTGTATACGTGTCGTATGAGTCTATTGAGCCTACTACTGACATGCAGTTAAAGAAGGCTCAAATCAACGCGTTAAATAAGCAAACCGAAGCTCTTACCCGCAGCACTCGCTCGTCTGAGTTTATGATGACTAGCCTTATCGAGCTTCAACGTGAAGAGCGTGAGCGCAGTAATCAAAAGTTGGAACAAGCCGCTCAAATGCGCGTTCTTGCAGAAAACAAGCAACACGAAGTAATGAAAGATCAGCTTGAACTCACTGCAAAGCAAAGCCAAGTTCAAAATGACATTGCTCAACGCCGCCTCATGCTTCAAAAGGAATTTGACGAAAAGAACAATGCCCTTATTGCTAGCGCCGCTCAAACTCAACAAGCCATCTACGAAGAACAAAACCGTCGCATGGGTGAGTTTTTAGAACAACAAAAAGGCATCCAGAAGCACACAAGTGCACTTCAAGAGCAAGTGGCGAAATCACAAGAAGCGCTGGTATCTAAGCAATTTGAGCTTAACGCCCCGTCAAACATGGTTATTGTCCGAGCTGAAGATGCAAATCATGCCATTGCTAAGGTAAGTAAGAACGATGCCATTGCGATTTCGGAACAACAAACAGTTACAAGCGATAAAGCTGCGCCAAAAGTGAATCTGAATGCTTTTATTAGCAGCGTTATTCCTTCGGATTGGAAGTATGAACCCGAAGCATCAAGCGTTATTTTGAAACAACAAATTTCACTTGTTACTGGTCGTGATTGGAAAGAGATTATTAAGCGCATTGCGGTTGAACATCCATACCTTGAATTCAAAGTCGATACGACAAAGAAAGTGGTATCAGTTAAAACAATGAATTCAGAGCATACAGCGCAACTCACTAAAGAGCCTATTCGCGCTTGGAATATCACAAAAAACCTATCTCTAAAGCAAACCATTCTCAAGTTTGGCGAGGAAGCCAATTGGCAGGTCATTTGGGACACCAATGAAGTGGATTACCCTATTGTAGCTAACGCAACTATCACGGCTAGCTTCTCTGGACGTGATGGCATTGTAAATAAGCTTATGAAAAGCACTGCTCAAAAGGATTTTCCTCTCATTGCAACATGGAACACACAAAACAATGCTGTGGTGATTACTCGCCGAGCATCCAAGGTTAAAAGCACCGTAAATCTCAGTGGGGAATAAGGGTCATCATATGTTCAAGTTTAATAAAGTCACCGCATGTCTGTTCACCACGATTTTGCTATCTGCCTGTAGCTCAACCGAAGGTGAACATGTTGCAAGCCACGTTGAGAACAATGCCAAAGCAGCGTTTCTGAAGAATACGACTAAACAAGCCTTTGAATACAACACAAAGGATTTGGAAGTTGCACCCTACTACTACACCGATGACTTCTACGTATTGGGTGGTGCTTTTGAAATGACTGAGCAGCAGAATTTGCCGCCAGTATTTGATATGAATATGGACTACAGTCGCGTTGATAAAATGGACATTGATGCGATCGTCGCACAAGTAAACAAAATGTACCAAAACTGGGGAGTGGTGATTAACGTTGATGAAAGCGCTCGTGATTATATCAAGGGTGAATTGGCATCTGGTGCTTCAACAAGCGGGTCAGGTAACAATATAGCGGCCAGCAATGATTCTACCACCAATACTTCGGGGATCATTAGTTCTACTGGTATCACCCCTATTTCAACGTTGGATACATCTTCTTTGCAAGGATACACTTCATCTACAGGATTCACTTTGCAACTTGACTCTAAAGAGTCAAGTCTTCGAAAAATTCTGGACTACATTGCTGCCGCCACGAATACTTGGTGGAAGTATGAGAACGGTCGCGCAACCCTGTACAGACTAAAGTCTGAAACGTTTATTGTTGATGCTTCAAACAAAGCGTACAGCGACTCATATTCTGCATCAACCAACACAAATACCGAAGATTCAAGCTCGACAACGGGCTCGTCATATAACAGTACCGCAACCGGAAAAACAGCGCTTGAAGGCGTGAGCGAACAAATTGGTTTAATGCTCTCGAAAGATGGTGAAGTGTATATCAATACTTTCGACAGAAGTGTAACCGTAAAAGATACACCAGCTGTATTGAAAGACGTCCGACAGTTCCTTAAGAAATACAATATCCGTTCTACCGCAATGATCGCCATGAAAGTGAACGTCTTTGAGGTTATCACTGAGGTCAATGATAACAAGAATATTGATTGGTCATCATTGTTCGAGACTGATGGTTTCGGTTCAATCGTATTCTCATCACCTTCATTGGCAGCAAACCCGTCATACGGTTCAATTACTGCTAGCGCTTCTACAGGTAACTGGAATATTGATTCACTAGCAGAGTTTATTAACCGCCATTCGTCTATCTACAGTCAGATTAGCAAAATGGCTAAAACCAAAAACGGCGTACCCGCAATCGTTACGACTGCACAAGAACAAGGCATTGTAAGTGGGCGTTCTGCATCTGTAACGTCAGATAGTGTCACGACAGAATCCATTGAGACATCATTAATAGATCAAGGTTTTACTATACACACTACCCCTCGCCTTACGTCGCTAGGAAAAATCGATATAGATATCACTGTTAACACGAAAACAATCAATGATATTCAGTCGTTTGGTTCAGAGGATAATGAGGTCCAACTTGAAGCAAGTCGCAAACAAGGTGAGAGCGCATCTGTGGTGTTAAAAGATGGCCAAAGCTCGATTGTGACTGCGTATGAACATTTCTTAACTGAAGCCGACCTTCAATCTTTGGCCGAGGACTTCCCTTGGTGGGCTGGTGGCTACAACCAAAAGAGACGTTACAAAGCTAGCTTAGTAATAGTGGTTCAACCGACCATTATGGAGCTTTAAGCTATGTCAAACATTCATAGCGTATCTGGAAACCTGTTTGAATATGTCGTTACCGACATGTTCTGGCGAAATAGAGCCAAAATTGAGAACAACACCCAGTACGTAAACACCTTTGAGTCTGTATTTAGTAAATACACCCCTATGGGGGTCATAGAAGAGCAACAAGGTAAAGCAGGTCTGACGTTAAGTGTTGGTGTGTTGAAGGCATTACCGCAAGATAGCGCCATTAGTTTGCAACAATGCGTTTCGTTAGCCATAGCTTTAAAAAAAGGCTTTGCTGGTCAAGACACATCAACAGCTAAACCGAGTGATGTGGAAATTGTTAACCTCTTTCTGTGTGAGTTGAGCGATGAACTATTTTACGCGTGCGCCTTTCAAGGTGCTCGCGTAGTGGTCGATATAGCTATTCCTTACACAAACAGACAGAGCGTAGTTGATTGCATAGACGATTTAGGGCTACTTGAGTTAGCAGACAGCTCACTGGTCAAAATAGTTACTATTGGTCGCGGTGAACAAACACCTCGTCTTAGTCAGGTATGCGAACCATTCAATGCTCGCATTAAACAACAAGATGCTGCTGAGGCTGCTAATGCTGTTGTTGGTCAAGAGAAACCTGCACCATGTACTAAATATGAAATCAATCATTTAGAGGAAGACTGGCTTACCAAGCTCAATAGCCTAAGTAAAAAACAGCTTCCGTACATCAGCAGTATAAAAACCTACAAAAGATCTAAATTCACTTTTACTAATGTTGTCACTGTTGGTGGCTTTTTGGTCTTGTGTGCTTTCGCTGGAAATCAGTGGTTCAGTAGCACAAGCGACACGACTAAACCTAAAACGAGTAGCGTGTGGGATAAAGCGCGTAGCAAAGCGGGTCCCATTGAAGAGGTTGCTAAGACAGCAATAATCGATAAGTTACCCTTTCAAGATAGTGAGGCTGAATACAAGTCCCATCAAGAAAAGCTCATGCAAACGTATGAAAGCGACAAGCAGCTTTATGAAACACATGTGCGTGCGAGCGGTACCGAGCCAATGTATGGAGTAATTAGCACCATAGGTATGGCTGAAGTAAATATTGAAGGTTATAAGCTAACACAAGCGCTCTATATCAATGCTCTTGGCCAAAGTAATTCTTTAACCAAAAAGATGCATTACGAATATGTAAGAGAAAGTAAGACAGCTCTCGTCAATGACTTTATGAGCCACAAGCCTAGTGGCATTGCCACTTCCGATGGCAATAAAATCGTGCTAACTGAACAGTTTACCATCAGTGAATATGAAGCTCCTTTCAAGATTGATGACGTCACTGGTATTAGCAAAAGTGGCAAAGATAAACTCATTAGCATTCTACAAGGACTGAAAGCTGATAATAGCATTCTTAGTTGGACGCTCGCTGCTATCGATCCAAAAGCACAAGAAGGTGCTGATGACGTAAAAGGCCAAACAGGAGCAGGTGCTTTTGAGTAAGTATCCGCAACTCAAAAAGTACGTATTACACCCCATTCCTATTAAGGTCACAATCATTAGTAAATATCTCAACTCTCTGGAAACCCTGAGAACAATTACTAACCAATACCCTACTTCGGTAATAGAACTTGTGAGCTATCAGGCTCAGGACCAAATACTAAACACGGAGATTGTCATTTATGACTTCCAATAAGAAGAAATTTTTACTTACAGCGATTGCGTGTTGTCTGATGAGTGTGAGCGCTATTAGTCATGCGTTAACTATTGCTGAATATGAAGCGCGTATAAAAGAAATCAACGACGCAGCTTGGGACACCGCGGAAAAAACTAAAGCGATAAAGGATCTAGAAAACTTGTGGGATGCACAGGCAGCACTTGCTCGAAAAATCGCGCTCGCATCTGCTGCTGAGAACCCAGCCCGAGAATCTAGTGCTGCTACAACCGATACGAGCAGCGTGCAGCAAAAATCATCGCCAGTGGGTTATCAAGACCCAATTGGATGGAATTTTGACAAAATTTACATGGTTGACAGCTATCAGATTGGCAATGGAGTCGAGATAAAAGCGCAGCTGTATGTAAATGGCGATCCCGTGACTGTTGATATAAACAAAGCAATTAAGAACAAAGAGCAGTTCGGAAATTACATTTTAGTGAAATATCAAGATGACCGCTTACTTGTAAAACACCTTAAGACAAACAAAACGGAATGGGTACAGGCTACGAGTGCTGAGCAGATAGCTGCCAAAGTCGAAAACAATAACCTCCTTATGCAGAAGTACCAAGAAAAGTACGCGCTTGGTGTGCTTGACGCCCAGCTAGAAGTGTATACGGATAGCCAGCAAACACCTGTCAGTGTTTCCTATAAAACACTAGAGAAATAGGGTTAAGAAAGTGGGTTCTAAATATCTTGCGCAACACAAGTCGCTTAGTGATTTCGGAGCATACTCTGAAGTTTATGATGCTTTGCAGTTGAATCAGTCAACAGAATGGCTCAATTCCATCGCGTGCATTGTATCAAGCGAGCACTATGTTACCGACTTGGACGTAACAGAGAATGACGCTACCGATGCGTCGGCTGAACATGTGAAGGTAGCAAGAATTCCTCAAAAATCACCAGTAGTATTTCTGATGATTAGTGAGTCTTTGGATATTGACCAAGAAGAGTACATGGAACTCGTCCAAGTGACGCGTCAACAATTTAGAAACTCTCACCCTAAATCACCAGTAGAAGTGTTACGCGTACCTGAAGATGCGATTCTTAACTTGCACAGCATATCGCAGCATAAATCTGGGCTAGAGGAAACGGAGAAGAACGCGCAACGTGCCATAAACGATAAGATGCTGCTAGATGCTCACAATATGGGTGCGTCGGATATCCACATCTTGTGTGACGAGAAAGAAAGTCACATTAAGTTTCGGATTGACGGCGAACTGCGAATGTACGGTGGTGAGCGTTACCAAGAAAAATTATATCGCCAAATTAGTGTGATGTACGGAGCTCTCGCACCCGAAGACGGCAACGTAGCAGGGTTATCTTTCAATGAGCGAGAGAAGTTGGACGGTACTCTTTATCGAGATATTGGTACAAAGCGACTTGGTGCACGTATTGTCAGTCATTCAACAGATAAGAAAGACATGAACTTTACGATGGTTCTGCGTGTACTGGCAGACCAGAACTCTGAAGCGCAGAAGATACCGTTTAAAAAACTGGGCTTCATCCTAAATCAAGAGGCTCAACTTCGCCGTGCTATGACAGGTAAAGGGTTAACACTGATCATTGGTGAAACTAACTCGGGAAAATCGGTGACACAACAAAACATATTGATGGAGATCGATGAACAAGCTGGCGGCACGAGGAAGATAGTATCCATCGAAAACCCAGTGGAACAAAAGATACGTGGCGTTGTGCAAATCTCTCTCATTGACGCGGGTATTACCTCTGCAAATGCGATGGAAATGGCGTTTCAAGATGTAAGTAGCTATCTATATCGTGCAGACCCTAATGATGTGGCAGTAGGGGAATTAAGAGATAAATTAACCAGTAAAGCTGCCCTCGCCTACGCCCTTTCACATAATGTAATGGGAACTATACACGTTGATGATCCGTTTGATGTATTTGAACGATTGGAGGGGATGGAGGTGGATACCGCAGCTCTTAGAACGGGTGTTCTCAAAACCATTGTGGCACAGAAGCTGTATTCCAAGTTATGCCCACACTGTAGCCTAACCGTTGATGAACTCCAAGAGTTTACAGACATGCAAATGCAAACTGTAGAGCAAATTTATGCAATGGGGCTGGGTCATAAGCTTAAGCTGGTTCGTTTTAGAAACAACAATGGCTGCTCTCAATGTAACGATGGTATTAAGGGACGTCAGATGATAGCGGAAATTGTCAACACAGATAGCGAAATTTGTAAGTATCTAGCTACCAATGACAAAGTAAATGCCCGCATTGAATGGCTAAAGCATGGAAACTACAGTAAGTACGATGTTGCTCTACATTATATTTTCAACGGTGTTGTAGACCCAACACTCGTAATTGGTCAATGCGATTCACTAAACCACAGCTTTCTTTTTAGGGAACAACATAAGTTAATCCACCCAAGGTTAATATACAGATGAATACGAGAATTGAGTCATTAAGAACGGCTATTGCTGCGCATGGTAAAAAACTCAGACTTAATTATTACAGACTGAGCGCCAAATCAAAGCAGGACCTTGGAAAACACATTGTATTTCAAGTGAAACTTTTTATCGCAAAAACGCTTTTCAAGAAGGTAATATTAGAATACTTATCATTTATTTATGAATTTACAAATTCAGAAAGCACTCATAATTCCACCGACGGTGTTAACTATTTAAAAATCACGACAACTCTTGATGAAAAAATACATAAAGCATTCCCAAACTGGTATAGCAGATATATTGAGAAGTTTATTTATCGCACAGCTAGAATTCGATTTGCTGAGAGTGAGAAATCAGACATCAAAGATGCAATTGTTATTTTCTTGAACAAAGGAGAGAAAATGATATTGTCATCCGTCGCAAATAGCGGTACGGGTATTAAAGCAATATTACATCAGTCTGAGAGAAGCAACAAACTAGTAGCTATCATTTCTGCCGCATTATTTCTGCCTCTTGTAGAGCTGAGTATGCTGACAGTTTTAATCCATCTTGTTCACCCAAAACTAATCGCTGGATATGTGAAAATTGCTGAACGAAAAGAGGTGGAGCTTGAAGGTTCACTTAAGTACATAAACACTATTGACGTATTCGTAATGGCGTATTGGCCATTAGTGATCAGTTTAATTCTAATTGCGATCGTTATGTATAGGTCGCTAATAAACGTATTGCGAGGGAAATCAAGAATTACTTTAGAGAGAATACCTATCTTTGGGATGCCATTTAAGATTACTCGCTTGGTTAACTCAGGATTGTTCTTGCAGTTTTTGGCAACACTATATTTGTCAGGAATTACAACGCAAAGAGCACTCAAAATACTAAGAGAAAATGCTACTCCGTTTATGAAATCAAATATCGGAGAAATGGCAGCGGTATTTAGTGACACGGGTTCAGAAGTTGATGCGCTTAACCACGAATTATTTGATGACAATACACGTTACCGATTGAGCGTCTATTTTGATTTGGTGGACCCAACTAAGAATATGGGAAAAATTGCAGACAAGATAATCGCAGATATTGAAATAAAAGTAAGACGTATTGCGTGGATACTGAACATCATATTTTTAGCTTCTATAGCCGCTTATTTAGCAGGCTTGGTGATGTCAATGAACGCTGTGCAAGATATAATTGGCATATAGTGAATAGTTATAATATGTAACGATTAGAAGTATTGGCAAATGTGCTATTTAAATAAATCTAAAAATCACAAGGTAATATAAATGAAAAATCAACTCGTAAGAAATGGAAAGCTTAAGAAAGGGTTTACACTTATCGAATATATGATTGTAGTAGCGCTTGTAGCGATCGTTGGCGCGATTACGTATGGTAACTACGTCCGAGGTGAAAATAAGGCCAACAAAGATGGATTAGTTGACGCTATTGTTAACTTTTACGCCGTTGCAAAAACCAGTAAGCAGACGTGGAAGAACTACTCTGGTATGTCAAATACGAAAGTGTGGTACAGCAATGACATGATTTCAGACAACTTTAAGTCTTCTACTGCTGGGCAGTTTAATACACCTTATGCCGATAACGGACTTGATTTTGGGTATGCAGACCAAGCGACTGATTTAGCAGGTAACACCATTACTAGCTCAAAAGGTTTTGCAACGGTAACGATAAAGGGGATAGATAGTAGCAACTGTTCGGATTTGGTGGATTCATTTATTGATAAAGTAATGATGGTATCAGTCAGAGGTTCGCGTGTAGCTTCCGAAGATGAACGTGACTCACTTTGTGCCTCCATATCTTCTAAAACGTACATCACATTGACCAATAACTAAGTAACAATTAAGAGTACGGTATGAAAAACAGCCTCAAGAAACAAACGGGTTTTGGACTACTGCAAGCTATGTTTGCAGTGGCCATCATGGGTCTACTCTTCAATCAATGGACTCAACGCCAAATGGCTGACATGAGACGGCAAGAAGTAGACATACAAAGTAAACAAGTGGCTGAGATTGCTAATGCACTGGTGCGTTATCAATCCAGTGCTGGTGATGCTGCTAATGGCTTGTTGTCTCCTGCTGAGCAGTTTGACCAAAATGGTAAACCGTTTAAAGACGGGGCTGTACACTATAATCTTGATTGGCTTAAGTCTAGCGATTGCGCAAATGGTGTTGGTACAGCGCCTAGCGGAACAGTGTACTTAGCGTGCGAATATGAGGATTTCATCCTCATCGGTGATAACACAACGTATAAATTTACGGTGAATAATGATGGCACCGTTGTTACCACCACAATGCAATTGCTATCCGCAGATGATGAGTCGAAAGGTATCGTGATCGATGGGCAAGTGGACACTGTTAAGTCGGCCCTACTTGCTTCAGCGACTGAAAGTAAAATTACGTTTTCTTCATCAGGTGCAGTGAACACATTCGTAAACGCCGACCCTGATAGCGGTATTATTACCATTGAGGTCGGTTTAGATATAGCCAACTCACCTTATCAACGCAGAGATGGTATCAATAGCATTACGGGTACTGAACACTTTGCTAATAATGCAGGTATAGTGTTTGATACTCCCGCTGATATTGAAGGTGTTCAAGTTTCAAGCGCAGAGCGCTTTGCTTCCTACGATAGAGCTACGAATACGGTATCAGATACACGTTACATGAACCCAGCTGGTCAAAGTATCTTTGAAGATATAGAAGTGGCTAACGCAGCTAAAACGAAGTTTTTGGAAGCCGAGCAAGCCAAC
>NZ_JARLUT010000002.1:0-1406353 GCF_037162405.1 Vibrio sp. Hal054 | reverse complement strand
TTTTTGAGTTACGAAGTGCCAACTGTGAAGGTTCTGGACAGTTCGTTAGAGTTTCTACTTAAATTAGCAATATACGGATTAAATCAGGTATGGGAAGCCTATGTCTGGTACAGATATTAAACAATATTAAGCCACTCTTTAGCCCCATTTATATCAAACGCCTTTGTACCATATCCAATAGAGAGAATATCCTCAGGCAAAAACTCGTCAAACTTATCGATTTGCTTTTCCAGTACGGACTGGGCTAACTCTGTCTCACTAGGCAGTTTTTTTGAAGCTAAAGTACGTAAAGTCGATTTAACACCCTCAACGGATGTTTTTTCCACTTCAATAACACCGGCATATGCGCTAGCTTCGTATCCATTCATGATTAGGAGAGCTACAATAGTATTGACTACTTTATCTCCCAACCATGTAAACAAATAAGTACTGTTGCCAACTTTCAGCAGCGGTTTTCGTGCTAAATCTGATAGTTGAAAAAAGGTGACACTTTCCTTGAATTGTTCTCTTGCAATAGCATCTGCAAAATCCACTTTTTTATTACCGACTGAAATTCTGTAGTCACCATCTTTGAGTATGCGAAACATTTCTTGGCGAACGACGTCATGGATTGTCATTCCACTGCCGCCAAATTTTGGTGGTTTACCGCCTTTAGCGCGTTCAACATAAATGGTTTTTTTGTCACTATCGATATCATTTACTTTCCATCGTTTCCCACCAAACACAATGTTCTGCCCAACTAACACAAGTGAGTCGATAGGAAGTGTTCCCAGCGTTTTTGTCCCATTAATAACCCTGTACTCTTCTGGCGTTTTGAATACAGCATAAAATGAATAGTGACTTGTAATACGTTCACCTAAGATGCCTAAAACTAATTCACCATTACCTAGCTGAGTAATTAGATTAGTATTCCCCATATGACCTAAAAGTCCTTTGAAGTCATCTACGCCAACTTTCTGAAATGGTCCTTCTTTACAGAGCAAGTTAAATAATTGATCGGCCCGAATGCCCCCCACTGAGCTATAACAGCGAGTATTTGATGTAGAAGTGTAGAAAAGTGGTAAAGGGACGAATCTGCAGGCTCATACCATTTACTGCCGATGAGTAGCCTAATCATTGCTAGGGATTGTATTAACTCCAGGCGGAGTATATCGACAACGTTTGAATCTTTTGTGAGTTCATCCTCTGCAATCAACACTCGCAGTATAGAAGGACCACCACGTCTTCCTGAGCGTCCCATTCTCTGTCGCAGGCTCGAAATTGAGTGAGGGGCCGTAACCTGAACGACGGAGTTTACTTTTCCAATATCGATACCCAACTCAAGAGTCATGGTACACACCGCTGTAGTAGGATACTGCTCTTGTAGAAGACGTTTCTCTAGGTCTTCTCTCAATTCCTTGGCAAGCGAACCATGGTGAGGAAAGAACTCATTCGGCACGCATTGCTGATCACAGAAATCGCTAAGCGTTGCAGCAATGCTTTCAGTTCTTTTCCGGCTATTTGCAAATACTAAATGGTTACCTCCTCGACAAAATTTAAATAGGTCTTGGCAGATTTTGTATTCAGCGTCAATTGGCGTTTCACTGTCTACCTGAGCTGGGTTCACATACCCTTTGACTTGCACCTTAAGTACCGATGTCGAATTCGAGTCCCTTATTATTTTACATGGCAAAGATTGATTAGGACGAAGTGACAATGGGACTTTATCTAACTCACCGAGAGTTGCACTCAAAGCAACCCTAGGAATCGGCTTCTTCAAACTCCCAAGAAGATGCTCCAATCGATGAAGCAAAGAAAGTAAGTGATGTCCGCGCTCAGTGCCAAGAAATGCGTGAAACTCATCAATGACGATATATTTCAAATCAGAAAATGCAGACTTCATCCAGCCTGAATCTCGGATAAGCAACGATTCGAGCGATTCGGGAGTGATTAATACAATTCCCGCTGGTGTAGTTTTTAACTTATTCTTTCGGCTTTTAGCACTGTCTCCGTGCCACGGGGTGACTGGCAAATCCATTAGATCTGAGAGGCTTTCTAAACGTCTATCTTGATCATTTATTAAAGCTTTTAGCGGGCTGATATAAAGGATACCAACCCCTTCATCTTGATTAGCAATAGCACTGATTGCTGGAAGAAAAAATGCTTCAGTTTTTCCCGCAGCTGTCGAGGCACTGATAACAAGGTCTGTTTTCGCTGAAAGAATCGGCTCAATAGCTAGGCATTGGATTTCTCGTAGGTTTGCCCAACCTTGTTTAAATATCCAACGCTGAACTCGGACATCGAGCTTTTCATGTTCATTAATCATAATTTGAAGTCAGCGAGGCCATCTTCGTTTTCATCTAATTCAAGTTCAACGTCAGAGGGCTTATCTTCTTCAATTCCAACCGATGAAACTAGGTTGTTCCAGCTTATCGTTGGATTTTGATCGATTACCGCAAGCATATCCAAAAAAGCCTTTATCGTATTACGTGGAGTTCGAAAATAAGCGTCTCCAATAGTCTGACTGCAATGTTTTAGAAACGCCATTAGGGATTCGTCAGGAACAAGATATTTGCTTTCATCACCTTCGGCATAAACGTGACGCAAATTTTTTAGTAGTATATACAGCTCTTCCGGGGTCAAGCTTGCGAGGTGCAGTGCTGGAGATGAGTAATCGATAAGGCCTGCTTGCTTCGCAAAGTTATTTCCCGCAAGTCTGGACTGAAGGGCTTCATAACTATAAAGACCTTTCCTAGGATCAAGCAGGAATTCAGGCGTTCCACCAAGTAAAAAGCCTAAATACTCGGTAGTGCCTTGTAGACAGTCGTTGAGAATTCGTAATATTTGTTCATAGTTAGAAGTCCTAGCTGTTGTGTTATTCAACTTATACAGATTTACCATTTCATCGAGGTTAACGAGCAACCCCTGATATCCCGCTTGGCGAACGAATAGACTCATTATTTTGAGTGCATCATAAAAAGACGTATCTGAAATTATTGTTCTGACGCCTAAATCTTTGCGGGCGTCCGTTTTAGTTGAATATTCAGCGCGAAGCCATTTTATGGCATTAGCTTTTTGTGTGTCATTGTCTTCTTCATGTCCAATCCAATAAGCCTCAATGACTTTGGCGAAGTCATATCCACCGACAAGATCAGAAATTGAAGATAGCTTTTCATGTATAACTGTATTAATGTTTTTTCCAGTCGTATCAGCTTCCTTTCTCGTTTCAGTGATAAACTTTTCAACCACACTGGTTAGCGCATTTCCATCTGGTTTATTGCGCGTGGACATATTGCGCATTAGTTCTGAGTATAGATTTCTAGCTTGCCCAGCAGATGCATGCATTCGTCTATCAGGAGACAAGTCAGCATTAACAGTTACCAACTTTCTTTCTAAAGCAATAGCTCGAACAACACTTAAGAAAAATGTTTTGCCTGATCCATATTCTCCAATAATAAGCCTAAAGGCTGAGCCTCCATCGGAGATGCGTTCAATATCTTGAAGAAGTGCTTTTAGCTCGTTAACGCGACCAACTTGAATATGCTGAATCCCAACTTTGGGAGTTACACCAGATTTCAGCGATTGGATAATTGCATCTCTTTCTTTTGCACGTATTTTTTTTGCAACCATCATTTAACCTTTTAATTCTTTTACAATTTCTAGATCGACGTATATATCACCATCATCATCCAAGACAGGAGCATCTACTTTTTCGTAAGCCCAGTCATTGATAGTTTCTATAGCGCCATCAACCATTAAGTTAAGTTTCTTACAAAGTTCATGAACTTCATTTCGAGGCCATATTTCTTTACTAAGCAGCATATCGAACAGATTTTTATGCTCATTATCCAGTCCATCATGGCCTGTAGAGAACGAACTCATCGTCTCTATTTCTGGTTCGATATCAACCGTAAATATGCTTTCTAACATGCTCTTGGCATCGCTGGTATCACTCTCATGCATCGCCAGAATGTCCTCATCCAACTGGAACTTACCTCCGCTTTCGTCTGTATTTGTTGGATAGGAGGAATTAGGTGTTCTTGTGGATGCTAGGTTGTGAATGTCGCTCGTAACAAGTGATTTATCTAATCCTAGGCATGTATAGATTTTCTCCATTTGTTTTATTTCAGATGAATCGACCTTACCGTCAGCAAGAGCAATTGAAATCATAAATTTCTTTAAGGATTCAATTTGTGGTGAATTGAGTTGCTCTATTCTTGCTTTTAATCCCGCAGTATTCGCTGGACTATTAAGTCGCCACGTCAGATAAGCATTCAGTGAACTTTTCTCGGATGGAGACAGTCGGTCATCATGTTCAATTAGTTTTTGCAGCGTCAGTTTTTCATCTTGGTCAACGATACCGTCAATAGTTGCCACCATTGTACCAAGCCTCATCCACAGACTTACTTGGTTGAAAGCCGAGCTAGGTTCAAAAAATTCACCATGCCCTGGTGAGAACAATACAATGTTGCCATCAGCTTTGAACTTGGTTTGATGAAAACGCATATCCGGGGCGATACCTATATCAGCTTTAGCAGCAAGTTTGATAAGGAGCTCGTTTTCTTTCTTGTTCATAGATTTGGGAAGCGGTATTCCAGTGTGAGACCAGAACTCTTTAACAGTTGTTATTCCGTTATTATTCTGAACTACTTGAACAGCCCATGACTTAAAAGATTCAATGACTGATGAGTTGGATTCATTTGCTAGTTCTTTTGGTAGTAACATCAGTGCGGCTATATCATTTTTCGAGGTATCAGCCTTGCCTAAGTAGCGACTATAGCTACTTAACTCTTCTGCACACTGCTCTGCAATAGGAATAAGCTTGTTTATGGGACCTTTGAGAATACTCGGATCAGGCAACTCTTCCAGATTTAAATCAATACCATTAATGCCGTTGCTTGCTGCGTGATATGAGAGTCGAAGCTTTGTTTTGTTTGGCTTGACTGATATACCCTTGCCAAATTTTTGAGAGAATCTTATTTCGAAAAGTTTCCGAAACTCCTTTTCACATCTACGAGCTGGAGTTTTTAGCGAATATTCAAATGTATCTTTTAACCAGTCTAAAGCTAACTCAGCTCCAACGGGTTGCCCATTAACTATGGTTTTGGCTAGTTTCAGCTTGAATGACAATGCATTGTTTGTATCTGGTATTTTTGCAATCCGTTGTTCAAGTAGAGTCGGTCTGAGCAAAGCCATCAACTCAAGAAAATTGGCTGAATATCCTCTAAAAGAGCGGTTTGTATTGAACACTTTATGGAGACGTAATACCTCTTCAAATATTGTGGTAAATTCTTGATCGGATACCTGTGAGCTAGTTTGATTTTCAATGATTCTTCTTTCAAAACCATAGAAGTAAATGAATACGTATCCGATTGGTGTGTTTGGATCAGAGCGGTCAGACGCTAACCAGTCTAGATAGGCACCTCTGCACTCTTTTGATAAAGAGGAATAACTTGGCCAGTACCCTAGTGTTTCGTCGGTATGTAATTCCGCCCCGATTTTCATTAAAGATTTCGATGCGGGGCGTTCCTCATCGATAAGAGATGGTTCTACCCCATATCCATCAAGTGAGTTCATTATCCCACCAAAGTAAAAAAGACCTTTGTTGAGGTTTCTTCCGATAATAGTGAGCTGTTCACTTTCGCCAACCCATCGGCCCTTTTGTTTGTTAGACGATTTTTCAGCTTCTCTTCCAAAACTCGTGTGAATTGTAAACGTTGCAAACTCTTCATCATTTTCATTGTATGAGGAAACTGATATCGCTTGCGTGCCATAAGCATCACTCTTTTGAACAGAAGGCTTTGAGACTGTATTGTTTTTGGGAGAGTTATAGCTGTTGGAAGTTTTGGACTTAGAGTTCCTAGTTATCAGCTTGTACAGAATATAGATGATGATAGCCCCAACAAAAAATTCCATTTTTTACCTTTGTATCAATGAGGTAGATAGGTCCTAACAACCACCTACTCAGTAGTCAATAAATGGCATATTGATGTATTAGATAAACTAGGTCAAATGGAAGCATAGCAAAGTGTGAGGTGTTTTAATGATAAAATACAAAGGGGCAGTTTCGTGACGGCAGAAATCAAACTGACACGTTATGGGCAGTTGTGAGTTTAATACGCATGTTGTGAAACGCACGTTGTGAAATTAATTTTTGGATTAAATTTAATCACTTAAAACACAAAGCACCATTAGTTTTAATGGCAACAAAAGACATTTTTTGCCTTAAAAATTAGGATATCTCATTATACAAAAGATGGTTATATAACTATTAACTTAAAAATTACAAAACAAAGGACACTAATCAATATGCTGTTCTTAAGTGAAATCTCAGTTTGGCCTTAAGTGAGACATTTTTATCTTAGGCTCGACTATTATCACATCACTTTTACATCATAACTCATTGTTATTCATCGTTTAACAATAACGCCTTAGTAATTGTGTTTGTAATTCGATCAAATTTTAAGATCTGTTGTCCGCTTCCCAAGACAAATTTCACCTAGTCTTTGGAGGTGCCCGAAGATGTTATTCACAGTAATTAATGTATGATTCGAAATCATCAGTTGTTCTACCTGTAGCGCCTCCAATTAAGTGTAAATCTGGCAATTTAACACACGTATTCAATTGAAATGTCACCCCTTGAAGGGTTTTGAGTCGTTCATGTATCACCTCCATGCGGGCGTATCTTAAGTAATTACATGTAAACCCGAAAAGCTTTGTCTGATATAACATATCAAACAAAGCTGAGTACATATCATGTTATAAGAAAAGTAGGTCAGTCACTGAGCTAAGGAGGCTCTCAGGACTCCATGTCAAGATTGATGTACGGGGTATTTTTGATTCAGACGGATTCCTTCAAACAAGCTGCTGCACAATTGGAAAAGTCATTAAGCCATTAGTCAGTCTTATTAAATAGACGGTACGGCTGCAACACATATAGAGGCAAAAATGCGTTGCAGTTATTTAATGGGGAAGTGTTTTTCCTCATATTCTTCAACCAATGCAGCGAGCCTTTCAAGCTCGTCACCTTCAGGAGTGCCGGGTTCGGCTGCATCAAACAGTGATTCAATTCGCTTCAACGCGGCCTTGTAATCACTTTCAGAAATTTCAAGGCCCAACTCATCCAATGTTACCTCAGCTAGTTCATCACTATGCGCAGTATGGGGTGTCATCCCCTCGACCAGTTCTTTTTCAGATAACCGTTTTTTGCTCACAACTCGTCTTTCCATTCAAAATGAGATTAGATAATTTATAGCAATACTGAGTTCTTAGCTACAGCGCAAGGTTTGTCCTGAAACACGCAATGGGGCAGATATTTGTTAGCTAATTTCCCGCTAACCCTCTTTTGAATTCTTTGACGCTTGTTTGACACAACTATTCAATGTTCTTGGACATATTAAAATCAGTAATGGCTTTGTTGCGTAATTCGATGGAACTAAATCAGGAAGTTACGATCTGATCGGCTAAATCAGTTAATCATCGTAGCCTTATGTCGAAACCTCGTTATAAAACAACTAACTGGAAACAGTACAACAAAGCTTTAATCAATCGCGGTTCACTCACTTTTTGGATTGATGAAGATGCCATTCGCGAATGGAAGCAAAGCAAACCGGACAAACGAGGCAGGCCTCGTCAATTCAGTGACCTAGCTATTACTACCGCACTGATGGTAAAACGCATTTTTTCTATACCATTAAGAGCGCTACAAGGTTTCATAGACTCCGTATTTAAGTTGGCTAACATGCCGCTTGTTTGTCCGCATTACACCTGTATAAGCCGTTGAGCTAAAGAAGTAGAGGTTTCATTTAAAACCAAAACTAGAGGTGTGATACAGCATTTGGCCATTGATGCCACTGGTCTCAAGGTCTATGGCGAAGGTGAATGGAAGGTGAAAAAGCATGGTACTGATGGGAAGCGCAGAGTCTGACGTAAGCTACATTTAGCAGTAGATACCCACACCCACGAAATAGTCGCAGCAGAGCTGAGTTTATCTAACGTTACCGATGCCGAAGTGCTTCCAAACCTACTTAAACAGACACGTCGTAAAATCGCCGAAATATCAGGTGATGGTGCTTATGACACAAGACATTGCCATGATGCAATACGAATCAAGCGAGCGGTTCCGCTCATCCCGCCACGGGAGGGGGCGACCTTTTGGGAGCGGGGGCATCCTCGCAATTTAGCGGTAGGTTGTCAGAAACTTTACGGCTCGAACAATAAGTGGAAAAAGCGGTATGGCTATCATAAGCGCTCGCTATCAGAGACGGCAATGTATCGAGTGAAACAGTTGTTGGGTGGGAAACTCAGTCTTCGAAATTACAACGCTCAGGTTGGTGAAACTTATGCAATGATTAAAGCGCTGAACAAGCTTACAGGGCTTGGTATGCCTGAAACTCGTTATATTGTATAAAACGCGCTCAACTTTAGGCAGCTTAATCTCTCGTCTGAATTACGCAACAAAACCAATACGAACTGTTAAAAACTTTTAACTCTTTAGGATAACTGAAATTTAGGTTTCTATCATCGATAATGCCGTATCGAGAGGTGAGTTTATGAACAGAAAACCAGACAGAATAACGGCGATGCAGCAAATAATTGATGCCGTTAAAGTAGAATTTCCACTATACAATGAAGATACTTTTAAATGTGGAACTGATAATAATTGTATCGGTTGCCCTAAAAAGCTAATGGAACTTGTCGATTCCGAATTATCCTATTGGCAACATCAACTAAATAGGGGAGTTCCACCTACATTTGATGAAATATATTCATTTGGGAAAATGTGCAAAAATGTACGGCGTGCTCTTGTAAGAAATAAAAGACTATAGATTTATCTCTTATCATGTTTTAACATCAATAAACTCCGACAAAATATAGTTACTATTTTTTCTATTTCTCTCAATATCTCCAACCAAATCATCCAATCCATCAAAAAAGTACACTGTTAATTTTTTATTGTGAGGGAAGAGCTCAAGGCTTATGAACTTTCGTTTGGATTTATAGACTCTAACTCTTGATAAATCTACCCATGAAAACTTAAGTGCTTTCTCTCTTACCCGATAAACTACTCCATTTTTATCTATCACAAGTACTGTATTCGTTAGAAAATAAATACGTACTATCGTTATTAATAGTGTTGTTAAAAACAAAATGACACTAGAGTTTTTTATAGTAATAATTAGTTGTTCATTTATATCAACGCTAATAATGAGTGAAGTTAGATAAGCTAACAACAACCAAAGTAAAGTAAGGATAAATGGTTCTAATCCTTTCTTTAAAAGGTATTTTTTTGAGACATGATACACCATACCTTGCCCTTACCATTAAAATCGATATCCCCTTCCTACTTGAAGCTGCAGCGGTGTTGACTGCGTTCGCTCACCCCAATCACATAGTTCATCTATGCTCATGGAGATTCACTCACTTGTCGCCTACCTGCAACTCCAAGTAGTTTGGGTATAATCAATTTAATCAAAAATATAAGCAAAGTGAGCACGTTATCAAGGTGCTCACTTCGTTAAAGGGAATTATCTTCTGCTTCTCACTATTTGATAGCGACGCGTCAGATATTCAACCGGAACGCTCCAGATATGTACCAAACGACAGAATGGGAAGAGTAAGAAAATCGTCATACCTAGCACCATGTGCAGTCTAAAAATAAAGCTCACCCCTTCAAGATTACCAGATGCTCCCGCATGGAAAGTCACTACATCTTGCGCCCAGCCAACCAGTTTCATCATTTCACTGCCATCCATATGCTGCGCTGAAAACGGGATGGTCAAAACACCGAGTGATGCCTGAACCACCAGCAGTGTTAAGATCATGATATCGGCAAATGAGGATGTAGCACGAACTCGCACATTCGTTAAACGACGTTTAAGTAACATGGCACCACCGGCGATGGTCATCAAACCACACGCGCCGCCAGCTATCATGGCAATAGCTTGCTTAGTTGGCAGAGAAAGGAATGACTCATACACCCAGTGTGGGGTTAACATACCGAAAAAATGGCCTAAAAAGATGCCGATAATGCCGATGTGAAATAACCCAGAAGCTAGACGCATGTTGGTATTATCCAGTAGCTGACTGGAACCTGCTCGCCATGTGTATTGACCATAATCGTATCGAACCCAACTGCCGATTAGAAATACTGCACCGGCAATATATGGGTAGATGTCAAAGAAAAAACCACTTAGAAAATTCATGGTTAAGCTCCATTTAATGCATTGATGTCTAGGTACTGTGGAACAACAGCATCAGCAAAGCGTCGCTGATGTTGAACTTGCTGTGCCGAAGCACATCCCTCTTCACCTAAGAATTTAATCTGCTCTTCTTCCCACACCGCATCGAGAGCTTGCGGTGTATAATCTTTTGCTTCTTTAGCAACCGTGTCGGCTAATACTTGCTGAGCAATCATTTCACCAGACAATTCAACCAAAGTTTGTAGCAACACCTTATAGTGACTCTCCCTCTGAGTGAGTCGCTCTTGCAGCAAAGCCAAAATTGGCGCGATATCTTTTAAACCCTCGACAGCCTCACCACTTTCTAAACGTGACAGGTACTCCAAATACGTTGGCAAGTAATCGGGTAACTGTTTAGAAATAAGCTCCATTCCTGCACTGGCATACTGATTAATCAGATCAATCATCGCCTGGCCTCGATCGCGAGATTCACCGTGCACGTGTTCAAACAACAACAAGGAGAGTGAACGACCTCGGTCAAACAGATCACAATAATCGGCTTGTTTGTCCATTAAGGGCCCTTTAGCTATAAGTTTGATAAACGCATTGAGTGCCACTTTTTGCTGGTTAGTGAGTTCATGACACAAGTCAATCGCATTGTGCAATTCAGTTGCGCTTTGCCAAACATCCTCTTCCGGATAATCAAGTAACAGAGCTATTAACTGTAACGATTTCATGGTCATGACTCGTCTCCTAATGTCTTAGCAGTAATATCAATGGCATTAATTCGTTGGCTATTAAACAGATTAAACTTGCTATCATCACCGCCATGGCAACCATTACCAAAGCTGAATCCACAACCTTTTGCTTCTGGGAAAGCTTCTTTAGCCAATTCACGATGACTACTTGGCACAACAAAACGGTCTTCATAGTTGGCGATAGCAAGGTAGCGATACATCTCCTGTGCTTGGTGAGCAGTCAAACCAACCTGTTCAAGCGCACTGGTATCAAGTATGCCGTCAACAGTTTCGGCGCGTTTAAAGTGACGCATCGCCAGCATACGATTTAGCGCATTTAACACCGGAGCTGTTTGTCCAGCAGTTAACATATTGGCTAAGTACTGAAGCGGAATACGTAAGCTCTTCACATCGGGCAATACACCTTCACTACCAATAAACCCGGCGTCTGAGGCAGACTGAATTGGTGACAACGGTGGAACATACCAAACCATGGGTAAAGTACGATATTCAGGGTGCAGAGGTAGAGCGAGTTTCCAATCTATCGCCATCTTATACACTGGAGAGTTTTGCGCAGCCTGAAGTACGCTTTCTGTAATACCTTGCTTTAATGCCTCTTCAATCACTTTTGGATCGTTTGGATCTAAGAAGATATCAAGCTGATTCTGATACAAATCGGCGGTATTGGTTGCGGATGCCGCCTCTTCAATGCGATCAGCATCGTACAGAATGACACCAAGGTAGCGAATACGACCGACACAAGTTTCAGAACATACGGTTGGTTGGCCCGCTTCAATACGCGGATAACAGAAAATACATTTTTCTGACTTACCACTCTTCCAGTTGAAATAGATTTTCTTATACGGACAACCCGTTAAGCACATACGCCAGCCACGACATTTGTCTTGGTCAATCAGAACGATGCCGTCTTCTTCACGCTTATAGATAGCGCCACTCGGACACGTAGCCGCACACGCTGGGTTTAAACAGTGCTCACACAGGCGAGGTAAATACATCATGAACGTATTTTCAAACTGCCCGTACATCTCTTTTTGCATAGCGTTGAAGTTCTGATCGGCCGAACGCTTTGAAAATTCTCCACCGAGGATCTCTTCCCAGTTCGGACCTTTCTCAATCTTGTCCATACGTTCGCCAGTGATCAACGAACGAGGACGAGCGATTGGTTGATGCTTGCCCTGTGGCGCATTATGCAGATGTTCATAATCAAAAGTGAACGGTTCGTAATAGTCATCAATCGTTGGCATATCAGGGTTGTTGAACAGTTTTGCTAATACGCCGACTTTGTTGCCCATTTTAGGCTCAAGTTTGCCTTTGATATTACGGATCCAACCTCCTTTCCATTTTTCCTGATTTTCCCAATCGGTCGGATAACCAGTACCAGGTTTACTCTCTACGTTGTTAAACCACGCATACTCCATGCCTTCACGGCTGGTCCAGACGTTTTTACAGGTAACAGAACAGGTATGACAGCCGATACACTTATCTAAGTTAAGTACCATGCCGACTTGTGAACGAATTCTCATGCTTATTTCTCCCCTGCCTGACCACTGTACATGTTAGGTGCTTGTGTATAATCGTTGTTTTCGTTGTCCAACCATTTCACTTCTTTCATACGACGAACAACAACAAACTCGTCGCGGTTAGATCCCACAGTGCCGTAGTAGTTAAAACCATAAGCCTGATGAACATAGCCACCAATCATGTGCGTCGGTTTAGGACAAACGCGAGTCACCGAGTTATGGATACCGCCACGTTGTCCGGTAATCTCTGCTCCGGGGATGTTGACTAAACGTTCTTGTGCGTGATACATCATCACCATACCTTCTGGTACACGTTGACTCACGACAGCACGAGCGGTTAATGAGCCATTGGTGTTAAACGCTTCAATCCAGTCGTTGTCTTCAATGCCAAGATCTTTTGCATCAATTTCGCTCATCCATACAATTGGGCCACCACGTGACAATGTCAGCATCAGTAGGTTTTCACTGTAAGTTGAGTGGATACCCCATTTTTGGTGTGGCGTGATCCAGTTCAGCGCCTTCTCTTTATTACCATTACCTTTTTTACCCATAATGTCGTGCACTGTACGGGTATTGATTGGCGGTCGGTAAGCAATCAAACTTTCACCAAAATCGCGCATCCATTGATGGTCTTGATACAACTGTTGACGACCAGTCACTGTACGCCATGGGATCATCTCATGTACGTTGGTGTAACCCGCGTTATAAGAAACATGTTCATCTTCCAGACCCGACCAAGTTGGGCTAGAAATAATCTTACGAGGTTGAGCCTGAATATCACGGAAACGAATTTTCTCTTCTTCTTTATTGATAGCCAGATGACGGTGCTCACGACCAGTAAATTCACTCAATGCATCCCATGCTTTTACGGCTACATGACCATTGGTTTCTGGTGCTAAAGTTAAGATTACCTCGGCCGCATCGATCGCTGATTCAATCTTAGCTAAGCCCTCAGCGGCACCTTCATGGTGAACGTAGTTGAGTTTTTTCAACAATTCGACTTCGTTATCAGTATTCCAGTTAATGCCTTTACCACCGTTACCCTGACTATTTAACAGTGGGCCTAACGCGGTAAATCGAGCGTAAGTATTTGGATAGTCGCGTTCTACCGTCATAATGTGTGGTGCTGTTTTACCTGGGATGAGGTCGCATTCACCCAGTTTCCAGTCTTTAACATCGAATGCCTGAGCAATCTCTGCTGGCGAATCATGTTGGATCGGTAACGTAACCACGTCGGTCTCTTTACCTAAGTGTCCCTGACATACGTGAGAGAAGGCCTTGGCAATACCTTTATAGATCTCCCAGTCAGATTTTGCTTCCCATGCTGGATCGACTGCGGCTGATAGTGGGTGAATAAACGGATGCATATCCGATGTATTCATGTCATCTTTTTCGTACCAGGTCGCCGTTGGCAATACGATATCCGAGAACAGGCAGGTGCTGGACATACGGAAATCTAGTGTAACAACAAGATCCAGTTTGCCTTGTGTCGCCGTATCCTTCCATTCAACCTCATTCGGTTTAGTTACACTGTAATCACCCAGATCTTTACCTTGAATACCATGTTCGGTGCCCAGTAAGTATTTCAGCAGGTACTCATGACCTTTACCCGATGAACCCAGCAGGTTAGAACGCCAGATAAACATATTACGTGGATAATGATCTTCGGGTTGCTCAGATGCGAAACGAATTTCACCCTCTTTCAATGCTTTAACGGTGTAATCGGTTGCAGAAAGCCCTGCCTCACTCGCCTGTTTCGCGATGTGTAACGGGTTAACGTTAAGTTGTGGCGATGATGGCAGCCAGCCAAGACGCTCAGCTTTAACGTTCATATCGATCAGATGCTCGCTATAACGGGTTTTATCCGCCAACGGGGATAACAACTCCTGAGTATTGAGTTTTTCGTAGCGCCATTGACTAGAATGGTTATAGAAGAATGATGTACCGTTCATATGACGCGGCGGTTTCTGCCAGTCAAGGCCGAATGCCAGAGGCTGCCAACCGGTTTGTGGACGAAGTTTCTCTTGACCCACATAGTGTGCCCAGCCACCACCACTTTGACCTACACAACCGCAGAACACTAGCATGTTGATCAGACCACGGTAGTTCATATCCATGTGATACCAATGGTTAAGACCAGCACCAACGATGATCATTGAACGGCCGCGTGTTTTCTCTGCATTATCTGCAAATTCACGGGCAATACGGCTAATATCATCGGCAGAAACACCGGTGATTTTCTCAGCCCAAGCCGGTGAATAAGCCTTAATTTCCGTATATTCTTGTGCACAACTTGGATCGTTTAGACCACGTTCAACACCGTAGTTGGCTAACGTTAGATCGTAAACCGTAGTGACATAAGCTTGAGAACCATCGACTAATTTAATGCTTTTCGCTGGCAATTTACGATTGATGGAATCAGCCAAAGGGACGCTATTAAAGTGCTCATGCTCTAAGCCACCAAAATATGGGAAAGCAACATCAACTACATCGTCTTGATCGGCAATGCCTAAACGCAAACTCACATCACCTTGCGTTTCACCAGCAAGTTGGTCTAAATTCCACTTCCCTTTCTCTCCCCAGCGATAACCCGCAGACCCATTTGGCGCAACCAGTTCACCAGTGAGATCATCAATAGCAATGGTTTTCCAGTCAGGGTTGTTCTCTTCACCTAGATTATTAACCAAATCAGAAGCACGTAGGAAACGTCCTGCGGTAAAACTGCCATCTTCACGACGGTCAAGTTTCACCAGCATCGGCATATCCGAATACTGACGCAAATAATTCTGGAAGTACTCAGATTGGCGATTAACATGGAATTCACGCAGAATGACATGACCCATCGCCAACGCAACTGCGGTGTCTGTACCTTGTTTTGGATTTAACCAATGGTCACACAGTTTCGCCACTTCTGCGTAGTCGGGAGTGATAGCAACTGTCTTGGTTCCCTTATAACGAACTTCAGTAAAAAAGTGCGCATCCGGCGTACGGGTTTGTGGGATGTTAGAACCCCAAGCAATAATATACGATGAGTTATACCAATCCGCAGATTCTGGTACATCTGTCTGTTCACCCCAAGTCATCGGTGATGCTGGTGGTAAGTCACAGTACCAATCATAGAAACTTAAGCATGAACCACCGATAAGTGACAGATAACGCGCACCAGCAGCATAAGAAACCATTGACATCGCAGGAATTGGAGAGAATCCAACCACTCGATCAGGACCGTGTTGTTTGACGGTATGCACGTTAGAAGCAGCAATAATCTCGTTCACTTCCTGCCATGAACTGCGGACGAAACCACCTCGCCCACGGGCCGTTTTATACTGTTTGGCTGAGGTTGGGTTAGTGACAATAGATTGCCAAGCGTCAACAGGATCTGAATAGCGTTGTTTCGCTTCACGCCATAATTTAAGAAGTGGTTTGCGCACCATCGGATATTTCAAACGGTTAGCACTGTATAAATACCAAGAGTAACTCGCACCACGTGGACAACCTCGCGGCTCATGATTGGGCAAATCCGGGCGTGTTCTCGGGTAGTCCGTTTGCTGAGTTTCCCAAGTCACTAAACCGTTCTTAACATATATTTTCCAACTGCATGAACCCGTACAGTTTACGCCGTGAGTCGAGCGAACCACTTTGTCATGTTGCCAACGTGTTCTGTATCCATCTTCCCAATCACGGTTCGTATTTAGCGTTTGTCCGTGTTCACCAGAAAAAGAATCTCCGACTTGTTTAAAGTATCGAAATCGATCCAAAAACTTGCTCATTCAGTGTTTCTCCTATATTTAGGAACTAATTATTATTTATTTTTAATTATTAATTAAAAGCTAATATCAACGATTAAATAAATATTCGAATTGGATATGTATTTTATTTTTTTGTTGCATAACCATTTTCTATATTTCGTCCATAAACGAACCATGTAATAATGGAACAAACAACATAGAAAAATAGAAATATTATTAAGGCGCTTGATGCTGTTCCTGTAATGGAAAGCGATAAACCAAAAGCTTGAGGAATAAAAAAACCACCAAATGCGCCAATAGCCGATATAAATCCTAATGCTGCGGCGGTGTCCGTGCCAGATTTACGAGCAATAACGTCTTCGCCCAAACCTGCCGCTCTTCCTTGCAGCGTAACAATACGTCGGAACAACACGGCTATCATTTGAAATGTTGAGCCGCTGCCAATACCTGCACAGGCAAATAAACCCATAAAGATAACAAGAAAAAGAACAAATTTACCTGATGAATTTTCTGATGACATGACAAAGAAGATAAGAGTGGTTAATAACGCCATTAGAACGAAATTCAAAAACGTAACTTTTATACCGCCAAATTTATCTGACCAAGCGCCACCAACTGGTCGCATAAGCGCTCCAATAAGTGGACCAACAAAAGCAAATTTTAAAACATCAACTTCAGGAAACTGAGTTTGGGACAACATAGCAAAACCAGCAGAGAAGCCAATAAACGAACCAAATGCTGAGAGATATAATAAACTCATCAGCCATAGATGCCCCTGCTTAAGTACTTTTACCTGTTCTTTGAATGAGGCTTTGGCATTTTCTATATCGTTCATTCCAAACCAGGAGATAACACTAAGCAGCAAAATGGGCGGAACCCAAATCCATGCTGCGTTTTGTAATTGCAGACCTTGAGGTTGCGAACTAAACCATTGAATGGAAATAGCGATAGGAACCACCAACTGCATTATGCTTACACCTAAGTTTCCAAGGCCACCGTTTAAACCAAGCGCACTGCCCTGCATTGCTTTGGGATAAAAGAAGCTGATATTAGCCATGCTCGACGCAAAGTTCGCACCACCTAAACCGCATAACAGAGCAATCATGACAAAAGTGGAATATGAAGTATGAGGATTACTGATTGCTATTCCAAGCCAAACCACTGGTACAACAAGCATAAGTGTGCTAAATGCGGTCCAACGTCTACCGCCAAATATTGAGATAGTAAAAGAGTAAGGAATGCGGCCGAGTGCACCGGAGACCGAAGGTAATGCTGTTAGTAAAAAAAGCTGCTCAGTGGTAAATGAAAAACCGACTTTTGGCAGGTTAACTGCAACGGCACTAAAGATCATCCAAACACAAAACGACAATAGAAGACAGGGAATCGAAATCCATAAGTTTCGCTTTGCAATGTGTTGCCCCTGAGATAACCAAAATGCTTTATCTTCAGGGAACCATTGTTTAATTGAATGAGTACTTATTCGATCAGACGACGCCATGTCCTTTGTATCTATATTTATTGACATGATTAACACCATTATTATTGGAAAAACCAGTATATTTAGTGCTAACCACGCATTAAAATGGTTGATTTAGATCAAGAACATATGCCTAATATAATCGTCTTGGTTGGCAACACTACTCGTTATAGTTATACCCCAAGCTTATAACTCACTGATATTAATGAATATACATTATCTAGCTTGAAGAGCCACCAAAGCAAACTATTAGGTATTAACCCACAAGTAGTATGTCGCATACCTTAAAAAAGCGATATGTTATTGGTAATACAACAACCTAGTTTCTTAGATAAAACAATGAATTTTTTAAACATATCGATAACCAAAAAAATTTCATTCTTTATATTAATACTTTGTAGTATGTCGATCTCTGGAATGCTTATTTCACTTATAACTGTAGACAATATTCAAGGTCGAACCCACATTGTTAATAAAATTGGGTCAATAAGAATGCTAATTTATAAATCCATTATTCCCAAAGAAAATCATACTCCGTCAGAAAATATCAACATTATTAAATCAATACTAAATAATCCTGAAATCAATGACTATATGATAGGAAGTGATTTAAGTGTTGAGCATAATGAATTGGTAGATTTCTTTAAAACAAAGATAGAAAACAAAGATATTGATTCAATAAAATTAAATTTAGATAGATTTGTAAATAAAACCAATATTTTAATTAATAAAGTAGAACGTAGTACAGAGAAAAGCATCAAATCATTAGAATATATTCAAAAATTCTTTACTATTCTAGTTATCATATTTGGATTATATGCAATTAACAATTTATACTCAAGGCTATTTAAACCTTGGATATCACTATTGGATATATCGAGATCGATTAAATCTGGAGACTTTAGCAAGAGATTCGTCGTACAGAAACACAAAGATGAAATGAATGAATTGGGTGACTCGGTTAATTTAATGTCTGACAGTTTAAAAGAAATGTATATGAATTTGGAGCAGATCGTTTACCAAAAGACTGAGGATCTTAATCAAAAAAATAAATATTTAGATTTTCTTTACCGAGCATGTAAAAAATTTAACAATGAACAGTACAGTTGCGAAATGTTAGCACCATTAACGCAAGAATTAATCGAATTAACTAATATATACAAGGTAAGAATTTCGATTAAGGATTATCAAGAAAGCGATAGTAATCAAATATTCGATTTCGGATCATTAAATAGACCTGTCTTTTGTGAAAACTCTCACTGCAATCTTTGCTTCGATAAAGATAAACCGATGATTGAAAATGTATCTTCAATTAGTATAAGACTAAAAGATTCTAGCAATGATTATGGTGAAATTATCATATCAACAGATAGTACATCCCCCTTAAATACAGAAAATGAACAGTTAATAATTACATTTTCCGAATTATTAACACAATCACTTGCCGTTTTCTATAAAATTCAACAAGACCAACAGCTATTAATTTTAAAAGAACGAAATACAATCGCTAGAGAACTACACGATTCAATTGCTCAATCTCTCTCTTGCCTAAAAATAAAGTTAAGTATTTTACAAATGGATTTGTCTAATCTAAGCAATGAACAGGTAGAAATTCTTAATGAAATGAGAGAAGAAATAAACGTTGCATATAGCCAACTTCGAGAATTACTAACCACTTTTAGATTGAAATTAGATGGACTAGGATTTTTACCCGCACTAGAAAACACCGTAACTGAATATAAGAAAAAAATAGGTACAAAAATAGATTTCAGTTATACAATTCCTGCTAATACAATATCGATTCATCATTCAATACATTTAATACAAATCATTCGTGAACTATTGAACAACATTTATAAACATGCACAAGCATCATACGTATCTCTAAATTTATCAATGGAAGATAACAATATATCTCTGGTTGTTCTCGACGATGGCTGTGGATTTTCTACGTCACAAGAAAGCTCCCGTTATGGATTAAAGATTATTGGTGATAGAGCACAGTCTTTATCAGGCAAATGGGATATTATATCTTCTCCTGGTAAAGGGACTCAATTTTGTCTAATTTTCCCTATGTATTCACGAGCGTAATATGATTAAAGAGCACACATTTACCAACGCCGACTCGGCTACAATACTATTAATCGATGATCACCCGATGTTGAGAAATGGCATAAAGCAATTACTTAATACCAGAAAGCATCTAACCGTTGTCGCAGAAGCAAATAATGGACAGCAAGGGATTGAGTATGCAATTGACTACCGACCTGACTTAATATTATTAGACCTTAATATGCCAGACCTAGGCGGTTTGAAAACATTAAAATTGTTACGAGAAAAAAACATTAAAAGTAAAATTATAATTTTTACCGTTTCAAATTATGAAGAAGATGTGTCTAAAGCAATTAAATTAGGGGCAGATGGATATCTCCTAAAAGATATGGAACCCGAAGAACTACTAGCTTCTATAGAAAATGCTTGTTTAGGGAAAACGGTCATTAGTCCTGAATTAACATCTATTTTAGTCGGAAATCTAAGAGAAAAGAAACAGGAAAAATTAACCAATGTAACGATTGATGTTCTAAGTGCTCGGGAACAGGACATACTGGAAAACATTGCTATTGGTTTATCAAACAAAATGATTGCTAACAAACTTTTCATATCCGAAAGTACAGTAAAAGTTCATGTTAAAAATATCTTAAAAAAACTACAATTACGCTCTCGAGTTGAAGCAGCAGTTTGGGTACATCAAGAAAATATCAGATTTTAATAACCAGAGATTTCTGCCTAAAACTAGATTAAGCAGAAATCCAATTTTAACCATACACTAATGTTTGAATAAAATGTTATTCTCTAGAGCAATATGTGTAAGGATGTCACTTTCAAATTGTTCTAATAATAAATATAATTTTTTCCATGATTGACAGGCATCTTCGTGAAGTTCTAAGTGATTAACCAAAACCATCAAAGAACTCAATGCCTGAATATGGTCATCATGCTCTTGCTCCATAACGAAGATTGGACCATCAGGATAAATTCCTTGGCTGATCATTGGAAACAATATTTGTTCTTCTTTTTCCATATGGCTATATAGTTCATTAGCAATAGCCTCCAAGAAATCACTCAATCCAATAGGACATTTAGGATGCTCATAATGTGTGATTTCAACGCGTTTTGCTAACTCTATCGCTTGATTCAACTGATCTCGGTGTTTTATGTGAAAATTAGTAATTATATGCTTGATTAATTCTTGATGAGGTATATCACAAAATTTAAGAAGCTCTTTATTATCTCTACTCAAATCATTTAATTTATCAATCATATCAGAATATTTAATGGCATCCTCAACGACTAAAAGTTCATTTAATGTTTTTCTTAGATTCGTATATACATTGATATCATAAGATTTCAATACATTGATTGACCCAGGAATGTTTTTTATGATCTCACACAGCGTAGTGTCATTCATGTTCATGTCTATTACCCTCTTTAATAATTTCTTATTATACTTTGAAAAAATTCAATCGATTAGTTGTACAATATTAATTGATTAAATTTACCACCAAATGATTATCACAATAATGAAAAGTAACATTCCAGTTTTGGAATTACCCATAATATAAATTACTTTTAAAATCAAATAATACAATATAACTATTAAACAATTTATCTTAACTTATATTATAAAAAGATAATTTTAAACGCTTTATTAACAATTGCTAATCACATAGAATTTTATTTTAAACTTTTACATCAATTTTTATGTCACATCTTGACCGCTTACTCAGCCTTTCATACATTGCAATACCTGTACTTCTTACATCAGCCATCATCGCGGCATTTGCAAACTATGGACATACCACCCACACAACCCCTCTATTGATTGCATCTATAGGAGCTTCTGTGACAATCATATTTGTGGTTCCTAGCAGCCCAATGGGGAAAACATGGCCTTTAGTCGGTGGACATTTAATGGCGGCATTGATAGGCATCGCATTGTCTGCGATATTCGATGACATCATAGTGTTGATCACACTGACAATCACCAGCACAATTATCATTATGATTGTACTAAAGTGTGTTCATCCACCCGGCGTAGCAACTGCTCTTATCCCTGTGCTGAGTAATACATCTCAACCAGATGTCTACTTCTTACTCGATCCCGTTTTATTGAACGTGCTTCCTCTAGCCTTATCTGGTATTGCGTATCGTAGGTGGATCACTATGAGATCTTCGAACACAACTGAAAAACCATCAATGAACTCAAAGTCTGCGCATGAAAAGTCATCACTCTACTTTGATGAATTACATGAAGTTTTGGAAACGAGAAAGGAATGGTTAGACATTGATGAAAAAACACTCGACGAAATTTTTAAACAAACCCACCTGCTCGCTTTAGAGCACAAAAGCCAAAAACTGACCTGCAAACATGTAATGACAGAAAACATTCTGGCACTCACAGAAAATGATTCAGTCTACAAAGGTCTCAACATACTTCAAAAAAATAAATTTAGTGCAATTCCTATTATAAACTCCGATAAAGAAATTGTAGGTATTTTTTCATTAGTCGATTTTTTACTTTATGTTGAAAAAAGAAAAATAAATTCGTTTGTAGGTTTATACCTCTTAGCGAAGAAAAAAACGTCTAAGACTATTGACCAATATATGAAAAGAAATCCGATTTCTATGCATAAAGATCAACATGTTGCTCGTCTTATTCCTTATTTAACCTCAGGATTTCACCATATTCCGATTACAAATGATCATAACCAGTTAGTCGGGATGGTCACACAGTCAGATCTAATCGAATTCTTGTACAACTTAAACAATAAACTAAACGATTAATAGATTTATTTCCTATGAAAAGGTTGGTTGATTTTAATAGTTTACAACCAACCAAATTCACTCAAGCAGTTTTGAACATACTCAGTTTTTCAACAACATTTTCTGTTACCTTTGTTAAATTAATACCCTGTTTTATAAGGGCCTCACAGTCAATAGCGTTCGAACTAGACAAATGTTTCAACTCATCAACTTTAGCATTTGCTTCACCAACTAGTTGACTTACCGTATGAATGTTAACTTCTTGTTCGCTTTCATTATGTTCAATAAATGACAGTACAGATCCAATGCTTTCATTGGCGATGCGAATTTCAGTTTGGCTTTTAATCGTATTTTCAGATAGAAGAGTTATCGTCGAAGTTTGCGACGACATTTGCGATCCAGCCATTTTTACAGTCGTTGATATATCAGAAACTATCGAGTTAATTTCATGCAAGCTCTCTTGCGTTGATTGCGCCAATCTTCTGACTTCATCTGCTACAACTGCAAAACCTCGACCTTGATTTCCAGCACGAGCCGCTTCAATTGCAGCATTCAATGCTAGCAAATTCGTTTGGTCCGCTAATTTTGCAATAACTGAAACGACATTTTCTATCGATAGTGTTTGCGCGGAAAGCTGATTGAAGCTCTTCTGTAACTGGTGGTTACTTTCTAAATATTGATCGAGACCTTGGACAAGGTTGTCCATCATCCCAACAGAATGCTCAAGCTTCGCGTGTGTGCTCTTTACTTGCATCTGGGTTTCTTCAGCCTTCACTTTAAGAGCGATTGAAGTGTTATCAAGCTTTTCAAGCTGTTCATTTAGTGAACTAACACTGGCATTCTGTCTTAAAATTCGATCTGAGATATTTGTCGATTTGTATTTCAATTGCGCAGAAATCTCATCTGATGCCATCGCTTGTTGCTGAATTTCTTCAAGCGCCAGCTTCACATTGCGTCTGAATGTGTTGATTACATTCAATACATTAGTAATTTCACTGTTATATTGGCTGTTAACGTTGCAAGGTATTGATAAATCTTTTCTTTCAAAGTTTTTCATATACATGGTTACATTCTTTAGAGAATCAACGCCCCAAATTTTTTCATCTATATCGTGTATAATTAAAAAAATAACAACGATGCTTTGAAGTATCTGAGAAATCATATTTTCAGTAAGAAATAATGCATTCATTAAAAGAATAATAACACCTAACCAATGCACAAACCGCATACGAATAAATAGTGAACGCATCGACTTTCCTTATTTTTAGGACTAACCATAGGTATTTTATTAACATTTGAGGCAACAAATGTTGCCCCAAGATATATAGATAAAACTATTTAGGCTATGAATGATACATTGGCTGATTGGTTTTAGTTGAATTGGACCAAAAATTAATATTGAATTGGGCATCATCACTCAACTCAATACGATGCCAATATTCCGGTGGACTTGTCGCAAATTGACCCGCATTAATGACAACAACCACTTCAGGTTCTGTGGAATTCGCATCGGCAAAACCATAATAAGTCACTTGCCCCTCCATCACACACAATTGACCGAACACTCCTTCCGCTGTGTTATGGTGAGATAGTAGCGCTTGCGGCACGTTATCATTTGTGAAAAATGGTGTTGAGCGTTGAATCGTCCACTCTTTTGGAATACGTAGGTGCGACATAATACCCTCTTTGTTTAACTTTTATTGAAATTCGATGTTTCTATTGACCAGATAGTTTTGACAATTCGCGAAGCAGTGGGAATGCCTGCGTGACTTGTTCGCTTGTAACGACAAAACCAACGAGATGGCCGTTATCATCTGTCGCTTTCGCCACAATACCAGGAGCAGATATACTCACCTCCCAATTCTCAACACCGTTTACGGTCCCCGCGAGTTGGATTGGGTAACTAGGTGTTTTGACCTTAACCATCATAGGAGGTAACACCAGCTCGGCGTCTTGCCCCAATAGTTGTTTGCCTAGTACGTTGGCGCTTAAAACAATGGGTTGTAGGTATGGCATCATTCGCTCTTGGATTTCTACGCAATCTCCCAACGCAAAGACATTGTGAGTTGAAGTCTGCAAGCGACTATCAACGACAATCCCTTTGTTAACCCTAATAGCCGCTTCTTTAGCCAACTGTGTATTGGCACATAAGCCAGCCGCTGATATCACGATATCGGTTTCAACTGTGCGCCCAGAGCTTAATGTTGCCGTTGATCCACTTTCTGAACGGTCTACTGCTACTACGCTAGTTTCTAACGCCAGCTGAACGCCTTGCTGCTTAAGCTGTCTTTCTATTGGCAAAGCAATGAACTCAGGAATTAAGTTTGCCAATAAGCGAGTATTTGGCTCGATAACGGTTACGTTTTTACCACTGGTTGCAAGATCCATAGCAATTTCAACACCAATTAACCCACCACCGATTATCAAAACCCGTTTTGCTCGGCTAATATGCGTCTCAGCCGCCTGGTACTCTTGTAGCGAGTTCAACGTCAATACGTCTCTTACTCCATCACCATTCATTGGTGGTACGAATGCTTTTGCTCCCGTAGCAAACACCAGCTTTCCATAGGGGTAAACTTGCCCATTTGCTGTCACCTGCTGCGTGTAAACATCCACCTTTTCAACCTTGGTGTTTGCAAACAACTCGATGTTATGTTCTTTAGCAAACACGTCGCCAGATTTGACAACTAAATCCGAGGCGGTTTGTTTTCTACTAAAGACATGACTCAAATCTGGTTTGTTGTATTCGGCACCATCTTCAGCAGTAAAGACCTGAATTGGAATATGTGCGTCCATACGACGCACTGTTTTAATTAACTGGTAAGCAGCAAAACCACTACCAATAATCACTATAGGTGTCTGCATACTGCCTCCTTACGCTTTATATTCAACAAAGACATCTTTGCCTAAGTGACATTCTGGACATAAGAAGTAATCGGGTATGTCAGACCATACTGTTCCAGGCTCAATGCCTTGGTTTGGCTCACCTTTTGAAGGATCATATACCCAGTTACACACAGTACATATCATGCACTGACACCCTTCAGGATGTGGCGGCTCCTGTTGGACACCAAGCTGAACTTCTTCGACTTTTCGCGGATTCACTTGTGGTGTTTGCTCTAAAGCTTGCGAACGGAGTTCAATAGGTCTTAATAGCAAGTTGTTGGCCCATAATTTAGCAATAGCCTGACCATGTTCACGACATTCGCGCATCGCTTTTCCGTCTGGTCGCCATTTGGTTTTCAAGCTGATTGCAGTTTCGAATCCTGCATCGGTTAACCGCGCATGTATACGATCAACCGCGCCACCATTCCAACCGTAGCTACCAAAGGCGGCCGCTTTTTTCGCTTTAAAACGAAGACCTGTAATTTCCTCTAGCATTCCTGCAATTTTTGGCATCATGACGTTGTTCATGGTTGAGGACCCGACCAAAATCCCTTTGGAGCGGAATACGTTAGCGAGAATTTCATTCTTATCATGCTTAGAGACGTTGAAAACCTTAACGGCAACGCCAGAATCAACATCATGAATGCCCTGTGCAATCGCATCCGCCATCATTCGAGTATTATTTGACATCGAGTCGTAGAAAATCGTAATGCGATCTTCTTGATAATTATCCGCCCACTCTAAATATTGCTCAATAATTTGAGCAGGATTATCTCTCCACACAATACCATGTGATGTAGCAATCAAATCGACAGGCAGATTAAAACTGAGCACCTCTTTAATCTTTGCCGTTACTAGGCTGCTGAATGGCGTTAAGATATTGGAATAGTAACGTAAGCATTGCTCCATCAACTCATTTTGATCGACTTCATCATTGAATAATCGTTCATCGCAATAATGTTGGCCGAATGCATCATTACTAAATAACACCGCATCACCCGTCAGATAAGTCATCATACTGTCAGGCCAGTGAAGCATTGGCGCTTCAACAAAAACGAGCTGTTTTCCGTTACCAATATCAATGCTGTCACCTGTTTTTACCGTTTTGAATTTCCACTCAGGATGATGGTGATGTCCAACAATTGAATCTATCGCGGCTTCGGTACAATATATGGGGGTGTTAGGAATTTTCTCCATTAATGCGGATAAAGCGCCTGAGTGATCTTCTTCCGCATGGTTCACAACGATAAAATCAATGGACTTAAGATCAATTTCCATCTCAAGGTTTTGAAGAAACTGATGGCTGAATCGATGATCAACAGTATCAATCAATACCGTTTTTTCTTCTCGAATGAGGTAACTGTTGTAGCTGGTACCTTTAGTCATTTTGTATTCTGTACCATGAAAATCTTGCACTTCCCAATCGCGTTGACCTACCCAGTGAATATTGTTTTTAACATGAATTGTCATTGTCACTACCTTAACGTGGATTTAAATTAATTTATCTCTGATACATTAGTTATTGCACAAGGCATGCCAAAAACACATATTGTTATTTATCAAACATTTACCACAAACTCGTCACACAAACGATGTCTTTATGACATTGTTGACAGCTGTCATTAAGACATTATAATTGTCATATTGACAGTTGTGGATATTCAATATGACTACACTAATCGCCCAATGGCTTCACATTACACAAGATCTGAATTCAGCTCTTACTCGACAAGCTCGTTTTGACACCTTGCTCACCACAATACGAGAAGTCTTAAAGTGCGATTCTTCTGCCCTGCTTCTTTACGAAGATCAGCACTTTAAACCGCTAGCCATCAACGGTTTAGCAAAAGAAGTATTGGGCCGCCGTTTCTCTATCAATGAACATCCAAGATTAGAAGCGATTGCCCGCGCGGGTGATATTGTACGTTTTCCATCGGATAGTAACTTGCCCGACCCCTACGACGGCTTGATCCCTAATCATGAAGACAAATTGCACATCCATTCATGCATCGGGTTACCGTTATTAATAGACGATTATCTCATCGGCGCTATCACCATTGATGCTTTTGATCCCTTCCAGTTTGATTCACTTCTAAATCATGAGCTACGTTTTATCAGTGCGTTGGCCGCTGGCGGGCTTCATACCGCATTGCTTCTCGAACAATTGGAAACACAAACTAGCTTGCCGAGAGAATCGTATACTGAAAAACGTACATTGAATGACGACATTATTGGTGAGTCACCAGAAATGAAGTCATTGCAACAACAAATTAATGCGGTCGCTGACACTGAACTGTCCGTATTAGTCATGGGCGAAACTGGAGTAGGGAAAGAGTTGGTCGCCAACGCTATTCATCATCGTTCTAATCGCGCAGATAAAACATTGGTCTACCTAAATTGTGCAGCGTTACCTGAATCTGTAGCAGAAAGTGAATTGTTTGGGCATATAAAAGGAGCGTTCACTGGAGCGATCAGTAATCGCAAAGGTAAATTCGAGCAGGCCGACGGTGGTACTTTATTTTTAGATGAGATTGGTGAGCTGTCACTTGAATTACAAGCAAAGCTGTTGCGAGCTTTGCAGTATGGGGACATTCAGCGCGTCGGGGATGATCGGCACATTCGTGTTAATACTCGTATTGTGGCAGCCACCAACCGAGTTTTACATGAAGAAGTGACAGCAGGACGTTTTAGAGCCGATTTATATCATCGTTTAAGCGTCTTCCCGATTCGTGTTCCTCCACTGCGTGAACGTGAGGAGGACGTAATATTATTAGCAGGTTTCTTCGCAGAACAGCTACGAAGCAAATTGGGACTAAGTAGCATCCGCTTTTCATCAGATCTTATTCAAGCATTAAAAAAATACTCGTGGCCAGGGAACGTACGAGAACTGGAGCATATGATCAAACGTGCAGGTGTATTGTCCAAAGCACGCGCACACTCAGTGGACATCGAACTGATGGTAGCAGACTTTGATATCTATACGTCACCGTCTGCAATTTCACATGGAACGAACACACCAGATATTTCGTCGATTAATCAACCAAATGTCGGACTTAAAGAAGCAACGGATAGATACCAGAAAAAACTCATTCTACAAGCTCTCGATCTTAATCAAGGCAATTGGGCAGCAGCAGCTCGTCAATTAGAAATGGATAGTGGAAACCTACACCGTTTAGCTAAACGTTTAGGGATCAAGTAGTAAGGCACTTTTCCCCAGAGCAGAGAGCCAGATAATTAATTAATAACTTATGTAATCACCATTAGTGCTCTATGAGCAAGGATTCCCTCAATTATCCGCCCTCTCGTACACATTAGCTCAAATATAACTGCCTCGCTCATGTCATTGCCGTTATTACATAACATTTGAAATGCATCTCTTTCATCAATCTTTTGATACTTTGAGAAATGCGTTCCCCCTTTCCGGAGCAAAGCTTCGAGAGAATGTTCCTCATTTTTCTTAATCACAGGGAGGCTTATCGACAAGGACGGACCATTATAGTAATCATCATATTCAAAAGTATAACCAGTGTGCTCTTCACCACGGACCCTGCATAACGACTCATGTTGAGACTCTCTTATGTCAAATATCGACGATTGAGGTACGTTGTTGGCTGCGATTATTTGTGCAAATACTGTTTTAAGTCGTTATAAACTGCTACGTAACTCATGGCTCATCGAAATTATGATAGTTAATGGTGTATCAATCTAACTGGTTGTTATAAAAGTACTAAATTCAAATTTATCTTAGCAAATACGCCATAAAATAAGGAGCTAAAATGAAAGTCTACCTCGATGATGAACGGCAAACTCCAGAAGGATGGCATAGAGTTTACTGGCCCGAGGAAGTCATTAACTTACTTAAGCAAGGTATCGTTACTGAAATTGGTCTCGATCATGATCTTGGAGACGATGAACATGGAACGGGCTATGACGTGATCCTGTGGATTGAAGAGGCGGTTGCAACTCAAGGCTTTCAACCACCTTTAATCCGCGTTCATAGTGCTAATTCATCGGCAAGACAGAAAATGGAATTCGGTATCACAAATATTAAACGATTAAGTATGTTAGATTGAACTAGGAGGTGCTCTGCTTCTTCTATGTAAACGTTGATATATATACAACAACGTTTACAGCAAAAATAGCTGCTACTTTTACCGAAAACGATATCCATTTTCTTTTAGATGAATGATAAATCGCTTGTTTAACTTCTTGTAGCTCTACCAGCAAGCGCTGTTCTTGGTACGATAAAACCCCATCAAGTATCTTTTGCGCAGTTCCTGATTTCCATTGTTCGTACAATCTTAGTCTTTCAAGAGAAGGGAAATCATCAGCAGCATTTCCGCTTCCAGAGGAAGCTAAAATCTGCTCTACAGTTCGTCTCTTTCTCAAAAACATCGACACACGGCCCCGTAAGTTAAATTTAATAGTCTGCTGATCTTAAGTCGCGTATTTTAGAGATGAGTTGACAAGTGACGCCCTTTCCAAACTCTGAACGTAAGTAACGTTCTGGATAGGGTTGTAATAGTTCCTCAGAACCGATTTCTCCGCAAACATACCATTGAGCATTCAATCCATATGAGTGAGCTATCATCCTACGCACTGGGTTGTTGTCGTACATTTGCATCCTGAAGGGCAACTCTGTCTCCGGTGCTAATTCATCGCTAGAAAATACACCATGTTCAATAAGATATGCTCGGTCATAACAAGTTCCCAAAGGGTAAAGTAGTAGGCCTGCTTCTAAGGCTGCACTTCTTAGCTTGTCGATAGCTTGAGAATCCGGTTCTACCATTTCTAAAAGAGCCTTTGTTCGAGTATTGAACCATTCTTTATACTTGGCGTGTACCCTTGCATTACGGTGAAAATATTCATTCGAATAGAACAAACTAAGTATGTCGAAATATAAAATCTTCATTGAAATCCTCTAATTCGTATTAAGAATAGTTAAAATGGAGCTTCATGAAAATATCCAGGTGACATCCTCTTTCTAAGGCTCTTTCCTCAATTTGCTTCCACAGCATAGGTAAATAGGTCTTAAGAACTTCCGCATCAGATTGATGGTATTTATCTTCACATTCTCCTGAGGCTGCCTTTAGCCACTCAGAAGGAGTTAAAAGAGTGAGACCTTGATGAAAATACTCTGGAATGACTGCCCGAATTGAGTCTTTGCTACCGCTAGCAACATAAATCGTGACACCTTCACCCGTCGCGTAATAATGACTAACACCGATATAAAACATATCAGCTCCTAACTAAATTAACTTTCATATCAACCCATTAAGTAGCTACAGTTAGTACAATACCTCTCCAAACTGAAGAATATATTGAACAATGCATTTTGAGGATTATAATCCCCATAATGCATTTATGACAACCTCTGACAAAAACACCGATGCTTAGACAGAACTACTTTAGATATTCAGACGTTAGCTCAGAGCTCTCTCGGCTAGCCTTAATTGGCACAGAAGCTCGAATAATTTATGAAGAATATAAAGACACTTCATTGCTCAATGATTGGATTACAATCATAAAAACTGAAGAAAGTAATGCTATTAGTGAACTGTACACCCATGGACGCCTGGATAGTTGGGATCTATTTGAGAAAACGACAAGTATAGATGAAAAAGAAACATTGAGTGATTTTCTTATATTTTGCAAAGAGTTAGTGAAGCCTCAAACCAGAGTTTTTGAAAATGCATATCAATTGTATGTCCAAAAATATAAAAATAATCTTGCGCTAAAAAAGACACTTCGGTTAACGTATTTATTAATAGCACTGTATAACGAAGTATTTGATTTAATTGAAAAAATAAAAGAAAGTCAATTGTACCGTTTTGAAAATTTGTCTTAATTACAGGAGCACTGTTATACCGCAGAACTTCTTAATAGCTAAAGTCCATGCTAACCCACTGTGATATATAGCAAATTTTCAAAAATATAACCTTCATCAACTATTTTATGAACTACAGTTAATAAAACACCGTAAATCAATATATCTAATGCTCCTACAACGCCCTAAACCTTATCCAGATGAAAGCCTTGAGAGCTTTTTTATCCGTGTAGCCAACAAAAATGGCTACGATGATATCCAACGATTTTTAGAAGCACTCAAGCGTTTCCTGATAGACAAAAACCCTAGGCAGTTCCAAACATTTCCAACTAACATCTGTAAAATCAACCCGTACTCATCTAAAAATCATTCTATTTCACGAACAAATGCTCTCCTTGAGCTCAGCCATATGACATTCAACGAACCAGCCAATTTATTGGGTATGGCATTGAATAGAAACCAAATGAAGTTCTCGCCATCAACGACAGCCCTGATACGTAATGCCGAAGTTATTCCACGCTCACTTTTACTTAAAGACTCAGTTCCATGCTGTCCAATTTGTCTGAATGAAAAAGGATATGCGAATTACCGATGGCATTTCTCAGGCTACGATTATTGCCACGAACATAATGTTAAATTAGCGAGTCACTGTATCTGTGGGGCAATTTATGATTATCGTAACGCGGGTTTGTCCGGAATCTGTCCTGAGTGTGGTGAAGTCGTTACTTCGACTCCAGTTAGTGATGATTCAAGTGGCGTAAAAATCGCGTCTTGGTTATCCGGATTCGATGTAGCTCCGTTGCCAATTATTCCCCAGAGTTACCGATGGGGGCTAATTCATTGGTGGTCTCAAATGTTCGAGGCAACTCAAACCAGTGACTCTGAAAAATTTATGACTTTTTGGGAACAATGGCCAAACTCCTTCCACGACATGATTGAAACTGAAATCGAATCCGGCTTTGAATATGCCGTCGTTAGTCAAGCCGAATTACGAATAAAAGATGTTCTGGGCAAAATACTATTTAGTTCGATTAAACTTCCTGACCGAAACTTTCGCTCTAATATTATCTTGAAAGAGCTCTTTCAATATTTAGAAGCACACTTGTGGGATAATGACGGAAGGCTAGCAAATCTGAGACTGAATACGTCCGACATATGTATCGTACTGAACTGTTCTAAAGAACAGGTAGCGTCGATGGTTAAACAGCGGATTCTTATCCCAACTCGACACCCTAAAAGTCGGGAAATCTTAATCGACACAGATTATGTCTTTTATTTCGGTGATATTTATTGTCTTTGGCTTTCAGAATGTCAGACCGATGAGTTTAATCGCTATTTCTATGTATCAAGGTGGTAAATGAGGACACTGGCAGAAATACTAAAAAGCAAAACGGACAATCTCAACCGAGACTTACGCAGAGCATTTCGACCGCTTTCTCCTCCTGTGGATATATCGGACTCCCCTGCCGAAGCATTAACCATACTAGTAAACCTGACAGATAAGGTCATTGAACAAAAAGATCTGCTTGACCGAAGTAAATGTAAAGAAAAGCTCAGAGATGAAAAATGGTGGCTAAGCTGTTTAAAGACCGTTAAATATCGTCAAAGTCATAATCCCAAGTTCCCCAACATCAGAGCAAGTGGAATCATCCGAGCTATCCCTATGGGTGATATACCACCTTTTATGCTCTCTTCAAGTAAGTTAGCAAGATGTAATTGGGCTTATGCTAATGATTCAAGTCAGGTTAATAAATCCTCATTTTTAACCAGCGAGTTTATCTGGCATAACCGTGTTCACTTCTTAGGAGAACTACTTACTGATATTGAACATCCTCTGTGGAATATATTGAAAAAACTCGGGTGTTACGTAAAAACGTCCAAAGAAATTTCTAGAAAACTGGCACTTATTCCTCCACATGATATTAGCACACCGCTAGCACGAAACTACCTGACACAGATATCTCTTCCGGATAATGATAATTCATATATTTCATTGTCACCTGTGGCATCCCAATCAATACAAAATAATTGTTATGAGACACTGAAAGAACACTACCGATTTTCTTCAATCACGCGGTTCAGTCGAGCAACAAACATGGGAACGCTGGCTATGAGTTGTGGTGGTAACTTCAGAATGCTTCATTCTTTACCTCCGATAGAAAAATACAAACACCATCATTTAACTGATACAGAACAATGGCTCACGAAAAAATCGGTAAAGGCACTACGAGAATATACAGAATCTACCCATTGGATAATTTCACCAAATCAACTAGCAAAAAAAGAAAATCAATCATAGAAAACATTCGACTAATGCTTACTCAATGGTTAAGTACAATTAGCGAACGGGAATATTCAAATAGGAAAGAATTGACTGAACGCTTCAATGCCGATTTAGCGAAAACAAAGTTCGCAAGTCGCTATGCTTATGATCCCCTGTTAACTCAGTTAATCTACAACTCTATAGGTTCAATCATTCAATCACCGCCTCAAGAGGTCCCAAAGCCTGAGGGAATCGAAGAAAATTACTTACTGTTGCCGAATCTTAAAATCTCTGGCGCATCTGCCATGAACACTTCTGTGAGTATTGGGTTACCTTCTATGACGGCATTTTATGGATTCGTGCACGCTTTTGAGAGAAATCTACAAACAGTAATTCCCAACGTTAAAATAGAAAGTTTTGCCGTATGCATTCATAACTTACACGTAGAAAACCGGGGATTAACAAGAGAGTGGGCTCTCAATACCAAAGATGAAATTAAGGCTCCTGCAACGCGAGATGATTGGCAATCTGACCTTAACGCAAGTCTTATTCTTCAATGCAGCAATTACTCTCCGCTAGTACCATGTGATTTCATGCGCCTATTACCTAGAAGACTAGCCAGAGGAAAGGTAACGGTCGCAATTTCAGCCATTGACCGCTTGGGAAGGAGTTTAAGTTTAGCTGAAGCAATCAAAACAATACCAGTTGATACCGGCAGGTGGCTCAGCCTGAATCACGAAGCAGTATTAAATAGTATTCAAGACATCATTGATGAATTGAAAGAAAACCGAATGCAAACAGTCAACTGCATTGGATATCACCTGTTAGAACTTCCTAGTGAAAAACGTTACTCACTTCGCAGCTATAAACACGCTTTCGCCGAAACCATACTTGGTGTCATGAAATTATTCGCAATTAGTGAACATACAATTCCCGACCAATACTTTTGGAAATATCACTATTCGAAGCAAGGCCCAATTTTACTTCCTAGGAGTATATCCGATGAAACTTCCTAATAGCTTGTCTTATATGAGATCTATCGATCCTTCTGATATCGTATTTCTTGTTAACTGGTCTGACGGCAAGAGAACACCACTCCCATACTCCAGCCGAACAGCACTAGGTAGGAAAGAAGGTACATCATCTGCATATAAAAACGATGATGAAATTAATAAGGATGTCACCGAATATTCTTTAGCCCATGGTAACCCACACGAAGTCGACTATTGTTGTGTGCCTTACGGTGCAGAGAGTATTGAGTGCGAATTTTCTGTTTCATTTGCCTCAAGTCTTCGTAAACCATTTAAATGTTCCGATCCAGAAGTAAAACGAACCCTTGTTCACTTAATTAAGCTCTACGAGCAAAAAGTTGGTTGGGAGGAACTAGCCACCCGATTCCTCGAAAATATTTGTAATGGTAGATGGCTTTGGAGAAATAACGAGCACACATACTCTACATCAATCAGCATAAAACCTTGGCCATGGGAAGACGAGGAAGCCATTATCTCATTCAATGACATACGAAGAAACTATACTGATATTAATAAGTTCAGGGATCATAAAGACTGGGAGGCTTTAATCAAGTTAATCACTGACGCTTTTTCCCAACCAAATGGACTCTGTATTTTCGAAGTCAGCGCCACAATTCGTTTAGGCAAAAACGCTCCTATTTATCCTAGTCAAGTGTTCAAGGAGTTCGTCCAAGGCGAAAAAAATCGCATTTACCAAAAAACTGAAGTAGATGGAGAGAAAAGCCCTATACTCGGTTGCTATAAAACAGGAGCAGCAATAGCCACTATTGATGACTGGTATCCAGATGCAGAAGAGCCATTACGTATCAGTCACTATGGAGCACACAAGGAAGATGTTTATTGCTATCGCCACCCAAATACAGGAAAAGATTTATTTACGCTTTTGCAGCGAGCTGATGAATATGTCGAACAACTTGATGCCGGACATGTGTTATCTGATGAAACAATTAATGACCTACATTTTGTTGTAGCAAACCTAATTAAAGGCGGGCTACTTCAACTAAAAGGAAAATAAACCATGGATTGGTACTATAAAACTATCACCTTTTTGCCTGAATATAGAAACAATGAAGCTATAGCTGCTAAGTGCTTAAAGGAATTACATTCTTTTAATTATGAATACAAAACTAGGTCAATTGGTATCTCATTCCCACTCTGGAACCAAGAAACAGTGGGACAAAAAATAACATTTGTCAGTACCAACAAAATGGAATTAGATTTTTTGTTGTCACGAAGGTATTTCACACAAATGACAAAACTTGGGTACTTTAGTATATCCACAGCTCAAATCGTCCCAGACGATTGTTCCTACGCTCTATTCAAACGTAAACAATCTATAGACAAATCCACACCTGCGGGCCAAGCTAGGGGACTAAAAAGGCTTGAAAGAAGAGCCTTAGAACGTGGCGAGATATTTGACCCAACGTCTTATTCCAAAAACACTACTCACGAATTCCAGAGCTACCACTCACTTGAAGAAGATAGCAGCGGTGGCAATAAATTCCGGCTAAACATACAAATGGAACAACTAGAAAATACTATAGATACAGGAACGTTTAGCAGCTATGGGCTAGGCAATACAGATAATTCGTTACAGCTTGTACCTTTGATTTAACCTTATTTCTAAATCCTCTTCATAACCTATTGATTTTAGTGCCTATAACATTGCATTAAATTTAAAAGGGCACATTAGTATAATAAATATTAACTAACTGATATTTATGGACTAATATTAAATCGGTAATAGTGTACTGCCGAGTAGGTAGCTGATAATTATTAAAAAGGTTTATTTGGTGATCCAGGGCAGTGTACTGCCGAGTAGGTAGATAGCTTTGAAAAATCAATACTATTATCATTTCCAAACAGCTGACCCTTTAGCTGTTTGCTTTAGCGCAGATTGAGGATTATAATCCTCAATACTACTGCGAAGTAGCTGATAATAAATTTACATCTCCCGGCTCTGCCAAAAAACGAATACTGCCGAATAGGTAGACTATCAAATCAACAATCTCAGAGCTTCTACCAGTTTTCTTACGGTAAAAGCTCTCGAACATCACAACCAAGAACAGTTGCAATCTGATAGACTTTTTCTAGTGTGATGTTCACTTCACCTCGCTCAATTCGTCCTACATAGCTACGATCAATGTCAGCCGTTAAAGCCAATTTATCCTGTGAAATACCTTTGTCTTTCCGCATAGAGCGGACATTGTGACCAAATTTTTTCGCTAAGTCTTTCATTTCAAACGTACATTAAAAAGAAAGACTATCGGTTCTTGCTGCATACATTACCACGGATTATAATCCGCATTTAATTTTAAATATTCTTATCAATTGCTGAGAGTTTATACGTGCCAAAAGTCTTTACTGTTCACCCAGACATCATTGATATCCTAATTCAACCTGACATGGAGGAATTTCAAATTCCCGAAATTCGAGATCTACTGTTAGCTTCTAGTATGCAAATTAAAAACAAAGACAATGTACGTTCACTTGTATCTAGACAGCTTAATGCAATGGTTAAGCAAGGACTATTAACGAGCACGGGAACCCATCGTAATAAAGTCTTTCGTAAGACTCACTTGTTTGGTCAATTCAATATTGAAACGAACGAAGACCAAAACGGAAATGAAGCTAGCACTCCCAATATATTGAAACCAACTCTCTATCTAAGTGAACTAGAGAAAATACGGAGCAGACTTAATGCAGAGCTCGCAATACTGATTGCGGAGATGGACGAATATCGTTCAATTATGGAAAAATTTCCACAGACTCAGGAAAAGGTTGCGTATTTCGGTGATTGCGATCGCTCGTTTCGGTTTATTCCGAACACTTGATCCTGCCGTTTTTCTCTCTTCTTATTTTTACTCTAAGTGATCGGATTGTGCCAGTTTTCTCATTGACTCACCTCCCAGTTCTATTCGATGACTATTGTGTACCAGCCGATCCATTAGCGCGTCCGCGACGGTGGCGTTGCCGATCATGTTGTACCACTCCTTTACTGGTAACTGACTGATGACGATTGTACTGCTGTTTTGATAGCGATCTTCAAGCACTTCTAATAAGTGACCCGCATGCTCTTGAGTCAGTTTTTCCATCCCCCAGTCGTCGAGGATCAGTAAGACTTTCTTAGCCAACGATTGAAGTTGCTTTTGATAGCTACCATCTAAACGTCCTGCGGTCAGGTCATCAAGCAAGCGAGTTAATCGATAGTACCTAACCGTTTGTTGTTGGTCGCAGGCACTGGTGGCCAGTGCGCAGCCAAGATACGTTTTGCCTGCGCCCGTTGGGCCTGTGACCAAGATGTTCTGGTGTTTGTGCAGATAACTACCCGTCAGAAGTTCGCTCATCTGTTTGCGATTGAGGTTTCGCCCCTCCTTGTAGATGAGTTGGCTCGGTTGAGCATCCACTCTCAACTTCGCTTGTCGTTTTAAGCGTTGGATTTTGGTCTGATTGCGATTCAAGATCTCGCTTTCCAGAAGTAGGCTTAACCGTTCCTCGAAGTTCAACTCTGCGTAAGTGGTCAGTTGTTCTTGTTGCTGCTCTAACGCTTTCGCCGCATGGCTCAAGCGAAGGGTTTTAAGTTGGTCATTCAGTGCGTTCATATCCTTTCTCCTAGTGATAACAGTTCGGGCCACGAACATTGCTGTGAACAAGGTTCGGCGTACTCGCTTTATCTTTACTCAGTTGCCCTTCACGATTGTTCTTGAGTAAATTGTTGATGAAGGTGTAGTTGGGTTTTGTCAGCATCAGTGCGTCTTTACAGGCTTGCTCTAAGCGCGACCCGCCATAGGATTTGCTTAGACTGAGTAGTCCCAGACAAGCACGATATGCCTGCTCTGGATGAGGTTTTGAGTTCAGCATCTTATTGACGACTTCTCGTGTGGCTGGGCCGATATTGGCTCCCCAGTTGAGTAAGCGTCCAGGCGACCACTTCTGATGTTGATGGTTGCTTGGCATGTGCTCTGGTTGGGTGCTGTTTCCGCGCTCTCTTTGGCTACGTGGGTGCTGGGAGACCAAGTTACCTTGATGGTAGATCTGCACCAGACGATTAGAGGCTTCTAGTTCGACATGATGACCAACAAGTTGATGAGGAACCGAGTAGTAATGACGACGATATTCGATGTGATAGTCAGGGCCAACTTTGGCTCGTTTAGTTTCGGTATATAGGTAACGCTGCTTAGGTAATGGCTTTAATGCAGGCTTATCGAGTTTGTCGAACAGAGCTTTACGACTCGCGCCATACTGTTTCATCTCACGGTCGTTTAAGTCATTCATAAGCTCGCGGATGGCGAGGTTCAGTTCTTTGAAGGTATAGAAGGTTTGGTGCCTCAGCCGCATCATGATCCAGCGCTCGACGAGGAGCACGGCATTCTCTGCCTTGGCTTTATCTTTCGGTTTGTAAGGGCGAGCTGGCATCACTGCGGTTTGATAGTGATTCGCCAGCTTTTGATAGCTGTCGTTAAGCCTTGGCTCATAACGGTTAGCTTTGGTAACTGCGCTACGTAGATTATCGGGGACCAAGAGTTGTGGTACACCACCAAAGTGCTCGAAGGCATTAGCATGCGCCTCTAGCCAGTAGGACTTCCCTTGACTAGGGAAGGCTTCAACGTAGGTGTAATTCGATGCACCTAAAGTCGCCACGAACACTTCCGCTTCGCGCACTTCTCCTGTGTCAGGGTTGACCACCTGAAGCCGAGGCCCACAGTAGTCGATAAATAGCTTATCACCTGCCACATGAAGTTGGCGCATGCTGCGCTTTTGGGTTTTGAACCAACGAGTGAAGTGTTCGCAAAACTGAGTGTAAGCGTAAGCTTGTTCTTGATATTGCTCATGATATTCCTGCCAGAGCAGCATCTTCGTCATGCCTTTACGTCTAAGTTCGACAGCGTATAGAGTGAAGTCTGGCATGACTTTATCCCGACTGGCTTTCTTACCGTGATACAGTGCTTGAGTGAGTTCTGTGTCGCTGCAACTTTCGAGTAGAGGCCAGCCAAGTTGGCTTTGTTTAAAGCGAGTAAGGAGTTCCGATATGGTGGATGGGCCGAGTTTCAGGCACGAAGCAATATCGCGATTTGAGAGACCGCAGTCGTACTTTAGGCGTAATACCTCTTTGATTTTGTTCATTGGAGTTCTCTTTTTGGCCATGGTCACTTCCTTACCTTCTAATTTAAGAAGTAAAGGATAGCGAGCTATTGATTTAAAAGAGAAAAAGGAAGGGATTCGGGCATTCCGAACGCAGTTTTCGCTATTCCGATCACCGATTTCGGAGTTAGGCTAAAAGTGGTCGGATAATCGCGGAATCAGTGATCGGTTTAAACCGAAATGGGTGATCGGATAACCCCGAAATGACTGATCGGAATGCTCCGAAATATGCAAAAGGTAAGAAAACTGCATAAAGAGTCAACACAGCATTCTGCAACTTTAACCGGGCAGATAACCGCTATAACGAAAACAATAGCACTATATCAATCGGAGGCAGCTTAATGCTTCGAAAGTGGCAACATAACTCTATCAGACAAGCCTTAGAAAAATACAAATCAGGCAACAAACACTATCTTACTCAAGCTACTCCCGGAGCTGGTAAAACTGTAATGGCTGCCCACGTGAGCAAACTATTGCTAGATGAGAATATGATTGATCTGATCATTTGCTTTTCACCCTCAGTAAATGTTGCAAACGGATTTACAGAAACCTTTTCCCGCATCTTAAAATGTCCGTTTAATGGCAAGCTAGGTTCATTGGGAACCTCACTAACTTATCAAGCTATTCAATATGTTGATGAACAGTTTTGGGAAACGGTTTCAAAGTATAGAGTGTTAGCGATATTCGATGAGATCCACCATTGTTCAGGTGAGACACTATCTGAAGCCAATGCTTGGGGTGAGCAGATCATTCTAAAAGTTCAAAAAGCAGCCACATACACATTAGCACTTACAGGCACGCCTTGGCGCTCTGATAACCTGCCAATATCTCTAAGCTCATATAGCGATCCCGAAGGAAAAATTATCTGTGATTTTCAGTACACCTTAGCGCAGGCCATCTCTGACAAAGTATGTCGTAAGCCGAAACTGGTGTTAGTTGATAACGAACAACTGCAATATACCAGCCCAGATGAACGTAAATCTTACACTTCTATTCAGGCCTTATTTAAAGAACAAAAGATCAGTTATTCCAGCATATTAGAAGATAGTGATGCATTAGCTCATATTCTCAAGCTTTCGGTAGATAAGCTACATTCGATTAGAACAACAAACCTCAATGCTGCTGGGCTTATCGTTGCTTCGTCCGTAGTACACGCAAAACAAATTCAAACAATTCTTAACGAAGAATTAAAGCAATCTAGCATAATGGTTTCTTACCATGATCCGAATGCTCAAAGCATTATTGAACAATTTAAAAATGGACACTCTCCTTGGATTATCAGTATTGGAATGATCAGTGAGGGAACTGACATACCAAGGCTACAAGTCTGTTGCCATTTGAGTAATATCCGCACTGAGTTGTATTTTCGCCAAGTATTGGGACGTATTTTAAGAATCACAGATGGCTACAATCAAGAGGCTTGGTTATATACGTTTGCCGAAGAGAACCTTATGAAATTTGCTGAAGAAATTGAGCAGGATATTCCTGAGTCTTGTCTTTATATAAAACAACCAGAGGGCAAAGAGGCAGAAGACGCACATTCACTTGAAACGGACAACTCATCAGCCACTGTTAGTATCACAGTGAAATCAGAGGAACTCAAATGGAATACCAGCGATACCAGTGTACAAATTGGTAGCGAAGAGTCTATTCCTTATAGGACATTCACTCTGGGGCATTTTAGAGAACGGGTTATTGAGGCGTTTGTTGGGATTTAGCATAACAATCGGAAGCCAATTAATAGATACCGATTATTAATCAAATAAATCCGGCCGACCGTTACCTTTCTTTTTACGGCTGTTATTTTGCTGATAGTAGTCTTCCCACCCAATACTCCTTGGTGGAGACCGTAACATATCTTTGGTGACTTTGACGCCTTCTATGAATGGATTCTTCCAAAAGGTTGGCTTGTTACCAGAAGTTAGCTGAGACGCGAAAAGAAAATCATCCTTAGTTATTGACTCATGATGGTTATCGATAGCTTCAATCGATGCTTGATAAATAAGGTCCCGAAGAGAGCGCATATTGCCTTGTGAAAAGGCATATAGTTTTTTCTGTAGCCCCTCTTTAGCCAAACCAGCTTGTTTTTCAAATGGTAATGCTTCATCAAGGTGTTGTAAGAATGTTTTGAATGTTCCCTCACCTTCTTGATAACTGAAGGGGCGCAAATCGAATTGAATTGAGAACCGACCATGAAGCTGGGAGTTTGCTTGCAATACAAGCTTAGAATATGGCATTCCGAAAAGTACGATTGGGCACTTCGATTTGTTTAATATTCCTTTCAGCCAATTTCCAACTTGTGTAAGAATTTTATTTGATGATTCTTCAACTAAATGCTGAAACTCATCGATAATAATCAGTTTAACACCTAACGCTGGAATTAATTCAACGATTCTTTTAGTTAACCGAGCTAGGTCTTTATCGAACAGGGCAAGTGGGTCCCCCATGTTCAACAACAATTCTCTTGCAGCATCGACTGGTTTCGCATTATCCGGCAGCTCTATATGAACTACTGGAATAGTATCCCCATCAATATCAGAATCCCCCTCATTTTTCTTCAAATATTTTTTAATTATTGTTGTTTTTCCTACTCCTGATGCTCCATAAACTATCATACAAGTAGGCTCTGAATCCATATCTGAAAAGTCTCGGCACCTATCCATATACCTTAGAACCTTAGCTACGCTTGGAGTTATAACAAATGCTTTTTTTGCTCTAGCAATTCGAATCTCCCTACTATCATCCATATAAAATTACTTCCTTATAAGTAATCAATACCCCAAGCATTTTCGTCATAAACGTCTTCTTCTTGATGATGCCCCTGTTCTGTTTTTTCAAGTGACTTTTGATTCTGAGAATTTGCTCTTTCAGTATTCTCTTGATATCTGGCACCACGACGCCTATTTCTTATTTTCTTGGTTTTAACTATAGATTCTTCTGCCACTTCTTCCATTCGTATTTCCGCATCAATTTCAGCATCTTCATCATATTCAGCTAAGTTTAAGTTTCTTTGATATTTGATATTAAATTTGTGCTGCCATAAAGAAATAGTACTTGCGTATTCGTAGTCAATAGCAGGTACTGTAAAGTACTCATTGGCATCTTCATCTAACACCCAAATATGCCCCATACACTCGGGATTATACTTAAATGTAACTACATGATTTCCTTTATTTCCACGATATTCAGCTAAACGTTCACTACTATAAGTCAAGTCAACATAGACTGTTATTCCAGACTTACTCAGTTTCTTTTTATCTAAAATTGCGAATTTGAAGTCCAGTTCGGCTGTCGTTCCAGTAAACTCTTCTGGTTCCCATTCCTCACACCCTCTTTTCCAAGCCACATTTGGGCAGTTAGTGCCTCTTTGGTTTGGATGTTTATGGTATATATCTACTAACCAAATAAGATATATCTCTTTCAGTTCACTCAGTGTCAATGTTGCCTCACCAATTGAATCATACCCTTCTCTATGGATGTAGTGACTAAATGCTTTCCCTGGTAAATCATCTAACACATTAGTATTGACGGTTCCATAATTGCGTTCGACGTGTGGCTTGTTATCTGGAGTTTCCACCTTATTTTGATGGACGGTTATCAATAAAGTCTCACACGCTGCATCAAATGCTTTTGACAAAAACTCTTTGCCGTTATCAGTAACTAATAAATCCATAATCCCGTAGCACAACCATTCATTTTGGACAGAAGGGTATGATGACAACAATGAGTCTTTCCGCTGTATCGCATTTTTTAAGGCCAAAGAAACTGAAACATAACTCGGTGGCTCAAATCCTAGGTAAAAGCCAACCACAGCTTTACTATAGCAATCGACCAACTGTGTGAGATAAGGTCTTCCTAGAGGGATTCGGTATTCTTCATGTACAATGAACACATCCAAAACAGTATGATCCACCTCAACTCTTTCGAGGGCATAAGACGTAAGAATTTTTTTGCCCATCTTACGAAACTCTCGTTTGGCTACCCGTACCCCTTTTTTTGCAGACAAAATTTCAAATGGGGTCTTCTTGTTGACTCTTTTCCTTAGAGACTCATATTTCGGATACTTATGTTTTGTCCCGTTCTTAACATTGTACTGTCGAACTTTCCGACGAACGCGACGATAAGCTGAACTAACATTAATTTTTTTACCTGAGATAACTCCCTCGACAGCTTGTTCCATCAACGCATCAACGATTTTTGACACTTTGGGTTCTCGATTACCTCGGCCTTTGAAGTTGGGAGCTAGACATGTAGGATTATAATCTGACTGACTAAAATTTAGCCACCACCTGTAAATTGTAATAGCACTGGGAATTTTTTTGTCATTGCACCTTTGCAATTCGACTCGATGTGGTTCAATAGTTTTAGCAGTAATGTTGTCGCATACTTTCCCTAAATATCGAAGTATTTTTAGCCGAAAAGTAATTTCAGTCGCAACCTGATCTGGAAATGCTGTCAAATCAGTATATGTAGCATCTTCAGCTAAGACATCATTTGGCGATCTATCGATATCAACAGCTTCTTTTTGATTTGCGGCTACATCTAGTTTTGCCTTCCTATTAAAATTACTAAACGATTTCTTAGGCATAAGAAATTAATTCAAATTCAGATTGAAGAGATAAAGGAAAGTCCAAATCGGTTTCCAGCAAATTTCGTGATAACAAATTACACAGTGCTGGCATAATTCCGTTCCTTGCTATGCCAACCTTTTGAATCAAATATTGTACCGGCTGTGATCCATTGTTCCTCAGAGTATTTAATACTAAACTTTGTGTATCAGTTAAGCGGTCTCGTGACGCATACCTATGCATCAACTTGAGATTTTTTAACAATGTTTTGTTGCCTCTTATCTGCTTCTCTCCAATCAGTTCCAATTCCAATCCCAATTTCTCAGCTGCTTGTTGCTTTGCGTCCCACTCATCGAGAAAATCGGGTGAAGATACTTTATAATCGGGTTTTATTTCGTACAGAACATATTCACCCGTATCAAACTGTACAAGGAAGTCAGGTACATAAGTATGCCATTTGTCATTATAATAATATGAATATCTAATTGGCTGAGAGCAAAAACGAATAATATCTTTTTCAAAATCGAAGTGATAACAGGCATCACACTCTAAAGCTGACTCAACAGTAACTCTTTTCCCCATCTTGACACTAGCATAACGATGTATGTTCTTACCTCGAGACTTGGTCAACTTTCGAGCTGGATTATGAAAAGCATTCTCTAACGCGAATGTAATATCTTCAGGAAAACTATTATATTGACAGGGCATAAAAATCACCTTTTCATGAAATTGTCGTAAACTTACATAAGTTTAGACAAAGAATAGGCAATATCAATTTATGGTTGTGACAAATATCAATTTATGGTTGGAAATATCATTTTATGGTTGTATCAACAGCAATGTAAAAGGAATCGCCGATGAGTAATGGCAAGAGAGAAAGTACCCTTCGTTTTTTAGCAGAACCTGGCGATGTGAACTTTGGCGGTAAAGTTCATGGTGGCGCAGTAATGAAATGGATCGACTTAGCAGCATACGCTTGTTCTGCCGCTTGGAGCGGTAAATACTGTATTACAGCTTATGCTGGCGGTATTCGCTTCGTGGCTCCTATCCATGTTGGAAATATCGTAGAAGTGAGTGCGAAGGTTATCTACACAGGTAAAACCTCTATGCACATTGCAATTGACGTACAAGCCAGTGATCCAAAAGAACTCAAAAACCGATTAACCACCCATTGCATTGTTATCATGGTTGCTGTTGACGAAAATGGTAAGCCAACGGCAATTCCTGAGTGGGTACCCGAAACCCCAGAAGATATCGCTCTTCGTAACTCAGCAATTAGGCTGATGAACATGCGAACAGAAATCGGTGAAGAGATGGAAGCGCATGTGAAATACCTTAAAGCTGACGGATAAAAAAACACCCGACTGAAGTCGGGTGTTTTGCTTATGTACCTAGCCAAACTTGCGCTGTAATTATTATTGCTTATGTTATTCCGCTAGCTCTTGCGCTGTTTTTATGTAGATATCACGCAGTTTTAGAGCTATTTCTCCCGGTTTGCCACTGCCAACAGGCTTGTCATCAATAGCGACCACAGGCCAGACAAACGTTGTTGCAGAGCTGATAAACGCCTCTTTCGCCTGATACGCTTCATCGATTGTGAATAGACGCTCTTCAATAGTTAGCTTGAGCTCTTGAGCTAGCTTCATCAAAGACGCGCGGGTAATTCCATGCAAGATGTCATTACTCAAAGGACGTGTTACCAGAACATTTTCCTGAGTCACGATATAAGCGTTACTTGAACCACCTTCAGTCACAAAGCCGTCTTCGATTAACCAGACATCTTCAGCACCAGCAGCATGAGCCGCTTGTTTTGCCAAACAGGCTGGCAATAGGCTGGTTGTTTTGATATCACGACGTCGCCAACGGATATCATCAAACGAGATCACTTTAATACCAGTTTGGATCTTAGGACTGTTGATCAGACTTCGGGACTGCGTAAACAGTACCAAAGTTGGCTCGATGTCATCACTGTAGGAAAAGTCGCGGTCACCTTCATCGCCACGCGTCAGTTGCAGATAAATGCCACCTTCAACCAAAGCGTTTCTTTTTATCAGCTCTCGCTGAATTTCCATCAGTTGCTCGCCCGTCACTGGCAGCTTGATGTTGAGCTCTTTTGCAGAACGTTCTAAACGCGCAAGATGCCCTTGATGATCGATGAGCTTACCGCCCAGTACTGCGGTAACTTCGTAAACGGCATCGGCAAAGAGAAAACCACGATCAAAGACCGAAACTTTCGCTTCACTTTCCGCAACGAATTCGCCGTTTAGATATACGATTCGTTCCATTTTCTCTCCCTACCCCCACAGCTTTTGTTGAAAGGGCAACATAGAATTGTTTTCAAATTCAAATCCGTTTTCGATATCTGCGCTAAGCAATAGCGGGCCATCGAGATCAACCACTTCAGCACCTTGAGCCACGACAAAAGCGGGAGCCATGCTTAATGAAGACGAAACCATGCAACCAACCATGACTCGTAATCCTAATGACTGCGCTTGATCTTTTAGCTTTAGTGCTTCAGTTAAACCGCCGGTTTTATCGAGCTTAATATTGACCATGTCATACAAACCAACGACTTTCTGCAAACTATTTCTGTCGTGACAAGATTCATCGGCACAAATAGGAATTGGGCGCTCTAGCGAGGCCAAAACAGAGTCTTCATCGGCGTGGAATGGCTGCTCTATCATCGCCACATCCAGCTTTATCAATTCAGGAATAAGCTGATTGTAGGCTTCTACCGTCCACGCTTCATTCGCATCAAGAATAATTTTTGCGTTGGGTGCGCCACGGCGAACCGCTTGAACACGCGCTAAATCTTCTGGACCACCCAGTTTGAGTTTGAGCAGTGGTCGGTCAGCATTTTCAATCGCCGTTTTCTCCATATTCTCAGGAGTATCTAACGACAGAGTGTAGGCTGTGGTGAGTGGCTCGGCGGCTAAACCGACCTTCGTCCATATCGATTGCTTGTCTTGCTTGCATTCAAGATCCCACATCGCGCAATCCACCGCATTTCTCGCCGCACCGGCAGGAAGAAGTGGTTGTAACTGTTCACGCGAGATACCCCTTTCAATGTCTGCAATAACTTCGCTGATTTGCTGAAATACACTTGCGATGGATTCACCATAGCGGGCATAAGGAACGCATTCCCCTCGCCCAATCAGACCTTGGTGTTCAATCTCAACAATGATGGTTTCAGCTTGAGTTTTACTCCCCGAGAGATAGTAAAACTGCCACGAATTGGCCAACTTTGTGTGTAGAGTTTTACCTTCATTACAGCTCCAGAAGCTTATCGACAATACGTGCAACACCTTGGCGGAACGGGTCGACAACAGGTAAACCAATTTCTGATTCCACCTCATCCATATACGCCACTGCATCACTTTCGCTCAAACCTGAGGTATTGATGGATACACCTACGAACTTAACCGCAGGGTTAGTTAAACGAGCTGTGGCAATATTCGCTTCCATACACACTTTAAGGTTTGGTAACTGATAGTCAGGCAATCCACGCATATGTGTGCGAGTTGGTTCATGACAAAGTACCAGAGCGTCAGCTTGTGAACCATGAATTAGACCCGTTGTAACCCCCGCAAATGAAGCATGGAATAGCGAGCCCTGACCTTCAATAACGTCCCAGTGTTGTGGAGCGTTTTCTGGTGTAATGGTTTCAATTGCTCCAGCAATAAAGTCTGCAACGACACAGTCTGCACTGACACCAGCTCCGGTAATCAGAATACCCGTTTGACCAGTAGCGCGAAAATCAGCGTCAACACCACGCTCTTTCATCTCTTTTTCTATTGCAAGTGAGGTGTACATTTTGCCAACAGAGCAGTCTGTTCCTACTGTCAGAACACGTTTTCCTGAGCGCTTTTTACCATTGGCAACAGGATAAGTTTGTGTGGGGTAACGAACATCATAAAGTGCGCAACCGTTCTTTTTCGCACACTCAACAAGTTCGGGAATGTCTGTTAATTTGTTATGCAGACCAGCTGCGATATCCATCCCAGCTTCAAGCGCTTCTATAAGAACTGAAATCCACTCTTTAGAGATCACACCGCCACGATTAGCAACGCCGATAACGAGTGTTTGTGCGCCTGCTGCTTTCGCTTGCGCCACCGTTAAGTCTTGCAGACCGACGTCAGCATTACACGCTTCAAGACGCAGTTGTCCTACACAGTACTCAGGGCGCCAAGTTTTAATACCCTGTGCAACTTTAGCTGCCAGAGAATCTGCAGCATCACCCAAAAATAATAGATACGGTTGCTTAAGTTCCATCTTTTTTCACTCCATTTTGGTCATCTAGACCAGACACTAATTTCGACTTCTTTTACAACCTACAGTTTAAAATCCTCATCAACAATAGGGTCAACTGTTCACTTATATTCAAAATAATTTATTAAATTAAAATTTTATGCACTATAAATTCATAATAAGCGTAAATAGTGAATTTTAATTCAATCAAAGCAGTTTTTAGAAAATATCGGAAGTGAAAGAAAATTAAGCAATATATGAAAGTATCCATGTACCTAATCGAAAGATTGTCTTACAGACCAATCAAATAGTTGTTATATCTAAAATTCAGCCCAAAAAACCCACTGGCATTTAACTCCAAATATAACAATATTTTTAGATTTTCATGTTTTGTGATCCAGAGCAACAATAAACAATTTTGTATACAATCTAGCCATAAATTTGAAGTGTAAGAACATTGCATTTTCTTATGGAAATCGAATAAAAAATCGATAAGCCACCTATTTCCAACCGATACAGACCGTCATTAGTTAATAAGAATGAGTATTTAGGTTAAATTCTTTTGCAAAAAATAGTGATCGACAATACTTTTTTATTACAAAAACAATAATTTTATTAAACTAACAATACTTAAATATACAGAATAATATCCTTACCGATTATCTAATAGACCACTTTGCTAGAAATAAAAAACAGCCAGTGGTTTTATCCATACACAAAACTCCAAAATAGGCGTAATAACTGAAATGCATGCAGACCTTGGCATGGTCTGTTTATTATTCAATAAATGTATAAAATCTTTTGCTGCGAGCGATGGCTCGCTGTTGGAGAAACAGACATTACTCAGTATGATAGCTACTCTTTAGTAAGCCACCATTTCTGAGCTGCAATGGAAACAAGGTAATAATTAGGACGGATTCAATGATCACAGCAGAAGCTCTTATCAATCTAAAAGCGCTTAGTGATAACTACGATTTGCTAAAAAAGAAATGTGGAAACAAGCCTGTTGTAGCGGTTATTAAAGGTGACGCTTACGGCCACAACGCAGTAAAAACAGCACAGGCGCTGGCTCAGGCGGATGTATTTGCCGTTTCTCGTATTGAGGAAGCACAAGAATTAAGAAATGCAGGCATTCAACAGCCTATTCTGCTGCTTGAAGGGTGTTTTTGTAAGAACGATTTGGAAGTCGCTTCACGTGAAGGCTTTCAAACCGCGATTCATTGCCAAGAACAGCTGAACGACCTGAAAAATGCTACGTTAGCGAAACCAATCATGGTGTGGCTTAAGCTCGATACCGGTATGCACCGTCTGGGTGTTCAACCGTGTGAACTGAATGATTATGTTGAGCAGATTGAAGCCACAGGTAAGCTATCTGGTCCAGTTGGCTTCATGAGCCACTTTAGCTGTGCCGATGATCTTTCTTCTGCCTCTACACAAAAGCAAATCGATCTGTTTCTGTCGCAAACCTCTCGCTTCCCAGGCCCTAAAACCTTGGCAAATTCGGCGGGCATTCTGTACTGGTCAGACTCTCATCTCGATTACATGCGTGCTGGCATTGCTCTGTATGGCATCAGCCCGAATGAAAACGAGACAGGTAAATCCTATGGCCTGCATTGTGGTATGACGTTAACCTCCAAACTTATCGCGGTTCGCAAACACAAAGCCAATCAGCCTGTTGGTTATGGTGAAACTTGGACGTCACAGCGTGATACCTACATTGGTGTGGTTGCTATGGGGTATGGTGATGGGTATCCGAGATCTGCGCCAGAAGGCACGCCTGTTTATATTAATGGTCGCATCGTTCCAATTTCAGGCCGAGTATCTATGGATATGATTACCGTTGATTTGGGTCCTGACTCACAAGATAAAGTGGGTGACTGTGTCGAATTCTGGGGTGAGAATTTACCGATTGAGCAGGTATCAAAGCACATTGGAACGATTCCGTATGAACTCGTCATCAAGCTGACTAAACGAGTGCATAAAACCTACATCGAAAAGTAGTGTATTGAGTTAAAAGAGCGTGATTATGATTACGCTCTTTTTATTTGCACCAATCGTTTAAATTCAAAATTAAATTCAGTGCTTTAAGATGTTTGTCATACCTGAGTTTTTGTCATAGAAGTTTCATTTTTCTCTGATTTAATATGCTAGAAAATTGAATAGCCTCCCTAGAGAACAAAAACATGGCCTTGCCCATCAGTGATATTACTTTAAGTGAAAACACCCTCTCCGATTTAAAATCTGTTGAATATCATTGGATTCGGACTATGTATGTAGAAGGCTATCAACCTTCTGAAATCAATCACTATATTCGTACTTGCTTTGGCGGTGATGACACATTCGCTGATCTATTCCGCAAAGTCGCTCTGCAACAAGAAAGCCTGTATGTGCTGTTACAGTACATTGGTTGCGCACCATCCAGTAAAGAATTCTAGCCGTTCCAACCTAAGTGTCACATCTTTTTAGCCACACGGGCTCGTGTGGCCGATAATTTGCCATTCCATTAGGCTTAACGCGTCATTAAGGCTCTAAAAATTTCAGTGGAACGGTTGTAGCAGATAAAACAAAAAGGGAGAGCCTCTACAGACTCTCCCTTTTATTTATCAATATGAAATGGTTACTTAGGCTGCTTACTCAATACCGCGTCAATGTCTGCTGCGCTGTGGCGCTCTGCGACTTGTTCCCACTCTTCACCAAAAGTGCGGTTTACAATTCGGCCACGTTGAACCGCAGGACGTTCTAACATCATTTTAGCCCAACGCTGAACGTGCTTATAAGACTCAACATCTAAAAACTCGCCAGCATTGTATGCTTTGCCTAGTGCTAGGTTGCCGTACCAAGGCCAGATCGCGATGTCAGCAATACTAATTTCTTCGCCAGCAATAAAGGTATGTTTTGCCAGTTGCTTATCGAGCACATCAAGCTGACGTTTCGCTTCCATTGCAAAGCGGTTAATCGGGTATTCAAATTTCTCTGGCGCATACGCGTAGAAGTGACCAAAACCACCACCAAGATAAGGTGCTGAGCCTTGAAGCCAGAACAACCAGTTCATTACTTCTGCACGTGCCGCTCCTTCTTTAGGTAGGAAATGGCCGAACTTCTCAGCAAGATAGAACAGAATATTACCGGATTCGAACACGTTGACAGGTTCATCACCGGAACGATCAACCATTGCAGGAATTTTTGAGTTCGGGTTTACCGCAACAAAGCCAGAACTGAACTGGTCACTTTCACCAATTCGAATCAAAAATGCATCGTACTCAGCTTCTTTCACACCCAGAGCAAGTAGCTCCTCAAGCATGATGGTCACCTTCTGGCCATTTGGCGTACCCATTGAGTAAAGCTGAATTGGGTGAGAGCCCACTGGAAGTTCTCTTTCAAAACGAGCACCTGAATCCGGTCGGTTGATACTCGCCCATTGACCACCATTTTCGCTGTCCATTGTCCAGACTCTTGGTGGGATATATTCACTTGCCATGGTTGATCCTTCTCTTGGTTTACGTATTCGATATACAGCTTCTTAAGATATAGGGGCAAATTATTGCAGATAAAGTCTTTTATGAATTTTTAGTTATAACAATAAATTATTGCAAGGGAGAAGAAATTATATAGGCAGAGAGGAACAATCAAAGCGGAGGTTTGACTTCCCGCAGCAACAGGCGTTGCTACGGGAATCTGGGCAATTAGAACGCAGGTTCAATAGTGCCATTGAAGGTTTGTTGCATGAAGTCACGAATCGCTTGTGACTGGTAGATTTCTACGAACTTTTTGTACGCTTCGTTATCTTTGTCTTTCTCACGGCTTGCAATCACCATCACCGCTAGAGGTGCTTGCTTCGATTCCAGGTAGATGCCCTGTTTCTTAGGATCAAGACCTGCAGACATTACGTAGTTCATCGTGATAGCCGCTGCATCAACGTCATCTAAAGTACGTGGAAGTTGCGCCGCATCCACTTCCAAGAACTCGAAGTTTTTCTGGTTTTCAACGATATCGTTTAGCGTCGCTTTAAAGCCTGCATCCGCTTTCAAGGTAATCAAACCAGCGTCAGCAAACAGCAGTAAGCCACGACCACCGTTGGTTGGATCATTTGGAATGGCAATACGCGCATTCTCTGGCAACTCTTCTAACGATTTGTATTTATTAGAATAAATACCCATACGCATCAGGATAGATTCGCCAATAGAGACAAGGTGAGAACCTTGACTATTGTTGTAGTTGTTTAGGAAAGGAAGATGCTGATAGCTGTTCAAATCAATGCTGCCATCTTCCAACGCCGCGTTTGGCGTAATGTAGTCAGAAAACTCGACTACTTTTACTTTTAAACCTTGCTTAGCTGCCTCTTTTGCAACCGCTTCCACTACCTGCGCGTGAGGGCCAACTGTTGCGCCAACAGAGATTTCATCACTCTCTTTCTGACCACAAGCTGCTAAACCGAAAACCAAAGATGCCACTAAGCCCAACTGAGAGAGTTTTTTATATCCGTTCATTTTATTTATTCCTTACCTAAACATAGAGACGTATAGCCGTCTAAACAGCTATATTATCGATGACTAAGTAATATGCAACTAATAATTTGCTATAAGTTAGTTCCCGCAGTCCTTTTACTTAGCACAGTAAATAGCGATTGAACTCACATTTCGTTTTCACTAAATTAGCCAAAGTAGCAGGAAGTCAGAAAAAGGAATTTATGAAAACGTTACTGATAATTAATGTTGGTCAGGCTCCTGAGCAACAACTCAAGAAATACGGTGATTTTGAACACTGGGCAGAAAGAGTCATCAGTGAGGTCAATATCCCTGTGACCTTACTAGATGGTACTCGTAACGCTTTACCTGCTTATGATTCTTTGGCAGGTGTCATTATCATGGGTTCACTTTCTATGGTGACGGAAAAGACAGACTGGATGCTGAAATTATCAGACGACATCGTTGCCCTCACAGAAAAGAGAATTCCTCTTCTTGGCATTTGCTTTGGTCACCAATTAATCGCCCAAGCTCTTGGTGGTGCTGTGGGATATAACCCGAAAGGTCTGGAAATTGGAACGGTAGAGTTGGAGCGTTTACCGAGCGCGAGTAATGACCCTTTGTTTGAGTCACTCCCAGCAAACTTTGCAGCTCAAACCGTGCATTTCCAATCGGTGCAGCAGCTTCCACCGAACGCTGTTTGTCTAGCCAGAAGCGATTTGGATGAACACCATGCCTTCCGGGCTGGCAGTTGCACTTGGGGTGTTCAATTCCATCCGGAGTTTACCAGCGACATCATGCGAGATTCTGTTGAAGGTTTGAAAGAAGCGATTGCCGATAGCTACACAAGCAAGCTCGAACAGGTCGCTGAAACAGAACAGGCGAAACAAATTCTGGTTAGATTCGCCAGTATGTGTAAATCACGTATTGATCACCCTTAGACTTTAAAAACATGAGCTAAAATATCAACAGTTGAGCCACTTTTGTTATGAATGTGAGTGGTTCAGCCTATGATTAGGCCTATTGGGAAGGGTTGGAACTACGTGAAAGTAGAACATATGGATAGACAGTGTTATGAATGCGAAGAATACGCTGCGGTAATTTCAGCTCTGCCTGATTTGGTTTTTGTTCTCACTGAATCTGGTCGCTATGCGGCGATATTTGGTGGTGAAAACTCCGATCTTTACCATGACGGATCATCTTTAAAGGGACTAACCCTCGACAATGTCCTTCCAGCAGAAAAGGCCACTTGGTTTAAAGATAGAATTAAAGAAACGCTCGATTGCGATTGCATTAAAGTTTTTGAATATTCCTTGTCTGCTGATGATGTAGATACGGTCGATGAAGCAACGGGCCCGATTGGGGAACTGCGTTTTGAAGGACGTGTCAGCCCTCTAAAATCATTACGCTATGGCGAAAGAGCGGTGGTGTGGGTTGCTCGTAACATTACCGCTCGATACCATATTCAGCAGCAATTGCTCTATCAATCTGAAGTGGATGATTTATCCAAAACACTCAATCGAAGAAAACTGTTTGAAACGCTTAACGACGCGTTTTATGCGTTCAAGCGTTATCATGAAAACTACTGCTTCCTAGTCGTCGATATCGATAATTTCAAACGGATTAATGACTCCTACGGGCACAGCCTAGGTGATGAAGCGATCCGTAAAGTCGCAGAGATATGTAAACTCAAAGTGCGTAAAACTGACGCCATTGGTCGGCTCGGTGGCGATGAGTTTGGCATTATTCTCAAGCATACTGACGAGATTTCTCCAGTCGCGTTTGCAGAGCGACTGGTAGATGCGGTATCCAACACACTGTTACACGAAGAGCTTTCCGATACGCGAGTCTCCGTTAGTATCGGCTTAAGTTATTTCGCTGAAAGTGATACAGGGATGGAAGACATATACCATCGCGCTGACCTCGCACTTTACGACGCAAAACGCCGAGGTAAAAACCGAGTCTCCACCAAAATCAATTAATGGGCTTAATCCGACTTCTGCATTTCGACCCAATACAACAAAGGCACGTCAGAGAACTGGCGTGCCTTTTATCGATTACGGTTTGTATCTTACAGGTGGTCAATTACCGCAGGAATAGCGGCCAGTACATCTTGACCAAAGGCCACACTGCGTTCAGGAGACCAGCCGTAAAGCTCATCAGGATGACAGTTATGATCTTTGAACGGCATCTCTAAGGTGTAAGACAGACATTTAAATTCTTCGGCAACCCAGTTCGAACCAACGGTCAGATTTGCTTTACCCGGTTCATCTTTATCGTAACCAAATTCATCCTGAAACTCAGGTGTGATAAAGGTTAACGCTTGCTTAAACAGAGCTTCAAGGTTAGCCATTTTCTCGTTGTAACTTGGAACACCTTCTGCACCAGCCACAAAGTTATAAGGGATTGCTTCGTCACCGTGAATATCGAGGAACAGATCAACACCCGTTTCTATCATTCGCTGACGAACGTAGTAAACCTCTGGGCTTTTCTCTAATGACGGTGATTGCCATTCACGGTTAAGGTTGATACCAATCGCGTTAGTTCTGAGGTGACCACGAACGCTACCATCTGGATTCATGTTTGGCACAATGTAGAACACCGCTTTTTCAAGCAGAGCATTCGCGACTGTGTCAGTGTTATCGAGTAGACGTTGCAGCAAACCTTCCACAAACCATTCAGCCATGGTTTCACCCGGATGCTGACGTGCAGTAATCCAGATGTTTTTCTTCTCAGGACTTTGCTCACCAATCGTTAACAGACTGATGTCACGGTTATCCAGAGTTTGACCTAGCGTTTGAAGTTTGGTTTGCGGGTGCATTTGAGCTTGATGCAACAAGTCCAAATGACGCTCATAGCTGTACGGCGCAAAATAAGCGAAATAGATCGAATCGTACTCTGGCAGAATCGAGAAACTCAGGTTGTCGCCGTCATAAGAAGCAGGCACACGGAACCACTCTTCACGATCGTAAGAAGCCACCACATCGTAACCGTCCCAGCCTTCTGGATAAGCCGATTTTGCAAGGTTCATTATGCGGAACTTATGCTCTGTGTTTGCTTCACTTTCTACTCGAAAGAAAAACCATTGAGCAATTTCAGTCTCGTTATCACGTTTAATCGACAATTGAATATCTTCACGATTTTCAGCGTTGATAACTTCAATGTTGCCCGCGTCAAAATTACTAAATATTTTCATAAAGTCACTATATTGCTCTGTGTCTTGGCTGTTCGGTGTTTTGCCTAATTTATCAATATAAACCATGAGTTAAAAGAATGTTCTAAAGATTACAACTTTGTATCTGATTGATTGTTGCTAAATCGCGCAAATAAATGGCTTATCCATTCAATAAACTCTCGTATTCTTCTTGGCTGCTGGTGTCGAGATTCGTAGAGCACCGACATTGGCATCGGCATACAGACATAATCACTCAGTACCTCAATCAACTCTCCTTTGGCGATTTGCTCCTGAACTCCCCATTTAGGTAATTGAATAATGCCCAAACCATTAAGACACGCAGACAGATAGGCATCTGTTGTACTTACCGAGATATGGCTCTTGGTTGACACAAAATGCGTTTTGTTATTTTTGACGTACTCAAAACCACTCTGTAGTGCACCCTGCTCAGGTGCGTAATCCACAACAAAATGCTGATCAAGCTGATTCAATTGAGTTGGCAACCCATATCTCTCAACATAACTAGGACTAACACAGTTAATCATTTCAATATCGCCCAAATGCCGCGCAATCAAATTGCTGTCTTCCAATACTCCACCACGAATCACACAGTCGATACGCTCTTTGATTAGATCAATTCGATAGTCTGCACCGACTAATCTCAGCTGAGTTTTAGGGTGAAGTTCGAACCATTGATGAAGATTGGGAGCAACGACCGTAGAAAAGAAACGGCTTGGCATATCCACTTTTATCACACCGCTCAGTTCATTACTTTCACGTTGAAACTGATTCTCTAACCCTTCTAGCTCGTCAATCAGTCTCTGACTTTGAGACAAATAGCGTTCGCCAGCCTCTGTTAAAGAAACTTGCCTCGTACTTCGTCTCAATAACCTCGTCTGTAGATGCTCTTCCAAACGGCTCACCGACATGGAAATCGCTGATTTCGGCACGCCAAGTTGATTGGAAGCCTGAGTAAAGCTGCCAGTTTGAGCAACAGCAATAAAACGCTTCATCGTTTCTATCTTATCCATCAGCCTTGTTTACTTACTGGTTATTGTTCACTTGATACGAACAGTGTTGTCTGATTGGCACTATTTTTCAATCCAATACTTAGGAGTAACGTATAAACAAACCCAACAACTGAGCCCAAAAGGTAAAAACATGAACAAAATTGCACTGATAACTGGTGGTAGCCGTGGTTTAGGCAAAAGCGCTGCGCTTAAATTGGCTGAGAACAAGGTCGATATCATTTTCACCTACCACAGTAACCAACAAGCAGCGCTGGATGTCGTAGCCGAAATCCAACGCTTGGGACAAAAAGCAGTAGCCTTACAATGCGATATACGTGATACCACATCGTTCTCTGCATTTGAACGTTCCCTTTCTAAGCTCCTACAAGAGCAGTTTGCGCGTTCTGATATCGATTTTTTGCTAAACAATGCGGGTACCGGTTTGCATGCCACCATCGAAGAAACGAGTATTGAAGATCTCGAAGAGATGTTTAACACCCATGTGAAAGGCCCGTTTGTTTTCACTCAAAAGATGCTTCCGCTAATCAAATCTGGCGGCCATATCGTGAATGTATCTTCTGGTTTAACGCGATTTTCTTTCCCCGGATCTGCGGCCTATGCCATGGCTAAAGGTGCTGTGGAAGTAATGACTCGCTATATGGCAAAAGAGTTCGCGACAAAAAACATTCGAGTGAACACCCTTGCTCCGGGGGCTATCGCAACCGATTTTAGAGGTGGTGCAATCCGTGACAATCAACAGGCACAAGCGATGGTGTCATCGGTTACCGCTCTCGGACGTGTCGGTGAGGCTGACGATATTGGAAAAATCATTTCATCTATGTTTAGCGAAGGTTTTGACTGGGTAACAGGGCAACGAATTGAGGCTTCAGGCGGTATGATTCTTTAATTTCTGATACGAAGGGCATAGTTTGACTGTGCTCTTTTCTCTTTTGAGAAAACAGATTCCAACTCATTCGGGCGCAATTTAAAAGTAAGCGTGGCGTAACAGATCCAGACGGTGTAAACATAACGACATAAAACTCTCATGCAACTGACACACAGCCCAACTAGCGTGATCGGCTAAGTCTTAAATAACTGGGAATAAGGCATGGAAGTCAAATATTTAAAAACCACATTACTTGCGGCAACCATCGCAGCCGCTTCATCTTTTGCGCATGCAGAATCATTTCAACGTATTGCTACATTTGCGGTAGCGGACAACATTCCCGCAGGTAAAGCGAAATCATCGGTGACTTCATCAGAGATCATAACCGCATCGGAAGATGGCAATACCTTGATCTATTCTGACAGCCCGATGGGTGGTATTGGTTTCATCGACATTAAAAACCCAAATCAGCCTTTAGCAGCAGGGTTCCTTGATTTACAAGGTGAACCAACGTCAGTAGCAGCAATCGGCAAAATGGTGGTTGCGGGTGTAAACACTTCTAAAAGCTACACCGAACCTTCAGGTTATCTGGCCGCTGTTTCTATCGCGAGTCATAAGCTGATTCAAAAGTGTGATTTGGGAGGACAGCCTGATTCTGTGGCGGTATCGAAAGATGGGCGTTTTGTTGCCGTTGCGATAGAGAATGAGCGTGACGAAGAACTTAACGATGGCGAATTGCCACAAATGCCTGCGGGTTATCTTTCGATTGTTCCGATCACAAACAACAAACTTGATTGCGCGAGCATCAAGAAAGTGGATTTAACGGGCATCACCGAGATTGCACCAACCGATCCTGAGCCGGAATTTGTCGCTTTCAACGATAACAATGAAATAGCGCTGACACTTCAGGAAAACAACCACATCGCCATCATTGATGCGGAATCTGGAAAAATCATCCATCATTTTTCGGCAGGCACAGTTGATCTCAACAATATTGATACCAAGAAAGATGGCGCACTGACTTTCAACCAATCGCTAACGAACGTGCGTAGAGAACCCGATTCAGTCAAATGGCTCGACAATGACCGTTTCGTCATAGCGAACGAAGGCGATTACAAAGGCGGTGCCCGTGGCTTTACCATTTTCAATAAACAAGGCGAAGTTCTGTTTGAAAGCGGAGCGAGTTTTGAATACGAAGTGGTCAAAGCGGGTCATTACCCAGAAAAACGTTCAGGTAAAAAAGGCGCTGAGCCAGAAGGGATTGAAGTAGCAAAATTCGGCAACGATACGTACATTTTTGTTATGTCTGAACGTGGCTCAATTATGGGTGTCTATCGTGATACTGTAGCCGATCCAGAACTTGTTCAAATGCTGCCTTCTGGCATCGCACCTGAATCCGCAATTGCGATTCCAAAACGAGGTCTGATTGCGACTGCAAACGAAGAAGACATGGTGAAAGACAAAGGTGCCCGCTCTCATGTGATGATTTATCAATGGACGAATGCAGCACCGACCTACCCTATGATTCAATCCACAATGGACAACAATAATCGTCCTATTGGCTGGGGAGCACTGTCAGGGCTGGCGGCAGATCTAAACCAAGCAAGCACACTTTATGCCATCAGTGACAGTTTTTACTCTGCTCAACCCGCTATATTTACTGTTGATGCCACACAGTCTCCTGCGCTGATTAAAGACAAAATCATCATCACTCATGGCGGCAGAGCCGCGGAAAAACTCGACTTAGAGGGTATTGCCGTTGACCCACAAGACGGATTCTGGCTCGCTTCTGAGGGCAACGCTGAAAAATCCGTTCCGCATCAACTGCTACATGTAACCAAAAGCGGCGCAATTGACCAAACCGTTCCTTTCCCTGCTGAATTACTTCAACATCAAGAACGATTTGGTGCTGAGGGTATCGCTATTCAGGGTGATTCTTTATGGGTCGCAATTCAACGTCCTTGGAAAGATGATGAGAAAAACACCGTCAAACTGCTTTCCTACAACACCAAAACCAAGCAATGGGGCGCGGTCAGATATCCATTAGAAAGCGCGCAAAAAGGTTGGATTGGTCTGTCTGAAATCACTATCTACGGAGACAACGCATACATTGTTGAGCGTGATAATCAGCTGGATAGCGATGCGAAAGTAAAACGTCTTTATAAGGTTGCACTTTCGGAATTAAAACCGGCGCCATTAGGCTCTCAGTTACCAACGGTAAGCAAAACCTTGGTTCACGATTTCCTGCCTGAACTAAAAGCAGCGAAAGGCTATGTGGTCGATAAAATCGAAGGTTTCACTATCGATGCATCCGGTCAGGGTTATGCAGTCACCGACAATGACGGTGTAGACGACAGCAATGGTGAAACGCTGTTCTTCAAAGTAGACAAGTTCTAAGTTCACTTCAGAGTCAGAATACTACTCTCCAAGCGAGCCCTAAGCGGCTCGCTTTTTAATTCGTTCACTCCCAAAGCAACACTTTAGTATTAAGACCAACCTCACACTTATTAACTATACTATCAGTAACATTTAAAAGACGTTTAAGGTGAGCGGTCATGAATATCATGCGCAACGTTTTGCTTTTAATGCTAACAACCTTCTTTATATCAACGAGCTATGCTCAAAATGCCGACGTTTTAAACAAATATATTGTTGTACTCAAGCCAAGTACGATTCCTTCTGCAGTGGCTAGTGACATTGCACAGCAAGCAAATGGTCGTGTTGGCTATATTTATGAAAATGCCATACGAGGTTTTTCTATTTCAATTCCAGAGAAAGCGTTAAGAGGAATCCTAAACAACCCTAATGTGCTGTATGTGGAACAAGACCTACCGATAACAGCATTTTTGCAAACATTCCCTACTGGTGTTGAGCGAATTTTCGCAAACGACGTAACTCTGAGCATCAACAATACCGATGATCAACATGTAGATGCAGATGTTGCGGTGCTTGATACGGGTATTGATATTGACCACCTAGACCTCAACGTGGTTGGCGGTGCGAACTGTCTAAGTTACTCAGGGAAATCTCCATGGAATCGAACTTACTATTGCGATGAAACCAAAGGCTACGATGACGACCACTACCACGGTACACACGTCGCAGGAACCATTGGTGCCTTAGATAATGATTTTGGAGTTGTCGGTGTCGCGCCAGGAGTACGTTTGTGGGCGGTTAAAGTTTTGGATTCAGCGGGTTCAGGTTCGCTTGCTGGAATCATTGCCGGTATCGACTGGGTGGTAAAACAGGGCAATATCGACGTTATTAATATGAGTTTAGGCGGCAGTGGACAAAGCAACGCAATGGATAGCGCCATTAAAGCAGCCTTTGAAGCAGGTGTATTTGTTGTCGTAGCGGCCGGGAACTCAAATGCCGATAGCGCCGGCTTTACCCCAGCAAACGCACCGTTTGCATTTACAGTTTCCGCTCTCGCTGATTTTGATGGACTAGTAGGCGGCTATGGCTCTGCTACATGTCGATCAGACGAAGATGATACTTTAGCCAATTTTAGTAATTGGGGAACACCTGTAGACATCGCCGCCCCTGGTGTATGTATTACCTCAACTTACCCAATTGAAAAAGGAAGCTACGGTACGATTAGCGGAACATCAATGGCATCTCCCCATGTTGCCGGAGCAGCAGCGCTATTAGCCAGCAAGGAAAATGAACCAACTCAAATCGAAAATATCCTTATAACAAAGGGAAATAGTAACTGGGTAGATACCAGCCCCGACGGTGTCAAAGAACCACTACTCGATATTCAAAGTGCCGCTTTTGTACCGACATTAATTGATGTGAATAGTAGTAATGAGAATGCTCCACCAGCGGCTCATTTCAATGCAAACTGTACCGATCTTACCTGTACCTTTGATGCTTCTGCTTCAACGGATAGTGACGGTACGATTGTCTCTTACGAGTGGAATTTTGACGATTCTTCATTTGGGTCTGGTGATATTGTCGTTCATGTTTACGGTGCTTACGCATCCTATTACGTGACTCTCACCGTTACTGATGATAAGGGAGCCGTGGATGTGTATGAGAATACTGTCAATGTCAGCGAATCTCCTGCAATCGTGACAGAAAGTATTAGTATGGGCAAAACTTGGATTGCGAGAGTCTCATATAGCTCCGGTGCAAATATTTCAGGAACATGGTCTGAATCTGGAGGCTCATGTACACAAACACAATGTGAAATTGAACTCGCTAAGAAGAAAGCCAGCGTGGTATTTACCAGTGATCAAAATGAGTCAGTGATCATCTACAAGCCTTAATATTCTTGATGGATAATTAAGGTCAATGACAAGAGAAAGCCCCTGAAATTAGGGGCTTTCTTATTTGTTGTAAAAAGAGCGCAACTCCGATGAATTATGCGAGTGCTTCTTGCTCTTTAATTTCAGGGACAAAACTAGCTGGTTGCTCTTTCTGTTGCTGTTTTACCAACTCTTGTTTTATTTCACCCAACTTTTTGTTGTCGAGTTTATAGAACAACATAAACACCGCTAGCGACGCAAAGAACACACCCGGTAGCACGGTAAACAGAAGATTGATGGCATTAACCGCTTCATCAGTTTGCACTTCTGCTCCGCCTTGATAGCCAGCCCAAGCAAGAATCCAACCCACGCCTGCTCCACCAATAGCAATACCAAGTTTGATAGCGAATAGGTTGGTTGAAAACACCATTCCACTCAGTGAACGATTGCTGCGTGTTTTCTCGTAATCAACAACGTCAGACATCATACTCCACAGAATTGGAGTAGTTGCCATCTGTACTATGCCGAGCAAAATCACTAATGAGAAAACCGCTACGATGTTTGATGGTTCAACCAAGTAAATCATCGCAGAAAGAATACCAGATATCACAATAAGAATTTTGTAGACCGTTGGCTTGTCGTACTTACCTAACAGCGGAGCAGATAAGATAGCGCCAACGATATTTGCCAGCATGCCACAAACCATGAAAGTGGTTGCCAAGTCAGCTCTGCCCATCACAATTTTTACGTAATACATGGTTGATGCACCTTTAAGTACAACGCCCGTCAGCAGCACTACGTTAACAACGAACAACACTCTCCATTGGCTATTCTTCGCCAGCAATTTTAGATCTTTAAATACGGACTGTTTTTCTTCTTGAGGCACATAACGCTCTTTGGTGTTTGAGAAGCTAAAGAAGAACAACGCAATTGCGCCAACACCCATAATTGCCATGGCACCAAGGTAGCCTTTTTGCTCATCCCCTTGACCAATAATTTCTACCAACGGCAAAGCAACCATAGCTACAACAAGGCCACCAGCCGTACTTAAAGCAAAACGGTAAGACTGTAATGACGTACGCTCTGCAGAGTCATTCGTCATAGCATTTGCCATTGCACAGTAAGGAACGTTGATAGCGGTATACATTAACGTCAGGAAGATGTAGGACGCATACGCATATACGATTTTACCCACTTCACCAACATTTGGCGTGAAGAAAGCGAACATACAAGCAGCACCAAAAGGCACAGCCATCCATAACAGATAGGGTCTGTAACGCCCATGTTTTGACTGAGTTCTATCAACAATAGAACCCATAACAGGATCAGTGACGGCATCAATAAAACGAACGATCAAAAACATGGTTCCCATATGCGCTGGGGATAAACCATAGATGTCGGTATAGAAGTAAGCTAAAAAAAGCATGACAGTTTGCCATACAAAGTTACACCCCGTGTCGCCTAATCCGTAGGCGACCTTTTCCTTTATTGATAATTTATCGGTATTGGCCATATTCATTTTTATATTTACTCCAGGATACATTTTCACCGATAAATATTTTGTTTATCCACAAAAATATAATCAACTTGCACAAATTAGTAATGCTTTTACGATATTTCACTTATGTGAACAGCACTGAAAAACCCATGAATCAAAATCAGTAAATCAATGAGTTACATGCATATTAGTGATGAATTAATAGTATTTCTGAGATATTTAACACACTTGTAAAATAGAGGAATACCAGTATTAAAAAACATAATTGATAGAAAAAACAAAACCTTTAAATTTGTCAGAGAATAAAGCCCATATGAAACTATTGGAATTACACAATGACTGAATACTTTAAAGGTATAAATAAAATCCAGTTCGAAGGAAAAGATTCGACTAACCCACTAGCATTTCGCCATTATGATGCAAATAAGATGATTCTTGGAAAAAGCATGCAAGAACACCTAAGATTCGCTGTGGCTTACTGGCACAACTTTGGCTGGGGCGGCTCGGATGTTTTTGGTACTGGAACCTTTGAACATGAATGGTTAAAGAGTTCAAACTCAATGGAAGCTGCTTATGTAAAAGCAGACGCTGCATTTGAATTTTTCACAAAACTCGGCGCTCCATACTACTGCTTCCATGATGTTGACGTAGCACCTGAAGGTAATTCACTGAAAGAGTACGTCAATAACTTCCAAACGATGGTCGACGTACTAGAACGCAAACAAGAAGAGACAGGAATCAAACTGTTGTGGGGAACGGCTAACGCATTCTCCAACCCTCGCTATATGGCGGGCGCGGGTTCAAACCCTGATCCTAAAGTATTCGCGTATGCAGCGGCTCAAATCTTCAATGCAATGGGCGCAACTCAGCGACTAGGTGGTGAAAACTACGTATTGTGGGGTGGTCGAGAAGGTTATGAAACTCTTCTTAACACCGACCTTCGTCAAGAACGCGAACAACTTGGTCGCTTGATGCAGATGGTGGTTGAACACAAACACAAGATTGGCTTCAAAGGCTCTATTCTTATCGAACCAAAACCTCAAGAACCAACCAAGCATCAGTATGACTATGACACGGCTACCGTTTATGGCTTCCTGAAACAATTTGGATTAGAGAAAGAAATCAAAGTTAACATTGAAGCAAACCACGCAACCCTTGCTGGCCATAGTTTCCAACATGAAGTTGCCACTGCAACATCGCTAGGCGTCTTTGGTTCTATTGATGCAAACCGAGGCGACCCACAACTTGGTTGGGATACAGACCAGTTCCCGAACAGTGTCGAAGAAAACACTTTGGTAATGTATGAAATCTTAAAGGCTGGCGGTTTCACTACCGGTGGCTTCAATTTCGATGCCCGACTACGTCGCCCTTCGACAGATTTAGCAGACTTCTTCCACGGTCATATTGGCGGCATGGATACTATGGCTCTGTCACTAGAGCGTGCGGCAGATATGATTGAAAATGATCTCTTATCTAAGAACATCGCTCAACGCTATGCAGGCTGGAACACGGATCTAGGTAAGAAAATACTTTCTGGTGATATGTCTTTAGAAGCGGTGGCAAACTACGCTGTTGAAAACTCTATTGCTCCAGAAAAAGTATCTGGCCGCCAAGAGTACTTAGAAAACATCGTTAACGGTTTCATTTATAAGTAACTGTAACGCCTGATTAAGACGGTCTGAGGTGAATTTTTGCAGCTCAGATTCGTCATCTCATGGTATTTTTTATCAATTCCAATAAGAGAAACCAATTCATGACGGACCAAACAGTAGAACATCCTGAACTGAGCGATGCTGAACGCATTACTCAACTTGACCTTGCCCGAGCTAACTCGCTAAAGCCGATATCGCCTCCACTGGTAAAACACATGTACACGGCAGACCCTTCAGCCCATGTGTTTAATGACCGTATCTACGTCTACCCTTCTCATGACATTGAAACCGATCAGCCACTTAATGATGATGGCGATCATTTTGATATGTCTGACTACCACGTCTTCTCTCTTGATGAATCTTTAGAAGAAGTGACAGACCACGGCCTTGCTTTGGATGTGAAAGATGTAAAGTGGGCAGAACGACAAATGTGGGCGCCCGATGCAGCTGAAAAAGATGGCAAATATTATCTATATTTCCCAGCTAAAAATGCGCAAGGTGTTTTTCATATAGGCGCAGCCGTATCGGATTCTCCAGCAGGTCCTTTCAAAGCAGAAGAAACGCATATTGAAGGCACCTTCAGTATTGACCCTGCGGTATACCAAGACAACCAAGATTACTATTTGTACTTCGGTGGTATTTGGGGAGGACAACTACAACGTTGGACTCAAGGTGAATATGGTGAAGACAACTACCCTGCAGATGACCAAGCTTCTCTAATGCCTAAAATGGCAAAGTTAGCCAAAGATATGGTGAGTTTAGAAGAGCAACCAAGAGACGTGCTAATCGTTGATGGAAACGGTGAGCCGCTAAAAGCAGGTGATACAGAACGTCGCTATTTTGAAGGCCCTTGGGTTCATAAGCATAATAATGTTTACTACCTCTCGTACTCCACGGGAGATACGCACAAGATTGTCTACGCGACAAGTGATTCGCCATATGGACCATTTATATATCAAGGCGTGATTCTTGAACCCGTGCTAGGCTGGACAACTCACCACTCGATTGTTCAGTATCAAGGCAAATGGTACTTGTTCTACCATGACAGCACGTTATCAGGCGGTCAGACTCACTTAAGAAGCATCAAAATGACCGAGCTTCATCACAATGCAGACGGCTCAATCCAAACCATTAAACCTTATCTGGATTAGTTCACTATTAGTGATAACCCTTCACCACTTTCCAGAGTGACTGGTTAAGCTGGAAGTAAAAAGCGAGCCACCAAGGCTCGCTTTATTATGGGTTATCGGTTCGGGTTTAGTTCAAAAATACCTAACGATCACTAATAGCCACTTTACTTGCTAACCCAATAAGCAGAACTCCAGAGACTCCCTCAAGTGCTCGTGAATATCGCTGAGAGTTTGGACGACTAAATACCCAACTACCAACGGAAGCGTATAGAATGTTACACAGCGTAGCTAATGCACTGAACAACGAACCAAGCATTAGTAATTGCATTGATGCAACGCCTGCTGATGTATCGATAAATTGAGGCAAGAATGAAAGGAAAAATAGCGCGACCTTCGGGTTCAAGACACTAACAATAACACCCTGCACAAACACATTTTTATTGCGTTCAACATTCTCACTAACCACCAATTTGCTCTCACCGCGCCACATTGAAATTAGCGACTGAACACCTAAATAGACTAAGTAAGCAGCGCCCAGCCATTTTACCGCACTAAAGGCGACAGCAGAGCTGAGGATTATTGCAGATAAACCTAAACACGCGGCGAGTGTATGAACAAAGTAGCCCACACCCAACCCCATTGCAGCTTTAAAGCCTGAAGCCAACTTACCTTTCATTGTATTGGAAACGATGTAGATTACGTCTGGTCCAGGTATCATATTGATAGCCAGACAAGCGATCACAAATAGTAACAGTGAATTTAATTCCATTTATTTTCTCCATGTTGAATGCTTTAGAATAACGCCACCTTAAGGTGTTGGATACGCCCCACTAAACTCAAGATATCAACCGCAAATACGTAAGCCGATTTGAACACTAGTTGCTAAGCATTTTCAATCAAACCTAAACGTCTTGTTATGTGCGTTTGGGGAGTGGGTATTTAAGGTTAACCTCTTTGGTTTCGATTTCACGAGGACCTTTAGTGGGGTCATGAAAATACCAAATGTTGAACTTCCTTTCATGTGGCTTGGTATCGTGTAATAAAGAGTCCCACCCCAAATAGCTGGCAATGTTCTCAGCAACTTTCAGTTTCGCAGGGGAACTTGCTTTACCTTGGAATGCACTCATTACAGCTCCGAGCAAAAAATCAGCAATTTGTATTTGTTCTGACTCCTTAGAATCTTTAGTTACCACTGAACGTATAGGTACTTCACCACCGAATTGATTCTTAAGCATACTATTTGCAATTTTATGGAATGCTTCATCAGCTTTCTTATAGCGTGACGGTAAAGGGTCTACTTCAATTCGAAACTCGCATTGCCTCTGAGGGTGGGCTTTATAAACTGCGCCAATTTTGGTTTGAATCAGTTTGGTGAAATGCTTACGCATTGCTAGGTCGTAATCGCCATCATGATACTTTTTATCAACCATACCCTTGCGGATAACAATACAGTGAAAAGCTAACCATTGATGCTTGAAGAACATTTCGATTAGATCTTCATAAAAGTCAGCATAGTGCTTTTTATGAGCTTTTTGCCACTTAATCTCGTTGGTATAGTTATGCTTATCTCTCAACTCTCGAACAATTCGAACGAAGTCTCCTCGTCTTTGGTATTTCATCCATAGCGAACCAAAACCATAATATATCTGACCATCCACGCCCGATTCATCACACGCAACATGCCAGATCAACTTACCGTTTTGCATCTCACCTCCCGTTTACTAATTACTCGAAAGCAAATCCCAGCTTCGGTATAGCATCCCATATCAAACTAGGGACATATTTATCCATTAACAAAAGTTGGTCAATTATTGATAAACAGGTGTGGTGTAAAGCGTGGACTAGAACACAATGGGCAGTGTTTTTTAGCTAGAAATGACTAGATAGGCAAAAGGCAGAATCAACGACTCTGCCTTTCTAAATTGCCATACAGCTAAATGTTAGACCTATGTCTTTTCTGAACTTCAAGACCAAGATGCTAAACACTAGTCTTAATGGTAGGGGGTGACTCAAATAGAACCATTATCTTTCATAGAACTCAGTATCTACGGATAAATGTCTTGACCTAGTTTGTTTAAATGTCTTTTTATTTAATAGCTTAAGGATCATTTCAATAAATTCATCTTTGCTATACCCAATCGTTGAAAAACAATATCCCCCCATTTGAGAAAATGGAGTGTTATCAAAACCATAAATAACTTTTCTTTGTATTAACTCTGGGTATTTAGAGCGGGAGAAATCTACTGCCGCCATAGCCATTGCATCTGAAGTACAAAAAATTCCTAGATTACTCGTATCGGAGTACGTCTGATTTTGTAGATGATTAAATGCAGATTCATAAGAGTAATCACAAAATGCAACATGAATGGAGTCAATATTGAAGCACTCCATGAACTTATGATAACTCTCGATTCTTTGCCGTTCTGTCACTGAGGTTTTACGACCACATAATAATATGGCTTTAGTAACGTGATGATGACTGGCACAAGCAACGGCTTTTTCTATCCCCAATTCTTCATTGATAGTTACTGATAAACCTGTATCCGCTTTTTTCCCATTTAGCATGATCACTTTGTCAGTGAAAAATAACGTCGGAGCTTCTTCAGGCTCAATTAAATCGGAAAAAATTAATGCCGCATCCACTCTATGTACAAACGGATTTCTCTTAATTTCCGCTATATCATCTTCTGAGCGTAGACGTATAAATAGTGCTTGCTTGCCCAAACTTTGGATTGCTTGAATAAGTGAATCAAAAAGTGTCAGGTCACTGAGGTCTGCAATGTGGTTAACAACAATCGCGACAAGTCCTGTTGAACTTTCCCTTAAACTTTGAGCAAATGGATTGGCTACATATCCTAACTCTTCAGCAGCTTGTAAAATTCGGGCTTTTTTATCTGAGGCTATCGGGCGATTTTTACCAGAAAGCGCTCGCGAAGCCGCAGATTTAGACACTCCAGCTAACTTGGCAACATCATCTAAAGTTGGTACAGCAGGTTTAGTTCTCATTAAGTTGTGTCACTACATCTTTAATTATGTGGAAATCAGTTACCTCTAAGAAGTTATCGTTCTCCGAATCACTTCCCATGGTCGCAGAATGTTTTGAACGTTTCATTAGACTAGGCACTGACTTTTTACCTGACAAATGTATCTCAGTCGCGCCTGTTGATTCAATTATATGTTTTACGTTCGTATTATTAACGCCACACCCCGGCATGATAGAAATTCTGTTATTAGCTTTACTGACGAGTTCTTTTATACGAGGTATTCCTTCGAACGCTGTGGCACAACCTCCGGATGTCAGTATTCTCTGACAACCTAAGTCAATGAGTGTTTCCATTGACGTTATCGGGTCTTCAACTAAATCGAATGCACGGTGAAAAGTAATACCCATGTTACCCGCACTGTTAACCCACTTTCTTACAGCCTGTACATTTATCTCTGCATTCTGAGTTAGAGCGCCAATCACTACGCCCTCAACACCCACATCACGGAAGAACTGGATTTCATCGCACATCATGGCAATTTCATTATTGCTAAATAGGAAGTCTCCGCTTCTAGGACGTACCATCGCATAAATGGGAATTTGCGCATTTACCGAAATTGTTGTTAATCCATACGTTGGTGTTATACCTCCCAGTAATAAGGAGCTACATAGCTCAATTCTATCAGCACCAGCATCAATCGTAGTTTCTAAAGACTGTAGATTATCAACACAAACTTCTACCGTAATTCCGTTCACCGTTAACTCATCCTAAGTTGATATAAAAAATTTGCCCCTCCCACAAAGGGGGAGGAATTGTGTGAAAGGGCAAATATCTAAAGGGTTAAAGGATTACCATGAACCCGTTAATGTTGGAGCATTTGCATCTTCGCCCCACCATTTACGGTAAGCTTTTTCATAGTCACCAGAGTTAATGTAGTCAGAGACAAACATGTCCATCCAACGTAAAAATTCAGGGTCGCCTTTACGAATACCAATCGCGATAGGATCGTTTGAGTAAAGCCCTTCTAACGTTACCAACTTGTCATCTTTCGTGGCAAGGTAATCAACCAATGAGCTATCTTCAATACCTGCGTCAACACGGCCTTGACGTAACAACAATACTCCATCAGGAGCAAAGTTATCTGTGTAGACCAGTTCAGCTCCAGGTACCGCACGCTTCAAAAATGCTTCGCCCGTCGAGCCGCGGCCTACAACAACTTTCTTCCCATTGAGATCTTCAAGAGACTTAATATTCAATCTTTTTTGAGCAACAATTCGCAAACCCGCTCGGTTATATGGGATGGTAAAGTTAACAGATTTAGCACGAGCTAAAGTAGCAGACATATTACCGATAACCGCGTCCAATTGGTCAGAGAAAAGCATTGAAACTCGCGCATCGCCATGAACATCAGTAAATCGTGGTTCTACGCCCAACTTTTCAGCTAAGCGATACGCCAAGTCCACATCATATCCAGCAGGTTCATTCTTTAGATCGCGAAACCCGATAGGTTCACCACCTAAAGAAACACCTATTTTGATATATCCGCGCTCCTGGATATCTTCCAATTTGCCAGCCACAGCGTTTGCTGTGCTAAGTGCCAAAACACTACAAAGAATTGTAGATGCTATATTTCTGAATTTCATATAGTTACTCCATTGTTAACATTTTTCCGCCACACAAAGTTGCGGACGCTCCATTCCTGTTTTGTATAACCAGTATTTAATCTCTTCTTCGCATCCAACATTAACCACTCGATAATTATCGTCTTTATCAATTGCGTGGATAACAACGCCTGCTAAGAATCCTCCTTTAAGCGATTTCAGTTCAGCGATAGCCATATCAACAGCTTCATGCAGCGAATATCCAAGTCTCATTGCCATAACAATTGAGTAAGAAGTATTAGCTCGGATAGTCATCTCTCCGGTATGTGTACATGCCGCAGCACCAAAACGACTGTCGGCGTAAAATCCAGCACCAACAATAGGAGAGTCACCTAAACGACCTGGGTATTTCCATGCCCATCCAGATGTACTGGTAGCCGAATAGATACTGTTGTTTTTATCCTTGGTAAGGAAAACCGTTGTGTCTCGAACTTTTTCTGGGTCCGTGATTAATGTGTTTAACTTTGCTAAAGGTCGAGTAGACATGTCTGGATTCTGCTCGTTAGTGATTTCCTGCAGTTTTTTAAACCAAACCTCTTTCGATTCCTCCATCAATGGAGAACTGCATTTAAAGCCCATCTCATAAGCAAAACGAGTAGCGCCTTCACCGACAAGGATTTCATGGTTCAGTTCTTCCATCACTTTTCTCGCCACGCGAGTGACATGGAAGTGATCTTTAACTGCACCCACTGCGCCAGTCCTGAGATCGTCCCCATCCATGACTGCACCGTCGAATTCCATGTCACCTAATAGATTTGGCCAACCACCAAAACCTACGCTACGGACTTTGGGCTCAGCCTCTACTTTTTCTATGCCGTAAATAATTGCATCTAGGCCATTTTCGCCGCGATCCAACATATCAGCTGTATCTTGAATGCCAGGCCAAGCTTCAGAATTAGAGAGAACAATCATTATTTACTATCCATTTTGTCTAAGAATCTTTTTATACGGGGATCTTGCTTTCCGCCGTCGTTTGAGAAAAATTGCTCTTTCTCCATATCTGCTCTTACTTTTCCCTCATCGAGGAAAACAATTCGGTTTGATATTTTTCGAGCAAACGCTATTTCGTGGGTGACAAAAATCAAAGTTGTGCCACTTCTAGCTAGATCAGCCAATACATCGAGAACTTCAGAAGTCATTTCTGGATCAAGAGCACTTGTTACTTCATCCAGCAGCAAACATTCAGGCTCCATAGCTAAAGCACGACAGATTCCAATACGCTGCTTTTGCCCGCCAGATAATTGTGATGGATAAGAATCAGATTTATCTTGTAAGCCAACCAAATTAAGCAATTCAGTAGCTTTAGCTATTGCTTTGCTTTTTTCCCACCCTAAGACTTCAATAGGCGCTAAAGTTATGTTGTCCAATACAGTAAGGTGTGGATATAAATTAAAGTGTTGAAATACGGTTGAAACTTTTTTTCTTATTTCATTGAGTTCAACTTTGTTTTTTACAGAATTTTCACCAACTTTAATATCTCCACCATTTAATCGTTCTAATCCATTAATACAACGAATCAGTGTAGATTTCCCAGAACCACTTGCTCCAAGAATAGAGACAACATCGCCTTTATTAATAGTTAGAGACACACCATCAAGTATTACTGTATTACCGAAACTCTTCTGAACGTTATTAATCGAAATCATTGCTTATCCTTAAATGCTGACCCAACTTTGATGTTTCTTTAAACGGTTTTCTAGAAGCAACCCAGCTTTAGATAACACCCAGGACAAAATAAAATATGTTATTCCAATAACAGGCCACACCAAAAATGGCTGCCATGTTCGTTGATTTAGTATTTGACCTACTTTAGTAATATCCATAACTCCAATGACTGAAATTAATGACGTTACTTGTAACTGGTTAACAGCCAATCCTACTAGTGGCGCTATTGCTACCAACAAGGCCTGAGGAGTAACAATTTTGGTTAGAATTTTCCATTCTGAAAGGCCAAACACTCTAGCGGCTTCAATCTGCCCCTTATCTATAGAGGCGAGCGCTGAAACTACAATCACGGAAATAAACGCGGCTGTATTTCCTGAGAGTGTGATCGTTGCAGCCTGTCGCGCATCCATATCAATACCAAGAAAAATAGGAAGGCCAAAGTAAATTAAAAATAACTGCACAATCACTGGTGAGTTTTTTAAAAATTCACTAATAAACGTTGATATAGAACCGATAATAGTGACTCTATAATGCCGTGCTAATCCAAGCAAACAACCCAATATGACCCCAATAACACTTGATATTATAAAAACTTCTAGGGATACGCCTATCCCTTTTAGGAGTACAATCAAATCATATGGCACAAATCCATTATTAGACATAATCAGTTCTCCGTAACAAAGTGTCTATTTAATCTTGCGTGAACTCTAGATATCAAAAATGACAATATATATGTTAAAACACAATAAAATAGCAGCAAGAAAAAATAGACTTCAAATGGACGAAATGTCTCTGCCGCTATTATTTTTGCTGCACCTGTTAGTTCATTCAATGTAACCGTGGATAATATTGAAGTCGTCAATATTAAATTTATAAAAATTGAACCTAATGGTCTTATAGAATTTCGTAACGCAATAGGAAGAACTATTTTTTGGTAAATTAACTTTCTTGATAAGCCAAAGGACTGTGCTGCTTCTATTACTTCATTATCAACTTGCAATACGCTAGCTCTTAGCACATCAGCACAATATGCTCCGACTGCTATGGATAAAGCTAAGACTCCGGTTGTGTATGGGTCTATAAAAATCCCTAACTCAGGAAGTCCGTAAAAAATAAAGAATACCTGAACGATAAACGGGATATTTCGAAAACAATTGATATAGGCGTATCCAATGTTGCTGACCAGCTTGTTGCTACTAACGCAAGCAAACATAACCATTAGCCCAACAAGGAAACTACCAATAATCGACAAAGCACTTACTGAAGCTGTGATTTCGAAGCCATCAATAAACGAACCCAAGTACTTATAAATGATGCTCAAATCAAACATAAAATCGCAATCCATTCGCAAAGTGAAATCGATTTCACTCTATTCCTTTACATGGCAACGTCAAATAATATTTACGCTATCGTGACAAATTTCACATTTATGCATCAATTTGTCTGGTTAATTGTTCGCTGATTGAAATGAAATATCTGAATGGCAGTCAAGGTTAAAAACTGTTGAGTAGACGAGAGAAAACTCTCGCATTTGGCTTAGCACCATCAATTTCTGAGTAGCGTATATACTTGAGGTAAGTGAACGCTATTGAGGAGGTCGATAATGGAAATATATCAACACGGTATGCCGGAGCTATTTAAGCAGCTTGGTTTAGGGCATTCACCTAAAGAAATCAAAGAGTTCGTGAAGAACCACCGGCATACCCGAGATTCAGCTCCAATACATAAAGCGAGTTTTTGGACAAGATCACAATCGGATTTTTGAAACAAGCTATCGAACAAGATGCCGACTGGGCAGAGGTAGTGGATCAGCTCGACATTATGTTGCGAGACTAACTGAACCCTTAATAAATCCGTCAATGTATTCAAAATCTTATTAATATTCAGAGAACTATTCCTACGCTGCGGGCACAGTTATTTTGTCCCGCAGCTTCGTTTATACAAGTCCACCACGCGTTAATGTTTTAGGATCAAGATAGTGCTCTAATTCTTCGCGGCTCAAATCGGTTTCTTCTTCCGCGACATCAATGACAGCTCTGCCTTCCTTATAGGCTTTTTTCGCTATTTCGGCCGCTTTCAAATAACCCACCACCGGATTTAACGCGGTAATAAGGATTGGATTTTTGGCAAGAGCCTTATCAATATTTTCCTGACGCACTTTGAACGGCTTAATCGCTTTATCTGCCAGTGAAATGCATGAATTGGTGAGTAAATGCATCGATTCAAGCAGGTTGTAAGCAATGACAGGCAACATAACATTAAGCTGGAAGTTTCCTGACTGGCCAGCAACCGTAATGGTGGTATCGTTGCCTATTACCTGTGCCGAAGCCATTGCCACAGCTTCGGGGATCACTGGGTTTACTTTGCCCGGCATGATTGATGAACCCGGTTGTAAAGCTTCCAGCTCTATTTCACCAAGCCCTGCAAGCGGACCTGAATTCATCCAACGTAAATCATTGGATATTTTCATCAAGGCAACAGCCAGCGTCTTTAACTGACCGGATAGAGAAACAATCGAATCCTGACAGCTCAAATTAAAATAGAAGTTGCCACTTGGCTTAAAGGATAAATCACTGATCTGACTTAGGTTATTACAAAAATCTGCAGCAAAGCCTGTATGAGCATTAATACCCGTTCCTACTGCGGTTCCTCCCTGCCCAAGTGCTCTTACCGATTCCAAAGCAGAGGTAATTGACTGAGAAGCATGTTGTATTTGTGCTTCCCAGCCACTTAGTTCTTGACTAAATGTAATTGGCATCGCGTCCATTAGATGCGTTCTGCCCGTTTTAACAATCCCGTCCAGTTCCTTCTGTTTGCTTCTGAGTGTTTCAGCTAAATGAGAGAGTGCCGGAATCAACAATTTCTCACATGTCATGACAGCACTCACTTGAATGGCAGTTGGAATCACATCATTACTGCTTTGTCCCATGTTAACGTGGTCGTTGGGGCTTACTTTCTCGTTCAATATTTGGCTCGCCAGTGTCGCCAGCACTTCATTGGCATTCATATTTGTACTGGTGCCAGAACCAGTCTGAAAGACATCAATCGGAAAATGGTCATGATACTGACCATCAATAACGCTTTGCGCAGCTTTGATTATTGCATCAGCGATGTGGCTGTTTAATGTGCCTAACTTGGCGTTTGTCTTTGCTGCCGCCTGTTTGATATAAGCTAACGCCACAATCAAGTCTTTAGGCATTTTATGCTCACTGATGTTGAAGTTATCGATGGCTCTTTGTGTTTGAGCCTGATAGAGAGCGTCAGAAGGAACGTTAACGTCCCCCATACTATCTTTCTCAATTCGATATTTCTTATTCATAAAACATCCTTGAATTAACCTGATATCGGTTTTTGTATACCTTAATTATAACCGTTGAAATCGGGCCGGATGCCGACTTGGGAAATTGGACTAGAGCAATGAAGTAGATAAAGGTAAACAGGAAGTAGCTATTTCATCCATCACAAGAGACTTAGTTGTGGATGCACAGAAACGGTTTAGATTTATTGTTCCAAACCGCTTCTGACAGGATAGGAAAGGCTTTTAGTTCTTAAATGCCGATTATGAACGAACTTCTTGCTGCCAGTATTGATAAAGGTTGACCACGTGACCGGAGCAAAGATGCTTCATGCCGCCTTTAATTCGACTTTCAGACCAATCCCACCATTTCATTTCAAGTAACATGTCTATTTCTGATTCTGAGAAGCGGAATTTTATATGTTTGGCTGGGTTTGAACCGACAACCTCATAGGGCGCAACATCTTTGGTCACTACTGCCCTGCTAGCGATAATGGCACCATCTCCGATTTTGACACCTGACATAATCATCGCTTCAGAACCGATCCATACATCATTGCCCACGACAGTGTCACCCGCTCGCTGGAAACCATCTTCAGAGTCGGCGAAATTCTCATTATCTATGTAAAAAAATGGAAATGTACTGATCCAGTCATTTCGATGTCCTTGGTTGCCAGCCATCATAAAAACAGCGCCAGAACCAATAGAGCAGTACCGACCAATGATGAGCTTATCAACATCGTTGATATCTGGGTTCAGATAGCGAGCGCAATCGTCAAAGCTATGGTTGTGGTAATAACCGGAATAGTAACTATGTTCGCCGACAATGATATTCGGGTTCGTCACTTGCTGTTTGAGCGGAATACCTGCAAAAGGGGATGAAAAATAGTTCATATTCTAGCTTATCCTGAAATCACTTTACGTTTATTGGTCGGTTATCAGCCTTAAATCGTGCATCTATGATGCAAGCTTTATAAACGTACTTCAATGAATTGGGAAAACTGATGATAAGAAAGGCTAGCTCGATGAATGCAATGAAAACGTCCCCAAGATACATAGACCGTGGGGACGTTTAGTTTTAACAGCAGCTATTCGCGCAATTTGAGTTCATATCTTCGAACTCAAATTAGAAAGAGCCTTGGGTTGCATTGGCGTTGCTATCAAGTTGGTTATTACCCCCTGATTGCCAAACTACGTTCAACTCAGGGTTGGTTTCATCCCTTTTTAGACACTTCCACTCGATGTTTTGCGCTGCTGGTACATCAATGGTTGCGCTCCAAGTTGGATACTGCGCAGGATCGAGTTTAACCGCGCCTGCCGGAGCCCAACCGCCTAACTGTGCAACACTGCCAACGGCATAAACGCTTTGACCAAGATTAGTGTAGCCGTTGTAGCATGTGAACGCGACGGTTTTCAATGTCGGGTCGACGCTACCGCCACCACTGCCATGCAGCACTACTGCTTGGTTTTGGGCCAAATGGAAAGTCGCTTCGCCACCGCTCACGCTTACAATGTCATCACCAATTAAACTGGTGTGGCTGCCATCACTAAGTGCCAAATTACCTACCGTTACTGATGTTACTGAGCCGCGATTGAGTGCGACAGTCACAACATCTTCTCCTTCTTGGCGCTCATAGACCAACACATCGTCATCAACCCATCGCTGCGTGTAGCTACCGCGTTGAATCGCTAGACTATTTTGGCGTAGATCAGTCAGTGCTTGGATGATCTTAAACGCTTGTGTATCTTGGCTAAAGCTTGGCATTTTCTCACGGTTGTACGGGTCACTGCCTACTTGACCAAAAGCGTTCTGGGTAAAGTCTGCCGAATAGTGTTCGGTACCGTAGTAAATGGCTGGGATACCACGTACTGTCATAGTCGCCACTAGCCCTAAATTAACACGCTGCTGGGCAAACGCTTCACTCTGGTTGCCGCCCGCCTCGTTGTTACCGGGGCCAAACGTAGAAGCGCTAGAACGCAACGCAGTTGAGATACGCGCCATATCGTGGTTATCCATGAACACCACTTGCCAATCGTCACTGGTGAAAACTGATTTGCGCGTTTCCAAGTAGCTATTTAGCGTTTTCATACTATTGCCAGCACGGTTAGCCAACACTCGCTCTAAAGTATCGCGAAAACCGAAGTCAAGCAGCGCTGAACCGGAAGTGTTAGCGTAATCTATAGCGTAACCGTCGATACCCGTGGTGGTATTGGCGCTGGCACCAAACCATTCTCCGAAAAAGTAAAAGCCATCACGACCAAGGCTCTTACTGTAGTCATAGATGTCCGTCGTCCATTGCTGAATAAACGACTTATCCATATGCTTGATCGCATCAATTCTTATCGCATCGACACCTGCATCGATCCAAAACTTAGAGCCATCGAGCAGGTATTGATACACATTGGTATTCGATTGGTTGAAGTCAGAAAGGTTGAACAAATTAAAATTGCGTACTTGATACCAATCGTTCCAGTTGGTCACACCACCGTTGTGGTGATACCAGTCAGTGCCTGCCGCGACATCGCTGTTGTAGTCAGTGATAAACTGCCCATCACGATATAAAGCGCCGTATTCGTTTTCATCGTTCCCATTGGAATGGTTAGGAGCATAGTCGAGAACCAGCTTCATGTTGTATTCTGCGCTGTGCATTTTGCTGGTCAGTTCTTTGAAATCATCCAAGGTGCCGAAGTGCTCATCCACACGGAAGAAATCACGTCCCCAGTAACCGTGATAACCAGCCCCGCCATTGGCATCGATATTGTCGGCGTTATCCACTGGCGGAGTAATCCAAATCGCGGTGACACCAAGTGATTTTAAATACGGCAGTTTATCAATTAAGCCACGAAGGTCTCCCCCAACATACTTTTTCAAGTTGTTCGGATCGTAAGTTGCTGGATTGTGGCCCGTGTTGTTGCTTACATCTCCATCGCTGAAACGATCAAGAAAAACAAAGTAAATCGTTTCTTTGCGAAAATCGAGATAAGTGCCAGTTTCCGTATCAGCACTGGTCGCAGCGAAAGTTGTTGGGCTAAACATCAGTCCATTTGCAGCAATAGCAGCCAGCAGCGCACTGCAAAGCAAAGTGCGTTTTTTCATTGGAGACTCCCCCGTGGTTTGTGAAAATTAACCGGGATTCATTCCCGGTTGTTGGTTAAGTTCTTTTCACTGTAGAAATCGAAGATATGACAGAAGGCAGTGTTGAGATTGAAGCGCATCGGCTTGCCAATATCTGCGGTTGTGATGGTTTGATCATTAACGCGCGCTATCACTTCTTTCCCGCCTACTTTGAAGTAGAGGTACTTCTCATTCCCCATATTTTCCACCACCGTCAAAACACCTTCAAAGGCGTTAATGGTGTCGCCAGCGTCAGCAACACCAATGTGTTCTGGGCGAATGCCGAAGCACACTGGTTTATCCACGTATTCTCTCAATGCTTCCTGTTTTTCCACTGGAATAAACATGCGAATACCCGAGCCAATTTCGATGTAAAGCTGTCCGTTTTCTTCTCGGATCACGGTATCAATCAAATTCATCGCGGGTGAGCCGATAAAACTCGCCACAAACTTGTTGGCTGGGTAGTTGTAGAGGTTAGTAGGCGTATCCACCTGCATGATTTTGCCTTGATTAAGTACGCAGATGCGATCGCCAAGCGTCAAAGCCTCGGTTTGATCGTGCGTGACGTAAATCATGGTGGCGGGAGTACCTTCTTCTTTCAATGATTGGTGTAACTGAGCAATTTTAACTCGCATCGACACACGCAATTTGGCATCAAGGTTCGATAACGGCTCATCAAACAGGAACACTTCAGGCTTACGCACAATTGCACGTCCAACCGCAACACGCTGACGCTGGCCTCCGGACATTTCCTTCGGCTTACGATGCAGCAATTCCTTGATCTCAAGTTTTTCCGCCGCTTCTTCGACACGACGCTTAATCTCATCTTTCGGCCGCTTTTGCATTTTCAGGCCAAACGCCATGTTATCGAACACGGTTTTGTGTGGGTAGAGCGCATAGTTCTGAAACACCATCGCAATGCCGCGATCTTTCGGCGGTAAGTCATTCACAACTCTGTTGCCAATGCGAATCTCGCCACCAGTGATACTTTCCAGACCAGCAATCATGCGCAAGGTGGTTGATTTCGCGCAACCCGACGGCCCGACAAACACCATAAATTCGCCTTCGCGAATATCCAAATCGATGCCATGGACAGCTTTAAAACCGTTGTCATATTTTTTTTCTACTTTACGCAAACTAACCGTCGCCATGAATCTCTCCACTTACCAAAAGGGTATAAAAATGATCCTCAATTTACCGAGGCAGACTGGTTGGCAATCTGTCTGGGTAAATCAGGCAGCCGAATACGGTTACGGCTGCCAACTGTATGTGTTCTTAACTACTTACATTCACTAACCATGGCAAATAGTGGTGCTTTGTCCGGTGCAAGCTGAATGGTCCACACATACTTGCCATCTTTAGGCAAACTCACTACGGTGTTTTTCGCAAATCCACCACGTTTTAACTCATTCACTTGTCCCACAGTCATAGACATACCTGCTGCTGTAAACTGAGGCGTCCAGCTCATCGTGGCAAATTGCAAACTGACATTGCCCGCTTGTTCGTCCGAGACCACTTGATAAATTCCATCGCCTTTGTAACCCATTTTGTGAGTATCTAGGTGAATCCACTGACCTTCAGGGAAGGTGCCTACAACAAACAGTGACGGCTTGATTGGACCACGGTCGTCTTCTAGCGTCGGTAAATTACAGTCAGAAAAACGTGCATCGGCATTGGTCGCAGCTGGCTGAGATTGTTCAGTGGTGCTGGCACAACCTGCCAGTAAAGCTGTTGCGGTCGCAGCAATCAAAAGTGTATGTTTCATAACAAATCCTTGATTATTTCGTTCTCGTTTCATCCAGCGGAGACCGGCTTGCCTGCTCCGCGTGTCGGTTAATTCGCTTGTTAGGCCGATCTCTTTTCAAACAGTCGCGCAAGCCAGCGCTTTTGCTCTGGTTGCGACGTTTTCAATTGCTCATAGTGCTGAGTCAGTTTGTTCAGCACCGCAAGATTACGGTAATACGCTTTGGACTCTTTAGCTGGGTAACCAAACAGATCGCTGCCTGGAGGGCAAGAGTGGCTCACGCCTGACTTAGCCTTAATCACCGAATGGCTACCGATATTAATGTGTCCAGCAGTGCCAACTTGTCCATGTACCACTACGTGATCGCCCAGCACGGTGTGTCCGGCGAAGCCACATTGAGAGATGATCAAACAATGTTTACCAATGCGGCAGTCGTGACCAATTTGCACTTGATTGTCTATTTTGCTGCCTTTACCAATTACAGTGTCACCTAGAGTGCCTCGGTCAATGGTGTTGTTACAGCCAATCTCGACATCATCCTCAATAATGACTCGACCAATACTTTCCACACGTTGATAGCTGCCATCTTTGCCAGACATATATTCAAAGCTGTAGTTACCAATCGAGTTATTGGAATCGATAATGACGTTATTGCCGATCACAGTTCCTTCTTTGATCACAGTATTGGCATGAATTGCTACATTGTTGCCAATCGTCACGCCATTCATGATGCGTACTCCGGGCATAAAATGGCAGTTCTGCCCTATCTGACAATGTTTACCAATGTAAACCCCATCAACGGTCGAGGTGTTTCCTTGGTCAAACAGTTGGTATTTATGCACTTTGTAATAGCGCAATAGCTGGTTGATTTTCTCTACATCTAAATGATCAATCACAATGTGTGCTTTGGCGGGGCTTTGCAAAATCGCCGCAGGCCCCACCAGCACTTCCGCTGAGGTTTCAGAAAGCTGTTTAAGATCAGATCGTGCAAACACAACAGCGAGTCCACCCTCTACATCACTGACAACAGGACGTATGGTGTCCACCACTAGTGAGCCATCCCCCTCAATTCGACCTGATAAACTTTGCGCAATTTCTGAAACACTCAGCATGTTGACCTCTTAACTCGGGTTAGAAACGGTATAAAGCTTGAAGATAAACCGTGTGCTGTTTTAGCTCACTCTCATTCTTCGCTTCCCATCCAGCCAGTTTACTTTTTTCTTCTACTTCATTCGCGTACTCATACTCGCCTTTTAGCAACCAGCTATCACCAACTGCTTGTTCATAACCCAAGGTTGCTTTACGAATGTCTTTGAAGTAATCGATGTCAGCATTTCCACCGCCACTGTTAGAAGCATTGCGAGTTTCGTTTTCACCAACACGAATACGCGCATAAAGCACACCGGCATCATCAAAGCTATATTGCACAATAGGTTCGATATATTTCTCAGTGAAATCACTGATTTCATTGATACCACCGTTGGCTTGGTGATCTTCATTGTCTTTGATTTGGTAGTACAACTCGACACCCAACTCCCAGCTGCCAAAGCGCTTATAAGGCTTGAAGAGTAAGCTATAACCTTCTTCAGTACGCTCACCCCATTCGCTTTTGTCTTCTGCACTATAGAGATACTCTAGGTTTGAATAGAAACCCCAGTTGTTCTCGTTGCTATAGTAAGTCAGATAAGGACGGAAGCTGTGCTCTGCAAGCGATTTACGCAGGCCGCTAACATAAGGTGAAAAGACTTTACTACGCGTATATTCCAGCTCGTAAATGGCACCGGTTGCCCAACCATTGCCTAAATCAAAGCCTTTGTTGAGTGAGAAGAGTTGCTTAATGCCGTCTTCATTTTCGAAGTAGCTTGGCTCTTTTTGCTCACGGTTTTCCAGTTTAAGACCATACAGTGCACTAAGATTCCAACGGGCATTGTTGTAGTACACGCCAAACACTTCATGGGTTGTTGTACGCTCCTTTTTCTTGGTGCCGTTGAAACCATCGGTCACTTTGTCCTCGTATTCGAGTGAAGTGCCAACATGGCCGCCAAACTGCATCGCTTCGTCAAGGAAACCAACATCGGCATCCATGCCACGCTCACTAGCTGCTAGTGTAGGGAAAGATATTGCAAGCGCCGCCGCTACGGAGACGGAAATTAACGTTCTTTTCACGATAGGTCCTTATCAACCTCTTGGTTGTAAATCGTAGATATAATTAAAATGAATATTTAGTAGTTCACTGTGAACGCCTACTTATTCTTCTGCATGTTGATTTGTTTTTCCTCATCACTTTTATTCAAATGAGACTCCCATCACTCTCACCAGCTCATTTAAGTGATATCAATCACATTTATACATTTAACAGGCGAAGGCTCATTCTAATTGTGTACGCTTTTTGCTCTAGATAAAAACCTCCCCGAATACATCTACACGCATTACCAAAAACACTTACTACACCTACATTTGTTGATTGTTATCACACTTAATATCAAAATTAACTGGATAGTAGTTGACTTAAAAAGAGGTAGATTTAACCTAGTAGTATATTATGAACTACTACAGAGCTATCACGATGAAAAAGACATGGATAAAAGCAGCGATAATCGCTACGTTCGTTAGTCTGCCAGCTGTTACTTTCGCTGAAGATATTCAGCCGGAGCCCGGCTCAGACCTGTTGATCTGGACGGATACCACTACGCTGGATTACATGAAATATGCAGCAGAGTCGTTCAACCAAGATTTCGGTTACAAGGTGAAGTTCTCATTCCGTGGTTTAGCTCCGATCGATTCAGCATCACGCATGATTCAAGATGGTGGTTCCGCTCGAGTCGCTGACATCGCTGAAATTGAACACGATTTACTCGGTCGTTTGGTCGTTGCGGGCGGCGCGATGGAAAACCTCGTGTCAGCAGAGCGCATTCAATCGACGTTCTTGCCGAACGCCACCTCTGCGGCCAAGTACGCTGAAACCAGCTATGGTTTTCCGGTCAGCTACGCGACTTTAGCGCTGTTCTACAATAAAGATCTGCTGCCAAACGCGCCCAAAACCTTTGAAGAAATCATCGATTTTGGCAAAAGCTTTAATAATGCCAAAGAGAACAAATACGCACTGCTTTGGGATATTCAGAATTACTACGAATCACGCATGTTCTTGACGCTGTACGGCGCGTATGAATTTGGTAAAGGTGGTACTGACGCCAAAGATCTTGGCATTAATTCACCACTTGCTCAGCAAGGCATGTCGGCGATGAAAACGCTGAAAGCGGCGAACAACTCCAATCCGGTCGATATGCGTAACCCTCAGGTGCGCCGTGGCTTGTTTGGTGAAGGTAAAGTTGCCGCTATCATTGATGGTCCTTGGGCTATTCAGGGTTATGACAACAGCGGGGTAAATTTTGGCGTAGTGCCTATTCCGACTTTCGAAGGTAAACAACCGCGAACATTCTCAACCGTACGTCTGGCTGTTGTATCAACATATAGCGAGTACCCCAAAGCAGCGCAGCTGTTTGCTGACTACCTCTCTTCAGAAAAGATGTTGATGAAACGCTATGAGATGACCAAATCCATTCCACCAGTACAGGACTTGATGGAAAAAATCATCGTCGATGCGGATGAAGCAACCTACGCAATTATTGCTCAAGGCTTCCATTCAGACGCTATGCCATCAATTCCTGAGATGGGTTACTTATGGTCTCCAATGGCCAGCGCCATCACAGCAATGTGGGTCAATGATCAATCGCCAAAACAGGTACTTGATCACGCCAAAGCGATCATTGAAGAGCAGATCGCGTTTCAGGAGTAGTTATGTTGTTGTCGCAAACTGTCAAAGCGCCGAAAGTGCCAGCCTCCTTGTTTATCATGGGGGCAACACAACTGGCGCATAAACATTGGGTAACAGGCGGGGTTTTCCTCGCCATCCAATGCCTTTTTATTATCTTCTTGCCTGATTTGGCTACCGCGATCAAAGGGTTAGTGTCACTTGGCGACGTGGCACAAACTCGCCAAGGGTTTAAAGTAATTCAAGGGGACAACTCTATCTTTTTGCTGGTGGAAGGGGTCATAGCCGTTTTGTTCCTTTTCCTGGCAATTATCGCGTACGTAACCAATGTTCGAGAGGCGCAACATTGCGAGCTTTGCAGATTAACGCTGCGTCAGCAGTTCAAAGCAATCTACGACGAGAAATTCGCCTTTATCGTTTTGTCGCCAGCATTTATTGCCAGTATCGCTTTCATCATCATGCCGATTGCGATCACTGTGTTGGTCTCTTTCACCAACTACTCGGCACCGCACCATATTCCACCGAAAAATCTGGTCGACTGGGTAGGATTTAAAAACTTCCTGACTCTGTTTGAGTTGAAAATATGGTCGAGCACCTTTATTGGCGTGGCGACTTGGACTGTCACTTGGGCAATTGCAGCAACTGTTTGTACCTGCGGCTTTGGTTTTGTTCTCGCTTTGGCACTGGAAAATCGCAATATCAAAGCGAAGAAGTTGTGGCGTTTTGTCTTTATCTTGCCTTATGCCATTCCGGCGTTTGTTACCTTGCTGATGTTTCGCTTGCTACTCAACGGCATCGGTCCGGTCAATGCCACACTTAATGCTTGGGGGTTCGAATCTGTCGCTTTTCTGTCTGATCCACATATCGCAAAACTGGCAGTCATTGCCGTGAGCGTTTGGGTCGGTGCACCTTACTTTATGTTGCTGATTTCCGGTGCATTAACCAATATTCCACGCGATCTGTACGAAGCAAGTGAAGTGGATGGCGCGAGCAAATTCCAGCAGTTTCGAGAGATCACGCTACCGATGGTTTTGCATCAAGTCGCACCTTCTCTGGTGATGACGTTTGCACACAACTTCAACAACTTCGGTGCAATTTTCTTACTCACTGGTGGTGGACCAATCAATCCGGAATATCGTTTCGCAGGTCATACCGACATTCTAATCACTTGGATTTACAAACTGACGCTGGACTTCCAGCAATACCAAATCGCTTCGGTGATTTCGATTGTTATTTTCTTGTTCTTGTCTGGCATTGCTATCTGGCAGTTCCGCCGTATGAAATCCTTTAAAGACGATGTAGGAATGTAATCATGGATAAACTACTCAGCAAACTGGCAACCGTCATCGTCTATCTGTTCCTAGCAGCCAACGCAATTATAGTGCTTGGACCTGTAATCTGGACGGTGCTCGCCTCTTTTAAACCCGGTAACAACCTGTTTAGCTCCTCATTTGGCGAGTTCGCATTTACGCTGGATCACTACAAAGCACTGTTTAATGACACGCCTTATTTGCAGTGGTACAAAAACACTTTTCTACTCGCCACTGCGAATATGTTGATCTCACTTGTGGTGGTCACCATGACGGCATTTGTCTTTTCCCGTTACCGTTTTCAGGGAAAACGCAATGTATTGATGAGCATCTTGGTACTTCAGATGTTTCCAGCCTTTTTATCGATGACAGCTATTTATATCTTGCTGTCGAAAATGGGCTTAATTGATACCTATATCGGCTTGTTGTTTGTCTATGTTACCGGCTCGCTACCGTTTATGACTTGGCTGGTGAAAGGCTACTTTGACGCCATTCCTACATCGCTGGATGAAGCCGCGAAAATTGACGGCGCTGGCCACATGACCATCTTCCTAGAGATCATCTTGCCACTGGCCAGACCCATTTTAGTGTTTGTTGCCTTGGTCTCATTCACTGGGCCGTGGATGGATTTCATCCTTCCGACGCTGATTTTACGCAGTGAAGAGAAAATGACCTTAGCGATCGGTATCTTCAGTTGGATCACATCTAACTCAGCGGAGAACTTCACCCTATTTGCCGCTGGCTCTCTGTTAGTCGCCATACCGATCACCTTGCTGTTTGTCGCCACACAAAAACACATTACAACTGGCTTAGTCAGTGGCGCAGTAAAAGAATAATTATTAGGAACCGTTATGATTACAAGAAGCTCATTAACTCATTTGGCGAAGAGTGCGGACAGTTACGCTTACGACAACGACACCCTCCACATTCGTTTTCGTAGTGCAAAAGGCGAAGTTGACCATGTAACTCTGTGGATAGGTGACCCTTATACTTGGGCAGAAGGCGGCTTGGACGGAGGAAACTTGGGCGGAAGCGATGCCCACGGCTGGACAGGGGGAACAGAAGTCCCAATGCTGCTGGAAGGACAAAGCGAACACCATGACCATTGGTTTGCTACTTTCGTACCACCGAAAAAGCGCACACGCTATGGCTTTATTCTGTATGGAAAAGATGGTGAAAAATTGCTGTTTGGCGAAAGGCGTTGTGTGGATATTCAAGACGAGCAACGCGCAGAAGTTGAGTTGAGCAACTTGAGCAACTTTTTCTGCTTCCCTTACATCAACCCGAAGGATGTACTGAAAACACCTGAATGGGTTCGCAACACCATCTGGTATCAAATCTTTCCAGAGCGTTTCTATAATGGTCGTCCGGACATTTCCCCAGCCAATGTACAACCTTGGGGAAGTACGCCCACCAGTGACAATTTTATGGGTGGCGACTTGTGGGGCGTAATTGAGAAATTGGATTATTTGCAGGAACTCGGTATCAACGGGCTATACTTCTGCCCAATTTTCACCGCTAATGCCAACCACAAATACGACACCGTCGATTACTACAATGTTGACCCACATTTTGGTGGTAACGAGGCTTTTCGTGCCTTAGTACAAGAAGCCCATCGCCGTGGGATGAGAGTGATGTTGGATGCGGTATTCAATCATATCGGTCATCAATCTCCACTTTGGCTGGACGTGATTGAGAGAGGCGAACAATCTCGCTACGCCGATTGGTTCTGGATCAAGCAGTTCCCCGTTTATCCGGATAAGCCCAAATCTGAGTGGGATTTTGACAACCTTAACTACGAAACATTCGCCAACGTATCAGAGATGCCTAAACTCAATACCGAGAATCCAGAATGCCGTGCATATCTATTGGACGTCGCGCGACACTGGGTACAGGAGTTCGATATTGACGGCTGGCGCTTGGATGTCGCCAACGAAGTCGATCACGAATTCTGGCGCGATTTTCGACGTTTAGTAAAAGGCATCAAGCCAGATTGCTATATCCTTGGCGAAATCTGGCATGAGGGAATACCGTGGCTACGGGGTGATCAATATGACTCGCTGATGAATTACCCATTAACTCAAGCCATTACCGACTTTTTCGCTCTTGGTCTCGATGATAAAACAAGCTTTATCAATGCGGTAACTCGCTCTTATCTTTCCTACCCGAGGAATGTCAACGAGGCGATGTTTAACCTGTTGGAAAGCCACGATACTACCCGCTTAATGAGCCTGTGTGGCAACGATAAGCGCAAAGCGAAACTTGCGTATTTATTCATGTTTACCCAAGTCGGTTCACCGTGCATCTACTATGGCGGTGAAATTGGCATGGATGGACAAAAAGGGATGGGACTTGAGCTTAATCGCAAATGCATGATTTGGGATGAAGACAAGCAGGATATCGATTTCAGAACTTTTGTACAAAAGCTGATTAAGCTTCGCCAGACTTACCCAGAGTGCAACCAACCTTACCTTGAGTGGTTAGATATTGATCACCCATATGTGGTCGCTTTCCGTAAGGGGGCTTTGCAAGTCGTACTCAATAACAGTGATGAAGAAGTGCAATGCTGTGCCAACGGACTTCAACTCACTTTGTCACCGTTTGGCTATGAGATACGCGATATCGTCACTCAGGAACAGTTATGAAGCTTGGTCTTTCTGTTGACTCAAAATGGATATGGGGCGTTGTCATTGATGATAATGAGAAGTCCCACTATCGTAATCAACTAAAGACTCCCGTCAGTGCGCAGCAAACTGCTGCGCTCATATCTAGCATGGCGCTGAGCATGCAACGTATGTTCGGCCCACTAACACTAGTCGGTATTAACCTGATGCCAGACTGTTGGCAGGGACAAGAGCAAACATCCAATGCTAAAGAAGCTCTGTCTGATTGGTTAGCGATACAGCTTTCCATCCCTTACCAGTTGTTCGATCCAGCAGTGATTGCGCTGTCACTCATGCCTTCTCTGCCGAAAGGGAACGTGCTAAGTGCGATACTCGATGACGGTTGTGAGCTGTGCGTCACTGATCAAATTTGCCCAACTAAGCCATACCTAAATGTACTCGACTTGGGCTGGGCGCATAAGCCACTGAAAGGCTATCAAAGCTTAGTCGATGGTTTGACGCCATTGTGCAGTTGTGGAAGTGATGAATGTGTTCGTCAATATCTTTCACGGGAAGGAATAGAGCGTCAATATCATCAGCTCTCATTGCAGCATCGAGATGCCAACGACATCATCCACGGTATTGAAGAGAACCACAATTGGTCAACTCGAGTCTATCGCATCTGGATTGATCAACTCGCGAGAGCGCTCTCTGACGCTATCATTCGCTTCAAACCCAAACTTCTGGTACTGAGCGGCAGCCTAACTTCTCATCCAGACTTAGCCCTGACACTAAAAAGCACCCTAAGCCGCTACTGCCAGTATGAGTCTCTGCCGGAGATTATTTGTCTGCATAACAACGAGTATGGTTTTGCTCAGGGCGCTATCTCAATGTGTACCGTAAATTGTGCACAATCATCTACATTCATTGCATAAGGAATGGTAACCTTGACAGGAAATTTTGCGTGAACAATTACCGAGGAACTCCCGTGACCGAGCTGGTAACAAAACTGATGGACTTTGGCTTTACGAAAACTGATGCTTTGGTTTATATCAACTTGCTTAAAAATGGCCGATCCAGCGGTTATAAAATAGCCAAAGAGATTTCCCTCTCTCGTTCATCTGTTTATTCGTCGATTGACAACCTGTACAAGAACGGTTGTATCTTTATGTCCGACGGAGATACCAAAGAATATGAAGCCAAATCTCCGGATCTGATATTCAGTCAAATTGAGAAAAAAACGATAGAGAACATTCACATCCTGAAGAAAGAGCTGTCACGCATGATGCTTCAGGAAGAGAAAGAATTTATCTATAACGTTACAGGGTTTGAAAATCTGATTCAGAAAGCTCGGGAACTGCTGAATTTGGCGCAAATGGAAGTTTATCTTAATACGGATTTTCATCTCGAATTGATTGCAGACGAGATCTGCCAAGCCATAGAACGCGGAGTACGGGTGATTGTGTTCTCTTTTAATCGCTTAGATTTGCCACACCCAAAAGTTGAACACTATTCTCGCTCAGAAAATCCTGAACAGCGCTATCCTTCTCACCGTTTTATGCTTGTGGTAGACATGAAACAAGCGATGATGTTCTCCCACCGTGAGGAAACTCAAGGCTTGTTCTCAAACAACCGCTTAATCATCAAGATGATGGCTGAGCACATTCACAGTGACATTTACCTGACTGAATATGAAAAATTGGCTTTAGAGAAGCGTTTTCGAATCGCCACCATCCATGAATTGGAAAACAACATGGTGACGGATGACCGCTTAAATGTACATTTGCAGTCAGAACATCAAAGTAGTGATCTTTAGTGATTGAGATATAACTATAGAAGAATAGGGGCAGCTTTAATTTACGCTGCCCTATCGACCTAAATTGCTAATTGTTTCGTTCAGATAGCACTTCTTTAAAAGCAAACATTCCATTTAATGCTGCTGGGAACCCAGCATAGACTGACATTTGTATTATTACTTCTTTCAGCTCATCCTCTGTACAACCAACGTTAAGGGCAGCGTGCAAATGTACTTTTAGCTGTGGCGTACAATTCCCCATAGCTGTCAATGCAGAAACAGTCGCGATCTCTCTTGATTTTAGGTCTAAGCCCTGACGGGTATAAATATCACCAAACGGGTATTCAATGGTGAATTTGGCTAAATCAGGGCATATGTCACGCAGGCTTTCTATAACTTTTTGACCAGCCTCACCATCAATTTTTGATAACTGTTCTAACCCAGAATTAAATCGCTGATTTTCCATTTTGTGTGCTCCTATAAATGACTACCAGCACACCTTACTAGTTAGAGTTCACTCTAAGTCAACTCACTTTCCCACTTTTATATAAATCAATTTTTACTTCTAATGCGTCCAGATGCTCGACCTGTTGCTGGATATGTTGTTTCAGTTTTTCTCGGTGTTTCTCTAACAGTGCTTGGCGATCTGCTCTGGTTTGAGCACCTATATCTCTCAATGACGCATATTTTTGAATTTCTTCTAATGGCATTCCCGTGTCTTTCAGTCGTTTAATAAAGTTGATCCAATCAATATCCCGATTTGAGTAGACACGGTGACCACTACTATTTCTTTGCACATGTTTGAGTAAACCAATTTTTTCATAATATCGAAGCGTGTAAGACGAAAGCCCAACTAGGTCCGAAAACTTTTTCATATTCATCTTTGTTACCTTTCTACTTTAATTGGCTAGGCCAACGTCAACGCCCTACTGCTCACAATAGTCATTGCCGAGAAAATGCCCAAGTTCTCGTAACTCTATTCTAGGGTGCAATAATTTAACCAAACCCAAAACGAAAAAAGCGAGCACTAAGCTCGCTTTTAGCAATATTGCTTTAATTGTTCCTACAGCAATCCAACCGACTGTTGAGCAATAACAAATTCTTCGTTGGTTGGATTTCTATTAATATCGCACCTACTAACAGGGATTTGGACATTTGTGACTTACAAGCCATAGGAGATTCTTAATTTCCTAATATTACACCTAGATTGCTTGATCACATCTGAGTGGCCAAATTTTTTCAGGCGCTACATATTAGAAAAAGCATCTTGAAACCTTATAGCTCTCCGAATCTATCATCAGTTTTTCTTAACTGTTGCGGTGTATAAGCCAGCAAATATTAAGCATAAACCACCTGTAAAATTAAAAGCTTTAGTGAATTTCTCAGATCTAAATAGTTTGCTGGCTTTAGATGCTAATAATGAGTAAAAAGTAACATTTATCAAAGCGAGACATAAAAAAGTTATTGCTAAAATGGAAAACTGATAGGCAATATTATTTGGTGTGATTACAAATTGAGGCATAAATGCAGAATAAAATATAATTCCTTTCGGATTTAACGCATTTACCAAAAAGACATCTTTGAACAATTTTTTTGAATTATAGGCAGAAGAATCAACTGTCTGAACACTCATATTTGGACTTGCCATAAACATTTTTATTCCAAGATATATCAAATATGTAGCACCTAAGTACTTTATTACAATAAATGCTGTAGAAAAAATGGATAAAAATGTACTCAATCCAAGTAATGACAAGATTATGCACATAGCATCACCTAATATAACGCCAATAGATAAAGGTACACTAGCTTTATGACCATATTTCAACGACTGTCCTACAACATAAATAATTGTAGGTCCTGGAATAATAAGAATAAGGCTTGCTGTAAGTACAAATGTTAACCAGATATGTATTGACATATACTCTTCTCTCCATGATGAGAAAATAACTCTATTCGAACGAGTTTTGATTATTTTTTATACCCTAATAATGTTCTCTTTCCATCGTAATTTCAACGGATAAGCAATTTGTTAGTGAAACTAATGGTCAATTAGATTGAATATCTGATCAGTTACCAACAATAAGATAGACACAGTGAAACATTACTAAAATTTGGTCAACTTGACGCTATGAGACCTCGAGATCTGGAACGCTGACAGCTTGAATTTAGGCACAGGCTTTTCAACAATAAGAAAATTTTGTATCAATGTTTTAGCAGTCAGTTTGCTCGGGAAGCCTTAAAGCATCTTCTAGTTCAACGCCAAACTTTACGAATCCGCCTTAAGGCGTTGCTATGTTTTGGATGTCAGTTTAGCAACGACACTAGCAACGCGTTTACCTAAATACTGTGCGGAGAGATCATCAATGCTGTGCACGTTACCATCCGAAGACTGAGAGACAACCCCAAGTTGGCAACCAAGCCGATTTAATCCGAGATCTTTGTAGCCATGTGCGAGATCCAAGCCAACCCAATACATCCCGTGTTGGTTAGCTAAGGTGATTAAGTAGTTTAGAGTACTAGACTGGTCGCCATTTAAAGCACTACCACTAGTAAAGCCTGCTGCTACTTTATTTGCCCACAATTGCTCGCTCCAATACTCACTACTTGCATCTGCGAATGCCTTGAACTGGGCTGCAACACCGCCCATATAAGTCGGGGAACCCATTATAATGGCATCACATGTAAGAAGACTGTCAAACAGCAAAGGATTTACAAACCTCCCTTCTATTATTTCCTTACCACTGATTTTATGCTCAAGTATTTCTATGTCTTCGGCTTCTTCTTTTATACCCTTACTAATTGATTTTGCTAATTTTCCAGTGACATCTGTATGAGTAAAGTAAACTAATGCAATCTTCAACGGATTTCCCTTTTCATCTTAAAAACATAACGCTTCAATCACGCGTGTGTCGCGCGCGTTGGTTTGTTATCTTCTAGTAACTTCTCAATTTGAGGTTGATTTAACCGAAATACTGAGATTTCATCCAATTTTTGAGCTCCTACATTCAAATAAAACTTAATTGCAGAGTCATTTGTTTTAAGTGCCCACCACTCAAACCGGGCACAATCTTGTTCTCTAGCTATTTGAGCCAGATACGCGAGTGCTTTCTTGCCAATTCCCCTTCCTTGACACTTCGGTTCAACATATAAATCATCCAGATGCAGGCCTCGCTTTCCGGTTGTAGTTGAAAATGTAAAGTAATAAACAGCAAATCCACATGGCTTTTCATCTAGATAAAAAATAACGGCTTTTGCTGCAGCATCTTTACCTAGTAAGTTAGTCTCAATATCCGATAGAGAAACAGAAATTGGAAAAGGAAAGTTTTCGCTAATAGCCAAATCTCTAATGTATTTCAAGATCAGTTTCGAATCAGTATTGTGGGCCGGTACAAATTTCAACATTGCTATTTTTCCTCCAAGCACATAACGCTGAGCTAAGTTGCACAATGCGGGACAATTATTTTGTCAACTGAAGCGACTTGTTAGCTATCTTTTAATCTCTTGACCATAACAAACATTCCTATCTCGTACCTGTCAGTTTTATAAGGTATTTCATCAACTATTCTAAATTGATGTCGTTGATAGAATTTTTGGGCTTGCACGTTGTTTTTTAACACATCCAGCCACACGTATTTGCTATCGAGTTCTGATGCAAGTTCCATTACACGCTCGATTAGCCCTGAACCTAGATTATTGCCAACACTATCCTTTTTTAGATAGATTTTTTGCAATTCAATGCATGGTTTGCCCATACCATTCAGCTCGGAATTTATATTTAATTTGGCGAAACCGATCAGTGTATTGTTTCTAAGGGCTAGCAGATAGCGGTGACTTAATGGTGAATTGATACACGATTTAATTGCATCATTTGAAAAATCAGCATTTAAAAAACTATCAATGTCATGCCAAATATCGGCAAAGTGTTCTCTATATGTGTTACGACCTAAAACCGATATTGCTGAAACATCTTTTAATGTTGCTTCTCTTATATTGAATTCCGTTTCCAAACTTACTTATACCTCATGACTTAGATAGCTAACGCCGAGTTGTGGGGTGAACGCCGCATAAACCAAGCTTCCGCAAATCACTTTCACCACCAAAATCACCGCATACCAAAAATGCCACGCGGCATAAATCCCACTTGAACGCCTTGTTATATTTTTGGTTACTCCCGTATTGTTGATATCGATCCACTGCCATTTATTTTTTTATCAATGGTTTGTGGAATCCCTAAATACTCAATACGACCTGAACCATTTACTTTCCCCATTAGTTCGGAAGAAACATTTAGTCGAACTAAGCCTGAACCATTAACTTTGATTTTGCCCGTTTGAGACTCTAGCAATGTAGCTTCCACTTGAGCTGCACCATTTAGGGCAACATCGAAATCGTCAACTCTTCCAAACAAATTTGCTGTACCAGCTCCATTTACTACAAGAGTAAAACTTTTAGCCGCCAAATTTGTAATGTCGACCGTTTGCGCACCATTTAAAGTTAGACTAGACACTGAACCGTTGGCTAACTCAAAGATTAAGCCTTCTTCTATTACAACAGCATCTTTAGTGTTAATTTCAAACTTGCCGTTAGAACAGGTGTATTTCAATGCATCCAGTTCTTTATTGATACCTTTCACGCGGCCAGACGAGTCACCACTAGCAACCAGTTTAACTGTTGAAGGGACGTTAATGGTCAAACTAGTGTAATCGCATGCAGGAACTAAAGTTTCAACTATGTTCTCATTAGCAAAAGCCAAAGAACCATTTATCAAACATACAGATAACAAACTGATAGTTTTTATGTTCATCCATTTTTCCCTAAAAATATAACGACTAGCTAAGTGGCTGAAACCACAATAAATCCCAAATAACCACCTAAAACACACTAGCCAAGTTGAACCAAAACCGCCACAGGTTTACTGTCTGACTTGAACGCCTTGTTGTGAGCGTGGTTAAGAATGAGATCTAATGTATTTCTTGACCTTTTTCATCGCTATCTGACGCTTAAGTGGCGAAAGATAGTCAATAAACAAGTTACCCGACAAATGATCAATTTCGTGCTGCATTACGATAGCTAAAAAATCATCACTTTCAATTGTAAAGGGCTTACCCTCACGATCTAACGCAGATACCACAACTGATGTAAAACGCTCCACATCTGCATAATAATCGGGCACTGACAGGCAGCCTTCTTGACCTAGGGCTTTGTCTGAACCAGAGACCACTTCGGGATTAACCAAAATTAATGGTTCGTCTCGACTTTCTGACAGGTCGATAATAACAACGGCTTCCTTGCGGCCAACCTGAGTTGCAGCCAAACCGATACCATTGTCCGTTGCATACAATGTTTCCAACATATCGTCGATCAACGTTTGTACCAATGAAGTATCCTGCACCTTTTCCGCTTTCACCTTCAGCCTCGGATCTGGAACTGTGATAATTTCTAAAACTGCCATATTTACCTTTTAATTCTTTGAAGCTCAAAGGCCTAGCACAGCAGCACCTAGCCATTGCACCAGCGAGTATTTGACTCTAAACAGCGCTCGCCCAACTAAACTGTGTCTGCTGCTGCGCATTGTTAAACAGTAATTACACTCGAATGGGCCGCTATTACTTCCCAGTGATTACCTTCGATATTTTGCCAAACTCGAGTGAACCGAAATGTCCCGTTTGCAGGATTACCATCATAATTGCCGCAGATTGTTACCTTAGCAAACACAACTGCCGTATCCGTTTGTAATTTGATCTGCTGCTCATCGACCGAAATATCAGATATGTGCAGTAAACCTGATTTATGCGCATCTAAATCGTCTTTTTTGCCGAGAACCTGACCTAAATGATTAGTAAAAATTAAATTAGATGACAACAACTTGTCCAAGGCAACTGTGTCGGATTCAAGCATTGCTTTACACAATAATTCTTCAGCTTCGAGAATTTGGATTTCCCTGCTATTTTCCACCGTAGCTCCTTTTTACTGTTTAACAGTGTCTATTCTGCAGACGTTGTCTTTATAATATTTTCTGAAAATACAGACGCCTGCCATGTAACACACTGCCCTCACAGATTTCTTTCATTCTGAATCCGAAAAATTGCAGTTCATGTCTGTATAACTCCAAATGTACAACTAGATTCATAATCTGCTATTAAAAAAAGTAGGTCAAGAACTAGCGATAGAAAGTCGTCAATGCTCACTGTCTAGCTTGGGATGGAGAAAACGTGTGTTTGCCATGATCGGTCTGATACATCTGGACAGAAGCGCCTTAGACCTCAGGCTCTAAGGCGCTTCTGTCGGACTAGGAAAAGTATGTTGAAGGCTTAGACTTTTGTTAGGCTATTACTATTTCTAAATTTGGGATTAAGTCAGAGATAATGGTACGTTCGCTAGTTGTTGATTCAAAGAATATTTGGTTCTTATTGCCTACAGCTATACCAAACATGTCTTTCAAGTTAGCGCCTATACTGTTGGCAATTGATATAGATTTGAACTTTCCGATATTGAACTTGCCGCCCAAGCACTTTGCAAACTCTTCGCTTAAACGCTGTTCCCAACCGCAGGTGTCAAAGTGATACTTGACTATAAATACAGTGGGGAAAACCTGCTTTTCTTCAACAGTAATAGTAGTATGCGCACCGCATTGTTCCCCTATCCTGTAGCAGAGCTTTCCAGAAGTTAGTATATCTATGGATTCATCTAAAGACTTGGTAGTTTTAAACGCGATACCGCTAAAACCTTTGAAGGTCGTATCATCAATACCAAATCTAACTCTAAAATTGATAAACTCAATATTTATGGAGCCAAAGTTTACGCCAACACTTGTGTATTCTTCTTTCTCAGTCAAAGGCCACGCAAATGGCAAGCCTAATTTCTCAGATACGTCATTAGCAACCTCAAACGGGTCATCCACTTCAACCATAAGATGATCTATTCTGAACATCATCTGCTCTGAATGGAATAAGTCTCGTTGCTCTGCGATTTTGCGATGTGTTTTCATATTTTACTCCAGTTTATTCTGAGTGAAATACAAAGCCTAGATACAAAAAAACCTCTGGCGATGACTCACTCAGAGGTTTTTTATCGACGCAAATAACTACCCCCTGAGAAACCTCATGGTCGTAGTGGTGGTTTTTGAGTTTAGGTAAAATCTGTTCATAGAGAAAATTTCTAACACTCTCTAGGCCTCCTTGCAAGATAAATTAAGATTAGGAAAAATTTGATGGTCTATGGATTTGAGCAATTTAAAAATCTATCGATAATTTCTAGTAGGAGGAAGCTCGCTCTTTTAGCGTCAATAAGTTTAACTCTAAAACATTTAACATTGCTAACTTAGGGGCATTGCAGAAGTCAGTGAAGTTGGTAATTGGTGTGTCGCCATACGCGGCTTAGCGAGGGTCTATCCAACATAAAGAATAAAAAAGCGAGCACTGAGCTCGCTTTTAACAATATGGTTTGATTGTTACTACAGCAATTCAACCGACTGTTGAGCAATAACAAATTCTTCGTTGGTCGGAACCACCATCGCTACCGCATTTAGCAGTTCAGATTTACCGATAATACCTGCGTTACCAAAACGAGCCGCTTCATTGCCTTTCTCGTCTTCGACAAAGCCTAGTAGTTTAAGATTGCTTAAGATCTCGCGACGAATATCCAGTGAGTTCTCACCGATACCACCAGTGAAGATGATTGCATCTAAGCTGTCTAATGGGATCAAGTATGAACCGATGTACTTAGCTACGCGGTAAGTGAACACTTCAAATGCGAGTTTCGCACCTTCATGGCCCTTCGCCATTGCTTCTAAAATGCCACGAGCGTCAGAAGTTAAACCCGACACACCTAAGAAACCTGATTTCTTGTTCAGCGTGTTGAAGACTTCTTCTTGAGTCCAGCCTTTCTTCAACAGGAACTCGATAATGCCTGGGTCAAGGTCGCCTGAGCGCGTACCCATCATTAGGCCAGCCAGTGGGGTGAAGCCCATTGATGTATCGACTGATTTACCGTTACGAATCGCACACACAGATGCACCGTTACCAAGGTGAACCGTGATGAAGTTTGATTCATCAATCGATTTATCCAGCATTTTTGCTGCTTCACGGCTTACAAAGTAATGGCTAGTGCCGTGGAAGCCGTATCGACGAATACCGTATTTCTCATACAGTTCATGAGAAATTGCACCAGTGAATGCTTTTTGCGGCATTGTTTGGTGGAAAGCGGTGTCGAATACAGCAAATTGAGGAAGGCTTGGGAAAGCTTGAATTGCAGCACGAATGCCTTTTGCGCCTGCCGGGTTGTGGAGCGGTGCTAGATCCGACAAGTTTTCAATTTCAGTCAGTACTTCATCATCGATGCGAACCGTTGAAGTGAATTTCTCACCTCCATGAACGATACGATGACCTACTGCAACCAAGTCTTTCGTAAATCCCAAGCTTTCCATCAAACCTACAATACGATTAATGGCGTGTTGGTGATGATTGTCCGGAGCAGTAATCGCCTCTTCAGTTTTCTCTCCCTGATATTTCCAACCAAGAACTGCTTCAGGAAGGCCAAAGCATTCCCCTAAACCTGTAACTAAAGCTTCACCGCTACTTGAATCAATGACTGCAAATTTTAGTGAGGAGCTACCAGAGTTGATAACCAACACATACGAGTTCGACATGGGGCTCTTTCCTGTATCCGACAATGAGTATGAAGCTAATGCTTCGTGTGTTTGCTTACACCCATTATTCAATAATTTTTGAATCTTTCAACTTTGTTTTAATTTTTTAATGCAACTCTCGCGTTTTTTATTGATCTCTAGCAAAAATTCATTTCTTTCGAGTTATGAAATATTTATTCTGCGCTTTACACCAGCTATCAACTACAAAACGGAAAAACCGCCTACAATTGCTTGTAAGCGGTTGAATTACCTAGCCTATTATTTTGTTAGTGCACTTAAGTCGATATGCTATTAGTTACATTTAGTACTTAAGTGGTAGGACGTCGTTAGAACTGATAAGCCGCCGAAATCTTATAGCTTCTTCCCGGTTCATAATCATCCGTGGTCGCGCCACGCGCTGTTCCCAGACGTGATGCGTGAGAGACGTAAAGCTCATCAAAGATGTTTTCAATACCCACAGTTACGATCAAATCGGGGATTTGATGAGGGATCCACTGTGCGTGCATGTTGTGAACGTCATAACCTTGTTTGATGTCCGCACCAGCCATTACGTTATCTTCATCAAGAACAACGATCGACGTCCAACCGAACATCGTATCAATAGAATCCGCTTGATAACCTAAAGTAAGAGCAAAGCTATCGCCCATGTCAGCGCTTGAACCATATGAATCAGGCATTGGGCCACCATTCGTGACATCATTCGCTTCAGAGCGCGCATAAGATAGCTTGGAGCTAAACATGTCGTAAGCGTATGTCGCGCTGACCTCCAGACCTTTGATTTCCATATCACCTGCATTGCGGATGCTATAAGTACTGGTAGCGTTATCCCAATCTGTTGAGATGTAATCATCAATCTGCGTCTTAAATAGCGTAATGTTCATGCCCAAGAAGTGATCGTTCAATTTCTTGTCGAACCTTACACCGGCTTGAGTATTCAAGCCCGTTTCCGCTTTTATATCATCCGCTAAGTACGCGACATCCTGATATCTCACAAAGGTTTCTAATAACTCAGGTCCTTTGAACAAAGAACGAGCGTTGGCAAATAAAGTCCAGTCTTTGGTTACATCCCACTCGGTTCCTAAAGACCAAGTCACATCATCAAAGCTGTTGTCAGAAGTCACCGCTTTGCGCTCAAAATCGTCAAAACGCAAGCCTGCAGTGACAGACCAAGCATCTGTCACATAGAGTTTATTTTCCGCAAACAGAGCCGTTGAAATTGCCGACTCTTCCATAAATTTGGAGCCACCGTAAGCACTTTCGCTGGTCTGATCGATATAATCTGCGCCGTAGGTCACTTGGTTATTTAGGCTTGCGACTTGGTAATCAGATTGGAACTTTATGTTTGCGCCAATATTTCTGTTGGTTGCGGTATTTCTTGAATGACGAACAGTAGCCCAGCGGCTGGTAATCACAGATTCATCACGATCAATTTCTGTTTCACTGCTATACAGCGTGATTTTTCCTTTGTGATGTTCGGTGTCCAGTTCATAAGAGCCAGTGATAGTGTCGCGATCGTACTTAGTCGGCACGAGCTCATCACCCGTTAATGTAAGGTTGGCGCTACCAGCCATATCTGGACGAGGGCTGTAATCACCTTTGTCACGGTACACATCATAGGAAAGCTGGAATCGATGCCCCAATGCAGGTTCAAAACCAATTTTACCCAGCATGTTGTATGTATCTCCATCCGCTCCGATGGTTTCATCACCTTTGCCATCTTCAAAGTTGTCACGCGATATTTGCTGCCCATAGATCATGGCATCAACCTTATCGCTTAATTGACCATATACGGTGACAGAACCCTGCTGGTTTGCGTTAGACGCATAACCTGCGAATACTCGCGCACCAAATGACTCGTCATAGCGAAGCAGATCTTTGGCGTTTTTGGTTTCGAAATAAACAGCACCACCTAGCCCACCAGAGACCACTGAGTTGTTACCCACTTGGATATCTGCTGATTTGAGAATATCAGGGTTTAAAGTCAGGCTGCCGATATGATGGAACATGTTCGCATGTTGCGAAGCACCGTCTAAACGGATATCTAGGTCACTTTCACCTAAACCACGAATATTGATACGTTGGTTTACCGAGTGCGTTCCGCCAACATCGACACCGGGAATATCACGTAACAAGTCGGACATATGATCCGCTTGTTTAACCGAAAGATCATCGGTCGTTAGAGATTCCGAATTACTCGATACTTTTGTTCCCCAGACAACAACCTGTTCTTGCTGAGTCTCTTCCTGCTGGGCGAATACTCCTCCGCTCAACACAGAAGTAATCGCCAAACATACCACTGACTTCTTATTCGGATACATATCCTTTAGTTCCTTTCACTTATGCATAAAATACAAATGATAATCGTTATCAATAATGTTAATATGTATACCGTAAAGTAGGAACCTGAATAGCTTATGCAAAATCGCATAACAGTTATGAGATTTGATGATGGAAACGAATGTAACCGCAAAAAGCCAGCCCGGAACAAAAGTCGTTCTGACTCAGAAGATTCGAGATAGCGAACAACAAACCATAGTGACACAGCGTAAGAATTCTCCACTCTCACTAGCGCGAGGAGAATTTATCAGCCATACCTGTGAAGGCATATTTTCCCTTCACGGCGGAGCCAGCTATGAGTTACAAGACTCGCAGGTTGTTTGTACCAGTGAAGCTTCGACTATCATCACCTTGCTCATCGAAGGAAACCTGCAATTTGGTTACGACGATTTAGAGTTCACCTTAGATGCCAGTGCTGAGCCTCAAGCTCTTATCGTCAATTTGGCGCAACCTTGTAACTTCCATCGACGCTTAGTCAAAGGAAGCCACATCGTAAAACTCAACTTAGTCATATCGCCGCAATGGATAGCAAACCGAATCAAAGAGGCATGCCCTGCAAGCCAGTTTGTCTCCACCCATAAAGCAGCAGCAATGGTAAATTTTACCGGCGAGATGCTTGAGGCAACAAAGAAGGTACTTTCCCTGTCTGCACCTAAAACACTCAACGACTATATTCAGCTCGAAGCCAGCAGTTTTGCATTGATTCAGATGTGTATTGAACAGCTCGCTGACAAACCCACTTCTGAATCCCCTGCTTGCTGCTCCACCTATAATGATTCCATCGGCAAAGCGATACATTACATTGAACAACACCTATCAGAAGATATCCGGTTAGAAAAGCTGGCTCAACAGATGGCAATGAGTGTTTCGAGCTTGCAAAGCAAGTTTAAACAGCAACTTGGCATGACAGTGGCGAGCTATACTCGTGACCGCCGTTTGCATATCGCTCGAAAGCACTTGGAAAAAGGGTATTGCAGCATTACCGAAGCCGCATATGAGGCGGGTTATCATCATCCGTCAAACTTTTCAGCGGCATTTAAGAAAGCCTTTGGTGAATCACCGCAGGCTTTTATGCAAAATAAGACAGAATAGAAGAGTGACGTTGTTAAGTGTGATACAGGCACATCAGTTTGCCTTCCATTTCTACTACCCTAAATGGTGTTTCGTAGATATTACTCAACACCTGCGCTTGGATGACTTCTTCAACACTGCCTGATGCCACCATCTCACCTTTTTTCATCGCGATAATCCGGTCGGAATAGCAGGAAGCAAAGTTGATGTCATGGATAACCACAACAACCGCTTTGTCCAACTCATGCGCGAGACGCTGAATAGTCGACATGATTTGCAGTGAGTGTTTGATATCAAGGTTGTTGAGCGGCTCATCCAAGAAGACATAGTCTGTATCCTGAGCAATTACCATGGCAATAAACGCAAGTTGACGCTGACCACCGCTGAGTTCATCAAGATATTTGTGTTCAATATCAGACAAGTCCAGATACTCAATAGACTGATCAATCACTTGCTGGTCGTCTTGAGTCAGTTTGCCTTTTGAATAAGGAAAACGTCCAAACGAAACCAGTTCCCGAACAGTGAAACGCATGGTTAAGCTGTTCGCTTGACGCAATACAGAAAGCTTTTTAGCTAATGCTTTGGTATCCCAATCCACCAGCTCTCGGTTATCTATCCAGACTTCACCAGCATCACGATTGATTAACCGGCTTGCCATCGATAGCAGCGTACTTTTCCCTGCACCATTAGGGCCAATGATTGAGGTTACTTTCCCTTTCTCAAATTGAGTACTCGCAGCGTTGACTACCGTTTGTTGACCAAACATTTTGGTCAGATTTTTCAATTTGATCATTGCTAAACCACTTTGTTACGAATTAAGAGTGAAAGGAAATAGATACCGCCAATAAAGTTAATGATGACACTTAAGGTGGTACTGAAATGGAACACTTTCTCGACCATCCATTGCCCCGCTAACAGCGCAGCAACCGACATTGCAGAACAGGCCAGAAGCAGAACTCGGTGCTGATAAGATTTAAACCACTCACGAGTCAGGTTGGTTACCAGCAAACCAAAAAACATGATGGGGCCAACCAGAGCTGTAGAGATCGAAATCAAGAAAGCACTTAACAAGAGAACATTGCGCGTCATTTTACGCACATCTACACCAAGGCTGATGGCGTTGTCTTTATCGAGCCAAAACACATCCAAAGTCCGGTTCATTCTAAACAGCGCGACCGATGCCAGCAGAAGTAACGGTGTTGCAAAGTACACCAGATCAACATTCACATTGTTGAAACTGGCGAACATAGTGGCTTGCAAAGAGGCAAAATCGTTCGGGTCCATCAACATAATGAAAAATGAAGCGATGTTAGAAAAAAGCTGTCCAAAAATGACGCCCAATAGCAGCAACATCATCAGGCTCTGATTCTCTTTACGGAAATAGAAAGCAAACAGCAAACTGGAAAAAAGCAGCATCACTGACACAGACAATGAAAAATTCAAATACGCATTCAAGATAAAGCTACTTAAGCCGCCAAATGCAACCACAATGCAGGTTTGAGTCAGCAAATAGAGGGAATCAAAACCCATAATGCTTGGCGTTAATATCCGGTTGTGGGTAATGGTCTGGAAAGCCAGTGAGGACTGGGCAATTGCAATACCAGCTATCACTATCGCCAACACTTTGGGTACTCGGCGCGAAAGAAAATACTGGTAATTGTCAGCGGTTAAACCCAAACCAATAAACAATCCAATAAATACCATCGACACTAAAATCAATAAGGCTAATTTAATTCTATCCTGCATGACGCATACCTTTTGTAATCAGCAGAATAAACGCGATGCCACCTAACATACTGATGATCATAGAAATCGGAACTTCATAGGGGAAAATAATCACTCGGCCAGCTAAATCGCACAGCAACACCAGAAGCGCGCCGAAAGCGGCGGTACGCGGAATGTTTGCCCGAAGATTATCGCCATAGAAATGGCTCACCACGTTCGGCACAATTAGCCCAAGAAACGGAAGCTCTCCCACAATCATGACAACACTGGCAGACAACACCGACACCAGACAAACCCCGATCACCAGCACTTGGTTGTAATTCAAACCAAGGTTTACAGCGAAGTCTTTGCCCATACCGACCGCCGAAATACGCGCCGCATATAAATAACTAAACACCGCAATCGGAATAGCGATGTAAAGCAGTTCAAAGTCTCCTTGCAGAATGTTGGCAAAGTTCGCCACTTTCCATGCAGAGAGGTTTTGGATTGCATCGTATTTGTAGGCGACAAAGGTGGCAGTTGAATCCACGACATTGCCAAATACGATACCGATTAAGGGAACAAAAATGGCGTTCTTGAACTGAATGCTCTGGATAAACCAGACGAAAACTAACGTACCGAACATAGCCACAGAGAAAATGAGCCACAGTTGTGAACCATCGCCAAAAAAGACCAAGCTCAACACATACCCCAGCATGGCGCACTCGATAGTTCCCGATGTGGAAGGAGCAGCAAAACGGTTTTGACTCACCTGTTGCATGATCAAACCAGCGATACTCAGACCCGCGCCCGCCAATAGAATAGCGAGTAAACGAGGTAAGCGGCTCGTCCATAGTAACTGCCATGACATAGGATCATGATTGAGAAGAGAAGTGAGAGAGAGGTTGCCGACGCCCACAAACAGTGATGCAACGCTAACCAACATTAAAGCAAGCAATAACCTTTTCAAAGTTAACCTCAGCTATGAGGCATGCTCCCATAACCATATTAAGGTAAAGAAGCCGCCTCTCTTATAGTTTAAAAATGACGCTGAGTCAGACTAAAGACCAACAGATTTTTCCATATCAGAGATCATCTGCTCTGTGGCTTTCACACCAGCAATAGACAGATACCATGCATTCAAATCAAGAAATGCAATGCTGTTGTTTTTGTACGCTTGAGTCGTTTTGATTAGGTCGTTGTAAAACTCTTTACTGCCCGTATCATCATTTGGATTGGTCAGCTTGTTACGGTCGATAACCAGCAACACTTTCGGGTCATTTTCACGGATAAACTCGAATGAAACCAAGTCGCCGTGGCTGCTATTCTTTTTGGTCGGTACCGTCTCAGCAAAGCCAAAATCCTGATAAATAGAAGAAAAACGCGAATCAACGCCAAACGCCGTAATGTTGCCACCGTTAGTCATTACAGTCATCGCATCCAAATTGTGGTTTTGGTTGTAGGCACGTACCGCTTGGAACTTCTTATCAAGTTGGTCAATTTTTTCATCGACTTTGTTTTCGATGTTGAACACTTTACCTAGGTTTTTCCATTGCTCCTGAGTGCTTTGCCAGTAACCTTTGTTAGCATCCACAGCAAAGACAATCGTTGGTGCAATTTTAGTTAGCTCGCCATAACTCTTTGCTGCGCGAGGACCAATCAGAATCAGATCTGGTTTAAGTGTGTAGATTTTTTCAAAATCCGGTTCGAATAGTGAACCTGCTGCGCCATATTTTTCAGCTTTGTATTTTTCCAAGTAGTTGGGAATTTGCGGCACTTTAGAGATCGCAATCGGCTCAATACCAAACGTGTCTACGGCATCCAATACGCCTAGTCCAATGACGACCACACGTTGAGGGTTCTGCTCTAGCGTGGTTTTACCCATACTGTGTTCAACAGTTACGGATTCGGCGTGTGCCGTCATAGATAGGAGAATGCCAACAGTAGCCAAACTGATACGCTTTTTCATTCTAATTCCTTTTTAATTGCGAAGATTATTGATAATCATTTTTGTTTGCATCGAACTATAACGTCCAAAAGATTGATTGGCAACTGTAATCACAAGGGCAAAAAGGGCGTGAATTGAGCTTTAGAAAAGCTTCAAATAAGTAGCTATGGATAGGGTTCCGTGAAGGCTTGCCTTATCAGAACCCTTTGAAAATGAGGAATTAAATTTGGTAGGTTTGACAATGATTACCCAAAACATGGGTAATGGTTTGAGGCGCTACGCTCTCCCAACCGGGTTCATTTGCCAGAGGCTCTGACGCTAGAATGATGTCTTCACCTTGTTTCTTTACGAATACCGTTGGTGGTTGCTGATCCGAACTATAGCGAACCAACCAGAATTGCTCGCCATCTGAGACACAAATAGAAGCTTTAAAAGGTTCGGTTACCCCTTTTTTGGCCATCGTTTGCTCAATGTCGTAAATGGTTTTACGAATGGCTGCCACAGGTTGTTCAAACAAGCCATTCATAATCATCAGCAAAAAGATTAACTCACTGTCAGTGCTGCCGTGCTGCTTGATATAGATCTCTTCCGGCAACATGTGCTCTAACGAGTATTTCACTTTGGCAAATTCGCCAATCTGTCCGTTATGCAAAAACATCCAATTATCGATGATAAATGGGTGGCAATTGCTACGTGAAACGCGACTCCCCGTAGACGAACGCACATGGGCCATAAATCGATGTGAACGAATGTGATGCGCTAGAGAGCGCAAGTTCTCGTCGCCCCATGCAGGTAGCACTTCATGAAACTGTCCCGGTGTAGAACGCTCGGTATACCAGCCTAATCCAAACCCGTCAGCATTGACTCGGGTAACCGTTTTTCGAGCTTCGATACTTTGATGAACAAGAGAGTGTTCAGGGTGGAAAATAAGCTCATCTAAATAGATAGGGCTTCCCTGATACGCGAGCCAACGGCACATAAAACACGCAATCCTATAACGACAAAAACGATAATTAACCACGAATTTTGTAAGGCTGCAATGATCACATATAGGACAAAAGTGCTTGCTGTATATAGCTTGTGAGAGGTTTTAAGTTTGCATTCTGCGCTCTACAGAAGTTTTGAGCGCAGAATATAAAAACCACAATATTAGTGCAGTTTGAATTGAGCCATTTCGCTATTTAATTCGGTTACACGATCCCGAATTTGCAGCGATGTTTTATTCGCATTCTGGCTGATGGAATCCACATCTTTCATCGAAGTCGACACGTTCTGCATATGTTCGGTAATCAAACGCGTTGCTTCAGATTGCTGATTAGCCGCAGCCGCTAGCTGTAGCATTTGTTCATTCAGAGCAGAAATTTGATCGGTAGAATTCACCAATTTAATCACCGCTTCTTCAATGTGTTCTGAACCTTGTTCAGCCATCTCCTGACTGCGTTGAATTTCTTTCACCACGGACCCAGTCGCACTCTGAATTGCATTAACAATACTATTAATTTCGGTGGTTGACTTAGTCGTGCGAGACGCCAGCATGCGAACCTCATCAGCAACCACAGCGAAACCTCTGCCAGCATCACCGGCTCTCGCCGCTTCAATCGCTGCATTGAGCGCCAGTAAGTTGGTCTGCTCTGCCAGTCCTTCAATCACTTCGGTGACTTTACCAATCGCTTGGCTTTCCAGATTCAGCTTCGCAACCAGCTCGCTGGTCACTTCAATCGTTTTATGTAAAGAAGCCATGGTCGCTTTGTTTTGCTCAAGGGACTCACGACCTAAAGTTAACTCGTGTTGACTGTCCGACAGGGTTTCTACCGAGCGCTGCGCCTGATCAAGCGTATGTTGCGTTGACTGAGCGACATCTTCCAGCTCCGTCTCCATTTGCTCGATACTCTGTTCCTGATTTTTCACTTGGCTAAGCGTTTGCTGGCTGGATGTAAGTAACGCCTGCATACTATCATTCACCTGCCCCGCTTTATCTGTCACACCTTTGACGATATCGGATAGAGCGCGATTCATGCTGTTGATTGAAACGGTTAATGCTGACAACTCATCGCTTCCCTTCACTTCCAATGGTTGTTGAGAAACATCGCCAGAAGCAATCAGCTGTGCTCGTTTTGAAATTTGCGCCACACGGCGGCCAATGCTGCGTCCCATGTAGGTCGAAACCACCAGAGATGCAATCACCACCAAGATCAGCGCCACCACCAGAATCGTCAGAACTTGGTGAACCGATTGATTAATACCTTCACCGCTCTTATCCGCTTTGCTTTGCTGAGCCGCGACCACCGCTTCCAAACTGATATCCAACTGTTCAGCGGCAGGCACCAGAACATTCGCCATCTCTTGATTAACTAGGTTCCAATCTGGCGACTGACGAAGCGCAATGGTTTGGTCGGCAAGCGGAAAATACAACTGCTGCATCTCTTTAAACAGTTCCCATAGTGACTTGTCATCTTCGTTCAACAAATCGATCTTACTCTCTATCTCACTCACAGACTGCTTATGGGCTTTGATAAAATCTTGATACTTTGTCAGATAATCAGGGTCACCGTACAAAAGAAAATCACGCATTGCAGACAGCGCATTTGCCAGCGAGTTATAGCTGTCGGCATAGACTTTAAACAGACGCTTGCGCTCTTCACCCTCTTTGTTTGAAGATTCCGCATTCAGCAGCCCTTGAATCTGATCCAATGCCACTTCAGCAATTGGCGCCGCTTCACTGGTGAACAGGTTATGCGCAGGCAAGTTCTCAGGTGTATGAGTCATCTCGACGATTTTGTTTACCGAAGCTTTCACTTCATTCCAATGCGCAACTACATTCTGGTAGTCCTGCTGTTGAATGAGTGTTTCTAAAACTGGCAGGGATTCATCTGTCTGAGTAATTATCGTACTGATTTTGGTCTTGAGGTTTTCACCCGTCTGCTCATCACTGCCCAATAGCATATAGGCGCGAACAGTAGAAAGTGTTGCCTGAATAGATTGCTGAATCGCTCGCGAGGTATCGACGGTTGGCAAATCAGACTGAAGAAGTGAATTGGTATGAGTCTCTAATACTGAGACATTTCGGTAAGTAACAACCGCAGAAACCGTAAATAATACGGCTAAAAGTAAAAAACTTAACTGCAACTTCCCTGAAATCGTCAGCTTCATCCTTGAGCTCCTGTACAACTTTTTTGAGACTATAACGTTAATTAAAGGTTAACGGTATTCACAAATAAAACTTGAGGAGCGTTTGGTTAGTGTTTGTACAATTTACGTATGATATCCGGTATTTTGACTGAAAATGGCCTCATCGCTTAGTTTATGCCCCCAACGAATACGTCAAAAGTGACGGCGCAAGCACGCAAACCACAAACGCGGGATGGGTTAAAGCAGAATAACGGAAATGAATCAGCAATGGGGCTGCAACAAAAAGAGTGATCAACACTGGAATGGTATCAACATCAATCACAAAGTGAATTATCACCAAAAGCAGCGCAAGGCTCAGTATGGACAGGTAAGGCACAAGTACCTTTTTACCTAAAAGAAGCATAAAGAAAAACGTCGCCAAAAAAGAGAACATCATGAAAACCTCAACTAATAATGATTATCATTTAGATTTAAATAATATATTGAGTCTTGCGGTAAATCAAGCAGCAAAATGGGTTTTACTTGTTTGGTTTGAGTGACTGAAAAGAGCGGTAAAAAAATCGATAGCAAGTTCGTTCAAAAAGAAAGCGCGATCAAAAAGAGCAGCGATTTGTCGCTGCTCTTAATGTTTCAAACTCGTATTTAAAACTTTGCTTTTGCTAAAGCTTCACTGTCCGTATCGGTTATTTCGCTGACAATGCCTGACCTGAAAACTTCACACCAGCCCAGCCAAAACGGATGAAATTACGGATATTTTGATGGTCATCGTTATCTGGATTTTCTAGTACATCTTTACGATAGAAATCACCAAAGCACGCCAGTGTTTGTTCCACTGACAGCTGTTGCAACTGCGCAAAAGCAAAAATTTTGCACGAACCGTTATTTTGATTCTCAGCATTGACTGTTTCGCCATTAACGAATGCGGTTGGCGTGAATTCAAAATTCTCATCGATGGTCGCGATGACTTCCTGAAACTCTACTTGCTCTGGCTGTAGGGTTAACTTTTCAATTAGGGCTGCAATTTCCATATGTATCGTTCTATCCAGTTAAAAGTGGTATCTAGTTAAAGTTCTGTCTAGTAAAAACAAAAAGGCAGTCTAATGAAAAACTGCCTTGATGCAAACCCGCTTAATCCATAACGGCTGTTTAAACACTACCAGTCTACCGCTTCCCACCCATTAGGAGGCGTAAGCCCCCAGCGCTTAAATTCTTCTGCGCTGTAAATTTCCATGCCTTGATGACCGGCTTGAATTGGGAAAGTGCTGGCGTCTAAACCTTTCTCTAAGATCTCACGCGCTATATTGCCCGCTTGTATGCCTTGAGATCGACCATCCAATATCACACCACCCGCTGCTTTGCCTTTACCTATCGAGAAATCCCAGAAACCGAATAAAGGCACTTCGCTGTTTTTGGATGTCCAATCTAGTAGCGCTTCGGACGGGACACTCTCGCCATTACTATCAACAAGAGTTTGAAATAGCCCAACCACAATCGCGCTTACTTCATTGCGTTTAGCGTTCAATACTGCATCACGCCATTCGCTTTCTGTCGAAAAGGTTTGTACCTGTGTATCAATGCTCAAATTCTGCTTAATCAGCGCCGTTTGATTCTCTATGGTTCGTACAGCAATTTTTGAAGTATTCCCTGAATCAAACATCACCAGCACCTTAGGATTCGTCTTAGGGCTGTCTAATACTTCACCGACACCGGCCATGGTTTTTGTATAAAAAGGACGCTCCAGAATACCCGTAACGCCAGCTTTCCCCGAATACTTGGTCAGTAGTTCTCTGGGATTGGAGTTAATGCCTAAAAACACAATAGGAATGGGTTCCTGATACAACTTCGGCAACATATAACTCAATGCATTATCATCACCGATAACCACCAAGTCCGGTTTCAATTCTAGATAAGCTTGATGAGCCAACTCCGCTCTCTGTTCATATTCCCGACTTGGAATACGTTTGGTATCCATTTCAAAAAAAGTCAGTTGATGATCAGAAGCTAAGCTTTCATTCAGCCCCTGCCTGTATCCAGCATCCCAGCCAAATCCCGCATGATAGCTTTCTATAACCAAAATGTTGGCAGCCATTACTGGCGACGATAACAAGCAGATAAACAGTGCAATTCGAAACATAGTTAACACCTTCATATCTTATTATTTTTTAAGTTTAGACGAACTTCGCCAATTACCAGAGTCAGACCTTCTATACTGGGATCATCCTTTAGTTAAAAACTCAAAATAAAACTACTGCAACTTTAGGTAGATCGGACTTCAAGTAGAAAGGGAATGCTTAATGAATAAGAGCCGGCAGTTCATCGAAAGTGACAACAACCCGTTTTATAGCCGTATTGGCCGAAGAATTATCATTATTTTAGTTTTGCTCAGCGGTGCCGTAACACTGGTTGCGACTTTGGCGCAAACCTACTTTGACTACAAAAGCGAATTTAATGATGTCGACCAACGCCATCATGAGATTGAAGTTATCCACTCCGAACTGCTTTCCGCTTCCCTATGGGATTACGATTTGGTGCTGCTGCAACATCGCCTGGATAGCCTAGTTGAGCTGCCTAAATTGAATTACCTGAGAATAGAATCAGGCAAATACAAATTTGAAGCGGGAACACCCGTTGTCGATAGTGTGGTAACCAGCACCTACCCTTTGAAGCACATCAATCCTGATAGTGGTCAAATGCAGCAACTGGGCACAGTTTACATCGAGTCTAGTGCGCAAGAAATTTATAACGACCTCATCAAGCAGTTCATCATCACGCTGCTAGTGAATGCGGCTAAAACCTTGTTTGTCTGTGCTGTGATACTTATGGTCTTCCATGAAAGCATCAACCGCCGAATTTTTGCTGTTGCCCATTATTTGCGTAAATATAACCCTCGTCATCCAGCAGAAAAGCTCTCACTGGAACACAAAAAATGGATCATGGAAAAAGACGATGAGCTGGATTGGCTGGCCGAAGAGACCAACGCCATCACCAGTAATGTCACGACCCTTTATCGCAATATTAAGTTCGAGCAAGAACGCTTTGCTGATTTTACCCAGGTGTCTTCAGACTGGTTGTGGGAAACCAATATGGAAGGGTATCTGACTTATATCTCTGAACCTATGCGTGAGATGCTCGAAATTGATGAGTTTACCCGCCCAACCTTCGCTCAAATCCCTTGGTTTGTTGATGTCACAGAGCTGCTTCGCGCTTTAGAAACCAAGCAAGATTTTTCCAAGTGTGAACAACACCTAAAGATTGACGGCTATGACATCTACATGATGTTTCAGGGCATAGCTCGTTACGAGAATGACAAGTTTATCGGTTATCGTGGTACCACCATCAACATTACTCAGCTCAAATCAACTCAGTTAGAGTTACAGACGCTCAACTTTAACTTGGAGAAAACCGTAGACGAACGAACTAGCGACTTGAAACAAAGCATGGAACACCTTCAACGCACACAAGATCAATTGATCGAATCTGAAAAACTGGCGGCTTTGGGTGGTCTTGTCGCAGGCGTAGCACATGAGGTTAATACGCCGCTAGGGATTGCAGTGACTGCCACCTCTGTGATTCAGGAAGTGAAAAATGAATTAAACTCGGCATTCGCCTCGCAAACCCTTACCAGCACTCAATTTAGTGAATTGATGCAGCGCCTCGCAGACAGCAGTACCCTGTTAGAGAGTAACCTGAATCGAGCAGCCAAATTGGTCAGAGACTTCAAACAAACCGCCGTGGATCAAGTATCTGAGCAACGCAGCCAGTTCCGAATCCATCAGGTTATTGAAGCTTTGATAGCTAGTCTGCATTCAGAAACGAGGAAAATACCGGTTGAGCCTCAAATTCAAGGTAATGAACAGTTGATGATGACCAGCCTACCCGGCGTGATGACGCAGATTCTAACTAATTTGATTATGAATAGCCTGAACCACGCTTTTAAAGACGTTTCGCAACCAAGCATTGTTATTCATTTCTACGAACAAGATGACAATATCGTTTTGGAATATCGGGACAACGGTTGTGGCGTTGCTCCTGCACTGCATCAGAAGATTTTCGAACCTTTCTTCACAACTAAACGGGGCGTGGGCGGCTCGGGACTGGGGTTAAACTTGGTCTTTAACCTGTTGAAGAAGAAACTTAAGGGCGATCTTCAGTTTGAATCTGACATTGGGCAAGGTGTGCACTATACCTTTACCATGCCCAAAGTCCTGATTCAGGAAGCGAAAGATTAATCTGGCCAGGTCGATCTTATTTCTACGAATGCATCCCAGTTATCAAGGAGAAGATCGACCAACTTAGGTTCAAAATGCTGGCCTCTTTGCGCCAGCAATTCACGCTTAATCTCTTCATCTGACCACGCTTCTTTGTAAACACGCTTAGCACCTAGCGCGTCAAACACATCCGCCAACGCGGTAATGCGGCCACAAATCGGAATGTTTTCGCCTTTAAGCTTGTTAGGGTACCCTTCACCATTCCATTTCTCATGGTGAGTTGCGGCAATTTCCTTCGCCACAACCATCAATGGCCGTTTCGATTTACTCAGAATATCAACACCGTATTCGACATGCTTTTGCATTTCAGCCCATTCTTCAGCATTCAGTTTTCCGGGCTTATGCAAGATGCTATCAGGAATAGCCACTTTGCCGACATCATGTAAAGGAGAAGCACTGCGGATAAGCGTAGCTTCTGACTCGGATAAACCATACAAAAGCGCGAGTTTTTCACAGAACAGAGAGACCCTTTGTACATGTGCTCCTGTTTCTTTGCTGCGTGCTTCTACTGCGTTTGCCAAGTTGTATACCAACTCTTTAGATGTCTCTTTGAGATCTTCCATAAGGTTAATTTTTTCGAAGGTTAACCCTATGTTGTACATATAAATTTGCAGCAGCTGTTTATCCAGTTCTGACAGTTCTTCATTCAGGTTCACATAGAGGAGGTTATCGGCGCCCCGCTCATCGTGAAGATAACAAATATAAGCTTTACCGAAATCTTCAGACTGCTTGGTTTCAAGCACTTTTCGACAACGTTTAACGACATCTTCAGGTAACACTTCAAACGCACAATCCTGATAGCAGTCAACATACTCACCTGTCGCCGCTAGCGTAAACGGGCGGGCTTCTTCCCCTTCGCTACGAGGTTTGACAATGCAGTAGAAAGCCGAGGCATTAAGCTTCAACAAAGAGGTCATTTGACTCAAAACAGAGGATGCGTAGGTTTTAAGGGTTGTGGTGTTTTGTACCTTGGCCGATGCTTCAATCACGCGGCTAAGCCCTTGCTTTTGTTCTTCAATCAGACACAAGTCTCGATAAGATCTGAGCATAGAGTAAAGCAGCGTACGTAGCTTCTGCGTAGTCAGTTCGGTTTTCTCTTTGTAGTCATCAATCTCATATTCTTGAATGACTTTATCTTCCGGTGCCTGCCCAGCCTGCCCCGTCCTTAATACCAGACGAGTCATTTTATTGTTGAGATGTTCGCGGATGTAACGAACTAATTCGAGGCCTGCGTGTTCACTTTCCATCACCACGTCGATCAAAGCTAAAGCCACATCGTCACGGTCTTCCATGACTTTACGCGCTTCGTCGCCAGATAAAGCTGAAATCAATTCAAGTGGGCGATCCTGAAATAAGAAACCGCTAAGTGCCAACTTGGTGACTTGATGCATTTCTTGGTCATCATCCACCAATAAAACTTTCCACGTTTTAACAACCAGTTGGGGTTCTTTTATCTCAGACACCGAGCTGCCACGCATGTCAGCAAATAAATCCATTTACAGCCTCATTATAGTTATCTCTAAATGCAACTTTAGCGTAGCACATTCCATATAGTCGCAATGTTACCTATGGCACTTTTTTTGCTGAACATTATTCAGCTTTAGCCTCTACTTTTTACCGTACAACTGTAGAAATGCATGTGAATGCACAGCAAATATTTTACTGTCATCTAAAATAATAAATTCAGTCAGTTGAACCACTCCATTTGTAAGGGAATACAATGAAGAAACTGTTAAAACTCTTTCCTTTGTACTTAGTTGTAACCGTCATAGCCGGTGTCCCAATACTCATAGCGTTGACATTAGCCGTGTCAAATATTCTCGATTTAAATAAACGCGTAAATATTGCTGAGCATGATCAAGAGACTGTCCAACTCATACTCTTATACGATAATCTCGCTCACAATTTGGCAGTCGAACGTGGATTAACCGCGGGCGTTTTAGGCTCAAAAGGCCAGGGTGCCCAAGTTGAAGCGTTAAATAAGCAACGCATTCAATCTGATACTCACGTTAAAGCCCTGCAAAGCTTCACCCCGACTTACATTGCAAAAGCCTTCGCTGACAAAATTAAATCCGACATAAACACCCAGCTTCAATCTTTGGCCGAAGTTCGAAAGCAGGTGGATGCGCTTCAGCCTAAAATCTCTCCTTTTGCTTATTATTCGAATCTTAACCAGCTCGCAATTGATAATGCACGAGTGCTACTGGGAACGATTGATGATGCCAACGTATCAGAGCTCGGTAGCTCACTGATTTCGGTAGTCATAATGAAAGAACGAGCAGGACAAGTTCGCGGAGCGCTGAACGGAGCGTTTGCCAGTCAAAAATCAAATGCAGCTCAATACACTGCAATTAGTGACTACATCTCTTCGGGTAAATACGCTGAACGCTCAGCTTTACTGACAATGCCTTCTGAGTTTATTCAACAACTCAGCGATGCCAAGAACTCACCCATTTGGAAAAATGTAGAGCAAATTCAACAAAGCTATCTGAATCAGGCTAGTCAACTGGATAGCTTACAAGGGCCTAAGCCAACGGAGTGGTTTGGTGCTGCGACAGAGCGAATTGGTTTGATAAACCAATTAAGAAACACCATCCAAGGTCAAATGATGACCATATCAAGTCAGCAATCAACACAGGCCAAAACCAACGAAACCATTATTATTGCCTTGAGCATTATCATTGGGTTTATTTTGGTATTCGGACTCTATACTTCGGTACACACTCTAAGAAGTCGTGTGGGAAGCTTGACTAAAAAACTGGCGCTTATGTCTAGCAACAGAGACTTGAGTGTATCGCTGGCATCAGACGGACAAGATGAAATTTCGCATATATCTCAAAGTGTGAATGGCTTAACCACCAGCATTCGTAATCTATTAAGCGACGTTACCGATGCCAACGATCATAGTGCTGAACGCCTGAAACTTATCATTCAGAGCTCTCAAGATCTTTCTCAAAGCAGTCAGGCAACCACAGCCAAATGTGACAACATTGCAGCGGCTATGACTGAGTTGTCTCAATCGAGCGTTGAAATTGCACAATCGTCAGAGCGTGCACTTGATGAAACCAATACGATGACTCAGAAAGTCATCACTTGCCAAAACCAAAGCCAGTCTTCGTTTAAGGCGGTAGAAGCTTTGGTTGAGCAAATTGAACAAACTCAGATCTGTATGCAAAGCCTAGAAAAAGACGCGATGAGTGTGAGTAAGATCGTCGACACCATCAGCAGTATTTCTGAGCAAACAAACCTGCTCGCGCTTAACGCCGCTATCGAAGCAGCAAGAGCTGGAGAACATGGCCGAGGTTTTGCAGTTGTTTCTTCAGAAGTTCGAGATTTGGCGCAACGCAGCAAAGAAGCCACCGAACACATTAGTCAATTGTTGAGTAACATGTCGAGCAACACCAACACAGCAGTGAGCTTTATGGAGAAGAGCCGTCAGGCGACTCATTCGACTTTCGAATCAGTGTCGACAGTGAACACCAGTGTTGCTGAATTAGAAAGCGTAATTGAGGAAGTGAACACTCACATCACGAGTATTGCCAATTCGACAGTTGAGCAGTCGAAGGCAAGTGAAGATGTTGACCGAGATGTCGATGTGTTGGCAGAAATTGCGCAAAACACGGGTGCACTTGCGACGCAGTTAAACGACATAGTAAGCAGCTACAACAAAGAAGCAGACTCCGTGAAACAGCAACTCGCCGAGTTCAAACTCACATAGCAACATTTGGTTTAAACGGATTTAGCTTAACCGGATATAAAAAAGAGTCATCCTAGGATGACTCTTTTTCGTAAACTTCAAATTAAAATGGCACTTCTATATGCATCATTAGGTCGACTTCGTAGTCTTCATGCCAACGATAATCCATTCGCATACGCGGTTCGCCTTTTTTCTTACTGCCGAAACCTAAGCTCAACAATAAACCATGGCTTTTTAACCACTCTTCCGTAGACATCTCGGCCTGCTCTTCTAAGAGCTTTGGAGGCATCCATACACCGACACCGATGTAACTGTGGGCAATCTTATGGGTAAACAACGGTTCATCTTCTCGCTCGAATCCCCACTGTCCCCAGTAGTCACTAATGATTTCTTTATCGTTAAAGAAATCTAATTCAAAGAGTTTGTCAGAAGCATACTCCAACCCGTTCATGAACGAGATACAAAGTACACGACTGTCTGATAGCTCTATCGTTTCAAAAGGCTCGTGCGATGGATCTTTATACACAAAGGATTCGCATGCACTTGCCAAATTTGAAACCAATAGCAACAAAATACATGTAGCAAAGGATTTCATTAAACAGCTGCTCCGACCTCTTGGAGCGCTGATTTTCTAATAGACTTTTAAGCGCTTCAATAACCCTTCAACACTTGGGGTCGTTAAACCGCTAATTTCAGCGTTATCTGACAGCCGACGTCTTATCTCAGTACTACGAACAGGTATTCTTTCCGGACAAACCATGATCGACCAACGCTGCAAAATCTCGGAGGATTTATAGAATTTGTCGAAGTTGAGCAAATTATCAGGACCAATCACAAACGTGATGTCAGCTTGCGGAAAAATTTCTTCAACTTTTGTTAAAACTGCATAAGTTGTTACGCTGTTACCCGGCGTAAGCAACTCCTGTTCAATGTTACACAGCGTCACTTTGCTTGAACCAATATCCTTGATGAAGGCTTCTATCAGTTGGCAACGGATATCGTAATCCAACATTTCCTTGCCCCAGGCATGGGAAATACTTGGTACCAGTAAAATGCGGTCAAAGTGATCCAAAGAATCAATGACACTCTTGTGTCCCAAACTCGGTGGATTAAATGCACTGCCAAACACAGCAATTTTTTCCATCTTCACCTCTACTAAGAATGAAATCTCTATTCTCGGTTTTCTAATTGCATGATTGAGGTATGATACTACTAAAGTTTGTTAATGCTTGCAGGAAAAGGAAACCCAATGGAACAAATGATTCGAGATGAGATGCGAGTACTTCCTAGCATCGATCCAGAGTTCGAAATCGAACGTCGTGTCGCTTTTCTAAAACGTAAACTACTAGAGTCTGGCTGCAAATCTCTGGTACTTGGTATCAGTGGTGGTATCGACTCTACAACTTGCGGACGTTTGGCTCAGCTTGCTGTTGAAGCGCTGAATAAAGAAAGCAACTCGAATGATTACCAGTTTATCGCTGTGCGTTTGCCATACGGCGTACAAAAAGACGAAGACGAAGCACAATTGGCTTTATCTTTTATCAAACCAACGCACTCTGTTTCAGTGAACATTAAAGCTGGCGTAGACGGCTTGCATGCAGCTTCTCATGAAGCTTTAGCACATACAGGTCTGCTTCCGGCTAACGCAGAGAAGCTTGATTTTGTAAAAGGTAACGTAAAAGCACGTGCTCGCATGGTGGCTCAATATGAAATCGCAGGCTATGTCGGCGCTTTAGTTTTGGGGACGGATCATTCCGCAGAAAACATCACTGGTTTCTACACCAAGTTTGGTGACGGTGCATGCGACCTAGCACCTCTGTTTGGTTTGAGTAAACGCCAAGTTCGTCAAGTGGCAGCGGCTCTTGGTGCACCTGATTTACTGGTTCACAAAACACCTACCGCGGATCTGGAAGAGCTTGCGCCACAAAAAGCGGATGAAGATGCACTGAATCTGACTTACGACCAAATCGATGATTTCTTGGAAGGCAAACCCGTTTCTAAAGAAGCTTCTGAGCGTTTGGTGGCCATTTATAAAGCGACTCAACATAAGCGTCAGCCTATCCCAACGATTTACGACTAACAGCTTGCTCAATAATTGTGCAAAAAGCCAAGCAGACCGCTTGGCTTTTTTACATCCGCAGAGAGATTACAATACATTCCAATAACACTTCATTTATCTATTCATCACTTCTATGGCTAATAATGTGCTCCAAATCAGATTCATATAATTCAAATACTTGAGCACACTTTTCTGTGAACGGCACTCCATACTTTAATTACATTTAGTTACACAATGTAGGCATTCATAAGTCAAATTTAGAGAGCGCCGATATGTTATATGTCGAATTTATGTTCCTGTTGCTGATGTTATACATCGGTTCACGTTATGGCGGTATAGGATTAGGGGTTGTATCCGGTATCGGTCTGGTTATTGAAGTCTTCGTCTTCAAAATGCCACCGACTTCACCACCCATCACCGTTATGCTTATCATTTTGGCTGTGGTTACCTGTGCTTCGATTCTTGAAGCAGCAGGCGGTCTCAAATACATGCTCCAAGTGGCCGAACGTCTACTGCGTAAAAACCCTAAACGTGTCACCTTGATTGCACCGTTTGTGACTTACACAATGACCTTCATGTTAGGTACGGGTCATGCGGTGTATTCCATCATGCCAATTATCGGCGATGTGGCACTAAAAAATGGTATCCGTCCTGAACGCCCTATGGCAGCGGCATCTGTTGCTTCTCAAATTGCGATTACGGCATCGCCAATTTCAGCGGCAGTGGTGTATTACCTTGCACAACTTTCGGACATTAACCACAGCATCACCCTCGTTTCGGTTCTAATGGTCACTGTGCCTGCTACATTATTCGGCACGCTTCTGATGTCTCTGTACAGCCTAAAACGTGGTAAAGAGCTTGAGAACGACCCTGATTATCAAGAACGCTTAGCTGATCCGGTATGGCGCGACAAGATTCTCAACACAACCGCAACCTCTCTAGATGAAACGCTACCAACCGCTGCTCGTAACTCTGTATTGCTGTTTATCCTTTCACTGTTGGTGATTGTGTTGATTGCGATGGTTCCAGAAATCAGAACCATTACCGAAGGTGCAAAACCGATCAGCATGGCGGTTGTGATTCAAATGATGATGCTCTGCTTCGGCGGTATCATTCTACTGGCAACCAAAACGGACCCTCGTGGCGTGCCTAATGGCGTGGTGTTTAAATCCGGTATGGTTGCGGCAATCGCAATCTTTGGTATTGCATGGATGTCTGACACTTATTTCCAATACGCAATGCCTCAATTTAAGTCCGGTATTGTGGAGATGGTAACCAACTATCCATGGACATTTGCGCTAGCGCTATTCATCGTGTCCGTAGTGGTGAACTCTCAAGCAGCGGTTGCACGTATGATGCTACCTGTAGGTTTAGGTCTGGGATTAGAGCCTGCACTACTGATTGGTTTGATGCCAGCATTATACGGTTACTTCTTTATTCCGAACTATCCATCAGACATCGCAACAGTGAACTTCGATAGTACAGGTACAACGAAAATCGGTAAGTGGTATTTCAACCACTCATTCATGTCAGTTGGTTTAATAGGTGTTATCAGTGCAAGCTGTTTGGGCTATGTACTGGGCAAAATGATTATCGGTTAAACGATATAAAATGCGTAATCAAAGGCATGGGGTCAAACTCATGCCTTTTTATTTACACGCTTCAAGCCCTTATTGATTAAGCCTTTGCCGCTTTTAGCTACAGCTTTTCATTTGTCTCATCTTTGAAACAACTTTATTCCAAAAGACCGTTAACTCCTCGCCTTTATTCACATATAGTGATAACTCAATCAATATCGAATCTAGCTAGCAGTTACCTAATTTCGTCATGGACAATACCGCTCTGAGTGAAACGTCACCAATACCTTCTCGGCAACATCTATTAGACCGGTTAAGTGTCTTTACACCTGTACTTATTATTTTCGCGATCGTTTTTACTTTGTCTGCGATCAAAAACATCTATGACACCAGCGCGCATGCGATGTCGTTAGGCTCTAACGCGATTGCTACTTTGGAAAACTATATAGATAACACCACCAGCGAACTGGCTGAATTGAATCGCCATGTCAGTCACACTTGCAGCGTCGAGGATACGCAGCGATTACGTCAGTATGTTTTTCAGTCTCCCAAGGCAAAAGAAGTGTCTTTATTTGATGCAGAAGGTCAGGTGTATTGTTCAAGTAATGAGGGAAAAACTCACTTTGACGTTGGGGAAGTCGCAATAAAACAGATCAACCAAACGCCAACCCTTACGACTATCGCACTGTCTGAATCTCGCAATCATGATAAGGCGATTTTCATTTATTCAGCGAATGAAGATCTAAGCGGAATCAACGCGTTATTGCCACCGAACCTTTTTTAGAACTGATTACACCGAAATTTGAACAGCAGTATTACGACTATCAAGTCAACATTCTGCAACACTCGCTTGAGCACAAAAACGGCTTAGAGGATCAAGCATACCGCTCTTACAACTTTAAATCTGAACGCTACCCTATTTCACTGACTCTCCATCTCACACCACACTCTTACTTCACGAATTTCGGGCAACACATATGGCGAGTCATATTGCTTGCGAGTGCCATTGCGGTTCTGTATCAGGCTATTCGTAACTATAAACTGACGCGAAACAGCCTCGCCTTCTCGCTTAAAGAGGCGATTAACAACCACGAGTTAGAGCTGAATTTTCAGCCCATCATCGATATCCACGAACCGAAAATTGTAGGTAGTGAAGCGCTGATCCGTTGGAACAATCCCGATCATGGCGCTATTTCACCAACCATTTTCATACCGCTGGCAGAAAGGATTCAGGTCATCGAGCAGATCACCCATCAGGTGTTCAAACTTGTCACGGAATTCGTCAACTTGAACCCTCATCTGGTTCAGAACCAATACATCAGTATCAATGTCAGTCGCACACTGATCATCAAAGCCAAATTTGTTGATTACCTCGAAAGATATGCCAAGAGAAATCCAGATATTCTTCCTTTGTTGCTACTCGAAATCACCGAGGATAACGATTTTTCACCTGAAGAATTAGAGGTCGTAAGAAACAACCTTGGTCGTCTCAAACAGCTTGGATTCAAGATCGCCATGGACGATTTTGGCACAGGTTACTCAGGCTTAAACTTCATTCATCAACACGCCTTCGATATCATCAAAATTGATCAGGTGTTCATTAAGGGTCTTTCTCAAAACTCTGCCATCGATTCCGTCATCACTTCGATGATCAAGCTGGCAAAGCAGCTCAAAATGCGAGTAATAGCCGAAGGAGTAGAGACTCATGAACAAGTCGAACACTTACGAGGGCTTGGGGTACGCTATATCCAAGGCTTCTATTATTCAAAGCCACTCCCTGCAGAAGATTATTTGCTGAAGCTGACAGCACAAATGGACAGCTACTGACATTATTCTCCCCCACCGCTTCTCCATGTTTAGCAGTCTACTGATATTTTTTAGCGACTTGTCGTGGAAGAAAATGTCAACTTGCTCGGTCTATATCAACTCACCACACATTTAGGTGCGACAAATTTCTGTTGGCACCTATAATTGTTTACACGGATAACATTTAATACTCTGAAATTATTATAGATTTCAAAGTTAATCAGCTTTTGGGATAACCACTCTAAAGGAAAGACGTCGCAGTGAAGATTGCGCCGACTCGTTTCAATAAACACGGATCATTTATGAAAAAGCTACTCACTACTTTAGGTATTTTCGCATCTCTCTTTACCACATCTGCACTCGCAGAAGACTGGAAAACAGTAGAGCAAGAAGCGAATGGCGAAACGGTTTACTTCCATGCTTGGGGCGGAAGCCAAGAGATCAACCGTTACATTCAATGGGCAGCCAATGAACTCAAAGCCCGCTACAACGTCACGCTTAAACACGTAAAAGTGACCGACATTTCAGAAACAACGACTCGCCTGCTGGCGGAAAAAGCCGCCAACAAAAACACGGGTGGCAGTGTCGATATGGTTTGGATCAACGGCGAAAACTTCAAATCGATGAAAGATGGTGGGTTGTTGTATGGTCCATTTGTGCAAGATTTACCGAGCTGGCAGTATGTCGATACATCCCTTCCAGTCGATAAGGATTTTTCAGTACCAACCGAAGGACTTGAAGCGCCTTGGGGTGTGGGGCAACTGGTCTATATTTACGATAAAGCTAAGCTCAACAATCCTCCAAAATCTTTTCAGGAGATGCTGAGCTATGCGAAAGCGTTCCCAAATCGTTTGAGCTACCCTCGCCCACCTGAATTTCACGGTACCAGCTTTTTAAAATCGCTCTTGATTGAACTGACCAACAACGATCCTTCTTTGATGAAACCCGTTGATGAAGCCAGCTTTGCTATGGTGACTCAGCCTTTATGGAACTATTTGGATGAATTTCATCCGGTGGCGTGGCGTGGTGGTCAACAGTTCCCTTCTGGCAGCAGCGAAATGCTTCAACTGCTGGACGACGGACAGATTGACCTAGCGATCACTTTCAACCCAAATGCCGTCTACTCTGCTCAAGCCAGCGGAAAATTAGCTGAAAGCACCAATGTGTATGCCTTAGATTCAGGTGCACTTTCTAATATTCACTTCCTAGCCATCCCTTGGAATGCGAATGCAAATGCTGGCGCAAAAGTGGCAATTAACTTTCTGTTAAGTCCTGAAGCACAGTCTCGTAAAGGAGAATTAACCATATGGGGCGATCCATCTGTATTAAGTAGCCAATACTTAACAGGTAGTGCAAAAAATACTAAGCAGTTCAAATCGATCGCCGAGCCTCACCCAAGCTGGCAAGTGGCACTTGAGAAAGAGTGGCTTAAACGTTACGGAAACTAAAACTCACCCATGTTACGCGTTTTATATTTAGTCATTATCGCTGTCTGTGTCTTACCGACCATTCCGGGATTACTCGGCGTGGTCGTGTCGGCGTTTGGCTATATTCCAGCGATTGGGTTGTCTGCTTTTTCCATCGCTGGCTTTGCTGAGGTGTTTGACTGGCATGGCGTCTGGCTATCGCTGGGGTTAACTCTTGGTTCGGCCGTGGTGAGTAGTTACTTAGCCTGCCTGATAACCTTTGCCATTCTTCAATCGTGCTGGAATACGAAACTTTGGCGCAAAATTGAAGTTTCACTCTCACCTCTATTGGCAATGCCCCATGTGGCATTTGCCATTGGTTTTGCTTTCCTTTTCGCTCCCACAGGCATGGGAGCTCGCGTTGTGTATGAGATGTTCGGTTACGACGTCAATAATACGGATGTCGATAGCTTAGCTCTGCTGGTCAAAGACCCGTATGCGTTAGGTTTAACCTTAATGCTGACATTGAAAGAAGTGCCTTTTTTGCTGCTGATGAGCATTCCTATTCTTCAACAGTTAAAAGTCGATCAAATCGAAAAAATCAGCCATTCGCTCGGTTACAGTTCAACTCAATGTTGGTGGAAAGCAATACTTCCTCAATGGCTAGCAAAGCTTCGCTTCCCAATGTTTGCCGTTATCGCCTACAGCGTATCCGTGGTGGATGTCGCGTTGATTATTGGCCCAACCAACCCGCCAACCTTCTCCGTCTTAGTATGGCAATGGTTTAGCGACCCTGCTCTGTCCTTACTTCCCCGAGCAGCCGCTGGCGCGGTGATTTTGTTCCTTGTTGCCAGTTTGCTGCTTGGATTTACACGCTTAGTGGAATGGGTTGCAACCAAAGGATATAAACATTGGCAATTTTCGGGAAGAACAGGATTACCTTTACCCGGCAAAGCGCTGTTTTATGTCACCACAACACTGGCGATTGTGATGATTCCATTGATGATCATCTGGAGCTTCGCGCAACGCTGGCGTTTTCCTGATCTCCTGCCAAGCCAGTACACGGCTCGTTTCTGGCAACATGAATCACAAGGTATTGCGGACACACTGACTCAAAGCATTATCATCGCAATCGTAAGCGCCACCATTGCTCTCATTCTTGCGCTCATCGCCCATGAGTACCGTTTGCGTTATCGAATTCAGCTACCCAGCTACATCATCGCAATTCCGATGTTGATTCCTCAGTTATCTATTCTGTTTGGCATTCAAATCGCCACGCTGTACATCAATAGCGAGCTATATCTGTTTTGGGTTTGCTGGGCGCATATTTTCTTTGCTTTCCCCTACGTTTATTTATCGCTTGATGGGCCATGGCGCAGCTTTGATAATGGCTTAACGAGAATTGCACTGAGCTTAGGGAAAACGCCAGTTCAGGCTTGGCTTGGCGTTAAACTTCCACTTCTGTTGCCTGCAGTAACCTTCGCTTGGGCCGTTGGAGTGAGTGTCAGCTTGGCTCAGTATTTACCGACTCTAATCCTCGGGGCTGGGCGAATCAGCACGGTAACCACAGAAGCGGTTGCGCTTTCTAGTGGGTTGGACCGCCGCGTTTCAGCCATCTATGCCATTTGCCAAGCATTGCTGCCGTTATTGTTTTTCTCATTTTCCATTTTACTTAGCCGCACACACGGCAAGTATCGTAGGTTGTCTATTAAAGGTTTACTGACCCATGAGTCTTTGTCTCGAAAACCTCGCCATCCGTAAAAAAGATGGTGACGCTTTGTTTACTGCATTTAACCTGACCGTTGAGAAAGGTGAAATTGTTACCCTTATGGGTCCAAGCGGATGCGGTAAATCCACTCTGCTTGATGCTATTGCCGGTCATTTATCACAAGAGTTCCAGTACACAGGCAGCATCAAGCTTGATGGTACACAGTTGGATGGACAACCTGCACATAAGCGTCAGGTTGGCATCTTGTTTCAAGACGACCTGCTTTTTCCTCACTTAACCGTTTGGGAAAACTTAGCCTTTGCTCTGCCGGATTCCATCAAAGGAACACAACGAAAAGAGCAAGCGATAACTGCATTAAAAGAGATCTCTCTGACATCACTGGCGGACTCTTTTCCAGACCAAATATCCGGTGGTCAGCGTGCACGGATAGCGCTCACACGCATGTTGCTTGCCAAACCAAAAGTTGCTCTGCTCGATGAACCCTACAGCAAGCTGGATAAAGACCTGCGCCAGCAATTTAGAACGCAGGTAGAAGACCAACTCAAGGACGCGAACATTCCAGCACTCATGGTGACTCATGATGAAGAAGATGTTCCGCAGGGCAGTCGCTGCATCACATGGCCTTGGGAGGACAGTTATGCTCGATAGATTCAGTATCAAAGCCATTCGCTGGCCATTAGCGCAAAGCGCAAAACTGTTAGACAGCATAGGGATTACGGCGAACCAAACGACTCTGTTTGGTTTTGCTCTTGGCTTTCTTGCTCTGCCTGCACTGGCTTTAGAGCAGTATTACCTAGCACTGGTGCTTATCTGTTTAAATCGTATATGCGACGGATTAGATGGCGCGTTAGCGCGTATTCAGGGCATTAGCGATGCTGGTGGTTTTCTCGATATCTGTTTGGACTTTCTGTTCTACTCTCTGATTCCGTTTGGTTTTGTACTTGCTAACCCAGAACAAAATGCCATTGCTGGTGCATTTTTGATCTTCTCTTTTGTCGGAACAGGCTCTAGCTTCTTAGCATATGCCATCATGGCAAGCAAACAGGGAATCGACAATCCGGTATATAAGAACAAGTCACTTTACTACATGAGCGGGCTAACCGAAGGCACAGAAACCATCTTCTGCTTTGTCGCTTTTTGCCTACTCCCTCAACATTTCGCCATCATCGCCTACGCGTTTGGTGCGGCATGCTGGTTTACCACTTTCACCCGTGTTTATTCAGGGTTTTATACGCTGTTAAATAAGTCGTGAATTGAGTATCGGTCTAGAAAGTTGAAGCCCAAAAAAACCCTAGCGTCCAAATTGGCCTAGGGTTAGATAAAGACATCTAAACTCAACACAAACCGTTTAAGATTTAAATCCCGCCATTGTCATCAGGAAGCGGAACCCAATAGAAACAATACCAAGTGCAATAACACTCGCTGCCCAGATCCCGATCATCCAGACCCATTGTTCTATTCCTCGTTTAATATTCATAAGTTGCCCTCAAATATTCACTTAGTGGTAGGATTCACCTTCTTTTACCTTTCCAGAAAATACGTAGTAGCTCCAGAATGTGTAGGCAAGAATCACAGGCAAAATCAGCACGGCACCAAACAACATAAAGCTCTGGCTGATTTCAGGAGATGCCGCATCCCAAATAGAAATGCTAGGAGGAACAATATTTGGCCAGATACTGATCCCAAGCCCTGCAAACCCAAGAATCACGATGATTAACGCCATAATAAACGGGCTGCGCTCTCTGCGTTTTTTCAACGAATTAGTAATTTTCAAACATGCCAGAGCGGTAATCACAGGTACAGGAAGTAAGTAGTACAAGTTAGGAATCGAAAACCAACGTTCAGCTACAAATGGGAATGCAAGTGGCGTCCATGCGCTAATAATGATCAGTGCAGCGACCATGATAAGCAGTGTCTTATTGGCAAAGCGAAACATGCTTTGTTGCAGCTCACCCTCGGTTTTCATAATCAACCAAGTGCTACCCAACAAGGCGTATGTCGCGATGAGTGCGAAGCCACAAAACAGTGGGAACGGTGCTATCCAATCTAATTGCCCGCCAACAAACGTTCGGTTTTCGACGTTAAAACCTTGAATGACAGCTCCCACAACAATCCCTTGGAAAAACGTTGTAAAGATAGAGCCGAGCATAAATGAACGGTCCCAAAACTTAAGATGGTTCTCCAAAGCTTTAAAACGAAACTCAAATGCAACGCCACGGAAGATCAAAGCAACGAGCATGAGTGTCAGTGGAACGGTTAACGCTTCGATGATCACCGAGTAAGCCAGTGGGAATGCGCCAAAAAGCGCAGCGCCACCAAGAACAATCCACGTTTCGTTACCATCCCACACTGGCGCAACGGTATTGACCATTACATCTTTATGTTTTTCATTTTTGATGAACGGCATCAGGATACCAATGCCTAAATCAAAGCCATCCATCACAATGTACATCAGCGTAGCAAACACGATGATCGCAAACCAAATCACGGATAAGTCAAAATGCATATCTATTACCTTCATTGTAATCTTGTGACGTTAAATACGGCCAGAAATAGTGTTCATTTCGTGCGCTTCATGACCGACGGCATCAGGGCCTTGCTTGATTTGTCTGATCATGTAGTAGTAACCGAAACCAAACACCGAGCTGTAAACCACAAAGAAACAAATTAAGCTGATGCTCATTTGCAGATCTCCATGTGCAGAGACGGCATCACGAGTTCGCTGTAATCCGTATACCACCCAAGGCTGACGTCCCACTTCTGTGGTGAACCATCCGGCAAGAATGGCAATAAGTCCGGTAGGTCCCATTAATATTGAAAATTTAAGGTACCAACTTTGGGTATACAGTGAATTTTTACGACGTAGCCATAGACCATAGAAACCCTGAAGAATCATAAGCATGCCAAGGGCTACCATAATTCTGAACGACCAGAAAACCACCAGAGAATTGGGGCGTTCATCTTTGGGGAAATCTTTCAGTGCAGGAATCGGCTCTGTCAGACTATGGCGAAGAATCAAGCTGCCCAAGACTGGGATCTCTAATGCGTAATCTGTTCTCTCTTCTTCCATATTTGGCAAGCCAAACAGAATTAATGGTGTCGGTTCACCATCTTCGTTTGACCAATGCCCTTCAATCGCTGCGATTTTAGCGGGTTGATACTCTAAGGTATTTAAACCGTGCGCATCGCCGACAACCGCTTGAATAGGAGCAACAATCAACAGCATCCACAGCGCCATGGAGAACATTTTTTTCACTGCAGAACTGCGATTACCTTTCAGTAAGTGCCAAGCTGCTGATGAACCAACGAACAAAGCCGTGCTCAGAAATGCCGCGATTCCCATATGCACAAGTCGGTAAGGGAATGAAGGGTTGAATATGACCGCAAACCAATCGACAGGGACAATGCGTCCGTCCACGATTTCATAGCCTTGAGGTGTTTGCATCCAACTATTTGAAGCAAGGATCCAGAACGTAGATATGATTGTCCCCAACGCCACCATGGATGTTGCAAAGAAGTGCAGTTTTTCTCCAACACGATTCCAACCAAAAAGCATCACGCCAAGAAAGCCTGCTTCAAGGAAGAAAGCGGTTAAAACTTCATAAGTCAACAACGGCCCAGTGATGCTTCCAGCGAAGTCAGAGAAGCCACTCCAGTTAGTCCCAAACTGGTATGCCATTACCAAGCCAGACACAACACCCATACCAAAGTTGACTGCAAAAATTTTGGACCAAAAATGGTAAAGCGTTTTGTAATCAGGATTGCGAGTTTTGAGCCATAATCCTTCAAGCACAGCCAGATAGGTGGCTAAACCTATAGTGATGGCGGGGAAAATAATGTGGAAGGATACAGTAAAGGCAAACTGTATCCTTGCCAGCATAAAGGCGTCGAGACCAAACATAAACTTCCTTTGAGCTTAATAAGTATTTATGGAAGTGATAATAAAGGCTCAAGCCAAGAGGCAGTAGATACAAAAAACAACGACTATTGTATAACAGATTTATTTAATAAGTGTTATTGTTTAGCCGTTGTTAATCGTTCAATCGGGGGCTAATTTGGCTAAGTATCAGAATTTAGTAGTTCAACTCAAACGACAGATTCAGTCTGGGATCTGGAACCCCGGCGATAAACTGCCTTCACTAAGAAAACAGTCTGAGCACTCAGGAATGAGTTTAATGACCGTTTTACACGCATACCAACTGTTGGAGTCACAAGGCTGGATTACGTCTCAAGCTCGCTCTGGGTATAAAGTCGCGCCTCGTTTTAAAAAGCAACAACAGGTTCAGGTGGCAGTCTCCAGAACTGAGAATGTCGATGTGAACGAGTTTATATTCGAGATTCTTCAGGCCGGAAAAAACCCATTGATGGTTAATTTCGGTTTTGCTTACCCTAGTCCAGATTTATATCCACGCTATCACATCAATCGGGCGCTAGCGGCGGCGGCTCGCAACATGCCTATTTCGAGTGCATTCAACAACCTCCCACCCGGTAATGAGCAATTGCGCTCAATCATTGCCAAGCGCTACACCACGAGGGGAATTGAAATATCACCGGATGAAATCGTCATTACGGCTGGTGCATTGGAAGCCTTAAACTTGAGTTTACAGGCCTGTACCAAACCGGGCGATTGCGTAGTGGTAGAGTCGCCGACATTTTATGGCGCCTTACAATCATTACAACGTCTTGGCCTAAAAGCACTTTCCGTGCGCACAGACCCCACAACTGGTATTGATATCGATTCGTTGGAACGAGCCTTACAAACTCATGATGTTAAAGCGTGCTGGCTGATGTCCAATCATCAGAATCCGCTCGGTTTTACATTGTCAGATGCAAAGAAAAAGCAAATTGTAGAGCTGTTGCAACGCTACAACGTCGCGTTAATTGAAGATGATGTGTACAGCGAATTATATGAAGGAAATGAGCCTGTTAGCTCAATGAAAATGTATGACCAATCTGGAAACATTATGTTGTGTTCTTCGTTTTCAAAATCTCTGGTAGCTGGTCTGCGTATTGGCTGGGTTGTTGCAGGAAAAAGATCTTTCGACATTCAGAAATTACAACTCATGAGTACCTTAGCAACCAGTGCCCCAATACAAATGGCTCTGGTTCACTATTTAACCAGTCGTAATTATGAATCGCATCTCAAGCAACTACGTAAAAAACTCTATGAACGTAAAAGCAAAATGGCGGATTTTCTTAGCACACTACTACCTAAGAGTGTGACAGTATTAAACCAAAAAGGCGGATATTTTCTCTGGTTAGAACTGCCTAAAAATATTGATGCCATGGAGATATATCAAGACATGTTAAAAGCAAATGTCAGCATAGCTCCTGGTAAAATGTTTGATGTAACAGAGCAGTACAATCATTGTATTCGACTAAATGCATCGTTTGAACTTGACCAGCAAAGAGCAGAGGCATTGACAACGTTATCTAACAGTATCATTCGTCATATGAACGATTAGCTTGCCATCTCTCTATGTTCAAACCCTTTCGAGGAACCATAAAATCATATGCTATTCGTCACATTGTTAGTCGAACGGTACCGAGTCAGGGCGCACAAAAACGCATAAAAACCACAACAAGAACAACTAATATTTAGACACACTCAACATATATCTTTCACGCAGTTGTTATAGTGTAAACAATCATTAGAACAAATGATTATTAGACAAAGCATTGGAAGGGATGAAACCTATGAGTCTGACGTTAAAAACAAAGGTTTTGGTATCAACACTGATTGCTATAGCCATTACTGCTATCGCTTTGGTTATCGTGAGTTATCAATCCAGCAAAGAAGAAAGTTGGAAAAACATTTACAGTGAAAGTCACAACACACTAAAGGCATACAGCAGTGGCATTGGTGTTTGGTTTCATGACAAACAACTCGCTGTTGAAGGAATGAAAAAAGAAATTGAAGCTAACCCAGACGTAGATTTGGTTCCTCATCTGCGACAATTGATGACTTCCGGTGGATTTGGCCTCAGCTATTACGGCAACGAGCAAGGCGAAATGTTCAGGCAAGATCCTTCGCTCAATAAAGCGGGTTACGATCCTCGAGTTAGAGGTTGGTACAAATTGGCCATGCAGGAGAAAAAACCTGTTACCACAGACCCATACGTCAGCGTCACAATGAAAGCTTTAGTGGTAACACTCGCCTCCCCTGTTACTGTGAATGGCAAAATTATTGGTGTAGTGGGTTCTAACTTAGCACTAGACAAGCTAGCGGAGGATGTTTTATCTATTTCGGTTCCAGGAAATGGCTATGCTTTCTTAGTGAACTCGAAAGGAAACATTGTTGCACACAACAACGCTGATCTGGTTTTAAAACCGATTGCAGATATTCACCCTGAACTGACATGGCAACAACTAAAGAGCTCTTCAGATAACCGCTCGCAATTCGAAATTCAATTAGACGACCGCGCAAAAGTCATTGCCAGCAAGGCAATAGAGAATACCGATTGGATGTTGGTTATGGTTTTAGACAAGAAAACCCTAGAAGAACCCATTCTTGCTACCTTGCTCAATCAGCTAATGATTGCCGCAGGTATTCTTATTGTTCTAGGTATAGTGGCTTCTACGGTTGTGTCCAAACAGCTTCAAGGACTCTCTCATATCACTTTAGCGCTAACTGACATCGCAGAAGGTAACGGCGACCTCACTCAAAGACTTGAAGTGAAGAGCAATGATGAAGTCGGAACCTTAGCAGAGAAATTTAACCAGTTTGTCGGTAGCTTGCATACCATCATGCTGAATGTTCGCGATATCACCTTATCCATCAACCAAAATGCTGATCTATCTGCAAAATCTGCATCAACTCGTAGTTCACGAGTCAGTATGCAGCAAGACGAAATCACTATGGTTGCAACGGCAGTAACAGAGATGGCTGCGGCAACCGCTGAAATTGCCAATAACGCAGAGAATACCGCGAAAAGCGCCAATGAGTCGGTAACACTTGGACAAGCGGGTTATGAGCAAATGCAAAAAAGCATTGATTCAATTAACCAGTTGGCGTCAGAGCTCAACAGTTCCACCAAAATCATTGGTGAACTAGAAAATCACACTCAAGAAATCTCAACGATTCTCTCCACCATCCGCTCCATCGCAGAACAAACTAACCTGCTTGCTCTTAATGCGGCGATAGAAGCTGCACGAGCTGGAGAACATGGACGAGGCTTTGCTGTGGTTGCTGATGAAGTACGCGTCTTGTCGCAAAGAACGCATCAGTCAACAGAAGAAATCCAATCAAAAATTGAAGGATTACAGAAAGTGACAGGCGAAGCGGTATCCGCAATGACTCATAGCCACTCGTTAGTGACAACCAGCGTTGATGATGTTCAGCATATGGGTGATCAGCTCCAACAAATTAGCCAAGCAATAAGCATAATCAGCGATATGGCGACACAAATCGCTTCTGCCGCAGAAGAGCAATCGCTCGTTACCTCTGAAATCAACACAAACACAGAGTCTGTTCGTGAGCTCAGTAACGGACTAGCACAAGACGCAGCAGAAGGTGAAAACGAAGCCCATACGCTTCGTGACTTGGTTGTTCAGCTAGAAAAACAAATAGGACGCTTTAAGATCTAACCCCGAAAGCCAAAGCGCACAATAGGATATTGGTTTCTTTTGTGCGCTTTATTCATGACTAGAATCGTTCCAACAGTGAATAAATTTGAGAGCTCCCTTTGCTCATCAGAAAAGGGATTTCACTCAGTCAAACGTAATATCAATTTACCGTCTTCAACAGAAACGTTAGATGACCTAAAAGTCGAAGCATTTTGTTCAAAAGTCCAGTTCGCCGTTCCCCAGCGGTTTGTATCTAGAAAATTACTATCAAAATCATCACGCCACGACAACGCGAAGTTCTGAGTCGATTGGTCATATTGATGATATTCAATCCAGTCGACCTCTTGCTGTAGTGGTAGGCTGTTTAAGTTAAATTCTCCAGCCCAAGCGACCGACTTAGAAACCCAAATATTCATTCTATAAGTCTGAGGGGTATTGATGAGGTCCCTAACTTGCTGAGAATTAGCGGCGAGTTCCTGATGAATTTGAACGCCATCCACTAGCCAGGTCACCTCATTTGGCGTCCAAATTAAGGTGTACTCATGAAAGCTTTCTATATCATTAATTTTAAAGGTATTTTCAGATTGAATTTGCGAATCAGAAGTACCTGTAATAATGTTGGTTTGTAAAAAGTCTTTCGACTTTCCGATAGATTCAATATCGATTTCGCGCCAAGGTATACCACCAGCCCAAGAATCATTATCGTATAGAAAAAAGAAGAAATCACCCCAGGTTTCGAGACCATTTTCATCCGAATAATAAACTTTCCGTATAGTACTTTATCACTGTCGAACCCATAGACCTCAGCACCGAATACAGAGCGCGCGGGTGTATTTACTGAGGTTTTAGCATCAGTAGCAAAGTTTCCACCATCGCCACTATTACATGCAGTGACAATAAAAGATATACAGGCAGCCACGAGGAACTTCAATAAAACATTCATAGATATTCCGAAATAAGAATAGAAAGATAACGATTTAAATTTGAACAAATAAATACTGAATAATAGGAGCCAATTAAATATTGGCTCCCTCTTAGATTACAACTGAACACAGTCAGATGCGCCTGATATATTCCTTGAGTTTATTAATGCTACGTTAGTAAATGAAAAGTCTAGTCCTACCATTTTGTCCCACTCACCAGATAAATAGGCCGCTTTTGAAGTAGAACTTAAATAACTGCCATCTAATGCTAGGCTACTTACAGGCAGATTACAGCGATACCAACTACTGTTTGCAGGTATAAGACCGTTATTTATTAAATACTTTGTGTCATTGCTAGTGCCTGGGTCGACATCTTCTAGCTTTATTTCTAGATTAGGTGAAGTACCATAGTTATCAATTTTAATATCAATAGTTAAAAAACCAGCCGCATAGAAACTCGAAAGATTCAGTTCATCTCCACTGGCCGCTTGGAAAAATACACCCCCATTAGCCGGCAACGAAAAATGCACGACTCCTCCACTTTCTGTTCGAGTTCCCCCAAAATCTGCGAGAGGATATTTACTGCTGATATCCGTCGCTAAAGAATCATCACCTGTGTAGTAGATACTAAGGTCACCAGCGACTAGTGGCGCTGGGTCGTTGACACTTTTTTTGCACGAAGTTGCATCAACAACTGGAGTGAATTCTGATTTTTCTTTGTAAGCAATATCGGTAATTTCATAGCTGTAAGCTTTGCTTGATTCCATAAAGAACGGTGTCGCAACACTATCTAATGAAAAGTCACTCATACCGGAGCCAGGCTTCATACATTTGATAGGTATCGAGATACCTTCCCAATCATTAGTAAAGTTGACATACCCATTCAGTGAGAACACCTTACGATTAGGCCAACCATTATCAATAGCAACGGTTAGATCATCAGGAACGGCACTTTTAGAACGAATGTTAAATTCCAAGTAACCAGACTCAAAACTAGAAAAGTCTTCTTTTTGCTCTCCTGCCTGCAACATCAGCGAACCCGATGCAACGCCTTTAATCTCAACATCTATCGTATCGTTAGTGCCATTATTATTAATCAGACCTGCATTGATATCCGATGAACTTACGTATGCATCGGTAACAACCGTGCTGGCATAACCGTCAGTTGCAGATAAAATCAATGCCTTATAGGCACTATCCACAGCCTTAACGCCAAATAAGTTAAACACTTTTCCGGTCGAATCTGACGAACTAGTACCTGAGGACGTGTTCTGTTCTTCACCACACCCAGCGAGTAAAAATGGAAGTATTGCTATAGCAATCAGTTTTTTATTTAGGTTACTCATCTTCACGCTCATATTGTTATCAAATGAAACAATGAGTAATCAATACTTTTGATAAGCATTGTAATTACTCGTTAATTTTTATTTATAAAATTTATTAATTAAAAATACGGTCGATGACTATTTATGGATTAATAAAAAACACTTCCACAATAAAAACTCTTAACCACGAATAGGTAAAAGAACTTCCTTTTGTGAAAACTCATAGAGATATACTTGCATTACTAATAAAAGCTAGAAATGCAATTACTTAAACTAGCCAATCCATGCCTAACCAATAAATCCAAATATCAAAGTATCGACATTACTTCGAATATTTAACCCATTAATCTTTCATATAAAATGAAAATACAGAAGTGGGTTTAATACTCCCTGCCCGATAGAAATCTCGTTGTCTCTATTCTTGATCTTTGGCTGATTTGTTGATAGAGACAAAACTCACACAGGCCATCTAACACGTGCAACAAATCTGAATCTTAAGCAGAATTAAACCAATAAGTCATTGTTATAAAAATACATTAAATCTTCTTACTCAAGAAAAACCTCGTCTTGAACGTAAGAGAACTTCAGTATTAAACATCGAATTAGTGATCAAGCTCTATTTTAAAACTGATGCTTTTTGTAAATATCAGTTTTAAAACCATCCAATATTTAAATTTTCTCTGGCGTAAGTGAACTATGCAATTCGTTAAATTTGAGTTTTTATTTTTTTGAAATCATAATTACCCTTCCTTATTTAGGGAAAACAAAAAACGACATACTCATCATGGCTATTTTGACTAAGTGAACATTAATGAAGAAACCAACAATATATGACATTGCTCAACTAGCAGGAGTTTCAGTGAGTACAGTTTCTCGCTATAGCAATCGCAAAAAATATATTTGTAAAGACAAGGTACGAGCCATCGAACAAGCTATGTTCGAGCTCAACTTTAAACCTAAAAACACAAAATTAAGCACTGAAAAAATTAGGAGTATGAAAATAGGCGTCGTTATCCCAACATTCGATAACTCGTATTTTTCGTGCATCTTAAACGGCATGAATCACTGGGCACAAAATAGCGCTTATAGTTTGAGAGTTGAAAGCTCCAACTTTTCTAAAGTCCGCGAGCAAAAAATAATTAAACAGATGATGGACATCGGCGTTGACGCTTTGGTTCTCATCGTCAACTTATCTTCAGAACAGGAGATCAAACAGCAGGTTGGAGATGTACCAGTCCTCGTTGTTGCTGGTAATAATTTAGGTTCTCTCCCAAGTTTAAAATTCGACAATATTATTGCGGGTAGCATTGCCACCAACCATTTGATTCAACTCGGGCATACAAAAATTGTTCATGCTCATGGTCGTTTGGATGAGGGGCCTGATGCTGGTGACCGCTTAAAAGGTTACAAGAAAAGCTTACTTGAGGCAGGATTAAACATAGACGAGAATCTCATCATTAACGGTGGTTATTACTTCGAATACTCCTATAAAGCGATAAATGATCTGATAGATAAAGGGATCGAGTTCACTGCGGTTTTTGCTGCAAATGACCTAAGTGCATATGGTGTTATTCAGGCTTTGAAAGAACATAAATTGGATGTACCAAACGATGTGTCTGTGATTGGGTTCGATGACTTATATACCTCCGCGATATCTATTCCATCACTTACAACCATTAAACAGCCTTTATATGAGATGGGAGAACTAGCGATGCAATATATTGTTGATTTGACCAGTATGAATGCTTCTACTCCTCACGTTCCTCCTGTTGAACTCATAAAAAGGGAGAGTACAGGACCAGTTAAGAGCTAAGATTCACCACAACAATCCCACATGTCTTCCATCGAGTGATGCGAAATAACGGCACCATCAAAAGTAAGACCTCACTTACCCGTGAGTTAACAACAAACTTCACACCCAAGGGTGAGGCGGAGCTTTAGATGTGCTGTCTCTGGTGACGAGTTTTAATTCCAACGGCCCAAAATCAATATAACGACCAGCAATCAGGTCTAACATCGATGTAATGGCCGATTTTCCCATATCGTGTAAAGGCTGACTTACCGTTGTGAGCTTGGGATAGAATGTTGAGGAGATTGGACAATCATCAAACCCTATTACTGATACTTGTTCCGGAACTTTAATCCCGTTTCTGAGCAGTGTTTGAATTGCACCTAAAGCACTAAGGTCATTAGCAGCAAATACTGCCGTAAATGGCACTTTTCGATTAATTAAGCTTTGTATGGCTTGAGAAGAGAGAGACGCTCTATACCCTCCATTCAAAATCAGATTGTCATCAACATCGATATCCGCTGACTTCAAACTCGCTTTATAACCTTCCATCCGTCCTAGCGAGTCTCTGTTACCAATCTCGTTGCTATAAAGGTGTACTATTTTTTGATGTCCAAGATGAATAAGGTAATCAGTCGCCATTTTTCCGCCCGAGACGTTATCCACCTTCAGACAAGGATAACTGCTATCCTCTGCACCAGCTAAAATCAAAACAGGTAGATCGCCGACTAAGCTACGAACCTCTTCTTCCATTAAGCTGCTCACCATCATGATAAGGCCATCTACACCTTGGCTAAGTACTTTTTGGATGACTCGCTTTTCCTGTTCCTTTTGCCAATGAGTCGTCTCTATCAAAAGCCGATATGCGCTGTTCTGTATTGCTGAATCCATACCCGCTAGAACCATACTGATGAAAGAACTATCGAAAGTGGGAATCACTAATCCAATCAATTTTTCTTTATGCTTTTGAACGTTCTTAGAAGCTTTTGAGACAAAGCCTAAACTCTCAATGGCTTCTTCAATAGCAATAATTTTATCTTCAGCAAGATAAGCACTTCTGTTGAAATATCTCGACACTGTACTTACTGAGACGTTAGCAAGTTTCGCGACATCGGTTGCTGTTGGCTTTTTCATAGCAGAGATTTACACCGTAAATTTTTAGATGGCCGGATTCACTATAGGCTACTTAGATTAGTGAAATGTAAAACAAAACAATAGTAACTTTGTTCAAGTTTTATACTTTTGGCGTCGGCGTATCACATATCTCAGAAAAGAAGCAACGACTTAAACCTGCAGAATTGTTGAAGACCCACAAACATATCTCGACTACATCACTCGTCTCGGTCTGATGCCCCAAATGACAGCGATACCAGCTAACATTAGCAATCACTGCCACTAACAATCGTTTGATTCTAGTTTACGAGTTCTTAAACATAGAGCTCGAAACCAGTTTTGGGTGTAGAGACATTAATCCAAACTCAAAAACCGTCGTTGGCTAGTGCCGCCAGCAATTTCAAGCTCGCTGAATAGTAGTCATCACTCGCTCGTACCTTGGTTGCGTCGCTGCTGAGTTGATTCATAGTGTAATCTCGCACCGCCAACAGTCCGCCTCGCATTGGATAATTTGCTACTTCATGGTTGGCCATATTTTCCCATGCTGGCGTTTTCAAACGTGAGTAACCAGAAAACCAAGATTGCCAACGGCCTAACAGTGGGTTATCCGCACGATCCCACTTCATATAAAGAGGAACGCGAATCGCATCATAGCTGACTCGCGCTGGCCATTTTGTCGCTGGAGCTGTCTTTCCGTCCACATAAAGCGTTATCCAGTCTGTCGGTATGCGGTGTTGTCCCCAATCAATGTCGGTCATCAACTGCTTAGAATCTTCAATCAAGGTCCACAAGTTAGCTAGATAGCTACGTTCGGCGAAGTCGCGCCAAGCGGGGAAGATGAAATAGGAAGGGTTTAAAGTTATCGAGTCTTGCGCGGTAAAACCGCTGCGCCCAGGAAGCATAACTTTACGACCTGCAAAGTCTATAACTGTATGATTGAGCACCGCGCGAACAATGCGATCCGACTCAGTTAAATAAGGTTTATGGTTCCAGCGTTGTCCAGCTTTTAGTAGCGCCCATGCGATCAACACATCGCCATCGGAGGCGTTGTTTTTATCTTCGATAGGGTCAGCAATCACTGGGTTATAACGCCAGTAAAACAGGCCGGATTTTTGATCTTTAAGATGGGAATGAGTCCATCTCCAAATCTTGTCAAACGATGTTTTGTCATTCGCTCCAACGGCAAACAACATAGAAAAGCCCTGACCTTCGGTATGACTGATATTGCGATTACCACTGTCCAAAATTCGGCCGTCAGGCGCCATAAAGCGTTGTTTAAACGTGGTCCAGTCAAGTGAAGATGCACTGGCAGAGCTAATACCACAAAGTATCAACAGCCAAACTTTGAGCATCTGTTTGTAGAGCTTGAACATCAATTCATTCATCCCTTTGATACAAAATAAGCAGAGCACTGTGGAAGATACTCTGCTTATCATCATGCTAGATTAATAGTCTTGGAAAGACTGACGTAATGAGAGCTGCGCTTTTGACTCGTTGTAATCACCGAATGTGTCATAAGCGACTTTAGCTTCTAGCGTTAAATCACGCTTAATTTTGTAGCCCAGTCTCGCTTGGAAACTGTACCCAATACCATCAGTACTTTCGCCGCTGTATCGCGCCTCTTTTACCCAACCTGAACGAACGTAGGACTCCAGAGTTGATTGCATCGCAGATTGTCCGGGGAAGTAGTTGGCCTCATCCTGACTATAAGACTGGTAACCCAATGCGCCGCCAATACCCAAACTCACCTTCGAAAACTCCTGCGTATATTCCACAGGGAAAGAGACGCTGACATAGTTCTGCGGGCTAAAGTAACCACCATGCCCAAAACTGTAGTAGCTGAGGTTTTCTTCGAAATTCTGATAACTGATGTGTGAGCCGATCTGCAGCTCTCTGTCATCCGCTTTAAGAGGACGCAAGTACATGCCTGCTTCTACTTTTACTGCATCGTTATCTTCGACATTGCGACCAGCATAGCGCCACACGCCACCGCCAGCATAGTAACCTACATCACCATCATCGTAATTCAATTGAATATTGATGCCGTTTTGCGTCACTTGCCCCCAGTATTGACCTGAGAAACTGTCTTTCATGCCTACATACGAAAGCATGCTGTCTTTTACTGCTCTGCGTTCTAGAGAGAAGGACAGTTTAGTGTAATCACCTAACGGGGCAATCGCTTTTGCACCGCCGACTAATGTGCTCAACTCTGTCCCAAGCGGTGTGGTGCCGATATCTAACTGGTAATACTGATCTCGCAATGACATCGCCAGTTCAACGCCACTTTGACGTTGTCCACCTTGAGAATCAACATCAGGCAATGTGTCTCCATTTAACGAAGAAACACCTTCTGTTTCAGCTACCTGCCCCTGAATTAATGCCCCTGTACCAAAGCGACGGTTTGCATCACCAGAAGAGGTACCTGCATCCAGAGTTACCGGCGCAACGTTTATCGCAAATCGAGCATCACCAAAAGGTACTGTCGACCATTCCATAGGAGCGCGAGCTTCAGTCAGTCGACTCAGACCGTTTTCTCCGTCACGTCCGCGAATTTCAATGCCACCTTGAACCCAGCTTGATGTGCGATCAGATATTTGCATCATTAAACGGTTCACATCCGCTAGAGTCTGCTGCTCTGCAGTTGGCTGAGGGAGATCCGCACGTTGATTAATATACGCCCCGTTAGCCGATGTTTGCGCGCTCACCTGCCAAGGCATAGTCGTACCATATACAGATGGAGCGACATTAGAATTTGCAGCACTTTGTGAAGTAGCAAATGGGTTATCTGCCATCACCAACCCGCCAACCATAGGCGAAGTGCTCTCGTGAGTAGACTGCAAACCCAGTAACTGTGCTCGAGCTTGACGCAAATTAGCCATTGCCTGAGCGTGCTTGCCTTGCGCTTCGTCAATACGTGCAATTAACAGCAGACGCGATGGAGATTTCACCTGCTGCAACTGTTCTGACAATTCGCGCGCTTTGCTCGCTTCACCTTTTACCAAAGCGATATTAATTGCGCCAACCAGTGCATCTTGTTCCGGTGTGTCTTGCTGATTGTCCAACAAATATTGATAGACCACTTCTGCTTGATCATTCAGCTTACCGCTTTGATACAAACGTCCCATGGCTAACATCAGATCCTTGCTTGTTGGGTCAGTTTGCAGCGCGGCAGTCAGCATGTCATAAGCTGGTGCATATTGGCCTTGCTCACGTAATGTGTCCGCTTGGTTAATCACATACACATTGCGAGCTCGTGCAAGTTGCAACGGAGTACTGTTGGCAATAATTTGTGGATGATTCAGCAGATCTTGTGCTTGCTGTTTCAGCCCCGCTTGATATAGCACAGACACTTGGTCTGCATAGTCGCCCGCGTTACCTTCAATACCTCGTGCTTGGCTCGCATCAACCACATCAATGGCAAGATCAACATCTCTTGTTTTCATCAGTAGTTGAGCAAGTTTACCAGCCCAAATAGGCTTTTCGATGGCTTGCGGCTGCATCGCTTTTAGCGATTGTCGAGCTTGAGCAATTTGCCCGTGGGCAATATGAGAGCTCGCCAACTCCAAATCGAGATAGAACTTTGACTCTTTGTACAAAGCGTTGGCTTGGGCGTTACGCTCGGATTCTGGAATACGAGATAGCAAAAGATTGGTCTGCTTCCACTTTTCCTGACCAGAATAATAAAGCCCTGCCACATACAAATCTTCGCCACTCGCTTGCTCACTTTCTAACGAGGCAATAACTCCTTGTGCTGCAACTGCATCACCTTGTTGTAAATAAAGACGAGCCAACTCCAATCGAAGCCAAGGATTGTTCGGTAAACGCTGAAGGCCGTTATCCAAAATCACAATCGCGGTTTCGATGTTGCCCGCATCCACCGCCATTTTGGCCAGATCACGAATATTGCTATAACTGTCTGCTTTGCGGATGCGGCTCTGGACTTGCTGCGGGAGAGAACTCAGCAAGTTCTTCGCTTTATCAGTCTGGTTCTGCTCAGCATAAACATAGTACAGAGCTTCTTTCGCAGCCTGATTGTTCGGTTCTTCATCCAAAACCTTAAGCAGCAGTGCTTCAGCTTGCGCGTAGTCGCCGTTATGACGTAACACATCCGCTCGGAACAGTTTTGCTCCGCGTCCTGCTTCACCTTTGCGCTTGGCCAACGGTGCGCTTAATTCTAACGCTTGTGCAGTGTTGCCCGCTTGATAGGCAGATTTTGCCTGTTCTAACTGAGCAAGAAATTGTGCTTCGTCGGCTTGTTCACGTCTCTTGCTTGCCTGATTTCCGCCCTGAGCAGCTGAACGTTTAAGGTAATCTGCAGCTTTTGAGTACTCGCCTTTGTTCAGTGCCACATAGCCGATGCCGGCCAAAGCGTCTGCATCGTTCGGCGATTTTGCCAACGCACGTTGAAATTCAACTTCCGCTTGCTCCAGATTGCCTTGATTCAGCTCGTTGTAACCACTGCGTTTGATGTCTCCACCGATGGCCGCTTTGTAATGATCTAAAACCGCTTTATCCTGTGGATGTGCTAACGCCCAACGTTGGTAATAACGCTCATCCGATTCTTTTGGTTCTAACCACAATAGTGCCTGACGTAAAGAGTCAGATGCCGATTTACTCTGCTGCGCATAAGGTTCCAGCTGCTTAAGTCCCTGACGGCGAGTTGGTTTGCGATAAGTTAACACCTGACCATAAGCAATACCCACTGCACTGTTGTTCGGGTTCTGCTTAGTGAGTTTGCCCAGCTCAGAAACCGCTTTGTTGTACAGGTCTTTATCGCCAGACATGGTCAGATAATATTCCGGTGCCAGTTCAATCGGTGGCTCGCTGCCTTTAAACAGTTCATCCCAAGTCGCAATCGAACCTTTGATATCACCAGACTGAGCCTGACGACGCGCTTGTTCAATTCCACTTTGTGGTAATTGCCCTAGAGCTTGCGAACGCGTTAACTGCTGAAGCTGTGGTGCATTTGGGTGCGCTTTTTCTAGTCGGCTTTTCCACTGAGCACTCTCAGTAATATCACCACGCTCTTGCGCCCAAAGCGACATCAGATACAGAGCATCTGGCTGATTTGGGTCAACCATCAGAACTTTCTGTATCGACTCTTGTGCCAGTGTCGGATTGGATTTTTCGTGCCAATACTTAGCCTGATCAAGCAGGGAAGCTAGCGCTGGATCATTAGCCCAAGCAGGCGTAACCATCGCAACTTGCAGCGCTTCAACCAAAAATAATGTGGAGAAAAGTTTTAACGTATTCTTTTTCATAATGATGAATCCAGAGCCCCTACTCTTCATTCAAGCGCAGTTCGGCTTTGCGCTGTAGGCGGCTATAAATAGCAAATCCCAAAATTGACGAAACAATCAGAGTCAGCAAAGCGAAAATGGCGCTGTGCTGGTTGGCATACCAGATGGCCATTTTGTACCAAGGTAGCTGACCAGAAGGAAACTGAGGTGCAACCTGAAAACTGGTTGCTCCGTTGTCATCGGTAATGACTGTGGCATCGCCGCGAATAGCCGCGTTGATGGATGCGATCTTCAAGTCTTTATCCAACTTAACCAGTTGCTGATCTGATGAAGCGGTGGCTACAACTACTGTGTAGCTTTCGCTCCAAGGAGACTCAAAACTAATGAAGCCACGCCATGATTCGTTAGACGAGAAGTATCTTTCGGCTTCTTGCTCAGTGAGATTCCAGTTCCCTTGTAACCAACTGATCAACTTATCGCCCATCGATTGAGGCTTAACACGCAACATGTGGTCCTGCTCTTCAAAAGGCGAGTTGGTTAACAACATTCGGTTAAAGCGCGCTTCTTTCATCGAACTCACCGCCAGAATATCTTTGTGCTCAAGTTCCAAACTGCTTGAAGGTGAGCCAAGAATGACGTGGTTTTGGAAAATCACGGTACCTGTTGCTGCACCTGATCGTGCCGTCAAACTAAAGAGTGTTTTTAATTGCTCGTTGCTTGGATTGGCGGGTAACCAAAGTACGGTTCCTGAATAATCCGCTAAGCGTGAAAACGGGAATGACGCGCCAACAAAAAATGACAGGTTAGGTAACAGCGAAAAATGCTGGGTATGGCTCAAATCAATACTCGACGAGTTTTTGATTCGGCTTTGAATATTGCTGTCCATCGATGCACCACAAGGTAAATCAGCTTGTGGTTTGACATCAAAATAGAGCGATAACTGGTTATCGCCATAAATCATGTATGGCTGAATCGGTAACAGCGCGGTTTCCTGACGAGTATCACCACCCAAACGACGCCATAGTTGCTCAAGTATGCCGCGTTGGTTTACTGGCAAATCATTTAAAAACTTACCGTTGAAAACCACGTTCAAAAACGAGTGTTCAGTATCAATCAAAGCGTCGGGAGGGAAGCTGTAATCAATGTTCAGAGGAATGGTTTCCCCGTCCCACAAGAACAAATCGGGCGCTGCACGGAATGAATAATCCAGCGAGTTATGCCAGATACCTTTCGCCACCATGTTTTGCCCTTGAGCACTCAGCTCACTCAGTAGCACAGGTTCTGATGTCGAAATCCAACGCGGCGCATCGTAAGGTTTGCTTTTGGCAATCGCCTCAGATTCCACCACGTATCGCGAGGTTTGTTTTTCAAAATCTAGGCGAGCTAAACGATGTACTGCTGATCGTAATCCATGCTGATCTTTCGCCACAACCAACAGCAACTTATAAAGCGAATTACGTGGGTTTGCCACAACTTGCAACAAAGGTTGCTCTGCATTCGGCAACGTAAGATCACCGATTTTGTCACCCGGCGCACCAAATACAATTGCATTACTCAGAGGTAATTGACCTTTTGAAACCTCAAATGAGACACCACGGTAAGTGGCTTGTACGCCAAACCATGATGACAGAGCTGCTGCCGCGCTCACTTGTTCAGCGGTCAATGACTGAGGAAAGACAAATTGAATTGAGCTATCCAACATATCCTGAGCATCCCAAAATGGGTTTGGGAAGAAGTTTAAATCTGCAGCGATACCTAGCTGCTGCGCACTCAGCTCAAGTTTTGAACTCGGTAGGATTTCAATCTGCTCGGCACGATTATTCTCATTCTGAACACATAAGTTATCCTGCTCACTGATAAGACTGAAGCTCAATGTATTGCGAGAGCTGACTAGCAGTGCTGGTACATTTAACTGATAACTGTTTGCCGTCTGCTGTACTGAAGAGAGTGGAATCGATCCAACTGGTTCGCCGTTAACACGAACCTGCAAGGTGACATCGCTATCCATCAATGAAGTGGACGAGCGTAGGTCTAATGTCATTTGAGCCTGATTAACCAGTTGGTCAATTGGCAAACTGAACATGACACCAGCGTCTTTCTGACCACCGCGAAACACAATACCCTTAACGTAGCCCATATCAGCTAACGTCATTTTGTTTTGATACTGCTGAACGCTGCTATCTTCTTCTACCGATGCCCACGCTTTCACTGGCAGCAGTAAAGAGAACCAAGCTACCAGCATTGTTAGCAAGATATTTTTCATTACGCTTGCTCTCCACTGAGGCGTTTAGATGGGACTGCATTTCTTTTTCGAGACATTCGGTAAGTGGTAAGTGCATCGCACGCTACATCCCAAATACACGAAGCAATCGTCACTAGAGAGCGCAACGGTCTATCTTGTTTGCGTGGAGCACGAACCCAAGCATCAGAGCGAGCCAATACAATACGAACGAGTTCACGACGATGATTTAAAGAAACTTCACTGAACTTCAAGCGATAGCCTTTCTCATTAACACCGATCTGCTCAACAGGAATGGCGATACTGCCTGAGCGAAGTTGAAGTTCAATCGCTTCAACCGCTTCACTTCGTTGATCTGCAGGTAATGCAACCAAGCAGCCACCCATAGAGAGGTCCACCGTATGCGAGCGAGAGAGCACACCGCTAACATAATGAATTACAGCAGGAATTTTCACATCTAAGCGGATGGTTTCACGAATCTGTTTCGTTTCACGACCTGCGGCAATGGCTGCGAGCAAGAAGAATAGTCCATAAACCGACCATCCTACATTGAGTGCTACAACCATAGGATCAGCCACAAAGAATGAATAACCCAAAGCCCGATAGATGCCCCAACCAATACCAATAACCAGTATCGCGGCGGTAATCATATGCGGCTTAACAATGTGAGCATCGAAATAGGTTTTGTCGAGCAAAGCGCCTTTGTCGGTTACGTTGAATTTGCCACGCTTCGGGAAAATCATAGTCACAATGGTTGGAAGCGCTAAGTGGAACGCCAACGCCATATCGTAAATATCACCCCAGAAACTGTATCGTGAACGCCCATTCAAACGGGAAGAGACGAACATCGACATTATAAAATGCGGCAATGCGTAAGAAAAAATCAGGCTTGCTGACGAGTGAATGATATTCAGGTTGAACAGCAAAAACGCGAGCGGCGCCGTCAAGAATACAATTCTTGGCAGCGGGAATAAGAAGTACAACATTGCACTCAAATAGCAGAGACGTTGTTGCAGTTTCAGACCACGACCTAACAATGGGTTGTCAACACGGAAGATCTGTACCATACCGCGCGCCCAACGGTTACGCTGAATAACATGCAAGCCAAGACGCTCAGTCGCTAAACCACCAGCCATCGGAATTGGCAGATAAGCGGTATTCCAACCTAAGCGCTGCATTTTAAGTGCGGTATGTGCATCTTCCGTTACTGTTTCAACAGCAACACCACCAATCTGTTCTAATGCGGTACGGCGTAAAACAGCACATGAACCGCAGAAGAAAGTTGCATTCCACATGTCATTTCCTTGCTGAATCGGACCGTAGAAAAGCTCGCCCTCGTTAGGAATATCATGTTTACCGTACAGATTGCGCTCAAAAGGGTCAGGAGAATAAAAGTGGTGCGGAGTCTGCATTAACGCTAAGTTTGGATCTTTCAGGAAAGCACCCACCGTTGCCTGCAAGAATACCCGAACAGCGACGTGGTCACAGTCAAAAATACAAATCAGCTCACCGTTAGTTTGCTTCAATGCGTTGTTTAAGTTACCTGCCTTTGCGTGCGAGTTGTCGGAGCGAGTGATATACCCAACACCTGCCTGCTGAGCAAACCTTGCAAATTCTTTGCGCTTACCGTCATCAAGGATGTAAACCTTGATTTTATCTTTAGGGTATTCAAGACATTGCGCTGCCAAGACCGTATCGCGAACAACATCCAGTGATTCGTTATAAGTAGGAATATAAACGTCCACCGTCGGCCATTTGCTGCTGTCTTTTGGCAATGGAACAATCTGACGATTCAAAGGGAACGTCGTTTGCAAGTAGCCGAGCAGCAACATTACCCAAGAATAGAGTTCAGCGATAAACAGCCCAGTTCCTAGAATCGCTTCAATCATCGAATTGAAATGTAACGTCTGATCCGCGCGGAAATATAGGTAACGAGTCGAGGTTAAGATGGAAAACAACACCATCACCACAGATACATCACGACGTTTACTGAAATTCAGCAAATACAGTATTACAAGGCTGACAATCGCAAACACGAATTGCTTGTCACTGTCCATTGGCGTGACAACAACCATTGCTGCCAATGGAGACATGACAATGATCAGCAAATATAAAGCTAGCTTATTCATTCTTAATGTTTACCGATCGAGAATTAAATGTGATGTGGGGCTGGAGCGGAGAACATTGAACCATCGTTGGTTACCAATCCGAGTTTTTCAGCCAGTTTTTTACTGATGACTTCAATATCAAAAGCCGCTACAGAAGCATGGTTAACTGACGAAATCGACTGTTGCGCAGCATTTGCTTCAACCACACTTTCATCGCGATGAACAATACCGATAACCGTGTCGTTTAATCGCTGAACCATATAACCTTCAACGTCTTTGCTGACTTTACGGCGATAATCGGCTTGATTGATAACCACAAAGGTATCGGATGCATTTTCTTGCATTGCAATGTCGGCAAAGAGATTTTCAACTTCTGGTAACAACGACAAAGAGGCGGTGTCCGCCAGAAGCGGAGTAACAACCACATCCGCTTTTGGAAGCAATGACTGTAAAGCGTAGATATTTGCCGTAGGTAAATCCGCGACAACAATAAGATCAGGTTGAGCCAGTAACTCTTGCAAACCACGAGCAACAAAAGAAGGCTCTCGAATTAAGCTCATCTCAAACGCAGAACGTTGTTGAATCGTCGTCTTGCCATAAGGCAGCACAAAGACATGATGCGGAGTGGAAAGCAAATGCTTACTCCACATTGCAGACTCACTGGCGGAAGCAACATAACCGGACGTATCCGCAAGAGGAATACCAAACTGCAAGCGCAAAGCATTTTGTGGATCAAAATCCACTGCCACAGTTTTAAGCCCCATAGTCGACAAAGAATGACAAAGGTTTGCCGCCAATGTTGTTTTTCCTGTGCCACCTTTTGGAGAATAAACAGCAATTAAAGGCATTACTCGTTCCCCGCCATGACCAGTGTACTTTCACGCTCTTGAGACAGTCCTGCGGAATGCAACAAACGTTCTAATGACTGCTTAGAAGAAATTTTTGATACTGAATCGAAAATCGAAGCTTCTGACGTTTTCTCAGTCACTCGATTGGTAATAAAGTTCGCATCAAACGAAGTTGAGTGTTCTGCATCATTACTGTTCAAATGATTCAGATGCGCACAATCCTGTGCTTGAGCAAAATAGTGCTCGTCTAACTGATTAAAAATAGCGTAATGAGCCTTAGTCATCTCGTGACCACGAGACGATTCAAACTGCTGAAAATGGGTATTTTGCTGAATTTGTTGCTTAAAACGCTCTAGGTCGTCATAGATGTCCAAGTTACTTCCGTCACACTTAAATAATCAAAGCGCGCATTATGCCAGCATATTAATGGAAGTTATGTCTCATATTTGAATCATCACTATAAGTTATGCACAAAAAATTCAGCAAGAGCTCAAATTTCGACCAAGTAGGTATGTCAATTTCTATCCAGATAAGGGGCGAATCTCGAAAAATGTCTATTGCATCAGTGAAATAGTATCAGCTTGAGTTGACTGTAAGATCACACAATCATGCCAAACCGATTGCTATGATACCGGTTACATTCATCAACTAAAATGGATATATCATGCTAAAGCCTATACTCACTCTAACCATTTCCTTCCTAGCAGTAACTCCGGCACTGGCTGACTGGAATTCGGCTGTCTATAACGACGGAACATTTGACCTTCCGTACCAAATTTATTCACCGAAACAAACAGGAACAAAGCTACCTTTAATCATCCATTTACACGGTAGTGGGGAAGCAGGAACAGATAACCAAGCACAGATGTATCAAGGCACAAACTTTGGACCTCAATATTTCGCGAGCGAGATCAATCAGGCAATTCAAGCCGCTTACGTTCTTGCTCCACAAACACCGAAACCTATGCGCTGGGCTAGCACTACATTAGATCATTATGACTATACGCAGACACCATCAACTCCATCTATGACAGCGCTACTACATCTTATTGATGAGATGATAAAGAACAATCCGGATATTGATGCAAACCGAATTTATATGACAGGGTTATCTCGTGGCGGGCAAGGTGTATGGAATGCAATGATTCAAAGACCAGAACTGTTTGCGGCAGCTCTACCTATCGCAGGGAGCGCAGATCCAAAACAAGCTTATAAAATCAAACACATACCAACATGGGTATTCCACGGCAGTAATGATGAAGTGACCAGTGTTGAATACTCACGAGAAATGGTTGATGCCATCATCAGAGCAGGAGGTTCGACCGCCACAATTCGTTATACAGAAATTGAAAACGGTGGTCATGATTCATCGTGGCAGACTGCGTATAGCAACTCTGACGTGTATAAATGGATGGTTAAAAATCACAAATAACAACAGGTTTGGTTTGTCTCTTCCTAATCAATCAAACTCTTAAATGAATAGCCACCTTCTCAGATTTTTGTAAAAAAAACCACCTTACCAAAAGGTGGTTTTTTATTAGAGTTTTTGCACATTAAATCTGCTAGATGAGGCTCACCAGAGCAGGAGCTTTAGGTGAGCCAATGGGGGGAATGACTATATTTGTTATTGTTTTGGACCTTGCAGAGCTTGTCCTCGAGAGGAAATCACCGACTTGTACCAGTGGAAACTTTTCTTGCGTTTACGTTCTAGTGAACCATTGCCTTGGTCGTCTCGGTCTACATAGATAAAGCCGTAACGTTTCGACATTTGTGCCGTTGAAGCACTGACAAGATCAATCGGTCCCCATGAGGTGTAACCCATGACAGGAACACCATCCTGAATCGCTTCACCAACTTGATAAAGATGATCATTCAAATACTGAATACGGTAGTCATCGATCACTTCACCGTTCTCATCCAACTGATCTTTGGCACCTAAGCCGTTCTCCACGATGAACAGAGGTAGTTGGTAACGGTCATAGAGGAAGTTGAGTAAGTAACGAAGTCCTACTGGGTCGATCTGCCAGCCCCATTCCGAAGCCTCTAGGTACGGGTTAGCAATAATATTCAGCATGTTGCCACTTGCTTTCTCGGCTTCACCTGGATCGGTACTCGCACATCCAGACATGTAGTAACTGAAAGAGATAAAATCGATGGTTTCTTTCAGAGATTCAGTGTCGTCTTCAGTGATGTTAAGTTCGACACCCAATTCTTTAAATTTGCGTGTCATGTAGCTTGGGTAGTAACCGCGCGCCTGAATGTCACCAAACATCAGCCATTCACGGTTTTGAGTCAGCGTATGCATCACATCTTCGGGCTTACAGGTCAGTGGATACTGAATCGCGCCCAAAATCATGTTACCGATCTTGGCATCTGGGATAATGTCGTGACATGCTTTCACCGCTTTTGCACTACCCACCAACTGGTGATGAATCGCTTGGAATCGAGTTTGTTCACTACAATCACGAGGAAGACCAGAACCCGTAAACGGTTCATGCAGCGTAACGTTGATTTCATTAAAGGTTAGCCACAGTTTGACTTTATCTTTGTAGCGTTTGAACAACACCTTGGCATAGTTTTCAAAGAAGCCAATCACTTCTCTGCTAGCCCAACCTTGATATTTATCCGCTAGGTTCAGTGGCATTTCGTAATGAGAAATGGTGACCACCGGAGTAATGTTGTGCTTAGCCATCTCATCGAATACGCGATCATAGTAAGCCAAGCCCATTTCATTCGGCTCAGAATCGTTACCATTCGGGAAGATTCGGCTCCAAGCAATCGACACGCGCAAACAGGTAAAACCCATTTCAGCAAACAGAGCGATGTCTTCTTCGTAACGATTGTAGAAATCGATCGCTACATCCTTGATATTAAAATCGCCTTCTTCGCGGTATACGAGCTCACCAAAGGCACCGAATGGCTGAACATCTGATGTTGACAGACCTTTGCCATCTTTCTTATGTGAACCTTCAATTTGGTTTGCAGCAGTTGCACCACCCCATAGGAATGATTCTGGAAAACTAAAACTCATGAATATATCTCCTTTAAAATTTGGCTTGGGTTGTAATTACGCTCTGGTCGCAACAACCGCTTGTGCGATCTCTTTATTGGCATCGTTGACTTTGCCAAACAGGACAGTCAAAACAGTGGCTAGAACAATTGAGAGCATGGAAGCGAATACCGTTACCCAAAGCGTCAAATCGACACCAGTTGGCGGAATGATTTGTGGGAAAACTAAGATACTTGGTAGCGCGAATGAATAGATGCGGACACTGAAGTAGGCGATGATTGCGGCACCGATGGCTCCCGAAATACAACCAATAACAAACGGGCGCTTTTTCGGCAGGTTAACGCCATAGATAGCAGGTTCAGTGATACCGAACAGGCCAGCAGTGGTTGCAGAACCCGCAATGGCTTTCAGCTTCACATCTTTAGTCATCAAGAAAACACCAAATGCAGCACCAGCTTGTGCAAGTACAGCAGGAACCAGCAATGGCATCATGCTGTCAGAACCCAAAACAGCAAGGTTGTTAAGCAGAACAGGAACAAAGCCCCAATGAAGACCGAAGATAACGAAAACCTGCCAGAACGCGCCCATTACTAAGCCCGCAACAACTGGACTTGCAGCGTAGACAAGCTCATAACCATGCGCTAAAAGTTGGCTCGCATGTGTTGCCGCAGGTCCAATTACTAGGAAAGTCAGAGGAACGGTAACGACAATACATAAAAGAGGCGTGAAGAAGTTCTTTATTGCACCCGGCAGCAATTTATTGAAAACCGTTTCTAACTTGCACGATACCCAAGCGGCAAAAATGATAGGCATAACCGAAGAGGCATAGTTCATAAAGGTGATCGGCATACCTAAAAACGTCAATGCTTCATAGCCCGGAGACTGGGATGCATTAAACGCTGCGATCATACTTGGGTGTACTAGAGCACCGCCAATCGCCATAGTGACAAAAGGACTGCCGCCAAATTTTGCACCAGCGGTATAACCCAGCACGACAGGGAAAAAGAAAAACAAAGCATCACTGCCAGCAAACAAAAGCTGATAAATGCCGCTGTCTGTTGTCGTCCAGCCCGCCGCAATCGCCAAAGCTAATCCCCCTTTGAGGATACCTGACGCAGCCATAATGCCCAGCAACGGGGTAAATATTCCGGAAATCAAATCGATAAAGGTACTCAATAGTCCCTCTTTACCTTTGTTCTCCGTCTTATCTTCTTGTTCATTACCTGTGTCGCCACCCATCTCGGCCTGTATCGCTTTAAAGACCTCATTGACGTGATTACCTATCACAACCTGATACTGTCCACCGCTTTCAACTGCTGTGATAACACCATCAAGTAGTTTTGTTTGTTCCTTGTCCGCTTTCGCGCTGTCATTGAGCTTGAAACGTAACCGAGTCGCACAATGCATTACACTCGCTACATTACTGGTGCCGCCGACAGTTTTAATGATGTCGGTCGCAAGTTGTTGATATGCCATAACTATGCCCTTTTGTTAGATGGGTGATTGCTCACTGACAGGCATAAAAAAACCCGAGGAACCCAAATGCATTACATCTGGGTATCCTCGGGTTTTGCCCTATAGTGGTAACAATCCCGAAAAAACGATAATTAGCCTGAATTTTATGTATAAAAAAACCTGACCACTTACCAAGTAAACTTTGGATAAGCTAAGTCAGGTTTTGCTCGCATTTGCGATAACAATCCGTTTTGGAGTAACAAGGAGCCGATTTAACAACCTTGCCTGCTCTGTTCCGATGGACATTAAATCTACTGTTCATTCAGATCAACTCACTCAACAACCAAATGTGAATCAGATCTGATTCATACCATGAATAAGTATCAAAAGAGCGATAGATATCACAATTGTAACCGGTACCAATAGAGAGTTTGTACCCATTTCAATTCTCTAAGATTATGATGTACCCATAACAAATGACCATACTTCGAACTATTTTGGTGGCAGTATGTAGCCATTCACGCATTCACCTGTATCAATAGAGACGCAAAGATGATGACCATATGCTTTGCCCAAATGACAGCATTATTAGAACCGATAAAAGGCAGAACCTAAGCTTGGAACAAAACGTAGATCGTCTGACCAACTTAGGTTTTTTTATATACAAAATAGTCCAGTAACTTAAATATTATGCGTGTATCAAAAGTATTAAATAATAATGTTCTTATCTCTACTGACTCTAACCAGAGAGAGGTTGTAGTCATGGGTCGCGGTATTGGATTTCAGATGAAGCCCAATGACGAGATCCCTGAGGACAAAATTGAAAAAATCTTCATCCTAGCCAAAAGTGACGACGATAACATCGACAATCGCTATCGGGAGCTATTAGAAAATATACCTCTTGAACTGCTCGCAGCCACAGAGCAAATTGTAGAACTAGCCCAAAATACGCTAACGGGTGAACTGCACCCCAGCATTCGAATTTCTTTAGCCGATCACATTCATTTTGCTATCGAACGTTTGCGCGCTGGCAAGGTGGTTAAAAATGGGATGTTGTGGGAAATTAAACAGCTCTACCCAATGGAGTTCCAGGTCGGCTTAGAAGCATTAACACTCCTTAAAGCAGCGTCGGGCGTGAATTTTTCTGAAGATGAAGCGGGTTATATTGCATTGCATCTAGTTAACGCTCAACTCAATGAAGACATGAACAACACTATCAGTGTCACTAACTTGATTCGCGATATTGTGCAAATGATTAAGTACAATTTAGGCTTGGATCTGAATGAAGACAGCGACGAATTTCGACGACTCGTTACCCATCTCAAGTTTTTCGTTCATAGGCTTATTCATCAAACCACAATTTCTGAAGATGACGACTCGCTTTTCAACACGGTGCGTAACAAATACCCCGCCGCTTTCACCTGTGTTGAGAAAATTAGCCGCTATGTGGATAAAAAATTCAGCCATGCCATGACTTCCGAAGAAATGATGTTTCTGACAATCCATGTTGAACGGGTACGCCGTGCAGCATCTTTAAACGAATAACACATATGGCCCCACAAAATAACTATCACAACCGTCTGGCCGAGCAAATTATTGAACGGGTCGGAGGGGCGTCAAATGTTCAGCAAGTTACTCATTGTACGACGCGTTTACGTTTCCAACTTAGGCATATTCCGGCAGATGCAGTAAAGGAGATTAATAAGCTTCCAGAGGTTATCTCTGTGACACATTCTGGAGGAATGTTTCAGGTTATCGTAGGTTCCCACGTCGAAAAACTGTATCAGTCTCTACTGCCTTTGCTCGAAACATCAGAAAGTACTGGCATTCCCAACCATATGACCAACGTTATTAATACCATTACCAATATTTTCTTCCCTATATTATGGTTGCTCAGTATGGCTGGTATTCTCAAGGGGAGCATTTTTCTACTGGTAAACCTTGGTTGGATGAACGTTGATAGCGGTACTTATCGCATTCTATTTTCGTCTTCAGACGCCGTATTTTTCTTTCTGCCTATACTGTTGAGCTATTCCGCCTCAAAGCATTTCGGTACAAACCCACTGTTTGGTATCGCTATCGCCAGTGCGCTCGTGCATCCAGAGATCAACAACCATGTCAGTTGGCTGTTTTCACAGAAGGTCACTGGTATAGATATCACACCTGAATATTTCCTAGGGTTGCCAGTAGAGTTCATCAACTATTCCAATTCGGTTATCCCCATCTTATTTGCCATCTGGTTTAATGTTTGGCTGGAACGTTCAATTGCTAACAGATTTCCAGACTCTTTTTACAAGTGGCTGACGCCTTTATCGTGCTTGATTATCACTGTACCACTTACATTCCTCGTTATTGGCCCACTCAGTACAGCGGTTGCGAAAGCTCTTTCTTCAGGCGTATTTTTCCTCTATCAGTTCAGCCCTGAAGTAGCAGGTTTCATCATAGGCGCTTTATGGCAGGTTCTGGTTGTTTTTGGTATTCATTGGAGTTTTGTACCGATCATTTTGAACAACATAGCGGTTAGTGGCTACGATGTTCTTCCTCCTTTAATGCTTCCAGCCGCGTTCGGACAAGCTGGCGCGTGCCTTGGCGTTCTGCTAATAAACCGAAGAAAGAAAAAGACGAGTTATGCAGGAACAGCGGCGTTAACCGCTGTGTTTGGTGTGACAGAACCAGCCATTTACGGCATTAACCTCCCTCTCAAGTGGCCATTTATTTTTGGCTGTTTATCAGCGGCAATTGGCTCCAGCATCGTGGCTTATTTTCAGGCCAAAGCGTATTCCCTAGGAATGCCCGGATTATTTCTCATCGTTCAGATTGTTCCACCAACGGGTATCGATGACTCAGTTATCGTCAGCATTCTGGCCGCCATCTTTACCTTGGTTTGTGCAGCCGTTCTTACCTATATTTTTACCCCAATGCTTATAGCCAGTGAGGATTCAGAAACCGCAGAAAATCAAGACAAGCAATCATCTGAATCTGAGCCTAAACAAACAAGTCATTCGAGCCACGATAAAATCAGCCAAGAGCACTTCCAAATTTTCAGCCCTCTAACAGGAAAAGTGCTTCCTCTTAATGAAGTTGAAGACCCAACCTTTGCCAGCGAAATCATGGGACAAGGGATAGCGATCAAGCCTGAAGAGGGTGAGCTGCGTGCACCCTTTAACGGTAAAGTCGTGTCTGTATTTAAAGCCCTTCATTCTATTGGATTGCAAAGTGATGATGGGATTAAAATGCTAATACACATAGGTCTGGATACTGTTAAGTTAGAAGGGCAAGGATTTGAATTACTGGTCGCTGTTGGTGAAGAAATCAAGCTAGGACAACCGCTTATTCTGTTCGATCTGCAGTTACTCCACACTCTGGGCTACGATAGCACCACGCCAATTTTGATCACCAATAGTGATGAATACTTAGATTTCATCGCCACCAGTTCGCCCAATATCAAAAGTGGTGAAACACTGCTCACGATTATCTAAAGATTGTCACAGCAAGAACACTTAAAGCGACACTAGTAATAAGCCATACTCTTTAGTGGTCTTGCTCCGTTTCGGATTCATGATGAGATTCATCGTTAGCTAAATAATCGACCAAGTCGTTCAAGTCGACTTCACTCATCACCCAACGAGGCATCCTTGGATCCAATTCTTCGCCAGACGGCTCAATCCCGCTAGTTATGGCTTTTTTCAGACTCTCTCGCGTATAAGCCTGATGGTCATCATGATCGTCATGGTGGTCACCAAACAAGCTTTCACTCGTCAGAGACGGAGCAACAACCCAAAATGTTGGGTACATTCTTAGACCACCTTCGCGCTGCAAACCATGACAATCAGCACAGGCGACTATGTGCATCCGCGCGTGCATATTGCCACCAAGATTGGTTAGTAAGCGGCCATCTTTGTTTCTTCCGGTGAAATAGATTTGTTCACCGTTGGTAGGATAAGTAATAGATTTATCACTCTCAGAATACATATGACTAAATGCCATGTCACAACCAGTAATCATCAGCGTAGCGAGTAACAATCCAAAACGAGTTTGTCTTGGTAGCATGAGTACACTCCTTTTAGCTCCCTATTAAGCTAAACAATGTTTAGTTCAACAAAGGCACTACAAAGTAAACTGTTACTAAAATAATAGGTTCTATTTGGGGCATTCAGTGTGTTGTGTGTCAAAAACTCACCTTCTATTGAGCTTTTATTATATGTAGTTAACTCACTGAAAATTAGTAAAAACACCCCTGTTCGATAGAAGAGTTAAAACAGTCGCCGCTTTAACTTTTGAAACACGGAGCGACCCAACGCATTTTTTAACTCATTAATTAGCTTTTGATTTACTTGATTGGTGTAGCATTCAAATGTTCCGTACTCATATCCATTAGCCACATCAAAGCCAGCGGATTGTGCTTGCTTCAAAAATAGCGATTTACCAAACCATTCATGCTTAATCTCTGAATCATCCACGCCAATATAAGGTCCCCAAGTAACCGTTATATAAGGGTCATTTTCGAGCAATAAATAAAGAAATGAATTAAGCACATAGGAAATGGTGATGCTCTTTAGAAAAAAATTTCCTCTGGGATCGATTTGTTCATGAAGCTCAGCTTCAGACGGAAGAATGTCTTTTACTACTTTATGGCACTGCTCCAGAGTCATTTCTGAGCGTTGTAGTGATAGCGTCATTTGCGCATATCGGTCTGATATAGAGGTGGTAGAGATCAAGTCTTTATACGCTTTTGAACAACATATTTTTTGGAAGGCGCTGGCTTGTGCTTCCACCAGCATTGTACTCACAAATTTATCAGATTCGCGAAGAAGCTTCTTGGACAGCATGGGAAACAATCGTTTCAATCGCTCATGGTTAAAACTTTTACCATCAAACAAACCGGAAAGATCAACATTACTTGAAGTCAGCCTCTCCTCTATCAACTTTCGAATGTCATTTTCCATACAACAACCAACATAAAAACAGCGAGATAGTGCGTTAAGTCTCCCTGTTGTTCAGCGGCTTAACGTTCGAGAAAGAGTGACGGTTTCATGCACCCTGAAAAGTTAAAAACAAGCTGGTTATATACGTTCACCACCAACTTCTTACAGGATGAGTCAGCCATGTAATCACTTCGGTTGTGTAGGCTTTTTGCAGCCAATCACCGAAACATAACCGAGTAACGGTACAAAAAGGTTCATCAAGTTCGGCGATATAGCTTAAAGTATCTATCACTTCATTTTTGGAAAGCGCGGTGTCTAAAAACCAACACTCTTCGTTGAGTTTAACCGCCTTAGACCCATTCAATACTTCTTCAATAATAGCTTTAGCTTGTTCAGTCGATTTTGTTCCATAACCAATTGAATACACGGACATAGTTATACCTATTAGTGTCATCGCTCCAATCATTGAACAATAAATCACCAAGCGATCAGACAAAACCATTTCGTGTTTATTTAAGCGGCTTCTGACAAAAGATGTAGGGCTTTAAGAAAAATCGATGGCGAGAAGCGCTGGAAGGAAGGTTATCTCATCGGTCACTTACAGCAGCTCGATACCCGTTAATCCCAAGATAAACCAAGATGAAATAGCCCAACATTCGGGCCATTCGGAAGTAAAGGTGTAGCGGTGTAGATGTGCGAAGTTACAACATGGAGAAGTACTTTCTATCCTCAATCAGGATGTGCTGAGTCACCATTTCATACATGATGAAGTGAAGAAGTTCACTGTCTCTGACTTGGCCATTAAGAAAATGGTTTGATAGTCTTCTAGCTCTGTCTATCAGCTTTTCATGAAGCTCAATGTGATGTTTACAGTCTGAATATCCTGCTTTTTGGAATATAGCTTCTTCATCCTTGAAATGCAGCTCAATATCAGAAATCAGGCAATCCACTAGCTTGGATATCTCTGATTTTTCTCTATTGTCCAAAATCGCCTGCAATAGAATATTCGAATGTTCAAGTAACGCTCTGTGCTGAGTATCGATCACTGCATTACCTGATTCGTAAGCGGGTCGCCATACTAACTGCACAATATTGGTTTTGGATGTATCGAATTCAGTTGGAGCATTCTCTACTTCAACACGATTTCGACCGGTCGATTTTGCGCGATATAACGCTTGATCAGCGCGATCTAACCATGAACTCCAAGAATCCGAAGGCTGGCAAATCGCCAGCCCAATACTCGCTGTAACACGCAGACCATAGGGAAACTCATGCTTTTCAACAGCCGCTCTAATTCGTTCTGCCAATGGCGCTGCATTAACAAACCCGCTGTTAGGTAACAGGACAACAAACTCTTCCCCACCCCAGCGAGCCAGAATATCCGTTGTTCGAATACAAGACTGAACGACAGCGCAAAACTCTTTCAACACCAAGTCTCCCGTGGCATGCCCATACTGGTCATTGACTTGTTTAAAATGGTCTAAATCTACCATAAGAAGCGACGTAGGATGCCCATAGCGTTCTAGCCTTGCTATCTCCTGTGGAGCCTCTTCTTCTAGCCGAACTCGATTCCATACCCCTGTCAGCCGGTCTTTCATTGCCATCTGCAGGATATGCTCATCGGCACGTTCCTTAATCATCAAAACAAAGCCGTTAGACATAAGGATTAATGACATGAATGCCCCAAAGAATGTAGCAACCTGAATAGGTGTTTGATGCAACATACTAGAGATATCATTTGGCTTGATCATAACGCTGAGAATACGCGCCGATAACACAACAATAATTACAGTAAGGCCAGCCACCACGAGATATTTGCCTCGCCCACTAACAACCCTTTTACGGTTCATTAAGAAAGACAAAACCCAAGCACACTGACTACTGAAAATTAGGCCACTAACGATGATTCGAGCGCTAATATCATCCATGAGAAAGGAAAAAATAATCGCTAAAACTAAAGGGGGGCCAACCAACACAACTTTGGAGATTTGGCGATGCAAAAACTCCCCAATCGCGGCAGTAAAAAAAGAATAGCTGGCTGAGAGAGCAGTGTTAGCAACAAGAACAGAGATAAACTCAGGAGCTTGTCCTCGTAAGAAGAACAGAACATAAACCAGAGTGTGAAGTGCTAAACCTATCGTCCACAATAATAGTTCTTTATGTTCTTTTGCCCGTGTGACTGAGCCTACAGATAACGTCAACGTACCCGCAGTTGCAATGATTATTAGAAAAATAGTAGGTATGTGAATAGTCATCCGTTCGCCATGAGTATCATCTATGTTGCATTCCGTTTTGCAATAGGTAGAAATTAATCAAAATGCTATCTACCAAGATTGATTTAACACCAAAAGCAGACCTGAACCCAGTTAGCCTCAAGTACAACATGACGAAATAATTAAAGTAGATATAGCTGGCCGCTAGCTTACTAAAATAGTAAATGCCAATAAACCGAATAGTTCTCAAGCATGAGTTTTAAATATCAATACTGAATCAAAAAGTGTTTAAAAAGATAAACAAAGAGCCATTACAAACGTTAAAGCTAAACCAGTCATATCTCATATAACAGAGTTATCCAGTTGAATAATATGAGGTAGTAAGCAAATACTCATCAAATAAACCTCTATACTCTTCTTATTCAATGCGCTTTCCTATTTTTTAACCATTTTTAGTCACCACTTCCAAGCGTTGGTCATTCTTTTAAGTGATGAAATTGAAGAATTGAAAGAAGGTATATCATGTCAAAAACGGAACAGTCATCAAGAAAGTTGAGCTTCTATGTAATAGCGATAGTACTTATAGCTTGGATGTATAGTTTGTGGTCCGACAGGGTCACACCGATGACCAGTATCGCTCGGGTTCATTCCTATTTGGTTCGCATTGCTCCGGAAGTATCCGGAAATGTCATTGAAGTGAAAATTAAAGATAACCAAGTAGTGAGAGCTGGCGACGTACTGTTTAGAATTGACCCAAGAAACTATGAGTTAGCCGTTCGTTCTGCTCAGGCAAATTTGGAGCTAGCTGGTCAGAATATAGGAGCCAGCACTGCTGCGGTTGAAGTTGCACAAGCAAAAGTAACGGATGCGATTGCCGCGCGAAATAATGCCAGAGAACAAACCGCTCGGATTTCTGAACTTGCATCAAAAGGTGTTCTAAGTAAATCCGAACTTGATAATGCTATCGAAGCACGTTCACGGGCACAGGCACAGGCAGCGCTCAATGCTGCTGAAGCTTCCTTAGAACAAGCCAAGCAAAATCTAGGGCCTAAGGGTAATAACAACCCTCAACTCCTAGCGGCTATGGTTGGGCTAGAGAAGGCACAACTCGACTTACAGAAAACAGCGGTTATCGCTCCTTCAGATGGCATCGTCACTAATGTTCAACTCACGGTTGGTCAGCAAGCCAATATTGGCTCACCGATGTTAACGTTTATCGACCCAAGAGAAATCTGGATCTCAGCTCAGGTAAGAGAGAACTCATTGGAGTTCATAAAACCCGGTCAGCAAGTCAAAATAGTGCTTGATTCAATGCCCGGTCGAGTGCTGGACGGCAAGGTTTATAGCTTAGGATGGGGAACTGGCGACAGTAATAATGTTGATAGTACAACGGGTTTTATTAAAGCAGATGCCAAATCACTCAACGCACAGCGTTACCCAGTTAATATTGTGTTTGACGAAATCCCCGAAAACATTCGCTATGGCTCGCAAGCAACCGTAGCCTTCTATACAGAGCAAAGTGGACTCGGTGAGTTTCTTGCAGGTTTGTGGATGAGAATGGTCAGTGTGTGGACTTATGTTTCATAGCAGCGTTAATCCAGTCGTTAAGATAATCTTTACACCGCTTCTGTTACTTTTCTATTTGAAATACACAGGGCACCCAATGCCGGTTCTAGCCCCTGTATTCGTGGTCATACTTTTAACGACAATACCTTCAAAGCCCCCTATGAGTCTGGTGTTTCAACTCGTTACGGTGTTAATACTTATTAGTGTCATGGTGGTGTTTTTTGCCCAAATGTTTGCCGGGACACCAACTGGGTACGCGCTTTTCCTTTGGGGAATTCTCACTTGGAGCTATCACCGTAGTCACAATAATCCGCAGGATATTGTCTCCAATCTGGCGCTGATTGTGCTCATCATTGCAACCGTAGTAAGCAAGCAGATGCATTTTCCGATCGATGCTGTACCTGCGGTGTTAATCCAAGCATTTGTTGTCGCGCTCATCGTCACATTCCTTGCCCACTTTCTTTTTCCGGGGGACGCACAAGATATCAAGCCTGATGAGCCAGCGAAGGGAACTGAAAGCCCTCTAAGTGTAGCCATGTTTAAAGCTACCGCCATGTGTTTGATTCTTGCCGCTCTTATTGGTATTGGTGGCTCACAAACCATGCTGATCGCAATAACGATAAGCAGCATGCTTAAACTACCGTTAATCAATCATCACAAAGATTTCGTTTATCAGAGACTGATAACGACAGCTACAGGGATCTTATTTACCTTACCAACAATGTTCTTATGCAGCTTTGGTGCGCCGGAGTGGGTCGTATTGGGAGTATCGTTATTTTTGGGTATTCAACTGGCTTGTTACGCATATCGCCGTGATTCGCATTCAACCATTTATCAGCTATTGGTGATGAACTTTGTCGTCATCACTTATCAGGTTGTACAAAATGTTGGCATCGATTCCTTTACATCGGGATTTATGCGACTGGTATCCATCAGTATCGCCATTTTCATTGGAGCGCTGATACTGAGACTCATCAATCCAGCTCGACAAATTGTAGAGTCTAAAAATTAAGTAAACCTATAACTAAGCCAATCGCCTTGATAAGTATGACCTAAGAAAACGAGGATTAATCAGAGTAAGGGAACTCGGAATGAACAGAACTAAAGTCGTTAGCTTTGGATTACTCATGACCTTATTGTTTGGTTGCAGTTCTACGCCAGACTTCCCTGAAGGTGCCATCACTGATCCACGAACACAGCAACATATGGAGGAGCGTCGTTGGCGTCCAGAAGATGAGCTTAAACGTGACTATATCAAACTGGCTTCTGAATCTTCTCTCCCCACTCAGGATACACTGGTCAAAGTGATAGGAACCGATAGCACAAGCGCAGTACAAAGCATTGCTGACAAAATTTATCTTATCGAAAACGCCAAATATACCGTTGACCTTACCTACTACATTTTTTCTCCCGATATTGTCGGAGAAGCCGTTTTAGGCGCCTTGTGTAATGCGGTTAAAAGAGGTGTAGATATACGGATTATGGTTGATAGCTTAGGCTCCTTTAGCTTTGTCCATAGTGATTTAAAAGGTCTAAAAGAATGCGAACACAAAGCGGGCTACGTAAGAAATGCTAAAGGTGAAATGACAAACAACCGAGCTCGAGTACAAGCGGTTGTTTTCAATGCACTGACAGAGTTTGCTTCAGACGGCAATCGACGTTCACACGACAAGCTTTTAGTTGTTGATGGTGCGTATCCGGAAGATGCGTTTGTTATCACTGGCGGGCGTAATATCTCAACCCACTATTATGGCTTGGATGAAAGCGGAAGTTTTGACCCTACGACATTTAAAGATATTGAAATTGTTATCCGCCCTTTAGCGGACTCATCATCCGCGACTTCACCCTCACAGCTGGCTGAATATTACTTTTCAGTTCTGTTTTCTAAGCCCGGAAACAAATTTCTAACGGCGGTTTTTGACTACGAAACCGTCGCGGAAAGACATCAAAAGATGTTGTCGAAATTAAAGCAAAGCCCCACTTTTCAAACTGCTTATCAGAGAGCGGAAGACCACACTAAAAAAGGCTTTTCTCAGACACGAACTCGTTTGGCTCATGAACTTGATAACCTAGTTAACAGCGATTTGGTGTCTCAATACAGTACAAATAAATTGAGAAACGCAAACTCTATTAGCGGCATTCTAGGGCGTGTCGGCTATGAGAATTACGATCTGAAAAGGGTTCGTATTGTCTCACCCTATTTATTCCTTCAGTCTGATCTTTTAAAAGATCAAGAGGTTATCGATGAGAACGTCAATGTCACGATGGAGTGGTTAAATAAAGATCCCGAAAGAACCATAGAAATTATCACTAACTCGGTTCTTACAAGCGATAATTTCTTTACTCAGGCCGTGATCGATATGCATACCGCCCCTCTTTTGCTGATGGATCCTGAACAACGAGAACAATGGCTCGATAGTGAGTTAACTAACAACGAAGAAAACATGGAATTTGTAAATTCAGAAGCATGGGAAAAATTGGTCAGCCACCCACGCATTATGTTTTATCAGTTGGGCAAGGATGATGCGGTTTCTTTAGGTGGCAATAAACACTACGGAAAACTGCATGCGAAATTTGTGATTGCTGACGATAACGCTTTCGTCGGCACAACAAATTTGGATTTCCGCTCGCTCATTTATAACAACGAAATGGGATTTTTCCTGTTTAAGGGTGACGTAATTGACGATATGAACAGAGAGTTTGAATTGTTGAAATCTCAGTCTACTCGTTGGGGAAGCCAAGAGTGGTTAACTTTGAGACATAAAGTGCGTGAGATGGGTGGTTTAAAGGGAAGCACTACTGGTCGACAACGTTTTATCTACAAAGCTTTAGAAAATACTGGCCTTATCTATCAGTTTTAGTGCAGTTAACAAAAGTTAAAGAGCCATTATCTACGGCTCAATGAACAAGGGATAAAAAACGTGAACAACTCAAATGAGAACCTAGAAAAGGTATTAGTGAAAGCATTCAGTACTTCGTTAATACGATTCGCTGCAATTACACTTATTGTTATTGTTTGCTGGTGGGCGTTTTTACCATTCTTACCTATTTTGCTTTGGGCTTTGGTATTAGCAATTGCACTTTACCCTCTTAAATTAATTATTGAACGTAAACTGGGTTTAAGATCCAGTCGAGCAGCGACTATAGTCGCAATAATAGGAGTGCTCGTGCTTGGCACCCCTACTGCTATGGTTGGTAACTCATTTGCAACTAAAACATTAGCGGCGATCGATTCCTATCAAAACGGTACGCTAGTCATCACTAAGCCAACGGACAGCGTGAAAGAATGGCCTTTAGTCGGGGAGAAATTGTACGCAGCATGGGATGAGGCTGCAGATAATTTTCCTGATTTTATAGAGAAGCGTCAGCCTCAAATAAAAAGCCTCTTTGGTTGGGTTGTTGATAGTGCGGCTAGCGCCGCTAAGAACGTATTTCTATTGATAGGTGCAGTGATCATTGCAGGGATAATGTTAGCTTGGGCAGAACCCGCATCGGCATCAATATCCAAAATTTTTATCAGTTTTACTGATCCAGTCAAAGGCCCGAAACTGCATAAACTGACCACAGCAACACTCAGGCAGGTTGCGATTGGAATTATCGGTATCGCATTTTTAACCGCAATGATATTTGGAGCTGTTGTTGCTTTGGCCGGTGTGCCTGCGGCCTCTTTGTTTACTCTCATAGCCTTAGTATTCGCTATCGTTCAGCTTCCGGTTACGGTCGTTGCATTGGTCGCAGTTGCTGTCTTGTGGTCAGGAGATGGTGGCACAGCACACAATGTTCTCTTCACGATATTACTGATAGCTGCAAGCTTAATAGATAACTTCTTAAAGCCAATCATTCTTGGCCGAGGATTGGATGTCCCTATGCCAATCATACTCATTGGCGCTGTGGGTGGGGTTATGTCTGGTGGCATACTGGGTATGTTCGTCGGCGCTGCCTTTTTAGCTGCGGGGTATCAAGTATTCATGCAGTGGGTTGAAGAAGAGAACAAGCAATTATCAGATAGCGCTGATCATTCGGAGCCTAAATAGAGACTTTGATAAATTCCCCCCCTTTTAGCTAGACCGATAATGACAAAAAAACCTATCAACAAAGGGCAATAGAACAGACGCTTAAGTAGAATCATCTCAGGTAAATTTGCGCTCCTGCTACCAATTACTGAGGCAAAAATAGCGCCTACGCTGACATCTTCAGCCTCAAATCAGCCGAGCAATAGAGGTAAAAGCGGTCATTCAAAAATGACCGCTAACCTGAAAACTGTAGACACACAGATTCCTATCAGAAGTCTACTTTTAGCTCAAAGTACCAACCGCAGGGAAATCGATTTCCGTACCAAGGACTTCATTGATGTAGTTGGTTAAAGTATTCAAAGCAACATGACCAACAATTTCGACTATTTCAGCATCGCTGTAACCAGCAGCTCGAACAGCCTCAAAGTCACTATCTGTAACCTTGCCTCGATTGATGGTCACTTTTGTCGCAAACTGAACTGCGACAGCTGCTTTTTCGTCTTCGGACGTACCTCTCCTGTTTGCTTCAATTTCACTTGCACTTAGATTCGCTAAGTTAGAACCGAGGTATTGATGTGCGGCGAGACAATAGCCACAGCCATTAACTTCAGCCACAGCTAGCGCAATACGTTCGCGAGTTTGTGCTGTTAGCGAACCTTTAGCAAGCGAACCATTTAATCCTAAATAGCCCTCCAGTGTCGCTGGACTAGTCGCTACGATACGGAAAAGGTTTGGAACACTGCCCAACAAGGTGTTTACTGCATCCAATAATGCGTGTGATGCCTCAGGTGCAGCAGTAATTGATGCAGGGGTAGTAATACGTGACATGTTCAGCTCCTATTTGCTTCCAAATTGTCGAAATAATCTTACTACTTGGGTGCAGGGAAATAATTAGACCAAGAATTAATTGTCTATTACATTATCTGCAACAATAGAGAGAAGGTCTGACCAAATGGATAAACTAGAAGCAATGCGAATATTCGTGGAAGTTGCTAAAGAAAGTAGTTTTGTTGCAGCTAGTCGAACTCTTAACATTTCTCCTCCGGCAGTAACTCGTTCTATTAACCACCTTGAAACTACGTTAGGCGTGCGCTTACTAAACCGTACAACTCGAAATGTTCGCCTTACGGATTCTGGCGTGCGTTTCTTTGAAGATGCTAAACGAATCTTAGAAGATGTAGACTCAGCAATATCATCTGTTGCAGGTAAATATCGTGAACCAAGCGGTGTATTATCTATTACTGCGCCAGTGTTATTCGGACAAATACATGTCACTCCAATACTGACTGAGTATTTACAGAAGAACGGGCTAGTGACAGTGCGTGCAGAGTTTTTTGATCGCAATAGTAATCTGCTTGAAGAGGGATTAGACGTTGCCATTAGAATCGGAAAACTCAGCGATTCTAGCTCATATGCAACCCAAGTTGGACTCGTGCAAAAAGTTGTCTGCGCTTCACCCTCATACCTTGAAAAACATGGTGAACCCAAACACCCTTCAGATTTAAAAAACCATGAAATAGTTCAAGCATCAATGGTGGAAGCATCTACAACTTGGATTTTTAACTCAGCGGGAAGGGAAGAAAGTACAAAGGTAACGCCACGTTTATACTGTTCGCAAAATGGAACTGCCCTAGCAACAGTAGAAAATGGACTAGGAATTACACGTTTAATGTCCTATCAAGTTGGAGAGCAACTGAAGAAAGGTTCGTTAATTCGAGTACTTCAGGAGTATGAGCCATCCCCTCTCCCGGTCAACATTTTGTATTTAGAAAAGCGTCAATCGAACGCAAAAGTGAGTTCATTTGTTGAACTTGCAAAAATACGATTAAGCGAGTCTTTAAATAACGGTTAGCCTAGAAAAAACATATTTGTAGTGGTCAACTAATAATATCACTCCGTTTAAACGTGCGAAGGTCACCACACCCAATGCCTTCTTCCTGATAGCCAAGTAAACTCTCAAGTACGTTGAAATGAGCAACTATTATTACTTTTTTGAAATCTTGATATCTATCGAGCACACTGATCACGCGAGATTTAAGGTTATGTGCTGTTTCATATTCAGCATTATGGTTCTCTCTCCCACTTTTTAACGAAGAACGGTATTCCTGCCAACGCCGATCCCTTTCTTCTAATTCTATGTAACCACCTGACATGTCTGCGACCCACTCCCGTAAGTCGTGTTCGACAAACAACTCCAGTCTATGCTGTCTGTTGATAATTTCTGCTGTTTGAAGTGCTCGAGTGTAGGGAGATGAAATTATGATATCGGCACCTAAAAATATAGGTAATTCAGATTGAGACTTAATGAATGGGATACACTCGCGTGTAATAGGTGCATAGTCTTTTTCTAGTTGTGTCATTTTACGTTCATCAGATAGTCTATAGTCTGGCTCTCCATGACGAACAAATACTATTTCCATTTAATTTCAATCCATTACATTGCTTTCATATCAAACAAAAAACTACTGATGTATTTAAGTTAAGTCAATTCTACTCAACCAATAAAACTGAAAATTAAACTTGCGTCAGATCAGGCTAACGTATGATCAAATTGAACAGATATGTAGCCGTGAAACTAGACAGGAATTGTTACAAGCTGACCGCTTTTGGGAGTTTTCTGTCACTGCCTCTATGCTGGTAACCATGAACAAAATTGCGATGATTTCAGTAGCACGATTTGCTACTGAGTAATTACGTTAACACCGAATGGGGCAGTGAAAGAGTTTTTTGGGGATTTCACTGAAAGTGATATTCTTGGTTTGGGGCGAAAGTGGGGCTATTTCTTCCATTTCGTTGATTTCAAGCACTAACAAAAAGCGCCCCAACCGGAGCGCTTCATAATCAATATTCGATTATTCCCAATCAAGAATAACTTTACCGGAAGCCCCGCTACGCATAGCGTCGAAGCCTTTTTGGAAATCATCAACCTTGTAGTGGTGAGTGATGATTGGTGACAAATCTAGACCAGATTGGATTAGGCTTGCCATCTTGTACCAAGTTTCGAACATTTCACGGCCGTAGATACCTTTAATAACCAGACCTTTGAAAATTACTTTGGTCCAGTCAATTGCCATATCTGATGGTGGAATACCTAGCAGAGCAATACGACCACCGTGGTTCATCGTGTCTAGCATTGATCTGAAAGCACTTGGTACACCAGACATTTCAAGACCTACGTCGAAACCTTCAGTCATGCCCAGTTCAGTCATAACATCTTCTAGCTTCTGCTCAGCAACGTTGACTGCACGAGTCACACCCATCTTGCGCGCAAGTTCTAGGCGGTATTCGTTTACGTCAGTAATGACTACGTGGCGAGCGCCTACGTGTTTTGCTACTGCTGCAGCCATGATACCGATTGGGCCAGCACCAGTGATCAGAACATCTTCACCAACTAGGTCGAAAGAGAGTGCTGTGTGTACTGCGTTACCGAACGGGTCGAAGATCGAAGCTAAATCATCAGAAATACCATCTGGGATCTTAAATGCGTTAAACGCTGGGATCACAAGGTATTCTGAGAAAGAACCTGTGCGGTTAACACCAACACCAATGGTGTTACGACATAGGTGAGTACGGCCGCCACGACAGTTACGACAGTGACCACAAGTGATGTGACCTTCGCCAGAAACGCGGTCGCCCAGCTCAAAGCCACGAACGCCTTCGCCGATGCCTACGACTTCACCCACGTATTCGTGACCAACAACCATAGGTACAGGAATGGTTTTTTGTGACCATTCGTCCCAGTTATAAATGTGAACGTCAGTACCACAAATCGCGGTTTTCTTAATTCTGATCAGAATGTCGTTGTAACCTAGTTCAGGCTTATCAACTTCTGTCATCCAAATGCCTTCTTCAGGCTTAAGCTTAGCTAGTGCTTTAATTTTCATAATGCTCACCAAATGAATCCTCCGAGATTGGAGGAAACAATAATCCTTAGATGATGTTCATCTCTTTACCGACTTCGATAAACGCGTCGATAGCTTTGTCTAATTGCTCACGAGTATGTGCTGCTGACATCTGTGTACGAATACGCGCTTGGCCTTTTGGTACTACTGGGAATGAGAAGCCAACAACATAAATGCCTTTTGCCAGAGAACGCTCAGCAAACTCAGCCGCAACTTTCGCATCGCCCAACATAATTGGGATAATTGCGTGGTCAGCACCAGCCATAGTAAAGCCAGCTTCTGTCATACGTGCGCGGAAGTGCGCTGCGTTGTCCCATAGGCGGTCACGCAGTTCACCACTTTCTGCAAGCAGATCAAGAACACGTAGTGATGCAGAAACAATTGCAGGTGCAACAGAGTTAGAGAATAAGTACGGACGAGAACGCTGACGTAACCAGTCAATCACTTCTTTCTTACCAGAAGTGTAACCGCCTGAAGCGCCGCCCATTGCTTTGCCTAGCGTACCTGTGATGATGTCAATACGGTCGATAACGTTGTGGTATTCATGTGTACCACGGCCGTTTTCACCCATAAAGCCAACAGCGTGAGAGTCATCAACCATTACTAATGCATTGTATTTATCTGCAAGGTCACAGATCGCTGGCAAGTTAGCGACTACGCCATCCATTGAGAACACGCCGTCAGTAACGATAAGCTTATGACGAGCGCCCGCTTTATCTGCTTCGATAAGCTGCTCTTCAAGCTCTTGCATGTTGTTGTTCGAGTAACGGAAGCGCATCGCTTTACATAGACGAACACCGTCAATGATTGAAGCGTGGTTCAGTGCGTCAGAAATGATCGCGTCTTCTTTATCAAGCAGAGTTTCAAACAGACCTGCGTTTGCGTCGAAACATGAGGTGTAAAGAATCGTGTCTTCTTTGCCTAGGAATGTGGATAGTTTCTCTTCAAGGGCTTTGTGTGAATCTTGAGTACCACAGATAAAGCGCACTGAAGCCATACCGAAACCGTGAGAGTCCATACCCTCTTTCGCCGCTTCAATTAGCGCAGGGTGGTTAGCAAGACCTAGGTAGTTGTTCGCGCAGAAGTTTAAAACATCTTCGCCAGTAGAAATGTGTACAGAAGCGCTTTGCTGAGAGGTAATAATACGTTCTGATTTATAGAGACCTTCAGCTTTTACTTCATCAAGCTGGTCACGAATTTGCTGGTAAAAAGCAGTCGACATTGCATTTTCCTTCTTCGTTTTTCGGAGCATAAATAAGGGGTTATTTACACTGTAAAAATCACTGCCAGTAGCGACAAAAAATGTGCACGTTTTCCCAAACGTTACTCGCTACAATTTATCCCCTAAGTGTAATCCACTCGTTGAAAAGCGATTATCCTACTTTGCGGAAAAGCATTCATGAAAATGAGGCACAAATAGAAACTATTAAACCCACGTTGCCTGATTGCCATAAAAAAAGCGCCCCGAAGGACGCTTCAACTGACGTTGTTTTATTTTTAGAAGAAGCCTAATGGATTGATGTCGTAACTCACCAATAGGTTCTTGGTGTTTTGGTAATGGTTCAGCATCATTTTATGTGTCTCACGACCAATGCCTGATTTCTTGTAACCACCGAACGCTGCGTGTGCAGGGTAAGCGTGGTAACAGTTAATCCATACGCGACCCGCTTCAATGTTACGTCCCATACGGTATGCAAGGTTAGCATCACGAGTCCACACACCTGCGCCTAGGCCGTATTCGGTGTCGTTTGCAATAGCTAACGCTTCAGCTTCATCTTTGAAGGTTGTGATTGCAATAACTGGCCCGAAGATCTCTTCCTGGAAGACACGCATTTTGTTGTTGCCCGCCAGCATGGTTGGCTGAATGTAGTAACCGTTACTGATGTCGCCATTCTGGCTTGCCACATCGCCACCGAAAACCACTTGTGCCCCTTCCTGACGACCGATCTCCAAATAGCTCAAGATCTTGTCGAACTGCTCTTGCGAAGCTTGCGCGCCCACTTGCGTATCTGTATCTAACGGGTTGCCTTGTTTAATGGTTTTTGCACGCTCACTCAGTTTCGCCACGAAGCGGTCATAAATTGATTCGTGAACCAGCACACGAGAAGGACAAGTACACACTTCACCTTGGTTGAAGAAGCCCAGCAGCGTGCCTTCAACACATTTTTCTAGATACGCATCTTCATGATCGAAAATATCAGCAAAGTAGATGTTTGGTGACTTACCGCCAAGCTCAACGGTAGAAGGAATCAAGTTATCTGCGGCACATTTCAGAATATGGTTACCCACTTCGGTTGAACCTGTAAATGCCAGTTTCGCGATACGGTTGCTGGTCGCTAATGCTTGACCCGCTTCATTACCAAAGCCGTTCACCACGTTGACAACGCCCGCTGGAATCAAGTCACCAATGGTTTCCATTAACACGAGAATCGACGTTGGGGTCTGCTCTGCCGGTTTTAGAACCACACAACACCCAGCCGCCATTGCTGGCGCAATTTTCCAAGCAGCCATCAGCATTGGGAAGTTCCAAGGAATAATCTGCCCTACTACACCAATTGGCTCAGGAAAATGGTACGCCGCTGTATTCGCATCAAGTTCAGCAGCACTGCCCTCTTGAGCACGAATACAACCTGCAAAATAACGGAAATGATCAACCATCAAAGGAATATCTGCCGCCAAGGTTTCACGAATCGGTTTTCCGTTTTCCCAAGACTCAACGTAAGCCAGTTTTTCGATGTTCTCTTCGATACGATCTGCTATTTTCAGCAATATGTTGGAACGCTCGGTCACACTGGTTTTTGCCCACGTTGCGCGAACGTTGTGTGCAGCATCCAGTGCGAGGTTGATATCCTCTTCGCTAGAACGCGGGACTTGGCAGAACTCTTTACCGTTAACCGGTGATGTGTTTGCAAAATATGCTTCTCGAACCGGTTTTACCCATTCGCCACCAATAAAGTTATCGTATTGATTTTTAAAATTAAAAATCGCATTTTCAGTTCCTGGTTGCGCATAAATCATAGTTCAGTCCTTGTTACTTTACTTTCACGTTATTGTTAGGGTTTGCAGTGTTGCTATTCACACTTGCTGATAGTGCTAACGCAAATCACAAGCCAAACTTGTTCGGCTTGTTGTTAATAAGTTGTAAAGCTATGATTAACAAAATGATCACAAGCATTAAGTGGCGATGGAATCGCGGTTTGGGTACTGCCCCCCATTGTTCCAGTGTCCCAAAATGACACACTGCTACTGTCACAACATGGAACAGTTATGCAAATTCAAACAGTTAAAGATTGGCTATCAACATCTTGGCATCGAAGTGAAGAAGCAGGACTCACTCAAAGAAGTCGTCCTGAGCATATTCGCTTGCCAAATTACGAGCTCAAAGAGCGCAAATGGTTAGCCACGTCATTAATTTCTGCGGTAGAAAGGCATGCTGTACCACTTTTCAATCAAATGTGTGGGCACAGTGACAGTCACTTAGTGTTAACCGACAAAGAAGGGGTGATTCTTTCCACTTGGGGGCATCCCAGATTTAAGGAGCGTTTAACGGAAATTGCGCTGGAATCAGGTGCTTGCTGGCAAGAAAAACTCAAAGGGACAAATGCGATAGGCACTGCAATTGTTGAAGCCCGCCCGGTCACGGTTGTTGGCAATCAACACTACATTCGGCAGCACCATTTTATCAGCTGTTCTTCATGTCCTATTTTCACTCATCAGGGAGAGTTGCTCGGTATTCTTGATATCACCAGTGAACAGCAAAAACATGATTTATCAATGCAGGTTCTGGTGCAGAACATGGTTCAACTGATTGAAAATCATCTGCTGTGCGAAATCCCTCAAGGCTCGACTCGAATTGATCTCGCTTGTGAACGCTCACTGCTTAACAGTGGCTGGCAAGGTATTGTTATTGCGGATGAAGGTGGAAAAATTCTGGCACACAACCACATTGCCGCTCAGCTGTTGGCGCAAAGCTCTGTGGTTGGGCACTCGATTGATGAAGTGTTTAACCAGCGACCAAAACCGTTTGTGTTTGAGAAACACCCGTTAACCGACAAACCTCGCCAATCCCACTACTCTTATACAGCTTCTTGTGAACTGCATTTTGGTGACACCACCATAGAGCAAGCATGGCAGCAGGCCAACAAGCTGATTGATAAAGACATTACATTAATGATCCTCGGTGAAACGGGCGTAGGAAAAGGCGAATTTGTAAAAGCACTCCACCAGCGAAATTCACGAAAAAACAAAGCGCTGGTCAGCGTAAACTGCGGGGCTTTACCGAAAGATCTGATTGAATCTGAACTGTTCGGCTATGTGGCCGGCGCTTTTACGGGTGCGAACAGCAAGGGTTACCAAGGAAAAATTCGACAAGCCGATAAAGGCATTCTGTTTTTGGATGAAATTGCAGATATGCCGTTAGAAGCGCAGTCTCGTTTACTACACGTAATTCAGGATAAAGTCGTCATTCCTGTTGGTTCAAACCAAAGTTATCCGGTAGACATTCAGATCATTGCTGCCACTCATAAAGACTTAGAGAAAGCGGTTGCGGAAGGCTCTTTCCGCCAAGATCTCTATTACCGCCTCAATGGGTTGATTTTGCATTTACCCGCTCTACGCGAGCGACAAGACAAAGCGGCGCTAATTGAGAGCATTCACAAAACTTATCGTATTGGCGCTCAGTCGTTATCGCCCAATCTGATGGAGCTTCTCACCAGCTACCATTGGCCGGGCAATATTCGTGAGTTAGACAACATGATGAAAGTGGCTTGTCTGCTGGCCAGTGATGAGCCTGAACTAGGGCTGGAACATGTTCCGGGTCATATCAGCAAATCTTTGCTCAATCGCGTTGTTGATATTGAATCTGAAGGTGACGCCGTGGATTTAAAAACCACCGTCGAAGACAAATTGCTAAAAGCGTATCAGGCGAATCAGGGTAACATCAGCCAAACATCAAAGATGCTTGGCATCAGTCGTAACACCCTTTATCGCAAACTTAAATCCATCGGTATTTTGAAATAAGTTCGAAAGAACTTTATCGATGGCTGATTAGACTATGCCAAATAATCCGCCACGTTGACTTGATCTATCTGCTCAGGTTCTAAAAACTGTTTGGCGTATTCCATGTAAATACCCGAGTTAAGGAACAAGGCAAACAGATCAGCATCAATGTGATTGTCTTTGACCATAAAACTCATAATTTTGAGCGACTCTGACAAGGTCTTAGCTTTTTTATAAGGTCGATCTGAGCTGGTCAGTGCTTCAAAGATATCGGCAATCGCCATCGCCTTCCCGGCAAGCGGGATTTCACTTTCATCAATACCTTGCGGATAACCTTTACCGTCCAGTTTTTCATGGTGGCTACCAGCAATCAGCGGGATGTTTTTCATGGAGCTTGGAAACGGCAATGATTCCAGCATCATCATGGTTTCGATGATATGGTCATTGATGATAAAGCGCTCTTCATCGTTTAATGTGCCACGTTGAATGCAAAGGTTATAAAGCTCACCCTGATCGTTCTTGTATTGCTTGGGCTGCAACTGGAAGCGCGCATCTCGAATTTTGCTCGATTCCCAAGGAATACGATGTGACGGCTTATCCGCCAAAAGTGATTCGGTAACGGGCAGATCATTGTCTTCATCACGATAACGTTTCGCTTCTTCCAGCCCTAATCCCAATCTTGAATCCAAGGTTCGTTGCCAAGTTTTACCCGCGATTGTATGAATGCGCTGTTGGTGCTCTTCGCTGAGAAACTCATTACCCTCATTCATTTGTGCAATAAACGCGAAATCTTCATCCAACTGACGCCATTTCTCATCCAGCGGTGCTTGATGCTCGTTTGGTAAGGTGCCAAATGCCGACTGATAAGCGTCAATTTGTGCATCTCTTTTCAGCACTTCAAAACGGGTTCTGATCTCATGGATGCGGTTGTAGATGGTTTCCAATTTGGTCGATTTATCCACCACATACTCAGGTGTTGTCACTTTGCCGCAGTCATGCAGCCATGAGGCGATGTGCAACGCTTCCTGCTCGTCTGCTGTGAGCGAAAAATCTTTAAAGGGCTGCAAATCCGATTCAGCCGCAGCCGTGACTAAACGTTCTGTCAGTACCGGCACCCGCTGACAGTGATTTCCCGTGTAGGGAGACTTGGTATCAATAGCACCAGCAATGACACGAATGAACGCTTCCAAAAGTTCCTTTTGCTCTCTCAAGTGTTTTTTCGTTTCAATCGCCAGCGAGGTATAGCCAGTTAGCACCAAAGTGAGTGGAAGTGTTTCATCTAATATTGCTTGCTTGTGCTCGTTCAGATAAGCAAGGTTCAAACATCCAATGCATTCCTGCTCACGGTTATAAAGCGGCACCAGGAGCCACCAGATCTCTTCTGGCAGACGAAGCTTTCTCGCAAACTCAGGCGAGTTTTCATAGATCAAATACTCTTCACCGTTTACTTGCGAGTAAATGCTGAGAACCTTTTCGTTGCTATCCAAATAAGCAAGAGAGACATCATTCTTATCTTTGGTTTTACTGTCCCAATAGATATGAGCCTCTAAGCTCCCCTCCTTATCATCCCATATCGATAAGAAAGCACCTTGAGCTTTGGTTACTTTGACCAAACCTTCACTAATCACCGACTGAATTCTCACAGAGTCTTTCTGTTTCGATATGGTTCTGGTCAGTTCAAAAAAGTTGTGAATGGTGATGTTCATCCCTTTTAACGCTTTACTAAGATCAACAATCTCTCGGATTCGGCTGGGTTTATAGTTTGGCGCATCAAACTTGAAGTGACTGATGTCTTGAGCATTTTGAGTGGCTAAACGAATGGGACGGCTAATAAATTGCGCCATGATATAAACAATTGGCAATACGAGCAGAGCAAGAATAAACGCGGTTGCTATCGCATGATGTCTTATGGCGGCGGCTTTATCTAACAGTTCTGTTTCTTTTATGGCAAACAGTAAGTAGAAATCTTTATCGCCAATTTTCGCAACGGGAAACACTTCGCCAAACCACTTCTCATCATCAATCATTTCTGTTTTTAAGCCTTTCGCGACATTGCTTTCATCGAGAATAAACGATCTGATATTTGGAAAAGGTAACTGGTCAATGGTCTCCAATTCACTTAATGACAGACGGTGGCTGCTGCCTTCACTGAAGGCGTAGATATAGCGTTGATTTTTTTCAAACAACAGTCTTGTCGAAGGGTGATCTTGTGCGCTGCCTGCCAGCACATTTGAAACGCTGGATAGCAATATCTCAGCCGCAATAACCGTTCCTGTTTCTGATCGCTTTTGCACCGTCACGCCAATTTGCTGTTGAACTTTAAAAAATCTCGGCCTCGCCAGACTCATCTCATTTTTTTGCGCCGCTTGGTACCAAGTTTCCTTACGAGCATCTAAGCTGCTATTCGAGATAATCTGCGAACCAATGACATTACCGTCAACACTAAAAAAGAACAGTGTCGCATAACCTTTTTCATACGAAGACATCACACCAAACAACTCCGCATTCTTAGGCACTGGAATGTCTGTCATCCAACTCGACTGAGTGTTTTTGAACGCTGCCAATACATCCCCATTGTTATAACCAATGAAATAAGCATTGACGCCGGGCTGGGTATGTAACAATTTTTGCAAAATGGCGAGATAGGGAATTCGGTCATCTTCACGAGCTGGATCATTAAGAGGCGTGAGCTCTAAGGTACTGATAGCATCCATCGCTGGCTGGAAAACCTTTTCAAAATCGCCTTTCGTGGTGGTGGCTATTTGTTCAAACAGGGTTTGATTGGCTTCAAAAATAATGTTGTCGATACTTTTGGAAGAAGCCCAGATTTGCAGTAGGCATGAGCCCGCAACCACAGTGACAAACATCACAGACAAATGGATATGTAGTGGCATTACAAATCTCGAATACCACCGCTTTTCAGTTTTCTTCATTCCAGCTTTCCCTAGCACAACATTTTGTAAAGATAGACGATTTCTACTTCTCATAAGTTAGAATTAGCCGAACAGATCTTGTGATTCTTATGATACAGTTCGCATCATCACTGCACTTGTACGATCATTGAACGCCTAAACACCATGCTAAACCCAAAGCTTATTACCTTACTTCCTGATTTAGCGACATTTATCTTAATTGTAAATGAAGGCAGTTTTACCGCTGCGGCTCACAAGTTAGGCGTTACTCCGTCCGCGTTAAGTAAACTTATTACTCGTTTAGAACAAGCTTTGTCGGTGAAGCTGTTTGAACGCACCACAAGGAAACTGATCATTACTCAGGCAGGTCAAAAAATTTATGACCAATGTTTGGTGATGATGAATGCTGCGCAGCAAGCGGTAGAGCTTTCAAACTCGGATCATACCGAGGCAGCAGGCACTCTTACCATTGCCGCACCCGAGGCGTTCCTTAACTCCGTGTTGCAACCACTGGTTGTGCCGTTTCTGAAACAGTATCCAGAGATCAAACTCAGACTTCGCGCCGCAGATGGTGAAATCGATCTGTTCAAACACAATGTCGATGTAGCATTCAAACTGACCGATAAACCGGACGAAAACTTGGTACTCAAAGAATTGGCGAAAACCAACTTGGTGTTGTGTGCCAGCCCTGATTACCTCAAACAGAGAGGTGTACCTAAGCATCCTACGGATCTTTCGCAGCACGATTGCCTTTATCTTGCAGAAACCGAGCATGACCATATCTGGAGCTTTCTTAAAGACGATGAGTTCCACACTGTAGCGGTAACCGGTCGTTTCGCGGTTAACCAATCTCAGATCCGTTTAAACGGGGCAAAAAATGGTTTGGGTATCGGGATTTTCCATGACTTTGTGGTTCAAGATGCGATTGCCAACGGAGAAGTGGTGCAACTGTTACAAGAGTGGACGATTAAGAGTAACTACCATGGCGCGATTGCAATGCAGTATGCGCAAACCAAATACATGCCTGCTCGATTGAGAGTCTTTATTGATTACGCACTTGAACATTTGCGTCCAAAGCTCAACCGCTGAAACGTTACGAGGACATCATGTTAAAACGAATTCATCACGCTGCGATTATTTGCTCTGACTATCCACGCTCAAAAGCCTTCTATGTGGATGTTCTCGGACTAGAAGTCATTGCTGAAAATTACCGGCAAGCGCGCGATTCTTACAAGCTAGATTTAGCGTTGCCAGATGGTTCACAAATCGAGTTGTTCTCATTTCCTGAGGCGCCAAAAAGGCCAAGCTATCCGGAAGCGCAAGGCTTACGCCATCTTGCCTTCTGTGTTAATGATGTCTCTGCCGCCAAAAACAAGCTTGAACAGCAAGGAGTTGAAGTTGAACCGATAAGAGTAGATGAGTTTACGGGCAAGCAGTATACCTTCTTCGCTGACCCTGACGGCCTACCACTGGAACTGTACCAGAGCGAATAACGGCCTCAATAGCAAGCGTTTAAAAAGGCGTTAAGTGTGACCACTCAACGCCTTTTTAAACTGGCACGTCTTTTTACCTAAACAAGTTAGTTATATAAACACGTTAGGCCGCTTTTACCGAAGGTTTCGACTTTTCTTTTGACTCTTCTTTCTGAGCGATTAACTTCTGGTGCAAGGCACAAATGGCACTGTTGTAGTCGCTATCTTCGACCACGAATTGCACGTTAACGTTACGCATAGATGAATACGCTGCCATAGGTGTCACGTCGGCTTTATCTAATGCCTGCATACCTAAACTCAATGCCGCATTGGTATTGATTGATGCGCCAATTGCAGAGATCAGTGCCACCATTTTTCCAGAAATCGATGCGTTCGGATAACGTTTTTCAGCCTTATAAAGCACCTCATTGAGGTTCTCAGAACTGCCGCTGAGGAAATAAGTCATTGAGTTGGCGTTCATCTCCTTTCCAACCAAATGCACTTTGGCTTCAGCGATGATTTCCATTAGCTCATAACTTACATTATCCACTTTTCCGACCATGCTTTGATCAAACATGTGCAGGGCAAACACTTTATTTCGACCCGCAATGATCTCAACCTTGTTATCTTCAGGCTGATGAACATTAGATATCAGTGTGCCACCGTGTTCCGGTTCGAAAGTATTTTTAACTCGCAGCTCAATACCTTGCTTACGAAGACCCGCTGCGGCGTTAGGGTGAATGGCTTCCATTCCCAAGTTAGCCAACTGATCAGCAACATCGTAATTGGTCAGCCCCATAGGGCGCACTTTATCCGGACCTACCACACGAGGGTCTGCTGAACTTAGGTGATACTCTTTATGAATGATCGCTTGGTCTGCATTTGTTAGTGCAGCAATACGGCTGAAGGTCATTTCGCTATAACCGCGATCATAAGTTTTCATTAAGCCTTCATCACAGTAAGCATAACCAGTCACAATCGGTAGCTCGGTTTCCACATCGATCTCTTCAAACGCTTTCTGAATAACCTCATCAAGCGATCCCTGAGCACCGTTGCTCCAACCCGACAAATCCACAAAACGTGCATTCACGCCTAATGTTTTGAGCTTTAACGCCGTGTTATAAGCACTGTGCGCCTCACCAATCGAGGAAAGAAACTCTCTTACCTGTGGCAAATAATGACGCAACGAAAACTGACCATACTGGCAGGTTTCCAAAATATTATTGATGCAGTTTACTGCTTCAGAAATTCGAGAGCGGATGAACTTATCTGCGCGCAATCGACTCATAGGGTCGGCGAACAAGTTCTCATTGATCATCAACATACGTTGCTCAAGTTCGTATATTGCCTCGCGCCAAGCGTCGTCTCGTTTGGCGATCATTTTGTAGATACCTGACTTACCTGTGCGTTTGCACTCCAGTAAAGCGTCAGTCATCCCTGAATAAGCCGATACAACAAATACTCGACCGTATGGATTGCTCGGTTTTAGCAGAATATTATCAAGAACTGCGTCAAACGCAGACATAGAAGTACCACCGATTTTCTCTACGGTGTAATACATGATGTCTCCTCTTCTCGTTGGGTTAAAAGTCACTTCTTATTTTGCGAGTTCTCTCCTTCCTGCATTGAGGAAGGAGAATAGGTGCGTTCCGTTATTCAACAATCGGGTAAACACCGTCTTTGTCATGGGTTTCCGCACCAGTTAACGGCGGATTAAACACACATGCCATCACCATATCTGCGCCTTCATAAGCACGTAAGAAGTGTTCATCATGCTTATCGAGAATGTATAAGGTACCTGGCTTGATCGGATAAGTTTCGCCACCGACTACTTCAATTTCACCTTCACCCGACATGCAGTACACAGACTCAAGGTGATTCTTGTAGTGAATATGGGTTTCAGTGCCCTTGTAAATGTTGGTGATGTGGAACGAAAAGCCCATCTGATCATCTTTCAGCAGCATGCGTACACTTTCCCAAGTTTCCGCAACGACTCGACGTTCACTCTGACGACATTCATCTAGTGTTCTTACAATCATGACTTTTCCTTATGACGCTTTTTTAATGTATTGAGATGCGATGTTTTCAACCGATTGAGCAAAAATAGTTAAACCTTGCTCAAGCTCAGACTCACTGATAGTCAGAGGACAGAAGAATTTCACTACTTCATCATCCGGACCTGCGGTTTCAATCACCATACCTAAGCGGAAACATTCGCGGGCAATCTTGTCTGAAATCTCACCGCTCTGACACTCAATACCTTGCATCAGACCGCGACCTTTCAAGCGGGTAAACAGTGTCGGATACATACGAAGCGCTTTTTGAATAGCTTGCGTTACCTGCTCAGCACGTTGCTGAATGTGCTGTGAAAATTCATCATCTGCCCAATAGGTTTCTAACGCTTTTGCAGCGGTGACAAACGCATGGTTATTACCACGGAATGTGCCGTTGTGTTCGCCCGGTTTCCATTGGTCTAGTTCTGGTTTAAACAGCACAACCGCCATAGGTAAACCGTAACCACCGATAGATTTCGATAAAGTAACAATATCTGGCTGGATGCCCGAAGGCTCAAAACTAAAGAACGTGCCTGTACGACCACAACCCGCCTGAATGTCATCGACGATCAACAGCACATCGTGTGCTTTACAAATCTTCGCCAAACGTTGTAACCACTCATTTGACGCAGCGTTCAAGCCACCTTCACCCTGAACCGTTTCAACCAGAACAGCCGCAGGTTTATCTAAGCCAGATGAGTTGTCACACAACATGGTTTCGAACAAGGCCAAGCCATCGATATCCGCATAACCTTCATAAGGTAGACGAGTCACACCCGATAGCCCCATGCCAGCGCCACCACGATGGTGTTGGTTACCTGTTGCGGCAAGTGCGCCATACGAACAACCGTGGAAGCCATTGGTGAACGCAATAATATTGCTACGCCCCGTCACTTTACGCGCAAGCTTCATGGCTGCTTCTACGGCATTGGTACCTGTAGGGCCAGTAAACTGTACTTTGTAGTTCAAAGAGCGAGGCTCAAAAATATAAGTTTGCAATGCACTTAAGAATTCAGCTTTCGCTTCTGAGTGCATGTCTAAACCATGCGTAATACCATCTTTATCGATGTACTCAAGCAGTGCCATCTTAAAAATGGCGTTGTTGTGCCCATAGTTCAGTGAACCGGCACCCGCTAAGAAATCAAGGTAAGCGTCACCATCTTTGGTGTAGAGCCAACTACCCTTAGCAGTAGAGAAAACAACGGGGAAATTTTTTGCGTAAGATTGAACGTTTGATTCTTTTTTCTTAAAGATATCCATAACGTAGCGTTTTAACCTTCTTTATTGATTCTTGAATGAATAACAGTGATAGCCTTTGGCTACTGCTGCTTTAGAGGAATTCGATACAAATATTCCGTATCGTGTTTACCTTCAAAATGACGGGTTTCATCGAGAAAAGTGGATACTTCACCACGCTCTCCATGCACTCTGTCTAATTTCTTAAACAGGCTCCATGACCCGAGGTTGTCTTTAGTAATCGTGGTTTCCAATACTTGGATGTCTTGCAGATCATCTCTGGTCAGAATCTCTTTCAGCATATGGAAAGCAAGACCTTTACCGCGCGCACTTTCATGCACAGCGACTTGCCAAATGAATAACTCACTAGGGTTATCCGGCTTGCGATAGGCTGAAACGAAACCAACGATCTCACCGTCACACTCAGCGACAACACAAGTACTTTGAAAGTGCGTTGATTGCAGAAAGTTGCAATAAGCTGAGTTTTCATCAAGCGGCGCACACTGAGAGATAAGCTCATGTATTTTTGCGCCATCACTTGCGGTAGGTACTCTAAAAACCCAATCTTCCTGAAGATTTTGCATAATTTCTGGGTATGCGACCCAAGGTGCTGCTGTAATCATTGTTCGCCACATAATCATTTAGAACTCTAAACAAATTCCTTATATAAACTAACAAGACTAAAGATTATTTCAACCCTAAATATTGAAAGGAGATGGAGAAATAAACATATAATATTGTTTTTAAAGGAGTTATTGAGATTAATTAAATTTATAAGACATATAAATATTAATTAGTATTCTAACTATAATTAAATTAACAAGGTTTTAATGAAATGGCGTTTTAATATTAAGATTATCACTAGCAAATTGACCAAACTTTTGCATTATGCATTTGCATTATGCAAAGTTTTTCCACGAAACGTTTACAAATCGCCAATATAGATTAATTAATAACCAAAAATCACACTAAAAAAGTTGGCATGCAATATGCTTTATATTAGTTGACCCTTATTAAGCCGAGGGTCACCTAGCCAACTGACGTTGTTAGTGAATACATTTTGTTCACATGTTATATCAGCCAATTGTATTAGTTACAGTTGGCTATTTTTTTACCTGTCTCCTACTAAAATCCGCCAACAACTTTATTCCTTAGCCAACTCAAGCCAAATCATCACGATAGTTATTCTCTTTTTTTCTTAAATATCAGTGAGCTGTTGTTTGACTTTGTCTAGATCTGCGTCAAAACTCTATTCAGAGTAAATTGAATGGCTGAGCGAGTTATGTCTAACGAAAACCCATTGTGGATACCCAGCGAAGAGCGAGTTCAAGCATCGAATCTTCAGCAGTTTATTCAACACATTAATATGCAGGGTGAAGCGGTTGAAACCTATCAGCAGCTCCACCAATGGTCAGTAGCGGATAAGAAAAAGTTCTGGCTGGAGATCTGGCAATTCTGTGATGTGATTGGATTCTGCGGTAACTGTATCTACGGTGAAGGCATCGCTCGTTGGCAAAAATTCCTCCCTGCTCGTGATACGATTTGGTTTCCTCAGGCGCAACTCAATTACGCAGAGAACCTACTTTCCTACGCTTTCCAAAAACCTGAAGGCGTTGCTATCTGGTTTAAAAACGAGAACGGACAAAGCAAAAAACTGACATGGCAGCAGCTCTGTGATCAGGTATCGATTGTTCAGCAATGGCTGATACAGAATGGGGTGATAAAAGGTGATGTGGTTGCGGCTTGCTTGCCCCATATGCCTGAAACCGTTGTAGCGATGCTGGCGACCACAAGCTTGGGAGCTATCTGGGCATCAACTTCCCCTTCAGATGATATTGATGACACCATAGCTCGCTTTGAGCAAATTCAACCCAAAATTTTGTTCTGCTGTAATGGTTATAGCTTTAACGGCAGCAATCATCTGATGGAAGAAAGTAATTCTAAAATTGTTCAAGCGATTGAAAGTATAGAAAATACCTGCCAGATAGAATATTTGCAGCAACGCGAATACAGCGTGAATTTCAATGATACGTTTTCCGACTGGCAATCACTGCTTTCCAGCTATCTTCCTCGCGGTTTAACTTACGAGCGTATTGGTTTTAACGACCCTCTGTTTGTGCTGTTTTCAGAAATAGATAATGCTCCACCTAGATGCACCGCTCACAGTGTTGGGGGAACCGTACTTAATCACTTAAAAGAGCATCAGCTTCAGTGCGATATACAGCCCGATGATCGCGTCCTGATCAATACAGAATGTGACTCGATGATGTGGAACTGGCATGTTTCTGCACTAGCAAGCGGGGCAACCTTAGTCATTTATGATGGCTATCCGCTCTATCCTCAACCAAGTGCATTATGGGAGTTCATTCAGGAAGCGGAAGTGACTCTGTTTGCGACTCCGGCAGATTATTTACAGGCTCTTGAGCAAAAAGAGTTTTCACCCGGCAATTTTTACGCTTTAACTTCTCTCAAGACACTCTGTTCAACGGGGCAAATGCTCAAAGCCAAACAATTTGATTATATATACGACCAAGTCAAACCCGATTTGCACTTGTCAGTTATGTCCGCAGACTCAGATATTCTTGGCAGCTTTGTGATTGGCAACCCTATCTCACCTGTCTACAACGGAGAATGCCAAGGTGTGGCTTTGGGCTTAGATATCGATGTCATTGACCAAAGCGGAAAGCCTGTCTCTCTTGCTGAAGGTGAATTAATTTGCAGAAATAGTTTTCCCAATCAACCTATCGGGTTCTGGCATGATGATGGCGAACAGTATCATCTTGCATTTTGGAACAGTGAAGATGGAGCATGGCATCAAGGTAGCCGCGCAGAAGTGACCAGCAATGGCGGTATGCGATGTTACGGCCTTAAATCTTAACGGCCGCAACATCAACCTATTTATTTAGGTAGCACAACCAAAAACGTGTTACGGCTGTCCGCGCGAGGAAGCAGCTCAACGCTTCCTCGATGCAATCTGGCAATATCGCGGGTAATCGACATGCCAAGCCCTGCACCGTCGCCTTTTTCTGTGTTGGCTCGATAGAAGTTATCGAACATTTTCTCTCGCGTTTCAGTAGTGATGTTTTTCCCAGTATCACTGACGTAGACGTTCACAGACTCTTCTTTGTCTTCCAGTCTGATGTTGATCTGAGAACCATCCCCCGAATAGCGCATCGCGTTATCGAGCAGGTTTGTTAGCAGCATTCTCAGTAATGCTTCGTCGCCTAACACTTGAATACCATCACCTTCAAACGAGACTTCTTGCTGACGCTTAAGAGCAAGCGGTACGCGTTCTGCGATAACTGACTGACAAAGCTTAGAAAGATCCGTAACCAAGAACTTCATTTCATGGATGCTTTCCACTTTAGCCAGTGTCAAAAGTTGCTGAATCATGCGGTCTGTTCTGTCGATGCCTTGCAGAATATTGCTTAAATCTGATTTCAGTTGTTGCTCGTTTTGGCTCATCAAAGCGTTTTCTGCATTCAGGCGCAGTATGGTCAGCGGTGTTTTCAACTCATGTGCTGCCATGCGGGTAAAACGTTTTTCCCTTTGCCAAGCTTGATCCAACTCATTCAACAAAGTATTAAGAGCTGCAACTAGGGGAGACAATTCCTGCGTGGGGTTTGCGACATAAATGCTGTCTAGCTTATTCGCACTGCGCTGAGCAATCGCCCGCTTAAGTTCAGAGATAGGCTTAAAATGTTTATCAATCAAAAGCACCATCAGCAGTGCCAGACTCGGAATTAAAACAAATTGTGGTAAAGCAGCAGACAACGCCAATTCATACATCATTTCATCACGAATCGACTCTTTCTCAGCGACAAAGATGTACTCATGCTTAGTATTCATCGCTTTAGGCAATGGAAGTTGGAAATATCTCCAAGGTTCATTCTCAATATCCATATAACCAAACCCTGCGTACTTAGGGTCATGGTCGAGGTTGTCTATTTCAGGAATCGAGCTCCAAATGAGCTCATTTGCGATATAAAACTGAACTAAAATATGTTGCTCATAAGGGTGGCCAAATGGTGTCGGGTTGTCATCCCCTTTTGCTTGCAGAGCAATGCGTTTCATCCAGTTATCAAATAAATCACGCGTTTGACCTGACTGCATAGGTTGTTCTGAAATCGGCATACTCAATAGCAGCATCTTGGCTGACTGACCAAGGCGAGCGTCGTACACCTCTTCAATTTCATGTTTTGAATAAGAGAAGCTGAAATACAAACAAATCAGAATTAAAACTGATGAAAGCGCGATCACTGATATCGTCAATCGCTTTTTAATAGAAAAAGTTTCTTCTACGTTATTTTTCAATGATGTACCCCACGCCACGGATATTCTTAATCAGGTTATTTGGAACTTTTTTACGCAAATTGTGAATATGCACTTCGATGGCATTGTCACTCGCCCCTTCATCCCAACCGTGCAACGACTGTTGTAGCTGGTCTTTACTGAGCACTCTCCCCGCATGAGTCATTAATGCGGTGAGCAATTTGAATTCGTTATTGGTTAACTTTAGCCTATTTCCATCATAATCAACGGCTTGTTCAGCTAAAGAGAGAGAAAGTTGTCCAACAACGATGCGTTCATCACAATATCCTGATTGACGACGAATGAGCACCCGCAGCCGCGCCATCAACTCTTCAAGGGCAAATGGCTTGACTAAGTAATCATCAGCTCCGCCATCTAAGCCTTTTACTCTGTCTTCAATATCATCACGCGCAGTAAGGATTAACACAGGTAAGGTATAGCCAGCTCGGCGCAGGTTTCGCAAAACAACCAGCCCATCGATATCTGGCAAGGTAAGATCCAAAATGACGGCAGCGAATTGCTCGGTTCTCATAGCAACTTCAACACCACCGCCTCTGTCTACCCAATCCACGGTATATCCATGGCGACTGAGTGAAGTCACCATGGATTGCCCGAGTAACGTGTCATCTTCAACTAAAAGTAACCGCATGGTTATTGAAGTTCTCCTAATAATTTTGCTATTTCTTGCTTACGCCCCTGATCGGCTAAAGGTCGATCAGCACGTGGCGGCGCTTTCTGTGCTTTGGTTAGGTACTGGATGGCTTCTTTTTTCGTCCGTCCTGCGCTAAAAAGTCCGCGTAAAAATAGTTTGGATCGATGCCATCCGGATTAATTTCTAATGCTTTACGGAGCATTTTCTCAGCCATATCATCATCACCGAATCCAATTGGCCACCCCGGCACCTTGTAGTATAACGAGCCTAAACTGGTAAACGCTGAACCATTTAACGTTTCTGGCGCTTTATCAATCACTTGTTCTAAAAGTGCTTTTGCTTCTTTCACCAACGAAAGAGCACCTAAACCTCCATCAGCCCCCGCAAGCGACGACTTGTTGATTGCCAACCATACTTTCAACTCTTGGCGGTTTGGTTCTTGTTTCAAAGCTTCTTCGTTGCGCTTGATTAAGTTTTCTAAGCAGTAAACCTGATTATCCGTATCTTTCGAATCATACTGACAGACCGCCCACTTTTTTTGAATCGTGACTAACGGATCCGCTCCCGAAGCAAAAGCTGATGTGGCAGTAGCAAAACAAATAGTAGCAGCTAAAGTTGATAGTAAAAATTTCATATTTCGTCCCTCAGTTACTTGCCATGGACTTGGTTAATAAAGTGATGAATGATGTCTTGTTGTTTGCGAATGGATTTAGAAACAACGCCTGGAAGGATCTGATTAATACGAGCAAACAGTTTTTCCGGCCAGCCAATCCAACGAGCCGCTTGCTCTTTTTCCAAGATGTCGACCACATGCCCTGCGACCACTTCTGGCGAATCACTCTTATTGCCTAGCTGTTGGTTCATTTGATTAACAAAGCGGTCGTTTAACGTCGTATCCGTTGCTCGTGGCGCAAGATACAGCGCCCGAATGCCTGAACCATCTAACTCTCTGTCCAACGCCTCACTAAAGCGCTGCAACCCTGACTTCGCCGCACAATAAGTGGTATAGCCTGGAAAACCGATGGAACCAAAGGTTGACCCGACATTCAGAATAATGCCCGGACGACTAATCCAAGAGAGCGCAGATTGACTCAACAACATTGGCACTAATAGGTTCAGACGCATCTCAAGTTCAATCGATGGGCTGCTTCTCTGCGCAAGAAAGCTGAACTGATTGCTGCCAGCATTATTAATCAATACGTCGATACGTTGTCCTTTCTGTGATAGGTTCAAACAGGTTTGTTTCACCTTTTCGAAACCTGCATCTGTGGACAAGTCCGCCGCCACAACTTCATGATGATGGGGAAACTCTAAGCTGTTTTTCAGCGCTTCAAGCTTATTGCCATTACGCGCAACCAAAAGCAGTTTTGCTCCTTTTGCTTCCAGCGCTTTCGCGACCTCTTTGCCAATGCCGCCAGAAGCACCTGTTAGTAATACACGTTTGTCTTGCAATTCCATAACTGTTCCTTAAGCCGCATTTTGCATTGCAGCTGGAGTCAGCTCTTGCAGCATTTGACCGTATAGCTGGAACACCATATTGGATGAATCAATAATCGCTTGTTGATCTTTCTCATCAGTGATTTGGTTCATCAAGTTCTCAAACAATTGGATATGCTCTTGGTCCAGTACGCTGTGTGACGTTAAGTAGCTCATTGCGTTGTCTGGCAGGTTTAGGGTCTGTTTGACCAGAGCTGCGACTTGACCACCGACACCCACACTGGTGCCTTCTAATACCCACACCATGCCGAAGAAAGCGATAGGGTTGCCACGGTCGATTTGGTGATACAGATACGCCACCATCAGCTCAATCGCAGAACCCACTCGACCATTACCCGAGTTCGCTCGCACTGCTTCGGCATCCGCACCACAAGCCTTGATGTCATTTAAGATCCATTCGTGATGGCCTTTTTCTTCCTCGATATATTCACCAATAGCCTGACGTAGCCACTCGTACTTTTCAGGTAAGCGGCCACCACATGCCATCAATAGAGGTACGGTGTGTTTTACATGGTGGAACGCCTGAGTAAGAAAGTTCACGTAAGTATCCAGTTCAATTTCACCACGGGCGCAAGCCGCGAAAATCGGCGCTTGTAACATCTGTTGTTGAGCCACTTGGGTTTCTTTTTTCAGGGTTTCAAAAAATGCAGTCATGGTAGTTACTCCGTAATTCTTCTCTTCAAAAATATTTGGCGACTTTCGTTCATTCGTTAATTGGCGTAATGATTCGCCCATCATCTTCATCGGTTTTACTCAGCATCCACTGTTCAAACTTGGAGCGAATCGGGCGACCATTGCTGGTATAAAATCCCGCCATCGAATTCAGTCCTTGAGCTGTGATTAACGTCCGGATACGAGCGTAATCTGGCAGACGTTGATTGAGCTGTTTTAGCGCCGCTGTCACTTGTTCAACATTTGGATTTTCTAGGATGGCACTCAGTGATTTTTCGCCGTCACCAACCAGAACCATTCCGTACAGCGCCCTAAATGCCTGAGCCTCAGATTCCACCCACTCGGGTGAAATATTGCGACCGAATGCAGTAATGATTTGGTTCTTTTTACGGCCATCGATTACAAGGAAACCGTCTTCATCGAGATGTCCTAAGTCGCCCGTGGCATACCAACCCTGTTCAAAAGGTTGGCCGATATACCCCAACGCAACGCAACCAGAAACGTAAATTTCACCGTCATTGGAAACTTTTACATCGATATGTGGCAGTGGTTTTCCACTGGTGCCAGCTTTATACGCGGATGGAGTATTAAGACTGACGACCGATGCATTTTCAGAAAGACCGTATCCTTCAAAGGCAGGAATACCTAAGCTGTGCGCCATTTCTAAAAGCTGTGGTGAAACGCGAGCACCACCCACTGCAACGAACTCTAGATTTTTCGCTAACACCGGCATTGCTTTTACGACTTCTATCAAAGCCATTAACAGAGCTGGAGTGAGCACTAAGCTGTTAGGCAGATACTTCGCCAGCGCCAAAGCAAACTGAGAAGGATTGAAGTTGCTGGAACCACTCAACCCCACTTCCTCACCGTTCAACACGACAGACGTCGCCCCAATAATGATTGGGACATAGATACCAGTGATATTTTCCAGCAGCGTAGATAGCGGTAAAAGCACCAAGTGTTTTTCACATTTCACTTCGGTAGCAATGGTATCAGCCAGTGCACGACTGACCTTTGACAGTTGATTCTGGCTCAAACAGACACCTTTCGGGTGACCAGTAGAACCAGAGGTAAAAGTGATTTTTCCGGTATGTGATAGCAGCGGTTTTACGTCCTTAACTGAACGTTTCCAGATACTCAGATTTCCAGCGTGCCCCACCATTATTGCATCAAGCGAATGTGCATTATCGGCAGTGTTCTCCACCCAGGCATCCCAATCGCCAACCAATAAATCCGCGCCAGACTCAGCCAAGATATGGTCGACTTGTTCAGGCGTAAAAAATAGCGGGACAGGAACATTAGGAATTTCGGCATACAGCGCAGCAAGATCGGCGATAACCCAGTCGAGGCTATTTTCGGCACGCAAAGCGATACACTTGGGTGAATACTCAACCAAATACTCAGCGACATCACGCACTCTGATAAGTAAGTTTTGATAAGAAATCTCTTCATCAGCGCCAATAAATGCAATTTTGTTTGGCGTATCAATGGAGTGTCGGATGAGAGATTCAATAATCATATTCACAGTGCACCTCCACGCGCACGACACACCTTTTCAGCAAACAAAGCCTCAAGATGCGCGAGCCCCTGTTTCAGGTTACCCGCAACAATACGCGGTTGATGTTGGTAGTAGTTGCCCCATGTGTAGGTCGCATCGGGAATTCTTGAAGGGTCAGCCTCAGCTAACACTGTGGTTTCCAAACCGAGTCGCGACATCATGGCGTACAGCGGATCAGTGGCGGTAAAAATGCACCATTCATAACCACTCTCCACCAGCTTTTGCGTCATTAGCAGAAAATGAAGCGTAGAAAAGCCTTTCGAAAATGAAGCAAGTTGTCCGAATTCGATAAGCTTGCTGCGCTCGATACGCGGTTGAGTACTGTTTTCTGCTGGATGATTGACGGATTGATCAGATAAAGAGCGATGAAAAACTTTGTTCAAAAGCTGATCTGCCGGTTCATCTAGATACTGTTCAAGAAATAGTGATTCGTTGCTGGCGACACGGAAACCGCATAGCGAACGAATTTCCTCACCCTCCATCAAAGCCATAAATGTGGGCATAAAGGAACTTAAATGTGCATCAAATGCTAAGGAATAACGCTGGGCAATGTAGTTTTCAATCTCACTACGTTGCGGATGAATGCGGTCGATAATCTCAAGCTTAAATGGGTGAGATGGAAAGAAATCTGCCATACAAGAAGCCCTCTCTGCTAGCTATAGAGAGAGCTTAAATAAGTAAACTTAAGGAAAGCTTAAGGAAAATTAAGAATAGGAGTTTTTTATCTCACCAGATTTAAACGCAATCTATTAGGTGCAGATTTTGTAGGTATAGAAAGTAGTAACGGCACCATATGACACAGACAAAAATGCCGCTGTTTAAGCGGCATTGTTTTATCTAGCAGATAATCTTTCGGATTATTCTTCATCTACTTTAGGGGCAACTTTCTTCTTCGGAATGAAGACATTGTCACCCACAGCGACGTTTTTATAGAAGCTCTTATCGCGTTTAACAGGTTTCTTCGCTACCTTCTTCGCTTGCGACTTCACATTCTTGTTTGCTTGGTCACTTACTTTGCGCACTGGCTGTCTAGGTTTAAGGCCCTTAAACTTGCCAGTTAACCCTTCCAACTCTTCAAATTGAATATCTTGCTGCAAAAACGCTTCTACGCGTTTGAAGCTATCCCAGTCTTTAGGACCAACGAAAGAGACCGCATCCCCTTTGTTGCCAGCACGACCTGTACGACCCACACGGTGAACGTATTCTTCGGTGTGTTTTGGCATATCAAAGTTGATAACGTGAGTCACATTGGCAATATCCAGACCGCGAGATGCAACATCAGTGGTCACCAGAATCTTAAACACTGCACGCTCAAACTGACTCATAATGGTATTACGTTGCGCTTGGTTCAAACTTCCACTTAGCGCCACCGCTTTCAGCTTCATCTCATTAAGCTTATCGGTTAAACGTTCGGTATCTGCGCGCGTTGCCGTGAAGATAATAACCTGACGATATTCTGCGTCGTGCAGAACTCGGTCTAGTAACGCTTCTTTGTGGTCTAGGTGATCACACAGGTAGAAGCGTTGACGAATGTCTTTGTGCTGCTCGTTTGAGACACCCACTGAAATACGACGCGGGTCATTTAACATCTCAGCTGCGATATCGTTGACTTCAGCGTGATCCAATGTTGCAGAGAACATCAGCGTCTGACGACGACGATGTTTCGCCGCTTTATGAATGTGACGTAGTTGAGGGGCGAAACCCAGATCCAACATGCGGTCTGCTTCATCAAGAATCAGAGTATCCACACCATCTAAAAACAACGAACGGTGTTCAAGGTGATCCGCAAGACGGCCGGGAGTCGCAACGATAAAACGAGGGTAACGGCTCAGCGCTTTCACTTGGTCGTTAAAGTTCTCACCACCAGTGATAAGCGTACCTGTGTAGCTCAAACCACCCAACATAACGCGTAATTCACCATACACTTGCTTCGCCAATTCGCGCGTTGGCAATAAAATCACTGCGCGCGGATCTTTTGCTGAAAAAGCCTTTGTTTTTAAAGCTTTATGCAGAGTAGGAAGTAAGAAGGCTAATGTTTTACCGGAACCAGTTTTCGAAGACGCCAATACATCTTTTCCTGCAATAGCAACAGGAATAGCGATCTTCTGGATTTCGGTCGCTTGTTTGAAATCGTAGTGTGCTAAGTTTTTCAATAAGCGATTGTCTAAGCCTAAATCTTTAAACTGCAAAGGATTCTCCAAATCAGTGGGGTAGCCGAACACGTGTGGCTAAATGGTCAAAATCAAAGCGCAGTATGATACCGCGAATAGTGCGCTAATAGATAGAGATCACAGAAAATATTCTCTTCATAACACTTAAATAGTATATGCACTACAGTCAAATTTGGTGCTAAAGTAATTCTTATCAGTAAGAATTCACACAATCATTTGATTCATTGACATTATTTTGGGTTATTTTGACTTTTACTGATTAGGCGAAGCGTAAAATAGTGTCTACACTATAACTCGTCACTATATGGAAAAGAATGTATAGGACGTTTTGATATTTACATAAAATCAAGGAGTTCATATGAACAAGATGTTAATCGCGGCAGCAGCGTCATCTGTACTATTACTAGCAGGTTGTGCATCAGGTCCTGACGAAGCAACAACAGCAAAATTGGACGAGCTAAACAGCCAAGTTAGCCAGCTTAACGACGAAGTTGCAGCACTTAAGAGCGAGCACTCTGCTCTAGCTTCAAAAGTGAATGCAGCATCTGATTCTGCAATGGCAGCACAAGAAGAAGCTGCACGCGCAAATGAGCGTATCGACAACATCGCTCAGTCTTATACTAAATAAGATTTCAACCCAACTGCACGCAGATTGAGTTTCTTAAGCCTCCAGTTCCTCCTATGGAATTTGGAGGCTTAATTTTTTCGTCATTGCTCGCCGCAAGTGTTAGCGATTGACTAGCAACTCTCGGCAAAAATTCAATGCTCTTTCTATCCTTCCGCTATCGCAACTGATATTCCTCTGCCAACTCTCGTTTCTGCTCATATTGCTCAATGATCGCTTGTTGTGATTTGCCTTTGTTGCCATAAAACAAACCACCGCTTTTATTCAAATAATCAAAGTCGCTCGCCAGAACATCAAGCACCAGAGATATGCGTTTTAAAGTTAATTCGGTACAGGATTGGCCGTCGATGTCATCATCAATATCAAGCACATGGGAACGGAAAGACTCTAGTTGAAACAGATGTAAAAGTTCATCATCACTGGCTAACGCTCTCTGCCAAGATTCAATAAGACTTTCAAAGTGATTGATCACCATAACTTTTGCTTGTTGCGCTTTAAGCCACGTAATTTTTTGCTGATAAACCTCCACAGCAATTTGTTTCAGCGTCCGATACAGATCCAGTTGCTCAGCCAAAGAGCTCTTCTTTTTCAGCAGCCAGCCAAAAAAGAAGCGCGTTTCGAAACGTTCAACCATATGAAATAAAGGATCGGCAGTTCCGTTGCTGTTGAAGTCGGTTATCGGATCAAACGAGTACATATAGCCGAAGTCGAACAGCCAAAGCTGTTGATGATGATCCACCAGCAAGTTGCCGCTGCATAGATCCCATTCCATCAAACCGTGTTCTTCACACGCCTGCAGTGTGGTGAATAACTGTTGAATCAAATCAGGCGTGAGTTGCTGAATATGGTTCCCTTCAATCCACGGCGACAAAATAATTCCCAGACGGTAGTTAGCGTAGATCGTTGGCACTATATGGCTAAGTCTTTGAGCAGTTTCTGATTGCTGCTTGAGTTTTTGTAGGTCATTCCGTCGCTGAACTTCATTGAGAAAAGAATACTGACCGTCTAAGTTAGCTACTTTTGCCACTGTGCGGCGCTTTTTCAGGTTGTAGTCTTTACCATTGATTCTTAGGTGGAAAACTTCTGCGGTCAGCCCTGAGCGAATAATGCTGACAACCAGAGGTGAGTCTTCAGTGAACTCAGCTAGGACGGAAGGCTCTATAGGGCAGAGCTGTTCACTACCAACCACCAAGTTTTCTCCACTCTCATCAAACGCTTTTTGCAGTTGTTGTCTCAGGTTCATCATCTTCTCTTTCCGTTATTGGCTCTGTTATCGTTTTGTTGTTATGTGCTCATAACACACGTAACTGATGAAAAAATCATCATACTTTGGCAAATAACAAGGGGAGGATAACCAAAGAAGGAAGTGAAAACGAAGAGGCTGAGAAGCTTCGCTTTGCTTGCAGGGAAAGCGAATAATGAGGTTCTAAAACAAAGAGTTAACGGACGATACACATTGGAGTTTGAGTAATCGGACATGGATGAATTTGCGCATCCAGTTCAAATACTTTTGCAAGCAGTTCAGATGTCAGCACAATCTCGGGTGCACCTTCACTCATCACTTTTCCATCCTGCATAACAATCAAGTGATCGCAATAACGGCAAGCCTGATTAATATCGTGCAACACCGTCACAATAGTTTTCCCTTGTTGATTAAGTGTACGAAGCAACTTCATTAACTCGATCTGATGGTTCATATCAAGATAGGTGGTTGGCTCATCGAGCAAGATATAGTCTGTATCCTGCGCTAAAGTCATTGCCAACCAAACTCTCTGCCTTTGCCCTCCGGAAAGATCCGTAACGGGTCTGTCCGCAAAACATGCTATGCCCGTCGCCTCCATAGACTGCTCAACAATCAATTTATCCTGAGCAGATAGCTGCCCCCAGAAACCAGTATAAGGGCTGCGACCATAAGAAACCGCGTCTCGGACAGTGACACCTTCGGGTGGTTCTTGCGATTGAGGCAACAGAGCCAATTGCTGTGCAAGCTGACGTGAAGGTATCTGCTCAATCCTTTCTCCCTGCCACAAAACTGCGCCGCTTTGTACTTTCAAAATTCGAGATAGCGCCTTCAATAAGGTCGATTTTCCGCAACCATTTGGCCCTAAAAGAGCGGTAATTTTTCCTTCAGGTACGGTGACATTGACACCTTTAACAATGGGTGTGTCGCCATAACCGACAATTAAATTTTCAGTAGTTAAACCCATGAGCTATCTCATTTTGAACAATAGATACAAGAAATAGGGTGCGCCAATAATCGCAGTCATAATACCCGCTGGAAGTTCAATTGGCGGGTCAATGACACGAGCAACCAAGTCAGCAACCAGCAGTAGAAAAGCCCCAACCAGCATTGATGTGGGTAATAAAGCCTGATGACGCCCACCCACTAACTGACGTGCTAAATGAGGAGCCACTAAACCGAGGAAACTAATTGGCCCACAAACAGCGACTGAAGCTGAAGTCCAAATGACAGCCACAAACAAAGCGAGCCCCCTCACCCAAGGCACCGAGATACCCAAGTTACAGGCCCTTTCATCGCCCAATGTAAGCAAGTTTAACGCCTGACTAAGCCAAAAAACCGCAGGTATCAAAACTAACCACGGTAATAGCATGGCTAACTGAGTCCAGCTTCTTCCCCATAAACTGCCTGTCAGCCAGAGCAGCGCATTGTTGATTTCTAATGGCTGAGTGAGGATAAGGAAATCGATACCACTGCTGTATAAAGCCGCCAGTGCTACGCCAGTAATGGCTAAACGAACCGGAGCCGCATTTCCGCCGCACACTAACGCAAGTAAGAGTGCCGAAGTTATTCCGCCAATTAGCGCAGCTAAAGGAAGCCAGTAAACAGAAATAGCTGGAAACAGTGTCATAACTACCACTGCGCCCAATCCTGCCCCATGGCTTACCCCCAAGATGTCCGGTGAAGCAAGTGGGTTACGAATCACCCCTTGAATGAGCACCCCTGAACTTGCCAACATTGCGCCGACCAATACAGCAATTAAAACTCGCGGAAAACGATACTCATGAATGGTGAAGTAGTGTTCACTGCCAGAAAACAAACCTTGCCATACCTGTTGGGAAGTTAAATTTACCGCCCCAAAACTTAAGTTCGACACAATGGCGATGACAACAAACACGAGCAGAATGATTTGTGTACGTAAAACTGAAGTCATCGTTTTTGCCTAACTAAATACAAGAAACACGGCGCACCGATGATTGCTAATACGGCTCCAGCTGGCGTTTCGGTTGGAAATACCACAGCGCGGCTAAGAATGTCTGCGCCAATGGTTAACACGGCACCAAGTAACATGGATACAGGTAGCAATATACGGTAATCATATCCCACTAACAGACGGCCAATGTGCGGCACAATAAGACCAACAAAAGCTATGGCTCCGACACTGCTCACGCTTACGCCCACTAGTACCAAAACCGCCAACGCAATCGCAGCTCTGAGCAAGTTCAGGTTTACGCCGAGGCTTTTTACCCGATCATCACCCATTGCCAGCAAATTCACTTTCGGAGCTAGCAGCAAACTCAATATCAGTGCGGCGAATAAGCTCGGCCAGCTCCATGCCCAAGTATCCCAACTAACATGTGCGAATGATCCTGCAAGCCACACCATCACACTAGCTGCTTGTTCCTCAACTAGAATCACACTGGCTTTGGTTAAAGCACCACATAACGCAGAGATCGCGATACCAGCGAGAACAAGTTGCCCTCGCTCCGCACCCATTTTCCAAGCGCCTCCCAAAACCATAACAAGAACCCAAGCGGCAAAGCCGCCAATCATCGCGGCGATCGGGCTTGAAATAATGTTAGAAGAGAAGACCGTCGTCGCTAATGCGATTCCTAACGCGGCACCAGCATTGACACCAAATACGCTTGGCGATGCTAACGGATTACGGGTTAAACCTTGCATTAACGCACCAGCACAGGAAAGACTCGCTCCAACTAGAGCAGCTTCAAGTACACGAGGGAGCCGAATGTCCTGCACGATGACATGAGCAATCACATCAGAACTTGGAGACCAAATACCAACAATCGCATCCAATGCTGACACAGGCACGGCAGAGTAACTAAACAGACCTAACCAAGTGACCAGTAACAGGCTAACAATAAGAGCTGTAACTACGTTCACCGTTTTGATGTCCAAATACATTAAGACTTAGCCAGCTTTAACAAGTCTGCTGCCATGTATTCCGCAGCGAGAATGCCTCGGCAACGCGCCCACATATTTCCATCAACATGGAAGACTTGTTTGGCTTTTACAGCATTAAGCACATTCCACAAAGGCTGCTTCTGCCACTGTTTTACGATGCTGTTTTGAGTGTAATCACCAACAATCAGATAATTTGGGTTAAGTGCCAGCAACTGTTCAAGGCTGATTTGGCGAGAAGCATTTTCATTCTTTAACCCTTTTGGAGAACTCAACCCTAGCGCTTGAATCACACCACCAGCGTAAGACTCCGATGAGTGTGCAAAGAAATCATTTTCGCGTGCAACACCAAACTGTACCGTTTGATGCTCAAGTCCGTGTAACTGCTTTGCATAGCCCTGCATCAATTGTGTATGCTGCTGCAAACGTTGTGTCATCTCAGCTTCTTTACCTATCACTTTACCGATAATCGCCGCGGATTTTAGGTTGTCTTGATAGGTCTCGCGGCGCGAAGGAAGCAGAAGTGTCGGCGCAATTTTCATTAGGTCGTTATACACCGCTGAGTGGCGATCAACATCAGCAATAATCAGATCGGGTTTGAGGGATGCAATCACTTCCAAACTAGGCTGAGAACGCGTGCCAACCGATTTCCATTCACCCAGCTTCTCGCTTACGGCAGGAAGTAATCGGCTTGGATCGTTATCATCAGCAATACCCACTGGGCTTACATCAACAGCCACCAGCGCATCAACGAACGAGAACTCAAGCGCCACGATTCTTTGTGGCGTCGAATGAATTGAGAATTCACCGTGGCTGTCCGTAACGGTGACAGCAGAAGCAAAGAAGCTCAAACAATAACTAACCACTACAGCACTATATTTAAGCCAAGAAGACCATTTCATCACTAATACCTTTTCAGAAAACAACAAAGAGCCTCGCACTGCAAGACTCTCAAAGATTAAAACTCGTAATTAGCCGTCAGATAAATACGGCGCTGCTCGCCTGGGAAATGTCCGGTTCGATCGATAAAGCCACTCACCGCGTACTCTTTATCAAACAGGTTTTTTACATTCAGTTGGAACTGCCACTGCTGCCAGCGTGTTTGCCATGACGCATCAAACACTGTGTAGGCTTTTACAATCTGACCGCTCTGGTTGTACTGCTCGCTCACATGATCAGCGCCAAACCCCACAGATGAATTCAGTGCAGCGATATCATAGCGAGTCCATAACCCCAACTGGTGATGCGGGGCATTCGCAAAGCGAGTGCCAACACTGTTGGTAATGCCATCGTAAGCTTGTTTCACTCGTGTATCGTTGTAGGCATAGCTCAGGTTTGCCGTCCAGTTTTCGGTTAAATCTGCCAACATATCCACTTCAACACCCTGACTGCGCACTTTGCCGTAGGAAACCAGACGAGTGTCGTCATCGGGATCTGTTTGAAGAATGTTCTCTTTAACCATGTGATAAAGAGCCAGATTCACGTTGAGAGCATTGTCAAACCAGTAACTGCGTACACCGGTTTCGTACATCAAGCTCTCTTCAGGATCGAACGGACCGCCATTTGACTCAGCTTGATCAGAGGCATCCTGCGGAACAAAACCTGTCGCGACCACAGCATAAGGGTGCAAGTTCGAATTGATTTGATAAGTCGAGCCAAGACGATATGACAACCCAGAACCCTGATATTCACTGATAGTATTTTTTACAAAGTCATTAACTTTGTCTTTGAACCCGTCGACACGAACTCCAGAAAGCACATTCCAACGCTCGGTAATGTTCCATTGATCCTGAATATATGAACCATAGCGCTCGGAACTAGAGTCGGTCTGTTTAGATAACGTTAAGGTGTAAGCAGAAGAATCTGCGCCGTATTCCGGATCAACCAGGCTTAGACCTGCCACACTTTTGTCTACGTTATAGACATAGTCTTCATTGAGTCGGTAGTAGTCGCTACCAAATAGTAGAGTATGCTCCCCTAACTCAGCGACTAAGTTTGCAGAGAGTGAGCCGGCTTTATTCTCGCGGACTTGGTCACGGTATTGGCGCTTACTCCAATCATAAACACCATCACCATTGGTATCTTTCAAACCCATTGGTTCGTGGTATTTCTGCGTTTCTTTGTTCTCGTAATAACGTGCAGTAACATCGCCTCTTAACCACGCATTAAAGTCATGTTCCACTTTAATCTGGTAAACCTGAGCTTCGAGATCTTGGTAGTCAGAAGCCTCGTTAGCGTTCCAGTTAATATCTGCAAGAAAATTGCCTTCATCATCGGTTGGAATACCGCGTAAACGAGCACCACCATAATGCTGAATGATGTCAGTAAACTGAGTAGTCACAGTTGTGGTATCACCTAAATCCCACGCATAACCAAGGTCGATGATTCGATTACGAACATCGGTGTTGTTGCGAGATGGATTCTCGTGATCCTGATAAATCGCGACACGATAGCGTTGAGTCTCATCTTCATTCGCAGGACCTGAAAGCTCTACACTGCCACTGAAAAAGTCTTGGTTTCCCGCTGTCATAGAAATACGACGATGAGGCTCATAGGTTGGCTTCTGGGTGACATAGTTAATCACGCCACCAGGCTCTCCACTTCCCATCACGGCCGATGAAGGGCCTTTCAACACTTCCACTTGCTCAATATTAAAAAGCTGCGGGATCGAGAATCCGTTGAACGGGTCACCTCGTACACCATCATAAAGAATTTGATCTTGACGAAAGCCTCGGAACGTCACTCCTGAATAAGAGTATTGGCTTACACCGCTAATTGAGCGGTACAGATCGGTAATTTGGCGCGCGCCTTGGTCCTCGATTAATTGCTGGGGAAGTACTTGGATCGACTGAGGTGTGTCGTCAATCGCTGTCGGTGTTTTGGTGGCTAAACTCGTTTCTTGAGAACGGTATAAAGAAAGAGCTCGACCATAAACGGTGACCGTTTCAGCATCCTCGGGAACGATATTTTGTGAACCTTCATTGGCGGAAAATGCTGGTGAAGAAACACCTGCCAGAATCGCTAAAAAAAGAGAAGAATAGTTAAATTGAGCCTTCATAGAGTTGTGTTCAAAGTTGTTTTTATTATGGAAAGCTTGCGAATCTAACTGAGTTTAATTCTCATTACAATTATTATATTAAGCACTAATCTTCATTAATTATATTTAGCAGCAATATAACAGGTGTATTTCCCGATAAGGCAAATCAAGGCTTTGACAGGAGTTCAAGCATCGTTATATTAACTCCATTGCATTATTACCTGTTCACCTAAAGAACCCAGAGATACCGTATGAAAGTGATCATTCTTCACGGGCTGTACATGCACGGAATTGCGATGTTGCCGCTCAGCCAACGTCTTGAAAAACTGGGCTACGATACCGAAGTGGTGAGTTACAACTCGGTTGCCATTGATGAACGCAAGGTGTTTCCAGCGATTGATAAAGCGCTCGATCACAAACAAGTCAATGTTCTGGTTGGACACAGTTTGGGTGGCGTGGTGATTAAACGCTATCTCGCTTCACGTAAACCGGATGTAGATACCATTTCGCATGTTGTTGCGTTGGGTTCGCCGATTAACGGCGCTTCGATTGTTGGTAAAATTCAGCAAATGGGCTTGGGGGTGTTGCTGGGGAATTCCGCGAAATTCGGCCTGCAAAAGCACGAAGATAAGTGGGAATTTCCACAAAAACTGGGCAGCTTAGCGGGTACTGTTCCGCTGGGAGTACGCTCTATTTTGATGGGAAAAGACACACATTCGGATGGCACAGTTACGGTAGATGAAACCAAAATTGCCGGAATGACGGCGCACCATCTGATGCGGAATACTCATACCAGTATGATTTATAGCTCGAAAGTTGCAGAACAAATTGATCACTTCATTCGTCACGATACGTTCGCACGAAAAAAAGCCCGAATAAAAGCGGAATGATTAGGCAAGTTTACTTTTATTCGGGAAAAGTGCAGGTTTGGAACGAAACTGATTTAGACGCTAAAAGCTCCTATGTACTGTTTTAAATGTTCTGTTTGAGCTTGTACCGCGTGGTAAGTCTTAGTGGTGTCGCTTGCAATATTCTCTATATCTAACGAAGACTGACTGATCGCCTGAACACTGTTGTTCACATTCACCGATAGCAACTTCTGATCTTGTGAAAGCCTTGCGATCTGGCTGTCCATATTAGCTATCTCCTCTGCAGCACTGACGATGGCATGGTAGGACTCACCCGCTTCCGTCACTTGCTGTAAACTCACGCCGATTTGTTCTTGGCATTGACTCATTAACTGTTGTGCACTGGTGGCTTGAGACTGCAAATTGCCAATAATGCCGCCAATTTCATCAATAGAACTTTGCGTTTGCTGTGCGAGTTCTCGAACCTGATCAGCCACCACCGCAAAACCTCGACCACTCTCACCCGCTCGAGCCGCTTCAATCGCTGCGTTCAAAGCAAGTAGGTTGGTTTGCTTGGTGATATTGCTAATCACATCGGAAATCACACTGATATCAAAGCTGCCACGATAAAGCCCTTCAATGACTTCACCGGTTTGACCAATCAAGAGCGACATATTCTCAGTGCGCGAGATGGAATTCACGATGCTCTTTTCACCAATTTGCGCCTGCTGTTTCGCCATTCCACTCTTTTCTGATGCTTGCTGTGTGACTTGATCGATAAATTGTGTGTTCTCAGTGAGCTCTTGAGATGCAGCGACGATCTGATCAATCTCGATTTTCTGAGCATCGACACTTTGCTGAGTATGAGCCACTTTCGCCGCTAACTCTTCAGACACTAGATCCAGCGAGTGAACACTTTCTTTCACGGCAATGATGAGATTAAGCAGGTTCTGTTGCATGCTATTAAATGCAGTTGCAGCTTGGCCAAACTCATCATTATGAAATTCGTTCTTTGCCAACGACGCATGCAGTTGGCCTTGACCCACAACAGACATGTGCGCTTTTAGACGATTGAGTGGGTTCAAAACTCGTTTCGCTGTGTAGTAGCTAAATGCCACCAGTAAGATAACCACAACACTCGCTGCTATCACCGACCACTGAAGTGCATGTTCGATGTCTGCTTGTTTGTTCTGCTTAATCAAGTTCGCTTCTTGTTCCAAATCGTTTTGTAGCTGAGTTAAGCGATCTACGATGGCATTAAACGGAGCAAGCATTGGACCCAACATTTCTTGTCTTGCTTTATCTATATGGCCTTGGTCTATCAAGCGAATGTAATTCTGTTGCATTGCTCTGTATTCATCAATGCGGCGCTCGAAATCGTACACTGCGGCCTGAATATCGCTGGTATCAGCGAGAGCTTTCATGCGTTTAAAGGAATCATTGACCTTGTTGTCATTGAGCGAGATGGTTTGAACAATCTCCCTATGCTGCTGTTCATCGGATGTCAAACCGTAATCTAATGCGAAACGACGATATGTCACGGTGTAATAACGAAGATCAGAAACTGTCGTCATCAAACTGACATTCCGGTCAACGACGTTACCAAATTGAGACTGCACGCGAGTCAGAGTAAGTAACAGATATAGGGACAACGCGACAATAGCAGCAACCGCTATGAACGCATTTCCCCGAACTAAGTTTGTAATTGAAAAAGAACGCATAATCATGCCCTAACGACCTAACAACGGACAAAATTTAACAGATACAAAAACTAATGGATGCTCGATTAATCCTATTAGTTCGATAGAAAAAAACTATAAAAAAGCCCAAGAGATCGCTCTCCCAGGCTTTACAATTAAGTGATGGTTTAATGAAGGAAGTGTTTTAAGCTGCGATACCAAAACCGTAAGCATCAAGAGCCAGAATTTCCAGATCGATAGCGCGGTGAAGAACCTGACCAATTTCATCATCATAACTAGTGCCCAAAATACAAGGCAGAGGCAGATAATGATCCGGCGTCGGGTGATTAAACCTTGCGTGTGGTGCTTGGTTTAAGTAATCCAACAAGGCACTAATATTGCCTGACGCCAGTTGATCACTCACCCATCCCGTGAACTGATTCACTTTCTCTACTCTATGTGGGTCTTGAACTGGTGCAAAAATTTCGCGCAAGTTATGGCTGATACCGCCTGAACCGACAAACAACACACCTTCTTCACGAAGTGGACGCAACCAACGACCAATTTCATAGTGAGAAACCGCATCCATATAGCTATTGATCGACACCTGAATGATTGGCACATTTTTCTGTGGATACATATAAAGCATTGGTATCCAAGCACCGTGATCCAACCCTTGGTTCGAATCCAGTTGAGCACTTATACCAGCATCTTGCAGTAATTTCGCTGCTTTTTGCGCCAGTTCAGGCGCACCTTTCGCTGAGTAGTCGATTCCATAAAGCGGTTTAGGGAATCCATAGAAGTCATGGATTGTTCCTAAGTTATGTCCGCTGGTAATTGTCACTGGACCACGGCGATCGTAATGTGCTGAAAATATCACTATCGCTTTAGGCTCTGGAAATTTATCGCTGAGCTGTTTAAAAAATTCTGTGGTTTGCGAATGTTCTAGCGCCATCATTGGAGAACCATGTGATAAGAACAATGCAGGCATACGTTGAGTTGATTTCATTTTATTTCTCCTGATTCGGCGGCTTTCGTTTTAAGTCTTAATACGAAGTCTGTCTTAACACTATGTTTAGCTTGAATCTAAGCTCGCCTTGACTATGTCGACTAATATACCTATCAACTCAGACGTGATAAAATAGCGCCGTGTTGCTTAATTATAAACGTGGCATTTCTAATACAGGCAGAAGTTAATATGGACAAGATTGTTGCTATGAGAGCTTTCACGACCGTGGTGTCTGAAGGAAGCTTCGTTAAAGCCGCAGACAAGCTGGAACTGTCGCCACAATTGATCAGTAAATATGTCGCGCAACTGGAAGACGATTTAAAGATACGGCTGCTCAACCGAACCACGCGCCGCGTGAATCTAACCGAAGCCGGTCAGGCCTATTTCGATCGCTGCCATCAAGTATTGATGGATATTGATGATATGGAAAATGCGATTTCTAATTTGCATACCCAAGTCTCCGGCACACTACGAATCAGCGCGCCGATGTCGTTTGGGGTTTACCATTTGTCCGGCCCTATAGAACAGTTCCAGACTCAGTTCCCAGAGATCAAAGTTGAACTGTTTTTAACGGACAGGAAAGTCGACATTCTTGAAGAAGGGGTAGATATCGCCCTGCGTATCGGTCATCTCAAAGACTCAGCGCTTGTGGCGAAAAAAATCACGCCGATAAACCTCTTTGTTTGCGCCGCACCGAGCTATTGGGATAAACATGGCAGACCAACTAGCTTTGATGAATTATGTCAGCTCAACTACCTGCGTTTTTCGTACTCTGATCCGCGAAGTCTTTTTACTCACTGGCCGAAACACCTATCGGTGCATGATTTCCGCAGCGATTTCGCCAGCAATAACGGTGATGTCATTGTCAAAACAGCGGTATTGGGGCGTGGTTATGCCATTCAGCCTACTTTTCTAACCGGCTCTGCTATAGCTAACGGAGAGCTGGAAATTCTGGATAGTTTCCCTATCGAACCTCTCGGGCTCTATGCGCTGTACAGTCACAGAGAATTCCTTGCTTCCAAAGTTCGACACTTCATCGACTTTCTATCTGGCTTCTACGGTGACAAGCCCTATTGGGATAACTACTAGCGAGAGCAACACTCTAAACAGAGCCCAAATTACTCAGCTGGGCTCATCATCAACGCTTTACCGTTGAGCAAGCTATCCGCCACTTTTTTACGGGCAGATTTCACCAAGTTTGCCAACGTTTGTCGCGAGACTCCCATCTCAACGGCTGCCTGTTGCTGTTGCATTCCTTGATAGTCCACCAGCCGAATCGCTTCAAATTCATCAGCTTCAAGAAAAACCTTTTCTAAACTTCCCATTGGTACGCCATTAGGTTTAAAACAGCTTTGAGCTGGAGAACCACAAATCTGACGAGGAATTTTCGGACGCGCCATAACGACTCCTTCTTTGTTTCTATTCTGAATCTGTCGATATTGGATGCAGAACAAATTAGTTTGCAGCCATCGCCTGCTTTTCGATTACTACTGATTGTTGAAAGCCAGAAACAAGCCAATCTTGAAGCGTATCTAGCATAGGATTATCACTCTGTTTTGGGTACAAAAAGTAATAGCTGTGACCAGAAAGTACTGTTTGTTCAAATGGCTTAATTAATCGATGCATAGCAAGATCTTGCTCGGCAAGCGTAATATCTCCGACAGCAATACCAAACCCTTGCTGAGCCGCATTCATGGTTTGGTCAAGGGTTGAAAAGTGCTGATTGCTTTTGCTAAACAGCTCTCTTCTATCCATATGGTTTAGCCATAACTTCCAGTCACTTTGTTCTGTATTCGCATGTAACCACGTCAGTCGCGGTAAATCATCAAACGACAACAGTTGCCCTAAATCATCCAGCAGTTCTGGGCGACAGATAGGCGTTAAGCACTCTTCAAACAATTGATGGCTAACCACGGAAGGAAGCTTGGGCGCTTTGCTGTACATAATCACTGCATCAAACAGATTAAAGTTCGGTTCAAGGTGATGCTTAATGGTTGAAGTCAGCTCCACATCAATATCAGGGTGTGCGTCCTGAAAAGCCATTAATCTCGGCAACAACCAAGATGTCACGCAGCTAGGCGCGTTGAGTTTTATAGTCGAAGGTGTCGACGACACCTCTTCAATCGCCGAGCGTAGACGGTTGAGTACATCTTCCGCATGCGAAACAAACTTCAACCCTTGTTGCGTGAGCGACAATCCCCTTGCATGACGGAAAAACAATTTCACACCCAACAATTCTTCCAATGAAAGAATTTGCCGACTGATCGCGCCCTGAGTCAGGTTCAAAGCATGCGCAGCCTTAGTAAAGTTCAAGTGTTCTGCTGTGGCGAGAAATGCCTGCAATGTTTTTGTCGATGGAAGATGCATCCCACACCTCAAGCTATGATTTTTTATCATGGCTAGTATGTGTTTATTTCGATTCTTTTTACAAATCCTTTTTGATTGAATAATCAAAACAAAAAGCGAATTGCAAATAAAAACAAATTAAATGCAATTTAACGAATAAAAAATCACTCAGTGCGACTAACTAGCACTAGCGAGAGGTCAACCATGTCTTCACTAGCCGCCTCATTGGTACCAGAGGTCATAAAAAAATTAATACCTTATCAGTCAGCAAGACGTATCGGTGGTTCAGGTCGAGTATGGTTAAACGCCAACGAACTTGAGTTCCCAATCCATTTCGATAATCAGGAGCAAAGCTACAACCGCTACCCTGATTTTCTGCCCCATGATGTCGCATCGGCTTATCAAAAATACGCAGGGGTTGACGCTCCAGTGCTTGCGGTACGTGGTGCAGATGAAGCTATTGACCTATTGATTCGTACCTTCTGCCAACCGGGCAAAGATAAGATCGTGGTTTGTCCGCCAACTTACGCTATGTATGAGTTCTGTGCCGATGCACTTGCGATGGAAACCATCAAAGTACCACTCGTTGGTGATGCTTTCGAATTGGACTGCCAAGGTGTTATTCAGGCAGCAAAAGAGGCAAATTTGGTGTTTCTATGTTCACCGAATAACCCTACAGGCAATCTTATCTCTCAAGCAGAGATCGTCAAAGTGCTTGAAGGAACACAAGACGACGCCATCGTAGTGGTTGATGAAGCCTATATCGAATTTGAAATGGAACACAATGCCGCTAGTTTAATTGCTCAATATCCGAACTTAGTGGTCATTCGCACTTTATCGAAAGCCTTTGGCTTAGCGGCAGTACGTTGCGGTTTTATTATCGCCGATAAGAGTGTGATGGATTTCATCTCTAAGCTTATCCCTCCTTATCCAATGCCGGATTCAAGTGCAACGGTGGTATTAGCGGCGCTGTCTGAAACGGGTCTAAAACAGGTAGAAGAGAACACTCAAACTCTCATTCGTACCCGTGAATGGTTCATCAGTGAGTTAGACAACTTGCCATGCATTGCTCACGTCTACCCGTCATCAACCAATTTCGTGTTAGTACGTACACATTCAGGTGAAGACTTGTTTGCGTATCTTCTAAAGCAAGGTATTGTGACTCGCAATCAAAGTCACGACCCTGCACTTAGAAACTGCGTACGAATCACTATCGGTAGCCAATCGAGCATGGAAGAAGTGATTAGTGTGCTCCGCAGTTACCCAACGCAATCGTAGATAATTGATAAAAGGAATTAACCAATGAAAAAATTAGCTTTAGGTTTAGCTTGTTGTGCAGCACTGTTCGGTTCAGCAGCTTTTGCAAAAGAAGTACGTCTTGCTTCTGACTTCACTTACCCACCGTTCAACTACAAGAATGCAGACGGCACGCCTGTTGGCTTCGATATTGAAATTGCAGACGCATTATGTGCTCAAGCAAAACTAGAGTGTACTTGGGTTTCACAAAGCTGGGATGCACTAATCCCTAGCCTGCTTGCTCGTAAATCAGACGTGATCATGGCGTCAATGCGTATCACAGACGACCGTAAGAAAAAGGTTCTGTTCACCAACAAGTACTACCAAACACCCGCTCGTTTCGTGGCAGCGAAAAATGCTGACTTCACCATTGATCAAGCTGGTATGAAAGACAAAGTGATTGGTGTTCAGCAAGGTACGATTCATGACCGCTACGTAACAGACAAGTTTGGCGCAGTTGCTGAGATTAAACGCTATACAGGTCAGGACGAAGTATACATCGACATGCAAAACGGTCGCTTGGATGCAACATTCGGCAACGCAGACCAACTGTCTCTCGCTTTCTTAGATAAAGCAGAAGGCAAGAGCTTTGAATTCAAAGGCCAAGCGGTAACGGATAAAGCCTACATCGGTGAAGGAACTGCACTTGCGCTACGTAAACAGGACCAAGATCTGGCAGAGAAGTTTAACCAAGCTATCGTCGAAATTCGCCAAAACGGTACTTACGATAAGATCGCAGCGAAATACTTCAGCTTCGATATCTATGGTGAAAACCTATAAATCAATCTCATCATCTTTAGACACGATTTATTGAGATGAAAGCCGGCAATCAAGCCGGCTTTGTTTTGCATGCAACTTTGTTTGACATGCGACTATGGCTTTTGAATGTGTTTGCTATACAAATTCGCCAACGGCTGAGCAGAAAAACCGTGGGCAAAAATGCTCATCAATACCGTTAAAGTCACAACGGCGAACAACTGCTCATAACCTTGAATAGAACCGAATTCATGAGCGACCAACAGCGCATACAATATAGAAGCAATACCTCTTGGACCAAACCAAGCAATAAAGCTCATGGTTGAAAAATCAAGTTTACTTCCGAGCAAACAAAGAATCACAGGCAGCATTCGCAATACAGTCAAACTTAGTAAAGCGTAAACAATCACGGGTGCTGAAATGTAGTCCCAAGTGACAGGCACAAAGGCAAAGCCAAACACAAAGAAGCTGATCAACACCAAAAGCTCACCTTCACTCTCGGCAAAATCTTCAATGTGCTCACGAACACCTTGATTGGTATTTCCAGCATATAAGCCAGCAAAAAACGCAGCGATAAAGCCATTGCCAGAAACCACCTCGGCACTGTAATAAGAGAGAATGGCTAAAGCGATCGGTACCAAGTTGCGATAGGTTTCCACCATCCACCCTTTCTGCAAACACTTCATCTGCGCTTTTGCACCTAAGTAGCCAATCGCTGCGCCAGCCAGACCACCAAACACAATCTGCTCAGCGACGTAAATCATCCAGTTACCTTGAGGTTCATGGTGAATGCCAGCGCTTATCGCTGCGCCTACCGTAATCAAGACAGGGAAAATAATGCCGTCATTTAAACCACTTTCAACATTGATAGTAGAGCGCACGGTTTTGGGAACGATAGGATCGGAAACAACCGCTTTTCCCAATGCGGCATCGGTAGGCGTAAGAATCAAAGCCAGCAACAGTAAATCCAAAAATGGCATTTGCGGGAAAAGGATTTTTCCTGCGATGGTTCCTGCAACTACCGTGATGGGCAGACCGATAAAAAGCAGTCTCGCAGGGATTTTCCATGATTGCTTTAAAAGGCCGAGATCCAATAATGCCGCATCACTAAACAGCACCAAGACTAAAGCGATTTCGACCAGTACCGTGACCATATTGGCATCGATATTGAGCTGCGCAAAGTTCAGTCCGAGCGGAGAAAACAATAGACCGAGCCCGGTAAATACCATTGGTCCGGAAATATCATAGCGAGCCAGAAAATTAGAAATGTAACCGTAGCTGAGAATCACTAGAGCGATTACAAGGATAATGATGTGTTCTTCCACAAGCCTGCGCCTTTTGGGAGTTGAATCCGCTTGGATTAGTGCTGATTGAATTCAAGAATACCGTAACCCTTTAACAATAGACGATAATTTCATTTCTCCCTGACCAATTTCTATCGATTTTTCTCACCAATCTTGTTCACGACCCTAATAAAAGTTTATGTGATTTAACTCACAACTATTTACTTAGCGTGCTAACTAAATTATATTGCTTAGCACGCTAAGTAAATAAGAGTTAATCATGGTACACGACATTGCAAGCCTCAAAGAATTGTCTCTCGCTGAACAGTTAGCTCGCGTTTCACGCCTGTGGAAAATGGTGGCTGATCGCGAATTAGCGCCACTTGGTCTTACGCACCCGCGTTGGACGGCGCTATGGAAACTGAGACGTCTGGGCGACAACGTAAGTCAGAAATGTCTTGCTGAAGCGCTTGAAATTGAATTGCCATCGTTAATGCGCACCTTAAATCAACTAGAAGAGCAATCTCTCATCACTCGCTACAGCTGTAAAAGTGATAAACGCGCTCGAATCGTACGACTGACCGAAGATGGAATATCACTGCTCAAACAGATGGAAGAAAAAATCGTCGAAGTTCGTAGCCAACTGCTGAACAACATCAGTGATGAAGAGATAAAAATGCTTTCATCGATACTCGACAGAGTCTCACATAGCGCGCTTGACGCACTTAGTAAAAAGTCAGAAACCTTAGAATAAAAGAGAAGTTTTACATCATGACACCAGATCAAAAATTCGCTCGCTGGATAAAATATTCCTGCTTCGGGTTTGTCTTTGTATTCGCCTATTTCCTTATTGCGGATTTAGCGATGCCTTTGACACCTCAAGCCATGGCGACCCGCGTCGTCACAAAAATTGCCCCTCAAGTCAGCGGTAAAATTGCCAATGTTTATGTGGAAAACAACCAAGCTGTAAATAAAGGCGATGTTTTGTTTGATATCGATCCAACCTCTTACCAATTAGCGGTTGAGCAGGCAGAACTGAACCTAAAACAAGTCATGCAAAATAACGAACAACTCGATGCTTCCATCGCCGCTGCACAAGCAGACGTGAAAGCCAGCGTTATCGTTGCTGAGCAAAAGCGCCGTGAAGCAAACCGCCTTAATACTCTTTTCCTTCGCAACGGTACTTCACAACAGTTAAAAGATGATGCGCAAAGTGCCGCGATAGCCGCTCAAGCTAACGTTGCAGCCGCGCAAGCTCGACTAAAACAGTTGCAAGTTAATCGCGGAGAAACCGGTAATAACAATGTCAGTGTTCGCGTTGCACAAAACCAGCTGGATAAAGCAAAACTGAACCTTTCTTATACTCGCGTTGTGGCAGAGCACGATGGTGTTGTTACCAACTTGCAATTAGAAAATGGCACTTACGCAAACGCAGGCAGCCCCCTTGTAGCGTTGGTTGCAGATGAAGTGGATGTGATTGCCGATTTTCGTGAGAAAAGCTTACGTCATTTTTCGTCTAACAGCCGAGCTTTAGTTGCCTTTGACAGCAAGCCGGGACAAGTATTCGAAGCTCAGCTCAGTACGCTGGATGCCGGTGTGAGTGCGGGACAATTCGCTGCTGATGGTAGTCTGGCAACACCGACCACATCGAACCGATGGGTTCGTGATGCACAGCGCATGCGTGTTCACCTAGCGATTGATAGCCAGTTGGTTGATCATCTGCCGTCCGGCGCTCGTGCAACGGTTCAGCTCATTCCTGAAAACTCACTATTCTCGTGGCTGGCTAAAGCGCAAATTCGCTTCCTTAGTGCTCTTCACTACATCTATTAATTAGGGGGTAGCATGAGATTATGGGATCACCCATTGTCTGCGAATGATCTCAGACAGTGTCTGCGTATTGCCACTGGTGCAACCCTTGGCTTCACCATCAGTAAACTGTTCGGTTGGGACAATGGAGTGTTCTTCACGGTTACGCCAATGCTTTTGCTTGGTATGGTGCCAGTAATGAATGCTCACGCAGCCCGCCAGTTGATTGCAGCCGCCGTTGTATGTGGATTAGAAATCGGCATCCTTGGAGGGTTGTTTGGTGGTCATCCGGGCATGATGACATTGATTGTATTTGGCTTATTTCTGATGAAATTTGCCTGTATGTCAAAAGGCAGCTTGTTTTTGTTTGGCGCAAATAGCGTCATCAGTTTGAGTATCATGCTGCACTTTGCCAGTTACCCAACAACAGACATCAACAACCTCGTATTTACGAACTTACTGGCGAGTGTTATTTCCGTGGCTATCGCCTACTTAATGACATTCTTTATTCCAGATGTTGAGCCGAGAGAGCCACCACCAAGACCATTGGAAGCCAAGAAAAGTCACCGTATGCGCCATGAAGCCATCATGGGCGCAAGCATAGCAACGCTGTCATTTATTGTGTTTCAGGTATTTAACCTAAGTGACTCCTTATCTGCTCAAGCCACGACGGTACTGCTGCTTTTCCCTATGAACTGGAATGGCGCAATGGGCTACGCCCGTAAACGTGCGATGGGAACATTAATGGGTGTGACATTTGGTTTGCTTGGGCAAATTCTATTGTATGACTGGTCAGATTTACTACTGTTTGTAGTGCCGATTCTCTGGATCGGAGCAATGATCTTCAGCTATATGCACGTCAAAGAGTCCAGCGGTTCGGGAGCCGGATTTGGCGGCTTAACAACACTTGGAATCTTGTTCGGCCAATATCTGACTCCGGGTGGTGACTTGGTTTACAGCGCTCTCTACCGTGTTAGCAGCATTCTGTTTGCGATTGTCGTGACACTGCTGGTGACCTACTTTGTTCATCGCCTGCTCAACCGTTTTGAGTCGACCCGATTCAGCCATGAGATGGCGTAGTTCCATTCACAGCAACTGTTCAATCTTTCACAATAGCGCTGCTAATATAGGCATCCGTCTGTTGGCGCTATTTTTTAGGCTGATGCTGACTGAACATATTCATTAATAGATACGAATTGTATCTGAGAGCGGTTATGCCGATGATGGAGTTGTGCTAAGGTGCGCAAAAACAAATCCAAAGGATAAATCATCAGCCATGTCTCTACACGCTCATAGCTTTATCGATAACGGAGTTCTCTACACTCCGCATACATTCTCTGTTCCGCTTGATTACCAGCATCCTGACCAACAAACCATTGAAGTGTTTGCTCGCTCAGTGACATCCGCTCGCGGTGATGATCAACACAAGCCGTGGCTTGTTTATTTTCAGGGTGGCCCAGGCTTTCCCTCTCCGAGAGCAACAGCCACCAGCGGTTGGATGAAACGTGCGTTACAGCAATTTCGCATTCTTCTTCTGGATCAACGCGGCACAGGAAACAGCAGTGTCATTAACCATCAGACACTGGCAGGTATGACGGCTGAACAGCAAGCACAATATCTCAGCCATTTCAGAGCAGATAATATTGTCCGCGATGCAGAATTTATTCGTAAGCAGTGGAACGAGGATAAGTGGGCGATATTAGGTCAAAGCTTTGGTGGTTTCTGTTCGTTAACTTATCTGTCGCTTTTTCCAGAAAGTTTACTGCGCTCATACATCACTGGTGGTGTGCCTTCGATTTCTCGCCATGCGGACGATGTTTATCGCGCAACTTATCAGCGTACTCAGGACAAAAACGCAGCATTCTTTGCTCAATTTCCTAGAGCACAAGAGCTATGCCAACGTATTGCCGATCACTTGTTAACCCATGAAGTTATGCTACCCACAGGTCAGCGTTTTACCGTTGAGCAGTTCCAGCAAATCGGCATTAACTTTGGTGTTAGTGATAGCTTCATTCCTACCTACTTTACATTGGAAAATGCCTTTATCACGGTTGAAGGCGAAGAGACGCTACGTTACGAATTTCTGCAAGCAATGATGATAGAGCAGAATTTCCAGACCAACCCTATTTATGCGATTTTGCATGAGTCTATTTACTGTCAGGGATTTGCCTCTCTTTGGTCTGCGCATCGAGTCAGACAAGAGTTCCCTCAGTTCAATTATCAAACTGGACAACCTTTCCTCTTTACTGGCGAAATGGTTTTCCCTTGGATGTTTGACAGCTACACCAACTTGAAGCCACTAAAAGAAGCCGCTCAACTATTGGCAGAAAAAGAAGACTGGGTGAACCTTTATGATGCGGAAGTTCTTGCAAACAACTCAGTGCCAATGAGCTGCGCTGTGTATGCCGACGATATGTTTGTTGAGATGGATATTAGCCGCGAAACACTCAAGCACATTCCAAACAGCAAAGCGTGGATCACCAATCAATATGAACACAATGGTCTGCGTGCGGATGGTGAACACATATTGGATACGCTAATAAAAATGGGTGAACAAACTGCTGCCAATCTTAACCTACCGCTTCTTTAGTCTCTATGACGTCAAGCGGGCTTCGGTTCGCTTGACTCTTTACCTGCTCAGATCCTAAAAATTGAATTTTACTCAAGCAGTTACCTTGGATCTTGTACTCCGTTAAGCCGCTAACAACGCTAGCTAAGCATCAATTTAATAACCAGATACAACACAACATATTGCATATATTTCACAAAATCTGCATTTTATGCTTAAAAATCAATCAATGTTGTTTCAAAACTCTAAATAAATGTTAATTTTTGGTAATTTCAACCACTCACACAGTGATCGTAATCACACTCGCAAATTTCACACCCCTTTTTGATTTTTGATTTCACGTTTCGGCTGATACCCTGCCGCCCTCTTCGAAATGAATGTCGAAGTGCATAACTATAAGGAGTGTTCTCAATGGATACCAAGAAGCCGTTATCCTTAACCAGCCGAGTTATCATCGGTATGGTTGCTGGTATTTTAACTGGATTCATTATTCGAGCCTTGTTTGAAGGCAATACATTCGTCGACGCCTACATCGTCAACGGACTGTTCGAAGTTGGTGGAAAAATCTTTATCGCCAGCTTAAAAATGCTTGTAGTTCCACTAGTGTTCGTATCACTGGTCTGTGGCACAAGCTCTTTAAAAGACATCACTACACTAGGCCGCATGGGTGGTAAAACACTCGCGTTTTACATCATTACCACCGCAGTTGCGATTACCCTTGCTCTGTTCATGGGCACGGTATTCCAGCCAGGTGCAGGTGCTGACCTAACTGCTGCAAGCACCTTTGCAGCAACTGAAGCGCCATCATTGGGTAAAGTGATCATTGATATGTTCCCGACCAACCCAATTAGCTCGATGGCTGAAGGCAAAACCCTCCAAATCATCGTATTTGCAGTGTTATTTGGTATTGCAATCAGCGCCGCCGGCGAAGCTGGTGAACGTGTGGCAGCGATGTTCAATGATCTGAACGAAGTGATCATGAAACTGGTCGCTTTACTGATGAACATTGCCCCTTACGGTGTGTTCTTCCTGATGGCTAAACTGTTTACTGGTCTTGGGTTAGGTGCCATTTTGAACCTTGCTGAGTACTTCCTCGTACTGTCAGCAGCGTTACTGATCCACGGGCTAGTCACCTACAGTGTGATGCTAAAAAGCTTCTCAGGTTTAAGCCCAATTACTTTCCTGAAGAAAATGGAAGACGCAGTGATGTTTGCCTTCTCAACGGCATCATCTAACGCAACCATTCCAGTGACGATGGAAACAGCAAAATACCGACTCGGTGTGGATAACAAGGTGGCATCTTTCACGATTCCGCTCGGTGCAACTGTCAACATGGACGGTACGGCAATCATGCAAGGTGTCGCGACAGCGTTTATCGCTCAAGCGTTCAACATCGACCTGACTATGGGTGATTACCTAACCGTTATCCTGACGGCAACGCTGGCTTCTATCGGTACAGCGGGTGTTCCGGGTGTTGGTCTGGTTATGCTGGCAATGGTTCTGAACCAAGTTGGTCTACCACTGGAAGGTATTGCTCTGATCATGGGTGTTGACCGTCTACTGGATATGATCCGTACTGCGGTAAACATCACTGGCGACTGTTGTGTTAGCTGTATCGTGGCGAAATCTGAAAACGCGCTCGATGTAGAAAGATTTAACGACCCACACGCAGGCGAAAAAGAAGAAGAAGTTCATCTTCATAGATAAACTGATGTGAATCTAAAAAGCCCCAAGTTGCTCTCGCACTTGGGGCTTTTTTGTTGGTTATTGTTATGTTGATTACTTTTAGAATCTGATTACTTCTTGATTCCAATAGGTCGGCAATAGACCCGTGTCGGTCTGCCCACTTTGCCATGCTCTAAAAATGCCGTCAGTTCACCACGATCAACCGCTTTATCAAGATAGCGTCGGGCAGTACTTTTACTGATGTTCATCATCTCCGCAACACTGCTGGCGGTTTGTTCCACATGAGCATGAGCAAACTGAGCAACAACCTGCTTCAGAGTAAACTCGTCCGTGCTGTTGTTTACTTCAGGAGTAGCTGGCGCTTGATAAAACAAGCTATCCAACTCACTCTGGTGCAACTTATTAGCTTGAGATAAATGCTGGCGCACTTGAATAAATTTGTTCAGGCTCAGAGATAGACGCTGGTAATCGACTGGTTTGACTAAGTAGTCGAACGCTCCATAGCGATGCGCTAAGTTGACCGTTTGAGCATCATTGGCTGCGGTAATCAAAATACACTCTGGTTTGTGATCCAGCTTGAGCCACTCATAAACCAAATCGACACCTCGTCCATCAGGCAGATAGTTGTCAACGATGACCAAATCTGGCTTGGCTATTTCCATCATCTCCCTTGCCATACCAAATGAAACGGCAATCCCAACGAGTTTCAGTGAAGGCTCTTTAGCAATAAAATGCGCATGTAATGCTGCGATCTCACTGTCATCTTCAACGATCATGACTTTCAGCATTCGGCCTCCTTATTCTTGGGAAAATACAAAGTAAATGATGTGGCTTGCGCGTCACTGTCCAACTCAATGTGTCCATTGGCGGCTTCGATGATGGATTGTGTCAAATAAAGCCCGATTCCGTGTTCTTTTGAATCCGATTTAGTGGTGTAACCTAATGTGGTTAGATCATCCAGAGGTTGTGTAATCTCAGTGCCGTTGTTTGTGACAGACAAACCATACTCAAACGACGACTGCCACATTTCCAACTCGATTCTGCCGTTGTTTTGTCCCTGCAAGGCATCCATGCTGTTATCTAACAAGTTACCCACCACGGAACAAAGCTGATCCTGAGTCAGTTTGTCTGGCATCTGCTGCCAATGTTCGTCATTTGGCAACAATAACTCTATCTTGCGCTCTTTCGCTTTGATTAATTTTGCCAGCAACAAGGCGGAAAGCTGAGGGAATAGAGCAAACGATTTGAGTTGATCAAGCCCTTGTTGATCCGCTCTCGACTGGTTTAGCACCACATTCAGCGCTTGCTCATACTGACCAAGTTGTAATAGTCCGGCTAGAATAGAAAGCTTGTTCTGATACTCATGGCGAGTCACTCTTAAACTCTCGATATATTGTCCAACCTGACTAAGGGTCTCGGATAGTGCTTGCAACTCTTCTGACGCACGTAAACTAAATACCGCGCCTTGTTCGCCACTACGAGACATCGGGATGGTTACACGGGTCATAACACAGTTTTGACCATTGATCCGCACCAATTTATCGAGAAAGTCTTCACCAGATAAAGCAAACAAAGCGCTGTCATCCACCCAGTCCTCAATGTTAGTCGTCAACATTTTCCGATGAATACCGAGCAGCTTCTTGGCAGAATCATTGGCGACATAGACTCGCCCATTACTATTCACGGCAAGCAAACCTTCGTGAGTCGCTTGTAATACCCCTTGTTGCGTCACCAGTGTCTGTTTTAGCTCCCACGGCTCCATATGCTGCATATTCTGCTTTACGTAGGTTGAGAAACGGCTTGCTAAGCCAATAGAAACCACAAGAATAAACAGACCGAACATCAATAATCCCGCCAGACGTTTGCTGTTCCACATCTCTAATGTATTGAGTAAATAGCCGACCTTGATCATGCCGATGATCTGTTGGTCAGCATTAAAAATGGGAGAAATATAGCGGACAGAAGGCCCTAATGAACCAGAAGCATAGGAAAGATAAGATTTGCCGAGCAAAAGCGCGTCATCGATATCGCCCCCCGTAACTGGTAAGCCAACACGCTCAGATACAGGGTGAGCCAATCGAATCCCCTGATGATTGCTCACCGTAATGAAATCAGCATCACTTACCGAATCAAACGTCTCAATAAGCGAACTGACCTGTTGATAATCGTTTTGCTCAACGGCTGTAATTAAACTCGGCATTTTGGCCAACTGCTGCGATTGAACTTGCGCACGCAACGAAATTTGGCGTGTAAGCACGTCTTGCAATTGATAGGCGCTGTAAATCCACCAACCAGTTGCAACGAGCAACAATGCTGCACTTAGCAACCAAAATAGATGCTTGGTAAATGTGTCCGAGATAAAGCGTACTGTCATTGTATTTTTCCACTTAGACGCTGAAACAAATGCCTAACGTGCGCATTGGCCTGAAATAAGAAACGCGAGCGATATCACTGCAATGAAGTTAATGATTTTTATGAATTTAAAACATCTAATTTCAAACATTTTACAAAGCAAACCAGAACCAACACCCAGGCTGGAAGTTAACCAAAAAACGAATGACTAGAAATTGATTTTACACAGTAAATGCCTCGGTTGAAGCGATAAACATAGCGAAAACTTAGGAGGTAATTATGATTTCTTCGGCTAACTCAAGGTTGCTTTTACTAGCATTACTCGGCGTCATTTTATGGTTCGTTCCTGTACCAGATGGCTTAACAGACAACGCATGGCAAATGATGGTTATTTTCGTCATAACCGTTCTTAGCCTAATACTTGCACCACTGCCCTTAGGTGCAATGGCTTTAATCGGACTGGTCGCTTGTACCGTTTTAGGTGTGCTGCCGATTAAAACAGCGCTTAGCGGTTTCGCCAACCCGACTATTTGGATGATTGCGGCGGCGTTCTTTATTTCACGTGGCTTCATCAGTACAGGCTTTGGGCGCCGTGTCGGTTACTGGTTTATCTCGAAGCTGGGCCATAACTCGCTGGGCCTCGCTTACGGTTTAGTCCTAACGGACCTTCTTTTCGCTCCAGCGACACCAAGTACCACTGCACGTTGTGGCGGTATTATTTCTCCACTTTTCCGCTCTGTCGCATCTGCCTATGACTCTGATCCTGAAAAAGGAACGGAAAACAAAATTGGTGCTTTCCTTGTTCAATGTATCTTCCAATGTAATGCGATTACCTGTGCAATGTTCTTGACGTCTATGGCAGGTAACCCACTCGCTGCAAACTTTGCTAAGGAACAAGGCGTTGAAATTACATGGGGTGGATGGGCGTTAGCGGCTATCGTTCCTAGTGCATTATGTCTGTTCTTGATTCCGCTGGTGATGTACTACGTGTTCCCACCAGAGCTTAAGAAAACACCAGAAATGCGTGCGTTGGCAAAACAGCACCTTGCTGACATGGGCGCAATGAGTCGTGCGGAATGGATGGTCGGCATTACTTTCCTAGGCATGGTTACTCTTTGGGTTCTTGGTCCGACTTTAGGTTTACACGCAACCGTAACCGCACTGTTAGGTCTAGTATTCCTGCTGATCACTCGTACCATCACCTGGGATGCAGTTCTTGGTGAAAAAGAAGCGTGGCATACCATTACTTGGTTTGCAGTGTTGGTAATGATGGCAGCGCAACTTAACAGTCTTGGCTTTATCAAATGGTTTGGCGATTACGTAAGCAGCTCACTATCAGGTTTTGGTTGGGTTGCCACCATCGCGATTTTGCTGCTGGTTTACTACTACAGCCACTATTTGATGGCGAGTGCAATGGCACACATCAGCGCTATGTACTCTGCATTCCTTGCGATTGCCATTTCGGCAGGCGCTCCACCAATGCTGGCGGCTATTGTTCTGGGTATTTTCAGTAACCTTTATATGTCAACAACCCACTACTCTTCTGGTCCTGCTCCTATTCTGTTTGGTGCTGGTTACCATTCACTGCAAAACTGGTGGAAGATTGGTTTCGTGTTCTCACTCATCGTTATCCCGATCTTCTTCTTTGTGGGCGGCGCATGGTGGAAAATTTTGGGCATGTGGTAAACCCAGATTAACGAGCTAAACTGACAACGCTTATCAGCCCATCCACCGATGGGCTGTTTCATTATCACGTCACTGAATTCTTTCAATATTTGTCCAAGCTCACACTCCGGTTATTAATTAAGCATATCTATAAGCAGAATCTACTGAGTTCACATTCTAGCCATACAATCCTTTCTACACTGAGGCATAACATTTCAACAACGCTGTAAAAAAGTGCGAGGATCCATAATGAAAAGAATGCGTTGCTTGCCCCATTGGCTATTTGTCCTTTTCACCCTCTTATTCTCTGCCTCAAGCATGGCGTCTGGTGGGGCTAACCATGGTTTGAATTTGACCCACTCCTATTTTGGTTATGCGGCTGTAACTATCTTCGTATTTGCTTATGTTCTCGTCACGCTTGAGGAGTATTTGAAGCTCAGAAAATCTAAACCTGTATTGCTCGCCGCGGGTGTCATTTGGGCGATGATTGGCTATGTCTATCAGCAACAAGGGGCGACGGAGATCGCTCGTGAAGCACTCGAATACAATCTTTTGGAATACGCAGAGCTGTTGTTGTTCCTCTTGGTCGCAATGACTTACATCAGTGCAATGGAAGAACGTCGGCTTTTCGATGCGTTAAAGGCGTGGATGGTTAGCAAAGGGTTCAACTATCGAACACTATTCTGGATAACAGGCTTGCTGGCCTTTTTTATCTCCCCTATTGCCGACAACTTGACCACTGCGCTTCTGATGTGCGCCGTGGTTTTGAAAGTCGGAGGAAATCATCGCCAATTTGTCAATATCGCCTGTATTAACATTGTTGTCGCTGCAAACGCTGGCGGCGCATTCAGCCCTTTTGGCGATATCACCACATTAATGGTGTGGCAAGCAGGACACGTGAGTTTCTCTCAATTCTTAAATCTGTTTCTGCCTTCAATCATCAACTACATGGTTCCAGCGTTAATCATGTCTTTCTTCGTCCCTAAAGAGACACCCGATACCGTCAATGAACATGTTGAGCTAAAACGAGGGGCGAGACGCATCATACTGTTGTTCGTTCTAACCATTGCCACAGCAGTCAGTTTCCATAGCTTATTCCATTTCCCACCAGTGATGGGGATGATGATGGGCTTGGCTTATCTGCAATTTTTCGGCTATTTCTTGCGTAAAACTCTGGCAGGGTCGCTAGCGAAGAAAACCGCTAAGGCAATCGCCAACAACGACGAAGCAGCACTCAAACGAATTGGTTCGGTAGTGCCTTTCGATGTGTTTAGACGAATTTCACAAGCAGAATGGGACACTCTATTGTTTTTCTACGGGGTCGTCATGTGTGTCGGCGGCCTGAGTCTATTAGGCTATCTAACTATGATTTCAGAAGTGATTTACACCCAGTGGGACCCTATGTGGGCCAATATTACTGTGGGCGTTCTCTCTTCAATCATTGATAACATCCCTGTGATGTTCGCGGTGCTTTCGATGGAGCCTTATATGTCACTTGGAAACTGGTTGTTAGTGACCCTGGCGGCCGGTGTCGGTGGTAGCCTGCTATCGATTGGTTCAGCTGCTGGCGTGGCTCTGATGGGGGCGGCCCATGGTCAGTATACCTTCTTTGGTCATTTGAAATGGGCACCTGTCATCATCTTAGGTTATGCCGCGAGTATTACTTTGCATCTCATGCTTAACCATTCGCTGTTTAATATTTTCTTATAAGCGAATGCAAGAACTTCGCTGTTGCAGTTAGAACACTTTTTTATTTGGATCGTTCTAGCTGCAACAGTTTTTCTTTGGTTTCAACGCCACCTGCATAGCCAGTTAGTTTACCGTTCTTACCAATTACTCGATGGCACGGAACGATGACTGAAATAGGGTTTTTCCCATTGGCTAAACCGACTGCCCTCACCGCTTTAGGATTACCGATTTCATCTGCAAGTTGCTGGTAGCTCCAAGTCTCTCCGTAAGGAATTTTGCATAGCGCTTGCCAAACCGACTGCTGAAAATCGGTACCTTTTGCTCCCAGTGGTAAGTCAAACTGAGTGCGACGGCCTGAAAAATATTCCTCTAGCTGGAGCTTAGCTTGATTCAAAATAGCATGATCATCGCTGTATGCGCCCAGATCCTGCGGTTGTGTGGTCTGTATTTCAAACCAAGCGCCAAGCAAGCCTGTATCATTGGCTTGTATTGTCATCTGTCCATATGGGCTTTGGTAGTAGGTGTAGTAGTTCATGTTATTGGTTCCAACAGTGAAAAGTTGCGTAGCTTCCCCAAGGCGCTACTTGCTGTTTGTTCAGTTGCGGGTATCCCGCGAGCGCTTTCTTGACCACAAGATCAGTATCCAGAAAACAATTACTGTCTGATAACCCTCTTAAACGTGCATAATTGACTGTCCATGGGCCGATGCCTTTTAATTTGAGCCAATGCTCAACGTCTTCATCAAAATGGTCTTGCATGTATTGAGCAAAGCGACTCAAGGTATCTTTGCGGCTTTGAGGCATGCGTAAAAATGAAAGATCGGCATTGGCTACCTGCTCAGGAGATGGAAAAACGGCACTCTCATTCGCTTGTGTCAGATGAGCAACCAGCAAGTTAAGCTGCCCAATAGCGGCTTTAATCGAAACCTGCTGACCTAATATCGCTCTGACACCCGCTTCCCATACATTCCATACTCCCGGAATTCGAATACCAGAAGTTTTAATTAGCCCCGGAGCAGCCTGCTCTATTTGAGTTTCAACCGCGACGATATCGACATCTAAGTCAAACAAACGTCTGAGCTTCACCACCAACTGCCGCAGATCCGTCATAGATTCCAGTTCAAACTCAACATCTAGGTGTGTCTCTGAGTTTTTCGTAGCTTTAAACCAGCCCTTTCCTTGGCCCAATCTAACGTGCCGAGCGTAGCTGTTGTCATCAACCGTTTCTAGCCCCTGAATCGCTCTCAAACGATAAAATGCCAACATATGTGCCCAATCAAAAGGCCCTCTAAAAGCCAGTGAGAGCTGATTTTTAGCAGTGACGCAGGCGCGCTCTTTACGTACCTGAGAAGGTGTCAGTTGCAATACTTTACTGAAAGCATCATTAAACCGCCGTGTGCTGTTAAAGCCACAAGCAAAGCCGATATCGGTTATCGACATTTTGCTGTTGTGTAGCAGTTGTTTGGCAAACATCAGTTGATGATACTGCGCATACTGTTTAGGCGACATTCCGAGATGTGTTTGAAAGAGCTGACGCAAGTAACGATCGGATATTCCTAAACGGTCTGACAGCTCACTAAGCTTATGACTTTGCAGCTCACCACTGTCAATCATAGATAGGGCGCGAATGAAGGTGGTTTCCACCCCTTCCAAGCCCAAGAGCTTGGCGCACTGTCGGGGCGACAACGCAAACAAGGCCGATATCCCGCCTGAAGCGCCTGTGCTTGGTTTACAAAATACTCGACATTTTCTTCTTTCGGTAAGTTAGCCGGACAGATAGGGCGGCAGAAAATACCCGTGGTTTTCACCGCAACATAAAACTGACCGTCAAAACGAGCGTCTCGACTTAGTCGCGCCTTTTGGCACTGCTCTTGAGTTAGAACGGCTTCCGCTACTATCGACATGAACTATCCTTAATCTTGAAATCAACATTAGTTTACGATGCTCTCAACATAACACTAGCCATATTCGGAACTGAATGCTCCACAAACTGTTCATTGATGCGTAACTAGACTAAAAGTTCATTCGAATTTTTCAAACAACAAAGTCAATCAATAGCGATTATCAAATACACAATCGTCTACTAAACTTCATTTCAACAGTTACAGACAACATCAAAACTTATTCGAAAGTTTTGAACTTTGAGGAATATAAATATGTCAGCTCTTAAAAAACTCCTAGCATCAAATGCAGGATTTGCTCCACTTGCTTTGCGTCTTCCTATTAGCATCATTTTCATGGCGCACGGCTCACAGAAACTTTTCGGTTGGTTTGGTGGCTACGGTCTTCAAGGCACAGGTCAATGGATGGCATCAATTGGCTTAGAACCAGGCGTGTTAATGGCATTCCTTGCGGGTAGCGGTGAATTCTTTGGTGGTTTATTCATTCTGATCGGTTTACTGACTCGCCCAGCAGCAGCCGTTCTTGCTTTCACTATGATTGTGGCTATCTTCAGTACACACTTTAGCAATGGCTTGTTTCTCTCTAACGGCGGCTATGAGTTTGGTTTAGCACTACTGGCGGCATCCGTTTCTCTAGCTATCTCCGGAGCTGGCAAATTGAGTGTAGACAGTCTGCTAAGTAAGTCATCTCAGTAATTGACGAACTTCAAAACATAAAAAGGCGAGCAGATGCTCGCCTTTGTTTTATTTACTCGCTTGGTTTAATGATCCACTAGGCCAAAACTGAGTTACAAACTCGCTTCTCCAGCTCTCTGAATACTATAAGCGGTGAGAGGGTCGATCTTCTTCACCAACTCTTCTACATGACCGATAGCTTCGATAGTAGAGCTGTTTTTACGATAGCTTAAATAAACAGGTCGATGCCACTCTTCAACTCCAGGAATCAAATTGAGCTCACCAGAGGCAATAAAAGGCTCAACAATCGATGTCGGAAGGTAAGCGCTACCTCCTTTCTCCAAAATGAAGTCCAATGCTATACGCGCTGTCGAAGTGCGTAAAAATGGCGCTGGTGCCTTAGGGTGTCTGTCTGCATGCTCTGCCGCAAAGCGCGAACCCCAGTCGACGTAAACATAGCGATTCTGAAATACCGACTCTAATGTGTCATTTTGTGTCGAAACCAGTACTAATACGAGATCAGCGACTTTCTTGCAGTTCAGCTCTTCCGCTTTAATCTGATCAAAAGCAAAGGCCATGTCTAATGTGCGTTCTAACAACTGTCGACTTAACTGTTCGCGACCCATCACTTCAGCCATAAACGCATATCCACTAAATGCATCGGTTACGACACTCAGACAGTTCTGTAAATACGCATCCCATATGTTCGGCGTACCACCGATCGTCAATTGCAACGCTTGACCATTTTCTAAAGAAAGTTCAAATTTAGCCTGCTGCAAGGTCGTCACCATGACCTCGGCATAACTGACCAAACGCTCCCCCGCAGACGTCAACTTAATGTTGTTGCGGTCACGAGTGAAAAGTTGCGTGTCAAAATAGCTTTCTAATTGTTTAATACGTGCACTTACAGCCGCTTGAGTTAAATATAGGTTTTCAGCAGCACGACCAAAATGGCGTACTTGAGCCAACTCAAGAAAAGTACGAAAGACTTTTACGTCCATATAGAATCCTCTGAATTTACAGTCGAAGATTAACAAGGAAGTACAATTATGACGATAAAAAATTTTTGTTTTTCTTTTATATAATTTGCGCCTAACTTTCGCGGTGAACCAAAGCTACATAGTAGCAGCTCATATTTACACGAGGTTGATATGTTTGAGACTGCATTTCGTTTAGGAAAAAAACGTTTTTACGACACGAAAAAGTTCCCACGCGGATTCGCGAAATCCGGTGATTTCACTCTTGCAGAAGAGGATATTCTAACACTTTACGGTGAAACTCTATCTGGCTTGGAAGCTGGTACTCTGCAACCTGAAAACGCGGAAGAACAACAATTTTTAAAAGTGTTGGATAATCCAGAATTAGCAGCAAGCAAAATCGAAAAAGCATGGTTGAAATACGTGCGTTTGGCTCGCGGTCGTAAACGCTTCCATACATTGAATGGTCGCAACAAACTTGACGCTTCATCAGATGATTACACAGATACTGATGACGAGCCTAGCTTAACCGAGGAAGGTTAATAGAAAGCTTCAGCACAGTCTCGTGCTGAAGCTATCGATATGAACGCAATTTCAACAGTTTTATCAGCAGGTCATTGCGCTAGATTCAAAATTCTCAATGTTGTGCTTTCGGCTTTGATCTTGTTTGAAGCTCAGGAAGTCATCCCCCTTATATCATCAGCTTTCCCTATCTACTCTTTTTCCTTTTCCCAAACCTATTTGGCTAACATAGCAACCTTCTTCAAAAAGGTTTCTTTCAAATGTTCTTGGTCATATTCAAGATGGTAGGTGTTATGGAATCCAACTTTGAGCTCTACCCCATTACCACGTAAGTAAATACTGTATCCATCGTAGTCAGAAAAAGCCTCTACACCCTCATAGATTTTGCCATGCTCGGTCGGCGTACCGTGTTCTATAATTGTCTCATACGCATGTAGTATTTTGGTTGGATCAAGTTCGTTCTTCATTGATTTACTCCTTAATCTTACCTTGCACATTAATTATGGGTAACTAACTTTCTCTTCGCCAATTTGCTATGAGTTATTAATCAAAATTTCACTTAATTTTAAAAGTAAATTTTGTTATGTAAACTTCTTAGTAATCGCCACGTAACACTGAGAAAGTCGCTTCTAAATCGACAATTATTGACTTTAAAAGGCCAGAAATCAGGTCATAGAATGAAAGTTTGACATAAAACAATGGCAGATGCAGAAAACTTATTTTATAATGCAAATTAATAAGACAACCCAAGGTGTTTAAAGCTGTGTTGTGATTGAATGGCAACGTTCGCAGGCAACCAAAAGTCAGTTTAGGCATTGAGGGGTGAAGACATTTACCAATATTAAGGGCGAAACATGAGACTTATCCCACTGAACAACAAAGCACAAGTCGGCAAATGGGCAGCGGCGCACATTGTTAAGCGTATCAATGCATTTAAACCAACTGCAGAACGTCCGTTTGTTCTAGGTCTACCAACTGGTAGTACTCCTCTTGAAACTTACAAAGCCCTAATCGAGCTTTATAATGCAGGTGAAGTAAGCTTCAAGCATGTTGTAACTTTCAATATGGACGAGTATGTCGGTCTACCAGCGGATCACCCTGAATCTTACCGTACATTCATGTACACCAATTTCTTCAACCACGTTGATATCCAAGAGCAAAACATTAACTTGCTTGACGGTACTTCTGATGATCACGACGCGGTATGTAAGCGTTACGAAGAGAAAATCAAATCTTACGGCAAAATTAACCTATTCATGGGTGGCGTAGGTAATGATGGTCATATCGCATTCAACGAGCCAGCATCTTCACTATCTTCACGTACACGTATCAAAACACTGACTGAAGATACACGTATCGCGAACTCTCGTTTCTTCGGTGGTGATGTAAGCCAAGTGCCAAAATACGCACTGACTATCGGTGTGGGTACTCTACTGGACGCAGAAGAACTGCTTATCCTAGCGATGGGCCACAACAAAGCATTAGCAGTTGAAGCTGCGGTTGAAGGTTGTGTAAACCACCTATGGACAGTAAGTGCTCTGCAACTTCATCCAAAAGCAATCATCGTATGTGATGATCAAGCGACACAAGAGTTGAAAGTGAAAACTGTTCGTTACTTTAACGAGCTAGAAGCAGAAAACATCAAAGGCTTCTAAGTTTCTCTCAGTATTGATTGAGAAATAAGGACAGAAAAGGCCCAGAGAGCGAATCTCTGGGCCTTTGAGTTTATTGGAAATGTGGCGTTGAACTAGTTAGGAATGCTTATCCATTGTGGTATTGGTGAAGTCCGGCTTTTTAGGCTGCTCTTGCGCCTTAGGCTCTTCGCTTTGTTCTATACCTTGTGGCAACGCGAGTTCCAACTCATCGAACTCATCTATCGCCTCTAGCTCTTCAAGCAACGTTTCACTCGCATTCTCTGCAATCTCGCTGTCATCTAATACTTCACCTTTCATGGGTACCGGAATTTTACGTTTATACAGCTTATTCAGAGCGCGAATAATCGAGTGCTTATTGACTTTCCCTGTTGCGATTTTCTTTTGCAATGGTCTTGCTAAAGCTTGTAACCCGACAACCGAGTTGACACCCATGTTGCTGCCCACTTTATCGCGTAACGTTCTTGCAGGTTCAAAACCAAAGTGAGCAGACAAATACAACCAAATGTAAGCGATAGAGTTGCCGTTTGCGCCTCGATCTATCCACGCTTCTGCTGCATGGTACATTGATTCTGCATGACCTTTTTCCGAAGCTCGCTCCAACCAGTAACAAGCCTTTTCATGGTTGGCTGGAACACCCACACCTTTCAGGTAATTGAGCCCCAGTTTCATCATCCCTTCAAGGCTGTTTCTTTTTGCTGCTTTCGAGTACCAGTAAGTTGAATCGCCCGGTGATGGCGTAATGTTGTCTTTGGACACACACCAGTCACCCATAAAGATAATGGCTTCAATATGCTTTCTTTCCGCCGCTTCCTGAACCATTCCCAGACCTTTAACGACGTTAACTTCTATTCCATGCCCAGAGATAAACGCCCGACCAGTCTCATATTTCGCTTGTAAGTCGCCATCTAATGCATCGATATAGAGCTGCCAAAAGCGGCTTTTTTCTCGTAAAATCATGTCGTCACGCATTCTATTGCAGATACGAACGACACCATGCATACCATTAATATTGTCGAACTGAGCGGCTTTTTCGTACCAAAACAGCGCCTCTCTCAAGTTCTTTCTTTCGGCTTCTTTTGCTAAATACAATATTGTTGGAATATGACCAGATTCCGCTTGAAACAAACGTTCTTTGCGCTCTTCTTCTCTCGTACGCTCAAGCGCCCTACGATAGGATTCCTCTCGCTCTCTCTTTTCTTCTTCCAGTCTTTTCCTTCGTACTGAAAGAGAAATCATCCAAACAAAAATCAGGATGAAAGACAGGCCTAATGCGCCGATGGCCATACCAATAATATTCATATGTTCTCTGTTTTATTTATCCTATTGGATTCTATACACCCTATTTCGGCAGAATCACAACTAATTGAAGCATTTTAATCACATTCGCACATCAATCGTTAATTTGACAGCAGCGAGAATACCATTGGATGAATTATTACATTTGCAGTGAATAAAATATCCAACCAGACGAGAAAAGAGGGATAACCGAAAACATCAGCGAATCGTTCCTGAACTAACATCACACTCATATCCCGCCGAGTAGCCTGACAGGAGAGGATAAAAAAACCGCAGTGACTGCACTACGGTTCCTAACGATGAATGAATACGATTAACTGCGTCTATTTACGCCCTACGCCCATGACGACGAGTTTCAGTCCCTGAGGCGTATTCAACTCAAAAGCAATACTCGTTGTTACTTCAGAGAACCCCGCATTCGACAGAGCACTTTCAATATCTGATTGGCTTAAACCATATTCAGGATCTGAATCATCAACCAGCCAATCCCAGTGAACAAAAAGCCCATCTTTGTCGAGTAGAGAGTGAATAATCACCGCAACTTCTTGGAAATCAGAAACAAAACCACACACAGAAGAAGCAACGACTAAATCAAATTGTTTGCGAAACGCTGGGTGTTGAGCAACCAAACCACGAGTTAAATGGTCAACAACAGGCTCCACATTTCTTAATTCTTTTTTATCAAGTTCTTCAATCATGGCTTCAGAGCCATCTAATGCGACGATATCTTTTGCCAATGGAGAAATCAGTTGAGTCAGCAAACCTGTCCCACAACCGAAATCCAGCACGTGCTTCCCTTCTACGTTTATCAATTTTTGAAGTTGTTGGTATACGTTTTGCGCAAAAACGGTTGTCGATTCGTCTTTTTCCCAGTCAGGTGCGTATTCGTCCCAATCGTGTGCCATCATGGCCTCCGTGTTACTTCGTGTCTTCGGCATTTACGTCAAGATTAAACCAAAATGAGGTTCAGTTCCTAGCGTTAGCGTGCAATCTTATTGAAGAAATTGACATTCTTCCGCAAATCTTAATTTAGCTGACTATTTTTGCCTCAATAATGTAGAAAGTAACAATTACTTCAGACAACCAAATCCAAATAGCCGTAGATAGGCAGAGTGACATTTTTTGTATATGATTCCTTAACTTTCATTCGCTTGAGCACATTATGAACCTGTCGCAACTTGAAGCTTTTTGTACCATCGCTGATACCGGCTCTGTCTCAGAAGCTGCGCGGCAGTTGGAGTGCAACCGAACCAAGTTAAGTATGTCGATTAAAGCGCTGGAAAAGGAACTCGGGGTTGAATTGTTTCAACGCTCAGGGAACAACGTCACGCTTTCTGAAGCCGGAAAAGCAATCTATAAAGACTGCGAAAGTGTCCTGATCACAGCGACGCGAATTCGTCGTACCTGCTCTCAGGTTTCCAGTGAATTTGCAGCTGAAATGTGGATTGCCCGTGATGACTCTCTTCCAGACTCACTATGGCAAGATCTAGCGCACAAGCTTAATAATTTGTTTCCCAACACTTCATTCAACTTGTTTTTGGCTTCCAGTGGCGACCTAGCCAATATGGTAGCGACACAACAAGTAGATTTTGCCTTCGGTGTTGATTACGAGCGACTGGATGATCCAAGAATTACATACCAGCCACTGGGTAAGATCCGCATGATGTCTGTGTGCAAAGCGACACATCCACTTGCCAAACTTAAACGAGTGGCGGATGAAGAACTTCGTAAGTCAATGCAGGCGGTGATGGTATATCTGAATGAAAAAGATAACCCGAGCCTTGAACCCTTCTCCCGTCGTTATATCGGCTTTTCCAGCTTTGAATACATTCTGAATACTATCTTGACTGAAAACGCTTGGGGGGTATTACCAGAGCCGTTGATCCGCCACTATCTTCGTGAACAACGCCTTTCCGTGATTAAACATACCTACGGGCTGACCCAAGAAGACTATTGTATGTTCAGCACATCTGGAACCGCAGAAAACCCCGCGATGGTCTGGTTAGCAGACAAGATCAGTGATTATCTGTTTGATTTCTAACCTTCATGCAACTAAACCAGTCAGCGTCAAAATTAATGGCACCAAAAACAACTCGTAACATGTTGTAAAATATAAACAAAAACAAAATAGCTCACTTTTAGCTCAACCAAAAAACCAAATAGACATTGTCAAAGCCCATTTAAAAGCCAAAATATCAGCAGATTTTCAACTGGTATTCCCCCTATGTGTGCTAAAACAAACATCAACGAGAAACGTATCCTGACGCTTTCAGCCCTTATTTCTTCGGGCTTTGCTATGGGCGGTTTAGTTGTTGGCTTATTGGTTAGTTCACTCGTTATCTTGTTTGACGGTATGTACTCACTAGTCAGCTTACTGTTAACTATTTTGTCGCTAATTGCTTCTCGATATATTCAAAAGCCATCTGATGACGAATTCCAGTTTGGTCGTGCCGCTCTTGAGCCAGCGGTAATCGCAGTCAAAGGCGCGGTTATTTTAATCGTCGTGTGTGCTTCGTTATATAGTGCTGTTATAGCTATGTTTACTGGCGGCCGAGAAGTTGACGTTTCGATTGCGACTCTATTCGGTATTGTTAACGTGATTGGCTGTGGTATCGCATGGTTTTACATGACGAAGCTGCACAGACGCACTGCCTCTGACTTAATTGATGCTGAAGTAAAACAATGGAAAATGGATACTTTGCTCAGTGTAGCGGTAACCATTGGTTTCATCTTAGCTTGGTTGGTGACTTTATCACCACTGGCTGAATACGCGGTCTATACCGACCCAATGATGATGTTGGCAATGTCGTTCTACTTCTTAAAGGTACCGTTCGAAATGTTGAAGTCTTCACTACGTGAAATTTTCATGATGGCTCCAAGTGAAGATATTTGTAACAAAGTCGACCAAGGCGTTCTTGCTGCTGGTGAAGAATCAGATCAACTGGTAGAACTTTCGGCAGTAACTAAAATTGGCCGTGAGTTGTGGGTTGATGTAGACATCAAATCTGAAGACAACGTGATTGCTGTGGAAGATATTGAACATACGCGACGTACACTGCATAAAAAGCTGTCAAAGCTACCATTTAATCTTCAGCTCAGCGTGAACATCGCAAGCTAACTTGAACATAAAAAAGAACCCTCGCTATCAGCGGGGGTTCTTTTTATTCATAGATAATCATCTAATCTGTATTAAGCTTCATTCTCATGGCTAATCTTTTGACTAAGCAAGGGTTCATTCGATTCCGTGTTCTTTTTGCTGCGGGTCACCCACCAGCAGACCAATGAACCGATAGTGACCATCATTACTCCTTGCCAAAAAGATACGCCTAAAGCGACACCTAATATGGCAGACGAAAGTAATGTCGAAAACACGGGTGTGAAGTAAGACAGCGTAGCCAGAAGCATCATGTTTCCACGCAGAATCGCCACGTTCCACAGCGCGTAGCCGCTCCCCATAACAATGCCAGTGAGCACTAAGTTCATTGTTGACGATAGGGTAAACTGCAATGCACTTTCATCGCTAATCGCGTACTTCACCCAAAGCGATATTGCCGTCATGATAAAAAACACTGTGATAGCATTTTGGCCGTTCGCTAAACTCTTGGTCACGTTACAGTAAACTGCCCAAATTATTGCACCGATAAAAGCCATTGAATACGTGACTGGGTTAGTCGCAACGTTAGCTGCGATAGCCGAAACGGAAAGACCTTGATCACCTGTAATTGTCCAAGCAACACCGATAAAAGCTAAAGCAATGCTTGGATAAACCAGAATGTTAACCGGCTTTCTGCTTATCAACACCGCTAACAATACCGTTAACGCAGGCCACAGATAGTTGACGACAGCCATTTGCAACGCTTGATGTCGGTCATTTGCCATACCAAGTGCAAGCGCTAAACAAATCTCATAACTGACGAACAAGGCGCCACCAATAATGAGGTACTTTGGAGAGAAAGAGCTGAGTTTAGGCACGCCCATGACAGCCATCAAAAACAGTGAAGCCGTGGTGTAAATAAGTGCTGCGCCACCAATCGGGCCAAATTGTTCAGCGACTGTGCGGGTTAACCCCATCAAGCATGCCCATAATAAAATGGCCGCAATACCAAATAGAGTGTGTTTATGACGAGACAAAGGCTTTCTCCAAATACAATTGAAGCTCGCACTGTAATTCATATGGTGAGGATAGAGAAGATTTGTATGTCTAACTCACCCCAAACGCAGTGATCTTCCAGTCATCACTGCGAAGGAGAAATCTATGATTCAACATCCAGTTTGCGGATAACACGTGCAGGCGTACCACCCACCAGTGTATCGGGTGGAACATCGCTATTGACGACAGAGTTAGCAGCAATCACAGAACGCGCGCCGACAGTGACACCTTGGTTAATGACCACATTGCCTCCCACCCACACATCATCTTCAACAACAATCGGTTTACACGTGGTTTCCCAGCGTCTTCTCGCTTTGTAATCCAGAGGATGAGTCGGGGTATAAAACTGAGCATTAGGACCAATTAAAACATTATTGCCAATGGTGATCGGGGCATTGTCCAACATTACGACGTTCATATTAATGAAGGTCTCTTCACCAATAGAGATGGTTTTGCCAAATTCACAGTGAAAAGGTGGCTGAACTAGGCTTCTGCCAATTTTACCAAACAGCTTTGACTGCAATACCAGACGCTCTTCTTGGTCAATACACTGATTAATATCCAGTTTAAGTTGCGCTGTGGTTTTACGGAGTTCCACTATTTCTGGATCGAAGCTGTCAAAATCGAGGCCATTCATCATCTTTTCTAATTCTGTCATTACTACGTCCTAATGCTTGATACATCTTTGATGACTAGAATCGAAATATTACCCCTTTTTATTCAGCGAAAAACAGAAAAGTGTAAAAGATAAATTTCCTCATTAACTCGTTTAACGCGGCGAGATTAAACGAACCCACTCACGAAGTTGAACACTGCCCTCGGGAGTGAGACTCCACACTAAGAAGGTGATATGCAGTGCCATGACGAAGAAAAACAGTAGCTGAAACGTAAAGGATTTTGGCTGCAAATTAAACGAATACTGCCCGATAACTGCACCCGGCCAGCCACCCAAGAACGAGAGAAATAACAAGGCAGATTCCCCCGTCACAGCCTTGTTTCGTTTCTCATTGCGCTTATCCAGTAGATAAATGGCGAGCACAATTGCGGTCGCGCCGAGATAGTAATAAACAATGAGCAGCGGGTACTGCCAAAAATAAACGCAACCGCCTAATGTCGCGGCAAACCAGACAACAATCAGCGTAGCCCATGGAAAAGAACGAACACCTTCTACATGAGTAGCTCTACGGTTGCCATTTTCATCTTGAGCAATGACGAAGCGAACAGGCTGTTTTAACTCGCCTATATTGACTGAGTTCTTTACGTCTGAGAGAAGAAATTTGATCCTCAGCGCCCCTGAATCAGGAATGATATAGCCATAGCCTCTGTCTATATACCACTCTGAGATTGTCCCTTTTAACGCCATGCTTATCTTTCAACAATGATTGATTCTTTAATCATAGCCAAGCAACACACAACCGCTTGGAAACTGTCACTGCGTTTTTCTAGCAGGCACAAAAAAGGCCGAGCACACGACTCAGCCTCTTGAACAATAACGCTTAAATTAAGCAGCCACGATTTCCCAGCTGTGGGTCATATCAACGGCTTCACCTAACATAAGACAGACAGAGCAGTATTTTTCCAGCGAATCCGCCGTCACTTGCTCAACAATCTTGGCATCTAGGTTTTCACCCGTAACAACAAAGTGAATATTTACCTTAGTAAAGATGCGTGGTGCCGTATCACGACGCTCAGCAGAAAGTTTTGCCACGCAACCGGTCACTTTCTGTTCCGCTTTTTTTAGACCATCGACAACGTCAACTGAACTACAACCACCCGCCCCGAGCAAAACCATTTCCATTGGACTAGGTGCAGTAGAACCGCCATTACCATCCATCACAATAGAATGGCCTGAGTTAGATTGGCCTAAAAACTTAAAATCTTCGACCCACTTTACTTTTGCTTCCATTTTAATACTCATTCTTAATTGTTTCAGAATCTGATATTACAACGCTAACATCAGTGAATTCCACGCCATTCTCACCATAATTTGGCTGATCCACATCGCCATCAAAGCAATCGCGCTACCAATCAGCAGGCACAAGCCATCGCGCTCAATAATACCCAATGCTAGACAAATAATCGCGAAATTTGGCAGAAAGTTAATAAACGGCAGAGGCAGAATAGCAATGGCAGCGAGTACACAAATCATCGCGCCAATCACTCGGCGGGCATTCGCACTGGATAGAGGTTCCCAACGCGGTTTTACATATTCTTCAATACGCTCCAGCCAAGGCATTACCTCTTGAGTGAACTTCAGCGTTTTTTCACGATGAATACGCTGTTTTTGAATGATATTAGGAAGCCGAGGAGCATGGAAACCCAGCGCAATCTGTAACCCAAGCAAAAAATCAGCGACAGCCGCAAAGAAGGAAATACCGGGAATAAGTCCTGCCAGACTCAGCATGATCAGCAGTGCACCGTATGAACGGCGTCTAAGTAACTCTAAAAGTTCACCAATAGTCAGATACTGCTCAGGATGAGACTTGAGCGTGTTGATAAGAAACAGCGAGGTTTTTTCCAAAGTGACACCCAAAATGTATAGATAGCGACAAAGCAAGGTACTTCATACCTAGCGCTATGCGATGTGAACAAACATTATCAAATTTGTCATCAAAAGACGCAATAGACTTAGCGGTAGAAGATAAAAATGAACAAAGAATTTACGTTAGACACATTTGCTAGGGGATATTTTGGAAATGTGAGGAAAAAGAAAACCCCACTAAGTTTTCACTTAGCGGGGTTCTATTCTCTTCGCAGCAATCCGGCTACTACTACTAGGTGCTCCCTGCATCTATTCCTTGATAATCTGCTGGTTCCTTCAGCGCATTCCATTTCATCGCCATCCTAGCGGTGTCCTGAATCTGTCATCCTGACAGACGCTTAATCCCTTAAGTTGTCTATTAACCGTTCTAAAACAACCATCCTAGCTATTTCGAACTTAACGTTAATATCCTTTGCTTTCCTTGCCGACCATTCATCCTGAACAACCGAATCTTCGTCCTGAAGATACTCTATCCGTGAGCTTTTCAATTTCCGTGCTAGCGTCCTGCCAACACCTTAAGATTACGACAACGCCACTTAGTAGCAAGTACGCTACGCAATAAATATATTGAAGAGTTTTTTGAGAATACGGTAAATTTCTACATTTACAAATACTTAGAGAAGAAACCAACCATTAATCTCAAGCATTTAAATCAAATATCCTACACGTCTTGTAAGAGATATCTCACAAGACACACGAGCGATATCTACATCTGATTAAATAGGCCGACTCGACTTGGGTCGGAAGCTTTTAGTTTCTTATCTTTTTATAGACTAAAAGACGCAAAATCAGGGTATTATTACAACCAAACTACTTGTCGCCATGATGACTAGAACAAGCGGATAACGCACTGTTCAACATCTAGCATAGCTTCAAGTAACAGATAACTAGCGCAATTAATGATTTAGCAGAGGAAGCCTCACTATGATTTCGAAATGGTCACAACGTTTTTACCAAATGGCAGAACTTGTTGGCTCTTGGAGTAAAGACCCTTCTACACAAGTAGGGGCCGTTATTACAAAACAAAATCGAATTGTTTCTGTGGGCTTTAATGGTTACCCACATGGTATTTCAGACAGCGCAAACACAGACGACAGAGATATGAAATATCTCAAAACTCTACACGCTGAAGAAAATGCCATTCTATTTGCTAAACGTGACTTGGACGGATGCGAAGTTTACGTGACACATTTTCCTTGTCCAAACTGCGCAGCCAAGATTATCCAAACAGGTATATCAGCGGTTCACTGCCCCGAGCAAACCGAAGATTTCCTCTCTCGCTGGGGAGATAAAATTAAGGTGAGCCAAGATATGTTTTTGCAAGCGGGTGTAAAGGTTAACTGGTTACCACTCAACGAGTTAAAACCAATAAGTGAAATTCATAACGAATCTTAAAAATAGCCCTCCATCTGGAGGGCTATTGTTTTATTTGGCGCTCAATTTTGTCTCAAAAGTGAAACCACTATGCAACTTTGAACTGTCATTAACAATTTTCCTGCATGCAACTCAATGTTCGACTTTAACAGTGACTACACTGAAGTTCAGGTGTCCCGATATACGTTTATCCAGTGGTTATTAAAAGTAAAAGGATAATTCATGAAGTCCACTATAACTGCGAGCAACAATCCTGATCAAAAACACTTTCTGGTTACGATTTTATTTCTAATCGCAGTCAGTGCCGTGAGTTACACCTTACTGACCGAACATCAAACCTTCGCGCGCTACTACTTCATTTATCCACTGTGTATGCTTGCTGCGTACTTTATGAGTAATATTTGGTTTAAACGCGTGCTATCCGTAGTCACTTTTGCCTTGCTGATGGCAGGAAGTTATCTCGAGCCGCTGAATATCAGTGTCCTTTCCCAATCCTTTATATTGGTGCCACTCTGTTATATCGCGATTTTCCCCGGTTCACTGTGGCCAATAGCGGTCGCATTAAGCATTCTCGGGATTTACATCCCACATATTACGGGTGCACAAGTATCTGAGTTTGTCGAAGCATCAATTGAATTCTCCGCTATCGCCATTTTTGCCACTGGCGGCACTTTCTACAAACAGAAACTGAGCAAACAAGTTGAACGCTATCGTAAAGACAGCCTTACCGACTTCCTGACACAAGTATCCAACCGCAAAGCGTTCAAACAAGATTTAGAATCGATAGCCAAAATTGCGGGGGAAACAAGTAAAACCAAATTTGCATTGCTGTTACTCGACCTTGATGACTTTAAGCAGATCAACGATTCACTGGGTCACCAACAAGGCGACTTATTATTAATTCAGTTCGCAAAGCGCTTAAGCAAATTGGATTTCAACCGTATCAACATATACCGATTAAGTGGCGATGAATTTGCGGTGCTATTGCAAGATAAGTACGATGTAAACTTCTACTCTCAGCAAGTTGCCACCTACATCTTAGAAGCCAGTCAATCGGCCTATCATCTCGACAAACGCAGTTACACCATGACCATCAGTATTGGTATCGCTTCATTGGACGATGCGTTATACGACACAGATATCTGGTGCCGAAACGTCGATATTGCACTTAAAAGAGCAAAACAAGCAGGTAAGAACAGCATTCAATGGTTTGATGAGAACTTGATTGGAGAAACAGTCCGCAGTTACCAAATAGAGCGGGAGTTGAGTGACGCCATAGAGAAAGGCCAGTTGGCGTTGTATTACCAACCTAAAGTCGATATCAAAACCAATTTAGTGCATGGGGCTGAAGCCTTAATCCGTTGGAAACATCCTGATTTGGGAATCATTCCTCCTGACGAGTTTGTGGGCGTTGCCGAACGCAGCCAACAAATCATTCCTATCGGCCGCTGGGTGATTGAAACCGCCTGTCAGCAAGCCAAAGCGTGGGATCAACTCGGCCATCCGATTTGCGTCGCGGTAAACGTGTCAACCGTGCAGTTTCTTTACGATGACATCTTCCATGTTGTGACCAAAGCACTGAGAGACTCCCAGCTCAATCCTCAGTTATTACAGTTGGAAATCACTGAAACCACATTGATGCAGCAGCCACAGCGAGTGGTCGATGCATGCCACGACTTACGTACCCTAGGTATCCGCGTCGCCATTGATGATTTTGGTGTTGCTTATTCTTCATTGAATTACTTAAAACAACTCCCCATCGATGTGTTGAAGATCGATAAATCATTTATTGATGAGTGCTGCTCCAATCACAATGACCACATGCTGGTGCGAACCATCATTCAACTTGGTCACAATATGGGGAAAGTGGTCACGGCAGAAGGCGTGGTCAATGATGAACAGCTCTATTTGTTGGCAACCGAAGGCTGTGACGAGTACCAAGGCTATTTGTACTCTCGCCCAGTTCCTCCTTACGAATTTATGGCTCTTTTATCGAGCAGAAAAGACGTTGCAATCCCTCGCCCTCAAGTGGCCGCTCACGGATAAATTCATATCCCATCAACTCATCAACATAAGGGGCTTTTCGCCCCTTTAATGTTTACTCTTTGCGTAGATAAAATGATATACAGCCAATTTTTATGTAATACCAATCTGCATTGCCACAATAGAGATCGGACATAAATACAGATAGACGCGAAATAAGTTACCTCAATCACATTCTGTCAATACGTAAAAACACTTAAAAACTCACATTAAAGCTCTAACAACGATCGAGTTAACAGTTAAAAATATGGGCATTATTTTTTCTAGCAGAATAACCTATCAGACATTACAATCCTGCCACATAAAAATAACAATACTTATCCCCAATACCAAACGCAGTAAAAACTGTGGGTATCAGCTCAACCATAACGTGAAAGGTTTACAGCAATGAGTCCAGAAAAACATCTACTCGATTGGCAGACCAGCCAAACTATCGCAGAATCGATGTCACCATTAATCGGCCAGCTCTATCGTTTAAAAGGTGTTGAAGTTATTTTGTATGGTAAGACACTGATCAACGCCGCTACCATCGACATCATTAAAACCCACCGCATTGCCCGCCGATACACTGGAACCGCACTCTCTCTAGAACAAACCATGCCGATTTTGCAGCGCTTAGCTGGTTTAGACTTATCGCCATGTCGCATCGATATTGGTCAACTTGGTCACCAGTATTGGCAGCACCACACTGATGAAAACAACTTAGATGATTTTCTTCAAACTGCCCTACTCAGTAGCTTAAACGGCACTACGATTACGACACCAAAAGATGTGGTTCTCTATGGTTTTGGCCGTATCGGCCGATTACTGGCTCGTTTGCTGATTGAAAAAAGTGGCCCAGGTTACCCACTGAGACTGCGTGCTATTGTTGTTCGCGGTGGTAAACAGGGTGATTTGGAGAAACGCGCAAGCTTGCTAAGAAGAGACTCGGTGCACGGCCAGTTCAACGGCAGCATCATTGTCGACAACGAACATAAAGCACTCATTGTTAACGGTAACTTCATCAAAGTTATCTATGCCAACTCCCCTGAAGAGATTGATTACACCAGTTATGACATCCACAACGCACTCGTTGTTGATAACACAGGTGTATGGCGTGACAGCGAAGGGTTGAGCAAACACTTAAGCTCAAAAGGCGCAAGCAAAGTATTGCTAACGGCTCCGGGCAAAGGTGATATTAAAAACGTAGTATTCGGTGTTAACGAATCCGTTATCCAACCTGAAGACACCATTATTTCAGCAGCAAGCTGTACCACAAACGCTATCACACCGATTCTGAAAGCGATGAATGATAAGTTTGGTGTAGTATCTGGCCACATTGAAACCGTGCACTCTTTCACCAACGATCAGAACCTCATCGACAACTTCCACAGCGGCGAACGTCGTGGTCGTTCAGCGTCATTGAATATGGTTCTGACTGAAACTGGTGCTGCAAAAGCCGTTGCAAAAGCGCTGCCTGAATTGGCTGGTAAGCTGACTGGTAACTCAATTCGCGTTCCTACACCAAATGTTTCCATGGCGATCGCTAACCTGAACTTAGAAAAGAGCACAGACAAAGAAGCGCTCAATACTTATCTCAGAGAGATGGCACTGAACTCTGCCCTGTCAGCACAAATTGATTACACAGAATCAACAGAGATCGTATCGTCTGACCTTGTAGGTTCACGCTACGCTGGCGTAGTCGATGGTGCTGCGACCATCGCTCAAGATAACCGATGCGTTCTGTACGTTTGGTATGACAATGAGTTTGGTTATAGCTGCCAAGTTGTTCATTGTATGGAACAGATGATGGGTGTGCGCTACAAAACATACCCACAAAAGTAAGAATTATACTCCACAACATAATAATAACCGATACTGACGAAGTGGTTTCTGACCCATTTAGCCACTGCTTCTGATGACATCCCCCGTTTTGCCGCTCTATCCCTGATATGAGCGGCTTTTTTTCATCTTTTTTACAGGCAAATTTGCACCAGCAAACTTAACTCTTTTGGAAAAATATAGTTAAACTAACGAACTATATTTTTGTGAGAATTTTCTGCAGCAAGAAAGAGGCTAATACTATCTATGAAACAAGCGGTATCTGTGTTTTATGCTCGTTTTAAATCGGCGCCGAAGTGGTTAAAAGCCTCAACATATCTAACGATTACCTATGTGGCTTATGCCGTCATAATCGGCCTTATTGCCCCTGCGGTTATGCAGTCGCAAGCGCCCAAGCAACTTAGCCAACTGTTAGGTCGCAACGTCCAACTTGAAAAAGTCTCAATTAACCCTTTCCTGCTTAGAGCTCGGATTGAAAATTTCGCCATTCTTGAGCAAGACCAACAACAAGCATTCACCAAGTTTGCAATGCTGGAAGTGGAAGTGAACTTTTGGCAAAGCTTACTAAGCTTAACGCCAACTGTAGACCATCTGTTTCTTGTCCAACCTGGAATTCAAGTACAACACTTAGACGAACATAATGCGTTTAACTTCAGTGATATTCTCGAAACATTAGCCAGCAACAATCCACCACAAACTGAAGAGAACGTGTCTGAAGAGGCCGCCACCAACACGATTCCTGCATTCAAGGTTAACGCTGTTGCTATCACTGATGGTGATGTCAGATTTGCAGACTCCGTTACTGGTGCTGACTTAAATTACCAACAGATTTCCCTAAAGCTCAACAACATTGATAGTCAGGCTTACGCTCTGAGCCTGCCTGCTAACCAAGATGGAAAACTGAATCTGACCGAAAACGCTAACCAATACCAATTTTCGTTAGTGAGTGCTGATCAAAGCCCGCTCACTCTCAATGGTCAATTTCAGCTTTCTCCATTTGAAATTAAAGGTGATGTGGCACTCAACGATCTGACGCTAACGCCATACTGGCCATTCGCAAAGGAACTGATTGCAGCACGATTGAGCGATGGTTCAGTTAGCTTCTCGACCAATTACCATGCAAAACAAGTTAATGACTCACTTTCATACCAAACTCAGAACGGGCAGTTCTCGCTCTCCAATCTCGTTTTTAGTGATCAACAATCTGAAAAAGTAAAACTGCCTTCATTGGTTGTCAGTGATATCCAACTGTCCGGCGATGAACAAATGATCAACATCGCTGATATTTCAATGCAAGGCTTATGGTTTGACGCATTGTTGGACAAAAATGGGCTTGATTTAGCCGCACTGTTCACGCCAAGAACCCAAACAAACGGTGTTGCGCCTAATCAGGATACTTCAGCCAATAAGGCAACAAACCAAGAATCAGCGACACCGCAGTGGAAGGTTCGCCTTGAGAAATTCTCAATGGCAGATTCGGACTTCAATGTGTTGGAAAAAGTTCAGTCCCAAGGTGTGCACTGGCGCGGCCACCCTATGACGGTGACAACAAAAACGATTCAAAGCGACTTAATCGACCCTATCGAATATGACGTCGCTCTTGATGTGAGCTCAAGTAGCAAGCAGCAGCCAGAAAACACTAGAGGGTCTTTTGCAACTCAAGGCAGTGTTGATGTTAAAGCACTTAAAGTGGACGGCAATCTGTCCATTGATTCACTGGATCTGACACAGCTACAGCCCTATCTCACCCCTTATCTGAATATTCGCTTAACCAAAGGCGCACTCAATACCAAAGGAAATTACAACGTCAGCGGGGCAGACGACATTAATTTCGACGGCTCGCTCAGTGTTAACAATCTTTTGATGCGTGACACCATCAAGCGAGAACCTTTGGTGAAATGGCAGAAAATGTCTGTGGACTCACTGCGTTTTAGTTCAAAGCAAAACCAGTTGATCATCAAAACGGTGTTGCTCGATGCGCCTTACGCTAAAGTAATGATTGCCGAAGATAAGCGCACCAACATTGGCGATATTGTGGTTACTAAGCAGAGTGATACTTCTAAGGCCGCAACTGACAACACAGCCACAACCAAAGCGACAGTGACCACGAAAGGCACTAGCAGCAAGCCTATGTCGGTCATGATTCAACAAATTAAGTTTGCCAATGGCTCCGCGTTTTTCGCTGACAACTCGCTAACCCCTAACTTTGCCTCCGGTATTGAGCTACTCGAAGGTTCAATCAAGAACCTGTCCTCGACTCCGGGAACGAAAGCTAGTGTGGATATTGCCGGCAAAATTGACAAATACGCGCCAGTGACATTGAAAGGTGAAATTAACCCACTGATTGAAAAGCCTTATCTCGATCTTGCCTTAGTGTTTAGAAGCGTTGAGCTGACTTCCGTCAATCCGTATTCTGGAACCTACGCGGGTTATTACATCGATAAAGGCCAACTTTCACTCGACCTGAACTACCGATTAGATGACAACCAGCTTCAAGGTACAAACCATCTTGTTATCGACCAGCTGCAACTGGGTAAACCCAGTGATTCCAGCCTTGCCACCAGCCTGCCGATCACTCTGGCGATTGCGATATTGCAAGATCGTCACGGCGTGATTGATTTGGGTGTTAACGTGTCAGGTGAAGTGGATGATCCTGACTTCAGTTTTGGTAGTGTGATTTTGAAAGCGTTCGCCAACATCATTACTAAAGCCGTGACTGCTCCGTTCTCGCTGTTGGCTGATCTTGTCGGTACGGATGAAGAGTTGAATCAGGTCACTTTCCAAGCCGGTATTGCAACCTTAGATGACGAAGAGAAACAGCGCATAGGTAAACTTGCACAAGCGTTGCAGGAAAGACCGATTCTTAAAGTCAGTGTCGAAGGCTCTGTCTCTGCTCCAGACGACAGCTATGCATTGGCTGAACAGAATGTGCAGAAAACTCTGCTTGCCAATAGTGGACTGGAAACACTTCCTGAACCATTCAGTGCCAGCCGCATTACCGAATCTGCGCCGTTAGTCGATGCTCTTGAAGAACTTGCAGAGAAACAATTGCAGTTAGATATCCGCCAAGAAAGAGATAAGGTCGAACAGCAACTGACTGAAAAAGCCCAAGGCGCAGAAGTGACCAAAGAACAAATCGAGACCGTTGTTCATATGGGGCTCTACAATCAGTTGGTCAAAGCGACCAACGTCGATAAAAACAGTTTGAGTAATCTCGCAGCAGAGCGTGCAAAAGCGATCAAAGCGTATTTGGTGGAAGAACAACAAATCAGTCCAGATCGAGTGTTCTTGCTCGACAGTAAGACCGATTTGAAAACAGAAAAAAGTGGTGCTGAGTTAACCGTAGGCGCTGAATAACCTTCCTCACTTCCTCACTTCCTCACTTCCTCAACTCTAGCCCAATCCTATGTTCTCTAAGGGATTGGGCTGTTATCATCTATCTGAATGGCTTGTTCATGTTTAATTCATCTGTGCAGGGCTAAGATGGAGGCAATCAAAACAGGAGCAGACAATGAATAGATTTCTTATTACCGTACTGACGCTCATTACTGGATTTTTCGCACTGACATTAAGTTTGTTGCTCGTCATTCCATTGACTATTGCAGCACTCATCACTGGCAAAAAACTGCAAAATCAACTGCATCGTCGTCCGTTTTATCAGGCTCAGAACAATCAGACCTACGGCAATACCATCGATGGTGAGTTTGAAGAAGTGAACACCCATTCGAAGTATTAACAAAGAACCCCTCGCAATTGAGGGGTTCTTTTGTATTTATGGCTAGAAAATAACTGGAGCTGAACTTACACCGTAAGCAGAACTCGCGCAGCAAGCAGCAACAAAACAATCCCTGACAAACGATCAATCAATACCGCTCTGGAACGCAGCTTGTCGAGAATGAGTGGGCTTGATAGCAAGAAGGTAATAAAGGTATACCACAAGCCGTCAATGACAAACGGTGTCACAACAATGATCGCTTTACTACTCAACTCATGCCCAACGGCAACAAACTGACTGAACAATGCGATAAAGAACAGCGCAATCTTTGGGCTTAATAATGAAATCAAAAAACCTTCTCGCGCAGATTGCCATGCACTTACCGTTTCGCCAGATTCCAACTTCGCAGCCACACCACCTTTAGAACGAATGGCGTTGAACCCCAAATAAGCCAGATACCCTGCACCAGCATAACTGATAGTTTTAAACAGAAGTGGCGACTGGTGAAGAACCACTGCCAAGCCAATCAATGTAATAAACGCATAAATACCTATGCCGAAAGCATGAGCCCACGCCGTTGCTAAACCGTTGCGACGCCCGCCAGCAAGGCTGTGTTTCGCAACCATAGCCAAGCTAGGTCCGGGAGACATAGCCCCCAACAAACAAATAGTAAAAAGTGATAGCCAAACTGTTATTGTCATTCGAACTCTCCTAGTTAGTCCCTAACCGTACTCGTCTTTTATCATTATTTGAAATCATCTTTTTTCATCCTAGCTATGATTCTGAATCATAACCTATCGAATACTCAGAGTGATTCATGATGTCGTAGACAAGCTGTCTAGCCCAGACGTGGGAAGGTTCGTTATCAAATTTGGCGTGCCAAAGAAGCCAATATTTATGTTTTGGAGTCTTAACTGGTAGCGGTTTAAATACCACATCAAAATGATTTTTCATGTTGCGAGCGATATGCTCAGGAACAACCATTAAATAGTCACTCATAGATAACGAGCGAAATGCTGCAGAAAAAAACGGGACTTTTAATCCGATATGCCTGACCTGATTAAGTTCAGCCAGCGCCTGATCGATATAGGTGTCTTTATCACCGCCTCCGGTCACTTTGATGTGTGAAAAACTTAATATGTCCTCAACACTCAGCATGTTTTTTTCTGACAACGGATGAGATTGCTTCATCACGCAAACCGGATAATCCTCGCCAATTTGCCACGAAGAAACGCCCTTAGGCGGTTCAGGCGACATAGTTGAAGCGAGCTGAATTTCAGAGTTTGCCATTTCTCCAAGTAAACTTGGCTGCCAAAGGCAGTATTTAATTGAGACTTTAGGCGCTTTAACCGTTATGGCTTCAACCATTTCAGGTAGCAGATATTGCGCGACATAGTCACTGGAGGCGAAAACAAATTCACCTTTCCAAGCGCTTGGTTCAAATTCTGCTTCAATCATCAGTTCATCAAGTTCAACAAACCAATGCTCAAGTTTGTTTCGCAAGCTGACAGCTTTCGGCGTGGGCACTAACTGGTTGCCATCTCTGACTAACAAAGGGTCAGCAAACATCTCTCTCAGCTGACTTAGCTGGCGACTCAAAGCTGACTGGGTAATATTTAACTTCGTCGCAGCCTGACTGACATGACACTCTTCAAGCAACACCTTCAGTGACCGCAGTAAGTTGAGATTTATTTGTGACATCAAAACTACTTAGCCGTGTTAAACAGTTCTTTTAAAACCGTATGTGTTATTAATTGACGTAGTTGGGAGTAGCTTTGCAGTTCATCTCGAATCGCATTTAACTTCGCCATGCTTTCCACTTCAACGTACAGCATCATATCGGTTTCGCCACTAATCGCATGGCACCACTTCACACCGGGGATCAGATAGATCTTGTGAGCATACAGCTCACAAGAGTGGAGGCTCGCAGAGGTATCAAATTTTAGCGCAAAATAGGCACTGACATTATTGGTGTGATCTGGCTCTGCGATTTGAGCGTGATAGCCCAAAATCACTTTGTCTTGTTCGAGTTTCTTAATACGTGCCGTAACGGCAGAGCGTGAAAGGTTGACTTCGCGGGCAATGTCACTCACAGATGCTCTCGCATCCCCTTGCAATATCTCTATGATTTGTCTGTCAAATTTATCCATCGTACATTCCCATTCTTTTCGCTTCTCACACGTTTTTTCTCAAATAAAAAACGTTGAAAAGTAACCAACTTATCCCGTTGATTCATGGCTAATTTGACACAAATTGCATGGCTAGACTACTGACAATTAACGGGAAGTCTCTTTATGAAAGGAGTTTCACCGTCAAAATGGCGGAAATTCGATAAAAAAGTGTCACTTTGACGCTAAAGCAGAACGTTTTGCCAGATGCATCACATCTTAGTTTTGAGTAAGCTTTCGGCATAATAAGAATCAGGGAATGAGAACATGAACCAACTCAAACAAGAGATCACTTTGCTTTCTGGTATCGGTCAGCTATCGACCACATTAATGGGTACCGGATTGTTTATGATCCCAGCCATTGCCGCCGGAATTGCGGGCCATTTTTCACTTTGGGCTTGGCTCATCTTGTTTGTTGCTGTTTGCCCTGTTGCTTTAACTTTCGCAGCGCTTGGGAAAAAATACCCGAGTGCTGGCGGCACCGCGTTCTTTGTGCGTAAAGCGTACAACGCACGACTAGAACGAGCGGTTGCCTGGCTATTTGTAAGCGTCATTCCTGTAGGCGTACCCGCGGCTGTCGCCTTAGCTGCGGGCTTTTTACAGCAATTGTTACCTGCTCAGTTCAATAATGCCATTTTGGCTCAAGTGCTCACTGTGGCACTTCTTATTGGAGTAAACCTAGCAGGAACAAAATCTTCTGGCCGACTACAAACGGCCATCGCATTGAGCATCTTTGCATTGGTGGCATCCTTTCTCTGGATTGGAGATGTAGGAAGCGCCGACTTAACTATGCCAGCACTGAGTATCGATTCTATTTGGTCAATTGGTGCTGCGCTAGGAGTGATGTTCTGGTGTTTTGTTGGAATAGAAGCCTTCGCGCATATGGGGGAAGAATTCAAAAACCCACAACGTGATTTCCCGATTGCCATTCTGGTTGGATGCTTTGTGGCTGGTGCAACCTATTGGGCTTGCTCAGTCATTGTCTTAAAGTTTGGTGCTTTTGGTACACCTGAATTTGATAGTGCCTCTATTCCTTGGCTCAGTGATAAGCTCTTTGGCTCTCGTATGGCAATCATAATCAGTATCATTGGCTTCTTTGCATGTTTTGCCAGTATCAACCTATACACGCAGAGTTTATCGCGGATGGTGTGGGCGCAAGCCAGAGAATATCGTCCTAACAGCGCACTGGCTCAACTCTCTCAGCGTGGCGTTCCAGCAAATGCAACATGGCTGATTGGCGGCATATTGCTGCTATCGTGTGTAGTCGGTCAACTGTCGAATTTGGATTTGGAATTCTTCCTGAAACTGGCCAATGGTGTCTTTGTCTTAGTCTACCTGTTAGCCATGTTGGCAGCGTACAAACTACTGAAAGGGTATCAAAAGGCACTGGCTGTTGTTGCTTTGATTCTCTGCACTGGCGTGTTTATCTGTCTTGGCTGGTCAATGCTGTATGCTCTGGTTATTTTTGCTGCCTTGGCGGTGCCATGGCAAAAAGAGCTGAAAACACAACATCCAATTTAATAACAAAGGCGGGATACCCCGCCTTTGTTTTGTATAGCTCTATGACGCTTTACGAACTTCAAACCGCCCAACCAATTGTTCCAATCGCTGAAGCGAGTTCTGCATTAAGGTTGTTCTGCGAGATAACTGTGAAGAGGCTTCCTGCAGTTTCACCACTGTCGATTGCGCTTCATCGGCAGTTTGTCTGTGCTCTTCACTATTACGAGCGATGCCTTGAATCAAAGTAAACAATCCAGTGACAGACGTTTGTAAACGTTCACTACGAGAAGATTCGTCCACCACCTGAGTGCTGTTCTCAACGTTGGTAATGCCCTCTTGCATGTAACTCACTGCTCGCTCTGATTGGGTATGCAACGCAGTCATCAGCTCTCCAATACTGTTCGCGGCCTGAGAGGTTTTGTTTGCCAACACTCGTACTTCATCAGCAACCACAGAGAAGCCTCTTCCATGCTCACCTGCTCTTGCGGCCTCTATAGCAGCATTTAGAGCTAGCAAATTGGTTTGAGCCGTGATTTCCGTAATAACAGAGACGATACTGCCAATCTTCTGCATTTCTTCATTCACTTCATTGACGGTATGTGCCGAAGCTTGAACGATATTTTTAATTTCTTGAGCGCCTTCCGCCGCTTTTTGATACTCAAGCTGCGCCGCATGCATCGTTTGCTGCATAAGCTCGTGCATTTCAGTCGCGGTATCATTGGCACTGTTAATTTCCTGACTCTGTACCCCAGCGAGAGAAAGCATATCCGTAATTGATGTGGCGGTCATATCACTGCTGGTAAGCAGCAACTGACTGCGGCGGAACATAGATTCCGACACATTTTTAACCTCTTTACTGGCGAATACCAGCTCTTGAATAATCCCTTCAAGGCTATCAATGAAACTGTTAGTCCAGCGCCCCAGATCACCCGTTTCATCAGACTTAAATTTGCTCGCGTCTAAGCGGCGGGTTAAGTTGCCATCCCCTTCTGCCAGTACCTGCATCACCTGTGTCATTGTCTCTAGATTATTTGCCATAGGCTTGGCACTGAAAATGTGGAACAAACCAATAGCTATTAATCCAAGCAGTATCGAAATAGACATCAACTGAACGTTTTCTAGTGGGTAAAACAGGTGAAGAACAAAAGGAATCACTAACGGACCAAACACACTAAGCGCGAATTGTTGGTTGAGTTTTTGTGCTACCGAACGATGACGATAGACTTCTTCTAAATCCGATTCGCACATCATCCCCCAACGGTCTTTCGACCCAGGCATAGTAAACGTCACGCCCTTACCAATCACTGGAATATGGCGATAATCAGAATACCCCGGATAGTCTATGTATAAGTTGTGACCATTGTTAATGGTTTCTCTTACCCCCGGATGAAGCTTGTTGGTTGCAGGATCATTAAACACAATTTCAAATTCGGTATGACGACTGACTTTAACCACGCCCCATTTTGTATTCACGCCATCTTTCAAATTTTCACCATGGGAAAAATGGTTATCCTCAAAGCGAGAGCGTGAAAGCGCAACGCCTTGTTGAATAGAGGGGTCAAAATGAGATTTGACCATAAACAGGTAGTTGTCGCCCGACTCACTATAAATATGCCCAGCTTCGCGTTGAATCAGGTCGCCGATAACATCATTAGGGATTCGCCCACACAAACACCCTTTGGTATCGCCATCTAATTCGATCGGTTGATAAAACATTAAGGTCACTTCATCATGAAAGTGAGAGCTTGATGGACCAATAGCGAGCGTCACCGAATCGCGGTAAGGACCATGCAAAAATGGCTGAGCTAAACCCTCATTCAAAGCTTGGGTTGAGACGACCTTCTTGTTTTTCTGTGATGGAAAAGTGGATTCAAGGATCTCTCCTTGAGCAGAGACAATAAATAGCTCAGATAAGTCAGCGCTACGGTTTAATAATCGGTTTAAGGTTTCCCGATATTCATGGGGAGACTTGGTCGATAAATATAACGACGCATCATGCAGGAATGACCATTGGTTTTCAGCCCAAGTCGTGAGAATTTTGACTCGGGTGTTCGCAATGTTTTCAAAAGTTTGTTCTAGAGAAGCTTTACGTTTACGGTTAAACCAACAGGCCTTGCGCATGGCAAGTTTACCTGTCTTGCCAAACCACGGCAGCCACCTTTTTTCCTCAGGCGTTAAATGCATAAAATTTCCTTATTTTTGTATTGTTATGTGCACTAATGTGCAATAGGCGTTCCAAAAACAAGAAAAAAGTACGTTGTTCTGTATTTTAGCAAGAACTCAAACAGGTTAACTATACGAATAAAAATCAAGTAGTTAATATCACTTTCAACTTTCCGACCTCATACTTTAGCACGCACTAATTCAGGGATAGATGCGTCCACAATGCACCATATTGGTTAGCCCATCTGAACCTTAGGCGCATGAAAAAGGGCTTGCGAATGCAAACCCTTAAAAATCTGTAACTCTTACTGGTCTCTAAGTAATTACTTACTCATTTCAATAAGTGATTTACCAATCAGCCACTCAACCTGTTTATCACTGCCTTCGCCTAACTTTTCGCGAGCCAGTTTGTATAAACGCCCTACACCTCTGTAGGAAAACTCTTCGGCTTTATCTGCAGCCACAATATGGTGGAAAAACAAACGCAAAATAGCTAAAAACTCTGAATTATCTAGCGCCTTAATCCATGAGCTTGAGAAAGACTCAACGCCATGGTCTAAATCCAAATGTGCTACAAACAAATTAAAAATTTGGCCATCAAGCGCAAGAACAAAGTCTGTTTTTTTCGGGAAATGGTGGCTGATGCCTGTTCTGGATACACCCGTTTGTTGACTTAATGTGGTGTATGACATTTTGTCATAGCCTAATCTTAACAGTTGGTCGACAACAGCATTCATGATTGTTTGAATGGTCACTTCTGTATCTTCTTTACTACGCTTCGGCATATTAATAGCTCTTTGTATACAAACTCATCAAAAAATAAAATGAATCAAATGCCGCTGAAATAGTTCAACAGCCAACTCATCTTTGTAAGAAAATATCTTTTCATTCAAATTGAATGAATAAAATATCCTTTAAAAATTCATTTCAATATGGGAAAAGTCCATTCACGCCCTTATCTCCATGTAAGAATAATCTTACAAACAGTAAGGTATGACAATGCATCAAACGGTGTAATGACAAAAAAACGTCACCGTAACGCCTAATTTTCGACTATTATCACACTCCTATTTCTGTTACCTGCGTCAACAATATCAACCCGTGTTCATACATTTTTGCATTATCATTTATCTGGAACACCCACTAATACAGGGTTAGAATGTCCTTAAATTTTGTAAGAGGATTTTGAGATGAGTAACGAAAGCTGTGAAGTAAACCAAGTTTGTGAAGCTTGTGGTTGTTCTGCTGAAATGGGCTTTTTTATCAAGGAGGGTGATGAAGTTGCAGAAGTGACTATTTTCGCACCTAATCAAGACCAACTAAAAAGCGAATTAGACAAGTATATTGCTCTGGCAAAAGAAGTGTGTGCAGCGGTGGAATTCGAATCAACACCTATCGATGAGAGCACAACTGAGTTGAATGCACGTTTCAAATTTGAAGTGAGCGCAGAGAAGCTCATCTTCGAACTTAAATCGCGTTCGCTGATGCGATAATCTCCCTTCAAAAGCGAGCACCCAGCTCGCTTTTGTGATCTTCCCCCTGTGATTTTGTTCTTCATTGAAGACAATGCCACTCATGCCGATACTATCGTTAATACTGTTACGAGATTTAGGAAGAACATGTCTTTTTCAACTTGGCGTTTATCTGCTTGGACGCTATGCATGGCTTTATGCTCATTACCTCTGAATGCTGCACCTCTCGACCAGTACCGCATACTTAATCATCTGGATAATTACGGTAACCTTGATTTGCGGAACAAACCTTACACTAGCTTACCTGACGGATTAGAGGTTAAAGGCAATCTCAACATCGCAAAAACGTCGATCACATCACTGCCAAAAGGCTTAACCGTAATGGGAAGTTTAGATGCGTCAAATAGCCAACTTGAACGCATTCAACGTGGCACAAAGATCCGTGGTTATGCGAATTTTCTCGGTTCACAAATCAAAATCTGGCCTGCGCGAATTCAAGTAGGCGGGTTCCTTAATTTTACCGATACACCGCTAGAACAACTGCCAGCAGCGATGACAGTTAAAGGAGATTTGAGCGTTGCCAGGACACCATTAACTGAACTCCCCGACGGAATTGTGATTGAAGGCAGCCTTTATATTGGCGGATCAAAAATCGTTACATTCCCAGATACGATGACGGTGAAAGGTAATATCTTTCTTGGTGGCAACATCATTACAAAATGGCCAACCAATTTAACCTTGGGTGGTGTGGTTGCACGTTGAGTTGAAAATGAAATACAACCAATGAATTAGAAGTAAAAAGAGAAGCTTAAGCTTCTCTTTTTTATGCCGTTAAACTTTGCTCGCTATTGATTACGCACTGGATTTGCGTAGCTATCAAGCAAGTACTGATGAGCGTTCAGTGGAATCTGAGACAGCTTTTGTTCCAATTTCGCTTTTACCGCGGGTGTAATGTCTGCATCTTCACGACCAGCCGCTAACAAGTTAATTGGGTATAGCTTGTAGTTAGCGTGGATTTGACGGTCAATCTCTTGTGCAAGTTCTTCCGGCGTTTCGTAAGTCTCAGTGATCACATTGCCAAATGCGACATGAACTCGACCTTTGTCGCCGATGATGCCCTGAATGATACTTTCGATATCTTCAAATTCGCCTTTTTCGTATTTACCATGAGTTGCTTTTTCGTAAAGCTCGCGAGCCTTGGCAATATCACAAGGGTCGTTCTCATAAGAAATTGAAACAGGCACAATTCTTAGCGATTTAATGTACTCAGAAAACTCAACTTTCTGTTTGCGTCCTTCGACGTTAAACATTTTTAAGATCGCAGGATCGGTAAAATCGTTACCGTCTTTAGCGCGCCCTTCTTTTTGAGCAATCCAGATTGAATGCCCTGAATCCAAAGAGTGCTTGATATAGCCAGACAGAGTGCCTAGAGCTTTCATCATTTCACGTGGAGCTTTGGCTGAGCGCTTAACGATAAAGCTTTTGTTCAATCGCATCAGTTCTGTTGCACAAGGCTTCTTCAGCAAGTTATCGCCAATCGCAATACGAACTGTACGGTGCCCTGACTCATACAAACCGTAGTTAACCAACGCAGGATCCATCGCGATATCACGGTGATTAGACACAAACAGATAAGCAGTATTCTTATCCAGTTTGTTCAAGCCACTGTAAGTCACACCTTTGGTGGTGTGTTCCAACGTTTTTTCTAAATACTTTTTCACTTCTAGCTGAATGGCATCAACCGAAGTCAGCTTTGCCCACTTAAACTTAAGGTAAGCTTTTACGAATGGGCCCATCATCATTTTTAGCCATGAAGGTTGACGCTCAAAACGATGATCGAGAATCGCTGTGATAAATTCTTCATCATTAATTAGACGTTCGATGGCTGCAGGAATTTCTTCGTCGTTATAGGGACGAATCTCTTGATACGGGTCGGTGGTTGAAGTCATATTCTCGTACATCAAATAAAAAACTGGCTTATTCTACGCGCACTCGCATTAGCTCGCAGCTATCATAAGCACATAAATTACAAGGTCAGACCAGAAAATCAAAAATAAGTTTCTGTCTGTTTTCCTTCTATCTCCTAACTGATAGGCATTGCGGTTAGGCCGCAGCTAAGAGATCCACAACTCGATATTTGGCTTTTGAGTGGATAAACGTTAATCTTAGCGCCCTTAATTTTATGAGGCCTTGTATGAACTACGCTATTCAATCTGAAACCTGCTTATTTCCATATCTGGAAGTCACACCGCGTAAGCGCGCAACAAAGCATAGTTTAGTCAAGGTTAACAATGGCCTTGCTCTATTCAAATTGGGCAAACAAGAGTACGCCATTGAAGCAGGACAAGCGATTTGGATCCCTATCGAATGTTTATGCTCCCTCACCTTTTTGCCAAATACTCACATCACTCGAGTCGATTTTTCAGTTCGTCTGCGAGATGAGTTTCCTCATCAATCTGGATTCATCACACTGACAGAATTAAGTTCGGCGCTGCTTAGTCGCATACAGTCGACCAATGCAGGTGACGAAGTGTACCCGCATTTGTTGCAAGTACTCAAAGATGAAGTCAAAAAACTTGAGCCAAAGCTTGTAGAAAATAGCTTAAGCCAACAGTTTGCTCGCTGGCAGCCTAATCAGCAGGGAGCCATCAACAAAGAACATCATGTTGCTTTACTCGTAAGAGAAGCCATGAAGCGCAAACTTTCCGGCATAAAAACCCAGATGGTGATTGATGAACTGTTCTCAGGCAATGCCGTGCAGTTCGAACAAATGTGCCAGTTAGTGCTTGGTAAATCTCTTTAAAAGAAGATAAAAAAAACAGCCAGCTAATAATAGTTGGCTGTTTTTTTATAAGGCGAAGAAAAGCGCCTAGTTGACCACTTCAATATCCGTTTCTGGTACACAGCAACACGCTAAAGCCATTCCCATATTACGTTCGTGCTCTTGCAATGCCGGAACATCTGGCTGATGAACTTTGCCCGATTCAACCTTCACTTTACAGGCACCGCAGAATCCGGCGCGACAACTGTTTGCAATAGGGACGCCTGCGGCTTCAGCTTGCTCTAACAGGGTGCTTTGGTTATTTCCTTCAAACAGGTTGCCGTTAACACTTAACTGCAAGGTTTTAAATTCTCTGACGGTTTGCTGCGCTACGCCAAAGGCTTCTTGGTGATAAGCGTTTTCAGCCACACCTAGCTTAAGCAGCAAGTTCTTGGCTTTTTGCATAAAACCATCTGGACCACACACAAACACTTGGCGAGAAGCAATATCTTTCACCTGTTTGAGGTGTGACAAAGATAAACGTCCTTTCAAACCAAACCAGTCAACTGGTGGTTGGGAGAGAGAAATAAACACCTTCAGCTCGGGATGAGCAAATTCTAGTTGATCTAGTTCTTCGCGACATGGAATGTCTTCAACAGAACGACATTGATGATAGAACACCACATCTCGCATCTGCTGGTTATCCGCCAGATAACGCAGCATAGACAGCATAGGCGTCACGCCGCTTCCCGCTGAAAGTAGCAACAGGGGCTGATTGTGATGTTCAGAGGTTAAATGAAAGCTGCCGTCAGGCGTCTGGGTTGTTAATGTGTCACCAACCTCCAGGTTATCAAGCAACCAGTTCGAGACACGGCCGCCATCAATACGCTTAATAGAAATTGCCAGCCGTCCCGGACGAGAAGGGCTTGAAGACAAAGTATAAAAGCGACCAATGTTTTCACCATCGACAACAATCTCAATTGGCAAATGTTGACCAGGCTGATAATTCGGCAACACACCGTGTTGCGGCTCCAGCCAGAAAGTCACAAAATCGCGAGCAATTTCTTCACGCTCAACACAAGTCATTAAGTAGTGACGCTGCCCTAAATCTGGGTAGTACTCTTTCTCTTTGTATTCTAGAACTTCTATCTTGTCTCCCGCATGAATCATACCTTCATTTCTGGCAACAAGATTCTGACCGAAGAATACGCCGCCGCGCTCGTTAGCACGAAACTGGGAAAGGGTACGCAGTGGTTCTTTGGTTGGGCGATATTGGCCTTTTTCGAGATCCACCGTCGTCATAATGCAGCGTTCACAAGGCTTTAGAGCTTCGAATTCCACATCACCAATACGGATGCGCTTCCAACCATCTTCCGCGAAAGGTTCCGTATCTGATACAACAAGATTGGTACGGAACTGATCCATGCTGTGATGTTCAGGACTACGACGGTTCAACTCATCCAGCGAGCCTTGGCTAATAATCAATAGCGGGTAACCATCCGCAAAGCTGACGTTATGGCCGAACTTCTCACGAACACGATTGGACTGTTGACCAGTGAACAACAGCTCAACACGCTGCTCCATAATCTCGCTGAACCAGTCGTCTGCTTCATCTGTTGTGGTGTACGCAATAAAGCTGTCATCCCAAACCGTTGCCGGTGACTCCTGCATTTTAAAGTCGGCGTAACGAATCGTCAGTGGCGATTTACCCTGTGCGCTAAAAATCAGGCCATCTGGCGTCAGAGTAGATCGAATCTTGACCATTTGCGGGTATTTACGGGCTGTCACCATACTGCCATCAGCGAGTGCCAGCATAAATCGTCGGTCAAACATCAACCCTTGTTTCTCAACCCATGCGGTAGATAAAGAGAGTCCACCCACCGATTTCACTGGATACACATTGATTTGAGAAAGTACCGCTGACGACATGACACACATCCTTACGTATGGTTAATAAAATAAATTCGAGCCACCTAGGCGTCTCGCTTCCAGTGATCACAGAACAGGGCTATGAATGACACAAATACGCTATCGTTTCAATCTATTAGACGCGAGAAACTGCTGTAAACAAACAGAACTGACAAATTAAAAGATGAAATGAGAAGCCAATTACTCTATCATCCTGTCGCCTAAACGGAAGCGTTTGCGTAACGCAAAATTTCTTTTTAGGCTCCAATCATTCCAATGACTTCATGGTGGGAGCAATTCATGACAACACTTACGATCACTCGTCCTGACGACTGGCACGTTCACCTTCGCGATGGCGAAGTTCTTGCTGATACTGTGCGTGATATCAGCCGTTACAACGGACGCGCGCTTATTATGCCAAACACCGTCCCACCTGTGACCAATACCGAGATGGCGCTTGCTTACCGTGATCGCATCTTGGCGCAAAATCCAAGTGCTACGTTCCAACCTTTGATGTCTTTGTATTTAACCGATAACACCTCAGCTGACGATATTCGCCAAGCGAAAGCGTCTGGTGCTGTAGTTGCAGCAAAACTCTACCCAGCGGGTGCAACTACCAATTCTGACTCGGGTGTTACCAATGCGAAAAACATTTACCCAGTTCTGCAAGCAATGCAAGAAGAAGGTATGCTGCTGCTGGTTCACGGCGAAGTGACCACTAAGGAAGTCGACATTTTTGACCGTGAAAAGACCTTCTTGGAAACGGTTCTTGCGCCAATCGTGAATGATTTCCCGAACCTTAAAATCGTTCTAGAACACATTACAACTGCAGAAGCGGTTAACTTTGTAAAGAACGCTTCAGACAACGTGGCAGCAACCATTACCGCTCACCACTTGCTGTTTAACCGCAACCACATGTTGGTTGGCGGTATTCGCCCTCACCTGTTCTGTCTGCCAATTTTGAAACGTGCAACTCACCAACACGCGCTTGTCGCGGCAGCAACGTCTGGCAACAAGAAGTTTTTCCTAGGAACAGACTCTGCACCTCACGCTAAAGGCAAGAAAGAAGCGGCTTGTGGTTGTGCGGGTTCATACACTGCTCACGCGGCACTGGAACTGTACGCCGAAGTATTCGAGCAAGAAGGTAAACTTGAGAATCTGGAAGCATTCGCTAGCCACAATGGTCCGGACTTCTACGGTGTTCCACGCAACACAGACACTGTGACTCTAACCAAAGCGTCTTGGGAAGTTCCTGCAAGCATGCCTTTTGGCGGCGAAACTGTTGTTCCAATTCGCGCTGAAGAAGCAATTCAGTGGCAAGTCGCTTAACACTGTTCTGCTTGAATGAAAAAGCCGCCTTGTTAGGCGGCTTTTTCGTATGCAACTTTCGCTATTTTAGCGAACTGAGCTTAATCAAATTCTGGAGCAACCACTTCGACCGGCACTCCGTTTTGCGCCAGTATCACCGCTTTTGCTTTCACTTCCGACTTATCAAACTCATCAAGCCACCATTTTAACTCTACTGGTAACACGAGATCTTTCTTGCTGCCATCGCTGCGAGTCAGTGGTTCGTGCGCTTCAACGAAAACACTTCTGTCAGGTTCCAATGCCACTTTGACTGGTTCGTCAATGATGCGAACCTTTTCGCCTCGCTCAACCTGATTGAACAACCACTCGATATCTTTCGGCTCCATACGGATACAGCCAGAGCTTACACGCAAACCAATACCAAAATCTTTATTGGTACCATGGATCAGATAGTCACCATTACCAAAGGCAAGGCGAAGCGCATAATCACCTAATGGGTTCTCAGGACCTGAAGGGACAACTTTTGGCAGTTCAATGCCTTTTTGCAGATATTCTTTTCGAATAGAGTCCGGTGGAGTCCAAGTTGGATTTGGTCGTTTCTGGCTGATCTTGGTTTCCATTTCAGGCGTATCACGTCCGATTCGACCGATACCTACAGGAAAAATATGTACCTTTCTCTCTTCAGGCTTGAAGTAGTAAAGACGCAGTTCAGCAAGATTCACCACGATGCCTTCATAAGGCACCATGGGCAAAATGATTTGCGACGGAATGGTCAGTACATAACCTTCTTGTGGAAGGAAAGGGTCAACGCCTTTATTCGCAGCCATCAAGCCTAAAAAACCGATGTCATACTGCTTGGCGATTTGCGCTAATGTTTCGCCTTTTTCAATCACATGGTATTGGGCATTTCCCACCATGCTGCTTCCTTCCATCGGAAAGTCATAAGTGGCTGCAAACACCTTTGTCATAAAACTGGACGCCACTATGCAACCAATGACCAATAACTTACGCAACATGTATATCTTTATCCCTTGCCTGCTTATACATGTCTAAGGTTACTTCTCTTTCCGCTTTATGATCAACTATTGGAGAAGGATATAACACCGAGTTAACACCCGACCATAACCAAGGTGCGTGAATATATTTGTCGGGTACCGAACTCAACTCCGGAATCCAGTGGCGAATGAACGCTCCGCTGCCATCAAATTTCTCACCTTGAGTGATAGGGTTAAAGATTCGAAAATACGGCTGACCATCACACCCCGTTGATGCACACCACTGCCAGCCGCCGTTGTTTGCCGCGTAGTCACCATCAATAAGCTTGCTCATAAAATAGCGTTCGCCCCAACGCCAGTCGATATGCAGATCTTTGGTCAGAAAGCTGGCAACGATCATTCGTAAGCGGTTATGCATCCACCCCGTTTGATTCAGTTGTCTCATGGCCGCATCCACAATTGGGTAGCCCGTTTCTCCCTGACACCAGCGTTCAAAATGGTCATGCTCCTGCCACCATTTCACATAGAGCCCCCAGTAGAGGAAATCTTTTCCTTTGCACAACTTAGGCTCAAAAGTAAGTAGGTGCTGATAAAACTCGCGCCAAATCAGTTCACTCAGCCATGTTTGAGCGCCTTGAGACAAAAAGCCCATTTTGGATTCGGCGTAAAGCCTTGCCATACATTGCCTTGCCGACAACGCGCCTATCGCTAAGTATGGCGATAAACTGCTGGTGCCATCTATGGCAGGGAAATCTCGTTGCTCGTGGTAACTGTCCATACGCTCTTGGCAGAATGATCTCAGTTGCGATCGAATCGACTCAAAATCGACTTCCCAGCCAGAGCTGTCTTCTCTTGGATAACTGAATAACTGCTGTTGGTTCCAAACCAGAGGTTGCACTGCTTTCTCTAATGCTGCTTTGGCTGCACTTTGGGTAGCAGAAATGATGGGTACGCCAGCCACAGCAAGCCAAGCCTTTTTAAAAGGCGTAAATACCTTGAAATATTGGCCTTGTTTATTGAGAAGACTGCCTGCGGGGATGATGCATTTGTCGTGATACGACTGCCATCCGATACCTTGTTGTGCTAATGCGGATTGAGCTTGTTTATCTCGCGCCTGCTCATTCACTTCGTAATCTTGATTGACCAAGACTTCGTTCGCTTCACACAGCTTCGCTATCTCAACAATGCTGTTTGCCGATTGCTCATAATCACTCACTTCCTTATAAAGCAGCGGAATATTAAGCGCTTTAAGCTCTTTTTTCAGAGCACTCAGGCGACGATAGATAAGATCAGCCTGACGGGGGGCCATATGGTGTTGATGCCATTGCTCAGGCGTGGCGATAAAGACAGCGGTGACAGGTTCTCCGCTCGCAATTGCGCAGTTGAGAGCCGTATTATCAACGGCTCTTAAATCTCGGCGTAACCAAATAAGTTTCACTAATCCAGTCCATTGAGTGTTTGCAGCACGTCAGACAGATAGCATTGATCGTTAAATTGCTTACGCAGCTTAGCTATCGCAGTCATCTGAGCGTCTGCCAATGATTTATGAGAGAACAATGCCAATGCACTGTATGATTCAACGGCTTCGCTACCTACCAGCCCTGAGACGTCATCGACACCATCAAGAAACGTGACATTGTAGCCCTTCTCAGACCATGTAACCGCCCAAAGCCAGGCCAGCAAGCTACCCACCGGATCATAACTGACACATAAGCATTTACCTTTGTGCGCCGCTTTGTTTTCTGCTTCCAGAATCGATGAAAGCTTATTGATCATCAGAGATTGAAACAGACCTTTTTGCAGAGAGCGCAAAGGACCTTTCACTCGCTCTAACGCATCAATCACCGGAAACGCAAACTGGCTCTCAACAATATCCAAAGGATACTCTTTCATTACCGTGGCAATAATGTTCTCTGACTTGCCACGATTCAGCAGAGAGAGCGCCGTAAGTAATTGCTCACACTCTTCCAGTTGAACTCGCGTTTCTTGCTGTAACTCATCAGTAGGAGCGCCGCCTTTCAGCAACTCGCTGACTTTGCCTATGGATACGCCTTTTGCCAGCCATCCCTGAATCTCTTTAATGCTATCGATATTTTCTTGGTTAAATAATCGATGGCCTTTTTCCGTTCTTTGCGGCTGAACCAAATTGTATCGGCGTTGCCAAGCTCTTAGTGTTACAGGCTTAACACCGGTTAATTCTGCTACTTCACGAATAGCGTATAGCTTTTGTTCATAAGCCATAGCGTAACTTTAACTCCTGTGGATATGGGTCCAGATAGCGCTGCTGCATCAGGTAAGAATCTGGATATAACGTCAAATAGTGCTTGATCAGGGTAATTGGCGCGAGCAGCGGCAAAATGCCCTTTCTGTAATCATGAATAACTTCTGAGAGTTCTTTTTTCTGAGACTTATCAAGCGAACGTTTAAAGTAGCCCTGAAGATGCATCAACACGTTAGTGTGATTCTTTCTGCTGGCTCTTATTTTCAAAGCTTGCATCAAACCTAAACGGTACAACTCAATAAACTCGTCGGGCGCGTAGTTTGCCACATTTGCCACTAACCGTCCCAGCTCACGATAAGAGGTTGGGTGATGAGCCATTAACGTCAGCTTATAGCGAGAGTGGAATGCCACGACTTTACCGGCGGTTGGTTCTTTACCCAACGTTTGATAGAAATCATGCAGGCAATAAACACGTGTAATAAAGTTTTCCTTTAACACTGCGTCATTGAGCCTTCCGTCTTCTTCCACCGGAAGCCAAGGCATTTTTTCCATCAACATTTGCGTGTAAAGCCCAACACCACTCTTTTCAGCTTCATGGGATTTATACACTTTGACTTTTTCCATACCGCAAGAAGGCGATTTCGCACACACGATGTAGCCGCACAAATGCATATCCATCAGTTGGTTTATTTTCTGCTCAGAATATTGCAGTAGACCCGCGGTGTGGTCTTTGGTTGGATCTTTAGTTTCAACCAGAGAAATACGTTCATCATTAGAGATTAAGCGTATTGGTGGGCGAGGCACCGGTAACCCCATCCCTACTTCTGGGCAAACGGGAACAAACTCGAAATAGGGCGCGAGTTCTTTATTAACAAATTGACTGGCTTTATGACCGGAATCAAAACGAACGTTCTGACCAAGAACACAAGCACTAATGCCCAACAAAATAGGTGAATCAGCCATATCAGCGCCCTCTTCTCTCAAGTGAATAACAACAATTATACAAAAGAAAACTTTGTACAAGTTATAGCACATTTAAAACTAGTTATACAATTTTAAAATTCGTACAAATAAAGCCAACGTTTTCCTGTATCGATTGCTCTATCAATTTCAACATTTTTCGTTATCAAGCGTTGGATGATGCATCGCACTCGCTTTTTTTGTGACCAGAATCGCAAGAAACCCAGTTATTACTCACTAATATTGCGCCAACAGACAAATCCTCAGTCAACAGAATTAGTAATTTGACATACAATACTGTTTAACTGGCTGAACATTTTTGGAGAACAATTATGGCAACCCCACACATTAACGCACAACCTGGTGATTTCGCTGAAACAGTCCTGATGCCAGGTGACCCGCTTCGTGCAAAATTCATCGCGGATACTTACCTTGAAGACGTGAAGCAAGTGTGTGACGTACGTAATATGTTCGGCTACACCGGCACATATAAAGGCAAAAAAGTTTCTGTAATGGGTCACGGTATGGGTATTCCGTCATGCTGTATCTACGTTCACGAACTGATTGCTGAATACGGTGTGAAAAACGTAATTCGTGTAGGTAGCTGTGGTGCTGTACGTGACGACGTTAAACTGATGGACGTGGTTATCGGTATGGGTGCATCTACTGACTCTAAAGTTAACCGTATCCGTTTTAGCAACCATGACTTTGCTGCAATCGCTGATTTCGATCTACTAGAAGCGGCTGTTGCTCAAGCTCGTGCTCAAAATGTATCGGTTAAAGTAGGTAATATTTTCTCTGCAGACCTTTTCTACACTCCAGAGCCAGAAATTTTCGAGAAGATGAAAAAACTAGGCATCCTAGGTGTTGATATGGAAGCTGCAGGTATTTACGGTGTGGCTGCGGATTTGGGCGCTCGCGCTCTGACCATCCTGACCGTATCAGACCATATTCTACGTGGTGAAAAACTCAGTGCAGAAGAGCGTCAGAAATCTTTCCATGAAATGATGCAAGTAGCACTTGAAACAGCTATCACCATGTAATTCAAAATTTACTTTAGGGTTGCCGAGTAGCGCGCTTGGCACCCTTCCAAATTACCGAGGGGGAGATCGTGTCGACCGACCAATTACCTGCGGACGCTGATGGCTTGCAGCTCAACTTTTGTAAAACATTGGCGTGTGACAACTTTGGTTTGAGTGATGCAGAACGGTATGTTTTGCAACGCGCAAATCCTAAGCGTCCAACGATGGTTTGTCGTGAGTGCGGTGCTTTCCCCCTTACTTAATAACAAAGAAGTCCTCAACGAACTGGTTCGTTTACGTCAGCTTCACAGTGACGGCTTACCCGCCTGTCGCAATCTAGAATGTGAAAACGCTGGGCTTTCTGTTCATACACACAAACATCTTTATCATGCCTTCGGCTACAGTGGCGATCGTCAACGCTATCGCTGCAAATCATGTCACTCTACTTTTGTCGATAAGTGGTCTGGTGCGAACAAAAAACTCTTGTTCCAAGAAACCTTATTCGGGTTACTTTTCATGGGTTATTCGGTACGAGAAATCTGCCGTAAACTGAGCATCAACCCGAAAACCTTCTACGATCATATTGAACATATCGCCAGTCGCTGCCGAAGAAAACTCGCCATGATCGACGCGCGTTGGGTTAACCACGCCAGCAGTTTTCAGTTCTCCTCTCATTACATGGCTCTGCAACCTAAAAGCAACAATGGCGTGCTTTGGATAGCAACGGGAGAAGCAAACACAGGGTATATTCTTTGCCAGCACGTCAACTATTCAGCAAAAGAAGAACCTATTGGCTCAGTGGATCACAACCCTTATGAATTTCCAGCTCGATTCGTTTCAAGAGACCACTCTTCGGAAGCGAACGTTCCACAACCTGAGCCTTCACCTGTATTGAGAGAGCGTATAGATCAGCAATATCAAACGATACTGGCTCGCGGCAATGTTGAAGACCCAATGGGTAATCTTTCCACCTTTAACTACCCGTCAAAAGGCGCTTTGATTCGTCCACCCTATACCTCGTATGCGCATTACCTGCATGTCTTGGACATGTGCGATATGGATAAACACGTATCGATATTCATGCCTCAGGATCCGATTCTGCGCTCAGCAGCTTTGAGTGTTTGCCTATCAAGAATCCGACGTCAAAACGTTGACTTGATGTACGTAGAGGAAGACGACAACTGGCAAGAAGCCCAATCTTTTGACAAAGTTGATATTGTCCTAATGGGCTGGTGGAGAGACAGATGGGCAATCGCTCATCAAGATAAAGGTTCCAAAGGAATCTGCTATCTTGCGGGGGCGAATCCAGAGCCAGAAGCTTGGTTGCAAAAGGCTTCAATAAAACAGACTGAGTTTTATCAGCAACGTTTTCAGCTGCTGTTTGAGTCTTTTATCAACGAGCCTAGACGCAAGTTACGTCCCGGAGGGCTGCAGCCTTTACTCGATATTTACCGCGCTTGGCACAATCTATGCTACCAAGATAAACATGGAAACACTGCTGCACAAAACCTAGGATTAACTCAGAAGCCTTTGACGTTAAAAGAGCTCTTGTCCTGAATGTTTAGACGTGGAGTGTGAGGAAGCACAAATTTATACACGAGCAAAATCATAAACATTTCCGATCTGCCGCCTAATTGGTGCTAAATGGCACTGATATTTAAACGACGCGCATTGCGGACAAGTGGCAACACATTGAAAGATGTCATGTGAGTCGTACAGCCAGGAAGTAATGGATTTGGATCAAAGCCAGTACCTTTTATTATCAGAACTTAAACAGCTTATACTCCGTATCGAGTCTGAGCCTGCGGAAGTATTGGCTGTGGCAGAAAATGCCCTTGTCCAAGCCAAACAATCCCAGTTTCACGATGGCATTATTCAAGCGCTGATCATTATGTCTCGCTGTGCTTGGTGTGAAATGGATTACCGCCGAGGCTTAAAGTACATCAAAGAAGCGTATCAGTATCAAAATAGTCTCGATACTGACGAGTTCCTTCCTGAAATTCTCCATGTTCATGCGCTCCAATTCTGGGGTCAAGCCAAATACTATACCGCTCAACAATTTTGGATTAACGCTTTAGAGCAATCGGCGTTGGTCGACGAAATTGAAGTGCTGATAGAAAGCTTGATTGGATTAGGCAATATTTGGCGCATCACTAAGCAATATGACCAAGCGTGTTCAACCCACCAGCTTGCTGCCAAAGTCGCCCACAATATGGATATCTCGTGGCTAGAAGGCAAAGCCCGTATTTTATGGGCATGGGATTTGTACTTGCTTGAGCAATATGTCGATATGCTCACCGTGCTCGATGGCGCTGATGAAGCACTTATCGGACACCATGATAAAACTTGGCAGGCAGAAGTTTGGGATTTCCGAGGTTTAGCTCTTTTAGGACTTGAACGCATCGAAGATGCGCAACAAGCCACGCAGAAGGCGCACAAATTAGCTGTTGCTCATAACTTGTCTTGGATGAAAGCCCACTCTTACATCAGTCGGGCGAGAATTGAGTTATTGCGGAAAAACCTAGCCCAAGCCGCCCAGCTACTTATCTCAGCGGAAGAAACCGCACGTAGCTTCGACAATGGTGAGTTGCTTTCACAAATTTGCTATCAGCAGTCTCTCGTCGCTGAAGAGAGTGGCGATGACAAAACGGCTTTTGAAGCGTTCAAGAAATACCGAAAGTACTCGCTACAAATGCTGCATGAGCAGACGATGAGACTCGGCTCTGATAAAGCCCGCACATCCAAACGCCAGCTTGATCAGCGCGCAATAAAGCTGCTCAACCGAATTCGAAATCAGCATGATTTCCATACAGAAAAGCATTTATCGAATGTTGTGCCTGAGAATTACTGGTGGGAACAAATGGTGCTGCATAAAGTTGACCTCATGAATTCAACCTTTTCTGTGATTTCTATTCATCATTCAAATCCACTGTTTTTGGATGCCTGTACGGAACTCGTTCATTCTCTCTGTGGCTCTAAAGATCTTCTGTCACGTTTAAGCGCTAATTATCTGGGTCTTCTGGTCAACGAACATGGTGAAGCAGCAAAACATATGTTTGATGTACTTGAAAAAATGATTGAAATTTATCCTTGGGAGCGCAAAAAATTGCACGGTGCTCTTCCTGATACGACTCTTCATACTATCGTCAGCTTCCCTTTTACCCTTGAACAGCTTGAAGACATGGGCTGGGAGGAATAATCGATGGAAGCACTACTCAATAAAGTTCAAGAAGCAGGGTTAGACGCGACATCAGTAAGCGGTGAAGAGGCAGTTGCCTTTTGGGGCAAAGTTCGCAGAACAATAGCTTCCACCAAAGAAGAGAAAGCACTCTGTTTTATTGTCAGTGCAGAGTTCCACGCTGAAATGCGACAAATCCAGAACAGTATCAGTGAGCTAAGATCTGCACTCAATTTGTTAGATTCAAACAACGCAGAACTCATCCTGTCGGTTAAAAACAGTCTTGCGGAACTCCTGATTGAAAATGGCGATTACGTAGAGGCACTGCAAGAACACATCTCTTCTTCAGGCTTAGCTGTTGAGTATCGTTACATCGATGACTATGTCCTAGCAATACTAGGCATGGGTAACTTGTGTGATGCCTATGGTGATCATCGCAGGGCAATGAGCTATTACCTCAAGATTGACAGCCTTGACCACGCCATCAGCAGCCGTTCTTTAAGATTGCGATACAAGCTCTATATGCTTGCCTGCTATGTAAGCCTCGGCCGATTTGATGAAGCTGATGAACTGGTGCAAGAGTGTGAAGAGCTCAGTATTCTTGTCAGTGACAAAATTCTTGCCGGACAAACCATTTTGTACGAAGCCAAGATATATCGTCACCAAGGTGAGATAGAACAAGCGCTTCGAACCTTGTCGATGATTCAGTTTTCTCCGGGCAACATTCATTCGTACTGGCTTGCCAATATGGTTCGGGTTGAACGGGCAAAATGTTTTCTAGAGTTGGGCAAACCAGAATTGTCCAATATGCTGTTGTTTGGCACTGAAAAGCGCTTGAAACGCTTTCCTTCTCCTGTGTTGGAAAAAGGTTTATACAAAACTTTCAGCCGTATTTTTGAACGTCAAGGTCTCTATAAAGAAGCCTTACGTTATGAGCGTGAAGCGTTTGATATTGAATCAGAGTTAATACAAAAAATTCCCATTGCTGAGCTTGGGGCAACACAGTTGCGCCGTTTATCGCGATTTGAACTGCAACTAAAATTGATCGTTTCAGAACTTGAAAACCAAGAGCTGAAAGAGACCACGGAACACCACAAAAATGCGGTTGCGCGTCTGCAACAAGACGTCTTAACCGATCCTCTCACCAAATTGCACAACCGCCGTTGGTTGGACGGTAAGCTCAAAGAGCTGCTCCACAACGAAACCCCTTTTGCTTTCTTAGTCGTGGATATTGACCACTTTAAATCCATTAATGATGAACTTAGTCATCTTGTCGGTGACAAAGCTATAGTCAATGTTTCAAGTGAATTGGCGGAACACTTCAACTTCCCGCAAGCCTCTTGTGTTCGCTATGGCGGTGAAGAGTTCTTGGTCATTCTTGAAAACATGACGTTAGAACAAGCGCAAGCCGCTGCAGAAGCATTCCGTGAACGAATCTTCAAATATCACTGGCAGGATATCCTTGGTGAACGAGGATTAACCGTCAGTATCGGGATTACGTTAAACAAAGAAGGCGAAAATACGCAAAGAACCTTCTATCGTGCAGATAAAGCCTTGTATCGTGCAAAAGCAAATGGGCGAAACCAAGTCTGTTCAGAATAGTTCTTCGATATTTCGCAGAGTTTTGATTCCTGTCTTAGTGTCACTATGTTGAAAATCGATACTTTGCCCAAGATCGAATAATTTCACACTGAACAGGTAGTTAGGAGTGACTTAGTTACAAATAGGCGTATGCAACTGTGTTAATTCGCAAGTAGAATACGCTACGGTGTAAAAGAAAAACGTACTACGCTTTAATAGGCGAAACGGTACTCATCTGCGGTTTTCTCATAGCTATGTGACTTAACTTTAATTAGTTACCAACTGTGCATTAATAATTGGCTATGATTTTACGTGGTAAGCACTTTGTTATTCACGACTATAAGTATTCAATTTATATAGGACCACTCTATGTTTTTAGATTATTTTGCCCTAGGTATGTTGGTATTTGTGTGTTTGGTGATTTTCTACGGCATCATCGTCATCCATGACATACCGTACGACATTGCTAAAGAGCGCAATCACCCTCATCAAGATGCCATTCACGTGGCAGGCTGGGTAAGCCTGTTTACTCTTCACGTTTTATGGCCGTTCTTATGGATTTGGGCAACACTATGGCGCGAAGACCGAGGCTGGGGTTTCCATAAACTTCAGGAAGAAACACACGATATCCATGTACGTGTCGATGAATTGACCCAACAAGTAGCCATGCTAAAAACTGAAATCGCAAAACTAAGTCAAAACCAAGCTCCTGAAGCTTCTGAGACCGCTCAAGAAGAGGAGCAAAAATAATGGATTTGTTACTTATTCTGACTTACACCGCGATTTGTATTGCCATTTTTAAAATTTTCAAGATTCCTCTAAACAAGTGGTCAGTGCCTACAGCTGTATTAGGTGGCGTGGTGCTGATTGGTACGCTGATTCTTCTTATGAACTACAACCACCCATTTACCTCAATCGGTGGTCAAGCCTATAGCACAACGCCTATTGTATCCGGTGTTCGCGGCAAGGTTATTGAAGTGAATGTGGTTCCAAACCAGCCTCTGAAGAGAGGCGATGTGTTGTTCAAAATCGATCCAACACCATTCCAAGCTGAAGTTGTGCGTAAAGAAGCTGCGGTTGCAGAAGCACAGCAACAAGTTCTACAGTTAGAATCGGTTTACAAAGAAGCGGTGTCGAATACCACTAAAGCTGAGGCAGCTCGCGATAAAGCGAAAAGAGAGTTTGAACGTTATGAAAAAGGCTTCAAACGTGGCGCATTTACTGCTCAACAAGTCGATACAACCAATCAGGCATACAAAGGGGCTCAAGCTTCTCTAGAAGCTGCGCAAGCGAGTCAGGAATCTGCTCGACTAGCGTACGAGTCTGAGATTAACGGTGAAAACACAACCGTAGCTCGCGTTCAAGCAGAACTAACTCAAGCACAGTTCAACCTAGAACAAACCGTTGTAACCGCACCTACTGATGGCTTTGTTACTCAACTGGCGCTACGTCCAGGTATGATGGCTGTACCGCTACCGTTAGCTCCGGTAATGACTTTCGTTCACACCGAAGATGTCTACTTCTACGGCGCTTTCCGCCAAAACTCTATGCAACGTTTACAGTCGGGTTTTGAAGCAGAATTCGTATTTAGATCGCTTCCGGGTAAAGTATTCAAAGGTGAAGTTGTTGATGTCATCCCTGCGATTGCTGAAGGCCAAGTTCAGGCGAGAGGTTCACTGTTGGGTACTCAGGCAATTAATACGCAAGGCCGAGTGATGGTTAAACTGAGACTCACTGATGATATGAGCGAGTACAATCTACCACTAGGTTCAAGCGCCGAAATCGCGGTGTATTCAGATAGCTTTGAACACGTATCTATCATGCGTAAAGTGCTTATTCGTATGAAGAGCTGGCAAAACTACCTATACCTAGACCATTAATCCTGTTTTCAAAGGGATAAAACGGACAGTAAAAAGGAGCAATGATTTGCTCCTTTTTTATCAACTAGTACAACGTATTTGACAGTTTAAAAGACTTAAACAAACGCTCAGTAAAAGGATTGGCATCTGATTCAGAGTGAATTCTATAAATCATTTCTCCCTCATCTACAGAAAACTTATAGTCGACGGAAGTGGTACTTGCAGCCACAACATCACTTTTATCAAGCAGGCGGAAAAATGCCCAAGGCCCTTGGATATCTAAGCTGCGTGGAGAAATGTTCGCTTTGGTTGGAACCAAAGTTACTTTGGAAACGGCATTGTCTCGTAACGTATTTGGCCAAATCAATTCCACACTTTCTCTTGGTCCATGACTATAGGACAAATATTGCCCATCAACATTCAAAACACTACGTCGCTTGTTATTGCTCAAACGCAGTGGCTCTACAGAAAAGTTGACGTCCAATATGCCTTTTCGATTAAAGAAAGCAGATCGTATTTTTTCTGCCTGTTCAAACTGTTGCAAAACGTCTGCACGAACTAATGAATCGGACTCAGAATTGACGTTAATATTAATATTCTCATCAATAAAAACCTTTAAATGGTCAACATAAAAACGATTAAGCTTACCGTTAGGAGCAAAAAAAGCTTCAAAATCCTTGAGGGAAACATCTTTACTCGACGCTGTATTAAAAGGATACCTGCCAGCTAACTTTTGCTGATAAGTCTGATAAACATCATCGTGCCATCTCACTTCCAGATGTTTAATGGCGGCGTGTTTGATCACATACCAACTTTCATCCGCAATTTTAGCAAACATCGCGTCAAGTGGGCTGGGTAGACCAGATGCCACTCGTTTAAGAGTATAAATCGGGTCACGGTCAGACAACTTAACGCGATCTTTAGTAACATTCAAAGCAGCCATTCCAGAGTCAGGCGATTCCTTTATCTCCTGCAAAGAGGCCTTAACTTCCTCAACGCTTGCAATCACTTCGTCCAAGTAGGAAGGCTTACCATCACTCGATGTCACCATACTACTCAACTCAGAAAAACGAACCTCTATTGATGAAGCCAACTCATATTTTGGCGTTTTAACTAGCTGTTTCTTGCTCTCTTCTGTGTGGTTAAACGCATTTAGCAGTTGTGTGTTTTCACTTACAGTCAACAGAAAACGCTCAAAAGGCTCTGCGTTACCCGTAATGCTCTCTAGCACGGCAACTGCATCATGAATATCGTTAAAATATTTAACATCTAACTCATTCAAAGCACTTTGCCATGTATTTATGTAATCATCTGAGTAAAGTTGACGAATTTTGGCTTTCAAGTCCCTTTTATCGGCCTCACTAAAATTTGTGTTTTGAGCTTGCCCTAGTACCCAACTGTCAATCAAAGCTAATTCAGAAATCTCTTCAGACTGACGAATAAAATAATCTTCAAAACCTTGTTTAGTTAACAACTGAGGAATTTGGAAGCCCGCACTATTTAAGACGCGTTCAGAAAACACGGTATCAAACGCGGGGCCAATCAAGCTACGTAGATTTATAGAGGGGCCTAAAACCAATTGCGCTTGCAACTTGAGGTTTCGATAAACACGCTGATCTGTCGGCAACGTCGAAAGCTCTGCTTGCACTTTGGCAATAGCGGTATCGTATGGTTTCATGACTCTATCAGCTGCTTTGCTTCCCCTTTGCCTATCCTTTGCTAGGTCAGTATGGTGCAAGGCATAATCTAAATGCTTAAGTAAATCATCCTGAATACCCCGTTGCCCCGTGAACTCACGTTGCCAACGCTTAGAAAAATGATCTAACACGTAGTCTTGATGTCTTCCGGAGTTATCAATCATCATGCGAAATACTCTTAACACAGAAAGTTTTTCATCTTCCGTTTGAGCCCTCTCTAGATCGACAATTGCATCCGCCATCAGCTTAGGTAAGAATCTAAATTTCAATAGATTTAAATAGGTTTCCTCTACTTTTGGTCCAATCGTGTGCCCCTGATAAAGTCCAAAATCAGAAATATATTTGGACTTGTCTCTGAAGAAACCAAACTCTAAAGTCGCTTCGCGTATCTTGTTCAGAGACTCAAGCATTTCACGTTGAGAAGCCGATTCTTTTGCTGACTCAAATTGATTTTTATAGTGATTTACTTTGGTAAGAACCGCGTCTGAATGTTGGATATTCGATAGATAATGATTATGCCAAGTACCTATCAACATCACACTGGTAAGCCCACATACCAAGAGCGAAAGCCCCATTAGCTTCCTTTTTGTTTCATTACGCGATTGTTATCAGATGCTAACCCCGCCTCAGGATAAATAATGTGGCTAAACAATTTTTGCGTAAAATACACGGTAGAGTTTTTGGCGTTCTGAGCGACATTGACCGCATGCGACAACCCATATCGACGGGAAGCAGCATCATCAAAAGCGTTGGTCGGTACACCTTGTTGATAAACAGAAGTAAAGTAAGCACCACGAACAAGAGCTGCGGTAGAAAACTGATCGCTACTCAAAGCGTCTTTAAAGAACTCGATCAATATGCTCTTCATTCCCGATAGTTGATGAGAAAAACTGTATATAGCATGACGGTCTTCAGAAGACATTGGTTCGCAAACCATACTCGGTAGCCTATCGTTGATCCGATCAGTGAATTGAGCGTACTGTTGACTAAATTCCTCCAACCACTGATCTAAGTTGGTTATCGAATCCAGAGAGAATGTAAAACCTAATACATCTTCACGCTGATTCTTTGTGTAATGTTTGAAAAAAGCCTCAAAACCATAGATAAGATCCAGCTTAGTTAACGTGATATACACGGGTAAACGTGTAGAAAGAGCCTCGATTAATTCTCTTAAGCGTGCTCGTAAGAGGCTTGCATAGGCTTTGCGTTCAGAAACGGAAGCGACCGCTAGGTGAGAGATATCAAGAGCGAGTACAATTCCATTAAGAGGACGGCGACTTCTCGTTCTTTCCAGCCAGTCAACAAAATGCAGCCACAAACGTCGCTCCATCTCACCATCGTTTTCATCGCTGTAATGACCTTGCGTTAGCAGCTCTCCATCTGGATCAATAACAATCGCATTGTCACCTATCCACCAATCGAAGGAATATGGATTGCTACTTGATTTCCCCGTTGCTCTCATTACAGAAGAGAAAACAAAGTTCTGACTCGAACGGTTAATTAAGCTCGTTTTTCCAGCATTCTCAAGTCCAAGAACCAAGTACCAAGGTAACTCGTAAAGATAGTTGCGTTTATCTAAATTCTTTTTCAAATTTTCAATGACTTGATTGAGCTCCGTTTCTTGGTGCTCTTCAAGTACCTTTATCGGATCTTTCCGCAAGTTTTCTTCATGCTTTTGTTGACGCTGATAGGTAACTAATTTCCTCCATTGCAATAGCCCCCATAATGTAAACATCAGCAGGGTGAACATGCTACTTGCCAATATGCGAGCAACCACTGTATCTAACGGTTGGTAATCGAGAACAGTTAAGCTTGGTCCACTCCACCAAATAAAGACATTCAATAATATAAAAGCCGTGAACAGCAAAATAGGAACCGATGCCAAAAACCTAGGCTTTAACTTCCCTACTATTCCAACAATAAATTTCCACATGAATTGTGTCCTTTGTTTACTCTGACGTTGAGTGTTTTTCTAGTTGCTCTAACAAACCAGCTTCCCAGTTTGAAATGTCCATATTTTTAAGCTGTTGATATAAAGACTGATATTGAGATTTGGCTATTCCACCGAGGTGGTTATCTCTTAGTAGATCCGCGGATAACAATCGCCAATAAAATTGATCCTTATAACTTTGTGCTGAATTAATTCCCCCATTCACCATATCTAAAGCAACGGCAATACCTTTATCGTTAGCCAGTAAGTAAGCTTCTCTGCGCCTTTCAGACCAGTCACCTTGGATTTGGGACTCATTTGAAAGGGAGTACTTGTCCAGCCACGCTCGGACTTCATCGGTGACAAAAGGTTCACCACCTTTAAACTTCAACTCATGTAAAAATGGCATTCGTTGTAGAAAACGGTGGGTTTCATCTGCAATCGCAATCGCCCAATCAGGCTTACCTATACTCTGCGCAACAGAAAAACTCATAAATTGTCCAGAAAACCAAAAAGGCGCTAGCGTCAGGCTGTGTTCAATTTTGTTCCACAAACTCATTGAGGGAAAACGAAGTTGGTCCTGATACTCCTTAATACGTTCAGCGGGCATTGCTCGTAGAAGTGTTTCTCCGTCTGGCCGGTGATCTGGATGTGTAAATATCATTCCCCATATAGCGTAACGCCTCAGCCGAATCGATAACTCAGCACCAAACTCCTGCTCTGAAAGAGTACTAGCGAGCTTTAATACCGTTTTTTTGGTTGAATTTTCGTCAGCAGTATCCTGCGAAACCTGTTTGATAGAGGAGTCCATTTCTTGAGGCGGTTGAACTTGTGTTTTTTGAATTTGAGGTTGCTCCGCTCGTTTCAATCCTCGGACTACTGAGTCAACTACTGCGCTTACTATAGTGTTCGCTGGCTGCTTTTCTTCAATAGCTTCAAACAATCGATTCACACCATCATTCAGTGAGCTACGTTGCTGTTGGTCAAACTGAGCGAAATCCAATTTCTCAATAACGAGAGAAATACGTTGCAGCATTAGATCCAAATATTTCTTGCGCGAAGCAGTACCTTTCTCTCCAGAAACCGGAAAACTCGATTCCCAATAACAATCAATAAAGTCCGTCATCGCTTGAAAAGAAATAATAAAACGTTCAGGAGTTACTTGATTGAGTAAACATTGAAGAAGATAGACGAGCAGTTTGATATCTTTGCTTTTATTTCTTAGCAAATTCAACACACTATGTTCCACTTCGTCCCACTTGACCGTGGCGTGAGATAAAGAACCGACTTTGATTAACTGCTCTTCAATGAACTCCAAATTGGGGTCATCAACTAAGCGCTCCCCGGTTGGATTCTGTTTTGAAACTGGTAAGACAACACACTTACGAATATAAGCTAAGTCCATTTCGTTACCACCCACATCTTTGGCGCAGAGCATTAATCGAACCGCTTAGCTCTTCAGTATTAAACTGCAAACCATCTATGAATGGAGCGTTTGAACGAATCAATAGCCTGCGCTCATGCATGATCTCTTTCATCATGTTAATGGCAGGAAGACCACGGGCTGAGGACATTAATAAGCCGCTATCGTCACTTCGCCAAACCTGACTAACATGATTAGACAAAGACACTTTTACTCGGGCATCTTGAACACTTGAAGGTAAAGCGATTTCGATACGGCTCAAATTATCGATACAACTAAACATCAAAATAGGTTTGGCATTGTTAGAGAATTGAGTCTCTTGATTTAAAGCAGGCAATATAATCCAGGCTTTACTACCTCGTCCTTCACCTTCGGTTAGCAAGACTAAGTTTCCACCTTCCGTTTCAATACCTTTCATTGCCTTAAGCCAAGAGTGAGGATATTTTTCAGGCTCAGTGAGACCTTCTTGCTGAAGACCTACATTAAACACTCGGTCAAAGCAGCTTAGTCGTTCAATACGAGAGCGGGTATTAATACACTGTTGTATATCAGAACTGTAGTCGGCACTGACTGAAGTTATAATGGCGACATCAAATGCTTTGGCACACATCAAGAAGCAGCAGAGATAAAATAAGCGATTTATCATCTTTTTATCTCCAGCTTTTGACATTTGTAAGCCAATGTCCGTTTAGGTACTTTCAAACTCTTTGCGGCTTTTTCTCTATCCCCACCGTAGTGATCTAGTCTTTGCCGAATTATCTGCTCTTCAAATTGGCTCAACGCACATCGAAGGTCATCGATTGACGACAAATTTTCATGTGAAACGGTAGGTGAGCAAGATGCTGAATAGCTTTCAGTGCTTTTAATTTGAGTATCAATAGATTGAGCTACAACAGGGGCGAACCTGTTCGCAAAGCAGTACTCTTCTAGTTGTGAGCCATCATTCGTCTGAGCACATCCGTACTCTACTAAGTGTTTTAGTTCTCTTACATTCCCTGGATAAGAGTGGCTTTTTAGCCAGTCCAAAGCTTTATAGTGTAAACCCCGGATGTTCCTTTTATGTTTTGTGTTAAACAGCTCAACAAAGTGATGACTTAACTGTTCGACATCTTCTATTCGAGACGCCAAACGGGGCAAACTTAAAGGATACTGAAAAAGTCGATAATACAAATCTTGGCGAAACGACTTTAAATTGACTTGCTCAAGTAGGTTCACATGGGTAGCGGAAACCAATCGAAAATCTGATGTCTGCTCATGTTTCCCTCCGACAGGTCGATAGGAGCGCGATTCCAACACCCTTAGCAATTTAGCTTGGAGAGCAAGAGGCATGTCACCAATTTCATCTAGAAACAACGTTCCTTTGTTCGCTTGAGCTATTAAACCTTGCTTGTCACAATCCGCGCCAGAGAATGCCCCTTTGCAGTAACCAAATAGTTCACTTTCTAACAGATTCTCAGGAATGGCTGCACAGTTAATGGCAACAAAAGGCTCATGCTTGCGAGGCGAAAAATCGTGTATCGCCTGCGCAACCAATTCTTTACCAGTGCCCGTTTCTCCTTGGATGATCACCGACAACTGGGATTCAGCGGCACTAATGATATGTTCTCGTAACCGTTTCATCGCTTCACTTTTACCAATCAACGTAAAAGATAAGTCTGTCGCGTGAGACTGCTGACGAGAGTTACGCTGAATGTCTACCAGCGATTCTTTGAGTAGCTGTCCGCTCTGTTTTTCTCGTTCTATCTCGTACAACAACGTCCATTGTTGAGTAAACGCATCAACAAACTTTAGAAACGATTCTTGCTTAGAGACCAAACGTAGTTGTTTGCTATCACCAATAAGCAGCAGTATGTGATTAATATGACAATGTTCGATATTAAGTGGTTGAATCCAAACCGTATCGAACATACCAACGCTCGACACCAGTTGCTTAAACGTTCTGTTCGATTGCCAAAATAGCAACGCCTCTGCATCTAGATACATCTCTTGTTGGGATTGAAGCACATGTGCAAAAGGACTATCAAAATCCGTTACTAACCAAGAATAATTCAGACCGTTATCATGAGGTATGAGCATACGGCCATCAGAGTTAGGTACCAGTAACATTGCTTGGTCTAATGCAAGTTCACGTCCAACGATATTGATAAACTGAGTTGCTAAATCCGAAGTTTTTCTTAATCCTAATAAATCGCTTGTGAATGAGAGCCAGTTAATCATAGTTAAACCACCTCTCCAACGAATTCACCTTCTACAACATCAAGATAGACTTTTTCAATAGGCTTTCTTTCTGCAAGATGATTCAATATTGATAGAGATATTGTAGGCAGCAACTGCCCTTCAATGATGGCTTCTAACATTCGCGCGCCGCTTTCAGATCTGGTGGCACGCTTAAGAATCTCCTCAACCAGTCGCTTTTCGATAACCACTTCACATTGATATCTCTCGGTAAAAAGCTGTTCTAATCGTTCTAGTTTTCCATGAACAATCTGCTCCAATATTTCCCGACTTAGAGGTAAATATGGGACAACTTCCATGCGAGCTAACAGGGCTGGTTTGAAAAATTCAGCCAATTCTGGATATAAGCTATCGCAAATCAATTCAGGCTCGTGGCTGTGATTGACAATGGTTTGATAACCCAAATTGGATGTGAGGAAAAAGACAATATTTTGGCAATCAATAAGTCTGCCTTCACCATCCGCCAACTCACCTTTATCAAATGCTTGGTAAAAAACATTCAGAACTTCGGGATGTGCTTTTTCAACTTCATCAAGCAACACAACAGAATACGGCATTTTTCTGATAGCTTCGGTCAAAATGCCACCTTCTCCGTATCCAACATAACCCGGAGGCGAACCAATAAGGCGAGAGACTGTGTGCTTTTCTTGGTATTCAGACATGTTAATAGTGGTTAGAAACTGCTTTCCGCCATATAACTGCTGAGCTAGTTGGACAACTGTTTCTGTTTTACCCACTCCGCTAGGGCCAACCAACAAAAAAGCACCTTTGGGTCTTCCAGAACGGCGTAAGTCTGCACGAGCAGTCAAAATGCAGCGGTGAATTTTCTCAATAGCCGTCGTTTGCCCTTTTATTTCGGCGTCCAATATCGACGTTAAATTCGTTATTTTGTATAGCTCATCACTGTTCATCTGATCGATTGGAACACCTGTCCAGTCAGCAATAACTTCAGCGACTTGCATTGCATCCACTTGAGGGTGAATGAGTCGCTCGTTGTGAGGGATATCTTCAAACCTCTTACTGTTAAGGTGAAGGTCAGTACGAATGTTCTCTAAACTATTTGAATCTAACTCAGAAAGATCACAGTTAAGTAATTTGCTACGCAAATGGATGATGTTTTCAACGATGTCTTTTTGGTTTTGCCAACGAGCGGTTAGTCGCTCTTTTTCTTCTTCATCAGCCAACTTTTGCAGTCCAAGATCCGAGAGTCTTTGTTCATCGACTTCTTCTCCTAAATACTGAGACCTCTCAAGCATACGGATTTCGGTATCTCTTTGCATACAGAGTGTATTTAACTGAGATAACCGTTTAGGAGGAGTAGTTATATTGATTGCTATCCGCGCACATGCGGTATCAAGTACATCAATAGCTTTGTCTGGGAGTTGTTTCCCTGAAATGTAACGAGCAGAAAGTTCGACAGCAGATTTCAGCGCTTCATCGGAGATCATAACTTGATGAGCATCTTCATAAGCCTGACAAAGCCCTCGCAGAATATCAACTGATTGAGAAATACTTGGTTCACCTAGTTTTACCAATTGAAAGCGACGAGCCAATGCTGGATCTTTCTCAAAGTATTTTTTGTACTCTTTCCAAGTGGTAGCAGCAACTGTGCTTAGTTCTCCCCTTGCTAATGCTGGCTTAAGTATGTTCGCGGCATCACTTCCTCCTTCTTGGTTTCCTGTACCAACCAAGGTATGTGCCTCATCAATAAACAGTATGATGGGTTTAGAGGAATGCTTAATTTCATTAATGACGCCTTTTAAACGTTTTTCAAATTCACCTTTGACGGAGGCACCAGCTTGGAGCAACCCTAGATCGAGGGATAGTAACTCTACATTTATTAATTGTACTGGGACTTCGCCTTTTACTACTCGAAGCGCCAAACCCTCAAACATTGCGCTTTTACCAACTCCTGCATCGCCAACAACAATAGGGTTGTTTTTCCGCCTGCGGCATAAGATATCAATCATTAAATCCAGTTCATCATCACGACATAAAACTGGATCAAGTTCATTGTTTCTTGCTAGCTGAGTGACATTAGTACAGTACTTTTCGAGTATCGAAGCCGCTTTATTTGATACCTTCGACTCACATACTTCTGATATTCCTGACGAGAATTTACTTTCCGCAGAATCCATAAGTAAATGAACAAACTGGCCTTTTAACGTTTCTTTATTAATGGGCGACAAAATACTTACTAGAGATTGATCTAAATATCGTGAAGGAGACAGTAAAGCAGCTAATAAAATAGCACCTGAACGTAACTCATCTTGCGCCAGTTCTGTCGAGGATAATAGCCAAGCATCCTGCAGAAGCTCTACTAACATGGGAGAAAATGCCGGATAGGAATCCAGCGTTTCATCGCTGGAATAATAAGTAACTAGAACTTGCTTCAAATCTTCGTGAGCAATCTCGAAGGACTTAAGAACAGTTCTAATGTCTGAAAGAGGATTCTCAAGCAATGCATCTAAATAATGGAGAATTGTAATTTCTGAATGCCGTTGCTCAATGCATAAGGAAGCGGCTTGCTCTAAGGCAAGTTTACTCTGTTCATTTAATTTAGAAATTAGTGTGGGCAATTCAATTCGGATCACAGCGTTAACCTAGCCTTAATGTTTCTTAAAGAATTTGATTTAACTGAGTTAATACATCAGTAGATTTTTTATGTAACAAATAGCTGTAGCCAAGAAAAACCCCTGTTAAAAACAGAAAAAAACCTGCAAATATCGACCAAACTGGGAGCTGCTGGCTGATTTTGTATTTAGACTTCACTACGTTGTTTGATGGAGAAATTAAGCCTCCAATATCTTCTTCATTGGCACCGCTTAAAATGAGATGTAACCTAGAGATGACCTTCTCTCGTTCAGCTTGTCCCCCATCCATCACTTTGTATTTACCCTCGAATCCTAAAATCAGACAGTGATAAACAAATTGCAAAAGGGCTTTATAGCGATCCGGCTCTATTAACAGGCGAGTAAGTATGGAAAACACTTTTTCTCCACCCCAAGTTTCATTGTGAAAACGCGAGAGCATCGAGTATTCAGCCCAAGAGCTAGAAGATCCCCATTCTGTTCCCATCACAGCTTCATCCAAATAGGCACAAAGTACATATCGATAAGCCATAAGTGTGGGATGATCGATTCCTTGTTCAATCAACTCAATCTCGATAGATTTGATTTCTTCTATTGTTTGGTCGTAAATAGCTTCAATCGTGGGACATTGCGCTAATGAGCGCACTCGTAACGATAAACCCAATAAGGGTGTAGCCGCATCAATAAAACAATTTGCCGATGCACCACGTAACTGAAACCAGTAGTCTTGATCAAAATTGATCTTCTCTGCATCATCAAATAATAAGCGGCTTAGAGGCGTTTCTTTTTTATTTACATTCATAGCTAGTTCCTAATCGCCCAAAATTGAATATCCAAGTCTTCAAATACAGCGGCTATATGGAATGCGAAACCACTTGAATGCGTAATCGCGTCCCAAGCTGGGCATGTTTTATCCAATTGGTAATAGATATATCCTGCGTGATAAGGCAATTGTCGAGGGGCTACAGGCAAAGATATCAACGAGATTCCCGGCAACTGCAAAGAAATGAGTTCTTTTATCTTCTCAACTGATGACACCTTCATTTGTTGGATAAATAAACGCTGAAGATCTTCCAAAGGCATACGAGCTTTAACTGAAATAATAAATTCAGCATCTTCCATAAGACTAGAATCATGAATGGGAGCTACAGTTAATCCATATTTCCTCTTATCTAATTGGATAGAAACGGCTCTAGGTTCCATCACGACGCTTAAGCTTTGCCGAAGATGCCTGATTACGGATTGGAATGATTCCGTTGGCATATCATGGTTATAACTTGGTGCTGAAGGTGGTAGTCTACTTTCATCCGTAAAGGTCGAAAGTTCGCCACATAGCTGAGACAGGCATTCAAACAGCCTCTCTGGGTGTAAGTTGCGTAGGTCAGAAAGATGTTTCAACTGCGGTTGGAGTCTATTAAGAGCCTGCAATAACATAAAATCTGAAACATCAGCCACTCCTCCTTGTGAAGGTGTATTAATACGCTGCGCAAGATTTTTAGCTCGTTCACGCATTAACCCGGATACCTCATTGATAAAGCGATGTAATGCGTTGTTGTCAGTTACATTGTAATGGCACGGAATGAAATCCGGGTCTAAGATGACACTGCCATCTGGTCGTTTTTCTAAAATTCTGGCAATGGCTATTGAAGCAAACGCACTCCTATCCTGCTTCTGGAGCATCAGTTGAATCTTAGCTGGTGAAACATCAATTACCGTGGTGTCACCGTTCACAGTATGTGTATCTATAACCTCCAAGCGTTGGCTGATATATCGACCTGTACCTCGCTCCTGTGGCCAATTAATCTCTAGCAGAGAAGGGCTTCGAAGCGGTACAGCTAGGTAAATGATTTGATTAACTAGCGAAGCATCATCAATTTCGAGCGCTTCCGGCAATATATCTTCTTGGGGAATACGAAATGCTAAACCATCAGGCATGACACCTACAGCACGCTCTATCGCTATCCGTCCAAATGATAAATATTCAGGGTTAAGTGAAAGTTCAGATACCCCATAAAGATAGTGGCTTACAGATCGAATACGCTCATCTATATGGTATTCCAGATAGCGTTGCTGCTGTTGAAAGTGCTGAGGCTTAATAAAAAGTCCTTCATTCCAAATCACACGATTTCTCGCAAACATCTTGATTTACTCCACCCTGTCCAATCTGACTTCATAATCTTTAAACTGCATTAACAGATGATATTCACGCCCTAAGTTGAGAACTTTCACCGCTTTCTTCCACTCACTTAGCTCAGGGTCTGCAAAATGAGCCATTACACCTATGTAGCGAGTTTCTTTATCTAATTCGATAGCATTCACAAACTTGAAATGACCTGGAGTTAATACATAGTCGTAGTTTTTAACGAAATTACTCTTTAAGGCTTTCTCGTAATCGTCTCTTATCTGGTCATATCCCGCTGACATAAACATAGATTCATCGGTCAATTCAAAAACTTGAATTTCTACAGGAGAAGCTTCTCCCCATACATTAGGATTGACATGTCGATCTGAGACTAGGCTAAAAGTCACGGTGGTTGGCATTTTCGGAGGCGGTACATTTTCCGAAGAACTACACGCCGTTAATAACACCAACGTTGCTGATAAAAACCACTGTTTCATCACCGTTATAGCTCCCGCTGCTTCTCTCTGATTTTTCTGTCATAAGACTGTTCAAAGATTTCCCAGAACAAGTTTTCAAACCCGTTTTGGCGTTGAGAAGTCAGTTCTTGATGGTAACTGCAGTACATATCCCAAGCCCAAGTGTCATGAGAAGCAGAACTTTGCTCAGTATTACGTCTGTACTGCTGGAAACGTCGCAATAAAACTTGCGGCGAAAATGCTTCCAATAGTTGATGCAACGCTTCAGAAGTAGCGGATTGAACAACCGCATTGTGATCGCCAATATTTTTCAAGCTTTCTGCAATAGCAGCTGGTGCAGAAAGATGAACCATGCTTCTATCTGCGTCATACAAAGTTTGAATTGTCTCTTCATAACCTAGTCCCAAACGTAATGGGTTATCTTCAATAGGCTGTAACCGTCGGTTCATAGAACCATAACGTCCAACTTTCATTTGCTGATGCAATTCAATTAGGCCATGAATGCACGCTTGAATTGACTCACCAAATTCCTTTGATAGAAGCTGCATACTATGCATATCCGTTGACTGGGAAACATTCACACCTAAACCGAGTAGCACTGGACCAGCGACTAAATGGCTCACACTCAGATCATCGTCATATCGATTGCTGGGTGTTGGTGAAACGCTTTTTGCAACTTCCTCCTCAAGTAAATCTAATTCTTTCTCGTCCATTGTTATGCCCTTAGATAAATGATCTTCTGTTTCTCTGATTGCGTGAGTGGTGTGGTTTTCAGCTTCAAAATCTGCATACCATGCGTTTTTAAAATCTATTTGGGAGTTTTTTTTAAGATAATTGATGACGTAATTTCAAACTCATTATTTGCCTGAAAGGAATAGGTTTTCTTGTGGTTTAAATGGTTAGTTTTTGGGATGAGACACTCTACAGAACTCGATTTCTGAATGTTTGAGACTCCATGGTCCGTAATATCTTGACTGACTAGGTTAGCTGCCTGCTCTTCCAATATAATAATTGGGTCAAGAATATTTACAGTCTGTTGTTCTTCTCGCCCCCAAACAGGCGTTTCAGTCGAAACAAGTCGCTCTTTATCTAGAAGAAGTAAAGTTTCTAATCTAAGGTCACTCTCATCGTCATTTTTACTTTTCTCAACCAATGTCCTTAAACAAAGATTTCCTAGTTGAATTTCATCCTTCTGTTTTAGACGAACTAATTTTCCTCTGCCAACAGGCATTAGTGAGCCATTAATGTAAGTTTCACCACTTAAGTCTTTAATGCAAAAATCATTGTCAACAAATAACACTTCACAGTGCTGCTCAAAAACCTGCCCATCTCCATCTTGTAAATACCAAGTGTCTAAAGTACTAGAGCCGATTGTCCCGCCATGATTTGACCAAGAAAACTGTGCGGACTTTCCCGCTTCAAGTTGCTGTGTGTTGGTAACTAACAACGTTAATGAAGGCTTATTCAAACGAGTCATTTTCATTGCCTCACCTGAATAAGCACTTTTTTTCTTGGTTGGGAGCCCCCAAGAATGATGTCCACCCTATAGCAGTATTGTCGGTTGCCATTAGAGAAAAATTGGTGGTGGAGCGCTCATCCAGAACAAGTTCTAAGTCATAAGAAAGCTGCTCTCGTAGTAGAAGGTCAACCAACTTACATATAGATGGGAAGTCTTTTCCTGATGGTAAAAAGTGGCTAAATCGCTCAAGAGGCAACTGGCTTATTCGGAGCATAAATTTGCTTTTGCAATCCATAGCAAATTCACCGATGACTGTGTCAACACCAAGATGAGCACTTTGTTTTCCAAGAGATAACTGTTGGCGGCTATCTATATAAACTTTTCGCTTTATCCACTGACAAACTTCAACTTTCGGCAAATCAAAATAGTGAGCAATAACGCCTGCTACTACTTGAGGTGAACGATTTCGGCCAGATAGTGGGCCAACGTAAGCCAGCATTTTGCACCAATTCAAAGGTGTTTCACCGCGTAAACCAGCATCACCCAACCCAGCAAGTGCGAGTAATTGCGCAGAAAAATTATCTTCTGCGTTCGGCCGGAAACGGACGTAATAACGATATTTCCGCCAAATTTGGTAAACCAAATTAATCAGTCTGTTATTAAAGAAATCAAAAAATGACTGCTTCAATCCAAAGACTTCTTCGTTGACTAGCTGTTCTGTTATAAATCCAGGTAATGGAGACTGCGCACCAGACAAACCGAAAAAATTTGTCTTCATTACCAATCGATCATTATTTATAGATTGCAAAGACACGACGTCTGCGGGCGCAAAACCTAAACTGGGATTGGCGCTAAAAATCAGCTGACAATAACGTTCCCAATGATCCGATGCCATATCGCGACTAATCATCTTTCTCAGCAGTTCAACTAGCTGATAAAAGTTGTACATATGTACGTTTGTTGGCAGGTTGTCGTTTCGAACCTGCTGTTCTCTGATTTCTAAATCAGGGGCTGCATTCCGATTTGACTGTTCCACGTATATTTCTCTTGATTAGATATGTTGATAATTTCCAATTCATGAAACGAATTGATACTTGCATAAAGCGCAAAGAAATGACTTAACACAGTACCAAATAGGTACAGGTCTCCTTCTGAACCAAAACCAGTTTGATCCATGTAGAGTGTCGAGCGTAAGCCTCTAACAGGTAACCCTTTAAAAAACTTGTCTATAGGTACGGTGTCTATCTTTTGAATGCCATTAAGCCTTTGCTGAGCGATTCGCTCAGCTTGCCGGTCTACTAACGCACGAAAATCATAGGCTCGCAAAACAGAACAAAGTGCATCTTTTGATAATAAAGATAGATAGTTTAGTGATAAGTTAGATATTAATGTCCACAATAAACCGCCGTCGAGATTGGGTCTTAAAGGATGAGTTGGGACAGTAATATTTTGAAATCTCGCATAGGGTGGTGATGACGCTGTCGCTTCACAGATATCCCCAATCCCTAGTTCTATAGGTAGTAGTCTGTTTGTGCAGGTCAGTGCTACCGAGATCGTTTCATCAAGATTAATAGATTGGACTTCATCCCCTCTAATAAAAGAAATGTATGAATCAAAACCATCCCCTCTAATACTATTACGAACCCTCGAGCGGTAATACAACGCTTTACGTTCGGCTATTCGCTCTATTTCATGCTGAAAGCTCTCGAACGACGAATATATACGTTTCTCTGTACAAGCCCCTTGTAACTCTCCTTCACCGTCTTGCCATCCGATAACACTATCAATGCTGAACACTTCATAATGTTTAGGAAAGCGAGTAGAAGGAATAACACGATATTCAGGTTGTCTTCCATGAAGATAGATAGGGTCTGCATCGTGTGAAAACAAATTAATTATTGGAGCACAGTAAAGTCTAAAGCTTTCACTATTTATTTGAACATCATTTGGAAGCGTCTTTGAAAAGTTAAAGACCAGTGTGAACTCTCTTATTACATCACTAAACTTAGAAATATGACTGAGTTCTAAAACATCAAAGAAATGAAATGCTTCTGGGAATGACAGATACTCTTGAAGAATTCGGTATCCTTCATAGACATTTGTCGGATAAGGAAGTAGAGAATCATCAAGGCCAAAACCAACACAAGAAATAGCTTTGCTAGACAAAGCTACAGTTGAACCATTCACTTCAACATCAATTTGTTTTAAATGGTGGTTGAACCACAAATACAACATTTGAGAACTATATCGATTCCCACCTAAAAAGAACCTTAAGCGTTCTAAGTTAAAGTCATTTAACGACAGGTCATTGTCTGTTCTTAGCGTTATTCTCAATGTGGATTCTTCGCGAGAATGTACAACACTGACTCCGGCACAGTTCAAAGGATATATCTCAACATCTCGACATGTTCTAAAGTGACATTGAGATCCAGATATAGCTTTACTATCTAACTGAGTACCCTTTGATATTGTCTGCTGCTTGCTGAGACTTTTATCAGGATTAAAAGCTACAATGCTCATACTAGGAAGTGGTCGTAGATAGTTAGGCCAGAGCATATTGATTACAGAATGAGTAAATTCGGGAAACTCGTCTTCTACCTTCTCCCTAAGTCGAGCAGTAAGAAATGCAAAGCCCTCCAATAGACGCTCAACATCTGGATCAAAAGTTCGCCCTTGCAAGAAACGAGATAACTGAGGATAAACCTCACTAAATTCCTTTCCCTGATCTTTTAAAAAAGCAAGCTCTTCTCTAAAGTATTTATCTTGACTCATACGAATTAATACACTCGATACTTTCTGTTGCTGTCTAATAAAAGACTGAAACGGATCTTTTCATGAAGAGCAGCGCTATTAATTGAGGCAGTGATGGAAAAGCTAAGGGTCATAGAGCTATACATATCTTTATCTGCGATAACTAAGATATTTTTTAATCTTGGCTCATACCGCTCAAGACAATGTTGGATGGCCAACTTAATACGTACAGATAAATCCATTGATTCCAGAGTCGCATCATTAAAATCGATTAGACCAAGTAATGGAGCACTTTCAGATCCACCTACTCTCGAATTCAAAATGTTCGCAACATTACGCTTGATAGACTCAACCACATCATTTACGTCTGGGCCTTGAATAAAAGATACTGGTTTAGTATTGGCTTCTAAACGCTCCAAGAAGCCAACACCAAACACGCTTTCTTCAGCTGATAAATAGACCATTGTTATGCTTGATCTAAACGACCAACGAGTGACAGCTCAAAATTCGCCCCCATATACTTGAAGTGAGGACGGACAGATAGTGTTACCTGGTACCAGCCAGGGTTGCCTTCAACGTCCATAACTTCAATTTTTGCGGCCCTTAAAGGTCGGCGACTACGAACATCTGCTGGTGGATTTTCTTGATCGGCAACATACTGCTTGATCCATGAGTTAAGCTCTCGCTCTAGATCCTGTCTCTCTTTCCACGCACCAATTTGCTCTCTTTGTAAAACTTTAACGTAATGGGCAAGACGGTTAATAATCATCATATAAGGAAGCTGAGTACCCAGTTTATAGTTAGTTTCGGCTTCTCGGCCTTCCTTAGTATTAGGAAATACTTTCGCCTTTTGGATTGAATTTGCAGAGAAAAATGCAGCATTGTCGCTACCCTTTCGCATCGTAAGAGCTATGAATCCTTCTTCTGCCAGTTCAAATTCCTTGCGATCGGTTATCAATACTTCGGTAGGTATTTTGCTCTGCAAAGCTCCCATTGATTCGAATACATGAACAGGTAAATCTTCTACTGTTCCACCACTTTGCGGGCCGATAATATTAGGGCACCAACGATACTTGGCGAAGCTATCTGTCAAGCGTGTTGCAAACGCAAAAGCTGTGTTCCCCCAAAGATAATGCTCATGTGATTCACTAACATTCTCAGAGTAATTAAAAGACTTTATAGGGTTGTCAATTGCATCGTAAGGAACTCGTAGCAAAAACCTAGGTGCAGTTAACCCTAGATAGCGGGCATCTTCTGATTCTCGTAATGCGCGCCATTTGGTGTATTGAGGGCTTTCAAATATAGCTTTGATATCTTTTATATTTGGTAGTTCTTCAAAGGATTCGATGCCGAAAAACTCAGGGCCAACACTGGATATCACAGGCGCATGAGACATTGCCCCTAACGCCCCCAAATATTGCATCAACTTTATGTCACTTGTAGAGGGAGTAAATGCAAAGTTGCCAATAATCGCTCCTGTAGGTTCCCCACCAAACTGCCCATACCCCGCCGAATATACGTGTTTGTACAAACCTGATTGTGTTGTCTCTGGCGCAAACTCAAAATCTTCCAGCAACTCATCCTTCGTTGCATGTAATAACTCAACTTTGTTGTTTTCACGAAAATCAGTTCTATCAATAAACAGTTTTAACCCTCTCCAAGCTGACTCCATCTGCTGAAATGACTTATCATGTAATACCTCATCCATTTGAGCACTAATTTTTCTGTCGAGCTCAACAAGCATCTTGTCGACTAAAGCTTTATTAATCGGTTCCTGCTCTTTATTTGAACCAATTAAATTTTCAATGAAGACAGCGATACCTTTCTTAGCAACTTCATATCCATCTTCAGTAGGAGACATCCGGGTTTGGGCCATTACTTCATCAAGTAGGCTGCGTTCAAGAGTTTGAGTATTCTCGCGTGTTAATTCAATTGCAGACATTAAGTAGTAATCCTAACGTTAAATAAATGACAAGAGTAATAGGTCAACTTAAGAGACAGATTTTTCAGATGTATTAACAATACTCAGCTCAGAAAGAAGTTGATCTCGAGACTCCTCAGAATTGATTAAACTCTGCAAACGCTCTCGAAATGCAGGAATGTTTCCTAGCGGCCCCTTCAATGCGACTAATGCTTCTCGCAACTCAATCAGTTTCTTTAGCTCAGGAATCTGTGTAGCTACTGAATCAGGAGCAAAATCGGTTAATGATTGAAACTTGAGTTCCACAAGCATCTCTGTTGAATCATCATCAACAAGTTTATTTTTGACTGCTGTCGTTAGTTTCAAGTCACTTTCACGCATCACTGATTCAAAATTGTTTTTATCAACAGAAACTGGCTTTCTTTCCTCAAGGGGGATTTCTTCTTCATGCCCTTTAAAATCACCGACGACTAATGTCTTAAGAGGGAGCTCTACTTCAGCTTGAGCGTCACCTGTCGCTGGAATATATTTGATGTTAATCCGCTCCTGTGGAGCGACACTTCCTTCTTTAGCCATAAAGCATCTCCAAAAAATTATACAAGTGGATTTATATGATTAGTTTTAAATCTTTTAATTTAATACTGTGAGTAAGGGTTAATTGATGTAAAGATTGCACCATTTTTAAAGCAATAGATTACTTCATTCACTAAAATATGAAGTAAGCCTAAAAATTATAGATATATTCATACTTTGAGATTAATTTAAATTAAATATCCCAATATAAATCGTAATTATAAAATTCAATATTCTTCTCAAGTTCGCTTTCAATTAATGATGAATAAGTTAATTGCTCTTGTGGTAACCTATCCAATATATGGGCATATAGACCTTCCACCTTTTCCGTTAAAGCAATAAATTTTTCATTGCCTACATTATCAATATATAGTTGTAGGTAGGCTTTTGCCTTGGCATTGTTTACCTCTACAAAGGAATAATTTTGATTAAAGTTTCCTGAATAAATAAAGGCTAATGAAGCTAGAGAAGTAATATCCCCTAGATTTAAAGCTCTTTGTCTCCACTCAAAGGCCAAATTAAACTGCCCATTTTTCTCTAATAGCTGTATATATTTTTTAATTGCTGGAATGTAATCCAGCTTTGCAGCTGAAAAATACAGTTTTCTTATTACTGTCTCTCTTTCGCCTGGCAAATAAAATGAACCATAGCCTTTCATATAGCTATCTGCTTGCTTCATTAGTGCGCGGGGATAACTAAGAGCAACAGATTTCACTAAATAGTAGCGAGAAAGTTCTTCATCATCATCCGCATGGAATTCAGACAGTTCATAGAACACCTTCCCCGGATTCCATTTACCAAACATTATTAAAGTATCGTAATACCTTTTTTCCCAGATACTTCTTTCATTATCAGTCAACCAGTTCGCTTCTTGATAAAGATGTTTCATCGCATCCCGGTTGTCTCCATTTGCCGCTTTGAGCAAATATTCACGACTTTCATACATCGATCTATCATCTTTGTGATTAATCAATAACTCCATGGCATATAAATAAGCCGCATATGAATGTCCATTATCCGCTGAATATTTCAGGTAACGTTGAGCTTCTCTATTCTTGAACTGAGATCGCATAAGTTTGCCAATCACAAACGCTTGATCACTACTTAATTGACTAGGTTCATAAGAAACACCGTTTCCATAAGCTAAATAGGAGAAAAAGATAAACAAGTGCACATACCAATGTCGCTTAATCGATATTAACACTGCTATACCCTTGTAATACTCCACCACAGTCAATTGAATCTCCAGCTCTTGCTGCAGGCATCCCATCAAACATTACAGTTGCAGAACCGCTAGAAATACTGCGAGGATGAAGAGGATGTTTGGGTTTATCATGAGGTGCAAGCGCATCCCCCAATCGTGCCGCAGAACTACCATCAATTTTAACGGTACTAGATCCTGATATTACAGGGGTAGGAGGGAAACCATCATGGTCACTTCCTATATGTCCTACAATGATTCCTTTTGCCACAATGTTTCCACTATTAAATTAATATTAATGAATAGAAAGCAATTATCATTCCAATATTTATGTCTTTATATATCAATGAATGAAGAAGAAATAAGCAATATATTACCTAGTCTAGGCAACATATAACCTAAAAATACAAATTACTGCCTATAAAAAGATATTTGTTATGCAATTTACAACTAATTAATAAATTAATAAAAGCACTGCGCATTGGAATGGAGGTCATATTAATAACGTGGTTATTAATATTTTTCAATAAGATAGAAGCGCTGTTTAGAACAAAACAGCGCTTAAAGCTAGGCTTACCAGAATGTCATTGCGATTGTAGACAGGATGGCAATACAGGCGATGTTCAGGATGAAACCGACTTTCATCATTTCTCTTTGGTCTATATGTCCTGTAGCAAACACGATAGCGTTTGGTGGGGTGGCAACTGGCAACATGAATGCACAAGATGCTGAAACTGCAATCAGTACTGATAACAGAACTGGTGAGACGCCGAAAACTTCGGCAACGCTTGCGAATACCGGAACAAGCAATGCTGCGCTTGCCGTGTTACTGGCAAATTCAGTTAAGAACACAACGAATACTGCAATAACGAACACGATGAAGAATAGGCCGAAGTCTGAAATCAACTGACTGAGTTCATTGGCAAGGAACACGCTGGTACCGGTTTGCTTCAGAACATTGCTTAAACAAATACCGCCACCAAACAGAAGCAACACGCCCCAGTCGGCTGTTTTTTCAATGTCTTTCCAGTGCACGACTCGGGCAAAACTCACCATGATGATGGCAGAAAGTGCAATCAGTGAGTCAAAACTCTTAAAACCACCGAGCATGGCATTCACTGGCTTACTGAAAATCCACAGGAATACCACCAGCGAGAAGATCGCTAATGTGACGATTTTGCCTTTATCCCAATCCACAGGTTCTTCATGAGTATCAAACTGACCACTGAGATCGGGCTTTAGCATGAAGTAAAGAATGGCCAAACAGATTGGCAGCATAACTAAAGTAGTTGGAAGACCAAATTTCATCCAACCGACAAATGTTAAACCCACTTCTGCGGCTGCAATTGCGTTTGGTGGGCTGCCCACCACAGTTGCAATTCCACCAATACTGGCGCTGTAAGCAATGCCTAGAAGCACAAACACATAGGTAGAATGACCTCGCTTATCATCCACTTTACTTAAAATACCAAGCACTAGAGGCAACATCATCGCGGTTGTCGCAGTGTTACTGATCCACATAGATAGAGCTGCAGAAACACCAAACAGCATGAAGACAGCGACACTCATTCGACCTTGAGCAAGTACGAGAACTTTATCTGCGATGACTTTATCTAAACCTTGGCGATGCATAGCCGCCGCTAGGGCAAAACCGCCCAAAAATAGGAAGATAATAGAATTCGCAAAGTTGTTCAGGGCAGCTTGCGTGTCAAACACACCTGACAATACCGCCATCACAGGGACAAGTATCGCGGTGACGGTTACATGTAATGCTTCCGTCAGCCAGAGGATGGCGATAAACGTCAGCATACTTAAGCCTAAAACAACGTTGGACTCAAACGGGAGGGTAAACAGTAAGATGAAAAACAGAGCGAGATCGGCAATGACAATCATACTGTTTCGGTGAAAAAACCATTCTCGGGTGTTACTGGGTAAAGGGACACTATCATTTCTATTCATTATTATTTTTCCTTATAAAGGCCTTACGGCAACACAATGATCACACGTAACCAAACAAGGAGATAATAAATTTTTGTCAAGTTGTTAAACTAATCAACATTAAAACCAACAACTTAACATTTTGAAATAAATAGAAATATAAATATCCCTTTTCGTTTGACTGATGATTAATAAAACATCAGTTTTAAACAGAATTCCAAGTAAAATCCGTAATCTTAAGAAAGCTGCTTAGCGATTTGGTCAAATGCATTCATCACCTCAGGACTTGTCATCACTCTGCCATGACCTTGGTTTTGAGTGGTAATAAGCGTCACGTTTTCCATCTCTTGAGACGCCTTTTGCGATACCGAATATTTGGCAAATTTATCGCCTTCGTCATGAACAATTATAGTCTGAGACTCACGCTGCTTAAGCTTTTTGTACGGGTCAATTGACTGAATTGGGTAACGGTATTCGTCTTGAACTTCGTTGACGACTTCTTCAAACAGACGCATGGAATAACCGGAACGAGCCACGGTGCTGAACAAGTTATCTAAGTAGTCCAATACGGGTGCTATCAGCAACATAGGGCAGTTTGCTATTTTGGCGTGTCGGCACTCTAGCGCGGTCGCATTACCCATGCTGTGTCCAATCAAACCAACCACGTCTTCTTCACTGTCTAAGATCGCTTCTAGCCCACGCACAAAGGCAGGAATGTGCCCTAAGGCCCCTTCACTTTCACCATGCCCAGGATGATCGTAAGCAAGAGCGGTAAAACCTAAAGAGGCAACGTGTTCCATCAAAGGATAAAACTGATTCGAAGAACCAGACCAACCGTGGGTTAATACCCAAATAGGTCCTTTACCCAAACGGTAAGTGGTTAACTGGCCTTCTGGTGAAGAAACGTAAGATTTGATTAAACCCTCAGGTGCCTGATTTTTCGCTTTCATACGACTTGGAGTAAGAAGAAGCTTTCTAGCCGTTTTCTTTGCGTGCCTCGGAGCCAACGAATGGTGCAAACGTGTGGTGACATTGACTAAGCTACGACGCCAGTTAAAACGTTGTGCTGTATTGAAGTAAATTTTCTCGCTCATAACTATCCTTAAACCAAAAACGTACGGTCGTGCTTTTTATTGGTAAATTTTTTGCTGGTTAACGTTTCCAGCGATCAAACAAATCGCTGACTCCTTGCCAAAATCTTTGGTGGCTTTGCTCTTGTCCATAGATGGAATAGAACAAATGCGCACTAAGATACAAGCCATAAAGCTCGTAACTCGCTTGCTTGGCGTCCAAATCCGCCCGAAACTGGCGGTTCTCAACGCCTTTATCTATCTGAATTTGTAAATACTGAATCCAATTAGAAATAATTTTCTTGAGCTCTTGCTGAATGGCACATTCACTTTTTGCCGATTCTTTCCAAGCATCCAAAAACATACAACTACCTTGGAATGAATGGTTCCAGCCCATCCAACTATCTAGGATAGAACGCAGTTTACTTTCGATATTTTTGTCACCCAACTCACGTGCAGGAGCGATAACTCGAGAAATAAAAACTTGGTTAGCGAAATCAACTACCGCTAATTGCAGGTTCTCTTTTGAATTGAAATGAGCAAATAAGCCGCTTTTTGACATACCACAGTGCTTGGCAAGCTCTCCTATCGTTAAGCTTTCCAGACCATTCTCACTGGCAAGATCAAATGCTTTGGCCAAAATGTTCTCGCGGGTAATTTTTCCTTTGCTCATAACTCATCAGATTCAGTTAACACGCCAAGAAGTTTAGTACGATCGTTCTTTTTTTACAAACCGTCTTTTTGTAGGCAGAGACACACAAAATAAATTTGCATTGAAACAAATAAAGTATTGACCTTGTACTTAACTACAAAGTTTATACTGTTAAAAAATGAATACTGAATCGAGGTTTGTAAATGGCGTCATTAACCCGAGGTCAACTGGCTAAACAACTCAACATAACCACTGAGGCTATTCGATTTTATGAGCAACAAGGCTTAATCGAACCACTGCGCGCCAACAATGGTTATCGTCAGTATGATCAAAACTGCATTGATAGGTTGAAATTCATCCTTCACGCTAAAGAAGTAGGTCTATCTCTGAGTGATATTCAGGAATTGCTTTCGATTCAGATAGAGCCGGATCAGCACACCTGCCAAGAAGTCAAAGACATCACACTGGCAAAGCTTCATGAAATTGAACTGCGTATTGCCCAGCTACAGCATATGCACAACGCCTTGAAAGTGATTAATGAACGATGCTGTGGGGGCGCTCATTCGGCCGAACACTGCACCATCCTGACGGCCCTTACTCAAACTCAACCAGAGGAAGCTTAATATGCAAGCTATCACGACCTTTTTAGATACCTTACTTGATTTGTGGCTTGATGCTTCTTTCTGGCTGATCATAGGTTTGTTCGTTGCCGGTATTCTTAAAGTGACGCTGAGCAACGATAAACTGAGTAAACACCTTACCGGAGATGGAATGTGGCCGAGTGTCAAAGCCGCGATTTTGGGTATGCCACTGCCGCTTTGTTCTTGCGGTGTTATCCCTGCTGCGGTTGGGCTTCGTCGAGGTGGCGCTTCAAAAAGCGCAACCACCGCCTTTTTAATCTCAACCCCAGAGACTGGCGTTGACTCCATTGCTATTTCCTATGCGCTGTTAGGGCCATTTATGGCGGTCATACGACCTATAGCGGCGACAACTTCAGCCATTGCGGCAGCGTTTTTGGTGTTGATCACAGACAAAGACACACAAACCCCACCGCCAGCAACCGAAGCCGTCAAAACTTCTTGTTGTTCAGGTTCTCACAGTTGTAGTAGCTCTGGCTCATCTACACACTCATCTCAACCAAAAGCAGAATCATGGTTAAACAAGTTATGGCAAGGGCAAAAATACGCATTTACCGATTTGATTGAAGACCTGTCACTGTGGCTCATTGTGGGTCTTATCATTTCAGCTTTGGTGGTGACGTTTGTGCCTTCTGAAGCACTAGTAGAAATCAGCCGTAGCCCTTGGGCAATGGTACTGATGGCACTGATTGGTGTACCTATGTATATCTGCGCGTCTGCTTCAACTCCAATTGCCGCAGGCCTAATGCTGGCAGGTGTATCACCCGGCGCAGTATTGGTTTTCTTACTGGCAGGCCCTGCCACCAACATGGCAACCCTAGGTATTGTGAGAAAAGAATTAGGAACAAAAGCACTGGTTAGCTACCTAGTCGGTGTGGTGGGTGTGGCGATTCTATTCGGTTATGCCACCAACTTTTTAGTCGATACTTTTGCTATCAATATCGACGCCCAGCTAGCGGCCAGCAATGAACTGTTGCCACCCGTGATCGCTTGGGCAAGCGGCATTGCGTTAGCGGTCATTATTGCGGTAGATCTGTGGAAGAGATTCAACCCGAAACAAGAAAAAGCAAGTTGTTGTTCATAACGTTAACCGTTAGAAAGCATATTCCAATCAACTACAACACGCTGTAGAGTATAAAAATCTTACAATAAGCACTGTCGTTTGTTAGAGCGACGGTGTTTATTGCTTCTAATCTCTATCTTCACCTGAAGTTCAAGGAATGGGCGTGGACAGTCTCTTTCAGTTATTGATGTTTTCGGCCTCAATCACCGGCCCTATTTGCTTGATGCTTGTACTCGGGGTATTTCTTAAACGTATCAATCTGATTAACGATAACTTTATCGAAGTCGCCTCCAAGATAGTGTTTGAAGTGACGCTGCCAACCATGTTGTTTTTGAGCATCATAAGTTCAAAGCACGATTTCTCTTCCAGCGCTTCTCTGATTATTTACGGCCTTGTGGCGAATTTTCTGTTCTTTCTGTTCACCACTTTTGTCACCAAAAAGGCGTTTAATCGCCCACAAGATCAAGGAGTGATCATCCAAGGCGCATTTCGCGCCAATACTGCCATTATCGCCATCGCTTATGTTGCTAACGCTTATGGTAATGATGGGGTAGCACTTGCGGCTATTTATGTGGCGAGCATGACATTGCTATACAACGTACAGGCAGTGATCGCTTTAAGCGCGAAAAGCGATACCAAAGGCACTCCTCCATCGAAAATCATCTTTCGAACGTTAACCAAGAACCCGCTGATCATCGCAATATTGTTCGGCCTCTTTTGCTACGGATTCTCCATACCAATACCTAAAATGGTCACGGATGCTGGGCGCTATTTGGGTAACATGACACTGCCTTTGGCACTTCTTTGCACTGGTGGCTCGTTAGACCTAAAAGCATTGAAAGAAGATAATGCACCCGCTTGGTATGCCACAGGGTTTAAGCTGATACTCGCTCCGCTTCTGACCACCCTTGGCGCACTGATGTTTGGATTCAGAGGCATGGAACTCGGACTGGTTTTCTTGATGAGCTCTGCGCCAACCGCAGCGGCAAGTTACGTGATGGCGAGAGCGATGGGCGGAAATGCCACCTTGGCAGCTAATATCATTGCACTCACCACTGTTTTTTCCCTGTTCTCATGCACCTTGGGTATTTTCCTGCTGTCCGCATTTGATCTGATGTAACGGAGCCGTATCCAGTTCACATATCAGAGTCATCGTTCGTACCAAGCTCTAATTTATTGATGTGAGTCGAAAGAGATGAGTTGCATATACAGTATTGTTCTCGCTTTCCTTTTTTCTGTGTAAGTACTTATGTCTTCGATAAATAAAATCAAGAGCCTAGAGTTCGGAAGAACCGTGGCTATGCTCGCTATTATTGGCCTTCACTGCCAGTTATTTACCACTCATACCTTTTACAATGATGAACCCTGGCTTGCGTATCTGTTTAATCAAGCCACTCGCTTTGCAGTTCCGCTTTTCTTCTTGATATCAGGCTATCTAATACAACCTAAGCTAAATGCGACGCCTTTCGAGACAGTGAAACGATATTCTCTTCCGCTGGTTCGTATTTGGCTGGTTTGGAGCCTTTTCAGCCTGCTGATGCCATTCAACTTTGCTGATGTTGCAGAAAAAGGTTACCTCGCAGAACGTATGAGTTACTGGGACTATCTGCTGATGAATCCTGTGAACTCTCTGCTCGAAGGCGGCTTAGTGCACCTATGGTTTATACCTTCATTGATTATGGCGATAGCAATTATTGCTGCTTTAGTTCGCTGGAATATGTCAAAGTGGATCATTCCAGTCGCGGCCATGCTTTACATCTACGGTGTATTGGCGGGAAGCTACAATGTAGTGACGGAATTGGAAGCACCATTTTTTACCCGTAATGGCCCGTTCTTTAGTACTTTGATGGTGACTATTGGTTATGTGATACGCGAACGCAGTATCACCTGTAACATAAAAATGGCATCGTTATTGGCACTATCAGGAATGGCTTTGCATTTTGCTGAAGCTTATGGATTACACCAATATGGACAAGTGTTTAGCTACAACGATTACCTATTCGGCACCGCATTATGGGGCGTTGGAACTTTATTTGTTCTGTTAGCAAAACCCAACTGGGGAAGTGCAACGTGGATACAGTCTTACGCTAGCAGCGTATTAGGCATCTATGTTAGCCACTTACTGGTTGCGATCATTGTGATGAACATTTCTGGGCTGTTACAACAAAGCAGTTGGGACAGAGACATCACGCTGTTTGCAGGAACGACGATTATCACTCTACTCTTAGTGAAAGGAATCGAGCGTACTCCTCTCAGGAGGATACTGTTTAGATAGGAGCTTTATGTTTACGCGCGCAATCACTTTATCGCTACTTTTCGCTCAAAGTCTGGTTTGGGCGAACAGTGACAACACCGACATGCCATGGAAACTCGCAAAAAGCGAAGATGGCATTCGAATTCACATTCGTGAACATCAAGGTGGCTTGGTCGAAATCCGCGCACAGATGTTTGCTCCCACTACTTATCAAGCGTTCTTAGTGCTGCTGGAAGACAGTGAAAATCTGCCCAATTGGCTGGATAAAGTCAGCAGCAGCAAAGTATTGAAGCAGATATCACCCAACGAAAACATCGTCTATACCCAGTTCTCTGCCCCATGGCCTGCCCGAGACAGGGATATGGTGACATACTCAAAATACCAAGTTGATAATGGTGCGTTTAAACTGGAAATCAAAGACGCGGCAGATCAATACCCAGAACAAAAAGGCTACGTTCGGATAAAATCGGTTCAGGCGGATTGGACTTTAGAAAAGCTCACCAATGGCTTAACTCATATCGATTACACTGCGTACGCAGACCCGGGAGGTTTTCTGCCTGACTGGCTGGCAAATCAGCTTTCTGTTTCGAGCGCTTTCAACACTTTTGAAGCACTGAAAGCTCAGCTGCCTCAATATCAAAATCGGCAGCATGCTAACATCAGTGAGTGATTGTAGAAGCGATAAAAAGCCCCGATTTATAGTGTAAATCGGGGCTTGCTTTTCTCAATATTTATTACGATTTTAGCTTGTAGAACAGGGTCGAAAGTGGCGGTAAACGCACCAATAGAGACTGATCTAAGCCTTCGCTTTTTACTTGTTCAGTTTCGGCAACTGTGACCGTTTCAAAATCGCTGCCAGAATAATGACCGCTATCCGTATTAAGCAGCAACTCATAGCGTCCCTCGTTTGGCACCCCTAAACGGAAGTGTTCATGCGGCACTGGCGTAAAGTTGGTAATGGCTAAGATTCTCTCGCCCTTATCACTGATACGCTCATGAGCAATCACACTAATGTCCGCTGCATCTTGCAAACGCCATTCAAAGCCGGATGGTTCACAATCACGCTCATGCAACGCAGGCTCGTTCTTATACAGATGATTCAGGTCGCGAACTAAACTTTGGATACCACGGTGGCGATCGAAAGCGGTTAAGAACCACTGTAGTTGATCATCATGATTCCACTCTGCCGTCTGTCCAAATTCAGATCCCATGAAGTTGAGTTTCTTACCCGGCTGCGCGTACATATAACCAAAATAGGCACGCATATTCGCCGTCTGCTGCCACTCATCGCCCGGCATCTTGTAGATCAACGACTGTTTACCGTAAACCACCTCATCGTGAGACAAAGACAACACATAGTTCTCACTGAATGCGTAAATCAGCGGGAAAGTTAACGTGTTGTGGTGATATTTACGATGTACTGGATCTTCTTTGATGTACGAAAGACTGTCGTGCATCCAACCCATGTTCCACTTGAAACCAAAGCCTAAGCCGCCCATAAAGGTTGGCGCTGACACACCCGGAAAGGCTGTGGATTCTTCAGCAATGGTCATCGCATTCGGGAAGTATTTATAAACCTCTTCGTTCATCCACTTAAAGGTTGCGATGGCATCATAGTTTTCACGGCCACCATCAACGTTTGGAATCCACTGATCGTGACTGCGTGAATAGTCGAGATAAAGCATCGACGCCACTGCATCCACACGAATACCGTCAATATGGAACATATCGAACCAATACAGCGCATTGGAAACTAGGAAACGACGCACATGTTCGCGTCCAACATCGTAGATGTATGAATTCCAGTCCTGATGCCAGCCACGACGCGGATCAGGGTCATGGAACAGTGGCGTACCATCGAAGTTCGCCAAACCATGATCATCCGACGGGAAGTGTGCTGGAACCCAATCAAGAACCACACCAATACCAGCCTGATGACACATATCAACGAAGTATTTGAAATCATCCGGTGAGCCATAACGACTGGTTGGTGCAAACAAACCTACAGGTTGATAACCCCAAGAGCCATAAAATGGATGTTCAGAAACCGGCATAAGCTCTACATGGGTGTATCCCATATCAACCAGATACGGAGTCAAATGCTGTGCTAACTCGCGATAATTGAGGAAATCTCCATTCTCACTACGCTTCCATGAGCCTGCATGCAGTTCATAAAAAGAGAGCGCTTCTTTTCGCTTTTGCGTTACAGGGCGATGTTGCCATTCACTGTCTTGCCATTGGTAACGGCTATGATCATAAGTCACAGAGGCAAAAGAAGGGTGTTGCTCAGCGTAGAATCCCCAAGGGTCAGCCTTATGAGGTAAACCTTCACCATGTGGTCCTTTCAGTTCAAATTTGTATTGAACGCCCTCTTCCAGACCCGGAATAAACAGCCCCCAGATGCCATAATCTAAACGTTGCATCGGATGGCGACGGCCGTCCCACTGGTTAAATGAGCCAACCAGACTACACGCCGAAGCGTGAGGCGCATAAACAAGGAAACGAATACCTGAGATCTGCTTACCATCGCGTTCTAACGTGACGAACTGCGAGCCCATATGACGATACATCTCTTTCGGAGTATGCAGGTCATCATATTCGGCATAAATTTCGTGGTACTGGTAAGGGTCATCGACAATTTGTTCGGTACCCGCCCAGTCAACCGCAAGAGAATAATGGGTGAAGCGAAGGTCTCTGTCTGATTTAAGAACAAAACCGGCATCGGTTTCTCTTTCAAGAGCCACTCTCGGCTCTCCTTCCACCAGCAACTCTACTTTATCAGCACCCGGCATCCATACTCGTAGTGCTCCTTGAAAAGAAGAAATAAACGGACCTAAAAATGCAAATGGATCAGCAAAACCAGCGTGAGAAAGCTGGTTATAGGCAACTTGTGTTTTCGAAGGCTTTTTAGCTTTTTTCAATACTCTTCTCCCAGCGCAACAGAGAAATAAAAATGCCCGCTACATTGGCGGGCATACTAGCGTAAGTTCATCTTACCGAACTCAAAAGGGGTATAGAGTGACCTAACTTAAACTTCTTGGTGTAAATATAAGAATTCACTAATTTCCCTCTGAGTGCTTGCTCGATTACTGACTGGCTTTCGCACGCGTTTCCGTTAAACGTGCTGAAATTCGGTTCACATCTTCGCGGGCGAAGATTTCATCCAAATTCATCGACAACTTACGACGCCAGTTTGGATACTCATCAACGGTTCCCGGAATGTTGACAGGATTATCCATTTCTAACCAGTCTTCAAGCTGAATACTGAGTAGACCTGACGAACCTGCCGCAACATGCAGTTGCAATGCTTCACTCAGGTATGAATCCATAGGAACCAGACTTGCATCACGACCTACGCCTTCAGGCAAGTAACCATGCCAAGCCACAGAGTCCAAAATGCCTTGTTTGCACTTCAAGCGATCCTCAAACAGCTCTGCCAGTTGTTCTTTGTCTGGATACAAGCCAATTTCGCTACCCATTTTCAGGTCAGCACAGTGCCAGAAACCACGCAGAGTCGGCATATCGTGCGTACACAGAGCCGCCATGGATTGAGGCGCATAGTGAGCAGGAGAAATAAAGCCGCCGTCTTCTTTCGATGTTTCGAAGAAGAATACTTTGTATGAGTGAACGCCCGCATCACGAAGTAGATCCACGATTTCGTCCGGTACAGTACCTAAGTCTTCACCGATCACACTGCATTGGTGACGGTGAGATTCCAGCGCAAGAATGGCAAGCATGTCTTTCACTGGGTAGTAGATGTATGCGCCTTTGGTTGCGTTTTCGCCTTTTGGAATCCACCACAGACGCAATAAACCAAGTACGTGGTCGATACGCAGAGAACCACAATGCTTCATGTTAGCGCGCAACAGCTTGATGTAAGCATCATAGCCAGTCGCTTGCAGCACTTGTGGGTTGAGTGGTGGTAAGCCCCAGTTCTGACCTAGTGGACCAAGAACATCCGGTGGCGCGCCAATGCTCGCATCCAGAATCAGGTTACCTTCATCCGCCCATGTTTCAGAGCCAGAATCCGCGACACCTACTGCTAAGTCACGGTATAAGCCAACCGCCATACCTTTTTCTTCAGCCAGCGCCTGAGCTTCGTTGATTTGCGTGTCAGCAACCCATTGTAGGTACATGTATAGATGTACGTCGTCTTGGTTGTCTTCAATAAAAGTTTGTACCGCTGGATTTTCAAAACGACGGTATTTTTCAGGGAAAACAGGCCAGCCCCAAACATTGCTGTCTTCTGCATGCAACTGTGCGTGCAGCGCATCAAAGGTTGCTTGGTGCAACAGGCTATCACCACCCTCTTCCACAAAGTCTAAGAACGCACGAGCTCGGTCAGTGTTTTTATCCAAATGACGGGCTTTAAATTCAGTGAACAACAATGGCAGTACGCTCATTTTCATTTGCGCGACTTCGGTGTAGTTCACCCAATGCGATTCACGTGCTTTTTGCAGACGTTGTTGGAACTCCGCACTGCCCACTTTTTGCTGTGCTTCACCACTTAGTGCGAACTCTGGTACTGAGCTCACATCAATATAAAGAATGTTCAACCAACGGCGAGAAGACGGGCTGTATGGGCTTGCCCCTTCTGGGTTCGCTGGGAACAGAGAATGGATTGGGTTCAAACCGACAAAATCACCACCACGAGAAGCGATATCCGCAACCAACTGTTTCAAGTCACCGAAATCACCGATACCCCAGTTGTGCTGAGTACGCAAAGTGTAAAGCTGAACACTTGGTCCCCAAAGCTTCTTGCCTTTTTCCAGAGCAGGTTGTTTGAAACAGGCAGTTGGCGTCACAATAACCGTCATCTCATACGGCGCTTTACGACGCTTGCGAGAAACAAACAGCTTGTGGTAACCCAGTGCTAGATCGCTCGGCAAAGAGAATACTAGCGGGCCACCTTCTGCACGCTCATCACGAACGATTTGAGATTGCAGATAACCTTCGAATACTTCGCCCTGTTCGGTTTCTAGTCGCCAGTCAAACTCACTTTCACGAGCGCTAGAACCTAGGTTAAGAGACACCTCTAATGGCTCTCCTTGGCGAATCACTAATACCGCTTCCAACACATCGGCTTTGTGTTTTTTCTCAGCCGATTTTAATAAGGTTTGATCATTGGTTGTGTCATAACCTAAAGAAGCCAAAAGACGACGAATGGTCTCGTCTTCTACTTTTGCTTCATCGCCCCAAGCACTCACATAGCTGTCGGCAATTTTTGCCATCGCTGCGACTTGTTTTAATGCATTTTGTTCTTTCATCGCTCTCTCCGAAGGGACTGCATAATCCTTCAAATGTGTAGGGTGTGTAATTATTTAATCTATGTCGATTTGGCTTTTATTCATTCTGGAACATATGTTCGTTGAGCGTTATAAGCCATTCAGCCAAGGCTTACACCTTGGCTGTTTGGTTCTATTTTTTAGCGTTTGACGGCTTCAAGCTGCCAAATATTATTCACGTAATCGCGAATACTGCGGTCAGAGCTGAACTTGCCCACCAGAGCGGTGTTCAATATTGCCTTCTTCGCCCAACCCGCCTGATCACGGTACTGCTTATCCATGTCTTCATGCGCTTTCACATACGATGCGAAATCAGCAAGAACAAGGTATGGGTCGCCACCATCAAGCAAGCTGTCGTAAGTTGCGCGAAGCTTCGCTGGCTCACCCGGAGTGAACTCGTCTGACATCAATAGTTCCATTGATGCTTTGAGTAATGGATCCGCGTTGTAGTAGTCGTAAGGGTTGTAACCTTTTGCTTTTAGTGACTCTACGCCATCCACATCCAGACCGAAGATGTAAATGTTGTTATCACCCACTTCTTCACGAATCTCAACGTTTGCACCGTCCATCGTACCGATGGTTAACGCACCGTTTAGCGCCATCTTCATGTTGCCGGTACCTGATGCTTCTTTACCTGCGGTAGAGATTTGCTCAGACACGTCAGCTGCAGGGATGATGATCTCCGCCATGCTTACACGGTAGTCAGGAATGAAGACCACTTTCAGTTTGTTACCGATACGTGGATCGTTATTCACTTTCTCTGCAATCTTGTTGATTGCGTAGATAATCTCTTTCGCTAGGTGGTAACCCGGTGCTGCTTTCGCTGCAAAGAACACCACACGAGGATGCACATCAAAAGATGGATCGTTGATGATGCGGTGGTACAGAGAAAGAATGTGCAGCATGTTTAGGTGCTGACGTTTGTATTCGTGTAGACGTTTGATTTGAACGTCAAAGATCGCATTGGTATCAAGTTCGATACCCATGTTCTCTTTCACCCAGTTAGCCAAACGCGCTTTGTTCTCTTTCTTCACTGCCATGAACTGCTTCTGGAACTTCGCATCACCAGCGAACTGAGAAATCGATTCTAGTTGGTCGAGATGTGCTGGCCACTGGTCACCAATTTTCTCAGTAATCAATGCAGACAAAGCTGGGTTACAGAATTTCAGCCAACGACGAGGTGTAATACCGTTGGTTACGTTCTGTAGACGACTTGGATACAGCTCGTTGAACTCAGGGAACAGGTCACGTTTTACTAACTCAGAGTGCAGAGCAGCAACACCGTTTACAGCGTAAGAACCCACTACACAAAGGTTTGCCATGCGCACCATGCGATGGAAGCCTTCTTCAATAATGGACAGCTTCTGTTGTTTAGAAACATCACCCGGCCATTTCGCGCGAACTTCCTGCATAAAGCGATGGTTGATCTCGTAAATGATTTCCATATGACGAGGAAGCAGACGCTGAATCAAAGACTCGCTCCATGTTTCCAATGCTTCTGGCAACAAGGTGTGGTTGGTGTAAGCGAATGTCTTAGAACAGATGTCCCAAGCCGCTTCCCAAGATAGGCCACGCTCATCGACCAAAATACGCATTAATTCAGGGATCGCGATGGTTGGGTGAGTATCGTTAAGCTGGATTGTCTCTTTCTTCGGTAGATCTTCCAGTGCAAAACCAGCACCTTCATGACGACGAAGAATGTCACGTACCGATGCCGCACTGTGGAAGTACTGTTGCATCAAGCGCAGTGTTTTACCTTTCTCATGGTTGTCGTTCGGGTAAAGCACTTTAGTAATGTTGCCCGCATCAATCAGAGAGTGCTGAGCTTCGAAGTAGTTACCGTTGTTAAAGCTCTCTAGTGAGAATGGTGCAATGGCACGACATTCCCAAAGGCGTAGTGGGTAAACAGTATCGCTTTGGTAGCCCACGATTGGTAAATCCCAAGGCATCGCTTGCACTAACATGCCAGGAACCCATTTGCGAACTTCTTTGCCATTCTCATGGGTCACTTCAACGTGGCCGTAGAAACCGATTTCTTGTTTCAGCTCAGGGCGTGCGATTTCCCAAGGGTAACCTTCGATACCACACCAAGCATCAGGCGCTTCTTTCTGATGACCTTGCTCGAAAGACTGTTTGAATAAACCGTATTCGTAGTGAAGACCGTAACCCACTGTTGGGTATTCTTGAGCAGCACATGAGTCCATGAAACACGCAGCAAGACGACCAAGACCACCGTTACCCAATGAAGGGTCGCGCTCTTCTTCCAACAAATCTGTTAAGTTTTGGCCCAATTCCGCCATCGCTTCAGAAACCTGTTCATAAAGGCCCATGCTAATCAGGTTGTTACCTGTTAAACGGCCAATCAGGAACTCAAGAGATAGGTAGTTCAGGCTTTTAGCATTAACGATGCGCTCGTCTTGCTCTGTTTCAAGCATGTCGAACGTTGTTAATTCTGCTAGAGCATGACCCATAGCCAAATACCAAGAACGGCTAGAAGCATGTTCCACAGTGGTCGCGTATGTCGCGGTAAGATTACGCTTTACGTTCGCTTGGAACGCTGCTTTATCAAACGTTTTCTGTTGCGTAGGTTTCATCGAGAAATCTCTCTTATCAGTTCTAATTCATCTGTGCCATATCCTGCCCGTACAACAAAAGGTAAACATCCTCCCAAGTTGTCATGAATTTAGGAGGAGGAGTGAGGGCGTAGAGGGTGTAGCACTTAAGTCGGAGTGATCAATCTCTCATTGATAATCCAATCCGCGAGATTCTGAGTGATTGAGATCACAACGACTGCCTCAATAACCTTAGACGGGGTTTAAACAGCTCGGAGATTCAAGCGGTGCTCCTTTTGCTCATAATGTATACTTCGTCACACTAAAATTATCGTTTTTACTCAAATTACATAAAATTTCGTACAAACCACCTGCCAACCAAACGGATCGCTAGGCAATTTTATTGATCAAGTTCACAAATTAGGGGCGTAGTCTGCTAAAGAATGTGAATAGTGCGAGATTCGAGAAAGGGATCAATAAACGTAGTGAAAAACATCAAGTAACATCGTTGCCACAAAAGTGACAGAGATCTCTGTTTTCTCCTCTTATTATTTGATCGAAGGGAGATCAAGAATGTGGATTCCTTCTAAACTGACGCGCCCCGGCCGCCTGCACAACGCAATTGTTCGTCCAAGAGTGCTGGACATTTTGCATAACGCCACATGCTATAAGTTAGTGCTATTTCGCTCCCCTGCAGGCTATGGAAAAACCACCATGGCGGCTCAGTGGCTTGCAGATAAACCTCACGTTGGTTGGTACAGCATTGACGATAGTGACAACGATCCTTTCCGTTTCTTGAACTATTTTCTACAAGCGATCAATAAAGCAACGGATCAAAGTTGCCCGAATGCGCAAAAACTGGCGGAAAAGCGTCAGTTCTCTTCGATTCATTCACTGTTTAGTGAAGTGTTCACCGAAATGGCTCACTACCACCAAGAATGTTATGTGGTGTTGGATGACTATCATCTGCTGTCTGATGACGAAATTCATGAAGCAATGCGCTTTTTCATCAAACACATGCCGGACAACATGACCTTAGTGGTGACCAGTCGCGCAGCGCCACCACTGGGCACAGCAAACTTGCGTGTGCGTGATTTGATGATCGAGATTGGTAACGAACTGCTGGCATTCGACACCGAAGAGACCACCCGTTTCTTTAATCAACGAGTTACCGATGGCGTAGACGACTCTACAGCAAACAGCTTACGTGATTACGTGGAAGGCTGGCCTTCAGCGTTGCAACTTATCGCTCTGCAAGCGCAATATCAAAAGCGTACTCTGGAGCAAAGTGCGGAATCTGTTTCTCACTTCAATCATGCACATTTGTGGGATTACTTGGTTGAAGAGGTATTTGACCTTCTCGACAACGAAACCCGTCAGTTCCTGATGCAGTGTTCAGTGTTGGAACATTTCAACGATTCACTGGTCACCGCACTGACCAAGCGTGACGACGCGTTAAGCATGATTGAATCGCTAAACCGTTTTGGCTTGTTTATTTACCCGTTGGAAGGCGAACATAACTGGTATCGCTTCCACAATTTGTTTGGTGAGTTCCTTGCCCACCAGCGTCTGGCTCGCATTCCACAGCAAGAACACGACTTACACCGCGAAGCGTCACTGGCATGGTTAGAAATGTCTAACCCGCACCAAGCTTTGCGTCATGCCAAAATCGCTCAGGATACCGATTTACTCGCCACCATTTTAAGCAAACACGGCTGGAGCATGTTCAACCAAGGCGAATTGGAGATGTTGGAGTCTTCAATTAACCTGCTTTCTTCTAATCAGCTTTATAGCGAACCTAAGCTCTGCATGCTTCAAGCTTGGCTTGCTCAAAGTCAGCACAGATACAACGATGTCGGTGCCCTGCTTTCCAAAGCAGATGAAGAGATGGCAAAGCTTAATGTGGAACTGTCGAGCAAAGAGCAAGGTGAATTCAACGCATTACGAGCTCAGGTTGCGATTAACCAAAACGAACCAGAAAAAGCTTTAGAGCTCGCTGAATTGGCGTTAAGCCAGCTCGATAACACAATCTATCGCAGCCGAATTGTGGCAACGTCCGTTGTGGGTGAAGTCAACCACGTATTAGGTCAACTCAGCCGTGCTCTGCCAATGATGCAGCAGACCGAGAAACTGGCTCGCCAGTATCAGGTTTATCATCAGGCGCTTTGGGCATTATTGCAGCAAAGCGAAATTCTGATTGCTCAGGGTTATGTTCAAGCCGCTTATGAAGTTCAGGACAATGCGTTCAAACTGATTGAAGAACATCAACTTCACCAGCTGCCATTGCATGAATTCTTGTTACGCGTGCGTGCACAAATTCTCTGGTGTTGGAACCGTTTGGATGAAGCCGAAGAGTGCGCCTACAAAGGTTTGGACGTTCTCGGCAATCACTCACCAAGTAAACATCTGCACAGTTATTCTATGCTGGCGCGTATCTCGGTTGGCCGTGGCGAACTGGACAAAGCGAGCCGCTTTATTGAGCAGATTCTGCATCTGATGAAACAATCTAGTTACCATGTTGACTGGACGGCGAACGCGTCGCTTTCATTGCTGCTTTACTGGCAAGCTCGCGGTGATATGGATTCGATTCAGAATTGGCTAAATACTTCTACTCGCCCAGAAAGAGCGTGTAACCACTTTTCGCAACTGCAATGGCGCAATATTGCCCGTGCTCAAATTAACTTAGACATGATGGAAGAAGCCCAGCAAACGTTGGAATTCATGCAAGAAGAAGCGAGGAAGTATCAGTTAATTACCGATATCAACCGTAACCTGATTGTTGAGTCGATTCTGGCAACGACTCTTGGTAAAGAAGAGGAAGCACGCGATAAGCTTAAGCAAGCGTTAGCACTCACTAACCAAACCGGTATGATTGGCAACTTCCTGATCGACGGTGCCAAAGTGGGTCATGTGTTGGAGAAACTGATTCAACGCGGTGAACTGGGCGATTTAGAACGCCACCGTGCACAACAGTTAATGAAAGAGATTTCAACCACCCAACGCAGCCGTTCAGTGCATTTTGATGAAGAGTTCGTAGAGAAACTGATCAATCACCCGAACATTCCGGAGTTAGTACGTACTAGCCCGCTAACCCAACGTGAATGGCAAGTGTTAGGTTTGATCTATTCCGGTTTCAGCAATGAACAAATTGCACAGGAACTTGATGTGGCAGGAACAACCATCAAAACTCACATTCGCAATCTGTATCAGAAACTCAATATTGCCAACCGCAAAGAAGCGGTTCACACCGCTGAGAATCTGCTGCAGTTGATGGGATATTGATTCAAGTAGAACGCAAAGAGCCAGCAAATGCTGGCTCTTTTTATATTCTTTCTTAAGGTTAGAAAGGTTTTGGCGCGAAACCTGTCATCACTTCAATGCGCATGGCTTTACCAATTTTCGTCATTGGGTGAACAACCACTAAACCTTTTACTTTCTTCTTAAGCTTACCTAAATCCGCTTGCTCTTCTTTGGTGATTTCACGAGAGAAAGCCATATCCGATAACTCTTTACGCTCTTTATTGAGATCGTATTCAGCTTTGTGCTTCAAGCTTTTTAGCTGCTTAGTCAGTCTATCGATGTCATCGGTAAATTTAGTGATCATCGCACTATCGCCGCGAGTCTTGGCTGCATCCAACTTGTGATGGCAAGTATCGATGCGATTGTTCAGTTGTTGAATGTCGTTCTTCAGACTCATGGTTTAGTCCTTACATAAAATTTGGAGGCGGAGTATAGCATAGCTGCTTCAGTAGGACATGTGGAATTTATATAGAATGAATTCGTTAGTATTTAGTCGCTTCTATAAGCAAAGCACAGGGATGATAGTGCCAAAATGTAAACGTCGAGCCAATGGGTGCAGAAACTCAATTCACCTCAGTGAAGATCAAACATCAGCACTGAGGTGAAACCGCGTAATTAAGCCAAAGCCTCTAAGTTAATATCGGCACGAGTTGATGATACAAGCCGATTCCTAGCAATACGTTGAATGGGAATGTCAAACCCAGAGAGCTCAACATCGCAAGACCTATGTTTGCTTCAGGTATTGCCGCTTTAATCGCAGCAGGAGCCGCAATATAGGACGCGCTGGCTGTTAAGCTGGCAAGTATCACTATTGACCCTTCGCTTAAACCAAGTAGACCACCAATCACCACGCCGATTGAACCTAAACACATAGGAGCACAGAGTGCAAAGACCATCAATCGCCATTGCTGGACAGGTAAAGGTCTGAGTGTATGCGCAGCAGTGATACCCATTTCCAATAGGAATAGAGCCAGTACCGCTTTAAAACCGCCCATCAACAAATCAGTTACCGGAGCGCCTTCTTTACTGCCGTACATTAGACCGATAATCACGCCACCCACCAACAATATAACGCCTTTGTTGGTTAATGCTTCATGCCAAAGCGCACCAATAGAAACCGGCTTCGCATTCGGTAATGCAGAGCTATGACGACGGTATAACAACAAACCAACGATGATGGCAGGAAGCTCCATTAAGACCAAATACAGAGTGACTTCGGCTCCAACGACGAGCTGTTGCGCTTGTGTGTACGCCAAAGCTACGGCAAAAGTACCAGCACTCACAGAGCCATAGTGCGCTGCGATACTGGCGCTGTCTGCTAAATTTAAGCCAATAATTTTTCGTAAAATTGGAAAAAAGCTTAATGGAATCAGAGCACCGATCATCAATACCGCAGCCATTTCAGGTACGAGTCCCCAGCTCACATTGCCATGGAGAGCCATCCCCCCTTGAGGCCGATGGTCAGCATCAGCAATAAACTTAACATCTCATACATAGCTTTAGGGATGGTCAGATCTGAACGGACTAAACCGGCAAATAAGCCCAACACAAAAAACATTACAACGATATCTGGCATTTATCTTCCTTTTGTTCGGTGTTGTTTTATTACAGTTTTCATTCTGGGCGGGATAATAGGGGAGATTCATCATTGACAGAAATAAAAATATTGATAACCATCCATAGATAATTATAAATAGTTAAAAGTAAACCATGAACATTCGTCACCTTACTTTTCGTTTATTGCAGGTATACGTGGATGTCATTCAAACTGGCTCTATCAGTGAGAGTGCTAAACGTCTGCATCTCACTCAACCCACTGTTTCCCTACAACTCAAGCGACTTCGAGAAGCGATAGATGATCCCTTATACACTTTAGAAAACAACAAAGTTGTCGCGACCGATACCGGACAGGAGTTGTATCGCATATGTCAACAAACCTTAAGTAATTTCAATGACTTCAACCAATACCTAGATTCCGTTCAAGCTGGGCAAAGTGGTCATTTTAGTATTGCCATGGTGAGTACCGCGCAATACATATTGCCTCGCCTTCTCGGACCATTTAGTCAGCGATTTCCCGCCGTCGATATCAAAGTAGAAATAGGAAACCGAGAGCAAGTTTTACGACGCTTTGAACAGGGGCAGGATGATTTGTACGTGTTTAGTCACCCCCTTCACTTGAACATGCATGTGCTGGACGCTTTTTGTTAAACCCATTAACTCTGGTAGCTCCCGCAGACCACCCCTTGGCGCAACAACGTAAAATTTCCTTTTCCGATCTGAAGCAACAACGATTTCTGCTACGTGAGCAAGGTTCGGCAACACGTATGTTGTTTGAAAGCTGGTTGCAAACACACGGAATGACGTTGTCCAGTAGCTTGCAAATGGCCAGTAATGAAGCGATTCGAGTGGGCGTCAGCTCTGGTATGGGATTAGCGGTATTGTCCAGCCATGTGCTTCCTGCACATGACCAAAGCATCGTCGCTTTAGATGTTGAGGATTTTCCAATTGAAAGCCACTGGTACTTTATTGCCCGTAACGATCGGCATCTTGCTCCGGCAGCACTTGGTTTCTTGCGCTTTGCAGAACAACACCTTGAAACCTACTTAGGTAAAAAGTGGGCGAGAAACGGCTTAAAAGAGCTACTCAGCAAGTTAGTTTGACTGCTCTTAATCTTCATCCGCCTCCTTCATTCCAAATGGCTTTCATTGTTGTTTTATTACAAAAGAAAAGGCACCTTAAAAGGTGCCTTTGAGCTTGTGACGGGTTTTCTAGATAGAAAAACTTAAATTGAGAGTGGGATAAGCTCTATACCCAGTACGGTACTGATGCCCATGACAACAAGTAGCGACACTTTGAATACCGCTTTTGACCATTCAACATAGTTTTCTTCAGTAACCTTTTTGAAGGTGACTTGTGTCCACATGAAACATACGCCTGCAGCGACAACCAAGTATTCATAACCACCATTTCCAAGCAGAAACAGAGCTAACGCTACAAGGTTGAACGCAACCACATACGCGATCATGTGTTTACGAGCCTTTTCGATACCAGACACCACAGGCAACACAGGGATGCCTGCATTTTTGTAGTCTTGCATGCGAAACATGGCAATCGCGTAGGAATGCGGCATCTGCCATAAACAGAACAATGCAAACAGCAGAACCGCTTCTAGGCTGATGTAGTTTGTCACCGCAAGGTAGCCGACCAGTGGAGGGACGGCCCCAGATACGCTGCCGACCAGAGTTCCATACACTGAGTTGCGTTTGTACCACATGGTGTAAAAGAATACGTAAAACACATAACCCAATAGCACCACCACAGCTGATAGAGGATTTGCCATGCTATAGAGCAAGGCGGTTCCCGCTAGCAGCAGTACAATGGCAAACACGAACGCATGATCAATGTTGATGTCACCCTGAGCCAGTAAACGTCCACGTGTTCTGTCCATTTTCAAATCAATATCGCGATCGAAAATATTGTTCACCACGCAGCCTGATGCGATCACCATTGCCACACCCGCTAAGGTGCACAACAGTAATAATCCATCCGCAGCTTCTGATTTAGCTGCGAGGAAATACCCCGCAGCAACAGAGATCAAATTGCCGATGATAATTCCCGGCTTAGTGATTGATAGGTAACCTCTGATCATTTCAACCTACATCGACATGTTGACGTTAAGGTTCCACATGATCCAGATAGACCCGACAATCAGTATCAAAACAACCAATACGGTGAACATCAGTGAAACAAAGTTCCACTTACCTTCATCAGTCTTAATTTCCATGTGTAGGAAGTAGATGAAATGAACAATCACCTGAATCACCGCACACCCAAACAGGATTGCGTATGTGATGTCTTTTGGCAGACTTTGAGTCGCAACAAAGTAAAACGGAATAATGGTCAGTATCAGTGACGCAATAAAGCCTTTTACATAATCGCTCTTCGCGCTATCTAAATGTTGGTTGCTCATTACATAACCCCCACTAGGTAAACGATGGTAAATACACAGATCCAAACGATGTCGAGGAAGTGCCAGAACAAGCTCAAGCAGTTAAAGCGAGTTTCCATCATGTCGTTCAAGCCTTTAGTAGATAGCTGCCAGTAACATACTGCCAACCAGATCAAACCAAAGCTCACGTGTAGACCGTGTGTACCAACTAGCGTGAAGAACGCAGATAGGAACGCGCTGCGTTGAGGGCTTGCGCCCTCAGCGATCAAGTGGTGGAACTCGTACAGCTCCATCGCAATAAAGCCAGCACCGAGAACGAAAGTAATCGCTAACCAACGTTTAAGAGCCGCAATGTCTTTGCGCTTCATTGCAATCATGCCGAAACCGAAAGTGATACTACTGAACAGCAGCATCATGGTTTCTACAAATACGAATGGCAGTTCAAACAGCTCTTTCGCATCTGGGCCACCAGCGGTCGCGTTGGCAAGGACTGCGTACGTTGCAAACAAGCTCGCAAACAACACGCAGTCGCTCATCAGGTAAATCCAGAAACCAAACAGTTTCAGACCACCAGTATCGTGGTGATCATGTGCATCATGAGTATTAGCGTGCATATGTCACCTCCATATCGCTGTCGTCTTCGTTCTGAGCCGATACTTGACCTCTCGCTTCTAGAACACGTTTACGGTGCGCTTCTTCAATCGCTTTGATTTCATCAACTTGTACGTAGTAATCGATGTCTTCATTGAAGCTGTGCTTGATAGCCGTTACGACAACACCGATAAAACCAACAGCGGCCAGCCACCAGATGTACCAAATCATTGCGAAACCGAAAATCAGTGCAAAGGCAGAGATATACATACCTGTCGCCGTATTCTTTGGCATATGGATTGGCTGATATTCCACTTCTTTAGTGATGTCGTGTTCGCCACGCTCTTTTTGGTACCAGAAAGCATCTAACTCGTTGCCTTTTGGAATCACAGCAAAGTTGTAGAACGGAGGTGGAGAAGAAGTCGCCCACTCCAAAGTACGACCATCCCAAGGGTCACCAGTAACATCAGGGTTCAGGTGACGATCACGAACACTGACGTAGATCTGAATGAACTGACACAGTACGCCTAGCGCGATAATCGCAGTACCGAATGCTGCCACTGCAAGCAGAGGGAAGAATTCTGGATCGAGATTTTGGCTGATACGACGAGTCATACCCATGAAGCCCAGCGCGTAAAGTGGCAGGAACGCTAGGATGAAGCCTGTAATCCAACACCAGTAAGCGCGTTTACCCCAAGTTTCATCAAGCATGAATCCTGTTGCTTTCGGGAACCAGTATGTAATTGCCGCGAAACAACCAAATACCACACCACCGATGATGACGTTATGGAAGTGCGCAATTAGGAATACGGAGTTATGCAATACGAAGTCTGCACCCGGAACTGCCATCAGTACGCCTGTCATGCCACCAATCGAGAATGAGATTAGGAAGCCAACCGTCCACATCATAGGAGTGGTAAACGTAATACGGCCTTTGTACATAGTGAACAACCAGTTGAAAATCTTAACCCCTGTTGGAATTGAGATGATCATGGTTGCGATACCAAAGAAAGCGTTAACGTTCGCACCACCACCCATAGTGAAGAAGTGATGTAGCCATACAACGAAAGCAAGTATGGTAATAACGATCGTTGCCCAAACCAGTGATGTGTAGCCAAACAGTTTCTTACGAGAGAAGGTTGCCGTCACTTCTGAGAACACACCGAATACAGGTAGTACAAGGATGTAAACCTCTGGGTGACCCCATGCCCAAATCAGGTTGACATACATCATCATGTTGCCACCCATGTCATTGGTGAAGAAGTGCATCCCCAAGTAACGGTCAAGCGTTAGCAGCGCGATGGTCACCGTTAAAATTGGGAAAGAAATAATGATCAGGATGTTTGAACACAGCGAAGCCCAAGTGAACACTGGCATCTTCATCAATGGCATGCTTGGTGTACGCATACGTAGAATGGTCGCGAAGAAGTTCACGCCGGATAACGTCGTACCCACACCCGAGATTTGCAGCGCCCAAATCCAGTAATCGACCCCTACTCCCGGACTGGCATCAATGCCAGAAAGCGGTGGATACGCAAGCCAACCAGTACGGCCAAACTCACCCACAGCCAGAGACATATTGGTCAGGATAATACCCACAACAAACAACCAAAAACTGAGGTTGTTCAAAAACGGATACGCAACATCGCGAGCACCGATTTGCAGTGGGACAATAATGTTCATCAAACCAATGACGAGCGGCATTGCCACAAAGAAAATCATGATCACGCCATGCGCAGTAAAGATTTGATCATAGTGGTGTTGAGGCAGATAACCTGCTTCACCCGCTGATGAAAGTAGCTGTTGGCTACGCATCATTACTGCATCTGCAAAACCACGAAGTAACATGATCATCGCTGCCGCAATATACATAAAGCCAAGCTTTTTATGGTCTACCGATGTAAACCACTCATTCCAAAGATACTGCCATTTACCCATGCGAGTAATAGCCGTAACAACAGCAAGGCCAACGATCGCAATCACAGCAAGCGTGATCATGATAATTGGCTCATGGTATGGAATGGAGTCTAAAGTAAGTCTTCCAAACATCGTCTGTTACCCTTTATGTTCTGCCATGTCCATGTGACTGTGTTGTGTCTCTCCTTCACTCATATTGAGTGAACCCATGTGTTGCATAACAACCGACTCGAATAAGTCTTGTGGGATGTGAGAGTAGTAAGTCACCGGAACGTTTTCACTTGGCTCTGCAAGCGCTTGGTAATCACTGAAAGCGTGTAGCATGGATGGCTGCTTTTTCACTTCACTAACCCACTCTTCAAAGCTTTGCTCGTCAGGTAGCGCATTGGCGACAAATTTCATGTGTGAAAAGCCTTCACCGCTATAACTTGACGATATACCTTTGTACTCTCCCTCATGGTTCGCAATCAGATGTAGACGTGTCACCATGCCGGGCATAGCGTAAATTTGACTGCCTAAACGAGGAATGAAGAAAGAGTTCATGATGTTGTCAGACGTAATTTTGAACGTCACAGGAACATCTTTAGGGAAGGCAACGTAGTTAACCGTAGCGATTTTTTGTTCTGGGTAGATGAACAACCATTTCCAATCCAGTGAAACCACTTCAATCGTGACGGGTTTGATATCACTTTTCAGCGGCACAGACGGTTCTAGCTCGTGAGTTGAACGCCAAGTAATCACAGCCAAAATCGCAATGATGATGATTGGAATCGTCCAAACAACCAATTCGATCTTAGTTGAGTGAGACCACTCAGGAGCATATTCAACTTCGGTATTGCTAGCACGGTACTTATAGGCAAAGTAAATTGTCATTAAAATCACAGGGATAACAACAATCAACATCAAGAGAAGAGAGGTAATGATCAACTCTTTCTCGCGCACTCCTACTAGGCCCTTGGGATCCAGCAAAGCAGACTGACATCCAGACAGGAGCAAAATTGCACAAAACAATCCCACTCGCGACAAGATGCTTTTATATCTTGAGGCTTCCATTGACTTTCTCGATTATGTTTACGGAATTCCTTAGCAAAAGTTGGCACTTTAAGAATCCGTATGAATTTATATGAGTTTTATTGTGTTGAGCGTGTAACAAAAGCACTGCTGTATCTTTAACCCAGACAAATCTTTGAAAAGCCATTCACACCTATCAAAAACTCATCAACGTAAAAGTTACAAAAGGAAACATTTGGTTACATCCGGCGCATTATGCTTACATAGAAACGGCATTCAAAGTGCAGCAAAATGAAATCTAACCTTCCAAAAATGAAATTCGCCTTCAAAATTAACCACTTACAAACAAAGGTTAATAACCTTAACTTGTTGTAATACTGAGACAAAGCATTTGTTGATCTAAATCAATAAACCGACCTATTGAACAGATAAATTACCCGCTATTTTTTTTAATTTTTATCTATGTATTGACACCGTTGTTTTTTTGCTGAGGACCGTTATACGAGTAGCGCTAGGAATGTAACCCCTCGTTGAAGTTGCAAAAACTTCAAGACCTCAAGCAAGAATGCCGATGAATACACCCAAGCTTTCATCTTCCAGTACAGAGTTTCTACAACTTCTGAACTAATCTTATTGATAACAACATTAACAACTAAAAAAGCCAGTTGTTATGGTCTTTGACTAAAAAGGATGTGACCATGAATTTAACCATTCGAACTAGACTTTATATTCTGTCTATTGTTCCACTGTTACTGATTGCTGCCAGTATGATGTTTGTGAGTTTCACTCAGTCGACCAGTTTGAATAAACACCAAATGGAATCGACAAGTAACTCTATGATGGCGATGAAACAAACGGAGCTGAAGTCCTACTTACAAATCGCCGACTCAGCTTTAATTCCTTTGAAGAAAAGCAACGCTTCTTTGGAACAGGCGTTAGAAATCCTTAAAGAAGTTCAATTCGGTCAAAATGGGTATCTGTTTGGTTATGATTCAAAAGGGACTCGATTGCTGCTTGGGAAAAGCAGCGCTGGCATCGGTGAGAACTTCTGGACACTACAGGATGCTCAAGGGAACTATCTGGTTCAGGATCTCATTCGCAACTCTAAAACGGGTGATTTCACCACTTACTACTTCCCAAAACCGGGAGAATCGACGCCTTTACCTAAGTTGAGCTATTCCGTTTACATCCCGCAATGGGACCTAATGATAGGCACCGGCTTCTACACCGATGATATCGATGCTGAAATTGCGATTATGGATAAGCGGGCAAATGATGATCTAATGCAAAGCTTATGGAGCTTAGCGACTGTAACGGCAGTCATCATACTTGTTGTCGGTGTATTTACTCTGTTCTTCAATCGCACCATAATGCGCCCGATCGAATTATTTGATGCTTCGATTCGCTCATTTGCCAGTGGCGATGCCGATCTCACCGCACGAATGGAGAAGTTTACCGTACCAGAATTCGCCTCTCTTAGTACCAACTTCAACGCTTTTGTTGGTAGCCTGCAAGAAATCATTAAACGAGTAAATCTGGTAGGAAGACAAGTGGTCGATGAAACGAACCTGATGACACAGCGCGCAGCTCAGGTCGATGACTTAGCCACCAATCAACGCGGAGAAACAGAACAAGTTGCCACCGCAATGACAGAAATGACAACAACCGCCAATGAAATTTCAAACAATGCCATCCAAGCCGCACAGTCAGCTAAAGATGCTGATGACAATGCAATATCTGCGCACGAAATCGTAGATTCAGCAGCGCAATCGGTACAGGCTTTAGCGGAGGAAGTCTCGCAAGCGAGCAATGTTATTTCTAAACTAGAAGGGGATGTGAAAAATATTTCAATGTCTCTGGAAGTTATTCAGGACATTGCGGAACAAACTAATTTGCTGGCGCTCAATGCTGCAATAGAAGCGGCAAGAGCAGGTGATCAAGGTCGAGGCTTTGCAGTTGTTGCTGATGAAGTGCGTAAGCTAGCCAGCAGGACTCAACAAAGTACGGGTGAAATCCATGCGGTTATCAATCAGCTAAAAACCGCTTCAGATGCTGCGGTACATGCCATGGACTCAAGTCAAAGCAGAAGTGAAGCGGCGGTGAATGAAGCCAATGCGGCGGCAAAAGCTCTGGAGAAAATTCAGCAATCCATCGGCATGATTATGGATATGAATTCCTTGATAGCAACCGCAACAGAAGAGCAAAGCATCGTTGGTCAAGAAATCTCACAACGTATTGTTGTCATTTCCGATCAAAGTAGTGAGTCAGCGACTTTGGCAAATGAAAACCGACGCGGTAGCCAAAGCCTAAATGAACGAGCGCATGAACTGTACGATCTAGTTGCAAGATTTAAGGTGTGAGTAATTTACACTGTAAACAACGACTTTGAATAACATAAAAAGAAAGGGAAATGAGCGACGGTTTTAATACTCGACGTTCATTTCTCGCCTGTACTCCGACAAACACACAATTTTCTAATGAATGCACAAACATCATAAAGGCCTGTCTATGTTTAAAAATCTGTCTTTAAAAAACAAACTGGCAATCTCTGCCAGTATTGCCATCATCCTCGGTGGTGTACTAGTAGAAGCGTTATCATACAATGCCGCTCTTAAACGACTCGACATCGAAGTTGAACAGCGCCTACAAAGCACAACCACTTCTTACAACCAGTATGTTAACGACTGGCTTATCTCAAAAGAGCGAGCCTTGACAGCGCTATCAAGCGAATCAAAACAAGAAGACATTGTTACTCACCTAAAACAAGTTCGTGATTCTGCAGGTTTTGACAATGTATTCTTGGCATATCCAGATGGCTCTCAGCGAAATGCCAACGATGTAAAATTGCCTCCAGGTAATGACGACCCTCGAAAATGGGGCTGGTATATCAACGCAAAAGCGAATCCAGCAAAAGTGTTTATGGATAACCCGACAACTGCTGCAGCAACAGGGGCAAATGTTGTTTCTCTGGGTAAAGCATTGAACCTACATGGCCAGCAAGTTGTATTGGGAGCGGACGTAGAAATCACGGATATCGTCAACAACATTACGCAGGTCATTTTACCTGGCGAAGGCTATATGTTTATAGCCAACGAACAAGGCAACATATTCACTCATACCAATACCAAATTGCTAAACAAAAACGTCTCTGAATTAGGTATTGACTACGCTGACATCAAAAAGGCCGTTTCCAGCCAAACTGATCTCACCATTTCAGTGGCAGGCGAAGCGTACGTGCTTTACGCGAGAAACATAGACAACACACGTTTGACAACGGTAACTGTGATTAATTATGAATCGCTGGTGGCACCGTTATATGACGCTATTTTGGGTCAGTTGCTTGTAACAGCTATTGTGGTAATTCTCTGTACAGTCTTGTTCAACCTATTGTGTAACGTTCTGTTCCGTCCATTAAATAACGTGTCAAACGCGCTGGCACAAATCGCCAATGGTAGCGGTGATTTAACTCAGCGTATCGAAGTTGAAAATAACGATGAGGTCGGAACGCTAGCAAATAACTTCAATACATTCGTCGAAAGCTTAAGACAGTTAATCGAACATATTCGCCTACAGGCGCAGCACCTGTCCGAACAGTCAGAGCATGGCGCACATCGAGCCAATCAATCTGCATCTGAACTTAATCATCAGCATCAAGAAGTGGTAATGGTGGCAACAGCAGTCACAGAGATGGCGTCGGCGACACAGGAAATAGCTTCCCATGCCGAGCAAACCGCTCAAGCTGCACAAGATTCAGCCATTAGCACAAATAATGGTCATGATTTAGTGATTCAAACGAAAGGTTCAATTAATAGTCTGGCAAATTCGGTGAGTGAAGCAAGCACGGTAATTTCAGCGCTCAATAAGCATGCGCTTGAGATATCAACTGTTCTCGCAACGATTCAAGGTATTGCTGAGCAAACCAACTTATTAGCTCTGAACGCTGCAATTGAAGCGGCTCGCGCTGGTGAACAAGGTCGCGGATTTGCTGTGGTAGCTGACGAAGTTCGTGTTTTATCACAACGAACTCACACATCAACGGAAGAAATCAAAGCAACGATCGAGACTTTGCAAGATACCACCAAACAAGCAGTAAACTTAATGGAAAGCAGCTCTGAGCTCGCTAGAGATTCAGTAGAAGATGCAGATAAGGCAACGGTGGCACTGGAAGATATCAAAACAGCCGTCGCGCTTATTAGTGATATGGCTACTCAAATCGCAACAGCAGCGGAAGAGCAGACCCATGTGACCAGTGAAATCACGCAAAATGTAACGTCAATCAAAGATGTGACAGATCAGCTTGTTGTCGGATCAGAAGAGAGCTTAAGCCAATCCAATGAACTGAGACACCAAGCCGATGAACTCAGAGCGAAAGTAGCAACATTTAAACTCAGTTAAACATTGTTAGGGTTGTGAGAGACAAAAGCCGCGCCCATTTCTGAGGCGCGGCTTTTCATTTGTTCTTTAACACTGTCTGTCTTCTACGAAACGGTGTCTATCAACACTCTATGGAGTAAGAAATTAGAGCTCAGCTTCTTTCTTAATCGCTTTGATCAAAATGGAGGTATCCATGCGACCTTCGCCTTGTTCAGATAGAGACCGATAGGACTCAATCGTTTTTTGCGTCATTGGCAACGTAATACCTTGACGCTCAGCTTCATCAAGACAGAAGCCAAGATCTTTGATCATCCAATCAATAGCAAAACCGAAGTCGAACTTATTCTGCGACATGGTTACAGCACGGTTTTCCATTTGCCAAGATCCTGCCGCTCCATTTTTCAAACACGCGACGAGAGTTTCAATATCAAGGCCAGCTTTTTCAGCCAGAATCAAACCTTCAGAAATACCTGTCAGCGCGCCAGCAATGCAGATCTGGTTAACCATTTTAGCGCGTTGTCCCTGCCCTACTTTGCCCATTAGAACAGAAGAGCGGCCATACGCGTCAAATATAGGCTGAAGATAATCGAAAAGTTCTGGCTCACCACCGCACATAATCGTCAGAACGCCATTCTCAGCGCCAGCTTGACCACCTGACACTGGTGCATCCATAAAGCGTACTCCAACTGCCTGAGCGGCTTCTGAGAGCTCTTCAGCAAGGAGTGCAGATGTTGTCGTATGGTCAACCAAAACAGCTCCAGATTTCATAAATGCCAATGCGCCTGTTTTGCTGGTGGTCATACTACGAACGTCGTCATCATTACCAACACAAAGCAAAACGACATCCGCATCTTTCACGCACTCAGCGACTGTTGAGCGATAAGCACCACCATGTTGCTCCGCCCAAGCTTGCGCTTTCGCTTCTGTACGGTTAAAAACGGTAACGTCAAATCCCGCTTTGACCAAGTGACCAGCCATGGGATAACCCATAACACCTAAACCAATAAAACTGACTTTCATTTAAATATCCTTGAGAATTGAGCTTTTCTTAGCCAGTGGAGTGTAGCCATTCCATCGATAGGGATTCGCCTTATTCTTATGCACGGACTAAGTTGATTCTTGTAAACTGACTAACGTACACGATTAAAGTTCAAGAGCAAAAAACCGAGCCTAAGCTCGGTTTTTCATTATTGGATTTCAGCGTTGTGGTAAACCTGCTGAACATCGTCACAGTCGTCTAGTAGATCTAGGAACTTCTGGAACTTATCTGCGTCTTCACCAGAGATTGGGCTTTGGTTCTGAGGAACGAAAGTGATCTCTTCAACATCAAGAGTTAAGTCAGGGAATGCTGCATTCAATGCCGTTTTCACTTTGAAGAACTCTGTGTTTGGAGCAAATACAGTGATTACGCCGTCTTCAAGTTCGATATCCGTTACGTCAGCATCTTCCATCATCAATGCTTCTAATACCGCTTCTTCATCATCGCCTTTGAACTGGAATACTGCTTGGTGATCGAACATGTGTGCAACAACACCAGGAGTACCGATTTTAGCGCCAGTCTTAACGAAGCATTGGCGTACGTCTTGGAAGGTACGGTTGCCGTTGTCTGTTAGACAGTCAACAATCACGCTTACACCGCCAGGGCCAAAACCTTCGTAACGAGCTGGTTGGTAATCTTCACCGCCACCACCACTTGCTTTATCTAACGCTTTTTCAATAACGTGTGCTGGTACTTGGTCTCTTTTCGCTTTGCTGATCAGATGGCGTAGAGACAAGTTCATGTCTGGGTCGATACCACCATTCTTTGCACAAACGTAAATCTCTTTACCGTATTTTGAGTAAACCTTAATTTTTGCGCCTTGAGTTTTCGCCATAGAGGCTTTGCGCACTTCGAAACTTCTTCCCATCGGGATGTTCTCTCTAGTTCAATTTAATGCGACGGATTCATGCAGAAAGCGAAGTTCCTGCTTAGGTGGGCATTACATGACGCCCATAACCCTTTTGTATTTGTCCACCGACTGTTGAAACCATTCTTTATCTTGTTCAGAAGTCAGAGTGGTTAGATGCTTAGTAATCTCTTCCGGTCCGCCTTTTGCCTGCTTCATTTTCCAAATCAAAAAAGAAGCCTGTTTATCCAGTTCTATTTTGTTTTTCTCATTCGCATCAAGCAGAGCAAGGTTGAAAGACATTAGTAAACCCACAGTCGATAAAAACATGGGGCGAAATATAGCATAGGAATGGCAAAAATTAAGAGTCAAAAATGTCGGATTCTATGACTTTCGTTACTAAGCGTACAAAAAAGCGAGTTAGGTGAAAATTTGATATTAGGCTGAATAACCACAAAATAGAAAGGGTGGCCACAGCCACCCTTGTAAACCTAGCAAGTGAGTATCTTAATGAAGGAGTCCGAGTTCCTTTGCTTCTTCAATAGACAAACCACTTTCACGGATCTCTCTTAATGCTTCAATGCGACGGCGAGCTTCCGCTGATTTTTGTTTGCTTACTGGAATCTGAGTATCAACTTCTTCTTTGAAGTCCCACTTTTCTGTGATGCCAGTGATTTCATCATGGTTAATAGAATTAATGGACATTGTAACCTCCGAACAAACCATGCAAGGACATGTAATCTGTAGCAAAGGACCAAATCGGTGTTAAGTACATTTGAGCAAGAATGTGATTCAGACGATAGTTCAGAAATCTAATTTATAAATATCTCAATTATATTTTGTACAAGCTGAAAACTGGCAGTACATTTAGAGAATTCACTGCGAAAAACCCAACCTGATCCAGCGCAAGTTTTCTCTCTCCAAAGCCCCGTCATTTCTCGACATACGCCATTTATCCCCTATCAAAAAATGTTCAATTATTGCTTATCATTTACTCTAGCGTTTCAAGCAGTTTCCAACTCGGAATAGCTGTCCATATTTTTACTTGAGTTCAACAGCTCGGAAAAATGATCAAGGGAATGAGGAGAAATACGAAAGCATGATCATGGAGGATTATTCGAACACCCCAAATTTGAGGCAAAAAAAATCGAGTCCTTGGGGAGAACTCGATAAAAAGTATTCAGAATGAATGTAACAATATGAGCCAATCTTTAAATTCATCAGATAGGGCAAAAGGTTGTCTATTCGGTTGTAACTTTAGCCAACAAGCGCAGACATAATGTCAGACATATGTCAGCGTTATGTTCAAAGTCTGTTCATTTGTTGAGTTAAATCCCAATAGCCACTTCATCAAGTGCTCTGAACACAGATTCATCCAGATGTCCGTCAAAAACCTGCTTACAAACTTTTCTTCTTACCGCTAGGCCAGAGATCAGACGTTCGATCGAAAGATGCTTGTTCTCATTCTGGGTGTTATACAGCTCGATCATCTTACTCAAAGTCTCATAAGGTATGACTTGATCATCCACTCGTAGCCAATCAAGCTTGTCAATCAACTCTAAGCACTCTTCTCTGATTGATGAAGGTGCATGCCCGGTCATTGCCGCTAACGCGCTTATACTGCGTTCTAGAGCTTCTGACGAGGTGTACTTAGATAACGTAATGGTGATCTCATCAGCATTGATTTCAACTAAGTGCTTACGCTGTTTTACCCGACGCCCTAATTTGCCTCTTGGAGAGGGTGATTTACGTTGGATAGGTTCAAACTCACCATCGATGATCTCAGAAAGCTCAGCTAACTTCTGTTTCGATACCATTTCATGGCGAAGCGGGTTAGGTAAGGTTGGAGCCATATTACGTTTACCGGCATTCGTCATTTTCGCTCGTGAATATCGTAAAACTTCTTCAACATCGCATTTGATATCTACTTGGTAATCTACAACCTTCCCTTTATCGATCGAGGTCGTGATCGTCAGATGGTACCCCCATAGGTTAACAACAAACAGATCGTCATTCCCTTTGCCATCAGAGAGGCGTTTCAGCTCTCTGATCAGATCCATTGAGAATCTACGCCACTCGATATTACGCGCAAGCTTCTGGTTAAGTTCGCTTAACATCATCACGTCTGTATGTCGGCGTGACATGCGGCTTCTGAAGTACGAATACAACTGGAAGACCAGCGTGTGCTGCTTCAGGATTTCAGGTGGAAACAGGAAGAAGTAATCACGAGTCATCAACTCTTCGAAAAATGAAGGCTCCCAAACCAGAATGTACAGATTCGGTTTGATCCTGATTTCACCATCACTTCCTTCCGTTGGGGCTTCCTCTGAAGCGGTGATCGTTCTTGCTAGGAAACGGAATCGATCACTCTTAAAGCCTTCAGGCATGTTCTCGCTCAACCAGCGTCCTGTTAACTCATGCAGCTGGAAATCCGTAAATTCGATACGATCAATACTGTCACGAATGGAATCACGCGCAGGGCCACTGTCTTTCTTCCCTCTCAGTGAAAGAATGTCTGTGATGTAGAGCGGTGTCTTGTTCGGCACGTGACTGGCATTGAGCTGATAATCTTCATGGTGATGATCATGGTATTGCACTGTAAGCGTAAACAGAGCGAACAACGTCATAAGATCATCAACTGTCATGATGTTCTTTGATGAACGCGTTTCGATTACCGCTCGGGTACCAGAAATAGAAACCATTGATTTTTGGTAGCTTTTTCTTGTTCTTGGTGGCGCCAACGCTTGATCAATAATCCCTGCCCAGTTTGTTGGCGAAACAACGAACTGCTCGGTTTCATCTTTCATCGCTGGTGGCGTATTGAGTCCGTGTTCATTAAGCAGTCGTTTATTGACTTGTGTTTGAGCAAGCGCTTTAGAGCGTTTTTGTTTTTCTGATTGCTTAACAGATTCAGTCACTAAACTTGTGGAGCCTAATACAGAAATAAGCTGGTTTGGATTGATAAAACGGTGAAGCATGGTTTTACCAGCTAGGCCTTCTTCAAATCGTACTGGGATTTGTTGAAACAGACCAATACTGACTGCTGCACGCAATCTTTGCTGGATAGCTGCTCGTGTCAGTTGACCGTCTGTTGCATCTATCAATTCTGTTGTTGAAACCAATCCATCTTTACTGCTAAAGCCACGAAGTGAGATAAGATTAAGCAGTTCGATAATACTCTTCGTCACACCTTTAAAATGTTGATACTGCTCTATCCAATCGATCGCAGATTCAGAAACGGCAAAAAGATGTCCATCTTTGTGGCTTCTTGGTGCTTTGATCAGTATTTTTTCTTCTGATGCCATTATTAGATCTATCCCACACTAACCGTAATATCGCTATAGTTCCAAAAGAATAAAGAAAAAAGATCATAAATAAAGAAAAAGTTGTTGCTCTTAAATAACTGATCTTTTTGATTATAATGATTAATAGTGATTAGAGTGATCATATGATCTGAATGAGAATTTACTTGTAACTAACTGTATTTACAATAGATATTTTTTTCACTTTCAGAAGCATGATCATAGAGTTCCCGAAACCATGATCATTAATTCTTTGAAAGCATGATCAATATTATTTAGAACTATGATCATGATGATTTCGAATGAATGATCAAAGCAAACCTCAAAGCATGATCATGGTGGGTACACAAGTTATCCACAATTCTAATTTATATTTGCTTGTCCAATCATTTCACTCCTTGGTTTTTAGGGAAAATCACTTCGGACGCATGATCAAGGATTTCAAATAAAAGCGACTTATTGAACGAATTTTAATCGTATCAGATAGAAATGTATCTTCAATGAACACTTAGTGCGCAAGCCGTATTTACGGGGTACTTCATGAAAGCATGATCATGGAATAATGAGTATTTCCCTATTGTCGTTCTAATTCGTATTGAAAGGAGTGTGTTTACGGGCAGATTTCACTAAATCCCCTATTACGACTGACATGCACCGTAGTTTGGTCGATTTTTTTCATGCTTCCGAACGATGTATATCTCTTGATCATTGATCCGAAAATGGATCTTCAGATCAAACATATTTGTAGATGAAAAGTGAGAACCAGAATCCTTGATCATCGTTCCTATTGTCACAGAAATATTCGGAACGATGATCATCATAGCTACCTTGATCATGCTTCCTTAATTATTTTGATAAATGTGTTTGTAATTGTGGGACTCAATGAGTTGCCCGGCTTTTCTGTCAATTTGTTTCTGCTTGATTATCTTTCAGTTGAATTTACACCTACCGTAATTTATTCGGACTGTTTAATCGTTCCGAGATAGTAAGAATCGGTTTGTTCGTCAATCTCCGGTTTACATTGTAAATAAGTGACACTGTAATATTTAAAATCTTTGTAGCTTTACCTAACTTTATTCAGGTTAATAAACGTTATTATCAGGCTCATTTTTTACCATTTCAGCGTTAATTCATTTAAATGATACTATTTTGTCAATTTAATGTGATTTTTATCTAAAAGTGATTGTTCACCTTTTTATTGTAAATTAAGCTCAATGCTGTACAATCTTTTGCAAGAAACTAATAACGGAAATTGGCTATGAAAAGAGAACAAACAATCGATAATCTCTACAAACTCGCCGAACAAACACAACAGGTGCAGTCTGACCGTATTGAGATTGTTTTAGAAGAACGTCGTGATGAGCATTTTCCTCCGATGTCAAAAGCTTTGATGGAGACGCGCTCAGGTTTAACTCGTCGTAAGTTGGACGAAGCGATAGCGAAAATGGAAGAAGCTGGCCACCAATTCACGAAGAATAACGCTAACCACTACTCCATTTCTTTATCTGAGGCACATATGCTAATGGATGCGGCGGGCGTGCCGAAATTCCATGAACGTAAGAAGAACTCAGAAAACAAACCTTGGATTATCAACGTACAAAACCAAAAAGGTGGTACGGGTAAATCAATGACAGCCGTTCATTTAGCGGCTTGTTTGGCTTTGAATTTGGATAAACGTTACCGTATCTGTCTGATTGACTTGGATCCACAAGGTTCACTTCGTTTGTTCTTGAATCCACAGATTAGTGTGACTGAGCACAGCAATATCTACTCTGCAGTGGATGTCATGCTGGACAACGTTCCAGAAGAAGTTGAAGTGGATAAAGAGTTCTTGCATAAGAATGTACTGCTTCCAACCCAATATCCGAACTTGAAGACCATTTCAGCGTTCCCAGAAGATGCGATGTTCAACGCGGAAGCTTGGCAATATCTATCTCAAAATCAGTCGCTTGATATCGTTCGTCTACTGAAAGATAAACTGATTGATAAAATTGGCGATGATTTCGATGTCATCATGATTGATACCGGTCCACACGTTGACCCCCTTGTATGGAACGCTATGTATGCCTCAAACGCCCTTCTTATTCCATGTGCAGCTAAGCGTTTAGACTGGGCTTCAACGGTTAACTTCTTCCAACACTTGCCAACGGTCTATGAGATGTTCCCTGATGACTGGAAGGGCTTGGAATTCGTTCGTTTAATGCCGACCATGTTTGAAGATGACAACAAGAAGCAGGTTTCGGTGTTAACGGAAATGAACTATCTGTTGGGTGACCAAGTAATGATGGCGACGATTCCACGTAGCCGTGCATTTGAAACGTGTGCAGATACCTATAGTACTGTATTTGATTTGACTGTGAGCGATTTTGAAGGCGGTAAGAAAACCTTAGCAACCGCGCAAGATTCTGTTCAGAAAAGCGCGTTAGAGCTTGAGCGTGTTCTTCACAGTCACTGGACTTCATTAAATCAGGGGTAAGTAAGTTATGGCAATTAAGACATCTGATCTGAATGCAAAATTGTTTGGTAAAGTTGATAAGCGCCGTGCAACTACGCCCAAGGAAGCTCAGTCAGCAGCAAAAGATCAGGCGCAAATTATTGAGTTAGCCGTTGCTGGTGAACAAATGGTAACGTTTGAACTGACACGGATTCCGGCTGCAGAGGTCGAAGCGAAAACGCAAGTATTCGCAGCAAATGCTCGTGAGCAAAGCTTTTTAAATGAGCACGCACTTTCTGACATTCTAAGCACGTTACGTGAGCGTGGGCAGCAATATCCCGCTGTTGGTCGCCGTATGGCTGATGGAACCATCGAAGTTCTTGATGGTAGTCGTCGTCGTATGTCGTGTATTCTGGCTGAAAAAGAGTTCCTTGTTTACGTTGCGGATGACATTAATGCGGAACATGCGAAGTTTTTGTCTGATGTAGCGAATGCTCATAAGCCGCTTTCTCTGTATGAGAAGGGTAAAGAGATGCAAGCTAAGCTGGATAGTGGTGAAGCGGAAGATCAAAAAGCACTGGCAAAGATGTTCCAATGCAGTGAAGCTCTTGTTAGTGGCGCTCTGAAAGCTGCGGCGTTACCTCTAGAGCTATTGCAAGCCTACCCTAACGTGGTTGAACTGGGACGCCCTACTATTGTTAAACTGCATAAGCAATTTAATGAGCTAAACGACAAGCAACGTTCTGCACTGTTAAACAAGTGCCACGAAGAAGAAGGTTTTGTTTGGCAGCGTTGTCAGTCTCAAGGTGTTGCTCGAATCACAAAAGAAGTGACGGAAACTTTAGAAGAATGGATTCACGATTTGGTTCCGCCTAAACGAGCTGTCAGCAACAATGTCGATTTGATCAAGGGGCGTGTGAGTTATGCTCGTAAAGGCAATAACCTAACCTTGAATCTGAAGAAAATTGATGATGCTTTGATGACGGATATTCTCGAGTTTTTAGAAAGCAAAATCGATTAATAAAAATCCCGCGAATTTCGCGGGATTTTTTTATCTATGCATGTTTAAAACAGGATTAGTTTCTTAGGCGTTGCCAGTATTTCTCGTAAATCGCTAGAGCTTCTGGACCTACGTCGTTAATGAATTCGCCGTTCGCGATATCTTCGTCTGTTGGGAAGATAGTTGTGTTGTTTCGTAGCTCATCCGGTAGTAGCGCACGACCAGTCGTTGTTGCCGATGCGTAACCCAAGCTGTTAACGATTTCAGCCTGGTTATCTGCTTGATACATGAAGTTAATAAACTTGTGCGCCAGTGCTTTGTGTTCACTTCCTGACGGGATAGTAAAGTTATCCATCCACAATACAGAACCCTCTTTAGGGAACACGAATTTAAGTTCTGGCATATCCACTTGGCCTTGATATGCGTTTCCGTTCCATTGCATACCTACAGAGGCTTCACCAGACACGTAAGGAACGTGTGGAGCGTCTGAGTTGTACAGTAGAACGTTATCTTTAAGTTCAACTAGAGATTGATACGCTTTTTCGATCTCTTTTTCATTCTTAGTATTGATGCTATAGCCATTCAGTTTTAGCGCCATACCGAATACGTCACGGATGTCATCAATCAACATAACTTGTTGAGCGTATTTTTTATCCCATAGATCAGCCCAGCGAGTTACGCCTTCAGGAAGAGCAGCAGAGTTGTAGCTCAAACCTGTTACACCGAAGATGTATGGTAGAGAGTATTTGTTCTCAGGGTCATGAGCTTGACCTAGTAGCGCTGGCAGAGCATCTTTCATATTTGGAATTTGGTTATGATCTAGTTCTGCAAGCAAGCCTTCACGGCCCATCTTCTCAATAAAATAAGCGGATGCGAAAACAACGTCATACCCAGTGCCTTTAAGAAGCTTGAGTTTGGTATACATTGACTCATTGTTCTCAAATGTTGAGTAGTTAACCGTTACGCCTTCTTGCTCTTCAAATTGTTTTAGCGAAGCCTCTGGCAGATAGCCGCCCCACGCATAAACGTTTAGCGTCTGCATTTCTGCACTTACTTGAGCAGATCCAATTGTTGCAGCTAATACCAATCCTTTGATGAAAGTTTTCATTAATAATCATGTCCTGACAGCCAGTACCATACTGGGGTTCAATTGAATAATTAGGCAAATTGTTTGCTCAATAAAGCAAATATAATTTGTCGTCAGGGAAAATTTTTTTGACCTTAAATAGTAAGAGCCAACAGGGTGTTATATACGGGTTCTAACTGGGCTTATTGTCTATTATTGGGGTGTGTTACCATACGATTACTTTCACTGATTGCGTAAATTTATGTCTTCTGAAACCACTCAATTTATATCTTATCTATTCTCGCTACGTCAGCTTGCACTCAAGCACCAATTTCGTTTTGGTGTGTTTTTGCAAGGAGCGCAAGAATGGAATTACTCGTTGATTCAGCATTGGCTGAAGGATTCAAACAGCAATACCGCTTTCCAAGTTGGTGGTGATGCTTTTGATGGCGTGCGATATGTTCCGTTTAATAAAGGCCAACAATTGTTAGGGCAAGAGTGCGATCTTCTGATTTGCGATTTATCTACCGGATGGGATGCAAACAGTTTTAGCGCTGCACTGGGTACGCTTATCGGGGGCGGGATTTTGCTTGTGTTAGGTGCAAACTCTCTTTCTGCAAACCCTGCTGAAGTGTGGTTAAAAAGAGCTTTAGACAATTTGATTGTCATGTCTCCTGACATTCTACCTTCCCTACCCTCAGTGTCTTCTGAAGCACATAAGATTGATTATTCTCAGCAGCAGCTAGCGGTAGATAACATCGTCAAAGTGGTTACTGGACATCGAAAGCGACCTCTGATTTTAACCGCAGACAGAGGTAGAGGTAAAAGTAGTGCGTTAGGAATGGCCGCTGCAAAGCTGATGTCAGAACGCAATATTCGGATTGTAGTTACTGCTCCAAGCCTGGCCTCTGTCAGCCCGGTCTTTCATTTTGCGCAGAAATTGTTGGTTGGTTCATCTGGTCAGAAAGGATTGGTTGAATACGAGCACTCTATTCTGCGTTTTATTGCGCCAGATGAGTTATTAAGAAGTCGACTTGATTGTGATTTACTCTTGGTTGACGAAGCGGCTGCTTTGCCTCTTCCTATGTTGAAAGAGATGGTGAGCTGTTATCACCGTGCCGTGTTTTCTTCAACCATTCATGGTTATGAAGGTTGCGGTCGAGGTTTCTCTTTGAAGTTTCAGTCGTGGCTAAAGGACGTTCGTCCGGAAATGAAGCTACAAAACATGACTCAGCCAATTCGTTGGAGCCAAGGCGATCCGCTGGAAGCATGGCATCGAGAGAGTTTTTTACTTGATTTTGATTTTCAACCAATCAGTGTTGAGGTTTCGGTTGACGCTTTGCAATTCAGTTGGGTGACTAAAACGAACTTATTGGATGATCCAGCATTGCTTCATAGCATTTTCAGTTTACTGGTCAATGCTCATTATCAAACATCACCGAGTGATTTATTTCATTTGTTAGGTGATGAAAAAATGTCTGTATACATAGCAACACATCATGATGTTTTGGTGGGGTGCATTCTATCCGTGGAAGAGGGCGCACTGGACAAAGCTTTAATTGAAGATATCCAACTTGGGAAAAGAAGACCTAAAGGTCACTTGTCTCCCATCACCATTGCTAACCAACTTGGAATCGCAGAAGCTGCTGTAGCAAAAAGTCAACGAATCATGCGTATAGCGGTTCACCCTGATGTGCAAAATAAAAACATTGGTTATGAGTTGGTAAAACACTTTGCTTTGCAGAATGCCTGTGATTACCTTTCGACGAGTTTTGGCGCCTCCAGTGCATTGGTAAATTTCTGGCGAAAATGCGGTTTTCAAACCATAAAGGTTGGCTCACAGCGAGATCAGGCGAGTGGTTGTTATTCTGTTCTCATGGTGAAAGGAGAAAACGTCGATTGGCTAACGCTGGCTAAGCAGAGGCACGCACAGCATTTTGATTTTGAATTATCTGATTCGCTACAGGCGATGGAGCCGAATTTAGTTAAAACCTTGCTGAGCGAAAACCTGTGTTCTGATACTCGACCGCCAATCGCTCTTGTTCACAATTATGCGCTTGGTGGCTCAAACTATGAAAGTGCTGCTGTTTGGTTACGGTCATTCGCTTTATCGATAGGAGAGGAACAAGTAAACACTCTTTCGGATTTGTTCGTATCGAAAGTTGTTCAGCGATTGTCGTGGAAGGAATGTGCCGAACGACATCAATTAACAGGAAGAAAGCAAGTTGAAACGAATATCAGAAAAGAGCTACTTATTCTAATCGACGATTTACAGTGTAAACCGGGATGGTAATGTTAGATATTGTATGTTTTACACTGTAAATTCATATTATCTATTTGATTTTTATAGGTTTAAATTAACCGAAGGATTTAAACCATCAATCAGCATTGCCTGTTCTACAGGCATTGGCCTTGCTATCAAATAACCTTGATATGAACTTACATTGAGTTGCGCGAACGTTTCAACCATCTCTCGATTTTCGATACCTTCGATGGTCATTTCCATTTGCTTGTTCTCACATAAAGTCGATAGAAATTGAAGGTAGCCCAAAGCTTCGTTTTCAATGAGAGACTGATTGGCAAGTTCTCGATCCACTTTTAACATTTTGAACGGTAGCTTGAAGATAGAAGTAATTGAGCTATATCCAGAACCAAAATCGTCCATAGCCAAAGGGAACCCCATGGCATTTAACTCATAGAGTCCTTCCAAAACTTGCTGGTTATTATCAATAAGAACTGATTCTGTAAGTTCCAAAACTAAGTTTTCAGGCTTGGCTTTTTTATCATGAGTTAATTTCAACAGTTTTTCTGGAAATGCCTCTTTCAGTAATTGGAGTGCTGAAATATTGACGTGCACTTTTAGGCTACAGTTCCAAGCCTGATTGTATTGCACGATGAAATCAGCTGACTTGGAAAATATCTTATTACCGAGTAAGGAAATAAGGCCGAGAGTCTCTGCGACCGGAATGAATTCATCGGGACGTATAAAGCCAAATTGTTCTGTTTCCCAGCGAGCTAACGCTTCAAAGGATTTTAGTTGGCCACTTTTGGCATCAACGATAGGCTGTAGATGTATCGTTATTTCATCATTTTCGATCGCTTGCTTTATATGGTTTTCCACATAAAAGTATTTGTCGACTTCTGGTTTTACTTGGTCGTTATAAATTACCCAATTTTTCTTGGATTTTTCGACTGCATATTCACATGTCTGATAAGTAGAATTAATAATTTCTTCTGAAGAAAGCTCGCATTCTCGACAAACGTAAATACCTATATAAGCATCACCAAAGTAAGAAACGTTATTGCGCGCAATTGTTTTGAACTGCTGGATAAATTCGTCGGCTAATTTCCCTAGCTCTTCGTCGGGTAGGTCTTTCGCGATGAGTACGGAAAAGGTATCCAAACTGCTTCTGTAGCACTGGCTCTCATAACGGCTAAATAGGTGGAAACACTCTAACAAACTTGCTATGAAATCGGTCAGGATGAATTCGCTGTATTGACTGACGTAGGATTTAATGCCCGAGACATGAATGGTTATCATGGTAACGCTGGAGGTACGCTTCGATAAATCTAACGTGAGCTTATCCTTGTTTGGCAGGCCTGTTAGTTTATCAAAATAGGCCAATTGCCAAATTGATTCTTCCAGCTTCTTTTGTTCAGTGACATCTTTATGGTTACCGACCATATATTCACCGGAATCATCCACTTGGTTGATTCCGGTACCTTCGATCCAGATGTAATTGCCATCCTTCTTTTTTACTCGGTATTGGGTAATGACGCGGCTGTCATCACCCACTGCTTTAACGTGAGTTGTCACATTACTGCTGAAGGGTTTTCTATCTTCTGGGTGTATTAGCTGAATCCAGTTATCAAGAGTGGTTTGGCAGTCAATGTCGAATTGTTCATAAAAACGTTGATTGTAGAAGGAGACCTGTCCATCAGGCATCATCATCCATAAACCTTCTACGGCTGAATTAAACATGTTGTTAAAACGTCTTTGGATCAATTCATCCATATCAAGGAATATCCTTTCTCTCGCTGAATGCTTACGTTTACAGTACGGTAAGCATCATAATACATGTGTTACATGATTTATATCAATTACATTAATATCATTAACATGGTGTGTTGCCTCATCTCGTCCGGTAAACCCAGTAGTTGCCAGTTTTAAAACTTATAGATAAGGTGGTTCTTGTATTGCTAGTGCAAATGATTACAGCAGCTACAATTTACACTGTAAAGGCGCGTAGTTGGCGGGTATAACTTTTAGGGTGATACACGCCTTAATTTGAATATATGGATGTTTGGTATACGTCTCAGTTTCGATACACTGGAAATCAACGTTATGTGTACCGTAAAGGTTTAGTTGTATGTGGAAGGATGTCATTACACTCACGGGAGATAAAACTCGTGTAGTCGCTAAATTAACGGATGGTAAATTCGACAAGAATGGGGCCACTCAAGAAAGCTTGGTGAGTGCGCTACAACATCTTGATGCTTCCAAATTCTATCTAATGGAAGATGAAGTAACGCGTTTCATTAATTGTGCCAGTGAAGGTAAAGGTGAAGCGTACGAAGGTATTGTCATCGCGGAAAAACGTAACGCAAGCTTACTCGTGGTGCTTAGCGAACATGACATGATTGCGAGCATGGTCGTGACTGGCGCGTATGGTGGACGAGGGCTTCAAAGTAGTGAAATTATTCAAGCTTTGGCGGACGCAAACGTAATTAAAGGTATAAATAAAGCCGCACTAAAAAAAGTCTTTGTTGTTAGTAACAAATTGGCTGGCGGCGAGACGTTTACTCAGCCTGTCGCACAAGGTAAAGAAGCGATTAATGGTAAAGACGCGAAGTTCTTACCACTCGTTGAAGATGTAAATAAGCGAATTCTTGCGCCTCAGTCGGTTAAAGGTCAAGACAAAATAGATATGCGTGATTTGGGTGAAACCATTACGGTCAGCGAAAACGATCCAGTAATGCGTCGCCAACCCGCGACTAAAGGTGAACCTGGATTTACCGTTCAAGGCAAAATTCTACTTCCTAAACCCGGTGTCGATGCTGCTCTGGTTGCGGGTAACGGCACTCATCTTAGCCCTACCAATCCTAATCTATTGCTGGCGTCGATTAACGGCATGCCTGTATTTAGAAATAAAACCATCGATGTAGAAAATGCGATTTGTCTGAATAACGTGAGTGTCGCAACAGGGCATGTGAAGTTTAAGGGCAATGTGGTTATCACTGGTGATATCGAGCCGGGGATGATTGTACGTGCTACAGGTTCAGTGACTGTCGGTGGTTTTATTGAATCAGCCGATGTTCAGGCGCAGGGTAATATTGAAGTAGGTAAAGGCATCATTGGTCACACTGCGACCGAAGGTGAAGAAAAGAGCTGTACTGTTAAATCTGGAAGCACAATAAAAGCAAACTATGCACAATATGCAGAACTGCAAGCTGGCGAAGATATTCATCTTGCCGTTCACAGCATGGGGAACGTGATTCGCTGCGCTAAAGACTTAATTGTTCTTGATGAGAAAGAGACTCAGGGGACATTAAGTGGAGGCACAGCCAAAGTGGGTGGGAAAGTCGTGTGTCTTAATTTAGGCGTTGAAGGGGATACCGTTACTCACCTTGAAGCCTTTGCCAATTTTAACCGCTTTAAAGAACGTATTGCCAGTCACAAAGACCAATACAAGCAGGCTCAAGAAGGTACGATGGATGCCATTCGTAAAGAACTGGAGTTCAAGAAACGTCCTAAAGCAGAACGTACGGAAGAAGAAGAACTCGAAATTAACGAGAGAAAAGAAAAAGCCAATGAACGCTTAGAGAAGGTTAAGAACTCACTTGATTTGCTGAATGAAGAGTTCGAACTTGCTATGGCAGCCAATACAGTAGAAGCGAAAAGCAAAGTGTTTACTCATGTTACGGTTCAGTTTGGTGAGGAGAAAGTCGTGACTAAACGAGTTCGTGGCCCATCCATATTTTCATTCAATCAATATGAAATTCAAGTGTCTTCAAAACTGGAAGATGAAGACGTTGGGGTTTAAATCTAGAGCTGAAAATGAAACAAGGCTGAAGAATAAACAAGGGGAGCATTCGCTCCCCTTTGTTCATGTATCTACTATTAATTCACTGCGCGTATCTTGCCGTGTTTAAGATCGTTAAGAACCATAGATTTCGGCCCATCGGCAATGATGGTTCCTTTTTCCATGACAATTACACGGTCAACCACATCCAGCATTGATGTTTTATGAGTTATCAGAATCAATGTTTCAGTTGGTGTGAGTTGTTTCATTTGATTCTTAATGTGCATTTCAGAACGATTATCCATCGCGCTGGTTGGTTCATCCATTAGTAATACCGGAGGACGCCCCAACAGGGCTCGTGCGATAGAAACCGCCTGGCGTTGACCTCCAGATAATAACAAACCTCCTTCACCAACTTGGCGTTCTAAGCCGGCAGGATCTTGCTGTGTAAACACTGTCACACCTGCTCGGTTTGCCGCATCCATGACTTCTCGGTCGTCCACCAGCGGGCGACCGAGGGTTATGTTATCTCTGATAGTGCCGTAAAACAGAACGCTCTCTTGAGGCACACAGCCAATATTACGACGAATATCGATGTGATGGAGCTGCTTAATATCGGTATCGTCAATGCGTACATGGCCTTCAGTTGGTTGATACAAGCCCATGATTAAGCGTTCTAGCGTAGTTTTACCTGAGCCAATACGACCGATAATTGCCACTTTCTCACCCGGATTGATGGTCAGACTCAAATCACGAATCGAGGCAATCGGAGAGTCAGGGTAGTGGAACGTCACCTTATCCAGTTCAATTTTCCCTTGAATCATTGGGCGGTGAATATAACGCTTACCTTCTTCTTGTTCATTTGGCAGTGCCATTACTTGTTCGATGATTTTCAAAGAAGCTTTCGCTTGGTTATAGCGGGTCGATAATAGAGATAATTGAACCATAGGGCCAATAGCACGACCGCTCAGCATCGTTGCCGCAATAAGACCACCCATCGTCAGGTTTCCTTGGGCTATTAGGTATACACCCAAAATAATCATCCCAACGCTCGATGCCTGCTGAACCAGACCAGCCGTGCTTTGAATGCCATCAGTAATTCGGCGGCTTTTGATATTCCAGTTTGCCATATGGGAAATGGCTTCTTCCCAACGGTGTTGGAACTGGCCTTGTGCGCCAAAAAGTTTCACCGTTTCGAGACCAGCTAAGCTTTCAATCAGGTTCGCATATTTCTGAGATGCAAGGCGAGAGCCTTCTTCAATCGCACGACGTAGAGGAGCCTGAATCAGCAGAGAGTATATGATCAGAACACACACACCGATAATCGGTACGTAAACCAGATCGCCAGCCATTAACCAAATAATGATCAGAAATAGAATCGAAAACGGCAGATCAATTAGAGATGAAACGGTCGCTGAAGTGAAGAACTCTCTTATGGACTCAAACTCTTGCAGATGACGAGCAAATGCGCCCACCGATGGCGGGCGTGACTCCATTCTAATTCCCATCACTTTACTAAACAGTTTTGAAGAGATGAGGATGTCCGACTTCTTACCTGCGATATCAATAAAATAGTTGCGAAGCATCTTCAATGTGAAGTCGAACAGAAATATGACAAACACACCACTAGCCAAAACCCACAAGGTTTCAAAAGCAAGGTTAGGAAGCACTTTGTCATACACTAACCGAGTAAACATCGGTGCAGCGATAGCAAACAGGTTTATCAGCAGCGATGCGAACATCACATCACGATAAATGCGCTTTGATTGCCAAATTGTGCCCCAGAACCAGTGTCCTTCACGGGTCTTGAGAATTTCTGGTGAACGTTCATCGTAGCGAAACTGCTTCTTCACCATGAAGTAACGCCCAATAAAGCGGGCATTTAATTCTTCAAGCGGGTAAGCAATCGGCACCATTCCGGACTCAGCAGTAACAATCTCGGCCTCTTGTTTCTCTTCGTTAATGCTGTTGAGAACACAGGCTTCATTTCCCCGCAGCAGGAGAATCACAGGAAAAACTAAGCGAGGGATCTCTTTCAGAGTCGAACGGTTTTCTTTGGCGATAAGCCCCGCACGCTCTGCAGCGCGGGGGAAAAGAAACGGTGTCAGCTTGCCATCTGTCAGCGGTAATCCATTGATTAACGCATCAGGTGAATTCGCCAATCCATAATAACGACTCACATAGACCAGTGAATTAAGTAGCGTATCTTGCATTAAACTGACCTTTATCCTTATTTATCAACGATGAAACCTTGGAATACTTCAATAAAGTGTTCCGATAGGAAATCCAACTGAGCCTGAGTTTCAACGCGAGAAGCGATGGTCTTAATTCCTAGGTTATGCGCAGTTCTTGAAATAGAGGTTAAAGTGAACTTCTGCTTCTCATCGTCTAAGTGGTGAGTAAACAGATAATCCAGTTTCACGTATTTAGGTCTAAATTCGTTGATGTAATCCAAAGACTGGAAATTACGTCCATAGTTATCGACACCAAACTCAGCCCCCGCAGAGCGAATCGCGTTGCAGAACAGTGCCGTATGGTGTGGCGCATTGATAAAACAGCTTTCTGGTATCTCAAAGTGGAGTAAGGCACAAATCTCTTTGTGTTTGGAAAGCTTTTGTGTGATCCAGCGGATAAAGCTTGGTTGTTCAATACTGCTTTGAGCGATGTTAATCGCCAGTGGCGCGTTAAACTCGTTTGCTTCTAGCTTCTCAATCATTTTATCAATGACGTATTCATCGAACTGGTGGCTTGCATTTAACTGTTCAAGAGCAAACAGATATTGGTTGGCGGTATAGCGTTGTTCACCGTTATCAATCGCAGAGAACACTTCACGGTGGAAGGTCTCACCCCAGCCATCATTCGCCGCCTGAAAGCGGTATTGGAACCAGTCGTTGTGCATGGCTTCTTCAACCAGTGCTTTCCACTGTTGTTTACCCATAATGACTTGGTCTGATTCGGCTTGGATAAAGCCATATTTTGCATCCGCATTGGCCTTAGAAGCCGCAACAGCGTTATCTAGCAACGAAAGTATCTGTGTTGAATTTTTCTTGCTCTGGTTATGTACAATGCCCAGATAGACTTTCTCTTGAGTCATGCCTGTAGGGTCTGCACTGATATCTTGAACGCAGCCGAAGATACTCTCAGCGACCATTTTTAGTTCGCCTTCGTCCATGTTCGGCAGAATGAAACCAAACTCATCGGTAGAGATACGGGCAATGGTAGTGTTTGGTGCGGAAAGCGTGACTTTTAAATGCTCAGCTAAGTTGCCAATCATGCCATCTCCCGCTTCATAGCCCTTTTCTTCATACAGTTCTTTAATAAATTGAGCTTGAAGAATAGCGACGCCACCAATTGCACTTTCTGCCAACCAGCTATTGAGCTGGTTCATGTAGTAAGCTCGGTTGCCTAGATGAGAAACAGGGTCAATATAAGCACGCTCACGAAGTTGTTGAGCCTCTTGTGCTTGCGCTTTGAAAGACTTTTCAACTTGCGCAGACATACTATTTATACCTTCCACCACAGAAATAAGATCTTTGGTTTTTGGTAGTGGAAGCGGATCGCCAAAATAGTTGCGAGCCACTTGTTCCATCTTATTGACGATCATTTGCAATGGACGAAGTGCGCGTCTGACGATGATGGAAATCGCCACTAAACCCGCAAAGAAGATTGCGCCGAAAGCAATACTTAGACGAATAAGCGCATTCCATAACTGTGAATAAGCTTCACCAGGGTGGCTGATGATTTCGACTTCTGCAAGTTGCATCCAGCCACTGGTGACGACGCGTTGGTCAGTAATCGGTTGAAATAAATTTAGGTTCGTAAACCAAACAGGAACCGAACTAGGCTTGATAGGGTAGGCACGTTCAATCTGTTGGTCGTCGTCGAGAAATTTCAACCTAACTAGCGAGTAGGTACTTCCATCAAACAGAGCATTGATAACAGACTCAACCGCGACGGTATCTTTTTTCTCAAGGTAAGGTGCGAGAGCTAAACCAACGGTATTGATCGTATTACTCACTTCAGAGCGTTGTTGCTGCTCTAAGTTGTCACGAGTCGTGTTAAATTCGATAACGAATACCGAAGCTAACAGCAGAACAAATACAGTTATCATCCCTGCGACCAGTTGTTTATATAGTGTCATAGTACCTACTCATCGTAACTGATTAGTGGTTTATTCAGTTTAAGAGAGCGCTCTCGAGCGCGTAAATCATTCCAAAGGCTAAGACGTGAAGAGTCGCCAGCAAGCTGACCGTTCTTAGATTTCATTAGCCACAAGTTTTTACCGTTGAAACTGTATATAGGTAACAAGTCTCTACGAGTTGAAGCGGGTTTAATTTCGCCGTTGATGTTGTCCAAAATCAACGGTTCAGCATTCGGTGTTGAGTAGTAAGCAAGAACCATGTGGAACTGGTTAAGTTCGATGGCTTTAACGTACACGAGGCGCAGTTTGATATCCGATACGCCAAGTTCGAGCAGGGAAAAATACTTCGCAATCGTGAAGTCTTCACAGTCGCCTGCATTACTGCCGAGAAATTCCAACGGTGTTGCCCAGTAATCGTTTTTACCCCATAGCTGGATATCGTTAACGAAATACAGCTGGTTAAAAAAACGGTTCACCTGAGTTAACTGTTCTTTTTCTGATAAGCCTTTATAACGGGTCATTTCTGAACGCCAAGTCGCCACGCGCATACCCGCTCTTTGACCATAAGTCGCAGAGACAGCATCAATCCACTGTTGCTCCTGTTTGCTGAGAGCCAGTGATATGGATGATGTCATTAGGATAAGCGTTGCAGCTAGCCAGCGCTTCATAGCGTATCCCAATCACTATTGTTGAAATGGGTCAGTTCGTGCTTGAGCATTCAGTATCATTCCCGCAAGGCGTTTGTCTTTGCTCTAAGAATTGGTTCAAGTAGATACTCCATCACTGTTCGTTTGCCGGTAATAATGTCTATCGAAGCTGTCATACCCGGAATTATGGGTAGGTTTTCATCGTGACCAAACGACGTCTCAGTGGTACGCACTCGAACCAAATAGAAACTGTTGCCTTCTTCATCTTGTGTGGTATCGGCGCTGATATGTTCTAGCGTGCCTTCTAAACCACCGTATTTAGTAAAATCGTAAGCGCTGAATTTCACAATGGCATGTAAATCAGGGCGTAGGAAAGCGATATCCTGAGGAGCTATCTGTGCTTCCACAAGCAGTGTGTCTTCTGTCGGTACTATCTCGACGATATCCATACCCGGCTGGATAACACCGCCCACGGTATTTACATTCAGTGTTTTCACAGTACCTGTAACCGGTGAAACAACCACAGTTCGGTTTACACGGTCTTCCAATCCCACCGCAGACTCTGTCATCGAAGAGAGCTTATCTTGAATTTGGTTAAGCTCTTGTTGCTGCTGAGAACGGAATTTCTGTGCGGTATCAATTCGGCTTAACATCGCTTCGCGAATGTTTGACCTCAATACCGGCACTTTTAGTTCGCTGGAAGTGAGTTCACGACGGGTGTCGTTCACCTGACGTTGCAGTTTCAGCAGCTCAATACGTGGCACCACGCCTTCATCGGCTAAAGGTTTTGTGATTTCCAATTCTTTATTAGCAAAATCATAGCTTTGTCGAAGGTTCTTGATTCGCGCTTGAATCTCTATCAGCTCTTGCTGCTTCTGCTTAACTTGCTGTGTCATTACAGAAATTTGGTTTCTTAAATTATCCAAATCTTGTTGATATTCTGCACGTTGACGAGCCACCAGCTCAGGCTGTGTATCCTTGAGCAGGGGAGGGAAGGCAAGCTTGTTGTAATCAATACGAACACTGTTCTCCCAATTGTTCTCAGAAAAGTCTTCGTCGATAGTGACACTGGAAAGTGTCGCGGAGAGCTGCAGCACGTTTGCTGTTAAGTTGGCTACCTGTTGTTCACGCTCGCGGAAATCTGAACGGAAGCGAGTGTCATCAATTAAGATCAGTTGTTGGCCTTTTTGAACTTGTTCGCCTTCGCGAACCAAAATCTGCTTTACCAAACCGCCTTCCAAGTTTTGGATGACTTGGACTTGAGAAGAAGGAACGACTTTTCCTTGGCCTCGAGTGACTTGATCTATTTCGGCCCAAGATGCCCATGCTGAAGCAGCGATAAAAAAAGCGATCATCACCCAAAGCATTACCCTCGCACTACTTGGAGTGTTTAGAAGCAGTGCGGCTGTTTGGTCGTCGACATACTCGAGTTCTGTCGCGGAGAGCTTATTGTAACTACTCTTGCTCATGGTGTTCCTTGATATTGCGGTTCGTAACTAATCGCTTATTGATTTACCTATAAGAATAAATGTTAATTATGGAATGCGTATAGCTATTTCCATTTAATTTTTGAATTCATTCGTTTTTTCGATAGATTTGTTGAATTGTTAATGTGCTTATTTGGTCTGTGAGCTGTTTTTCTTAACTTTAGTTAAGTTCATAATTTCTCGCTGTTGTTATTACTATCTGCGGGTGAATCGCTTGAGTTCTGTAACAGTTCAGAGGACAATCGGCAAAAAATTACGAGGAGTAGAAATGGATCTTTCAGATATTCGCCGTGAGTACATCCGAGGTGGTTTGAGACGTAAGGATTTGCTTGCCGATCCCATTGACCAGTTTAACTTATGGTTACAACAAGCGATTGATGCAAAATTAACTGACCCGACAGCGATGACGGTTGCGACCGTTGATCAAAATGGTCAGCCTTTTCAACGTATTGTTCTGCTGAAGAACTTAGATAAAAATGGTTTCGTTTTCTATACCAACTTGGGAAGCAGAAAAAGCGCAGCATATTGAACATAACAACAAAGTCAGTATCCATTTCCCTTGGCATCCTTTAGAAAGACAAGTTCATATTACAGGTACGGCAGAAAAACTGAGTGCACTAGAAAATATGAAGTATTTCACTTCTCGTCCAAAAGACAGCCAAATTGCGGCTATCGCTAGCCATCAAAGTAGTCGCATTTCGGCTCGCGGCATTCTCGAAGGTAAATATTTAGAACTGAAACAGAAGTTCGCTAATGGTGAGATTCCAGTGCCGAGTTTCTGGGGGGATATCGTATTAGACCTGAGAGCATTGAATTTTGGCAGGGTGGGGAACATCGTTTACATGACCGTTTCTTATTCAGCAAAACAAACGACACGTGGACGGTTGACCGTTTAGCACCATAATTAGTTTGTTACTTTCGCTAAAAGAATTTGAGCAAAAGAAAAAGGGGGAATATATTCCCCCTTTGTCACATTTGTTGCTCGTATATTGCTTATTCCAGCTCACGTAGGATACGGAAACCCACATAGTTGGCTGCAGTGGAAGGTCCTATAAATAGCTGTTTGTCTGCTTTTGCCATCTCAGGTGAGAAGATCCAAGCACCACCTTTAGCCATGCCTCTTTCATCGTTGGTCCATTCCCACACGTTACCCACCATGTCGTAGAAGCCTAGACGGTTAGGTTCAAATGCTCTCACTGGAGACGTACTCTTATTGGACCACTGAGTACCACCCCAACCAGTATTCGCTTTACCTGACCCAAAGTTATCGCCCCACCAGTAGCCGTTTTGGCTACCTGAACGAGCGGCAATTTCCCACTCATCTTCACTTGGTAAACGGTATTTGAAACCCGTTTGTTGAGAAAGCCAACGTGTGTAGGCGACCGCATCATTTTTGCTGATACAGACGGCAGGTGATTGAGCCGATTGTTTGAAGCCTGGATTACGCCAATAACTTTCGGCTATAGGAGTCACTTCAGAATTGTCGACCGTAATACAGATGTTTTTAAGCTCTGCATCTGTTTGGTAGCTGGTTTGATTCACGAATGTCTCAAACTGACCGACAGTAATTGGTGTCGCACTCAATGCGAAAGCATGATCAAGGCGAATTTGTCTTGAAGCTTGATCACCCAGCAGATATTCACCTTTTATCATGGTGATCATCTCAGGGGCTTTTGCATTGCCCTTCAATGAATCTGCAAACTTATGACCCGGTTTCAAAACGTTTTCATATTCGTTCAGGACTGCACGTAGCGTCTGGTCTGCTGTAACTTCAATTTCACTGTTGAAAGAGCGATAGCCTTCTTTCTCAATGATGATGTGATGTTTACCAACGGGCATCAGCACTTCTACAGGCGTACTGCCATATTGAACGCCATCAACGATGACTCTGTCTGCATATTGATTTGAACGTACTGAAAGGCTTACCCAAGCTACTTCTTTTTGCTTCTCACCAGTCTGATTACCTTCACCCGGTGCAAAACAGTATTGGGAATCTAAGTTAAGAAGCTTACAAGGTGCATTTTCAGCAGGACGAGCATCAAGCTGGGCTGAAATCACGGTGCGGAATTTGCTGCCATCTGAGAAGCCAGATTCAACAACAGAGTGCTTTAGAACATGAATATTGAGAGAAACATCAGATAGGTATTGTTTGACGATAGCTGATTCGCTGGTCTCGTCCACAAGCCAGTTCTGGAACTGTTTAACCGCTTTTTGTAGCCCGAGTTCATTTGTCTGGCTGCTACATTGAGCTAATGTCATGTCCGCGTTACAGGTGTTGGTAAAGCTGACTTTTTGTTCGCCTGTGCGTTTTAGTTCTTCACGCAAACGTTCCACACGAGCGCGAAGTTTGTCTTGCTCTAAACCTGCTATGTTCTGCTCAATAACGCCTTGCGCAGATTTTTTCTGAGCCAGGGCTGTTTGCAGTTCTTGCAGCTTTTGTTCAGCTTCTAAGCGAGACTTTTGGTTCTGCTTCACTTCAGACCACGCATCTTGATACGCCTGTTGCGAAGGCATTATGTCAAGATCCGGTTCATCTATCATTTTGAGATAGTCGCGCTCCAAATTTGCTTTCGCTGTTTTTAGCTTCGCATCGAGTTTGACTGTCAGTTGATTAAGACGATCCAATTCTTGTTGTTGATTGTCGACAGCAGTCTGATCGGACTGGGTTGCCTTTTTTGCATCCTGCAACTCTGAATGTTTACTGAACAGCGCGTCATCAATGGCCATTACAGAGGAAGGCGTTCCTTCTGCCAACGTCGATGTCGCCATTAAGCAAGGTGAGAGTGCTATTAGAAGAGCGGATAAACCTTGTCGCATTGTTGTCTACTTCAGTTAAGTTTTAAAAATGTTTTGGCTATTCTAAACGAAAACGCCATTTTGTCAGAAGTTATCTTTCAATAACTTGGTAACAAAATGGCGTTTTAACATAGCCTTATTTATCAGCTTTGTGAATCATCACAGAAAAATCACTGTATTCCGTCGCCTAGCCGTTTTTGTTTGGTCTTAGTTTTACCCAGATAGAATCGTTGCCATTCACAGTGATAACACGGTTGTATGTTTCAAAACCGTCTTTAGACACAGTGACTTGATGACGACCCGCTGGTAGAACGATTTCTACAGGAGTACTACCATAGTTAATACCATTGATGGTCACAGAATCGTTATATTGGTCTGAACGAACAGTCACATTTGCCCACTGTTTATCGTTCTTTTTGTTTGCGCTCTCGTCAGCTGCGCCTTGTAGGCAGTAGCGAGTAGAAACATTCAGCAACTTACACGCTGCGACTGCTTCAGGTTTCGCTTGTAACTGAGCTTGCATTTGAGTGGTGTAATCGTTGTTGCCTTCAAAACCGCTCTTGATGATTTGGCTTTCTTGAACGTGAATGTTGAGTTCAACACCGTTGGTGTTTTGCTTAACAAGCGTAGATTCAGTCACACCGTCCAGCAACTTAGCACGAAACGTTTTAACAGCTTTTTGCTTAGTTAGGTATTTGCCTTGGTTAGCACATTCGCCAAGCGTCATCGTTGTAGAACAGGCGGTTTTGTAGCTTGTTTCCAAAACACTGCTTTCACGAAGTTCAGCTTCAAGGCGCTTAACGCGCGCTTCAATACGGCTTTCTTCCAAGTTGGCAAATTCAGTTTTTAAGCGAGCTTGTTTCTGCTTAATCTGAGACAAACGCATTTCGCTTTCTGTCACAGCCTGTTCGTTGGCTAACTTTTCAGACTGATTCTGTTTTACCGCAGCCCAAGTTTCTTGGTATTTCTTTTGGAAGGTAATCAGGTCAGTTTCAGGATCATCCAATAGACGTGAGTATTGTTTATCTAGAGCTGATTTCGCTCTATTACGCTTCGCATCTAATTCATCTGCTTCACGTTGGAGGCGTTCTTCTTCATTTTTCAATTGTTGAAGTTTGGCACCTTCCGCTTCATAGTCTGAAGAAATCGTGTCAATTTCATTTTGTTTGATACTTATCTTCTCATCGATGCTCGCCACAGGATCAGCCTGTGTTACTTGTTCTGCGTTCACCGATGCAGTTACCCAAAGAGGGCTTAGCGCAAGCAATAGCGCTGGGATGCGATATTTGATCATAGGTCCCTGCAACAATTTAACATTTAACCACCGAATATAGTGGGAAAGACAATCTTTTGACAGCTTTTAAATAAGCCGACTCATAATGCAAACTCTGTAGCTTTTTTAGCTTCAAAGCACTAAAACTTACTGAAACCTGCTACTAGGTCTCTGATTTTGTAAATCTTATAAATGTGCATTTCCCATTTTGAGCAGATTCATAAAATATGCAAGCACCGATTTCCGATTCACAGCGCTGTTTTTCGATTGAATACACATTGACCGTAATTTATGTGCACTTGATCATTGTTCCGACTAGATGAATAACCCTTATTTCATCACCATAAATTATCGCATATGCTCATTGTTGATTATTGGTGATTAAAAAGTGTACAGCATTATCACTGAGGGGAAATTTGGTATAAAATTAGAGCCAATTTCAAAGAATGACATGGTCTTGAGTGAGCAAAGTATGACAACTTCTGCCTATACAGAGCAAAGAGCCAAAGTTTTGTCGCCTCGCCCGGCGCAGTTAATTACTTTGCCTGCATATATGGATTGCCATGATCACAACTACACGCAAATTGTAATTGGCCTAAAGGGGCAAGCGGAGTTTGAAGTGTGCGGCAGTGGCAATGTTGTCGGACCGGGGCAGGGTTGTGTTGTTACCTCCGGAACCGATCATGCTTTTGGCGGCATTGTCGGTCAGTCAGATATCTTGGTTTTGAACTTGCCTCTTCCTTCTGACGATGACCCTTTAGCCTTGCAAAAGATAAATGATCTCTCTCGCAGTGATGTGTATTTTCAACTCGATGGCCAAATTCAAAAACTGATTCAACTATTAGTGTTGGAAATGCAATCTTCTCCCGATGACTTACTTTTGAGTCGCGCTTGTAGCGATACTGTGACAGCTCTATTGCAGAGACACATATCCAGCTTTTCTACTCATAGAAAAGACTCGCGCTTCGACTTAGAAGCGGTCGATCGCTATATCGAACAGCATTTAAGTCGTCGAATTTCTGTCGCGCAGTTAGCGGGCAGCGTATTTCTTGGAGAAAGCCAATTTCATTGCTTGTTTAAAGAACAGCTTGGTATCACTCCACACCAATATGTGTTGGGTAAGCGTGTTGATATGGCGAAGTCCCTCATTGAACAAGGTCGTCTAAATCTAGGTCAAATTGCAGAACTGACAGGTTTTTCAAACCAAAGTACCTTTACCCATACTTTCTCTCGTTTGCAGGGTATTTCACCTTCGCAATTCAAGAAAAGCTGTCGCAACTAAGCTTCCAAATTAAGAAATCACACCGCAATTTTGTTTTTTTCTACGTTCGCTAACATTTGCCCATAGCGATCTTCACTATTACTCGCCTTAATTAATGATAATTATTCTTCTTTAAAGCGTGATTTAGCCAATTAAAGGTTACCTATTTGCGTTATCTGGTAAAAAATTAGCATATTCTTTTGTTGTAAATGATGTGATTCTGTTTTCGCTTTGTTAATAAACCAAGTTTTTAGCAAAAAGCTCGGAGTTTTTGACAAGTAATCTTCGTGCGCTCAAAATACACTGCTGCCATTGTAGGAAGCCCGTATTGGATAAACGGGTATGAGATTGAGGAAAACGCGTGTTTACAGCAACTGATGTGTTGAAAGCCGAATTTGTAGAGCAACCGCTAAACAAATTGTGGTCGCAGATCTCTCCACTTTATATGGTGGACGAATCCCAATGGCTAAAAGAACTTTTACCCCTAGCAACGACGACTGAAGATGAAAAGTCAGCGATAGCGGTTAAAACAACCGAACTGATTGAGACTATACGTAAAGACAAGCAGTCGATTCAAATGATTGATGCGCTTCTGCTTGAATACAGCTTAGATACTCAAGAAGGTATCTTGTTGATGTGTCTCGCTGAAGCTCTAATGCGTATTCCCGATACGGAAACTGCAGACGCCTTCATTAAAGATCGTCTCGGTGTTGCAGACTGGAAATCGCACCTTAAGAATTCAGATTCTGTATTTGTTAACGCTTCAACTTGGGGCTTAATGTTTACAGGTAAAGTGATTGGTCTTTCTGACGCAGAGAGCACCAGCCCTATCCAAGCGGTTAACCGTTTAGTCAACAAGTTGACTGAGCCTGTGATTCGTAAAGCAATGCATCAAGCGATGAAGATCATGGGCCACCAGTTTGTTCTTGGTCGTAACATTGCTGAAGCGCAAAAAAATGGCCGTAAGATGCGCGACAAAGGTTTTACCTACTCATTTGATATGTTAGGTGAAGCGGCGCTAACCACTGCTGATGCGAAAAAGTACTGCCAAGACTACTTAACAGCCATTGAAGCTGTAGGGCGCGACAAATATGGTTTAGATACCAGCCCAGCACCGTCTATTTCTATCAAACTTTCTGCACTACACCCTCGTTACGAAGTGGCAAACCGCGATCGAGTAATGAGTGAGTTGTACCAAACGTTAATGCAATTGCTTGAGAAAGCAATTGAGCTTGATGTTGCTATCACGATTGATGCGGAAGAAGCAGACCGTTTAGAACTTTCTCTTGAACTGTTTGAAAAAGTTTACCGCAGTGAACTTGTAAAAGGTTGGGGCAAGTTTGGTCTAGTAATCCAAGCTTACTCAAAACGTGCTCTGCCAGTTCTGGCTTGGTTAACAGCGCTGGCAAAAGATCAGGGCGACCTAATTCCTGTTCGTCTTGTAAAAGGTGCGTACTGGGATAGTGAGATTAAGTGGTCTCAACAAGCGGGTTACACTGGCTACCCAGTATATACTCGTAAAGAATCTACCGATGTTTCTTATTTGGCGTGTGCGCGTTTCCTACTCAGTGAATCCGTTCGTGGCAATCTGTTCCCACAATTTGCTAGCCACAATGCGCAAACTGTCACTTCTATTGCTGTGATGGCAACACATAAAGATTTCGAGTTCCAACGTCTGCATGGTATGGGTGACGCACTGTATAACCATGTAATGAAAGCGTACAAGCAATCGGTGCGTATTTATGCTCCGGTAGGCAGCCATAAAGATCTGTTGCCTTACCTTGTTCGTCGTCTTCTAGAGAATGGCGCAAACAGCTCGTTTGTTCATCGTCTGGTTGATGCACGCTGCCCGATTTCATCTTTGATTCAGCATCCGGTCGATATGCTGCTTGAGTTTGATACCTTCAACAATACTCAAATTCCATTGCCGCCAGCTATCTTCTCGGAGCGCCGTAATTCTTATGGTGTGAACATAGATATCGAAAGCGAAGCTAAACCATTTGAAAAGCAGGTTGAGTCATTTGCTGGCCACCAGTGGAAGGCTGCGCCAATCATCAACGGACACTCTTTGATCGAAAGCATGATCAAGGAAGATGTAAAACCTGTAGTGGTCACAGCGCCATATGATCGTCGTATCGAAGTGGGGCAAGCGTACTTTGCTTCCCATGATCATGTTTCCGAAGCGATCGAATCTGCGCAAGCTGCATTTGCTAGCTGGAACCAAGAACCAGCATCTGTTCGTAGCGAAAAATTAGAGAAGCTTGCTGATCTGTTAGAAGCGAATCTGGCTGAGTTAGTCGCAATCTGTCATCACGAAGCGGGTAAAACCATTCACGACAGCATTGATGAAGTTCGTGAAGCGGTTGATTTCTGTCGTTACTACGCCAAACAAGTGGATTGCTTAGGTGAATTCACAGTGGATGGCTTTGATGGAGAGAAGCGCACGGTACAACGTGAAGGTCGTGGTGTATTCGTTTGTATCAGCCCTTGGAACTTCCCTCTGGCAATTTTCCTCGGTCAGATCTCTGCTGCACTAGTTGCTGGTAACACTGTGGTTGCGAAACCAGCTGAGCAAACCAGTTTAATCGCTGTTCGTGCGGTTGAATTGATGCTTGAAGCGGGGTTCCCTGCTGGAGTAATTCAACTACTTCCGGGTAAAGGTTCAGAAATAGGTAGTGCGCTTACTTCTCACCCAAGTATCGCGGGCGTGGCGTTTACGGGCTCTACCGCAACAGCGCAACGTATTAACCAAACACTGGCTGAGCGCGATGCCGATCCTGTTCCGTTTATCGCGGAAACCGGTGGTCAGAACGCAATGATCGTAGATAGTACAGCGCTACCTGAGCAAGTGGTTCGTGACGTTCTTCGTTCAGCGTTTGCTTCTGCGGGTCAACGCTGTTCAGCGCTACGTGTTCTTTTCGTTCAGCAAGATATTGCCGACCGCATTACCACGCTTATCCAAGGTGCAATGCAAGAGCTGTCGATTGGTCTTCCTTATTTGCATACTACTGATGTCGGCCCTGTGATTGATGCGAAAGCAAAACAAACACTTCTTGAGCATATTGACCACATGACAAAGACGCAGAAGAAAGTGGCTGAGCTTAGTCTGGGTGAAGATTGCCAACACGGTGATTTTGTAGCACCGACAGCGTTTGAGATTGCAGACATTTCATGTTTGACGGAAGAAAAATTTGGTCCGGTACTGCACATTGTTCGCTTCAAAGCGAGTGAACTGGCGGATGTGGTGAATCAAATTAACCAGACAGGTTTTGGTCTGACTATGGGTATTCATAGCCGCAACGAAACGACCTATCGCTGGATTGAAAAACATGCACGTGTTGGTAACTGCTACATCAACCGCGACCAAGTTGGTGCTGTGGTTGGTGTTCAGCCGTTTGGTGGTCAAGGGCTATCGGGTACTGGCCCGAAAGCTGGTGGTCCACACTATTTATACCGTTTTTCTCAGGTTCAATACCGTTAATCGACTAAGCGAAGGAGACCAAACATGGTTCATCAAGTAACTCGTTTTTCTGACGCTTTTTCGGCTTGGGAAAACTGGAATTTAACAAGTTTTGATTCTAAGTGTGAGTGTTTACTTTCATTGAAATCAAATTTAGAGAGCACTTCTCCGCAACTTGCGAAAGTGATTTCTTACCATCTTCAACAGGCAGCAACATTGTTGGCGCATACGCACCAACTGGTTGGCCCTACCGGAGAAACTAACGAGCTGTATACGGCGGGTCGTGGTGTTGCACTGATCATTCAAGATGATGATAGTGCTGCTGCAAAGAAAACCGTTATTGCTCAGTTAACAGCTGCATTAGTTGCGGGTAACAGCGCAGTTTATTGCAGTGATGATGCTGAATTGTTTTCAGCACTAAAGTCTGCTTTCGAGCAGTCAACTCTACCAGCTAACGTATTGCAATTTGCGACGTTTGACGCGCATCACCAGTTGATGGAATCGGATGTTCGCGCTGTGGGCTATGTTGGTAAAACGTCGGTTGAGCGTCGTCTTAACCGCGAACTGGCAAAACGCACAGGTGCTATCGTTAGCTTAGTATCAGAAACGGATTTGGATGCCCTTCCTGTGGCACACGATCCACACTTATCACTGCGCTTTATTACCGAACGTACTCGTACAATTAATATTACGGCAGTGGGTGGTAACGCGACCTTGCTAGAGCTTGGAAGCGAATCTCACTAGGTCTGATGGCCTTAAAAGATCTTCAGACCTTAGATCTTTTATCTCTCCCCCTCTCTTTGAGGGAGGGGGCATGGAAGATATTTTATATTTAGAGGACTTACACAATGGAAAATAGCTTTGCTATTACGACCACCTTTATCGTCTACCTCATTCTGATGTTGGCGATTGGTGTTTACGCATATCAGCGAACGAAAAGTTCATCGGATTATTTCCTCGGTGGCCGATCTTTAGGTCCATGGCCTGCAGCGCTTTCGGCGGGTGCATCTGATATGAGCGGATGGTTGTTACTTGGCCTACCTGGCTATGCATACGCAGCGGGTTTTGAAGCTTTCTGGTTAGCTGGTGGCTTGTTAGTCGGTACTTGGGCTAACTGGTTGCTCGTGGCAAAACGTCTACGTACATACAGCGTAACGACAGATGCACTTACACTGCCTGAATTCTTATCGCGTCGCTTTAATGACAAATCTAAGCTAATTCAAACAATTTCAGCCTTCTTTATCCTTCTATTCTTCCTTTTCTATACCAGTTCAGGCCTAGTGGCTGGTGGTAAATTGTTTGAAACTGTATTTGGTATTGATTACACCATCGCGGTTGTTATCGGAACAATCTGTGTGGTTTCTTACACATTGTTTGGTGGCTTCTTAGCGGTATCTTGGACTGACTTAGTGCAAGGTCTTCTAATGGCAGCGGCGCTTCTTATTGTGCCTTTCGCTGCGCTTGACGGTGGTTTTGGTAAGCTGGATGCAGAGCTAACGGCAATTAACCCTGAACTTCTTACTCTTTGGAATGGTATTGACGGCAAACCACTGTCTGCTATCGCGATCATTTCTCTGGTTGCATGGGGTCTGGGTTACTTTGGTCAGCCACATATTTTGGCTCGTTTCAAAGCTTCACGTTCAAACAAAGATCTAACCACTGCACGCCGTATCGCTGTTTTGTGGACGGGTTTGTCAATGTTTGGCGCGTTGTTAGTAGGCTTCGTTGGTTTGGTATATGTAACTAACCACGGCACTCTGCAACTTGAAGATGGCGAGAAAATCTTCATGCTACTTGTGAATGCTCTGTTCCATCCGGTTATTGCTGGTATTCTTCTGGCAGCGATTCTGGCGGCAATCATGAGTACAGCGGACTCTCAGTTACTGGTTTCTTCTTCTGCTCTGGCTGAAGACTTCTACAAACAGGTCTTCAAGACTGACGCAAGCTCAGAAGAGATTGTACGAGTAGGTCGCCTAGCGGTAATCATCCTATCTGTTATTGCACTTATCTTGGCAATGACTCCAGATAGCTCAGTATTAGGTCTAGTTTCTTACGCTTGGGCTGGTTTCGGCGCGGCATTTGGTCCTGCACTAGTACTGAGTCTGTACTGGTCTCGCATGAACCGTAATGGTGCTCTGGCTGGTATCATCGTTGGTGGTGTCACTATCGTAGTGTGGAAACAACTGTCTGGCGGTTGGTATGACGTGTACGAAATCGTACCGGGAATCATTCTATCTACAATCGCAATTGTGGCTGTGAGCCTACTGACAGGTGAACCTGAACAAGCGGTGAAATCTCAGCATCAAACATACAAGAAGCAATTGATTGACCTAGACTAGGTTAAAAGTTCACTGTTTCTCTGAAAACCCCACGCTGTGGGGTTTTTTTGTCTATGTTAAAACCGTTTGCTAGCAGAATTTACTTAGAGTGTATGTAGGATGTTTTAGATCTTTATCACACATTTAAATGAAATGTTTGAGTGTTTGCTCGAAAGTGATTAAATAAACGTCGAGTTTTCATTTTAGCCAATTAGAGAGGATCCCGTTATGCCAGAAGCGTTTTGTAACTGTTGCCGTAAAACCACACAGCATAAAGTTGTTATGAGACGTTGTTCTACGGAATCGGAATCTGGTTGGCAAGCTGTACATGCTTTTCTTTCAAAGCTTTTTAACGGCGAACATTACTACCCGATGGAACAACAAATGTTCTGTCGTGAATGCAATCATAAGCTGGTAGTGACAAGTAACAAATACTCAGGTTCTAATACCGTTAAGGTGTAGCCTTCTATCGCAGACTACAAATGAAACTAAGAATTTTCTTCTCAATAAAGGGCATCATCTGATGCCCTTTGTTTTTGATTGTGACTATGCTCACAACACATAATGATGAGGTTCATCCTGCCCTTATTAGTCAGTATTGTATGGCGCAATGACTCTTGAAAAAGTATTGAGCTATGAATCTAGACCGTGTGGATCAACAAATCCTGCGCATATTACATACTAAAGGCAGACTGCCAGTGGTTGAACTGGCGAAGTTAGTGAACCTTACTACATCGCCTTGTTCTGACCGAGTTAAGCGACTAGAAAAAGAAGGCTACATCAAAGGCTACCACGCTGAGTTAAATCCAGAAAAGTTAGGCTTGGATGTACAGGTATTTATTCATATTCGTTTAGACCAAACCTGCTTCTCTATTTTTGAACGCTTTGCTCGCGCAGTGGAAGATATCCCTGAAATTGAATCTTGCTATTCTTTGTCGGGGGACTTCGATACCATGATTAAAGTTCGCGTCAAAGACATGAAAGCGTACCAAGCGTTTATGTCCGGACGATTAGGTACACTGCCGGGCGTGATTCAGACAAGAAGTGAGTTTGTGATTGAAGAACACAAGACAAGCTTTGGCATTAACCCAGAACTTCTTTCCACGTTATAACGTTGTCTGGTAGGAGATAATATGAATCGAGTATCCGCTGTAGAAGCTCAGTGGCAAAAATTACAAGTGACTGAGCTAGAAGTACTGCATGCGCAATACAGCCGTCTTCGCCTTCAATACGCCAATGACCCGTCACCCAGTTTCGATCAGAGACTGCAACGCCTTTCAGCGTTGAAAGCTGCACTGTTAAAAGAGAAAAAAGCGCTCGTGGAAGCGCTCAGTGAAGACTTCGGTTTCCGTCCGCATTTTGACAGCACCTTCTGTGATGTACTGCCTGTTATCAACCAGATTAAGTACACCCTAAAGAATCTTAAAAAGTGGATGAAACCATCGCGCCGTCATGCGGGGTTATTGGTTTTGCCATCGAAAGTGCAAGTGCACTATCAACCCTTAGGTGTAGTCGGAATCGTGGTTCCTTGGAACTTTCCTGCAATGCTGAGCTTGTCTCCGCTTGTTACTGCTATCGCGGCAGGTAACCAAGCGATGATTAAGTTCAGTGAATACACGCCTGCAACCAACAAGGTGCTGACGAGAATCATCAGTTCTTTGGGTGATATTGCGGTGTGTGTGGAAGGGGACTTAACCATAGCAGCAGCATTCAGCTCTTTGCCTTTCGATCATCTGCTTTTCACTGGCTCAACTCCGGTGGGCAAAATCGTCGCACAATCGGCGGCAAAAAATTTAACGCCTGTCACTCTGGAACTGGGTGGAAAATCGCCGACAATTATCGCACCGGATGCAGACTTGGTTCGTAGCATCGACAACATCATGCAAGGCAAAGCGATTAACTCAGGGCAGATATGTATTGCACCAGATTACGTGATGTTGCCCGCCGACAAGGTTGAGCAGTTTGTTGAGTTGTATTTGAAGCGTTTTGCTAAACGTTTTATCAACAAACACGGTGTATTGGATTGTGCGGGTATCATCAATCAAGCGCAGTTAGAACGTCTGCAAAGCTATCTTGAAGATGCCAAACAGAAAGGCGCGCAGATTTACACTGTAAAGCAGTCGGTTGAACTGAAAGCAACGCAGATGGCGCCAAGTCTAGTCACTAATGTCACTGACGATATGTGGCTAATGCAAAACGAAATCTTCGGTCCAATTTTGCCTGTGATTAGTTATAAAACCATTGAAGAGGCAATTGAGAGAGTGAACTCCCACGCTCGTCCGTTAGCGCTCTATCTCATGACTGATGATAACGATATTGCTGAATATGTTCTCAAGCACACGCACAGTGGCGGAGTGTGTATTAATGATACTTTGATGCATGTAGCTGCTGATTCTGCGCCATTTGGTGGTATCGGAGATTCAGGTATGGGACATTATCATGGGATTGAAGGCTTCAAGACCTTTACCCATGCTAAAACGGTGGTGCGTTCGTGGAGTAAGTTACCACGCAGTTCATGGATATTGAGCCATCGTAAATCGATTCTGTATCTGCTCAATCGTTTCTTAATTCGCTAGTTCTACGCTCTAGTTCTAACTACCTCATTTATAAAGGCGCTTATGCGCCTTTTTCATTTTAATCGACTCTCGATAGCCACTTCGCTAACCAATCATTCTCACCGTTAATCCCTCCTACAATCAGCCGACAAAGGCTTGTTGCAAAGCAGACAATGTTTGATTGTTGCTTCTCACACCAAGAGCTAACTGCATGAAAAATAGCTGAATTTCTGATGGTACAGATCTCGCAATAACGACCGTGAGTCTAATTTAACAAGGAGATAGACCATGGCAATTCGTCAATGTGCAATTTACGGAAAAGGCGGCATCGGCAAGTCCACTACCACTCAGAACTTAGTGGCAGCGTTGGCTGAAGCGGGTAAGAAAGTAATGATTATCGGTTGTGACCCGAAAGCGGACTCAACTCGTCTCATCCTGCACTCAAAAGCACAAAACACCATCATGGAAATGGCAGCGGAAGCCGGTACGGTTGAAGACATCGAACTAGAAGATGTATTGAAAGTCGGTTATGGCGATGTTCGCTGTGTGGAATCAGGCGGCCCTGAGCCAGGCGTAGGTTGTGCTGGTCGCGGTGTTATCACAGCAATCAACTTCCTCGAAGAAGAAGGTGCGTATGAAGAAGATTTAGATTTCGTTTTCTACGACGTATTGGGTGACGTTGTGTGTGGTGGTTTCGCGATGCCAATTCGCGAAAACAAAGCGCAAGAAATCTACATCGTATGTTCTGGTGAGATGATGGCAATGTACGCTGCAAACAACATCTCTAAAGGTATCTGCAAATATGCAGCGACAGGTAGTGTGCGTCTAGCAGGGCTGATTTGTAACTCACGTAACACAGACCGTGAAGATGAACTCATCATGGCGCTGGCTGACAAAATCGGTACGCAGATGATTCACTTTGTACCTCGTGACAACATCGTACAACGTGCTGAAATCCGCCGTATGACGGTTATCGAATATGACCCAACATGTAAACAAGCGGACGAGTATCGTGCTCTTGCAAGCAAGATCATCAACAACCAAATGTTTGTGATTCCAACGCCAGTCACCATGGATGAGCTGGAAGAGCTATTGATGGAATTCGGCATTCTTGAAGAAGAAGACGAAACCATCATAGGTAAAACAGCGGCAGAGCTAACAGCGTAAGTTAAGCACTGATTCTTCTTATTTGCTTAAAGACAATGAGGATTCACTTATGTCTATGAACAAAGAACAAAAACAGGCGCTGATAGATGAAGTTTTGGATGTCTATCCTGAGAAAGCGCGTGAAGATCGCAAGAAGCATATTGCGATCAGTGATATCTCTGCTGAAGGCACTTGTATCACTTCAAACCGTAAAACACTGCCAGGTGTTATGACGGTTCGTGGTTGTGCGTATGCAGGTTCAAAAGGGGTAGTGTGGGGACCTGTGAAAGATATGATTCACATTTCTCATGGCCCTATCGGCTGTGGTCAGTACTCTCGTGCGGGTCGTCGTAACTACTACTCAGGTACAACGGGTGTTGACTCTTTTGGTACGTTGAACTTTACCACTGACTTCCAAGAGCGTGACATCGTATTCGGTGGCGACAAAAAACTCTCTGCCGCTATTGATGAGATTGAGTCATTGTTCCCGCTATCTAAAGGTATCTCGATTCAATCAGAGTGTCCGGTTGGTTTGATTGGTGACGATATTGAAGCGGTAGCGAAAACAAAGAGTGCTGAAACGGGCAAAACCATTGTTCCTGTTCGTTGTGAAGGTTTCCGCGGCGTCTCCCAATCATTGGGTCACCATATCGCGAACGATACTATTCGCGACTATGTGTTGGATGCCGCACAAGAGAGCACTGTCGAATCCACACCTTACGATGTGGCCATCATCGGTGACTACAACATCGGTGGCGATGCTTGGTCTTCTCGCATCATCCTCGAAGATATGGGGCTGCGCGTTGTGGCTCAATGGTCAGGCGACGGCACATTACCTGAGATGAAAAATACACCTAAAGTGGCGTTAAACCTTGTTCACTGTTATCGCTCAATGAATTACATCGTGCGTTACATGGAAGAGAAAAACGGCATTCCTTGGGTGGAGTACAACCTATTCGGTCCAACCAAGATCGAAGAGTCTATGCGTAAAATTGCCGCATTCTTTGACGACAAAATTAAGCAGCAGACTGAAGAAGTGATCGCGAAATACCGTCAGCAATGGCAAGCGGTGATTGATAAATATCGCCCACGCCTAGAAGGCAAGACTGTGATGCTTTATGTCGGTGGTTTGCGTCCTCGTCACATCATTGGTGCGTACGAAGATTTGGGTATGGAAATCGTCGGTGCGGGTTATGAGTTTGCTCATAACGATGACTACGTGAAAACCACGCCAGATGTCAAAGATTCAACCTTGCTATTCGATGATGCCAGTGCCTACGAGTTGGAAGAGTTCGTTAAACGCTTGAACCCAGATTTAATCGGTTCTGGTGTGAAAGAGAAATATGTCTTCCAGAAAATGGGCTATCCATTCCGCCAAATGCACAGCTGGGATTATTCCGGTCCTTATCACGGTGTTGATGGTTTCGCTATCTTCGCACGCGACATGGATTTAACGCTGAACAACCCATGCTGGAAGAGCATGAAAGCACCTTGGTTGGAAGAAGCATCAGACGAAGCGTTAGCTAAATCTGCTTAAAGTGAGTTGGAAGGATTTCCAATTAATGTAACCCGAGCCGGCGTTCACAGATTAGTGGCACGGTAGGAGAATACTCATGACTCAAAAAGTTGAAGACATTAAAACTGGTTATGCGCTATTTCAGCAACCAGAGTATCAAGAGTTGATGGCCAACAAGCGCGCAACTTTTGAAAATGCCGTTGATGCTAAGAAGGTTCGCGAAACCTTTGAATGGACAACAACGAAAGAATACCAAGAGATTAACTTTGCTCGTAAACACATTACGATTGACCCAGCGAAAGCGTGTCAGCCACTCGGTAGCGTTTTGTGTTCTCTCGGTTTCGAAAAAACACTCCCTTACGTGCACGGTTCACAAGGTTGTGTGGCTTACTTCCGTTCTTATTTCAACCGCCACTTTAAAGAACCAATTGCGTGTGTTTCTGACTCAATGACAGAAGACGCAGCGGTATTCGGTGGGCAGGAGAACATGTTTGACGGACTTAAAAACGCCTACGCCTTGTACAAACCTGAAATGATAGCCGTTTCTACCACTTGTATGGCGGAAGTTATCGGTGACGACTTAAATGCTTTCATCAATAACGCCAAACACAATGAACATATTCCAGCGGATTTACCGGTTCCATTTGCGCACACACCTTCGTTTGTGGGTAGCCATGTGACTGGCTGGGATAACATGTTCGAGGGCATTCTGCGCTATTTCACCATTAATGGAATGGAAGGCAAAGTGGCTGGAAGCAATGGCAAAATTAACATTGTTCCGGGGTTCGAAACCTATCTTGGTAACTACCGCGTCATTCGTCGTATGTTGGACGAAATGAAGGTGGAATACTCTTTCCTTTGCGATCCATCAGAAGTATTGGATACCCCAGCAGACGGTGAATACCGTATGTATTCAGGCGGTACGCCAATCGAAGAAGTTAAAGATGCACCGAATTCCAAAGCCACTTTCTTACTTCAACCTGATCAACTTGTGAAAACCAAGAAATTCATTGAAGGTACTTGGAAACAAGACGTGCCAGCACTGAATATCCCTATGGGATTGGAGTGGACAGATAATTTCATCATGAAAGTATCAGAAGTGACAGGTAAGCCTATTCCTGAGTCAATCACCAAAGAGCGTGGTCGTCTTGTGGATATGATGACTGACTCCCACACTTGGCTGCACGGCGTGACAGTTTCACTGTACGGTGATCCTGACTACCTATTGGGTATGTGTAAGTTCCTAACCGAGCTTGGTTGCGAAATTAAGCATGTGCTTTGTAACAACGGTGCGAAGCGTTGGCGCAAACAAATGGAAGCTCAGCTTGCTGAAACGCCATATGGTCAAAACGCAGAAGTGTTCATGGGTAAAGACTTATGGCACTTACGTTCCCTGATGTTTACTGACAAACCGGATCTATTGATTGGTAACTCATACGGTAAGTTCATCGAACGTGATACCAAAGCGAAAGGTCCTGAGTTTGAAGTACCTCTAGTTCGTATCGGTTTCCCAATTTTCGACCGCCATCATCTTCATCGCCAGTCTACTCTCGGCTATGAAGGTGCAATGACCATCTTAACCACTTTGGTGAACGAGGTTCTGGCGAAGCTGGATCGTGAAACAAGCGACTTAGGCAAAACTGACCTTGGTTTTGACTTGGTTCGCTAGTGACAATGGCCGACGGAGTGTTCTGTCGGCCTTTCTTTATCAGCCTAACAGAGGGAAAGGTTATGGCGAATGTAATGATTCAGTACAACGAAAATGGTGCACTTTCACTTTACTTACCGAAGAAAGACTTAGAAGAAGCGATCACTTACTTTGAGTTTGATAGCGACAGCAAATGGGGTGGCGAAGTGCGTTTAGCCAACGGGGCGATCTATCACATTGACCCAATGGCAACAAAACCTAAGTTGCCTATCACAGTAAAAGCCAGACGACTACAAGCCGCGTGATTTAGGAGGACGATATGATGATGGACAATACCATTTCCGACCAAGCGGCGATACGCATTGCTTTAGCGTCTAAGTCGTTGCCCAATATCGAACTGCGCTCACTATTGGGGCTGTTGATTCAGCACCTTGGTGAGCCTCTGACTGAAACGAAGTTAGTCGGTTTGTCTCCGAAGGCTTTTCGTTTAATGGTTGGTTCATTAGGTTCAGGACCAACACGCAAAGACGTTTCCAACGCTTTGCATGTGCTTTGTAATCCAGAAATCAGTGATGTTTCTGCGCCAGAAGTCGCTTCGCAAATGCCTCTCTCCGGGCCAAAACTGCGCGTGGCGTTGACATCCAACCAAGGCGAGATGGTCAATGGGCATTACGGTTCGTGTTTGCGTGTTCTGATTTATGAAGTCAATGCAACCCAGCATCAACTGGTTGACGTGCGTGAAATGCCGACCGAGAAAACAGGCGAGGAGCGAGCCATTGCAATGCTGGATAGAATCCGCGATTGCCATATGCTGTTTACGCTTTCGATTGGCGGGCCTGCCGCTGCGCGCGTTACTCGCGCCAATATCCATCCCATCAAAAAAACTGCGCCTGCAGAGGCTTCTGTAGTGCTAAAGGATCTCTCGCAAGTGATCGCAACCAATCCACCACCTTGGGTGAAACGAATCCTTGGTTTCAAAAAGGATGTCGTTGAGTGTGGAGAATGGGAGCTGGAGGAGAGCTATGAATGATGTAGTTATAGATGCATCTGCACCAATGCAGCTTGCGCATCTTTCTCCCGTAGTATTGTCGGACATTATTGCCAAGCTTGAGGCACAGTCCGACATCAATCAGCAAACGTTGGATAGCTTGAAATTAAGCTATCCTGAACTGCGTTTTACTCTTTGTTTTGAGCAGGAGATGGGAACTCGTGAAGCGTATCTTGAAGCGAACCACTTTGATCTTCATTTAGTCTCGCACAGCTTATCAGGTTGTAGTTCATTGACCTTTGATTTAGCCGCATGCAGTGGTCTTGTGATTGCGCTTCGCGATGAGTGAAGCGTGGGATCGTTTCATCACAACCTCCTTGTCCGTTTCACCTTGTGTTCTTCATGCGTGTGTTCGAGGAGGTGACGTTTTGATTGAACGATTGGAAATTGCCAAGCATAGATGTTAGCAATAGAGCCCGTCAGTAGAGCAGCCAGTCAGTCGCATAAATCACTACGATCACTAGAGTGACGAGAAAGGCTAGTATCATCGCCATCTTTTTCATGTAGCCTGATCTATCAAATACAACGCCTTCTTCTTCTCTCACTCTTGCTTCTTCATCAAAGTGCCACTTAATCGCTAAGTAACCGCCAATGCCTAATACAATTATCTTCAACGCTCCAGCAAAGTACGGAAAGACGTTAGCCCAACTGCCGCTCATCCTCTATCTCCATCAAGTTAAAAATCGAATTTACGGTAGCATAGCCAAAGGTGCATGTTTATTTCTTTTTTGTCGCACCTTCTGTTTGGCTTTGTCCGTTTTACGACAATTGTTCATTCCATCTCCTAAATAAACTCAATTTATCAATAAGTTATTTTTGGCTCTCTAATTGCAATTCCACTGATTAATACGACATTCAGGGATTGAATGTAACCACATCGTCAGATGTAGCCAGTTGGAGGCACCATGAAGCAGTCCGAAATCAAGCTATTACAAGATGAACCTGCCTGTGAGCATAACTCAGGCAGCAAGAGTGGTTGCAGCCGCTCCAAACCGGGTGCCACGGCTGGTGGTTGTACTTTCGACGGTGCGCAAATCAGTTTGTTGCCGATTGCCGATGTTGGACATATTGTCCACGGTCCGATTGGCTGTGCCGGAAACAGTTGGAACAATCGAGGAACACGGGCAACAGGTACAAATCTCTTTCGTTATGGTTTCACCACGGATCTGAACGAGCAGGACGTGATTATGGGGCGCGCGGAGAAGCGACTGCTTCATGCGATCAAACAGTTGATAGAAAAACACGCTCCGCCCGCCGTGTTTGTCTACATGACCTGTGTTCCTGCTCTAGAGGGCAACGACATTGAAGCGATATGTCAGTTGGCGAAAGATCGCTGGAACATACCTGTCATTCCTGTTGATGCCGCTGGTTTCTATGGCAATAAAAATCTTGGCAACCGTATTGCGGGCAATGTGATATTTGAGCGCGTCATCGGCAGTGCAGAGCCACCAGCGAAACCGTTGATGAAGCATGACGCGACACGTCATGTGCACGACATCGTATTGATTGGTGAATACAACATCGCTGGCGAGTTTTGGCATGTATCTCCGTTGTTTGAACAGCTGGGTTTGAGAGTGTTGTGTTGCCTAGCTGGTGACACTCAATTTCATCAAATTCAAACCATGCATCGCGCCGATGCCGCAATGGTGGTTTGCGCCCGAGCACAAGTCAACGTTGCCCGTAAACTAGAAGAAAAATGGCATATACCTTGGTTTGAAGGCAGCTTTTACGGCATTGAAGATACATCGGCAGCGCTGCGTTCATTTGCTCGTTTAATCAAAGATGAGCGTTTAATCGAAGAGACGGAGGCTTTAATTGCCCGAGAAGAAGACCAAACTCGAGAAGCATTAAAGCCTTATGTTGAGCGCCTCAACGGTAAAAAAGCGCTGCTTTATACCGGTGGGGTAAAATCCTGGTCGGTCGTTAGTGCGCTAAAAGAGCTTGGTGTGGAATGTGTTGCAACAGGCACGCGTAAATCCACTCAGTCAGATAAGAAACGCATTATGGATATCATGGGAGAAGAGGCGCTAATGCTTGATGAAGGCGGAGCTTCACTGCTTCTCGATACCTATCATCGTTACAACGCTGACATCATGATTGCAGGTGGCCGCAACATGTACACCGCGTTAAAAGCGCGCCTGCCATTTTTGGACATCAACCAAGAGCGTGAACATGCCTATGCTGGGTATAAAGGCATGATCACCCTTGCTCAGGAACTTTGTCGCACTTTAGAAGCGCCGATTTGGTCAAAAGTTCGCAGTGATGCGCCTTGGTCGTTGCAAACATCATCGTCTAGCTTGTCCTCAAACAATGCTGTTGTGAATGCCAAGTAAGGATACTCAAATGGTGACTGAAAGAAATGCGAAAGTAAGAAAAGTGAATTCTCCTTTGGTTTCTCAGCCTTTGAAAACCAGCCCTGCAACGGGGGCAACTCTGGCATCACTCGGTTTTCATCGTTCTATTCCGTTAATGCACGGCGCTCAAGGATGCAGTGCTTTTGCCAAAGTCTATTTGATTCAGCATTTGCGCGAGCCCATCCCTCTGCAAAATACCGCTATTGACCAAGTCTCAGCGGTGATGGGTGGCGATGATAACCTCAGCGAAGCTTTGCAACTGCTGTGTGAAAAGCAAAGCCCAGAGCTTATTGCGGTCATGACGACAGGTCTGACAGAGATGCAAGGCTGTGATGTGTTTCGAGTGATTGCGGATTTCAAGCATAACCATCCTCAGTTCTCTAATACCCGCATTGTCTCAATGGCAACGCCGGATTTTGTTGGCTCAATGCAAACCGGTTTTTGCGAAGCAGTTCGGAGCGTAGTGAAGCAGCTTGTTCAGCCTCCCACCTTGCGTCCTCGTCAGCGTCAACAGGTCAATGTGCTTTGTTCATTGGGGATGACGGCAGCTGACATTGAAACCATCAAGCAATATGTCGAAGCGTTTGGGCTTGATGCGGTTGTCGTACCTGATTTATCACAGTCACTTGATGGACATTTGGACGAAGCGGAATACAACGCAACCAGCACTGGTGGTACGTCAGTGATGGAAGTGGAATTGATGTCTGACAGCATCATGACTTTGGTGCTGGGCGATGGTTTGCTTGATCTTGCCCAATGGCTCAAGCAGCGTTTTGACATTCCTTATCAGTCGTTTGGCATGGGTATGAATATGGATGTGGTGGATGACCTCGTGATGACGTTATCCCGCATCAGTGGACACGATGTACCGAGTTGGATGACTAGAGCCAGACAACGGGTGCAAGATGCAATGTTAGATACTCATTTTCTGCTCAGTCGAGAAGAGTATGTGATTGCGCTAGAACCCGACCTTGCCAAAGGTTACGCCGAATTGCTTCTCTCCGTTGGTGGCCGAATTTCTCAACTGATCACCTCGATTGATGCGCCTCATCTATCGGATATCGAAGCGGATGACATTGTGATAGGCGACCTCTCTGCGATTGATCTGAACAACTCACATCTGAAAGCGGTGATCAGTAACACTCATGCTGCGCAGATGTGTGAGCCTCGTGTTCCGGTTTTGCGTGCTGGTTATCCTTGCCACGATCAGTATGGAAATATGGACATACGTCAGTTTGGCTATGAGGGGATTCGTGAGCGCCTGTTTGCATTAGCCAATTTGCTATTACGTAATCACAAAGATGAAGTCCCTGTTCATATCAGCGCTTACCGCTTTGAAGCTCATGAAGTCATGCAAAACGAGATGGCTGGATTTGATTCTAAGGAGGCGCGATGAGCATAAACAAACGCAGATTGCACGTCGAACCGAGCCCAGATGCCAGCAGCTTCAAAGTGAAAGTTGCCTTTGCAACCCATGATAGACAGACCGTTGATCAGCACTTTGGCAGTTCGTTGGGAATGTTGATCTATGGAATCTGCGAACAAGACTGGCATTTGATTGAAGCGATTGAATATTCAGTATCGGATCGTGTTCACGACAAACTACCAAGCCGAATCAATGACCTTGCGGAGTGTTCTGCGGTGTTCTGTAACGCGTGTGGAGCAGCCGCAATAAGGCAGTTGATTGAGCAAAACATTCAGCCAATCAAAGTGCGCGAAGGGTACGACATTCATCAGCTCTTGTCGGAAATGCAACAAGAGTTGCAGCAAGGTCCTTCTGGCTGGTTGGCTAGGGCAATGAAGCAACGTGAAGGTGTGCAGACGGCGGAAAACAGTCAGCAACGTTTATCTCAACTGATGGATGAAGAGTGGTAACGGCACTGAAATTTGAAAACAATAGCTGACGTAACAATGGCTGACGTTATAAGCCATGAACAGGAATGTTTAAATATCAACAAGGAAGAGAATGGTGAGCAATAGAGTAGGTTATACCCAAGGCGGTGATGAATGGGTACCGCAATTCATTCAGGCCATCGACAAACAAAACTGTATCGGCTGTGGACGCTGCTACAAGGTTTGTTCAAGAGATGTGTTTGATCTGGTGGAAAACGAAGATATTGATGAAGACGACGATTATTTTGACGACGATGAAGTGATGATGGTCATGACGCTGAAAAATGCAGCAGATTGCATTGGCTGCGAAGCTTGTTCAAAAGTGTGTCCAAAGAACTGTCAGAGTTTCGCTGCTGCCAATGCTTAATGGCAGGCTTTCAAGGGTAAAGAATGCCAGTTCCTTACCCTCCTTAGCTACTTAAAACTTAGTCAACAGCAGACATTTACAATATGCACCAAGTTGGATTTCGATCACGAATTAAAATCCATCCCGTTTTCAAATCTAACAAGATGTCATTCTGCGAAAATTATGGGTCACATTTTTTAAGTGATCCGTCGATATCCCTGATTATATCAAGGACAAAAGTATGACATTCATTTATATTTTCTAGCCTTATAGTTTAGGTGAGATTGCTAGTTTTCGTATGGATATGTCAGGTGACGATGCAAGAGTCAATTTGCGTCAGGCTTTGTTAGGTATTGCTCAAGCGTTAGACGCAATTGAGCATGAAGTCCCTTACCATGGCTACAACGTGGCATATATTGCCTATCGATGTGCGGTGTTTATGGGGTGGGATGAAGAACAGGCTCAGTTAGCTTTTTCAATAGGGCTAATGCATGACTGTGGTGGCACACAATCGACTAATCTTTTACCTCTGTTCCCACACTGTTTAACAGGCAGTTTTTCCCGTCATTGTGAAAAAGGCTATATGTTGCTGAAAGAGTGTCAGCCGTTGTCTTGTTTTGCCACGCCAATTTTATACCACCATACTCCTTGGCAAGAGTTGAGAAATCTGCCGTTATCCGATACCGATAAACAACTGGCTTCTCTGATCTTTTTAGCCAACCGTTTAGATCATCTCTACCGTCTTCATAAGAAAGACAAATTTGGTAATCTTTCCGCTGTCGAGAAAAAAGCGATTTGTGATGAGCTGATCCATCATGCAGATACTGTGTTTGAACCGAATATGGTCCAGCACATGACGGAGCTGGTGGATAAAGACGATTTCTGGTTTGCAATGAAGCCAAGGTACATTGAGGAAATGTACTTTCGAATGCAGCCTGTGCCGTTTTTTTCTGGCCGCGTCGATTTGGATGGCACCATAGAGATCGCTGAATTTTTTGCAAAAATTGTTGATGCAAAAAGCTCTTTCACTTTCCAGCATTCGTTGAAAGTGGCTCAGCTGGCTCAGTTCATCTCTAAGCAGCTTGGGTATTCTCCTAAAGTGCAGAAGATGTTGTATCTGACAGGATTAGTGCACGATATCGGAAAACTTTATACGCCGGATCCAGTATTGCACAAAGCAGGTAAGCTGACTTCCGAAGAGTATACCTGCATTAAGAGCCATGCCACGGACACACGCTTTATCCTGCAAGCTATTTTCCGCTCTCAGCGTATTCTCGAATGGGCATCCAACCACCATGAACGTTTGGATGGTTCGGGCTATCCGTTAGGTAAAATGGCAGATCAACTCGATAGGCCAAGCCGGATTATTGCTGTTTCGGACGTGTTTCAAGCTCTCACTCAATCACGACCTTACCGAGCGGGAATGCCGTTGGAAGAAGCTTTGGGGATAGTTCGTTCACTCGTTGATAATAATCAGTTAGATAGAGAAATTTTTGAGTGTCTGGAACGCCACTCTCACGAGTGTTATCAGCTATCTATTGGCGAACAGGACGAAATTATCGATTATGTGCCAGCCTTAACAGTTGGTGAAAAGTGATCGAACCTAAGTTTAACCACTAGCCATTGTTCTACTATATTTTCATTAGGGTTGTAGTATTCAACTGAAACAGTAGAAACGAGCTGCATATGATGAGTCCTGTCAAAATAGAGTGGCATGTTAACTTAAGGCAAACATTCTTTTGTATCGCGAGAGCGCTAGATTCAATTGGTATTGATGATATCAATCACGGTCATCGTGTAGGCTACATGGCCTACGCTTGTGCTAAAGCGATGGAATGGAGTGAAGAAGAGTGCCAGTTGGTATTCTCACTTGGCTTAATTCATGACTGCGGTGTCGCGCAAAAACGTGATTTCTATAATTTGCTTGAGAATATGCAGCCCGACAATGTTCGTCAGCACTGTGTGCGAGGATACGAACTCCTTTCTCAATGCCCACCATTGGCTCTTTTTGCCGATACTATCTTGTACCACCATACCCCTTGGGAAGAGTTAAAGCACATTGATATCCCAGACAGAGATAAGCGTTTTGCTGCGCTGATATTTCTCGCCGACCGGGTCGATTATCTTAAAGAGCTCTACCCAAGAGATGAGTTCAGCAATGTCACTCAGGAAGCTCGTAATGAAGTGTGTCTTGAAATTGGGCGGCTCAGTGGCACCTTGTTTGAGAGGGATTTGGTGCGTCAAATGCAAAGCCTGTTGAGCAAAGAATTCATCTGGTTCTCGATGGAGTATCATCACATCGAAGCATTGAGCCAAAGTCTACCTTCAACGCCATTTTTCGAGCAAAAGTTAGAAGTAGGCGATGTAGTGGCGATTGCAATGCTGATGGCAAATATCGTCGATGCGAAGAGCCAGTTCACTTTTTATCACTCTCAGAAAGTCGCCGAGATTTGTCACAGTTTGGCTCGGCAGTTGGGGCTTAGTTCTGAGATGCAAAAAGCGCTGTATTTAACAGGGCTAGTACACGATATTGGCAAGCTACACACGCCGGAGGATATCCTACATAAACCGGGTAAACTCAATGAGAGTGAATACCTCTGTATTCAGCGTCATTCAACGGATTCACGCTATACATTGCAAATGATGTTTGGACAGTCTGCTGTTTGTGAATGGGCGGCGAATCACCATGAGCGTTTAGATGGTTCGGGATACCCGAGAGGTTTGCAAGGCGCAGAAATTGATTTGCCCTCACGTATCATTGCGGTAGCAGATGTGTTTCAGGCTTTAACTCAAGCGCGGCCTTACCGAGGAAGGATGACCCTTGAAGAAGTGATGCAAATTATGTCTCACGAAGTGAGCTGCGGGCGATTGGACAGCAAAGTGTTGGATGTATTGGTGAAGAACGAGAAAGAGTATTACGAGCTCTCTATTCAAGAGAGCTCGCCTGGTTGGGTTAGTGCCCCTTAACGTATTCTTTAAAGCGTGCTTTAGTTTCTGCGTCAGCTTTGTTGTACCAGAAGTGCAGCATTTCTTCCGCTGTCGAATCTGCGGCTATTGGCTGGCTGATAGCCATTGAAGCAGCACTTTTATCAGCAATAGAAGCCACGGCACCTGTTTGGTTGTATTCTTTGGTTTCTTGATAGAAATTGCGGCCGAGCTGCATACCTTCTTTGATTAAACGATCTTGGTCAATGCTGATTGCTGAGCCACTTTTATCCACCAAAGACCAGTCAAAAGATTTAATCTTTTCTTGCGCCATTTTGGCATCGCGATACTCAGGCAATGAGAAAACCAATTCTTTATCTTGTGCAGTAAATTTAGCGATCACAACATCGCTCGCCACGCCTACACGGTCATCACCTTCTGTAAAATAGGGTTCAAAACGGAATACGATCTGATTTTGTCCATCTTCCAGTTCAACGCTTTTGGTTGAAGAGAACAAACTTCCAGACGTTTCTGGTTTTGCACCATTCACAACAAGTAAATCAACAGAGCTAGGAACTTCGATGGTGACTTTAGCGGCCGCTGACGCGCTAAAAGCGAGGGCGAGAATATACGAGAGTGGTTTGATTAATTTCATTTTGTTTGTCCTTGAAGCCAACTTGCGGAAATACGCAAACTACTTGCAGTAACAGCAGAACCAATAACGAGGAACGCCGCTGGCATCGCTGTACATTCAAATAGGAAGGATATAGAGGGTGCCGATAGATGGCGGGAAATGCAAGTCATCATCTGTGAGTAACATAAGAATTGCGATTGATTATAAATCTGCATTTATTTTACAACATTCTCACTCAGTGAGAATATAATGCTTTAATTTGGGTGGGATTCTCGATATATAAGAATTTGAGTTTGAGGCGTTTACTGATAAAGGCTAAAACAATCCCATGAATGAATTAAAACTGTCTACGAATCAGGTCAACGAAAAGTCACTCCAGCTATTAATGCAAGTGGCGGTGAATAGTGAACCTGTTTCAGCGAAAACGCTGAGTGAACAATTGCAAGTCCCTTTGAGTAGTCTTTACCGACACTTAAAGTTGCTGAAAGAGTGGAGTTTGATTGAGGAAAGTCCATACGACAAAACCTTGATCATCGGTCCGGCTGCTTTGCTGTTAATGCATAGTTACGAGACCAGCCAACACAATTTAGACGAAGTTGATGCGGTGTTAACACGCTTGCAAAAACAGACAGGTGAAATGGCTGCATTCATGGTGCCGGTAGGTTACAGAGCACTGTGTGTCATCCAGAAAGAAAGTATGCAGGCGCTCCGATGCAGCTACGTCCAGGGTCAAAGTCAACCCCTGCTTCGTGGCGCCTCATCCAAAGCTATGCTGGCTTTTATGCCAACTCAGCGTTGTGAAAAGATATTGCGACACTTCGGGCAAGAAGAGCAATTGGACAAGTGGCAAGTTGAGTTGGAGAAAATTCGGCAACGAGGATATGCCGTGAGTACTTCTGAGATTGATCCGGGCGTTTCTGGGATCAGTGCTCCGGTGATGAAAGGAAGCAAATTGATTGGCGCGATTACAGTTATGGCTCCAGCCCATCGCGTTGACGCTAATAAACAGCGAATCATTTTGCATGTGTTACAGGCCGCTCGCGCGTTGCCACCAGAGAGGTAATCATCATGTTGAGTTTATTCAAACGTTACCGTATGAACCGCAGTTCGGTGCATACATTCTCTCCGTTCACTTTTCTAACCGTTTGTGAACGTGTTAAGCCTATGACACAGGTAGAGTTTGAATTTGCTCAACAGAGTTTGGAATTGTCTTCAGAGTGGCTTTACAAACAGCAATCTAATCTTAACTACAGTGATGCTGGCCATTTCGTGGTTCAAGACCATCAGGATGTCGCTTATCAAGAGTTGCTCAGCCGACACTTTGCGTTGTGCTCTGTGCCTGTGGCTTTGGCAAACTGCCATGAGCTGATCCTTAAAGCGATGCCAGTACTGGCGTTGGATAACGAAGAGATTGGCGTGATTCATATTGGTCACGGATTTGAACTTAAGCAATCGCTTGAGCCAACATTGGGTTCTGCGTTTCACTTCATGTTGTCGCGTTTTCAAAATACCCGAGCTTTCTTTATTGGCGCAGACCTCAAGCGTACTGCTTCTCAAGTATTAGAGTATGCCGAGGATCTCGGTTGTGATTGGCTAAGCTCCGACGAATGCAGCTTTCGTCATCGCACACAGTTGAAAAACCAGCTTAACCACTTTATGGATCACTGCGATCAACTGGTGGTCAATATCGATTTGGCGTCATTGGTGCCAAGTACTGGTTTGTCCGATGATGAAGTTCTCGATAATCAGATGGTTCTGCGTATTTTAAGACATGCGATTTTGTCCAAAAAAGTGAAGATGGTTCAGTTGGTCGGTTCGAAAGATAAGTTGATCTACTCAAAACAAACCAAAGAGATTGTTGATGAGCTTTGTTCGCTCTCTCCGGATATTATTCATGCTGCTTAATTAGCGACTGCAACATTAGCAACTGAAACGGCAGATGAAAAAAACCACTCTAGTGAAAGAGTGGTTTTTGCTTTTTAGAGCCAGTTGATGGAGGTTGTTTCCACACTAAGTATAGACACAGATTATTCTTTCAAAGCTACTTTCGATATCTTTTTATTAGTTAAACCTAATTTTTCTAACCTTACCGCTGAAACCTTGAACTCCGGTATTTTGGCATAAGGGTCTCTTGCTTCAGATGTCAGTCTGTTAGCGGGAGCTTCCGCAAAATGGAACGGAACAAAGACCACACCTTCTTGCATTCGTTTGGTGACAAAAGCTGGCGCTTCGATAATGCCTCGGCGAGAGCATAGGCGTACCATTTCACTGTTTTTGATACCCAGTTTTTCTGCATCCTGAACGCTGATCATGATTCTTGGTCCTGCGAGTTTGTCCAGCCCTTGGGTTTTACGAGTCATGGTTCCAGTATGGAACTGCTCCAGCAAGCGCCCTGTGGTCAAAATTAACGGGTAATTCTCGTCTGGCATTTCAGCAGCATAGATGAAAGGCACTGCTACCATCTCACCACGACCACGTTTGAATGTGCTTTGGTGCATGATGCGTGTACCGTTTGGTGATTGGTCATTACACGGCCATTGCACACCTTGGCTGCCCACTTTCTCCCATGTGATGCCTGCGTATTGCGGTGTCACTTCGCATATCTCAGCATTGATTTGTTCAATGTTTTGATAGTGCCAGTTGCCACCCATTGCATTGGCAATCTGAGTGATGATCCACCAGTCCTGTTTCGCTGCGCCCGGTGATTTAATCGCAGGTGAAAGTGCCTGAACACGTCGCTCAGTATTGGTAAAGTGCCCGCGTTTTTCTGCAAAAGACGCCGAAGGCAGCACCACATCGGCAAGCTCGGCTGTTTCCGATAAGAAGATATCTTGCACCACCAGAAAATCGAGCGCTTTAAGCGCTTCAATCACATGGGCTTGGTTCGGATCACTGAGTACAGGGTTTTCACCCATAACGTACAAACCGCGAAGCTCTTTACGATGCGCGGCATCAATCATCTCTGTTAGGGTTAAACCATTTTCAGTGGATAGGTGTTCAGCTTGCCATGCTTTAGCAAATTTGGTTTGTACCAGCGGGCTCAACACTTTCTGATAACCTGGGTAATCCGTTGGCAAGGCTCCCATGTCGCAAGCGCCTTGAACATTGGATTGACCGCGTAATGGATTGATACCGCCACCTTCAACACCAATGTTGCCACACAGCATTTGTAAGTTGGCGATGGAGCGAACGTTATCGTGCCCTGTGGTGTGCTGGGTAATACCCATAGCGTAATAGACGGCGGTCACTTTGGCTGTACCGATCATCTCTGCCATTCGCTTAATGTCTTGTGCTTTGACACCTGTGACGAGTTCAACTTTTTCCGGTAAGTAAGCATCGGACATCACTTCCATCATCAAGTCTTCAAAGCCGTCAACACGCTCGCGAATGTAATCTTTGTCATACCAAGCATTCTGGATGATTTGCTGCATGATACCGTTGAGTAGCATTACGTCTGTACCCGGACGTTGTTGAACATGCAGGGTTGCGATATCTGCCATGCCGATACGTTTCGGGTCTGCCACAATCAGTTTTGCACCGCGACTTACTGCGTGTTTGAGGTGTGAGGCAATGATTGGGTGCGCCGATGTCGTATCTGAACCGATCACAAAAATCACATCCGAGTGCTGAATGCTGGCAATATCATTGGTCATCGCACCGCTACCAATTGATGCTTCCAGACCAGTAACCGTAGAGGCATGACAAAGCCTTGCACAGTGATCAACGTTATTGGTGCCAAACTCGCGACGAATCAGCTTCTGGAACAGATAGTTATCTTGGTTGGTGGTTTTCGCGGATGAGAAGCCACCAAGCGCATTACTGTCGTATTTCTGTTTAATCTCAGTAAAGCGTTTAGCGATAGTTTCAATCGCACTCTCCCAAGAAGTGGGTACTAACTTACCATTTTGACGAATTAAAGGCTGAGTTAGGCGTTCTGGGCTATGAATGAAGTCGAAGCCAAAACGGCCTTTCACACACAGCATACCTTGGTTGACTGGCGAGTTTTTATCGCCTTCGACATAACGAACTTTGTTGTCTTTTTCATCCACATACAGCACGACGTTACAACCTACGCCACAGTAGGTGCAGACGGTTTTTACGGGTTTGAGTATTTCCACTCGGGAGTAAGACTTGTCGCGTTTGTCTGCAAGTGCACCCGTTGGGCAAACCTGAACACAAGCGCCACACTGCACGCAGCTTGAACCGCCCATTGATTCGCCGTTTGCGAAATGAGGACGCAGTGAACCTTGTGTAAATTGGAGGACGCCATGCTGTGTGTCTTCTTGGCAAGTTTGTACGCACAAGCCACAACTGATACAACGGTTCGCATCAAACACAATGAACTCACTGCTTTTGTCCACTGGGAAACGATGTTTACCCGATGCACAATCGACTTCTTCCGTTTTGACTTGATACTCACTGGCGTAATCTCGCAGATCGCACTGGGTGCTTGCTTGGCAGCCACATTCCAGACAGCGTTGAGCTTCTTGCATTGACGCTTCAATACCCGCATCGAGTTCTACTTCGTTAAAGCTGGTGGTCGATTCTGACTCTGGTAAATGCGGGAACTGGATTCTGCGTTTCACCGCCTCTAAACGATATTCGAGTTGCTTAACTCGACTGAGTGATGGTTCTTTTCTGCTTCTGAATTGATGAGGTTTAGGCGCAATACCACCGAGCAGCAGTTTTTCTGCAATGGCTTCCGCAGCGCGTTTTCCGTCGGCTATGGCTTCGATCGCTGTGGCTGGTCCTCGGCGGAAATCACCAATTGAAAACACATTTCGCGCATGGTGCATGGTATCTTCGGTGACATCAGCTGTACCGCGACGAGTTAGTGGTAGGTCAGCACCTGCAATGATCACCGTATCTGAGCGTTGTGAAATGGCTGAGATGACAGTATCAAATTTCATCTCGACAATGTCACCCGTTGGAATCGGTTGCCTGCGGCCGGATGAGTCTGGTTTACCTAACATCATCTTTTCGAGTTTGACCGCCCGCACATGTCCGTTTTTATCGGCGAGGTTTTCTACTGGATTGGCTAGAAACTGGAATGCCACACCTTCGTTTTTGGCTTCTTCAATTTCATACTCTTCTGCTGGCATTTCTGCCATGGTGCGACGATAAATCAGCGTTACTTTAGCGCCAAGTCGCAATGCGGTACGGGCGCAGTCGATGGCGGTATTACCACCACCGATAATCGCCACTCGCTTACCTGTTTTCAGTTTTCGTTCTGTTGCGGCATCTTTGAGGTAATCGACGCCCAGATAACAGCCTGCTAACTCACTGCCGGGATAGGGACTGCTCACTGCCAGACTTGCCCCAATCGCAAGGCAAACTGCGTCGTAATCGTGTTCCAGTTGTGCCAGCGTGTAATTCTCACCAATCTTTTGATTGCAGTGAATTTGCATGCCCGTTTGGGTGAGCAGTTCAATTTCTTTGTCGAGCACATCTTTTGGTAAGCGATATTCAGGAATACCGTAACGTAACCAGCCGCCTGCTTTCGGCATCTCTTCATACACAGTGGTCGCAAAACCCAATAAGCTCAAATAGTAGCCGCACGCTAATCCACCGGGACCTGCGCCGACAATTGCCACTTTCTTACCGTTACTTGGCTGAATGTCTGCTTGATACGGCGTTGCTTCCAGATCAATGTCTGCTGCATGACGTTTTAAATGGCGTATCGCGACAGGTTCATCGACGACACTCCGGCGACATTCCGCTTCACAAAACGCAGGGCACACACGACCAATGGAGGCAGGAAGTGGCAGGTGCTTTTTAATTACTTCGATAGCTTTTTGCGGTTCGCCTTGGGCGATGTGGTGCAAATAAGTTTGAATATCCACATGTGCAGGGCACGCGATTTGGCAAGGTGCTTCACAGTCGGCATTGTGGTCAGACAAAATGCGTTTCAGAGCCTGATGGCGAAGTTGCTGCAAAGTTTCTGTGTGGGTTTGAATACGCATGTTCGGTGTCAGTTCTTGTTCACAAGAACGAACGATACCGACTCCGTCAATGTCGACCACACAGAGTCCGCAAGGTTGTTTTTGTTGCTGATGACTGGCCGCGCATAGGCTAGGGACTTCAATCCCAGTAGATTGAATAAATTGAAATACGGTTTTCCCTGCCTCATAGGCATAGGAAACTCCATTGATAACCACGTTCATAATACCCTCATTAACTCCCATAGGAGGAAGTTGGCCTGTTAATGAATTAAGGTCAGGCCCTTGGTTTCTGTTCTCATTGTTGTGTCGTTTCTTTTTCCGCTTGCTCTGTAGTCATGGGTTTAGGATGACGATGCAGAGTTTCTACTGATTTTTTTCTAATTAGCATTGCTATAAACAATCGTAGAAAGCTTTCTAATGACTGGGCGTTACGGGTTTGTGGTTAGTAAATAAGTCTCCATTCGCATAGATGATTCATAGATAAACAACTATGTAATGGAAACGAATAAACGTTGCTCATGCCGCAACAGCTTCAGTAACAGAAAATAACGGTAATAAAAATGTGGTTACTGCTGTTGAGTATAAGGAATAGACAGGAAATGTGAACGGATAGGGCTCTCAAATTTTTATACTGCTGTCATTAGTTAGAAACATTACATTCACCTTTTAGTCACATTTGAAAGATAAGCTCCTGAATCTTAGAAATCTAAGTTGCAATGATGCAATAACTATAACTAGTAAAGTCAAGGAGTCTCCAATGTGGAATCGTGATGAGCAAGATTCTCAGTTCAGTGAAATGATCGAAGCGAGATTGTCTCGCCGTGGTTTCCTAACTGGAACAGCAGCAGTGAGTGCGGGTGCTTTTTTAGCGCTTAATCCAGTGGCAAAAGCGGTTGCAGCAAAACCGACATCGTCACTATTGAATTTTGAGCCAGTGCCAGCCTCAACCGCTGATACGGTTGTTGTTCCTAAAGGCTACAAAGCAACACCGCTCATTTCGTGGGGTGACCCAATTTTCCCAAATGCTCCTGACTTTGATCCGAGTGGAAAACAAGAGTCTGCCGCTCAGGCGCTTCAATTTGGTGACAACACTGATGGTATGAGCTTGTTCCCGATCAGCGATGATCGCGCAGTTCTAGCAATCAACAACGAATACACCAACTACGAGTATTTGTTTGATCACCAAGGCAAGAATATGGCTGCTGACGATGTGCTGAAAGCACAGGCGGCAGTAGGTAACACCATTGTCGAAATCGTACGTAAAGATGGTCAGTGGATGATTGACCGTAACGGCAAACGTAACCGCCGTATTACCGCCAATACACAAATGAAGATGACGGGTCCGGCAGCAGGTCATGAACTGTTAAAAACGGCGGCCGATCCATCGGGTACTATGCCAAAAGGGACGTTTAACAACTGTGCAAATGGTCAAACGCCTTGGGGTACTTACCTAACGTGTGAAGAGAACTTCAACAGCTTCTTCGGTGCGAATACTGAAGGCAGTGTTAATGCTGACCAAAAACGTTACGGCATTTCTGCTAAGCCAAGTGATTACCAGTGGCATAAATTCGACGAACGTTTTGACGTAACGAAAAACCCGAACGAGCCAAACCGCCACGGTTGGGTAGTGGAAATTGACCCGAATGATCCGAACTCAACGCCTCTTAAGCGTTCTGCTCTTGGTCGTTTCAAACATGAAAATGCGGCGTTAACCATTAACAAAGACAACCACGTTGTGGTGTATTTAGGTGACGACGAGCGTGGTGAGCATCTGTACCGATTTGTATCGAAGAACAAATACCAGAAAGGTGATGATGCAGCGAACCGCAATTTGCTTGAAGAAGGCACCTTGTATGTTGCTCAGTTCGATATGGAAGACAAAGCGCTGAAAGGTCAAGGTCGTTGGCTAGAACTGACTTTCGGCAAAAACGGCTTAACGCCTGAAAACGGGTTTAACAGCCAAGCGGAAGTGCTGATTTTTGCTCGTCGCGCCGCAACACAAGTGGGCGCCACGACTATGGATCGCCCTGAATGGGTAGCGGTACATCCAAATAACGAATACGTATTCTGTACTCTGACCAACAACAAGAACCGTGGTAAAGAAGGTCAGCCAGTGGGTGGTCCTAACCCGCGTGAGAAAAACAACTACGGTCAGATTGTTCGTTGGATGCCAGTAAAAGGCGACCACACCGCAGAGATGTTTGCATGGGATCTATACCTGATTGCGGGTAACCCAACAGTAAACCAAGGTAACTTGTACGCAGGCAGTGAAAACATCAATGCCAACAATATGTTCAACAGCCCTGATGGTATTGGTTTTGATAAAGCAGGTCGTCTGTGGATTCAAACCGATGGTAACTATTCAAACAAGGGCGAGTTTGCAGGGCAGGGTAACAACCAGATGTTGTGTGGCGACCCAATCACTGGCGAAATCCACCGCTTCTTAACTGGTCCAGTAGCTTGTGAAATTACAGGGTTAACCTTCTCTCCAGACCAGAAAACCATGTTTATTGGCGTTCAGCATCCGGGTGAAGAGTTACAAGCGTCGAACTTCCCTGCGGGTGGTTCTTCTAAGCCTCGTTCAACCATCATGATGATTACGCGTGAAGATGGCGGCGTCATCGGTGCTTAAAGGATTGGCGCTTAAAGCAACTGCCTTTAAAAAAATAGTGAATGATTGAAATAAAAAATCCCAAGAAGCTCAGCTTGCTTGGGATTTTTCTTTGATAGGTTTCGGTTATTTAGTCAGACTACGCTATGAAGGTAGACACAAGGCCAATCACACCACCGAATATACCGCCCCAAACAACCAGCCAGCCTAGGTGTTCTTTAATCATTTTCTGCACCATCTCTTTAACCAACTGAGGCGTTAACTCGCTCAAGCGTTGGTCAATAATTCCTTCAATATTGGTTTTGATTTCATCTAACATTGCCGGTGATTCTAGCTGTTCTTTAAGGGCATTTTTTACCGATTCACTCTGACTAATTTCCACCATTGATTCTTGCATCTTCTCAACAAATGGTTGCTTCATTGGCTGAAGTGCTTCAGTGCCTCCAAACATTGCCAGCATACCGCCAAATTGAGAGTTCGCGATCACATCCACTAACTTGTCAAAGCTTGGGTTGAAGTCGACTTTGGCGATAATCGGTGTTAAGTCGAGTGGTTGTTTGCCACTGAGCTCTTGATTCAGGAAGCGGTCAATATTGGTGTCGGTAAAAAACTGCTCCATCATCAAGGTCTTAATTGCATTTTTAAATGCTTCAAATCGCGCTGGAATAACACCTGAACCATATAAACCGGGTACTTTCTCAAACAACATATGGATGGCTAGCCAGTTGGTAATTGCGCCCGAAAAAGCGAACAGACCTGCGTACAGAGCAAATTGATTCTGAGTGGTGTAACCCAAAGCCAATAGCACGAGAGAGATAAGGTTGGTGATAAGACTTTTATTCATGATTGATGAAATTCATTATGTTGAAACAGAAGTTGGCGGAATTTTAAGAGAAATTCACCACAGTGAAAAGAGAAGAGCCAACCTTTATAGGATGGCTCCTGTGTGGTTGGCTCTTTAACTTTAGTTGTTATTCGCTATTTTGTTTTGCTTAGTGAGGCTGCGGCTTCAAGCAACGTTCTCTTCTTCAAGTTCATCACAACCGATAAAACCGCCAGTCTGATGAGCCCAAAGATGAGCGTAGATGCCGTCTTGCTCGATAAGTTCATGGTGCGTACCTTGCTCAATGATCTTTCCGTCATCTAAAACAATAAGCCTGTCCATAGCGGCAATCGTTGATAGACGGTGGGCAATCGCAATTACCGTTTTACCGTGCATCAGCTCAAGCAAACTTTCCTGAATGGCGGCTTCCACTTCTGAATCCAGTGCAGAGGTCGCTTCATCCAATACCAGCAGTGGCGCATCTTTAAGTAATACTCGTGAAATAGCGATACGCTGGCGTTGACCACCCGACAGTTTCACACCGCGCTCGCCAACTTGAGCATCGTAGCCGACGTTGCCATGTGGGTCGGTCAGGTCAGTAATAAACTCATGAGCATGCGCTTGTTTGGTCGCTTTGAGCAGATCTTCTTCGGTTGCATCTGGTCTGCTGTACAAGATGTTGTCGCGAATTGAACGGTGCAGCAATGAGGTATCTTGCGTGACCATACCAATAGCGCTACGCAGAGAATCTTGAGTGACTTTAGAAATATTCTGACCATCAATTTTAATCTCGCCGCTCTCCACATCATGGAAGCGCAGAAGCAGATTCACTAAGGTTGATTTACCCGCGCCAGAACGTCCCACCAAGCCGACTTTTTCGCCTGCTTTGATATGCAGATTAAGGTGATCAATCACACCTTTGTTCTCGCCGTAGTGGAAGCTGACATCGTTAAATTCAATTGCACCTTGAGTAACCACCAGATCTTTGGCGTCTTTGTCATCTTGGATATCAATTGGTTTAGACAGCATCTGCATGCCATCAACTACAGTACCCATGTTTTCAAACAGGCCGCCAACTTCCCACATGATCCATTTCGACATACCGTTAATACGCAGAGCCAGTGCAATCGCAATCGCAATTGAGCCCACTGATATTGCACTTTGCATCCATAGGTAGATAGACATAGCGGAAATCACGAACACCAGAATGTAGTTGGCAAGCTCTACACAAACGTTAAAGCCAGTGACTAAACGCATTTGTCGATACACGGTATCAAGAAAACTGCCCATGCCTTCTTCTGCGTATTCGGTTTCGCGTTTGCTATGCGAAAACAGCTTCACAGTGGCGATGTTGGTGTAGCTATCGACAATGCGCCCAGTCATTTGCGAGCGAGCATCGGCTTGTTCAGAAGAGACCGTTTTAAGTTGCGGCACAAAATAGAGCTGAATAGCGACATACGCGGCCAGCCAAATCAGCATCGGCAGCATTAAACGCCAGTCTGCCTGAGCCAGCATGACAACCATCGCGGTAAAATAAACGGTGACGTAAACAAACACATCCAACGTTTTCATCACGGTTTCTCGGATCGCCAGTGAGGTTTGCATCACTTTGGTCGCTATACGGCCAGAAAACTCGTCCTGATAAAAAGATAAGCTCTGTTTCAGCAGGTAACGGTGTGCCAGCCAACGTATCGACATCGGATAGTTGCCCAGCATGGTCTGATGTATCACCAACGAATAGAAGCCGATCAAAATAGGCATCACAACCAAAATAAGTACGGATAACCCCATCAGAGTATCTTTGTTGTCCGCCAAAAATGTTTCTGGGTTGCTACCTGATAACCAATCGACTAACTGACCCATAAAGCCAAACAGTGAGACTTCAATTATGGCGATGGTGGTACTCATTAACGCCAATAAAATCAGCGGTTTTTCAAAGCCTTTTGTGTAGTGCAGGCAGAATGCTAAGAGTGTATTGGGTGGCCTGTCTGGCTCCTTTTGAGGAAACGCTTCGGTGAAGCTTTCAAATTTCTTATACATTGAAGATCCTTATTGTTATTCATTCACCACATCACAGATAGGCAGAAGTCGTTGTGATGCGAAAGCGGGATAATTTTCTCGTTGCTTACTGTGCGACAACGAAAATATGCAATTGAATGCTTTATGTTCAGCAGTATATCTCTAAACCGAGGTTATTCAGAGTACAAATATCCGCCAGTATAAAACGCTGCTGCTCATTAGGTAATCATTCATTAAATTGAATACTATCTACACTTGTTGCATAAAAAATGCATATATGCCGCTCAGCTAAAAAATAGTCAGTAATATTTACTGATATAAATTGAAACGGCAGTAAATGAGAAGGTTTGCTTGCATTTGTTAGCCAAAATTCAGTGAAAGTTATTATAACAAACTGTTTACAATTCAAAACATTGCTGAACAAACGGATGTGTTTCAACCCATGCTACAAGCGCAAAATTTATCCCAACGTCACTCAGGTGTTGTGCAGAATGCCAACTGTGTTGTTATGGTCCCGCCAAAAGAGTTTAAGTTCAATGCGGAGACGGCTCAAGACAACGAATTTCAGAATCAATCTGCCTTGTCTGATGAACAAATCACTCAACATGCAATGGCTGAATTCAATCAAATGGTCACCAAGTTACGCCAAGAAGGTGTTCAGGTCGTTGTATTTGATTATCCGTTGGGCGATGTGGCGACACCGGATGCGGTGTTCCCAAATAACTGGTTCAGTACCACCACTGACGGTGCTTTCTATACCTTTCCAATGGCTTGTACTAATCGCCAGTATGAGGTTCGTTCAGATGAGTTGATTCAGCAACTTTCTTTTGCTGGTCGCACCATCGCTCGCCAAGATTCGCTGGTGGAATACCAAAAGCAACATGCGTATCTGGAAAGCACTGGTGTTATGGTGATCGATCATATCAACCGTACCATTTATGCTGCACTTTCCCAGCGTTGTGATCGTGAAGTTCTTGAAGATTATGCTCAACGCATTGGCTACGAGCGTGTGGTTTCGTTTCAAACCGCTTTGCCTTCAGGACAGCCGATTTATCACACCAATGTGATGATGGCGATTGGCGAAAGCTTCTGCGTAATATGTGATGAAGTGATCCCTGAATACGAGCGCCGCTTTGTGCTGAAGTCGCTGGCGAAAGACAAACAGGTGATTTCCATTTCACTGGAGCAGATGAACCGGTTTTGCGGCAACATTTTGCAACTCGAAACGGTCAATGGTGACAAGATTATTGCGATGTCTCGGTCTGCTTATGAGTCATTTTCTCCGGCGCAACGAACTCAGCTTTCCAGCCACGGTAAGCTACTGCCTTTCAATGTTGAAACCATTGAAAGCATCGGTGGAGGTAGTGTTCGTTGTATGTTGGGCGAAGTATTTCTTCCAGCCCGCAGCCATACTCTCTAAGTCCAGGTTTATAGAGAAGAAACTAATCGTCTCTAAATCGGGTAACGATATCGGCAGCTTGATCGATGTTTTCAGTCAGTGCGTTAACACAAACAGGATCAAGTTTGCCAATCTCTACCATTTTTTGCAGTTCTTTAATGGACTCTTCAATTGACATAGGTTCCTTGTAAGGGCGTTTACTGGTAAGTGCATCAAATATGTCTGCCACGGTGACAATTCGCGCTTCTATCGGAATTTCATCGCCCACCAAACCTTTCGGATAACCTGTGCCATTAAGGTATTCATGGTGGCCTGCCACAATGTTGAGCATTAACTGTGAATCGCTGAGGTGGGAGAGCTGATAGTCATCCAATACTTTAGAGATGATTTTGATCCCTTTATCGACATGGCCTTTCATAATTTCAAACTCTTCTTCAGTGAGCTTGCCGGGTTTGAGCAGTATTTTGTCGGGAATTCCTATCTTTCCGATATCGTGCAATGGACTAAACAAATAGAGATGCTCGATAAACTCATCGGTGAACTGAAATTGATCGGCGATCGATTTCGCTATCATGCGTGACAGCAGTGCCATTCGGTTCAGATGCATGCCAGTTTCGAAATCCCGCAGGTGAGCGAAGTCTCTCGCAGCCTGAGCTGTGGCTAACAAAGCCTGAACCGTTGATATCTCACTGACGATAGTTAGGGTAATCAGTTTGGTCAGTAGTACCAGATCTCTTTGAACCTGCTCGTCAAAGTAACCTTCTACTTCACTGTCGATAAAAATAAAACCAATGAAATGGTTGTCTGTCATCATTGGTATGGTAAAGGAGGAGCGATATTTCTGTTCGAGAAGCCAATCAGAGTGGGCGGTTCCTGTGCCAATCTCTTCTTCAATTTTGTCGATAACTCGGCACGAACCACTCTCTCTCAGTTTTTGCAATTGATAGCTTTTACTCAGCGGAAATTCATAACGACTAATGGCGTGCCCTGAATTAGTACTGTTAATAAAGGTTTTCAGAAGGTCGGTCTGCTGATCATAAAGTGCGCAGGCAATACGGCACACTCCTGGTGAGCGTTCTAGTATCCGGTCATGTAGATCTTTAAGCCTGTCCGTCAGCGAGTTTTCTATATTGTTTAATGGGTTGTGTAATATGCTAGCCATTTCAACGCCCAACCTTATTTATTAGATAAACTAATTATAAGTGGCATTATCTGAAGCGTTCCTAAATCTCAATTATTGGCCTTGTTTCGTGAGTCCGAGCACAAACTGTTGTCTGTTTCTAAAAGATCTACATTGGTTTCATATCTGTTTATAATGGCGTATTGCTTTTTAAGATTGAAACAAATGGCTCTCAATGACTAAAACCTTTTATATGATGCGTCACGGTGAGACGCTGTTTAATGTGAGAAGAAAAATCCAAGGTTGGTGTGATTCACCACTAACTGAAAAGGGGATTCGTCAGGCAGAACTTGCCGCCAAGTTTTTTGACAATATTGAACTCGATCGCCTCTACAGCTCTTCTACTGAACGCGCCAGCGATACCGCTGAAATCGTGACCCGCAACAGAATGCCTTTAACTCGTCTTAAAGGGTTGAAAGAGATGAACTTCGGCACTTATGAAGGTGAGAGTGAAGATCTGCATCCAAGTTACGAAGCTCGTGAAACACACTATTTGCAGTTTGGTGGTGAGTCTCGCCAGCAATTAAAAGATCGCGTGCTGAAAACTTGCATTGAAATCATGGAGCAAGAAGGTAATAACACGGTTCTGGCGGTGTCGCATTCAGGTGCATGTAAACACTTTTTGTCCCTATGGCACGACTTAGATGATGTACTGAAAGGACCTATCCCGAACTGCTGCGTAATCAAATATGAGTATGAAAACAAAACCTTTAAGTTGGTGGAAATATTCGATATAACCAAAAACTTCAAGGAATAGTATTCATTCACATATAAGACGGACAATTAAGATATGGACATCATTATCGATAGCCTAGAAGGCGGAGCAGTTATAGGACTCTTGGAAGAGCATTTAGCAGATATGTACGCCACTTCTCCACCTGAGAGTGTGCATGCTCTCGATGTTAACGCGCTCAAATCTTCCGAGATCACTTTCTTTAGCGGCTGGCGGGATGGGCAGTTAATGGGGTGTGTGGCGATAAAGCAGCTGGACGAATCACACGCTGAGTTGAAGTCGATGCGTACCTCACGCCACGCCAGAAAATCAGGGGTAGCGACTCAGCTACTGCAACATGCTTTAAACGTATCAACGGAACGTGGGTATCAACGTGTGAGTTTAGAAACTGGCTCGGAAGAGTACTTCCTTGCTGCACGAAACTTATATGAGAAGTTTGGCTTTAATTATTGCGAACCATTTGCGGACTACAAACCGGATCCGAACAGTAAGTTCATGACTGTTGAGCTAAGGTAGCCAATAAATTAGGACAGAAAGATGACACAGAAGTTGTTTTGGGCAAGGCTCAAAGCAGCCTAAGCTAATTCTCAAAGTTGACTATTTCTACGTAATAAAATAATTCCACTCTGATCACAAAATCACCAAAAAAGTGCGTTTGGTCACATTTTTGTGCAAGACTGTTAAGTTCACATAAGTGTAAATCTATTGATATCAACAAGTTAACAGTTGGCACTGCTTATGCAATTCCTTGCTATAGACAGGTATGCAGGAGATCAGTGACATGGAAATGATTGGCAATAACTTTATTCTTGGTTTGGTCGGTGAAGTTTCTACATTAGTTTCAAAAGGTTCACGTCGTAGTTTGCTAAAGCATCAGGCTTCAGTTACCAAGTTGCTGGATATGATTGATATGGTCAGACAGCATCGATCGCTCACTCACCAATTTCTTTTTAATCATCAACAAGAGGTTGTAGAGAAAATTGCGGCTCTGGATGAGGAGATGACGAAAGCAAATACCAAGCTAGCGAGTGACCGTTACGTTGGTAATTCTATCGAAAGAATCGCACTGAAAAACAAGCTGTCCCAATTAACCAGTAGCTACAAGAATCGCTCGATTTCGAACAATTTGGTGGTGCACGGTAAAGTGATTCGCCAACTGATTTTTCAGATCGATAGCCAGATCCTTATCTCTCTTGATAAAGCCGACAAGCTGGAGTTAGCAGGAGAATACAATGATCAGTGGCAAGCGGTGATGTCTGGTATTGAAGCGTTGACTCAGTATCGATTAAGCATCATGGCAATGAACATGAACTTAAAACCGGCACTACTCGCTAAACAAGCGAATGTTCTCTATTCAAGACTGGTGAAAGTGAGTGACGTGTATTCGGATTACCATCCAGACTTGAATGAGTGTATGACACAGCTGGAACAATATTTGACCGAGCATAAACATACAGAAGAGTATCAGGCTAAGTTGTTTGATCTGAGTTCGGAGATTTCCGCTACCTTGGTTGACGTTTATGAAGCAATCATTGAAAAAACCTTTGCTAAAGCCATTAACGGTGGTTATTCCGCTGAATGATAAGCAAGATAAAAACGGGAGAGCTATTGGCTCTCCCGTTTTGTTTACTGCGATATCTATTGTTCACGAGCATTTGATCATTACTTTGTGATCGTTCACATCGATTGGTTTGAACGACCTAGGATTTGCATTTCTTCTTCGGTTGGAAATGAAGAATCGCCATTGAAGATGGAAGTTGCAGTATTTCTCCTTCAGCGTGACCTGGCTGGATATGGCACAGGTTAGTGTCACAGATAATTTTCCAGTCCTGACCGCGATCATGAGGCAGTTTAAATCTTGCCGGAGCATTGGTTTGATTGATCAAATACAGCATCTCTTGTTCATCTTCACCGATGCCCATGTGTAGGGCTACCGCACTGACTCTGTTCCAGTCATCATGCTCCATCAGCCCACCGTCTACTCGTCGCCAGAAGATACGATTGAAGTTGCGTTCGTCACCACTGAAGGCACGAATAAACGGAACCATATAGGTTTGACGAGCGGCAACCATTTGAGCGAGCCACTCTTTGAAGATGCCTTTGCGTTCGGTGTTCTCCCAGTTTATCCAACTGATTTCGTTATCCTGACAATAAGCATTGTTGTTACCCTTCTGGGTATGGGATAACACATCTGCGGTGAGAATATGCGGTATACCAAACGCAAACAGCAGGCTTGCCATGAAGTTACGCTTTTGGCGCTCACGGGTTGCCTGAATCACGAGGTTATCTGTTTCACCTTCTTCACCATAGTTATCAGAACGGTTATCACCGTGGCCATCGCGGTTTTGTTCACCGTTGGCTTCATTGTGTTTGTGCTTGTATGACACCAGATCCTGAAGGGTGTAACCATCGTGGTAAGTAATGTAGTTGACGGTTAGCTTATATGGCCAGTTAGCTGCGCTGTAGAGATCTCGTGAGCCCATAAGACGAGTTGCAAATTCTTTTAGATAGCCCTGATCTCCACGCCAAAAGCTGCGGGTAATGTCGCGCAGTTTGTCGTTGGTTTCGTTCCAGCCAAAAGGGAAATTACCGACTTGGTAGCCGTTAGGACCAATATCCCAAGGTTCAGCAATCAACTTCACTTCTCTCAGTATTGGGTCTTGAGCCACAGCTTTGAAGAAAGCGGCATCGCTGCTGAAATCATCACCTCGACGACCTAGCGTTGCCGCTAAATCAAAACGGAAGCCATCGACTTTGTACTCGTTTACCCAGTAACGAAGGGTATCCATCACAAGGTTTAACGAGGGCTGATAAGAGAGGTCAACGGTATTACCGCATCCAGTGAAATTGGCGTAATGAGAACCGTGTCTCAGGTAATAGTTTGGATCGAGCGCTTTGAGATTGAATACTGGACCGTCTTGCCCACCTTCTGCGGTATGGTTGTACACCACATCTAAAATCACTTGGATGCCTTGCTTATGCAATTCTCTTATGACGGTTTTTAACTCGGTTACTGCATCTTTAACGGCGTAGCGTGGATCGGGTGCCATGAACACAAAAGGGTTGTACCCCCAATAGTTCACTTTACCCATATCCAACAAATGAGGTTCATGCATACAAGCTGCAATTGGAAGCAGTTGCAAGGTGTTGATATGTTGATCGCGATAAAACTGCAACATTGGCTCGCTGATCAAGCCTAAATAGGTTCCGCGAACGGTATCATCCACATTTGGGTGACGTTGAGTTAGCCCTTTGACGTGCGTTTCAAACAGCACCATTTCATCACGGGAAATAGCAGGCTTGTGTGAATCTTGCCAATCGAAGTCATCGCTTATGACGATACATTTCGCGAGCTCAAAGCTGTCTTCTTCAGAAAATGGAGGAGTATAAGTAAGCGGAGCATCTAACGCTTTGGCATAAGGGTCTGACACGTACAATAAACTGTTGTCGTCTTCATGAGAGATAAAACCATACCGTTGGCCTGCTTTGATGCCTGCCATGTAGGTGTGCTTTATTCCAGCATACTCTCCTTCCAAAGGGTGTGTTTCGTAACTGCCATCAGAATTGAACAAGGCAAGCACCAAATCATCGTTGGCAGGCGCATAGATAGAAAAGTTGCATCCATTTGGATCAAGTGTTGCACCTAAAGGATACGGACGAGAAGCTGTAGTAGTCATCGTAAGTTACGTTCTTATAGTTAGAGTTAAGTTACCCACTGAATTAAGTAAAAAGCTTTGGGACTCTTAGGTCAAGCGCCCTTTAATAAAATATATTCTGTAATTTCATTACAGTTTTATGAATAATTTATCGCCAAATAGTGATCTAATGCATTTTGTATTCCAATAACCTGAAAGGTTTCGATCACTACTCCCCCTAAATTGCGTGATCAACGTTTTAAAAACACCATACATGAAAAAAACTCCTCCCTAATCATCCCCCTCAAATTAATTTAGGGTGGAGGAAGTCATCCCTATACGACTTGATTAACCTAAATAGCGTTGAAACAACTGGGGACTTGTCCCGTCTTACCTCTTTTTATTTTGGCCGGATTTCTGCCTTTTCGGCTCCAAGTAGAAAGAGAACTAAGGAACTAAAAATAAAATCCTATTTGGAGTTAAAAATGAAAAAAGTAAGTGTAATTGCTGCCGCAGTGGCAACAGCTCTTTTCGCTGGCCAAGCTTTAGCTGAAAACGAAGTAGCACTAGATGTAACTTCTGGTGAAGGTGCAATGAACGTAGAGGTTAAAAAACCAACAGAAGTTATTACAGATGGTTGGGAAGTTCACGGTTACGCTTCTATGAACTTCCGTATGGTTAATGGTGAAACGGTAGATACTGAGTTTGGTAAGCCAGACTACAAAACTGCAGGTACTCACGGTAAAAGTACCAACCAAGTAGAATTCTCAATTAAGAAGCACACTGAACACCAAAATGGCGTTTGGTCTAACTTCAACGTACGTACTGAGTACGGCAACGGCAACTCTTATGCTTACAGCTCTTCTGGTAGTCAAAAACAAAATGACGAAGCACAATTTGAAGTTAAAGAGACGTTCGTTGAAATCGGTGGTTTTGACTTCCTAGGTCAAGATACTTCTATCTGGGGCGGTCAACGCTTCCTAAACCGTGCTGCAGGCCTGCTTTCTGGTGAGTTCTGGAAACAGTCTTCAGGTGTTGGTGCTGGTGTTCAATCTAAACTAGCGGGTAACACTGCAGGTTTCGCAATCGTTGTAGCAGACCCAGACGCGGGCAATGCTACTCATGATGCAGAGCGTACAACGCTGACTTCTTATGACTTCTACTACTACGGTGTAGACGCTGGTATCGGTAGCTTAGACTTTGATTTCAAATACATGGAGCAAGCGAACAAGGACAGCAACGCAGAAGATGGCTTCGGCGCTGCAATTACCTTGAACTCTAGCTACTATGGCCTAGATGGTTGGACTCAAACAGCTATCGCATACGGTAAAGGTGTTGCTCAAAACCGTGGTGTGAACTTCGGTGGCTGGTCTGGCGGTGACGAAAACCAAGAATCAATTTTCTTCACTTCTTACGGTGTGCTTAACATCTCTGAAAACTGGCAAATGGGTTCTGAAATGACGTACTTCGCTGCGTTAGATGAACTATTTACTGCGAAAGACCTAAAACGTTATATTGTTGCTGTTCGCCCTTCTTACAAAGTGAACGACAACCTACGTCTAGAAATGACAGGTTCTTACGCACATGAAGAAGGTGCTGACGGTTACTGGGGTCGTTCTGGCGATGCAGTAGAAAGCGATATTCTAAACCTAGAAGTTGCTGCTGCGTTTACAGTGAATGCAGACTACTTTGGTCGTCCACAAATTAAACCTTACGTAAGCTACATTTCTGCTGATGATGAAGCGAGTGCTTCACAAATCGGTATCAAAGATGGTAAGAGTGAAACTGTTATCGGTGTTCACACTGAAATCTGGTTCTAACCCGATACCATTAGCGAAGGCAGCCTAGGCTGCCTTTTTGCGCAATCAATAGAGAGATAAAATAATGACAAGAACAAAAACCTTACTTGCTGTTTCCTTAGGTGCTCTACTTACTGGTTGTGCGACTCAGTCCCAGACTCAATTGCACATCGATCCCCCGACGAACACTGAAATTTGCTGTTCAAGCTATGCGCAGTTCCCTTTTGCACAGCTTGGTGACAACGAGAATATTAAATTTGATATCGATTTGGCTTCTCCTGTGGGCAGTTTTCCATCTGGAAACAGTCATTTTGCGGCTTTTCGCTTTAGCGACCGTTCACAAGACATCTTGCTGACATTGTCTAGTCAGTTTGTGAATGACTCCGTATTTGCTCCAGAAGTCATATTGCTGAACGAAGCATTTCAACCCGTAGCTCAATATTCATTAGAAGAATTCCAGACTAAAGCGGCGGATGCTTTTAGTCGTACTCAATACGTTACTCGCTTCAGAGTGGACGCGGCGAAAACGCCATACATGATTGTTTACACGTCTGCTGAGACTTTAGGGCAACGAATTACCGTTGATCACCCAGCAAAGGTTAGAGCTAAAGAATTCGGCGAAGCTATGCCAATGGTTGTAGACCCAACCTACACTTATCAACTTGGTGGAACACTCGGGCTAGAGGTGGAAACACTGAAACTTCGTCCTTTTAAAGCGAACCCGAAAACGGCAGTTGCAGAACCAGTAAAAGCGAAAGCTGTTGTGATTGAAGCTCAGCCAGAGACAAAAACGTTCTACCTAAACGCAATTCAAAAGGCAGTGGCAGACAATGACATTAATAAAGCTCTAAGCCTACTTGATGAAGCCAAAGCTCTGGGTATTGAAGATGCTCAAGAAGTGTTTGTGAAAGCGGTGAACGCCAAATAATCCAATATATGGATTCGATTTGAAGACAAAGGAGCAGTAATGCTCCTTTGTCTGTTTTATCACTACAGTTTTGTTCTATCGCTGCAGTTTTACGGCAAACGATTCAAACGGAAGCAGTGTCAGTTCACCGTCGAGGTTATTTCTTGGCGGGTAGTTACTAATCAGGTGTTCAACGCTATCTAGCCCTGCAACTTCAGATAGTGAGAGGGTTTGAGGCTCTTTACTGAAGTTATTTACCACCAGAATTCTATCGTCTTCATCTTCACGTAAATAGGCAAACACGGCTTCATGAGATTCACATACAGGCGTGAAGTGACCGTACACAATCACTGGCATGGTTTTTCGCAGCTGAATTAACGTTTGGTAGTGATAGAAAATGGAATCACGGTCTGCGAGCGCTTGTTCAACGTTGATGTCCACATAGTTTGGATTCACTTTGAGCCAAGGCTTAACCGTGCTGAACCCTGCATATTCTTGATCATTCCACTGCATCGGAGTGCGGGCATTGTCGCGGCTGTTTTCATGCAGCGCCGCCGTCATCTCTTCATGGGATACACCCGCTTCGGTACGTACTTTGTAGAAGTTCAGCGTCTCAATATCTTGGTACTCATCCAGTGAATGGAACTCTACATTGGTCATACCCAGCTCTTCACCCTGATAAATGTAAGGCGTTCCTTTTAAGAAATGCAGTGTTGTTGCCAGCATCTTGGCTGACTCGACACGATATTCACCGTCGTCGCCATATTTGGACACTGCGCGCGGTAAATCATGGTTATTCCAAAACAATGAGTTCCAGCCTTGGTTTTCTAGCTCGACTTGCCACTTGGTTAAAACCTGTTTGAACTCGCTGAGTTTTAACGGAATCGGCTGCCATTTGTCGCCATCTTTCCAAGTGAGCGTGATGTGTTCAAACTGAAACACCATCGACAACTCATTGCGTTCTGGGGCGCTGTAGAGTTTTGCAATTTCCGGTGTCGCACCCCAAGTTTCACCTACGGTGAGAAGATCTTTATCGCCAAAAGTGGCTCGATTCATTTGCTGTAATAGGGAGTGCAAACGTGGGCCATTGCCCGTGATTTTTTTGTCGATCTCTTTGCCGATAAGGTCAATAACATCAAGGCGGAAACCACCAATACCTTGTTCTATCCACCAGTTCATCATGTCGTGAACCGCTTGCTGAACGTTCGGATTCTCCCAGTTCAGGTCTGGCTGGCGTTTAGAGAACAGGTGGAAGTAATACTGCTCTGTAGTTGCATCCCACTCCCACGCGCCACCACCAAAAATGGAGCCCAAATCGTTGGGTGGTGAACCGTCAGCATTGGCATCGCGCCATATATAGAAGTCACGATATGGGCTGCTTTTGGATGATTTCGCTGAAATAAACCAAGGATGTTCATCTGAGGTGTGATTGACGACTAAATCCATCACCACTTTTATATTTCGTTTGTTTGCTTCATCAAGTAGGCATTTCATATCTTCCATGGTACCGAACTCAGCAGCGATAGCCTGATAGTCTGAAATGTCATAGCCGTTATCATCCATAGGTGACTGATAAACGGGCGACAGCCAGAGCACGTTCACACCCAGATTTTTAAGATAATCGAGTTTGCTGATGATGCCCGGCAGGTCGCCAATACCATCGTGGTTAGAGTCGCAAAAGCTGCGAGGATAAATTTGATAGACAACGGCATCATGCCACCACTGTTTTTGCATAGTACTTTCTCCCAAATTCCAACAAGACTCTAAGCAATATAGTGAGACAGAGGGGAAAAGAACAATTGATTAGATTTACTATGATATAGAATTTAGCTATATCATGTTGAGTTGATACTGGTTTGCGGTTTTAATGGTCTTCAACAGTGAAAAATCCATTTTTCAAAGTGTGATATCAATAATTATTGGTGGTTGGCTATGCATAAAAACTATCGTTATTTCCTGATGGTTGCTCATTTAGGCAGTATCAAGCAGGCTGCGGAACAACTGCATATTAGTCAGCCTTCACTGACATCTGCCATGCAAAAATTAGAAAGTGATATTGGTGTTTCTTTGTTTCACCGCCGTTCAAAAGGTATGGAGCTGACGGAATACGGCAAAATGCTTAAAGAGCATGTTCAGCAGCAGCAGGAACAGCATAATCAGTTATTGCATCGACTGCATGACATGCATCAGCGAGAAGCCGGTAAGTTGAAGCTGGGCACGGGTGATACATGGTGGGAACTGTTTGTTCGAGATGCAGTGAGCCAACACCTAGAGCAAGTGCCAAAATCCTCTATTGAACTTGAGTTTGGTAATAACTTGTCGCTCATGCACCACTTAGTGCAAGGGGAAATCGACCTGTTTGTCGGACATGAAATTCGACATTTGCATGAAAGGTGTCGGGTGCAGTTTGTCCCTTTGCTGCAAGATCTCGAAGCCGTTTATGTACGTGGTGATCATCCACTGCTAAAGCGTAATGTGCGGTCTATATCAGAGGTAGATGCGAGCTATCCTCTGATTCGTGTCACGCCGGATCATGCACGGCACAGCGTAGTACTTGCGGATCATATGAAATCGCAGATGGGCATATCGTCGGATGTTGGACGCTCCACTTATAACGTGGATTCATTTTCAGCCAGCCTGGATATATTGCGCAGCAGTGATGCCATTATGCCCTACAGCAGTGAGTTGTCAGCATGGATGATGCAGAAAGGGTTTAAGACCCTTTTCATTGATGAAAACAAGCTTGGTAACGTTGGTATCTACCACAAAATAGGCTGTGACGACGAAAAGGTGTTATCGATGATAGAAAGGATTCGGCAAAGAGTCTGAGACAGAAAAAGGGGCATCTCGCCCCTTTTGGATTTTGGTTGTACACATCGAATGAGCTATCAATTGGCATGAATCAACTAACTGATAGTGATGCGGTGGTCTTCCACTTGTTGCGTTTCTAGCTTAGGAACAACCACAACCAACACGCCATCCTCAAATTCTGCGTAAATGTCTTTTGGATTTACGTTTTCGCTTAAAGAAAAGCTGCGAACCATTTTTCCTTCATAGCGTTCTTTGTGGATGACTTTGTTCTGATCTGTATTTTCTTCGGTTTTGCTGGTGGAGGCTTCAATTGTTAGCGCACCATTTTTATAGGTGATGATCACATCATCTTTAGCAACTCCCGGCAAATCGGCAATGATTTCAAATGCGGTTTCTTTTTCAATCACATCAACGCGAGGTGAAAAAGCCTCCGCATCAAATCGAGTGCGAATTGATGGGAATGCATGATCAAATACGCGATAGAAATCAGACCATGAATCACGAGGAATTAAGCTCATCATAACCTCCCATTTTCTATCTTTTGCTACCTCACTAATTGTAGTTCTTGTGCTGTCAAGTGAAGGGAAAATTGAAGTTTGATTGATCAAAATCAAGCCCAATTCAAGCGTAAGAAATGCGAATTCAAACCGGGATGGCATATCGGAATTTTGTCATCAAATAGCCTTTTTTCTGTAACCCATTTTTAATGTTCGCTGCGTAGGTTATGCCGGTCTTAAAAATAGTGCTCATGGGTAAATTCCAGAGAACTAAGTGGTTAATTAAGCAGGAAATGATGGCAAGAGTAACTCACGATTTTGATGTGTTGATTATTGAATTACTGCAGCAGCAGGGCTTCATCAAGAAAGAAGCGGAAGCTTACTTAAAGAATGAAGTTTACCGTTTAGAGCCGGAAGAGATTCAGAAAATTAAAAACTACGCCAAGCATTTTGGTTTATCAGCCAAAGAGAAACTGATTCAGGAAATACTCGACCTACGCAGGGAAACCTTGTTTAACAAGCTATCTAAGAAGTTGGAGAGAGAGCTAGAAATTGCGGATTAACGAGTTTTGTAGTTCGTTCTCTTATTTGGTTTTGAAAATTATTCTCATTAAAATTGAAACTCAAATTAATGTTATGTTATAACAAAACACTTTTAGTCAGTAGAGTTATAACTATGAGAATTTTTACAACAGCACTGTTGGCATTAATGTTTGTTTTTAAAGCAAATGCGGACACACCTCCTTCTAAATCAAACACAGTTACCATCAGTGCTGCGTTTGAATTTGCTAACGTTGACCCATCATCAAGTGGGTATATTTTTACTAGGATGCAGGTCATTGAGACGCTTTTTGATGTGGACAATTCGGGGAATTTGCTCCCAGGTCTGGCGTTAGAAGCGACGCCAAACAATGAGCTAACTGAATGGACAATCACACTGCGTGACGGTGTTCGCTTCCACGATGATTCACTGATGAACGCGGATACAGTGGTGAACAGTTTAAACATTGCGCTGAGCAAATATGGTTCGCTAGGCAAAGTGCCAGTGAAAAACATTGTAGCGCAAGGTGAAAACAAGGTTGTTATCGAACTTTCTGAAGCATACAAAAGTTTACCTGCGGTGCTTGCCAACTATTCCAATGTGATTTTAAGCCGAGCCTCTTATGCTGAAGATGGCAAAGTGGTGAACTTGATTGGCTCAGGCCCATACACGCTTTTTGAGGTTACGCCGCCGCACAAAATTACTGTTAAGAAATTTGATGGTTATTGGGGCAAGAAAGCGAGTATTGAATACGCCACTTATCTGACTGGTCATCGCGGTGAAAGTCGCGTATTACAAGCCATAAGTGGTCAGGCTGACATTGCTCTTCAGCTTCCGCCAGCCAGCATTATGCGTTTAAAAATGAATCCGCAAACCGATGTTCAGTCTTACTCTTTACCGCGTACTCTTGTTTTAAAACTGAACAATGCTCATCCGTACCTAAACTCCGTTAAAGCGCGTCAGGCGTTGAGCCTTGCTATTGATCGCAAAGGCATTGCTAGCGCTGTGCTAGGCACTCCAGATTCGGGAACCGCGCAACTGTTGCCTCGCTCAATGAGTGACTGGTATTTAGAGTCTTTTGCAAACCCAGAGTCTGATATTCAGAAAGCTAAAGCGATGCTTAAAGAACTCGGTTGGACTGAAAACAGCCAAGGTTTGTTGGAGCGAGACGGTAAAGTGTTTGAGTTGTCATTGATTACCTACGCTGACCGTCCAGAGCTGACGAATGTAGCCACAGCGCTTCAAGCACAGTGGAAAAAGCTGGGTGTAAAACTGAATGTAAGTATTACAAGTTCAAGTTCGATTCCAGCTGGTCATCAGGATGGTTCTTTAGAAGTGGCATTGATTGCGCGTAACTATGGCGTGATTGCAGACCCTCTGGTGGTATTAAGTAATGACTTCTCAGCGGAAGGTGGGGATTGGGGCGCAATGAATTGGTCCAACCCAGAGTTTAATCAGTTGATTAAACAACTTAACTACACGCTAGATGCAGACAAGTATCGCGAAAAAGCGCAGAGAGCGGCAACCATTCTTGCTACTGAACTGCCAGTGATCCCTGTTTCCGCTTACACAGAAGAAGTCTCAGTGAACAAACGTCTCAAAGGTTTCCACTTTGATCCATTTGGCCGCAATTTTTATCTTAGCGACTTGGAGTTTTGATTCTCGTGTGGCAGTTAATTTATAACCGCATTTTGCAGCTTTTGGCTGTGGTATTTGGAGTTGGCGCATTGACGTTTGTTCTGATGCGTTCACTTCCGGGGGATATGGCTTTCCGTATTGCCTCTAGTCGCTACGGTCAGGATAACGTTAGCGCGGAAGCGGCCGAATATATTCGCCAAGAGTTGAATTTGAACCAATCGGGGATCTCGTCTTTTTCTCTTGGTTAATCGATCTTGCGCAGTTTAACTTGGGCAACTCTTTGGTCAGTGGTCAGCCAGTCAGTGATATTGTCAGTCATCAGTTAGGGCATTCCTTAATGCTTGCCGTAGCTGGGCTTGCTTTGTCCGTCTTGATTGCATTCCCGCTCGGTCTCGCGAGTGTGAAATGGCAGAAATGGTTTGAGCCTGTCGCTGTTGTTTTTTCAATCGCAGTTCGTGCGCTTCCTGTGTTTGTAATTGGTTTAATTTTCATTCTGATGTTTGCGCTTTATTGGCAATGGTTACCCGTTGCTGGTTTTGACACACCTCAGCATTTGATTCTGCCTACCCTTACTCTAGCGATAGCGTTGGCTGCAACCTCAAACCGGATTGTCGCCAGCTCAACTCGTCAGGTTTTACGTGCGCCTTTTTATCAGTTTTCAATGATGAAAGGGCTATCACCTTTACGAACCTTTCAGCGTCACGGAGTTCGCAATATTTTGCTGCCTGTTGTTGCGTTTATCGGTATCCAGTTTATTACCGTGATTGAAGGGATAGTAATGATTGAATCTCTGTTCTCATGGCCGGGAGTCGGGCATGGTTTGGCTCATGCGATTTTTGCCCGCGATATTCCTGTTATTCAGGGCACGGCGCTCTGTTTAGGTGTGATGTTTGTAATGTTGAATACGGTTGTTGACCTTCTGTGCTTCTGGATAGACCCGCGAATTAAGGAGGAGCAATAACATGCTAGCAGCCTTCGATAACAAAAAACTCTATAGCAACAGATCGCGCCTTTTCGGTGTGTTGCTGCTGTGTGTGTTGATCTCGATGTCGATGATTGGCTGGGCTATGAACGTCGATCCGGCAGAGCAAAACTTGTCTGCGGTTTTGATGCCGCCGGGTGCCGAATACTGGTTAGGTTCCGATCACTATGGTCGCAATATGTTTGCCCGTTTAAGTGAAGCTCTGCGTCTTTCCTTGAGTCTGGCAATCATCTGCGTGTTAAGTGCGAGTACCATTGGCTGCATATTGGGTGTGATTGCAGGTTGGTACGGCCGTTGGCTCGACAATGGGCTCAATATTATCGTCAACATACTTCTTGCTATGCCGGGTTTGGTTTTCGTGCTGTTGTTTGTAGCGTTGGTACCCGGCTCTTTTACCGCCATTTATATCGCGATTGCGCTGGTACAGTGGGTAGAGTATTTCCGTGTAAGTCGCTCGCTGACTCAGTCTCTTGCCAACAGTCCTGAAATTCAAAACGCTCTCTTGTTGGGCTTTGGTCGTGTTTATATTTTTCGCCACCATTTATGGCCGACACTACGTTCACCTGTGTTGACTATGGCAGCATTCGGTGCCGCTAACGCCGTGCTTTATATGGCTTCTCTTGGCTTTGTTTATGTGGGCATTCAGCCGCCAACCAGTGAACTCGGACAAATGATTGTTGAGCTTTTTCCATATTACGGTGATGCGCCGTGGTTACTTCTTCAACCTCTAACAATGCTGGCGTTAATTGTATTGGCATTCCATTTGATTGCAGGAGAGACACGATGAGTGAATTGCTGAGAGTTTCGAATCTGCATATCTCAATGGGTGAGCGCATTCTGTTGGAAAATGTGTCGTTAGCGGTGAATAAAGGTGAACCGCTGGTGATCCTTGGTCAAACAGGGTCAGGTAAAAGCTTGTTGCTTAAGTGGATCATGGCGAGTATTGATTCTGCATTATCGTGCACGGGTGAGATTGCTGTTCACGGAGAGGTGATGAATATGATGCAGCGCCGTACTCTCTGGGGTAAACAAATGGCAATGCTGTCACAAGAGCCAATGTCGACGCTTGATCCTTTGATGAAATCGGGTGAGCAAGTGGCAGAAGTGTCGAGATTTGTCTTAGGGCATTCCGCGCCACAAGCACGTCTCATGGCACAGCAAGAGCTGGAGCGTTATGGTTTAGCGCAGGCTTATCAAAAGCGTGTAGGGCAACTCTCAGGAGGTATGGCTCAACGTATGGCGATTTGTGTGTCAACTGCCGCCAACGCTTCCATCATTCTTGTAGACGAGCCAACCAAAGGTTTGGATGTCAGTCGACGTGATGATGTTGTCGACATGCTGCGTGATAAGTCCAAAAACGATGGTCTGATTGTGGTAACGCATGATGTTGAAGTTGCGCAGCGTCTAGGCGGACAAATACTGGTTCTTCATTATGGAAAGGTAGTCGAGCAAGGGCAAACACAGCAAGTGCTTGCTCATCCGCAGCAGGAATACACTAAAAAGCTGATTCATTCGACACCGAAAAATTGGGCACAAAGCCGAAGTAAAGATATTGCTCAGGAGCGAATCTTGAGTGTAGAAAATGTGGCAATACAACGCGGCAAACAAAAGTTGTTTGATTCGCTGACATTTGACGTTCAACAAGGTGAGATTGTCGGCATTGTTGGCGACAGTGGCTGTGGTAAAAGCAGTTTGGGTGATGCGATTTTAGGGCATCTTAAAGTGTCTTCGGGTGAGATTGTTCGTCAAAAAACTCAGGGTAAAGCTAAGTGGCTTAAGTTATATCAAGATCCATTTACTTCGCTTTCTCAGCATCTCACTCTAGGAAAAATGTTGGATGACTTGATTGCACTGCACAAGTTGGATGCCAGTCGCGTTGCACCATTAATGAAAAAACTCGCTTTGCGTGAGCAGGTGCTTACTTGTAACAGTAGTCAGGTATCCGGTGGCGAGCTTCAGCGCTTCTCGATTTTACGTGCTTTGCTGATGGAGCCTGTATTCTTGTTTGCTGACGAACCGACGTCGCGTTTAGATCCTATTATTGCCAAAGAAGTGACGATGCAATTGGTACAGCTAGCACGTGAGCAAAATTGCAGCTTGCTAATCGTCAGCCATGACCCTGATTTGATTAATGCGATTGCAGATAAAGTCATCAACATTAGCGATTATGCCCCTCAAGCGGTAAGTTTGCAGGAGTGTATTGCTTAGCTTTCATCTCTTCCAAAAAAAGGACAAGAGCAGATGTGCCCTTGTCCTTTATTATCTTGATTGTGAGTAATTACTTACCGACAAACGCAACGATAACTTTGTCTTCTCCTAGGGTGCGAGAAAATACGTAAGGGCTATCTTGTTTTGACGACGCTTGTGTTATGACTTGGTGTTTGCCCGCACCAATGGCTGGGTGACGCTGCCTAAATTGCCCGACGGTTTGCCAGTGTTCCAGCAACGCTTCTCGCTCGGCATCCAACTTCCAAACCATATCTGAGCGGGTTCCTTGATGGAAATCATCCGCATAAGGGCCTAAGTCTCTTGCGACTTCATCTCCGTAATAAACCTGAACAGCTCCCGGGTTTAGCAACAGGGCGTTGGCTGCGTTACGTTGCATTTCAAACGACTTGAAACGGCTGAAAAATAGCTCGGTATCGTGTGAAGACATATAACTCACAGCGTTGAAATCCGCTTCTTGTTGCAGCGTTTTCGCGTTTGCCTGATAAACACTTTCCATCTGGCTAAAGCAGGTTGCACCTTTGTCCATTTTCTTTTGCACATCAAAGTTGATCAGTGCATCGAAGCCGTCATCAAAATACGGGCTGCGATAAGCGCCATGTCCCCACACTTCGCCCATCATCCAAAAGGGTTCGCCTTGCTTATTATGTTCTTTGCGCCACTGATTCAAATTATCGCTGGCGGCTTGTTTCAGACGTTTCCACACTTCACCTTCAACGTGTTTCACCGTATCTACACGGTAGCCATCAATTCCAAAGCGTTTTACCCAGTCGCTTTGCCATTCAATCAGATAATCAGATACGGTGAAGTTATCTTGTGCCTTCACTCTTGTTCCGGCGTTTTCCAGCAGCCACTTAGGTGGTTTAACGAATTCAGTCGATTCAGTACGGAAATCGGGTAGGCCAGCCAACGTCATGGTGATATCACCAGAGCCCGGTTTCGGATAACCCGGTAGTCCGGTGCGAACCCAGTCGCCTCCCCACCAGTCTTTCCAGTTATTGCTGTTGTAATCAATGAACTGGTGGAAACTGTGCCAGTTCTCTCCAGCAGAACTTGATGGTGCCCAATCCGCCCATTTTGCTGGCAGCTGTGAACCGTTTACAACGTTGATTTTATCGACTTGTAAATCAGCCAGTGTCGCGTAACCGGAGTGGTTAATAACCGCATCTAGCAGAATTTTTATGCCCCGTTTATGGGCTTCTTCAACCAGTGCTTTTAAATCTTCATCGACACCAAAGTTTTCATCGATTTTAGTGAAATCACGAGTCCAGTAGCCGTGGTAGCCATAGAATGGGAATGAACCACTTTCTCCACCACCGACAAATCCGTGGATTTGTTCCACAATCGGAGAGAGCCAAATAGCATCTGTACCTAGGCTTTTGATGTAGTCTAGCTTTTCAATTACGCCTTTGAGATCACCGCCATGAAAGGTGCCGACTTCATCTTTACCGTCTTTTTCTTCGCCCATAACTGTTGTCGTTACTGGTATCGCCGTTGTTAAAACGGTCGACCATGACGAAATAGATGTTGGCATTACGGTAGTTGAATGGCTGAGGCTTGGCTTCAACAGGCTCAAGTAAGATTAAGCCGCCGCTGTTCGCTTGTGGGGTTAATGACACGGCACCTTGTTTTACTGTCACCACCTTGCCACTGAAAGCATCTCTTAATTGCGTTCCGTTTGTGAAAGTATCACCGACTTTGACAGTGACTTCGCCGCCAGAGTATTTCTCACAGGTAACATCCGGAATCGGTCGTTTGAAATCACTGTTCGCTGTTTTTTTCGCCTGACGAACAAACGTCAGCGTTTGTGCTTTGTCGTCATAGCTAAACGCGTAATCGCCGGTGAAGCGGATTTTAAGTGGCAGTGTGGTCGCTCCTGCACAATTCAGAGATACAGGAGTATTAAATTTGATGCTTGATATTTCACCTGCCTGACAGCTTCCCTCCAAACCCGTAACTGTTAGTGTGTAGTCATCTTTGGTCAATGGAATTACTAACGGGTTTTGGCTGTCTAATGGGTAGTCACGACTGTTGGTTGTCGTGGCTATAGTCAGGTTTGGTGCCGCGAAGGCACATGGAATAATGGCACATAAGGCAAGGGTTACAGTTTTTAGTTTCATCGTCACGTCCATATGGGATCTTATAGTCCCTCTAGGTAAACAGACTTTAGGATAAATCGATTAAAGACTAAGCACATCCTTCCTCCGCCTACGCCTTAAGATCTTGAAGTGGTTCACAAAAGAGAATTTGGGGGCGTAGTTCATCGGCACTTGTAGAAAGCGATGAAAAGGCTAACACTAAGGGCAGGAAAGAGAGGTAATCGTATGTGGAAATGGTTCGTCATCATGTTTTGGAGTGGGGTAGCATTGGCTGCGCACCCAAGCTTTTTGCAGCCATTTATCAGCGGTGAGCAGCCTTGGCCCACTCAGCGAGAACTTCGCCAAACGGACACATGGTTAGAGTGCAGTGAAAATATCTTTATCACCTCTTGGTGTGGCGATGAGTTTAACTACTATACCTTGAGAGTGTGGCCGGAAGTCACGGGCGACCAAGATGGGGGTATTAAAACGCTGACTCTGCATGGTGCTTATTCGACCAACGATTGGAGTCTGCTGCAACTGAACCTGCGTAAAGATGGTTTTCAACTGCAAAGCATCCAACTTGGAGAGCAACAGTTTTCAATCCGTGACCAATTGAAGACTGAGTCGACCCGAGAAGTTGATAAGGCCTTAGTTTTGTTCATTAACCGCAATGCCCACTCTTTTCCTAAAATCCTTCACTGGCAGAAAGACAACATTATGGCAAAGCTTGTCACGGACGGAAAAAGCGCTGAAGTTCAGTTTATTCGTTCGGAGTAATTGCTGAGGGTTGGCGCTGAAGAAAGTTCGCCATTGAGGTTTCGTCTAAATACCCGTCGGCTTTCTTATGTGCCCGCAAATACTGATAACCCGCAATTATCTGTCGCTGTTGGTTTTGCTTATCGTGGCTCAAGCTTTCACCAGTAACGAATTTATGTGCGAGGCAGTAAGCTTCCATATCCACCACTTCTGCTTTGCGATACAGATACCCACAGCCGGTTGCTAACCATTCCAGCGAACAGTTGGCACGAATCGCTATCTGATTTGCCTTTGCTAAGCTAGGTTCACTACCTTTTAGATATTTTCTTATCAGGCCTTCAGACAGATCAACGCGTCGCGCAAACCCGCTGATGCTTTCTTCGCCAATCAATTCTTGTAAACGTGTAGAAAAAGTCACAACTTCGTACTCCAGTTCGAACTTCTATAGTTTATCTGTTGAGGCGAGGAATAAACAAGCTTAGGATGAGCCCGTCGGATTAAGGAGTAATATTATGGTTGCAAAAGTGACAATCGCCCCGCAAGGACCAGACTTTTCAGAACTGGTTCAAGGGTATTGGCGAATGGCAGATTGGGGAATGACTCCTCAAGAGCGCCTGACGTTTATCAAACAGCACCTAGAGTTAGGTATCACGACTGTTGATCACGCAGATGTTTATGGTAACTACGAATGTGAAGCCTTGTTTGGTGAAGCTTTGGCGTTAGAACCATCTCTTCGTGAGCAAATGCAGATCATTACTAAGTGTGATATCAAACTGCGCAGCGACAAGCACCCAGAACGCAAAATTAATCACTATGACACCAGTTCTGCACACATCTACCAATCGGTGAATAACTCACTTGAGCGTTTAGGTGTCAACGAGATTGATGTTTTGTTGATCCACCGTTTAGATGTTTTGCTTGACGCGGATGAAGTGGCCGAAGCGTTTGCTGAGCTTCATAAAGTCGGTAAGGTGAAACACTTCGGCGTTTCAAACTTCACACCATCTCAGTTTTCACTACTTCAATCTCGTTTGGGTAAACCACTGGTTACCAATCAGGTAGAGATTAACCCGCTTAACTTTAATGTTGCCGATGACGGTACATTAGATCAGCTACAAATGCTGCGTACCCGCCCTATGGCATGGTCATGTCTAGGTGGTGGTGAAATCTTTAAAGGTCAGTCAGAGCAAGCTGTTCGTGTACATAACGTGTTAGAAGAACTGCGTGAAGAGATTGGTGCTGAGAGCATCGACCAAGTGATTTACGCTTGGGTTCGTCGCCTTCCTTCTAAGCCACTTGCAATTGTTGGCTCAGGTAAGATTGAACGCGTTCAGTCGGCAGTGGCTGCACTGGACTTAGAACTGACTCGTGAGCAATGGTACCGAGTTTGGGTGGCTTCTAAAGGCCACGGTGTGCCATAGAAAGTACTTAAATCAGTATTTTCGAGTCGAAACAGCTCCCTGTCATGAATGTGGCAGGGAGTTTTTTTTATAACTCTCCTCTGGGTCATACTGCTCCTGTCTCTTCACTCTTGCTGGATTCATCCCTCTTAAATTAGTCAGCTAGCTCACTCATCTGTCTGATTCGTCATTTGTCGCTTTTTGTCGGTGTTGTTTGTTCGAAAGCCGACAAACGAAGCGACAAATTGTCGTTTTATCTCTGGTCGTTTTGTGACCTTCTTCAAATTCATATAGTAAATCAACCTGTTAGCGAGGACGTTGGTCTGGATTAGTAATTGCACTGGATTAGCCAATGAAGACGTTATGAAAAAGTTGATGCTGTAACAATACGGTTTCAGTGAAGCACCAACCAACGCAATGGAAGCGGGTGTCAGCAAAAAACGAAGGAGCAGTTATGTGGGATTATTCAGAGAAAGTTAAAGAGCACTTCTTTAACCCAAGAAATGCCAAATTGGTTTCAGAGGCAAATGCACGAGGTGATGTGGGTTCGCTGAGTTGTGGTGACGCTCTAAGTTTGACTCTCAAAGTCGACCCAGAAACAGACATTATCCAGGATGCTGGTTTTCAAACTTTTGGTTGCGGCAGCGCAATCGCCTCTTCTTCTGCATTAACTGAGATGATCATTGGTAAATCCATTGATGAAGCGTTAGCTATCACTAACAAAGACATCGCCTCCTTTCTTGATGGTTTACCGCCAGAAAAAATGCACTGTTCGGTTATGGGGATGGAAGCATTGCGTGCAGCAGTCGCGAACTATCGCGGAGAAACATTGGAAGATGATCATGAAGAAGGTGAGCTGATTTGTAAGTGTTTCGCGATTGATGACCTTATGATTAAACGCGTGGTTGCCTCCAATAATCTCACCACTCTAGAGGAAGTCGTCAATTACACCAAAGCGGGCGGCGCTTGTACCTCTTGCCACGAAAAGATCGAATGGGTGTTGGAAGAGTGTTTGGCAGAAAGAGCAAAAGCCCCCGCCTTATCTAAAAATTCTAGCGTGAAACCTGCCATAAAACCGGTTGAAGCAAGCAAAGACTCTGGAGTTGATGTGTCAGTAAGTCCTGAGATCATTGCGCTGATTGAGAAAATTATCGAAGAAGTTCGCCCAGCAGTACAAGCCGATGGCGGGGATATCAGCTTAGTCGATGTGGAAGATTATGTTGTGTTTGTTTCACTCACCGGTGCGTGTACCGGATGTGGTTTGTCAGGTCTCACTCTGGCTAATGTTGAACACAAGATCAACCGAGCGCTGGGCGAGTCATATACTGTTTTTCCGGTACAAGAAGATCCACAAATGACCGCAAAGAAAGAGGGTACTTACAATGTCTAATATCCAACCAATGACCTATCTAGATAACTTTATTTACCTAGATAACAATGCAACCACTCGCATTGACCCACGAGTCTTGGACGTCATGATTCCTTATCTTGATGAATTTTATGGCAACCCTTCGTCTATTCATCGCTTAGGCGCTCGCGTGGGGCAGGCTCTGGAAATTGCAAGAGAACAGGTTCAGCAACTTCTTGGTGCGCAGTACTCAAGCGAAGTGATATTTACCTCTTGTGCTACTGAAGCGACCACAACGGCTATCTTGTCTGCATTGGAAGCCAACCCCGAACGCAGAGAAATCGTGACATCTGTGGTTGAACATCCCGCCACTTTACAACTTTGTCAAAACCTTGAACGCAAAGGCTACAAGGTGCATTGGATCGGCGTAGACGGTAAAGGCAATATCGATTTGGAAGCGTATGCCCAAGCATTAAGTGAAAACGTCGCGATTGTTTCGATGATGTGGGCAAACAATGAAACAGGCACTCTGTTTCCTGTGGAATCGATGGCAATGATGGCGAAAAGTGTCGGCTCACAAATGCATGTTGACGCGGTACAGGTGGCAGGTAAACGCATGATCAACGTGCATGAAACCGAAATTGATATGCTGTCGATTTCTGGTCACAAGTTCCATGCTCCAAAAGGGATTGGCGCTTTGTACTTGCGTCGTGGCACGCGTTTTCGTCCATTACTGCGCGGCGGTCATCAGGAGCGTGGTCGCAGAGCAGGAACTGAAAATGCAGCCTCTGCAATAGCGATGGGTAAAGCGGCAGAGCTGGCTTATCAAGCTATTGATACCGAGCTCCATCGCATCAAACTGCTGCGTGATCGCTTAGAGCAGGGTTTGCTTGCGCGCATTCCGAATACGTTTGTCACCGGTAATCCTAAACAACGTGTCGCCAATACCACCAATATTGCGGTCGAGTTTATCGAAGGTGAAGCCCTTTTGTTAATGATGAACCAAGTGGGTATCGCGGCGTCGTCTGGCTCTGCTTGTACATCCGGTTCATTAGAACCTTCACACGTGATGAAAGCGATGAAGATTCCATTCACTGCAGCACATGGCACTTTGCGCTTTTCGCTGTCTCGTTTTACCAAAGATGACGATATCGATTATGTGCTTGAGCAACTGCCACCGATTGTGCATCGCTTACGCCAAATGTCTCCTTATTGGGATAACGCCGCCAATGCGGGAAATGTTGAAGAGTTCGTTCCAACGTATGCCTAGCAAAAAGTTTGCTCTGATTGTGGAAGGAATCCCTAAAGGCTATTGGTGAGCAAATATGAGTAAGTAAAAGGATGGTGCGAGTATGGTTACAGGGATAGCAGAACCCATTCATAGGTCAGTCATTATTAATGACACCACGCTTCGGGATGGTGAGCAGGGACCAGGTGTAGCGTTCACCATAGAAGAGAAAATGCATATTGCGATGCTGCTTGAAATGGCGGGTGTGCCTGAATTGGAAGTGGGCATTCCCGCAATGGGAGCGGAAGAGCAATACGTCATCAGTTCAGTGTGTCACTCCCTTAGTACTGCGCGAACTATGGGCTGGTGTCGGATGCTAGAGCACGATGTTCATTGTTCTTCCGGTCTTGGATTAAATTGGGTGGATCTCTCTATTCCAGTCTCAAGTCAGCAGATCCGCAGCAAACTCAATCTGACGCCTAAAGCGTTGTTTGAACGCTGTGAAAGAGTGATTAGCCAAGCGTTAAATACAGGTTTGAAGGTTTGCGTGGGAATGGAGGATGCTTCGCGTGCAGACGTCGATATGCTTTATCGGGTTGCAGAAGTGGCGGAAAAATGCGGAGCAGGAAGAATCCGCTTTGCGGATACTAACGGCATCCTCGACCCATTTTCGACTTACCACGTTATCAGTCAGTTACATGCCCATACGGAGCTTGAGATCGAAATGCATGCGCACAACGATCTCGGGTTAGCGACGGCGAACTCCTTAGCCGCCATTCGTGCTGGTGCTGCGTCAGTGAATACTACGGTAAATGGATTAGGCGAACGTGCGGGAAACGCTGCATTGGAGGAGATCTCCGTTGCGCTTACCGTGTTGCAGCAGACACCGAGCAACATTGATTTGCGCCAGCTACCGACCATTTGCAATTACGTACATCTGGCTTCTGGGCGACCTCAAACAGCGCAAAAAGCGATCACAGGCGATGTGGTGTTCACCCATGAGTCGGGAATTCATGTCGATGGCTTGCTGAAAGACATCAATAACTATCAAGGTTTCTCGCCTTCGTTGATTGGGCGCGAACATCAACTGGTATTGGGCAAACATTCCGGAGTGAATGCCATTATGCGTATTTATCGCGATATGGGGATAATGCTCACTGAGTCGCAGTGCGAGCAGATAAAGCAGCAGCTTCGTGTTTGGTCTGAGCGGCGTAAAAGCGTTCCGACCACTGACGATCTGCTTGAGTTTGCCATTCATCACCAGCAAATCGCGTAGGGCTACAGGTATGTATTTAGAGTTAGAGAGTGATTTCACCGAGCAACTGGCGTTGTTGGAAACCGCAGAAGATTTTCTCGACTACTTCGTTGTGGATTACGACCCTGAGCTGGTGGAGAAAAAACATATACCACTGCTGCGCTTGTTTCAGAAGCTATTGGCTTGCAAACCAAACGCTGATTACGCCACTTATCAAAAGTCGCTTCGCTTAGCATATAAGCAAATAAGCCTGGGGCAAGAGCCTATTATCTCGGCCAGTGGTTGCGCGAGTTGTGCCTCCGATTGTAGTGAATCTGGTGAATAGGAGTGAACGAAATGGATATGGATTACGGCTTCGACACCGTGCGTTTTGCGCCAGGAAGCGAAGTTAGAATTGTGCGTAATATCCGTAATGACGGCAGCTTTCAGGACTTTGCTAAAGGGGACTTGTTAGTTGAAGCTGGAAGCGTCGGCATTGTTCGAAGTTACGGATATTTTTTGCAAACTCAGGTGATCTATCAGCTATTTATTCCAACGCAAAATCGGGTGATCGGAGTACGAGATAGCGAAGTGATCGATGCTGAATTGGCTTGGGTTCCATGTCTTTTTCGCTCATTAGACAAAGCCAAACTGACCTGTAGCTTGCGTATGTTTGGTGAACCATTAGCCAATAAGGGCGATGTGATTGAGGTTCACCGAGTCTATCGAGACTTAGACGATGGCACTGTGAGTTTCGAAGTTAAATTTGGTGCGCACTTAGTCAAACTCGATTCAACCCGACTGGAGCCTGTCGCTTAATTAGGGAGGAAAGCATGGAAGCTTATCAACGCAATTATTTAACCGCCAAAATCGCCACCGAGATGTACAAACTCAACCCTGAATGGCTTTCAAGCATGCAAAGAGTCAAAGTGGATGAACAGGTTGAACGTCTGTTTCGGGTACAAAAAGCCATCTTGGGTAGCAGTGAAGCAAATTTCGTTACTGTATCGGCACAAGATATCCAAACCGCTTTTGACAAGTTGGCAGAAGGGTATCAATCCTACAACGAATTCAAAGCCGCAATGCAGGGGCAGCATTTGACGGAAGGTCAGCTCAAGCAGGTTTTAAGTGAAGAACTGAAATGCGAAAAAGTGATGGATCTAGTCTCACAAGATATCCCAGAGCTTGATCAAGCCACGGCGCTGGAATACTTCAACACCCATCAGAATGAGTTTTCCCGTAGCAATGTGTGGGAAATGAGCCAAATTCTCATCACGGTTAACGACGAGTTTTCAGAAAACCATCGCGATGAAGCTTGGCGTCGTATTCACGATGTGAAAAAGCAGTGTGATTTCACAGCGTTCGGCACTTTGGCTATGAAATATTCTGAATGTCCCAGTGCCATGTCTAACGGCTATTTAGGGTGGTGCGAAGAAACCAAACTCTACCCGCAAATCGCAGCCTGTCTGTTTGAGCTCAAACACGGTGAAGTGAGCGAAGTGATTGAAACTGATCTGGGTTTTCACTTAGTGCGAGTACATCAATACAAGGGTGCGCGCACTGCAACATTTGAAGAAGCTTATCCGTTTTTGCAAAGAAAGCATGAGCAACGTGCGCGCGCATTTTTGCAAAAGCAGTGGATTAGCCAGCTATTGCACTCTGCGTCATTGTGTCGTTGAACCTGCGTTGTTGATGTTAGATAAGGATAAATAAATGAAAGGATTTCATCGCGTTACTGTCGGTTTTATTGTGCGTTCACTCTGTTTTGTCAGCCTGATGTTGGGTTCGCTATCTGTTGATGCAGAAGATGGCACTTTAGCGGTTGCCAATAATTTTTATGCTCCAATTCAAATGCTGGTGGATGACTTTGCCAAAGTGTCTGGTTTTCAACTGAGTGTCAGTACAGGTTCTACGGGACAGTTGTATGCCCAAATCGTCAATGGCGCGCCGTTTGATCTGTTTCTTGCAGCCGACACTGTCCGCCCAGAAAAGTTAGTCAATCAAGGATTAGGTTTCGAGCCGTTTGTTTATGCGAGAGGCGTATTGGTGCTCTGGTCGAAACAAGCTAACTATGACGTGAAAGAGCATATGTTGTTGGGTGATTATAACCACTTCGCGATCGCCGACCCTAAGCTTGCACCTTATGGCTTGGCGGCTCAACAAGCGCTAACCAAAATGGGTTTATGGGAGAGCATGACGCCGAAAATCGTGATGGGCAAAGGCTTGAATCCTACCTTTCAGTTCCTTTCTACAGGCAACGCGCAATTAGGGATGGTGGCTAAATCTCAAGTGTTTAAAAACGGTCAGCACATTGGCGGTTCATTCTGGGAGGTTCCAGTATCGGATTACGAGCCCATTGAACAGGCAGCGGTGACACTTAAATCCGGTGTTGATAAAGCAGCAATCAATGCTTTTCTGGAATACTACTCAAGTGAGCGTGCGCAGAAAATTGTCTCCAGTTTTGGTTACTTGCAGTAGTGGATTGAGCGGCACTGAAGGCAGAGGCAAAGCGCTATGTTAGTCGTCGATACGGTGGTGATAACAACCACACTCAAACTAGCCTTTGTGGTTATGGTGACACTGCTGCTGATTGGAGTCCCGATCGCTTGGTGGCTCTGCCATTCGACTTCGCGCGTGAAAGGTGTGGTGGAAGCCGTGTTGATGTTGCCATTAGTTTTGCCACCAACGGTTCTAGGTTTTTATCTACTTTTGTTGCTGGGACCTGTTGGTTGGGTTGGAAGAACATTAAATCAACTTGGTGTGGCTCAATTGCCCTTTACGTTCACAGGCATTGCTATCGCCTGTACCTTACATTCGTTTCCTTTTGTTATTCAGCCGCTTAGAAACTCGTTTATGGCGATCGGTCGCAGACCTATGGAAGTGGCCGCGACACTTCGCGCGTCACCTCTCGATACCTTCTTCAACGTCACCTTGCCCCTTGCGTGGCCGGGAGTTTTTTCCGCTGCCATCATGGGGTTCTGTCATACCCTCGGCGAGTTTGGCGTGGTGTTAATGATAGGCGGGAATATTCCGGGGCAGACTCGGGTTATGTCGGTTGAAATCTATAACAATGTCGAAGCGTTGGAATATCTTAATGCGCATATCTTGTCTGGCGGGCTAGTGGCATTTTCATTTGTCGCTTTGTTGCTGATTCATTGGTTAAACCAAAAACATCAACAAAGGCTAGGGTAGATGTCTATGCCCGTCTCTAGGTCGCACATTACTGCAGAGTTAAATATTCGTTATGCGGATTTCAGCCTAGACGCCAACCTGACTCTACCAGCGCAGGGTATTACCGTTTTCTTTGGTCATTCAGGATGCGGCAAGACCACCTGCCTCAGAGCCATTGCCGGGTTAGAAAAACTGGAGCAGGGCAAAGTATCTGTTGCGGGAGATGTGTGGCAGTGCAGTGATAGCCAACAATTTGTGCCTACTTATAAGCGCGATTTAGGCTATGTGTTTCAAGAGCCGGGCCTGTTTCCCCATCTAACGGTGGAAGCGAACTTGCAGTTTGGTGCAAAACGTATTTCGGCCAATAAGCGGCACGTCAGTTTTGATGAAGTGACACAACTTCTGGGTATCACTCCGCTGCTAAATCGCTATCCGGCTCAGCTTTCTGGTGGGGAAAAGCAGCGCGTTGCGATAGGGCGAGCTCTTTTGACAAGCCCCAAGTTACTGTTGATGGATGAACCACTATCCGCTCTGGATCAAGCGCGAAAGCAGGAGTTTCTACCTTATCTTGAACGTCTACACAGCGAGTTGGATTTACCCATTCTTTATGTAACTCATTCGATGCAAGAACTGGCACGACTCGCTGATCACATTGTGTTGTTTGATAAGGGTTCGATACTGGCGAGTGGCAGTGCCTACAGCATCATGTCAGACCCTAAATTCGATGCCTTGTTTGGCGACGAAATTGGCAGTGTGTTTGATACCAAAGTGGTTGCGATGCATGAAAATCGGATGACTGAACTGGGTTGTGACGGCTTAACCATATGGGCGGTTGGATACATTGCAGAGCAGGGTGTTAGTTATCGCTGCCGCATTCTGGCATCCGACGTAGGGCTTTCTCTTGAAGAGCCTAAGTTCTCCACTGTGCTAAACCGCTTTCGTGCAACCATTATCGATGTTCAGGCCACTCTTGCTGAAGATGGGCAAGCGCTGGTGGTGTTAGAGCTGGAAAATCAACAGCGTCTGCTGTCCAAAATTACCCTTAAATCGCTGTACGAACTTAACCTCACCCAAGGCTTAAAAGTATGGGCGTTGGTGAAATCGGTCGCGCTGTCTTGATGTCAGTTCAACTTGCATTTTGTTAGAACTCCAATAGTGTAGGGTTCATATGGAACATTGAGTAAGAATGCAAAATGGAAACAGAACAGCAATGCGACCTAAACGCCCAACTGATTGAATTTGAGTCCCAGCACTATCCGTTACTGATGGAATGGATTGATTCAGACGAGCTGAATTACCTTTGGGGAGGACCTCAGTTCGAATACCCGCTAACGGTTGAGCAACTTGATACGCACTATGGAAAACAAGCGCCATCACCGTTTTTATTTGTAGTGAATGACGAGATGGTGGGGTTTATTGAGTTATTTAAAGTGTCGGATTGCGAACAAAGGCTATGTCGAGTTTTTATTCACCCGACATGCCGAGGGAAAGGTTATGCGACCACAATGCTTGAGTTGGCTATTGCCAAAGCCAAAATGGCAGAGGGGCCGCAATCACTCTCTTTAGCGGTTTTCGCTCACAATCAGTCTGCTATCTCTTGCTATGAGAAGCTTGGCTTTAAGCCTTATGAAACGATCAGTGGCTTGCGCTTTTTTAAAGGGAAAAACTGGGATCTGATTAGAATGTCCCAACGTATATAGCGAGATAAACAGCTTTACGTTTTAAACCTTATTGGGTTTGTTGACGGATGCTGCCAATACCGAGAACAGCAAAATAGCTGCGCCTATCCACTGAATGTTTGACAGTGTTTCGTTTAGCCACATCATCGAGAACAGCGCGCCGAACAGTGGTTCACTGCCCATCAGTAGTGAGGTTTTGGTCGGTGAAATCTTCCTCACCGCATAGTTTTGTGCGTAGAACGCAAACAAAGTACAAAACAGAACCAAAAACGCAGTCACAAGCCAGAATTCTCTGTCCGTAGGGAATTGATATAACGGCTCTTGCGCTATCAAGCTTCCAACTAAATAAGCACTTACCGCCACTGCGAAAGCTTGTATGCAGGTTAATGTGGTGTTAGTTATCTGCTTTTTGTCAGTGAGCTTCTTGGTCATGGTCACCATTAAGGCTCTCAAAGCGGCGGCAGTGAGAATGCAGAGATCGCCACTATTGAGTGAAATACCCAAATCTTGATGGTATGTCAGAAGCAGCACACCAACAGTACTGATCACCGACAGCAACATCAGGCTTTGGCTCGGTTTGTTTTTGCTGAGCAGGCTATCGACTAAGGCGGTAAATATCACATTTAAACTGATAAGAAAGGCAGCATTCGACGCGGACGTCTGCGAAACGCCGTACACTTCGAAAAAGAAAATCAGCGCCAAGATAGCACCTGTTGGTATTGCCACTTTCCAGTCCCTGTTTTTGCCTTGCTTAAAATCTTTTAAAGCTAATGGAAGCAGCAGAAAACCCGTCAGCCCGAATCGGATAGCAATAAACATTGAGATGCTGGTATAGGCAATGGCTGTTTTGGTTAATCCGTAACTGGTGCCCCAAACAATCGCAACCATCAGTAGCAAAAGCTCTGGCATGGTAACAAACGATCTTCTCGTTTTAATGGCTAAGCTAGACATGGTTTCCTTCCTTCTAAAACAGTTCGAAATTGACTCAATCACTATCCACTAGTACGTTATTCGGAACAATATGACGATATGCAAAGGATTTTTGCGTTATGGACACGAATAAGCTCATTACCTTGTTGCCGGAAATGGCGATATTTGTGGTGGTGATTGAAGAGGGCAGTTTTTCAAAAGCGGCAGATAGGCTGGGGGTTGCGCCTTCTTCGGTGAGTCGTTCGATTGCCAAATTGGAGAATTCTCTCAACAAAAAGCTGCTTGAGCGCACGACTCGCAATATGCGGTTAAGTATTTCAGGAGAGCAGATATACAGTTTGTGTGTTGATATGCTCAAATCTGCGCGCTTGGCGACGGATGCTGCTTATTCGTCACAGGATGAAGTATCTGGAGAGATTCGAATTGCCGCTCCAAGAGCCTTTTCCAGCCAAGTTCTGTCACCCATCATTCTGGATTTTCTCCAGCAATACCCGAAGGTAACGGTGCACTTTGTTGTCGAAGACCATTTTATTGATCCGGTAGGGCATGAAGTGGATATGATCATCCACATTACAGAAAAGCCTGTAGAAGGCTTGGTCGCTAAAGTGCTAGGTACAAACCGATTGGTTTTATGTACAAGTAATGAATATTTAAATGAGCATGGTTACCCAACTGAGCCTGAAGAGTTGGCAAACCATCAATGCATTCGTTTGGGAGAGTCTACATTTGACCGAAAGTGGGAGTTCCGCAAAGATCAGACGATTCGCAGTGTATCGGTCGATGGGCGACTGGCGGTGAACCACACCCATATTCGCAAAGATGCAGTACTTCGGGGAATGGGGATTTCGATATTTCCTGAGTTCTCAATCGCTAAACTAGTTCAGTCTGGGGCGGTCGTAGAACTGTTCCCTGAGTGGGAAATACTCAGTCGTTATCAGGGACAAATTGTGGCTCAATACCCGCAGTCCCGATTCATTCCAAACCAGTTAAAAGTGTTGGTAGATTTTCTGCAGAGTCGGCTAAGTAGTTAAAAAAGATAGTTTTGTGCTTTATCGTTGAGTCTCAAGTGCTAGTATGGTTTTTTATTCGGAGATGTATTTCTAATGAGTAGTGAACACTTTAAAGGTAAATACGAAGTTGAACTGAAGTTCAGAATCTCGTCGAAAGCACTGTTTCTCGATGTTCTCAAGGGACTTCCTCATGAAACTATGCTAGAAGACGACGCTGAGCGAGACTGGTATTTCGATACGCCTGACAATGCGCTCCATGCGCAGAACAAAAGCTTATGCATCCGTACTATGGAGCCTTCAGGTATCAAGTTATGGATAGTCAAAGGCCCTGAAGCAGACCGATGTGAAGCGACCAATATTACCGATGCCGACAACGCGAAGAGCATGCTGCAAAATCTGGGATATCGCGTCAGCTTGCAGGCGATGAAAACGCGCAGCATTTACTTTGTGGGCAATTTTCATATTACTGTGGATTCACTGGACGGTATTGGTGACTTCGCAGAATTTGCCATCATGACGGATGATGAAAGTAAGCTCGAAACTTACCGCGTTGAGCTGCTGAACTTAGCGAGTCAGTTTGGGCTTGCTGAAAGTGACCTAGAGTTTAAGTCTTACAAACAAATGTTTGTGGCTAAGTCTGCAAACCCTTCGACATAGTGATCAGAGAATCTGACGAATATCAGAAGAGATATCACTGATCATCTGTCTGGCACTTTCATCTCGAAGCTGAACCAGATAGATGAATAGAAGATCGGTAATCACGTTCTGCGCACTTCTAGATGCAATAGCCGAGCTGCGGTTTTCCACTTCATCAGCAATGGTATCAAAGGTGATATCTGCTATCTGACGTAAGCGGCTTTTGTTCGGTGAGCCGATGTTGGGTGAACTAAGCGCTATTACTTTTGCGCCTTGTTCCATGGCCGCTTCTGCTGCAACCAGAATTTCTTTGCGCTCTCCAGAAAAGGAGATGGCTATCTGCACATCTTTTTCAGTCAGGGTTCGAGCAACTGCAATCTGCACATGGCTGTCTTGTTCGGTTAAGGCTGTGATGCCCAACTTCAAGAGTTTATAGCCGAGATCTTTCGCCGTCAGTGCAGAGCCACCGATACCGACAATTTGCACGGTACGAGCATCACTCAGCCATTGCGCCGCTTGATTACAGGCATCAAAAGAGAGTGCATTGGTGGTCTGAATCATGGCATCGGTTTTGGCTTTGATCAGCTTTTGTGCAATGACCGCAAGAGGGTCATCGGCAAATATCCCGCTGTGAAGCGGTGTCGAAGCAATTGCCTGCTTACGACCAATGTCTTCAGATAGTGCAAGTTTAAACTCACTGTATCCTTTGAAACCTAAGCGCTGAGTGAACTTAACGATCGTTGATTGGCTCACCTGTGCTTCATGAGCCACTTCTTGGCTCGTCATATATGCAGCTTTTGCGGCATTTTCAACAATCCAGTCAGCCACCAGACGACCACTTTGAGAAAGTTGACTGCGTTTCGCGATGATTTTATTGCTTACGGACATAACATAAACTCAATTATTTCGAATAAATTATTCCAAACCAGAAATAATGCCGCTTGATTATATCTTTATGTTTTTATGTAAATATTTTCTATTTCAAAAACGGTTGACCATTGTTTTGACAGCAATTATTCCACAATTTTACAGGTTAAAGAATAACCTTAACTGTGATTTTTGTCACCTTAAAGGAATATTTTATTCCATAGAATCGCCCTCAGATAAACCTAGTGAGTAATACCGAATGAAAATTGATTTAAGTCGATTGACTACTGAAAGCCGTAATCCAGCAAGCGCTGAGATTGATACCCTTTCAACCACAGAAATGCTGAAAGTGATCAACCAAGAAGACCAAAAAGTTGCGCTGGCAGTAGAAGCGGTACTTCCGCAGATTGCTCAAGCTGTAGATGCGATTACAGCAGCATTTGCCCAAGGCGGCAGGCTGATCTACATGGGCGCGGGTACTTCAGGGCGCTTAGGCATTTTGGATGCGAGCGAATGTCCTCCGACTTATGGTACATCTCCGGATATGGTTGTCGGTCTGATTGCTGGTGGTCATCAAGCGATTCTAAAAGCAGTAGAAAATGCAGAAGACAACCGAGATTTGGCACAAAGTGATTTAAAAAATCTGAACTTAACCAACAAAGATGTGGTGGTAGGAATCGCCGCAAGTGGCCGTACGCCTTATGTATTGGGTGGTTTAGAGTACGCGACGCAAGTTGGGGCAACCACGGTATCTGTGGCGTGTAATCCTGTGTGCGTAATGGCAGACGCGGCGCAAATTGCGATTCTTCCTATTGTTGGTGCGGAAGTGGTGACAGGCTCGTCACGCATGAAAGCGGGTACAGCGCAAAAGCTAGTGCTGAACATGCTGACAACAGGCGCGATGATTCGCAGCGGCAAAGTGTTTGGCAACCTGATGGTGGATGTTGAAGCAACTAACGCCAAACTCATTCAACGCCAAACCAACATTGTGGTGGAAGCGACAGGCGCATCGAGTGAAGAAGCGGAACAAGCACTCAACGAATGTGGTCGTCACTGTAAAACCGCCATTCTAATGATTCTTGCAGGGCTGGATGCCGAAAAGGCAGCCGCCAAACTTCAGCAGCACAAGGGTTTTATTCGCGCTGCACTTAACGATAAATAATCTTCTCTGCTAATTAAGGACTCTTTTATGGCAAAGATTACCGAAACAATGATATCGCAGATTCTCTCTGCGGTGGGTGGTAGCAGTAATGTCAGCAAATGCGGCAACTGTATGACTCGTCTTCGTTTGACTCTGGCAAACAATGCGGTTGCTGAGCAAGCTGCGATTAAACAAATTCCGGGCGTGCTTGGCGTAGTAGAAAGTGACGAGCAGTTCCAAATCATCCTTGGTCCTGGGAAAGCACAACAAGCGGCGGATTTGATGAATCAGCTGATTGACAGTTTAACCGCTGGCGGTGAAGCGCCAGCACATCAAGACTTATCTTCGATTGCCGCAGAGCAGAAGAAACAAGTTAAAAGTAAACAAACCGGTTCAGTGCAACGTTTTCTAAGCAAATTTGCGACTATTTTTACTCCACTGATCCCTGGTTTTATCGCAGCTGGTCTGCTGCTTGGCTTCGCGACTTTGCTAGAGCAAATCTTTGTTATTGGGCAAGAGCCTAGCCAGTTTATGGTCGACTTGATTGCCTACATGAAGGTGTTTGGTAAAGGTCTGTTTGCTTTCCTAAGTATTCTGATTGGTTACAACGCTCAGCAAGCTTTTGGTGGTTCAGGCGTCAACGGAGCGATTCTCGCTTCATTGTTTGTGTTGGGCTACAACCCAGAAGCGACTTCTGGCATTTATTCGGGAATGAGTGAGTTCTTCGGTTACACCATCGACCCGCGCGGCAACATCATCGGTGTTCTGTTGGCTGCAATTGTTGGTGCTCAGGTTGAACGCAGAGTTCGTCGTTATATGCCTGATGATTTGGATATGATCCTAACTTCAGTGGTGACTCTGCTTATCATGGGTGTAGTGACTTATGTAGTGATCATGCCAATTGGTGGTGAGCTATTTAAAGGCATGTCTTGGTTATTCTTGAACCTGAATGACAACCCACTTGGCGCTGCAATCTTGGCGGGTCTGTTTCTGATATCAGTTGTGTTTGGTATTCACCAAGGCTTTGTGCCTGTCTACTTCGCGCTTATGGAAGCTCAGGGTTTTAACTCTCTGTTCCCGATTCTAGCAATGGCAGGTGGCGGTCAGGTTGGTGCAGCACTGGCTCTTTATGTGAAAGCGAAGAAAGAAGCGGTACTGCGTACTCAGATTAAAGGTGCGATTATCCCGGGTATCTTGGGTATCGGCGAACCGTTGATTTACGGTGTGACACTGCCTCGCGTGAAACCATTCGTGACAGCGTGTATTGGTGGTGCAGCTGGCGGCTTCTTTATTGGTTTGGTCTCTTACCTAGGATTACCAGTGGGCTTGAATACGGTGTTTGGACCATCGGGCATTGTCGCGATTCCTCTGATGACCTCTCACCACGGCATTTTCACCGGCATGATGGTGTTCGTCACTGGTTTGGTAATCTCTTACATTGTCGGCTTCCTGAGCACTTACTTCTTCGGTAGCAAAGACATCGATTTAAGCTGATTCATTCACCCCTATAGGAATGAAATAGCGGCGCCTTTGAGAAATCAAAGGCGCTTTTTTATGCAGAAAAAAAGCGGCTTATGCCGCTTCTTTCTATTAAACCCGAAGAAGGTTGAAGGTATTACAGAGCGAGCTTGAGGATTTCTACCACGTCATCGGGAGTGATGTCGCCGTGTTCACCAAGCGCTAACATGCCGTGTTCGATAAGTTTTTGCTTCACCGATGGAATGGCTGATTCATCCAACCCGTAAGCAGAAAGCGTGGTTGGGTTGCCCATTAGCACGAAGAACTCTTCCGTCTTTTGAATCGCAAGTTCGATTTGCTCGTCTTCATTACCGGAAATGATATTTAGAACTCGGTTTGCGTACTGAAGCAGTTTGCCTTTCTTTTGCTCCTTTTTGTAACGCCACAGTGAGGGCATTACAATTGCCAGTGTTTGCGCGTGATCTAAACCGAATAGTGCAGTGAGTTCATGGCCAATAGCGTGAGTAGCCCAGTCTGACGGAACGCCATTTTTCAACGTGCCGTTCAGAGCCATTGTCGCCGTCCACATTAGGTTCGCACGCACTTCATAGTCGTTTGGCTTTTCTAGTGCAGTCGGCCCATCTTCTAGAATATTCAGCAGCAAGCTTTCAGCAAAACGGTCAGAGACTTTCGCGTTTACAGGGTAGGTCATGTACTGTTCCATGATGTGAACAAAACTGTCTACCGCACCATTTGCTATCTGGCGAGCTGGGAGAGAATAGGTAGTTTCTGGGTCGAGAATAGAGAACGCAGGGCGAACCAAATCAGAGCCGAAAGAGAGCTTGTCCTGAGTTGCTGCGCGCGTTACCACACTGTTACGGTTCATCTCTGAGCCCGTGGCCGGAAGCGTCAATACGCATCCTAATGGCAGTGCTTTCTTCACGCAGTTACCACCGGTTGTAATGATGTCCCAGTAATCACCTTCATAACAGGCTCCCGCAGCAATAAGCTTGCTACCGTCAATCACTGAACCACCACCCACAGCAAGGATAAGGTCTACCTTCTCTTGTTTAGCCAGTTCAATCGCTTTAGTCAGCGTTTCATAATGTGGGTTTGGCTCAATACCGCTGAATTCAAATACGGTGCAATCTTTAAGTGCATTGATGACTTGGTCGTAGACACCGTTTTTCTTAATGCTGCCGCCACCGTAGGTCATGAGGATTCGGCTGTTCGGTGCGATTTCTTGCTTTAGAGTCGCAATCTGACCTTTACCAAAGTGGACTTTAGTGGGGTTGAAGTAAGTAAAATTATTCATCTTGTTTGAACTCATTGAACGTGAAAATTGAAGCGAATTGCCTGTTCGACAAAATCTCTGAGTACCTGATTATACTCATTGAGCCAGTTTATTGGGTGTTTTTGTCAGTAATTTATGCTTAATTTTTATGGCGTCGATATAGGAAAGAACTGAGTAGCAGCATGGGCTGAAGAGTAATAATGAAGGAGAATATATGTTTGATGAAATAAATATATTTGAAATATATGAAAATAACGCTGTCTATTTAGCACACAAGGTGTATAGTAGCTGCAGCTCTTAAGCATGAGCTATTAATGAAACATTAAGTACAAGTCTCTTCTCAGTTCTCTTGCGATTTTCTCGTCATATTCCTGCGATAACTTTTCTTCATATTCCATAAAGTAGTTTTTGTTTACGACTTTTAATTAATTTTATCGAGGTATATATATGTCTAACCAAACAACTGGTTCTGTAAAGTGGTTCAACGAAACTAAAGGCTTTGGCTTTATCACTCCTGATAACGGCGGCGCTGATGTATTTGTTCACTTTAACGCTATCGCTGCTGAAGGCTTTAAAACGTTAAACGAAGGTCAAAAAGTTAGCTTCGTAATTGAGAAAGGCAACAAAGGCCCTCAAGCTGCTAACGTATCACCACTATAAGTTTTAAAGTAGGAGGTGTCGCCATCACCTCCTATTTCTTTCCCAAAGATCCCTTCCCCTTATTTAATTCCACTATCTGAAGTATTTTATGACTAGAAGAACAAGTCGCCAGCTTTACTGGTACTATAGCAAGCGCGATAAAAAATCCGCTAAGGATGCATATCCGTTTGTTTAAAATAGATTTTCACTTGCACCAAGAAAATGTACAGTGGTCTGCCAAGATCCATCAGCTCAATAGCGATGTGTTAAAGAGACACACTTTAATTAAGCTCCAAACATTCGAAGATGATCTTCACTTTTCATTTTGTGAAACAACAAATGAAGGTGAAATATTTTCTAGCCAAGGGCACCAATTAGGAACTTTTTTAGTTCACTAATTATTGATGAGCAAGAAGAAGCATGAATAAAAGCAAACAAACTAAGACAAAAGCTAAGAAAAAAATTCAAGAAGAATCCATTGTTGATAAAAAACCATCGTTAAATGAAACAAGAAGAAAAATTGAAGATATTTTGTTAGAAAGAGAACAAGAAAAATTGTTCAATCTTTAAATTTGCACATTATTACTGCTTCTTAAAACTGCCGCGTAAGTAGGATGGAATTCTATTGCTAAAACATTTATATGTTTTTAGTTCGGATGCCATCGTCATGTATAAAAAATTGATATTCACTCTCCAGATTTCAATTTTTGCCCTATCTAGTGTCAAATCCCCTTAGTTTTCAATTCCAAGTATTACTAAAAACTCTTTATTCTTTTCCTTAATTTGTCCTTCTTGCCTCAATGTCGAGCTATGATAAACGTGACATGAATCGAAAAAGAGAGGTGAGCATGGCAAAAACACAACAGTTGATTGAAGGTCCTATCAATAAAGCGCTTTTGTCACTCGCCATTCCGATTGTTTTCGGACAGCTTTTGCAGTCAGCCTATCAACTGACGGATGCTTTCTGGGTTGGCCGTTTGGGCGCTAACGAAGTGGCTGCCGTTTCAGTGAGTATGCCAGTAACTTTCCTTGTGATTGCTTTAGGTGCCGGGCTTGCAATGGCTGGCGCGACTCTGACCGCTCAATACATGGGAGCAAGGCAGTACGACAAGGTAAACCATGTTGCGGGGCAAACCATGTTGATGGTGTTTATTACCTCCGTTGTTTTGGGCTTTCTTGGCTATTTGCTTTCACCTTACTTCTTGAAGTTATTGGGTGTTGAAGAAGCCGTATACACCAATGCTCTCAGCTTTATGCGCATCTCTTTTGTTAGCGTGATTTTTGTCTTTGTCTACAACATGTTTCAAGCGTTGATGCGAGGCATTGGGCAAGTCAAAGTACCGCTTTATATCGTGCTTGGTACAGTGCTGCTTAACTTCGTGTTAGATCCATTGTTTATTTTTGGTATCGGCAGCTTCGATGGTTTAGGTGTATCCGGCGCGGCGCTGGCAACGCTTGTCACTCAAGCTCTTGCTGCTCTCACTGGTTTTTATATTCTTTCCAAAGGCAAACACGGCATTCATTTAACATGGCGAGATTTATCGCCTGACTGGACCTACATCAAACGCGCTTTCTTTTTAGGTGCTCCGGGTTCGGTTGAGCTTTCAGCACGTGCGCTGGGACTGATTACTATGTCATTTTTAGTAGCGAGTTTCGGAACTGTAACGATAGCCTCGTATGGGGTGGGTTCGAATATCCTCCAGTTGATCACGATCCCTGCGATGGGGTTAGCGATGGCTGTATCTACTCTTGTTGGACAAAACTTGGGTGCTAACCGAGTTGATCGTGCTGCGAAAATTACCGTTATTGGCTCGGTTTGGAGTTTTGTCATGTTGACGGTTATCGGTGTGTTTGCGTATTTATTAGCACCAAACGTGGTGAGATTTTTCATCCCCGACAATCCGCTAGTGGTTGAACAAGGTGCCGAGTTCCTCAAAGTAATGTGTTTATCTTGGGGCTTCATTGGTGTTCAGCTTTCGATCATGTCGGCGTTTCGTGCTTCGGGAAATATGACCAACAGTATGATCCTGTCGTTACTCACTCAGTGGGTGTTCCAGTTCCCTCTGGCCTATATTCTTTCTAAACATACCTACTTAGCTGAAAAGGGCATTTGGTGGTCTTTTGCTGTTACCAACATACTTGTCGCACTGGTCGCTGTGGCTTGGTATGCGCGTGGAAGCTGGAAGAAAACCCGTATTATTGAACAAGACGATATTGAAACGTTGGCAACTTCGGAAGAAGCTCTGATCGAAGTAGGCGAAAGAAGAGCTTAATCGTTTGTCAGCATTGGCTTAATCAGCCTACGTACATTAGAGTTTACTGTTTTGTTAGTGGTAATCTAGCGGTGTATTTTCTCACCTATAAGTTACTGCTTTCTCATGCAAAAAATTATCCCAGCTCTGGCTTTATCGCTGTTGCTTTCAGCCTGTGGTGGCGAAGAGTCGGACTCTCCAGATACGAATACTTCCGAGACAACTTCCGCCTTTGCAACGGATGTTGTGGATAGCATGACTAAAGCAAACCAAGCTACCTTGTTAAACGCTTCTCCTGATGCCAGTTGGTCGAAAACGGGGCATATTACTCAAGGGCTACCTAGAGGAGATGCTGCACCCGCATGGTGGGCGGATTCCGTACTTGATGGCAGCCTGAAAACATCCGACTCATGGAATGCACTCACGGGCTGGTTCACTGTATTTGAATCAGTAAACAACATCGATAACAACGTAAAGGTCTATTACAGCGATTTCGAAGTTTGGCTGCTCAGAGGCAGCGATGTAAACCATGCTTTTGGGGAAAAATTAGCAGTCACACCAACCAGTTGGGCTTCGTATTACGACTCCGATATTGTGACTTGGCTGGGCAGTGCGTTACCTAATGACAGTTCTGGCTACTACGAGTTTCAGCATCCGGATATCTTGCATGGTGGAAGCAGTAAAGTCGCTTTCGATGGAAATAATGTGCTTGGTGTATTTGTACGTACGCAAGCTTGGCTTGATAGTGCAGATGCGGATGCCGAACTGTTGATGAGTATTGGTGTCGATTATTATCCAACGTCGACCAGCTCTGTTTCGAAAGGGGATTTTGCGGATGCAAATTATCTTCCTGGAGCGGGCAGCAGCCGATTTGTCTATCTCACAACAGAACCCAAATGGTTCACGATGGCAAACGTCGCCGACGATGCGTTGGTCAATGTCGATAAATCCAGTCCATTTGTCCAAAGTGGCGGCAAGACCTATTTAACCATTGAAGAATGGATGAACAATCATCCACCCCTTGATGAATAAATCGCTATCAGTTTGGTGTCTCTACTTCACCAGACCACTCTTCAGGATTGGTCAGGCGAGTTTTGTCCTCAAAGGTTTCTGCTCGAATGTCCTGCGGGTTGTAAATGGCACATGAGTCCATCGATAAACAACCGCAACCAATGCAACCACCAAGATCATTTTTCAACGCTTGTAACTGTTGAATACGGTGTTCGAGCATCGCACTCCAACTCGAAGCCATTTGCTCCCACTGTTGACGGCTGGGTGCCTGATGCTTCGGTAAATCTGCCAATGAGGCAGAGATCTCTTCTAACGTCAGTCCGACCATCTGCGCCGCTTTAATCACGGCGATTCTTCGCAGAACATTTCTATGATATCGGCGTTGGTTGCCCTGATTACGCCAACTGAAGATCAGCCCTTTTTGTTCGTAGAAGTGCAGAGTGGAGACACTCACCCCAGATCGTTTAGCCACTTCACCGACAGTCATCTCCATATCTAACTCTCCATTTGCTCTCGCAATTTATCTAAATTATAGGCAAATAACGCTTTACCTAAAGTTAACTTGAGGTATTAACCTGACTGCAAATTAATAGCAGATGGAATAGAAATATGGAAGCAACAGAAAAAACGCGTGCCAACGCTTATCTAACAGGGCGCTTCTTTGATGGCGTGTCGTCAGGGCTGTTTATGATGGCGTTACCTTGGGCAATGCTGTCAACTCCCAACATGGGGGCATTCGTCGCGATAGTGGCGTTAGCATGTACGGCAATTTCGTTTTTCCTAACACCGATTTTTTCCACCTTGATTGACCGACATTCGAGAAAGCAGCTACTGGTATTCGTACAGTTTGTCCAAGCAGGGACGGCTGCGTTTGTTGCGGTGTTTTATGGGGCTGGATATGAGTCACATTGGCTACTGGCGGCTGCGCAATTGGTGTTTTGGGCGTCCAGTAATCTAGCGTGGGCAACCAATAATGCGTTTACTCAGGAGAACTTCCATCAGCATGAATATGCGGTCATTTCCGGCAAACAGGAAGTGATTATGCAGGGTACGACGTTAGGCTCTGGTGCATTGGGCGTTGTGTTACTCGAAATGTGGGGAATGCTGGAGTTTTCAGCATTCGCGGCAACAGCATCTGCTATCGCGAGTATTAGCTACATATTGACGCCTTATCGCCGACAATTGCGACAGTCTAGTTCTGAGTCGTTTGTTGGACAAATGAAAGAGAGCCGAGACATTTTTACTCAAAGACCCCATTTTTACGCCTTTTTAATGCTCTCTGCGTTGAGTTACCCCATTCTGACCTTCCTGACTAAGCTTGTGCCGATCTGGTTTGCTGAAACGGGTATCTCTGGCGACTGGTTTGCTGGGTATAACATCGCGTTTGGTATGGGATCGTTAATCACGGGTTTGATGGTTGGCAGACTGTTAGGGCTGGGTTCTCATCAAGGAATCATGATTGGTGCAATGGGGCTGGCTGCGCTCATGCTTGTTGGAATGAGCATGTCACCGACACCGCTAGTATTACTGATATTCACCTTTTTCTTTGGCACGTTTAACGCGTTAAATCGTATTGCTCGGACAAACTGGATGCACCACAGTATCAGTATTCACCAACGTGGCCGAGCGGATGGTGGCTTGCAAATGTTTGCGACCCTAGCACAAAGCATCAGCTACGTAGCGATTGCGTTTTTGAGCCACTTTGGTGTGACTCAACTAGGATTTTTTATCGCGGCTGCCGTCATGATCTTAGCGGTATTGATAATGATGCGTTTGAACAGAGGGGCAGAGTTAGCTCTCAGCGCAGTATAGTGGAGGAGTGGAATGCCTGAAGTTATTGATGTTCGGTGTTTGAAACGACTAAAAACTTAATTTACCTTGAATTTTCGATCTTTCGACCAAACTAAATAAATACTCAGGATGTAGAAAATCAGTATAAGAATAAGGAAGTTCCGATGATCACCTGTCATGTTCGATATGTTATAGACCCGAAAAAAATCGTTGAATTTGAACGCTATGCTCGAATGTGGATACCATTAGTTGAGCAGTTCGGCGGCCAGCACCACGGGTATTTTTTACCGTCTGAAGGCGCTAATAATATCGCATTGGCACTGTTTTCATTTCCGTCGCTGGCGGACTATGAGAAATATCGTCTTGAATCAGTCAATGATGAAGCCTGTCAGGCTGCGTTTAAATACGCCGATCAAACGGATTGCGTATTAAGTTATGAGCGCAGTTTTTTCCGCCCAATTTTAAGTAGCGATGATCAGTAAAAATACATCTCCAACTGGACGTTTGATTTGGTTGCCACTGCTACTGTAATGTCTGTATAGCAATGGCTGCCGGCAGGATTAGTGTTACGTGTTTAAGGAAATTGAATATGGAAGTGACCATTGGTAATGGCAAAGAGTTGATACAACAAGCTCAGGCTATTCGTTATCAGGTCTTCACTCTAGAACAACATATTCCGCGAGAGTTATACCAATCTAAGTAAAAATGTGATCTAATTGAGGCCATCCAACAATAAAACTGATTCTCTATGGATAGCCTCAATAATATCGACTTTAAAAAGCTCGCAAGCCAGCAGAAATCCATCCAGATGAAAATGAGACTGCTGGCCCTCGCTCATTTCAAAGATGGGCAATCACGCACACAAATCGCCAAGTTTCTCAAGGTAAGTCGAACCAGTGTCAATAAGTGGGTTCAAGCTTTTCTTGAAGAAGGGCTGGAAGGGCTACAAGAAAAGCCAAGAACTGGAAGACCGCCATTCTTAACTTCCGAGCAAAAAGAGCAATTGAGCCAATACATAAAAGATAAAGCCAATGATACACAAGGCGGACGACTGACTGGTGCCGACATCCACGCTTATATTGTGAAAGAATTCGGCCAGCACTACCACCCTGATTCTATCTATTACCTGCTCGACCACATGGGCTTTTCATGGATAACTTCCCGCTCAAAACACCCCAAACAATCTCAACAAACACAAGACGATTTTAAAAAAATTCAAAATCGAAACGATCCTTAAGATCCCGGGACATATAGCTTTAGAGTGTGTCGATGTCTGGTTTCAGGACGAAGCCAGATTTGGGCAACAAAACACGACCACACGTTTATGGGCTGAAAAAGGAACTCGCCCAAGAGCCGTGAAGCAACAACAATTTGAGTATGCCTATCTGTTCGGTTCAGTCTGTCCCAGCAAAGGAATTGGTGAGGCTATCGTTGTCCCTTGGGTTAGTAAAGACATCATGATAGAGCACTTAAAACAAATATCGGCAGTCACGGAGAAGGGACGTCACGCCGTCGTTGTTATGGATGGGGCAGGATGGCATACAGAAGACATTACCAATGACTTTAAGAATGTCAGTGTCATCAAACTTCCCCCTATTCTCCAGAGCTAAACCCTATCGAACAAGTATGGAGTTGGTTGAGGCAACGCTATTTAGCCAACCAATCTTTTACTGATTACGACGATATCATCGCCAAAATCTGCGATGCATGGAATCGTTTTTTGGATAGCCCTAAAAGAGTCACCAAAATGTGCTCAAGAAGATGGATAGACCTGACCAGTTAATTTTCCAGATTGGTATTAGATCTGGATGGTTTAGATGAAGATTCACTGCATGCGCTTGTGAGTGAACAGGGAAAACCAATTGCTACTGCGCGTTTAAAACTGAATCAAGATGGCTCATCAGTAATGGCGAGAGTCGCGGTTAGCGAAGAGAGTCGAGGTTTAGGGATTGCCTCTAAACTGGTCTCAGCTTTAATTGAGCATGCCAAAAAAATTGGAGTACGCTCAATCGAGATTCATGCTCACAGCTACCTGAGAAGTTACTACGAAAAATTTGGCTTTAAGTTTATCCAAGAGGTGGAAGTTGTCGGCGAGCATCAACTGATCGAAATGCAGTACGACATCGTAGAGATTTAAAGCGATAAATGCTGTAAATCCATTTATTGTGTTACGTAAGTGGACTTTTTGCTCTAGAACCCCGCCTATACTTACATTCGGGTGCACATAATCTGGGGTTCTAGTATGAGCTTACAACTCGCTTTCTTGCTTACCTTCATCGCTGGCGGGGTATCCGTCTGGCTCTTGATGAGAGTTTCCAAAGAGTCTGAACGCGAAAGAATGGCTGCCATCAATAACAAAATTCGTTCGATTGGCGGAAGTATCGTTAGTATTGATTTGATAAAAAGATCACGTTGTCCTTTTAGTTCTGAATATCAAGATCCTGATTTTGTTTATAAATTCTATAAAATTACCTACGATATCGAGCTGGAAATAAAAGAGTGTTGGGCTGTTTTGGAGATGAAACAACGCCGCTATGGGCCCGGAAGTGCTATTCATTCGAACTGGATATGGCGAGATTTAGCATAACTTGCCGTACTGAACTAAAGAGAAATTATGAGCAAAATCTATTTTGTATGCGGCTTCATTGGGGCAGGCAAGACCACTTATTCCAAACAGCTTGCTGAAGCTCATGGCGCCTTTCGCTTTTCAATTGATGAATGGATGATTCCTCTTTACGGCGAACATATGGAGAGGGAAGTCTTTGATCGTCGTTTAGCAACACTGAAAGAATTATTTAAGAGTTCCGCGATGCAGCTATTTTCGCTTGGTGTACCCGTGATTTTCGATTTCGGTTTTTGGCGTAAAACTGATCGCAGTAGCTTTATCGAGTGGGCATCGAGCCTAGGGGTTGAGAGCGAAATGCACTATTTGGATGTTCCTTTTGAGGTATGTAAACAAAGAGCGACCGCCCGTAACTCGGAGTTGCAAGGTAAGTCTTACGAAATGACGCCGGAGATGTTGGATTTGTTCTGGTCTTGGTTTGAAATTCCGACACCGGATGAAGATGTTGTTTGGGTTCATCGAGAGAATTAACCTCGTTTATCACAGCTGTGATTTGTATCCAGCTTAACCAATCATCAAGTTCTGAATTCCTTTGGTGTTCTAGAACTAGGTTTTTGAGCCTCTACAGATGAACATGACAAAATTGTCATCATCACTGCCCAGTTACTGACAGAAACAGAAGTATAAGATGAGTGTCAGTTAAAAAGACTATGGGCAGGAAAAAGTTATGACGGTTAAAAACAAAAGCAACCCTCGCCATTCTAATCATGGAGGGCATAAAGGGCATGGTTGGATGATGCTGGTATGCGTATTAGTGATGCTGGGTGTCGTTTTCTTGAGTTATTCCGATTCGACGGATGTATTTAGTTTTGCCTTGATGGGTTCAGCATTAATTCCTCTGATTTTGTGTTTGCTTGTGCATGGACTGATGATGAAGTTCATGATGTCAGATTGTTCAAAAGATAAAGGCTCCGATAGTGAGAGTGGGCTTAACAACAGTGAGCAAAATACTATTCAACGAGAGAAATCAGAGCTAAAAACTGACAGTAGCAGGTCGTTTAATGCCTGATTTGTAACAGAAGCACAGATACTCTGATATCAGGCAAAAGGGCATGAATGGCGTTACCATTCATGCCTTAAGGTTTTCTTGAGTAGAGCCTATTGGTCCAAAGATCTTGCGCAAGGCAAGGTTATTTTGAACTCAGTATGCTGGTCTTTCGATGTCACACTGATGGCACCATTATAGGCTTGGACGATCGATTGAGTGATTGATAGTCCTAACCCCGCACCGACACTCCCGACATGCTGGCGAGATTTATCTATTCTGTAAAAACGGTCAAAAAGATACGCGATGTTTTCCTCAGGGATAGTGTCGCCTTGGTTAACTACAGAGATCGTTATCTGCTCGTCGAGTTCTTGCACTTGAACTTGTATGGTCGATCCAACATAGGCGTGTCTAATCGCATTAGAAAGTAAGTTGCCCATTGCTCGCTCAAACATGTTTTTATCCATGTAGAGTCGCCCTTCTCCCGAGTTCACTAGCTTAACCGAGGCGTCGTCAGCCAATATTTCATAGTAGTCAATCAGATGGGAGAGCTCTTTTACCGCATCAAGCACTTCATCATTACGATGAATCAATTTGTTCTCGGCCTTGGCGATGTAAAGCAGGTCGTTGATGGTTTTTGTGATTCGATTTAGCTCTTCCAGAGTGGAAGCAATGGCCTCTTGATATTCTTTTGGCGTGCGACATGCACCAAGAATGACTTGGTTTTGCGTCGTAATATTCGTTAGTGGCGTTTTCAATTCATGAGCAATATCTGAAGAGAGATCACTTAATCGTCTGAACCCCATTTGTAGCCTGTCTAACATCGCATTATGTGTGTTTGCCAGACCTCGCAGTTCACTCGGCAGTGATTCTAGCTTAATACGAATATCCAACTGTTCTGGAGAGACTTGTTGAATATGTTCATTGAGCACCGCGATGGGTTTGAGGCCTCGATGTACAATCAAGCTGCTAAATGCGGATGAAATGAGAAAAGTAAAACCAAGTGACCAAAAAAGAATCCAGTTCAGTTTGTCTAAAAACACAAGATGATGATTAATGCTCAATCCAAGCACGACTAAATAATTGCCCGTATTGAACGCAAATGCACGAAGCGCGAGGGAGTCTTCATCCCATTCGATGGCATTGCTTGGGTTATAGGCTTGTGGTGAATTTGGGATGAGGGGCTGTGTTTTCGGGAGGGTTAAATTAGAATTTTGATAAATGATATTTTCATTTTCAAACACCCACATCAGAAGAGGGCTGTTATTCGATTGTTCGAATAGGGCTTGTGGTGACTGATTAATTTCTCTGTCGATAGCATTGAATTTACTGGAGACATAGCTGAAATCTTGATTATAGAAATGGCGCTCTATAGCGTATTGCAGTACCAATGCGAATGAAAAATAAGTCACTAAAGTTGTGCCGATAAACATCAATACAAGCTTATTTCTCATCGAAAAAGGTTGTGACAGTTTAAGCATTCTCAGCATCTTCCAGTTTGTAGCCCATGCCTCGGACGGTGTGAATAAGTGGTCTGTCAAATGGCTTGTCTACTTTATTCCGCAGACGTTTGATAGCTACATCAATAACATTAGTGTCACTGTCGAAATTCATGTCCCAGACAAGAGAGGCAATGGTTGTGCGTGACAGTACCTGACCTTGTTTACGCATCAACAGTTCGAGCAGCGTAAACTCTTTCGCCGTTAATGACATTGAATGCCCTGAGCGCGTGGCGACTCTCTTCACCATATCGAGTTCTAGATCTGCCACACGGAGCGTTTGGGAGGTGTTGGTCGAGGGAGAGCTTACATGATGGCGGAATACATTTTGGATTCTCGCCAGTAGTTCAGCAAATGCATAAGGCTTTACTACGTAATCATTCGCGCCCAATTCAAAACCACGTACACGGTCTTCAACCTGCTCTTTGGCTGTGAGCATGATAACGGGTGTATAAATTTCACTGTTACGTAGAGTATTAAGAACCTGCCAACCGTCCAGTTTAGGTAGCATGATATCGAGTAGAATTAGGTCGTACTCTTCACTTGTTGCTTGGTAAAGTCCGTCAACACCGTTGTGCACTAAATCCACAATGTATCCCGATTCAATTAACCCTTTTTGCAGGTACTCTCCAGCTTTGCGTTCATCTTCAACTATTAATAATTTCAAGCGTAATCACCTATTTTGTTGGGTGGTACAAGATCGAAAAAAGAGCATGAGCAAATAGCGTCATACTCTTTTCTATTGCGCGACGTTGTTTAGTTATTGCTATCACGCTCTGCGTAATGCACTTTTATGTTCACTCTGCCTACGTATTCGAGCTGACCAGTTTCGTTCATTCGTTCTTGCACTGTGATGTATCCACCTTCTTTTAGATGAGTGTTATTCGAACTAGTATCAAAACGGGAGAGATTCAGCGTTTTATTCAGTTTATTTGCTGGCATTTGTTTAAGAGCGTTGAGTTCTGACAGAGCCTCCTGATAAGCCTGCTCAGTAGAGGTTGCTGGTGCGACAGACACCGTTCTTACCTCTTCACGAGAGATATAGTTCCCTCCGAGGAAAAGTGGTTGGGCGAATGCTGAAGCGCTAGTCATTGTTAATGCTGTAACAAAAAGGGCGGTTTTAATTGCTTTCATGTTGTTTACCTTTACGATTTGTTTTCAATGACTGCATTATTCTATATCGCCTCTGACTATCCCCTTTCAGGAATATGACAATTTTGTCATAAAGATCTATCCCCTCACGAGGCAGTTTTTTTGTCTTAAATGAAGAATGACTTTTCTCCCTGCTGATCAAGGAGAAAAGTCATGTGGAGAGGAGTTAGGGCTCTGAGTGATAACTAGTTCAGAGACACTTCAACATCGGAATGAATCTGGCAGGAGCAGGCGAGTACGAATCCTTCGGCTATTTCTTGTTCCGTTAAGGTTTCGCTACTGGTGCGAGTGAAATCACCATTGGTGACTTTGCATTTGCAAGAGCCACAAATACCGCTGCGACAAGCCGCAATGACAGGCACTTTTGCACTTTCTAACGCATCAATAAGCAGGCTTCCTGTAACGATTTTAGTCTCGGTACCAAACGACGGCACAAATACAGTGGCATGCGCCAATGCCGCAGCTTTACTCTTGGTGTCTTCAACCTCTGGTTGCGTTGATTCAGCAGGCGTAAAGCTTTCTTGATAGAACAACGTCATATCCATGCCCAACGACGCTAAGTTCTCTTTCATCGCTTGCATAAAGCCCACAGGGCCACACAAAAATGCCGTGCGAGAAGCGATATCCGGACAGTAATTGGCAAGCGCCGCTTGGGTTAGACGTCCTTCTAGGTAATCGGTGTTGGTTGCATCCTCCAGCATAATGTCGAGTTTGAAACGAGGATACTGCTGCTCCATTTGTTGTAGTTCAGCGTGATAAATTAACTGCTCTGCACAGGTTGCTGCATGAATGAAATGTATCTCTGTGCAGTCTTGGCTGTCTGCTAACAGTGTTTTCGCCATCGACATAACCGGAGTTATGCCGCAACCCGCACTGAGCAACAAGATCTTATCGGTATGGGGCTGCTCAATGTGAAATTGTCCAGCGGGCGGAAGTACCTGCAATGATTGACCCACTTGTAAATGGTCATTGAGATAATTCGATACTTTACCGCCAGCAACCCTTTTCACGGTAAATTGCATTTCGGTCTTGTTTGACAGTGAGCTGAGAGAATATGCGCGGTACTCAGTGTTACCATCAATCTTTACCCCTAAAGTCACAAATTGCCCTGCAATAAAACTAAAGGTTTTGTCTTGCTCTTCGCTGGTTAAGGTAAAACTGATGCAATCCGGCGTTTCCTGCCATCTGCTTTTACAGATTAAGCGTGCAGCGCCTTGGCTCGGCCATTGAAATTGTTCCATAGTCGTCTCTTCAATAAGCACAGGTGGGCGATACCCACCTGTCATTAAACACATTTACGCAGCGGCTTTTTCGCCAAGGATTTGCGCAAGATCTTGTTCAACAGTCGAGATGGCTCTTAGGTCGAATTTGTCCTGAATAATGGCCATTAAGTTGTCAGTAAGAAATGCGGGTTGAGTTGGGCCGGTGTAAATACCTTTCACACCCAAAGCGAGTAGGGTAAGTAAAACCACAATCGCCTTTTGTTCGAACCAAGATAATACCAGTGTCAGTGGTAGGTCATTGACACCACAGTCAAATTCTTCTGCCAACGCTAATGCTAACTGAATCGCTGAGTAGGAGTCGTTACATTGACCGACATCGAGAAGGCGAGGAATACCGTTAATTTCACCGTGTTGCTCTTTGTTAAAGCGGAACTTACCGCAAGCGAGAGTCAGGATCAGGCTGTCTTCTGGCGTTTGTTTGGTAAATTCGTTGTAGTAGTTGCGCTCTGCTTTGTCGCCATCACAACCGCCTACCAAGAAAAAGTGGCTGATATTGCCCTGTTTAACTTGATCAATCACAGCCGGTGCCGCTTCCATTAAGGCATTACGACCGAAGCCGACAGTGATCATCTGTTCAATTTCATCATGCTGGAATCCCTCCTGAGCTAATGCACATTCGATCACTGTTGAGAAATCATCACCTTCTAAATGAGATACGCCCGGCCAGCCGACAATGCTGCGAGTGAATAGGCGATCGGCGTATTGACCTACTTCTGGATTCAGTAAGCAGTTTGATGTCATCACAATTGCACCCGGGAAGTTAGCAAACTCTTTTTGCTGGTTCTGCCAAGCGCTACCGTAGTTACCCGCTAAATGAGGATACTTGTTCAGTTCTGGGTAACCATGAGCAGGTAACATTTCACCATTGGTGTAGACGTTAATGCCTTTGCCTTCGGTTTGTTGCAGGATTTTTTCTAAGTCATGCAGATCATGTCCAGACACAAGAATGCACTTGCCTTTCTTTGTTTTTACGTTGACTTGCGTTGGTGCAGGGTGACCGAAAGTTTCCGTTTCGCCTTTATCTAATAGGGCCATGATCTTGTAGTTCATTAGGCCAATTTGCATTGAGCAGTTAAGCAGTGCATTGAGATCTTGTGGTTCTGTACCTAACCAAGACATGATTTGATGATATTCAGTGTGGATCTCTACATCACTTTGTCCTAAAACACGGGCGTGTTCTAAGTAGGCAGCTGCGCCTTTTAAGCCGTACAAGCAGAGTAAACGTAAACCCATCACATCAGGATCGACGGTTTCATGACCACGGTTTACTGCGGCTAAAGGTGCAAACTTTAACAGTGCTTCACGATCCGTTGGAAGTTCAAACTGAGCCGCTGGGGAAAGCTCAGGAATTGATTTGTCAGCTAACGTTGCTGCGGCTCTGACTCGCTGTTCTAAACTTTGTTTGTATTGATAAGCTTGGTTTGCGAACTCGACGATGCGCTTTTCATCAAAGTTTACGTTAGTCAGTGTTGCAAAGAAGGCTTTCGGCGCCCATTCGTCGATTTCAGTGTCGATAATTTGATATTCACGGCCAAGTTGAGCCCAGAATGAAACGCCTTGTAGCGTATAAACTAAAATATCTTGTAGATCAGAAACATCACTTGTTTTTCCACACATACCTTGCGAATACGCGCAACCTTTTGCGATAGGGGTTTGAATGGTTTGTTCACATTGAATACAGAACATAGTTGGGGCTCCAGTGATAAGTATTAAAATTGGCCGCTTAACGCGAAGGGGGCGTTAAGCGGCCTTTAAATTTCATCGCTGGTATTGCAGAGAGTATGCCAGTTTTTATCTTATTGATTTTATAAGAATTTTTATTTTGTGAACAAAATTGTTGTTGTTATAAATACATCGCACGTTGTTTTTAATACAACGAATAACATTTATTTGGAAGATTCACAGGCTTGTACGCCCAGTTTTTTACCCATTTTGAACAAGTTACCTCTGTCCATCTGTAAAAATGCAGCCGCCTGAGACCAAACACCGTTGTTCAGTTGTAGTGCATGTTCAATAAGCTGCTTTTGAAACGCTTCTACCGCTTCACGCATGGGTATTGAAGAGTTGGGAAGTTGAGGCGAAGTATTGCTCTTCGTCTTTCCATTTGCTGTTTGTTCAGACAAGTCAAAATCGTTCATAAAATGGAGAGGTTCAATCAGCTCTGATTGCGTTCTCATAGCATGTAAGCCCGCACGCATTAAGGTATGTTCCAGCTCCCTGACGTTACCTAACCAAGACTGTTTTTCTAATAATTGCAGTGCTTTAGGATGAATGTGCAGTGTTTTCAGGTGGAACTGGCGGCGAATGTTATCCAGTATGTATCCGACCAAAACAGGTATATCACCTTCGCGAGTTCGAAGTGGAGGGACATTAATTGGAAAAACATTCAAACGGTGGAAAAGGTCGGAGCGGAAACGTCCTTCAGCTACTTCTTGAGCGAGGTCTCGATTGGTTGCCGCGATGACACGAACATCTACGATGTGGTTTTTATCTGCGCCCACTCGTTGTACTTCACCTTGCTGAATCACTCGCAGCAGCTTAGCTTGCAGTAGCAAAGGCAGTTCACCGATTTCATCAAGGAAAATGGTGCCACCATCGGCCAGTTCAAATTTACCCGCACGTGAACTGTTGGCACCGGTAAACGCGCCTTTTACATGTCCGAATAGTTCACTTTCAGCAATGGATTCGGGTAACGCCGCGCAGTTTACATAAACCATAGGCTTGTCACTGCGTAGGCTCTGCGCGTGAACTTGGTGAGCAACCACTTCCTTGCCCGTACCCGTTTCGCCGCTAATCAAAACCGCGTAATTCGAGTGCGCGACCATCTCTATGTTGGCTCTGAGTCGCTTAATCTGGGGGCTAACGCCAACCAGTTTTCCGCCTTTGCTTCTCGCTTCGTCAATCAGCAATTGATTTACGGAATGTTGCTGACGATTGGCTTTATTCAATGCTTCAAACAGACTGATATTGCGAATGATCCCCGCAGCAAGCGCTGCAAAAGTCTCAATGGTTTTGTCTGGAATACTGTTGAAAGCACCGGGTTTTGCCGCATCCAGCGTTAGCGCACCAACCAAAGTATCGCCCACGTATAAGCTGCACCCCATGCAAGAGTGAACATCAATACTGTGGTGGATATCTTCACTCAGTAAGCCGTCAAAAGGGTCTGGTAGGCTTGAATTCTCCGGGAAACGCACCGGTTTACGGTTGGCTAAGATCATTGCCAAACGCGGATGGACATCAGGCAGAAAGCGGCGTCCGAATACCTCAGATGACAAACCGCTGATGGCAATCGGTACTAAGTGCTTTTCGTTGTCGAGTGTAAATAGAGCGCTGGCATCACAGGGAAGTAGTTGTTGCAGGGCATCAATCAATTTTTGGTAGTGCTGAGTGGAAGGCTCTCCCATATTCAGCTCTACCGCAATGTTCAACAGTACTTGTTCTATGGATGGTTTGATGACATGTGTGTCCATTTGGGCTTCTACGTTAAGACAAAAACGAACTGATGATGTGTTTATTACAACGCAGTTGTCAAGGGCTTAAAATGTAAGTTATTAAAAATCAATAAGTTAAAGTTGGCTTGATTCGTGCAATAACTATTACTTCGTTATTTAGATGTATTGTTAGGAATCGCGCGTTTATGCTCAACATCACCGATAAGAGTGCAGAAGATAAAATCATCCCCGTTCTGCGCTTAGGCTTCAGACCTTTCTTTTTATTTGGCAGTGTATATTCAGTTATCGCGATTGGCATTTGGGTATATGCCTTTCAACACGGTCAGCCCGCTCAGTTAAGAGTTCCCGCTTTGTGGTGGCACGTTCATGAAATGTTTTTTGGCTTTGCCATGGCGATTGTGGCTGGTTTCTTACTAACCGCCGTTCAGAACTGGACAGGTGTGAATGGCACCAAAGACAAATGGTTAGGCGTGCTTGTTACACTATGGATACTGCCGAGAGTGCTGCTTTGGACAGACGTTCCGCTTTGGCTAACCTCTTCTATTGAAGCGCTGTTTCTCGCTTTAGTTGCGTATGAGATTTCGTTTCGAGTGGTGAAAGCCAAAGGCTATCGTAATCTGATCTTCTTGCCATTTTTTGTCTTGGCCATTGTGGCGAACTACGCCAGTTACGCAACCATCAAGGGTATGCCTCCTTTCCCTTCAATTGCGGTCTGGCAGGCGATGCTGTGGTGGTTTGTACTGCTTATTTCAATTATGGGCGGGCGAGTGATTCCGTTTTTCACCGCACGTCGATTTAACTTCGAGAAAGCGAACACTCTGCTTTGGTTGGATGCTGCGGCCAATACGCCGTTGGTTATGCTGTTTGCTTTAAGCTTTTTCCCGTTAACCAGTGAACAAGTTAGCCCAGCTATCATGCTATTCGCAGCGGTGATGCAGTTGGCTCGTTGGCTACGTTGGAAGCCATGGACAACGCTAAAAGAGCCGTTAGTGTGGTCGTTGCATCTGACTTATGCCTGCATCCCTTCAGGGCTGCTTATCAAAGCGTTAGCGGAATTAAATTGGATTCCTAACGGCCTGTTTGTATCCCACAACATGTTACACGTGATCGCTATCGGAGCGATTGGCGGGCTTATCTTATCGATGATCTCGCGTGTGACTATGGGACATACAGGGCGAATGATTTATCAAGGACCAAATATGTGGCTGGCGTTTGCAGCCATCGTGCTTGCTGCTTTTGTGCGAGGTTTTGGTGTCGCTTTCTGGCCGCAGTACATGTTGCTGATGGTGGATATCGCGGCAGCGCTTTGGATCATCGCATTCACTTTATTCATCCTGAAATTTGGCACCATGCTGTTACGCCCACGAGCTGACGGCCACCCAGGATAACCCCATCAACAGACAAACGTTCATAGCCATTAGTCTTGCTCAACTATTCTTATTTCAATACGACTAATGGCTTGATGCGTTTGTTATTCAACGTTGAGCCCTCAAGTTCTATAACTTGCTTATTATTAATAAATAGATAATTAAAAAGAAATTGCATAGGAAATTTCAAATGAAAGAAAGTCAAAAGTCATTAGTGTTAGCCACCGTTCCTGTTTTACGAGAGAGTGGTGTCGCACTGACTACCTATTTTTATCAACGGATGCTCAAACATAATCCTGAGCTGAAAAACGTCTTCAATCAATCGCATCAAAAAACTGGCAATCAGCCTCAAGCGTTAGCTATGGCTGTACTTGCGTATGCTGAAAACATTAATGATCCTTCCGTATTATTGTCGGTTGTTGAGCGTATCGCGCACAAACACACCAGTTTAGGCATTCGAGCTGAGCAGTATGGCATTGTCGGTAAACACCTTTTAGCTTCAATCAAAGAAGTGCTGGGTGATGCTGCAAGCGATGAATTGATCGATGCTTGGGCTGCGGCTTATCAACAGTTGGCCGATCTGTTTATTGATGTGGAATCTAAGCTCTATCAGGCGTCTGTAGAAAAGGCGCAAGGCTGGACAGGTTGGCGTCCGTTCCGTGTTCGCAGCAAAGTAGCAGAAAGTGAAGAAATCACCTCTTTCTATCTTGAGCCGACAGATGGCGGAACACTACCGGTATTCAAACCGGGGCAGTACATCAGCGTTCGCGTGTTCGTCAAAGAAACGGGGCTGTATCAGCCTCGTCAGTACAGTTTGTCTCAAGCTCCCAATGAGGAGACATTGCGAATCTCAATCAAAAAAGAGTCTGCGGCAGACCACAAACCTGCTGGGCTTGTGTCTAACCATATGCACGGTGAAATCCAACAGGGTGATGTGATTGAAGTCTCTGCGCCGTATGGCGAATTTGTACTGAATGAACAGAGCGAGCGTCCAATCGTGCTGCTAAGTGGCGGTGTGGGTATTACGCCTATGATGGCAATGAGCAGCTATCTGAATAAGAAAGATGCTTTAGGTTCAGTGCATTTCATTCACAGTGCTCGCAACCCTCAAGTTCATGCATTTAAGTTGGTCACCGATGAGTTTGCCGAAAAAGGGATGAAGGTGAACTATTTCTATGATCACGGAGCCAATCAGGACAACGGCGCACAACAAGCTCCGTTCGATCTAACTCATGTTTTGCCACAAGACTTTAACCAAGCGGATTACTACCTGTGTGGACCAATGGCGTTCATGTCTCATTACATGACACAGCTTCGTCAACTTGGTGTATCGGAGACGCAAATATATGCAGAAGCGTTTGGTTCTGGTGGCGTAGCCTAATATGAAAATCCCCCAAGCCGCAAAGCTTGGGGGACATTAACTATCGGTATGCAGGGGAGAAGTGATTACTTACGTTCATCTTCAATATCGGCGTTTACAATCACAATGTCATCGTGGTCGCCGTCAATTTCATCATCTTGGTAATCCTCGTCGTCCTCTTCGCTCTCTTCTTCTGCTTCAAACGAAGGTGTCATTTCTTCCTGAACGCTTTCCACATCGACACGAGGGTCAAGTGCTACAGCAAGAGGGGAGGACACTAAGTCACCCGTTGCCATAATGTAGTCTTCCGATACCGAAACTTCGGCCTTCTTCTGGCGAGAGTTGATGTATTGCAAACGGAAAAACATTACCAAGGTACACGCAGCCATAAAGCCGTAAAGCATCTGATTGCCAAACCATTGCATGATGGTAGAAGCAATCAGTGGCCCGATAGAAGCACCAAGACCGAATGTCAGCAAGATAGTGGCAGATAATCCCACACGCTCACCTTGTTCAACACGAGAGTTTGCTAGAGCTGTTGCCAAAGGATATAAGGTGAACCCCAAAATACCGAACAGGAAAGTCATCACCAGAGATAAATGATCCTGATGTGGCAGAACCGCGATAGCCGCGGTTAAGCCGCCGAGCAATACACAGTTAATTCTGATTAGGCTGCTACGGGAAATCATGTCTGAGAGTTTACCCATAGGCCATTGAGCCAACAAACCCGCCATGATGGTGGTGGTCATATAAGTGGCGACTTGGTCTGGATGCATACCAAGGTTACTTGCGTAAGCAGGAGCAAGACCATAGAAAGAACCGACAATCATGCCGCCAATCGCTACTGTGGTTAGTGCCTGAGGCGCTTTTTTCCAGTAGTAAGTAATTTGCAACGGCGCAGGAACCAATGGATCTGGGTGAATTCGTTTGGTCAGCGCAATTGGTACAATACACAAAGCAAAACAGATAGCGATAAGCAGCAAAGGCTCTAAACCTAGATCTGGGTAGAAGCTGATCGCGCCTTGGCCGAGAATCAACCCCAAATAAGAAACAATCATATAGCTCGCAAATACTGCGCCACGTTGATTATTATCTGCCTGTTCATTGAGCCAGCTTTCCAACACCATGTACTGACACATCATCCCGACACCAACGATCAGTCTGAGGATAATCCAGATTGATAAGTCGTCCACCAATGCGTGTCCAAGTGCGGATGCTGTGACTATGCCTGCACTGGCGACAAAGGCACGAATGTGGCCGACCTGAGCAACCAATCTGTGCCCGATTTTAGAACCTGCAACTAGCCCTGCGTAATACGCAGACATCATGGCCCCAATCCATAATTCAGGGACCTGCATTGCTGAAAGTCTGAGACCTAAATAGGTTGTGAGTAAGCCACTCGCCAAAACGGTGAGAAGTGTTGTGCCATATAGTGCTGTGAAAGTACGTAGCGGGTTTGTCATTAAAAATCCCTAAGGTGCCTACCTGCGTTAAGTTGAGTCGATTATTAGAATTTATGGAGGAAAAAGAGCATCTAGTTCTAAAGAGTCTAACGGTTATCCAACTGTTATTAAATAAGCAATTTTCTGATTTTATTTTCCTGAGTAATTAAATTGTCAGTAAAAAGTCATTGAATTTCTGACCATTTCTCATTGTTGGAAATCAGTATTTATTTAAGTTCAAACTTTGCTATGAGCGGTAGATGATGCTGACGTTGCAAGAGTTGGAGAGCAAGATGATTACTGCGCGTAGTTTCAACATTAATAACACCACGCTTAAATTTAATAACGACGAGTATCCGCTGGCACAAATAAAACGTTCCAGAGTGAAAACGAATACGCTAAAAGATCATGCTGTCAGGCTGATTATATTTGGCTTGATTGCTTCCAGTGTGGTTTGGATTGTCACTCCCAATTACTTCGGTATTTACGCAGGGCCGTTTTCGATTTTTGCGGGAATGGTTTTGGCTCTGTTATCGGTGAGGAAATACGAATTGCAAGTGGAGTTTGAGCATTCTGATGAAACAGGTTTGCAGTGGATTTCGATTGCCAAAACCAACAAACAAAGCGTCAAACTGATCTTCGAAGCACAAGCAGAAAAGATTCAACAAACCGTTCGTTAGCGACTGGAGCATTAGTTATAGAATTATTCCTGACAGTTTAAGAGCTTGGCGTTTGTATTCTATGCACAGTTCCAAGCTTGCTCATCTTATAGGTACAAGGGCTTACCTGTTGTTCCACCCAATTTAATAGCATTCATTAATCAGTTGATGTAACAACTGAATCAACGGGCTATGCCGTTTAGTCTGCAAGCAGTAGAACGAGTAAGCTACATCAAAACTCACACCTTTGGGATAAGGGATAACAGAGAAGTTATCATCCAGATAGCGAGTGGGGCACTGTATTGCAGTACGCGAATTTGCAGCGATACTCAGCGCTGAAGCCAGTTTGTCTACCCGCACGCAATAAGTGATGTCCTGTTTGTGCTCTTTCGGCAGTATGTCTTCAAATCGATAGCTGAATTCATTCCAGCCCGGAACATCAATAAACACAAAAGGAAGCTGTTTGGTTTCTTGCCATTGCGTTATGCCAAAGTGTTTGTGAACGGCGGTAACAATTTGGTCCACTTTTAACGTCTTCTGATAGAAGTCTTTGGAATAGCTGTCGTTTTGTAAGTGCACACCACAATCAATATTTCCTTGAAGCAAATTCTCTAGGCTTTCCTGTTTCCAAGTAACAAAGTTGAATTTTGCTTTGGGGAAATACTTCATTAATTTGGGGTAGAGGTGAGAAACAATATGGTCATATTCCGCATCGGCAATCGCGATAGTAATTAAGTCCTGATAAAGATGTGGCTGAAACTCAATCGGTTTATTGACCACGTTCACTAGCTGAAAATACGCTGATTCCAAATCGTCGTAGATTTCATCTAAATAATGAGTCGCTTCAAAGCCATTTTGCGTCTTAATAAATAGACTATCTGAAAATTCGTTTCGCAGTTTGGACAGATCTTTGCTCACTGCGCTTTCAGACTTACCCAAAACTTTTGCGACTGTCCGCATACTTCGATGTTTTTTTAATAATATCAGCGTATTAATTAGGTTGAGGTTTACCTTGTTTTCCATTTTGTCACACCAAGTATTCCATGCATGATTAATTTTCACAGTCTACACTAATTTCATAATTTTTATGTAGATGAGTACGGCTATGGCAACGGAATCGGCTAATTTTAGTTATATAGAATCTCCAAAGTTACAACTCCCAAAGTTAGATAATGATGTCTACCGCTTTCATGCGGTTTCTAAACCTTCGGCGTCTCGCTGCAACTTAGACTGCAGCTATTGCTTTTACTTACATAAAGAATCGCTTTTAGAGCAACCGTCACATGCTGGTATGAGTGATGAGGCTTTGGCGTTATACATTAAGCAGTATATTGAAGCGCAAACTGGTGATGAGGTTGTGTTTACTTGGCAAGGTGGTGAACCCACTCTAATGGGGTTGCCATTTTTTGAAAAAGTGATTGCGCTTCAAAATCAGTTTAAAAAGCCTGATCAAAACATACTCAATGATCTGCAAACCAATGGCATTTTGCTCAATGACACTTGGTGTCAATTTCTCAAACAGCATCAATTTTTAGTGGGTATCTCTATTGATGGTCCAAAACATCTGCACGATATCCACCGAGTCAATAGAGCTGGAAAATCGTCGTTTGATAAGGTTATGGCGGCGATCGAACTACTTAAAAAATACCAAATTCCTTTCAATGCTCTGTGTGTTGTTAACCAAGATAACGGAGCTTTTCCTCTGGAAGTTTATCGTTTTCTGCGTGATGAAGTGCAGCCGCAAGTTATTCAGTTTATTCCCTGTGTTGAACCCAAAGATTTCACCGTTACTGCTCCCAATAAATGGCAGTCAAAAGATCTCATCCAAATTGGTAATAAGAGCCTTGCACCACAGGATGAAACTAGCTACCTCACGGCATGGTCAGTCGGTGCGAGTCAATGGGGCGTATTCTTGACCACGATTTGGGACGAATGGTTCAAGCAAGATTTCGGACGAGTGTTCGTTGACCAATTTGAAAATGTTATCTCACAAATGTTCGGCTTTGGTGCACAGAAATGTGTGTCAGCTGAGTTCTGCGGAAAGGCGGTAGCCATTGAACACAATGGTGACGTCTACTCCTGTGACCATTTTGTCTATCCCGAATATAAGCTCGGCAACATCGCTGAGACTCATATGGGCGATCTTGTGTTTTCAAACAAACAGCAAGCTTTTGGTAAATCGAAAACATCGGATTTGCCTTCGGATTGTCGTCAGTGTTTTTTCCTCTCTTTGTGTTTTGGTGAATGCCCCAAAAACCGTTTTACCAAGACAGCGCAAGGAGAATCTGGACTCAATTATTTATGCCCTGGTCTAAAAAAATTCTACGCCAAAGTAGTGAATAGCCAGATTTCTCTCCAACAACGTCTAAGTGCCTAAGGAAACTTAATGAAAACAAAAATAAAGCCGATAGTGGCGATAACGAGTTTGTTGATTTCATCAGCAAGCTACGCTGCGCCTGCACATACTATCGATAGAACCGTCTTACCTATTCAGCAAACCGCGGAGTTTAACGGCAAGATAGGCAAAACGTACGATCAATCTAAGTCTGATTATCCTCAACCGATCAAAGCTCCGGAAGGTGCGCCGAACGTAGTGGTCATCATGTTGGATGATTTAGGTTTTGGACAAGCCGGACGCTTTGGTGGCTTAATTCCAACACCTAACATCGACAAATTAGCTGCACGCGGTGTGACCTATAACAACTTCCACACTACAGGGATCAGCTCTCCAACTCGTGCCGCGTTGCTGACGGGACGTAACCATCACCAAGTCGGTTTCGGAACCATCACTGAGCTTTCAACAGGTTTCCCTGCATACAGCACAATTTGGCCTAAGTCAGTAGCCAGCATTGCAGAAGTTTTAAAAGACAATGGCTATAGCACCAGTGCATACGGTAAGTGGCACAACACGCCTGACTGGGAAACTTCACCCGCAGGTCCATTTGAGCAGTGGCCAACGGGTTTGGGATTCCAGCACTTCTATGGTTTCCATGGTGGTGAGACCAGTCAGTGGGAGCCGCAACTATTTAACGATACAACGCCAGTTGAACTAACAAAGAAACCGTCTGATGGCTATCAGTTGAATGAAGATTTAGTCGATAACGCTATTCACTGGATTGACCAACAGAAATCGATCAACCCAGACAAACCTTATTTCACCTATTTCGCTCCGGGTGCAGTTCATGCTCCGTTACACGCGCCTAAAGAGTGGATAGCGAAGTTCAAAGGCAAGTTTGATATGGGCTGGGATAAATACCGTGAAGAGGTATTTGCTCGTCAGAAAAAAATGGGAATCATCCCTAAAGACACTAAGCTGACACCACGACCAAAAGAGATCGAGTCATGGGATAGCTTGAGTGCAGATCAGAAACGACTTTATGCTCGCCATATGGAAGTGTTCGCAGGTTTCCTTGCATACACTGATTATGAAGTTGGTCGCTTGATCGACAAAATCGAAAGTATGCCAGATGCTGATAACACCATGATTATGTACATTGTGGGCGACAACGGTGCGAGTGCTGAAGGTACGCCAACGGGTACAACTAACAACGTAATGACACAAAATGGTGTGCCAGATACTGTTGAATCTCAGCTTAAATATATTGACGAGTTAGGTAACGAGAAGCATGAAAACCACTACCCTGTAGGTTGGGCATGGGCTGGTTCAACACCTTTCCAATGGATGAAACGCGTACCTTCTCATTTCGGTGGTACACGTAACGGTTTAATCGTTTCTTGGCCTGCGAAAATCAAGAACACTGGCGCGATTCAAAGTCAGTTCCACCATGTGGTGGACATCACGCCAACAATTCTTGAAGCTGCAAAAATCCCAGCGCCGAAATCAGTAAATGGTGTAGAGCAAAAGCCAATGGCTGGTACCAGCATGGTTTATTCGTTCAACAATCCACAAGAGAAGTCACATCGTACTGTTCAGTATTTTGAAACTGGTGGCCACCGCGCTATCTATAAAGATGGTTGGATTGCTGCATCATTCCATGGTGTGCCTTGGCAGCTAAGTGGTTCGGTCGGATTTAAAAACTCGACCTGGGAGCTTTACAATGTCGCGGAAGACTTCTCTGAGGCGAATGACCTAGCGAAACAGATGCCTAACAAGTTGAAACAGATGATCAAAGAGTTCGACCATCAAGCTGAGATCAATGAAGTGTATCCTTTGGATGACCGATTTGCAGAACGTGTGTCTAACCCTGAACGCCCTTCTTTGACTAAGGGTAAAACGAAGTTCAGCTATACAGCGAGTGCAAATCGTATTCCTGAAGGTTCTGCTCCGGATATATACCAACGCGATCACCGTATCGATGCTTACGTAAATGTAGCAAAAGGTCAGAAAGCGGATGGTGTATTACTGGCTATGGGCGGAAGCTCTGCGGGTCTGTCATTCTATACTGACAATGGCAAGCTAGTGTACGGCTATAACTTCTTTGGTAAAGGTTACTACACCATCGAGTCTAGCTCTTCGATTCCTACTGGCGATGTAAAACTTTCTGCAGTTTACAAACAAGAGCCGTTCCGCTTCCTGAAAGACTTCAATGGCGGCACAGTCGAACTGTACATCAATGATAAGAAAGTGGGTGAAGGCAAAGTAGAAAAAGTGGTTCCAGCTCGTTTTTCTGCTACTGAAACACTGGATATCGGTGTTGATTTAGGTGCTCCTGTTATGCCTGTTTACACTGAAAAAGCACCGTTCAAGTTTAGCGGTACTATCAAGAAAGTGGATATGGAAATTGCTCCTACGCAGCCAATAATCCAATAAATACCGAAACCAAAATGCCAACCTTAACCGTTGGCATTTTTTTTATAAAAACGTTGAGATTCCACTTTACAAACTTGCCTTACATGCCAGTAAGTGCCATTTTTAGATATGCATTTTTTTGCATTCATTGTGTGTGTTTTCATTGATTAACAAATAATCGGGGGATTATTGAATGAACACCCGGAAGTTATCCCAAATTGCAGTTGCCATGGCGGCTGGCTGCATTACTCCTTTATTTCTCGTTTCAACCGCTGCAGCTCAAATATCTGAAAAAGACGTTCCTAAGAATCCATTAAAAGAAGCTTATTTTGGTGAACAACATGTCCACACTGGTGTTTCTATGGATGCTTTTATTGCGGGAAACAGACTCACACCTGATGACGCGTATCGCTTTGCTCAAGGCGAAGAGATCATGGTTAACGGTAGCATGCATAAAATTAAGCGCCCGTTGGACTTTGTTGCGGTGACTGACCACTCCGAATTTATGGGTGAAGCTTTCAGCCTCATGAACAAAGGTGCTCCGGGTTATGACAACAAGGTCGCTGTCGCTTTTCGTGAAGCGCCTGATCTTGAAACCGCATTACAACTTTACGGCAAATATGTTCTCGCTCCTTTAGCTGGCGGTGGAGACCCTCACCCTGAGTTCTTCCAAGGTATTGAAGCGATCAAATCCACATGGAAGAAAAACTTCGAAGCGACAGAGAAGAATTATAAGCCGGGCAAATTTACCACTATTCATGCTTATGAGTGGACTTCTGCTCCCGGAGGTTCAAACCAGCACCGAAATGTGTTTTTCCGTGATACCAATGTACCGGACATGCCCTTCTCCTCAAACGATGGTGCCGATCCGGAAATGCTTTGGGCGTGGATGCAAACCCAGCGAGATGAAGGTAAAAAAGTATTTGCTATTCCTCATAACTCCAATGAATCAAAAGGGTTATTGTTCGCAGAAGCAAGTCTAACTGGCGTACCGATTAACAAAGAATATGCGAAAACGCGCGCCAGCATGGAACCTCTAATCGAAATGATGCAGGTGAAAGGCAACTCCGAAGTGGTGCCGAATTTCTGGCCGAACGATGAGTTTGCGGACTTTGAAAATGCGACTTCAATCCAAAAATTCAATGGCCGTGGCTATGTGAAAGAAAACTTTGTTCGTTATGGGTTAGGGCGAGGCATTAAGTACAATTCTGAGCTGGGAATCAACCCATTCAAATACGGCTTTGTTGGTGGTACAGACAGCCATAACGGTACACCAAGTAATGTTGAGGAAGACAACTACACCGTGGGCAGCCATGGTTATGCAGATCGAAACGCTGAAGTTCGTTCGAAATCGATGCTCGAAGGGGAGATGTTGATTGCGGACTCTAATCCGGGTTCGTTAACCGCCGTTTGGGCGGAATCGAATACCCGAAGCGCTATCTGGGATTCAATGTTAGCCAAAGAAACCTACGCCACAAGTGGCCCAAGAATGAAGGTGCGTTTCTTTGCCGGTCAAGGTTTTGCCAGCAAATATGACAGCTATGAGACGATGGTTGCTGATGGCTACAAAAAAGGTGTGCCTATGGGTGGTGATTACAAAGGCAAAAAAGCACCGCAGTTTCTTGTTTGGGCGATGAAAGACCCAATTGGGCCTAACCTAGATCGCATTCAGATTATCAAGGGTTGGTATGAAAATGGTGAAATGAAAGACACCATTTATAACGTGGCTGCTTCTGGCAAACGTCTGAAAAAAGATGGTTCGGTAACGCCAATTGACGCTCCAATTAACCTCAAAACTGGTGAATTCAACGCCAAAAAAGGTGATCCGGAGCTGATGACTGTATGGACTGACCCGAACTGGGATCCTAAACAGGAAGCATTTTACTACGTACGGGTGTTGCAACTGCCAACTGCACGCTGGACTTTATATGATGAGCTACGTTCAGGTGTGAAATATCCTGACGATGTTAAACGAGAGATTGTTGAACGCGCGTGGGCTTCACCAATTTGGTATGAGGCAAAGTAACAGCAGTATGATTAAAAAAATGATTAGAGAGCCGCTGGTTCACTTTGTTGTATTGGGTGGATTACTGTTCTCAGCTTGGTCTTGGGTTAATCCTTCGGATTCAGCAGAGAACGATCAGAACACCATTGTTATTGATCAAAGCCGTCTCGACCACTTAGAGACACTTTGGAAGGCACAGTGGAAGCGAGATCCCGCGCCAGAAGATGTGGCGGCGATTATTGATCGCCATTTGCGCCAAGAAGTCTTTTATCGTGAAGCATTACGTATGGGGCTAGATCAAGACGATGACATTATTCGCACTCGTTTAGCTCAGAAAATGGAGGCCGTTGCGAGTGATTTAAGCACTTTGATGAAGCCGCCGACTGAGGATGATCTCAAAGCGTTTTATAAGCAACGTTCAGATCTTTTTACTTTGCCTTCAGCGTTAGCGTTTGAACAAGTGCTGTATCTACCTTCTGAAGCGAATAAACAGCAGATGGACAGTACGTTGGTCAAACTGAATGCTGGTGGTGAAATACCACAAGATAGGTTGAGAAAACTGGGTGTTCCCGCTGAATGGCAGCTTACTTCTGTGCGGGCGTTAGATAACGCATTTGGTGGTGAATTCTCTGCATCTCTAATGGAGCAGCCTGTTGGTGAATGGGTGGGGCCTATCCATTCTGGGCTAGGATTTCATTTAGTGAAAGTGACTGAGAATGAGCCTTCACATGTCGCGCCCTATGAGGAGATAAAAGAATATGTAGCGCAGCAATATCAATACTACGCCGTAATTGATGCTCAAAAAAATATGTTTCAGGAGTTGTTGAATAAGTATCAGGTTCAAATCAGCGCTAACAATGTTCCTGAGCAAGTAATGCAAGAGTATGGCCAGCCATGATTTTACGCATGATGCTTAAATTTTTGGTTTGCTTTGCCTTGTATATTCCATTTGCACACGCGCATGAGATTCGCCCTGCTTATTTGCAAATTGATGAACAGAGCGCAAACCAATATGAGCTACTTTGGAAGGTTCCAACCAACAACGGTATGGTACAGAACATACGTCCGGTTTTTGATGCGGGATTTACGTTGACACCGATGCCCGGCGAAAACGTCATTAATGGTTTTGTTCTGTTTCGCTATCGTTTAACAGGGGAGACAAGCCTTGCTGGTTCTACGATTAGCATCGAAAACCTTAACCGCACTGCGATGGACGCGCTGGTTAACATCTCATTACTTGACGGTTCGCACTACAGTTTGTTGTTAAAGCCTCGCGAGAACTCAGCAGAAATACCAAAAGCAGAGACAGGTTGGCAGTTGGTTTTCTCTTACACTCGTTTAGGTGTGGAGCACATACTTGCAGGCTGGGATCATTTAGCATTTGTTGCGGCATTAATGTTGATTGTCAGCGGTTGGCTGATGTTGTTTAAAACCATTACGGCTTTTACTGTTGCACATTCGATTACTCTGGGACTTGCCACATTAAACTATGTATCTCTCCCGCCGCCACCTGTTGAAGCTTTGATCGCGTTGAGTATTGTTTTAATTGCTGCTGAAGCTATTCATCTCCGTAAGGGGAAACAGACACTGGCGAGTCGTTGGCCGTGGATTCTGGCTTTTACTTTTGGCTTGTTGCATGGCTTTGGTTTTGCTGGTGCGCTGAAAGAGATCGGCCTGCCACAGAGCGATATTCCATTAGCATTACTGTTTTTCAATGTTGGCGTTGAGATGGGACAGTTGATGTTTATTGGGGCGTTGTTGTCTTTGATTGCGATTTATAGACGATTCCGAGACTTGCCACAAAGAGCGCCTGTGTTTACCGCTTATTGCATCGGAACACTAGCAACATTTTGGCTAATTGAACGTCTGGATATCATGTTTATCAGTGGGTAATCGGCTGAACAAGCAACTTATATAAACGTATTAAAAAACATAGGGCTGCATGATGCAGCCCTTCTTTTGTTCACAAGATCAATCGCTTATAAGATGTATAACTCAGAAGATGAAGCTAACCACCTTCTTTCACTATCAATCTGTTCTTATTGTCTCTGTTTGCCAACACTTGCTGGTGGTGATCGATGTTACCCATGGTTTTCGCCATACGGTCATAGAGCACAACATTGACTGTCGCAGCAAGGTTCATGCAGCCCGTGGTTGGAACATAGACCACATGATGGGCTTTATCGACGACCTCTTGCGGTAGGGAACCGTCTTCTGGACCGAACACGTATATCGCTTTATCTGGGTGAGTGAAGTGAGGGAGCGGGACGGCGCCAAGCGCCAGCTCAACACATACGATCTCAATATCATCAGCAAGCGCTGAAGTGAGATCTTCCATTTCCACCAATCCAATTCGCTCATGGGCATGTTTGGTATCAGTTTGGAACTTTGCAGCTCGGTTATAGCGTGTTCCGTTGTAACGAACCTGCGTTGCGTTGTAGCAACCTGCTGCGCGCAATACCGCGCCTACATTGGTTGGGTTCTTAGGATTATGCAGTCCAATAATGGCTGTCGACTCTGTTGTCATTACTGTCTTTCTACTTCTGATTTCTTAAGGTGAGAGTTTAAAACTCACGAGTTGGTCGAATTATGGCTTTAAATGGTGAGAAGTACTATTGCTGGTTGATGGTTTTCTTATAAATAAAATTGATTGCTTTCTGAGAAAGTGCGATGGTCGGTTTCATTGATTAGGAATGAGTTGCATATTAAATTTTTACTATTAAAAGGGAAAATGAGAAATGAACAAAGTAATCGCACTGGTGTTGTCTTTTATGTTTGTAGGTTTTGCGCATGCGTATACTGATTCACAAATAGAAACAGCAGAAAAATTGTTAGTCACGATGAAAGTAGATGAACAAATGTTGGGTGGTTTTGAGAGCATGCTTCCTATCGTCAATCAACTGGCTGACAATCTAAGACTCAATGACGAAGAAACGGTTGAATTGAAGAACATTTATCGCGATTGGTTTAACAATGATTTAGACAGAGAAGGTCTCAAAAGACAGATTGCCGTTGTATATGCACAAACGTTTACTGTCGATGAAATGGAAGATGTTATTCGTTTCTTTGAAAGTCCAACAGGGAAAAAACTGGTGGAGAAATCACCATCGTTGACGCAGAAAGGCGCTCAGTTGGGTATGAACGAAGCGCAAAATAAACAGCACTTATTGCTGGAAAAGCTGACGCCTTTCATTGAAAAACATCAGGCGAAATAGTTTAGTTAGTCATCAACAGAACGACATGGAGACAATATGAAGTCATTAGGAAAACTATTCTTTTTCTGCGGAAAAATGGGGGCAGGTAAATCAACCTATTCCAAAGTTGTCGCTGCTGAAAACAGTGCGGTACTTGTCTCCGAGGACGAATGGTTATCTGCTCATTATCCCAATCAAATTCAAACCTTTGATGACTACATTCAGTTTTCCACGGCAATTAAACCCTTCATTAAGAGCCATATTCAAAGCATTTTGAAAGTAGGGACGAACGTGGTAATGGATTTTCCAGCCAACACAGCCCGACAGCGACAATGGTTTAGTTCTATGTGCTCAGAATTGGGATGTGAGCATGAGCTGGTTTACTTGGATCTCTCTGACAGTCAGTGTTTGTCCCAAATAGCAAAGCGACGAAAAGAGCAACCTGAGAGAGCACAGTTCGATACAGAGGCGGTATTTCATCATGTGACTCAGTATTTCGAACCCCCAACCAGCGATGAGAATTTGAATATCGTGCGAGTGGAAAGAAGCTAATTTAATCGCGTTTTTAATGGACTATTACGGGAGCAAAAATGCAGCTAGCAAAAGCATTTCAATATAAACAATGGGCAAACGCTGAGTTACTTGCGTTAGGTGAGCAGCAATTTGATCGACTTCCGCAAGATGACGCGATTTTCTTTGTCCGTATTCTCAACCATACCACTGTGGTCGATAGCCTTTTTATCAGTCGGATTCTGGGGGAGCCAGAGAAATACAGTGCTGATAATACCGTTGAAACACCTACGATCGCAGAACTTCGTCAGACAATGGAGCAGAATGATTCATGGCTGGTGAACTATGCTCAGTCGCTGACGCCTGAAGAGCTTGAGAGAAGCATCGTATTTAAATTTGTCGATGGTGACTTAGGGACACTGACGGTGGAAGAAATCCTTTTGCACTTGCTAACACACGGCAGTAATCACAGAGGTATGGCTTCCAGAACATTGGCAGCGAACGGTCTTGAGCGTCCGAAAGATACCTTCACTCGTTATTTACATCAGGCAGAGCCTTCTCGTAGGCAAAATTAGACTGGGATCGTTTATGTTTTTGTCTTTGGGTTGAAGAGTGTTCTTCAGCCTACAGACATCCCAAATTTCACTGATACTGTCAGCATCTTACTTTGCCGCAATATCAAAACACTCGGAATAGCTCGCGCACTCTTCGCAACTTGGTGAGCGGCACACATAGTCACCTCCGTTTTCACACAATTGGCGATACAAGAAGCGTTTCCAACGCATGTTGTTGACGTTTTTGGCATGAAGTAACGGAAAGTAGTCTCGAAACAGAGCCGTTAGGCGAGGGCGTTCCGGCATGCCTAAATCTCGCCATAAATGTTGGCTGCCCAAACAAGCACTGGCTAAGACGGTGACCATTTCGCTGCCAAACGCAATTGATGGTTCGAGCGACGCAACCAACAGCTTTTCTAGTTCTTCCAACTCACCGATCCGCATATTCATCAGCTCCAATCGTAGCCGGAGTTTCTCTTCCACTTCTTGTGAAAAAGGAACGGATTCTAAACCCATGGCTAACTCTATGCCCATAGCTAACATTAGAGCGTCGTAACCGTTCTGGTTTAAACCCATGTAGAGAGGTAGGGCGGTTTCACCCCGTCGATAGCTCTCTATTATTGGTTGCCAATACTCTTGAATGACGTTATCTATCATGCGTTGCCTCTCTAGTCTCTGAGATAGACTGACTACGTTAGCTATCAGTGATACTTTGCTGCTGTGACAGTTGGCTTGCAATGATAGCGGGCATCAAGCTGCCTATCGGATTCAGCGGATTTCTCGTGCTATCAAGAATCGCTTCTTCAACAGGGCAGATGCTAGCGCATTGAGGATTGTCGTAATGCGCAGAGCATTCATCACACCGTTTAGGATGAATATGGAACTGATTGGCGAGCTCCGCATCTGGGTAGACGGCTTGATTTGGGCACACCACCATACAAGCGTGGCAACCAACACATTTATTGCTGATGACAAAGCTCATAGTCCACCTCCTCACTTTGGTTCGCGACAATATCTTTCGCAATACTGTCTAGGCTTGCTGCGACAGGCTGAAAAGCAAAATCGACATTGGGTTGAACGCCGAGTTTTTCTAACTCTCGCCATGGTGTGATGCCCATTCTGGCACTCAATACCATTTGGCAGTCGGCGATGGACTGAATCAGAGCTTGCTTATCGACATCACCACCATCATCACAGTCATCTTTGCCATTACAGTACAACTCAACATGACGCGTTTCCTGATAGAGAAACTGCTGTGATTGCTCACTGAACAGGTAAATTTCAAAGCGTGTCGCATGACCAAAATGAAGTTGAATATGCTCACTTTCGCTACCATCACTGGCAATTGCGACACGGATGTTTTTGTTTACACGTGACGGTTTGCTTTCATTCGATTGGGAAGCGCTAGAGCATGGTGATTCACCGTTGCCTAACATTCCGACGGCATCTGCTCGACACTGTTGGCAGTGAGTCATTTGTGGCATGTGCCCGCCGCATTGCTCTCGGGCAAGTGCGACTTCTTCTTCGGTTGGTCCCCGTAGACCACTCAGACCAAAATAGGTGCCGTGACTTGGGTCTGAAATCAAAGGCATGATGTTGTGCAGCAGCGCGCCACGTTTTTTGACTTCTTCAGAGACCGCCGCCACGTGAAGGTCATTGATACCCGGAATCAGTACCGTATTCACTTTCACTAACATGCCCGCTAAAGCAGCCATTTCTAGACCAAGCAACTGCCTTTCGATTAAGGTTTGCGCTGCTTCTCTGCCGCGTAAGCGTTGATGATTGAAATAGATCCAAGGGTAGATTTTCTCACCCACTTCAGGGTCGACGGTGTTTATGGTGATAGTGAGATGGTGAACGCCCACTTCTGCCAGTTGCTCCACATGATCGGCCAATGCCAAACCATTGGTTGAAATACACAACTGAACATCAGGCTGAGCTTGTTTTAATAAACGAAGGGTTGCGAAGGTCGCTTTGGGGTTGGCTAATGCATCACCCGGCCCCGCAATTCCCGCCACGGTTAAATTTGGCGCACGCTTTTTAATTGCGTTGAATTGTCGTAGCGCACCACTGCTGTCCATCACTCTTGAAACGACTCCGGGACGGGACTCGTTGCTACAGTCGTATTTGCGGTTGCAGTAGTTACATTGAATATTGCAGGCAGGCGCGACAGGCAGATGCATCCGAGCATACTGGTGCGCTTCTTTGGAGTAACAAGGGTGCTGCTGAATTTTTTCCTGTACCTGTTTGGTGAAGAAATGGTGCACCTTATCTTGGGTTGAATGTTGCGGCCCGACAGCGCGAGAATGACTTTCCATGTCTACCTCTTGTTTACTGCTGAAATCAAACGATACGGTTGTTCTGCAAGCTTCGTTCCGCTGTAAAAATACTTATATTCAAAGGGTTAGGAGAGTGGTTGGGGCGGTTTGTCTGCCACAATGTCTGAAAGCAGACAAACCTTCCCAGCGGTTGTTTGCTCTGCTCGCTAAATTTGCTTCATTTCGATGTTCATAATCTGAATGCGATAAGCAATTTGACGAGGTGTCATATTGAGCAATCGTGCCGCTTTCGCTTTCACCCAACCTGAGCGCTCAAGTGCATCAATCACCATGTCTCTCTCATCTCCCGTTGCCATCTCTTGGGATGAATGAGGATAGTCCGGCATTGATGCTCTGTTCATCGGCGAGGCATGTGCAGCCGTATGATGAGCGGATGGACTATGGTTATGAACGGGATGGTGAAGCGCAGGCTGAGCTGGCGCTTGGAATACTGGCTGAGATTTGTTGAGAGAAATCAATTCTGGGCCAATAACCCCTGATTCACACAGCACCGACGCTCGCTCTAATGTATTTTCCAGCTCACGCACGTTACCCGGCCAATGATGAGACATCATCAGACGAATCGCTTCATCGCTCAGTGTCAGCTTACGTTGCTGAGCTTTACTTAGGTTTTGCATCATGTGCTCGGCGAGTTCAGGGATGTCTTGCAGACGCTCACGTAGTGGTGGCAAATACATAGGCATAACGTTAAGGCGATAGTAAAGATCCTCACGGAAATTGCCTTGCGCCACCTCCTGTTCAAGGTAGCGGTTGGTTGCCGCTATGATGCGCACGTTAACCGAAATGGTCGAGGTTCCACCTACGCGTTCAAACTCTTTCTCCTGCAACACTCGTAACAATTTCGCCTGAAAAGCCGGACTGGTTTCGCCAATTTCATCAAGAAAAATGGTACCGCTGTCCGCCATTTCAAAGCGTCCTTTGCGCTGTTTCACCGCGCCGGTAAATGCGCCTTTTTCGTGCCCAAACAGCTCAGATTCAAGCAAGTTATCTGGCAAAGCTGCACAGTTCAGTTTCACAAACGGTAAGTTGGCTCTTGGCGAGTTGTAGTGAATGGCATTGGCAACTAGCTCTTTACCTGTGCCGGATTCACCACGAATAAGTACGGTAGAATCCCAGCGCGAGACCAGCCTGATCTGCTCAAAGATCTGACGCATGGATTTGGTGTGCCCAACCAGATTGCGGAAGCTGTAGTTGTTGCGAACCTTGCGTCGTAAGTTGTCGCGCTCATCCACCAATTGTTGTTGGTGAGTTTCTACCTTGTATGCCAGTTGAACGTTCTTGGCGATCAAGTTGGCAATCATGTTTAGGAAGTTGGTTTGTAAGGTAATCACGCCTTCAATAAACTTTAACGGTTGGGCTGACAATGCACCGATTACTTTGCCATTGGCGTCTTTCAAAGGGACGCAGATAAACGGTTTTTCGTAGTCATACAGTGCCAGCTTGTCCGCAAAGCGTTGGTCGCTACCAAGATTATGCAGCACGATAGAGCTACCTTGGCGCAGAACTTCACCCACCAATCCTTCGCCGATTTTATAAGACACCTGTTTGTGCTGCGCTGCCGAATTCGGTTGCGGAGAGTGAACCGATTTGATCAGCAGTATGTCTCGTGTACTGTCGAGTATCGTCAGCATACCGCACTGCAAAGCGCATTCATCGTGTAGCACTTGCAGGATTTTATCGGACGATTCCACATAGTTGAGGCTGGTATTCAGCACACTGGATATCTTGTACATGGCCGCCAGTAACTGACGCTCCAAGTTCAATAAAGTCATTTCGTCTGTCATAGTCGATCACCATTGGCTGATGGGAAAAGTAAGACAGATGTGTGCGCCACGTAAGCGCTCACTATTGCTGACATTAATGGTGGCTGAGTGTTCGTTGAGAACCTGCTGCACAATGGAAAGCCCGATACCTCGGCAACCAGTTTGGTGTTTTGGTTTGGTGCTGAAAAATGGTTGGAAAATTTTGAGTCGTTGCGACTCTTCAATACCAATACCGCTGTCTTCGACAATCACCTTAATTTCACCGTCACTTTCGTACGTGCAGATGATGATGGTTCGGTCGCTGGTTTTCGCCGCCTGAATCGCATCAATTGCATTATCAATCAACTGTTTCAGTGCCAGAATCAGTCGGTGTGACATGCCGTTAATGGTTGAAAGACGGGGAGCCAGTATCAGTTCCAAGTTAGACGATGACTTGAGCAGTTCATCGGTGCTGATGTCACTGACATCACGAATGACCTGATTGAGATTAACCGGCTGAAACGCTTCGCTGGTGCGTTCAGGAATCGCTAGTTTGATGTCTTGCATTGCATCTAATGCAGTATCCATCGCCTCATCCATTGCCACTAAGCCTGGGCAGGCGGGGTTGGTGCGTTTAAGAATACGTACCGCAGATTCAATCATGTTGAATGGACCTTGCAATTGATGCAGCGTACCCATCAGAGCTTCCTGCATGGCATGCACGTATTTGTTATCGCGCGCCATCAGTTTCATGGCGTTAATGCGGCGCTCTTCCACCAGTTGTTTTTCACGGGTTCTTTCTGAAATTGCGATAACGGTATAGTCGTCATCTTCAGGTAGGAAGTAGGAATCCACACTGCTGGCTGCTACTGGTGTTTTCACCAAAGCGTACTCAAACCAACGTTCACGAACGGGTTCATTGGATTCGATATAAACCCCTTTATAGCGGTTGTCCTTTTTACCAAGGAAATCTGCGACTGAGTCATGCCCGTAATCGTTGAGCAAACTGTTGAGCAGTGCATCAATCGGAGACTGTCCAATGCTCTTTTCAATATTACTGAACTTCTGATTACTAAACAGAACACGGTGTGAGCTATCAACAAGTGCGATGGCGATAGGTGCAGCGTTAAGCACTGCCTGAAACATCGCAAACTGGTTTTTTTGCTCGGTTATGAGTTGGTGAGGCTCGGTAATGTCTTTATGAATCGCGTAGTAACAGATTTCACCTTGGGGATGCGACAGACGCGATATAGAGATTTCTGCAATATACGCTTCACCGCTTTTCTTACGGTTAACTAACTGTCCTTGCCAGTGATTCCCTTCCGATATGGTTTTCCATAAGTTTTCGTACACGCTTCTTGGTGTGGCTTTGTAAGAAAGAAGAGAAGAGTTTCTGCCGATGAGCTCACTAAAACTGTAGCCCGTGATGTCCGAGAATGTTTGGTTCACAAACAGAATAGTGCCTTTGTGGTCGGTGATGCTAATCGCGACTGGCGCATGCGAGACGATTTGTTCAAATGCTTGATAATCGAAAATAGGCGGAGTTGCGCCTTCTAAGAGTGTGTCTACTTGTCCCATAAGTGCCATCCTTTGCTCTGTTTGGTCCTTCGTCACAGGCAACAATGCATTTCTTATTCCATATAAAAAGCATGGGAATAGTTGGGTTCAGCTAACACCACCTTGTTTGATTTAAGACAAACGAAAGAGAAATTTTGAACTTTGTCACCTTCCTGACAAAGCAAAAATAGGCTTAAAAAGAGCGCTTAATCGCGCGTTAACATCTGTGTTTTCGGGGGTGTGCGAATCAATTTAGTGCAAAAAAGGCGGCTGGCATAACGTATGCACCAAGCTAGGGAAAGGTCAATTGACCCTGTTCGCAATTAACCCTAGTAGAAAAGGAATCAAGTTATGTCTGAAGGATTGATTATTTTGCTCAGTGCCGCTTTCGTGAACAACGTGGTATTGGCTAAGTTTCTCGGTCTGTGTCCGTTCATGGGGGTATCGAGCAAGATCAGTAGCGCTGTGGGAATGGGGGTGGCGACCACATTCGTACTCACCATCGCGACGGTCTCAACTTGGCTGCTGGAGTTCTATATTTTGCGACCTCTGGGGCTCGAATTCATGCGTATTATCGCGTTCATTCTTGTCATCGCTGCGGTGGTTCAGTTTACCGAGTTGTACGTAAAGAAAAGCTTTCCCGCTCTGTATCAGGCTTTGGGTGTCTATCTTCCGCTGATCACCACTAACTGCGCTGTATTCGGTGTTGCGCTGCTCGCTGTTCAGGATGATCTCTCTTTTATCGATACCTTGATGTTCAGTGTCGGTTCGGCAGCGGGTTTCTTAATTGTGATTACTTTGTTCGCAGGATTACGTAGCCAACTGGCACTCAGCCGTGTTCCTTCTGCATTCAAAGGTACACCCATCGCATTTATTACTGCAGGGTTTCTATCGATGGCTTTTATGGGCTTTTCAGGAATGGCTTAGGTTTGACCCAAGCTTAAGTAGTTGTTGAGCGAGGTAAAGCTCAAAGAAGGTAGCGGTCAAGGAGGACTGTCGATGTTAGTCATAGCTTTAGTGTTTTTTGTCTGTCTGGGGGCTTTACTGGGTATTGCACTCGGTTATGCAGCAATTTTGTTTCGCGTAGAGAGCAATCCACTGGTTGACCAAATTGAAGCTATTTTGCCCGGAGGTCAATGTGGGCAATGTGGTGAAGCGGGTTGCCGACAAGCGGCTGAAAAAATGGTGGCAGGTGAACTCAATCCGAATGCTTGTCCTCCGGGCGGGGCGAATTTGGCAGTGTCAGTTGCTGAGATGCTAGGTGTATCTATTGATGTTGCTGACCAAGATAAGCCTTTAGTAGCGTACATTGCAGAAACCCAGTGCACTGGGTGTAACCGCTGCTATAAAGCGTGCCCATTTGATGCCATTGTCGGTGCTCCAAAGCAACTGCATACGGTTATCAAGGATGTGTGTACCGGATGTCAGTTATGTCAGAAAGCCTGTTCTCAAGGCTGTTTATCTATGGTTGAAGTTCAGCCAGATGCAGCGAGTTGGTACTGGCCAAAACCAACATTACCGGTCGCGGTGTAGGAGTAGATTATGTTGAGTTTAAGCGGCCATCCGTTTCGTGGTGGGATCCATCCAAAAGCTTATAAAGAGTTAACCAGTGATAAGAAAATTGATACTGGCTTCTGGCCTCGTAATGTTTTCTTGCCTTTGCAATTACGCAATGGCGCACGTTTAAAAGCGCTGGTGGCTATGGGTGAACACGTCTATCGCGGTCAGAAAATTGCAGTAGGGCATACCGATATGGTAGCTCCGGTTCATTCGCCGGTGAATGGTATTGTGACAGCGATTACTGAGCATTTGACTACCCATCCTGCCAAAGTGAAGTGCGATACCATCATCATTCGTGCAAATGAAGATCGCCAATGGGGAAAACCCGCTTCCAGTGGCAGTATCACTAACCTCGACCCTGAAACAATTATCGAGCGAGTAAAAGAAGCGGGGATTGTTGGTTTGGGTGGTGCAGGTTTCCCAACTGCCGCCAAATTGATGTTTGCACGCAAAGCGAATGTGGAGACGCTCATCATTAACGGTGGCGAGTGCGAGCCTTATCTCACCTGTGATGATCTCACTATGCAGTCGTATCCGGCTGAAATCATTGCCGGCATAAAGCTAATGATGACCGCAAGCGGTGCGAAAAAAGCCATCGTCGGTATTGAAGACAACAAGCGCGATGCTTTTGATGAGATGTTCCATGCGGCCAATGCCGAACCGGATGTCGAGATCCGTCTGGTGCCAAGTGTTTACCCGATGGGTTCAGAAAAGCATATGATCAAAACCCTTACTGGTCATGAAGTGCCAGCGGGTGGATTATCGACTCAAATCGGCATTCTGGTTAACAACATTGCGACCGCTCGCGCTGTATATCATGCGGTGCGTTTTGAACGACCTTTGGTTTCGCGCATCGTGACGGTTTCGGGAAAAGGAATTGATCAGCCATGCAACATAGATATACCTATCGGTACACCCGTCAATGATGTGATCAATTATTGTGGCGGGTTAAGTGACAGTACAGAACGTTTGATTTTTGGTGGACCGATGATGGGACAAGTGATCCCGTCACTTCAGGCCGCGATAGATAAAACGGTCGGCGGCATTCTAGCTCTAACAGAAGATGAAGTGATCGATGAATACAAGCATCAGGAGTGTATTCGTTGTGGTCAATGTGTGCGTGCATGTCCGATGAATCTAATGCCGTTTCAGATGGCCGCGTACACACGAGTTTCTGATTTCAAACGCACTCAAGAACTTGGTGTGCAAAACTGTTTGTCTTGTGGTGCGTGCAGCTATGTTTGCCCATCTTCCATTCCTTTAGTGCAGTACTTCATGCACGCCAAAGGAGTGATTAATTCTAACGCTCAGCAAGAGAGAAAATCAGCGCAAGTGAAAGCGCTCAATGAAGCTCGCAAGCAACGCTTAGAACAAGAAGCGCTAGCTGTTGCTGCTGCGAAATCGACGCCACGTCCGTCACGGCCATCTCGCAAGGTTGCATCTTGTGAAAGCTCAAACACAGCAAAAGCTGATAAACCCTCAAGACCTACCAGAGTGGCTCGTAATCAAGTGGCTGACACGGTTAAAGATACTGAACAGACAACTTCAGAGAAGCCCGTTCGCCCAGCACGACCACCTAGACCTCAACGACAAGCGAAGGAGGAGCAAGCATGATTAAGTATGACGCTGCGATAGGGCCATTTGCCCATAATGCGAACTCCAGCACTCGCATCATGTACACCGTGATTTTGACCTTGCTGCCAGCCTGCATTTTTGGCTTCTTTCAGTTTGGTTTAAACAGCGTGGTGCTAATGCTAGCAACCTGTGTTGCTGCTGTGGTTGCTGAGTGGCTATGTTTGATGGCGATGAAAAAGAACCCAATTGCTTGTATGGACGGGTCTGCGTTACTTACGGGCATGTTACTGACGATGAGTTTGCCACCCACTTTTCCGGTCATGCTTGGGGTATTTGGTGCTGTTTTTGCTATCGCTTTGGGTAAACATATCTATGGTGGGCTAGGGCAAAACCTTTTCAATCCTGCGATGTTAGCGCGCGTGATGTTGTTGGTCTGTTTCCCTGTGGAAATGACGCTTTGGGCAGACCCAACTCCCATTGATTTAAGCCATAACTTGGTTTCAGTACCCGATGCTTGGTTTCATTTTGATGGTGTTACCTCCGCAACCGCTCTGAGTACCGAGCGCAGCGAACCTATCGTATTTATTGACCTATTACTGGGTAAGCAATCAGGCAGTTTTGGTGAAACTAACGCACTGTTTATCTTGCTTGGCGGTTTGTATCTGCTCTATCGCCGCATTATTCATTGGGCAATTCCAACCAGCTTTATGTTAGGGCTGGGCGCACCTGCATTGGTGGCGAATTTTATCTCTCCAGAGAACTACCTTCCGTTTTGGGTTCAATGGACCAGTGGTGGCGCTATGCTCGGCGCGTTCTATATCGCGACCGATCTCGTTACATCACCAACCAGTGTTCGAGGTCAGATGCTGTATGGATTGGGTTGCGGATTCTTAGTCTGGTTAATTCGAACATTTGGTAGCTATCCCGAGGGTGTGGCGTTTGCGGTATTGATGATGAATGCTGCCAGTCCGCTCATTGATTACTACATGCGTCCGAATGTGTTTGGTCGTCGTCCTGCGGTGGAGAAATCATCATGATGGAGCAGATTGAAAAATGGAAAGAACAGGTTGGCTACCAAGCAGGTTTGCTTGCGGTGACATGCGGTCTGGCTGCCATATTTTTGGTGCTGACTCAGTGGATTACCCAGCCTTTGATTGAACAGCGTATCGCAGAAGATCAGAATGCGCTTCTGAGCGAAGTATTGGCGGGTCAGGAGTACAGCAACGATGTGTTTGCCAGCGGAAAAGTCATTGAGTATCAAGGTTCACAGTTTGATTTATTTGCGGTTGAGAACAGCCAACACCAAGTGATCAGTTGGGTTATTCGTGGCGTGCAAGATGGATACAGTGGCCCTATTAGTTATTTGGTAGGAACTACACCACAAGGAGAAATTCTTGGAGTTCGGATTATCAGCCACAGTGAAACGCCGGGGCTGGGTGACAAAATCGAATTAGCGAAAAGCTCATGGATTTTGAGTTTTGCCAAATGTTCATTAGAAAGCACTCCGCTTTGGGCAGTCAAAAAAGATGGCGGTGACTTTGATCAGTTCAGTGGCGCGACTATCACGCCACGCAGTGTGGTGAAGGGTGTCCATAAAGCGCTACTCGCATTAGCACAAGAGCAGGAGGCTAGCCATGAGTGATCATTCAACCAATAGCTGTTCAATAGATAACTGCTCGACAGCAACCAAATCCAAAAATGAATATAGAAATATCATTCAGCAAGGGCTTTGGAGTAACAACATTATCCTCAGTCAGTCGTTAGCGTTATGTCCACTGCTGGCGGTTACCAGCAGTGCCACCAACGGTTTAGGTTTGGGGCTTGCGACGATGGTGGTGATGGTGCTCTCGAATGCTCTCAATTCCCTAGCAAAAGGCGTGATAAGCAAAGCGGTTCGGATCCCCGTGAACGTTATCATCATCGCGACTCTTGTGACTGTTATCGATGCTTTACTTAACGCCTATCTGCATCCACTGCATAAAGTGCTGGGGCTTTTTATTCCGCTCATCGTAACCAACTGCGCAATTTTGGGACGGGTTGAGTCCTATGCCAGCCGCTCTCCCTTAGTGCCTTCCATTATTGACGGTGTGTTCATGGGCTTAGGTTTTACTTGGGTGCTAACCGTACTAGGCGGTATTCGGGAAGTGGTTGGTAGCGGCACTTTGTTTAGTAATGCGAGCTTGTTACTCGGCAAGAGTTTTTCGTTTTTGGAAACCACCGTCATTCCTGATTATCACGGTTTGTTGCTGGTGATCCTGCCGCCCGGCGGTTTTCTCGCATTGGGCTTGGTTCTGGCTTTGAAGCAGAAACTGCTTGCGGTTTTAGAAAGCAATCGCCTTGAGAAACTGGATATGCAAGGAGAGCAAGGATGAAAGTAAGCGTTGTCTATGCTTTGCCAACCGAGCAAGTGTGGCTTCCCGTGACGGTGGATGAACAGGCGACCGTTTTAAGTGCCATTCATGGTTCGAAGATCTTAGAAATGTATCCGACCATTGAACTCGACAGCCAGAAGGTTGGCATATTTGGCAAGATCACCACTCTCGATGCACCGTTGAAAAATGGTGACCGAGTGGAAATTTATCGACCTCTGATATGGAAACCCGAGGACGACGATGATGACGACGATTGATGTCGGCTTTGTGACAATTTGTCGTTTGTACGTTTTACGATGTTTATAACCTATTGAATTTAATAGACCCCACTTAGGAACGGCGATTGCACTACAGATAAAGGTCAATCAATGTCACTGAAACGATTTAGGAATGGTCAGGACATATTTTTCAAAGGAGTGATGTATGGCTAAAGTAGGCATTTTTTTTGGTACCGATACAGGTAGCACTCGCAAAATGGCGAAGCTGATTCAAAAGCAACTGGGTGATGAAATTGCGGACAAACCAAAGAACATCAACCGAGTTGAAGTGGAAGAGTTCACCAGCTACGAATGTTTGATTCTCGGTACGCCGACATTAGGGCAAGGGCAGCTTCCGGGTTTGTCAGTGGATTGCCAAGAGGAGAGCTGGGAAGAGTTTCTTCCTAACTTTTCTGATATGGATCTGACAGGCAAGAAAGTTGCGTTATATGGCTTAGGTGATCAAGTGAGTTACAGCAATGAGTTCGTCGATGCTCTTGGTGAGCTTTATGATTATGTGGCGAACTGCGGCGCAGAGATGGTTGGATTCTGGCCAACGGAAGGTTACGAGTTCAACGCGTCAAATGCCGTTGATGGTGATGACTTTGTGGGTTTAGTTCTGGACAAAGACAACCAAGCAAGTATGACCGAGCAACGCATCGCAGGTTGGGTAGAGCAAATTAGTGCCGAAATGAACCTCTGATACTTTTGCGTAGCAATGAAAATGACCGATATTGAACACAAACACGCATAAACCCATCCTTGGGGCTCCAATTTGCCATCCATGGCAAATAGGGTTTGTTTATCAATATCGGTCAAATCTCTAATCCAACGATAAATATAATAAGTAATACCAGTTTCTTAACGGTGGCTGGTGCGTTCCCACATTACGCAGACTTACAGGCAGTCAGGATGTTTAGCTCTTAGTCTTTGATTGAGCATTTAAACAAGAAAGCAGCCACCGTTAAGTTTTTTTATTGTCTCTTCGTGTTAGAATCCGCGGCTCAATTTAGAGTGGCTTAGAGCAGAGGTTCAAAAGCTGTTCTATCTTTTTCGTAAATTAATCTTTTCAGAGTCGATTCATGTCATTTGCAAAACTAGGATTGAGTGAAGCACTGTCAAAAGCAGTGGCGGATCTTGGTTATCAGAAACCTACATCTATTCAAACCAAAGCCATCCCAGTGATTTTGCAAGGGCAGGATTTAATTGCAGCGGCACAAACGGGTACGGGTAAAACCGCCAGTTTTGTTCTGCCGATTCTGGAAAAATTACAGCGCGGAAAAACACAGAAGAAAAAACGTGTTCGTGCACTGATTCTGGTTCCAACTCGCGAGTTGGCAATTCAGGTAGCCGAAAAAGTCAAAGAGTACGGTCAATTTACTGAGCTCACTTCGCTTGCGATGTACGGCGGTGTAGACGAAAAGGCACAAAAGCAGGCGTTGATTGATGGTGTGGATGTACTGGTGGCGACACCGGGACGTCTGCTTGATATGTATGGTCAACGCGCAGTGTATTTCGAAGAGATCGAAATGTTGGTGCTGGATGAAGCTGACCGCATGCTAGACATGGGCTTTATCGAGTCTATCAACAAGATCATTGACCGTGTGCCAAGAGATGCACAAAGTTTACTCTTTTCGGCCACGCTGTCTCATAAGGTTCGTGATTTAGCGAAAACGGCGGTTAACGATCCGTATGAAATTTCAATCGCAGCGAATCAGGCTTCGAAATCCAACATTGAACAGTGGTTGATTACAGTCGATAAAGACATGAAATCAGCACTACTCAGCCATCTGATTAAAGAGAATCAGTGGGATCAGGCTTTGATCTTCATCGAGACAAAACACGGCGCGGCTAAGCTGGTATCACAGCTAGAAAAGCGTGAAATCGCCGCGGAAGCATTCCACAGTGGTCGTAGTCAGGAAGTGCGTACGCGCTTACTGGAAGATTTCAAAAACGGTAAGATTAAGTACCTCGTAGCGACGGGCGTGGCTGCGCGCGGTATCGATATTGAAGAGCTTTCTCGCGTGGTGAACTATGATTTGCCATTCCCAGCAGATGAGTATGTGCACCGCATTGGTCGTACTGGTCGTGCAAACGCAAGTGGTGAAGCGATTTCCTTTGTATCGAAAGATAACTTCAAGAACCTTTGCATGATTGAGAGCCGTTTAGGCCATCTGATTGAACGTCGCGAAGTGGAAGGTTTCCAACCTCGTAAACCCGTGCCTATTTCTATTCTGAACTATGTGCCGAAGCACAAGCGTCAGAAGGAAGAGCAATAGAACCAAGACCAGTAATCTTGTTGACGAAAAATGAAAAACGAATAACGAAAAAGCGAGCTTGTTAGCTCGCTTTTGTGTTTCTTGGACTTGCGTTTATCAACTCTGAAGTTTGCTAACTAGCAAGCTTCGAGCTCACCATTGCGCCATGGTTCAATAACAACTTTGATGTGGTCGTTTGGTTGTAGTAAGGAATCAAACGCTGCTGGTGTGCCGTCTAAGCCAACTTTACCTGTTAGCATTAAGCGCCAGTCAATTTTCTCATCAACAATGTTTTGCAGAGACTGTGCAAACTCTTCTGGTGAGTAGTAGTAAGAGCACTTGATGTCCATCTCTTTCACGGTAGCGTAAGCAAAATTCACTTCTGTCGGTGTGGTGTGAATACCTGTGATGATGAGCTGTGCTTTTGCAGGAGCACGCATAATGAAGTTGTTGATGAGCTTATGCACGCCAACACATTCAATGATGATGACCTTGTTGTTACCCGCCAGTTCAGCAGCGACTGCCACTTCATCTTCTTTCTCTGGGTTTGCAAAAACGGTAGCACCAAATTTGAGTGCGATCTCTTTCTTGCTCTCTTGCAAATCAGAAGCGACGATGTGCTTCACGCCCTTCAGTTTTAAAGCAGCAATCGCGGCTAAACCGATAGGGCCACAGCCCGCAACTAAAGCCACATCGTTTTCACCGATGTCTGCGCGGTTTACCGCATGAAGACCAACCGCCAAAGGCTCGCTGATAGCGGCAGCTTCGGAAGGTAGTTGCTCAGGAATTGGTAGCAGAAGCATCTCGTCAACAATGAAGTACTCAGAATAAGCACCATGAACACCCGGTGTTACACCTACGCCTACACCGCCTTGGCTTAATAGAACAGGAACACTGGTGACACGAGTGCCTACTTCAAGGGTCTTATTGGTTTCAGAGCCAAAAGCGACGATTTCAGCTGCGAACTCGTGACCAAGCAATACTTCAGAATCATCGCTTGCCTGCTCATCTAGAATTCCCAGTTTTTTATAAATATTCATCACGTCTTTAGTGTGGCGTGCAATGTGCAAATCTGAACCACAGATACCGCATGCCAAGCTTTTTACAAGCACTTGTCCAGGACCAGGAACAGGCATGTCGATCTCTTTTACAGTGAGCTTGCCGTTGAGCATAGCGATTGACTTCATTTGGCTCATGTTCTTCTCTTCCTCGTGAGTTAACTTTAAATACCCGCCCTACTCGGAGTTGCAGGAGACCGCGTCTAATCTCGTGACAGACTCCGAGTAGATAGGGTGAGTCAGCTTTAAATAACGGTTATATGCTGATTGTTTGTTGTGGAGTCTTTAAAATTATGTTGCAGAGGTTAATTGAAGGTATTTTTGTCGTCATGACGATTTGCGATGAAGGCATGATGGAATGCGACATGCTTTAATTGCTATCACCAGTATGACAGTGACAAAAGACCAAACAAAAAAGCCAGCGGTAGACTACGGCTGGCTGCAGAGGAAGATTTGGTGTGTGAAAAATAGAAGGTTTTTGAATCAGCTATTTTCTGCCGCGACAGACGCCGGTTTTGATTTCACTCTGAACAATTTTGACCACTTCACTGGCATCATCGGAACCACAATCAGTAAGATGCCAACGGCGGTCAGCCAGTCTGGCACTTCGTCAAACCACATCATTCCAAACCAAGTGACGAACACTAAGCCAGAGTATTCCGCCAGTGCAATACGGTTTGCTTCAACCTTCTTATAGGCAATCACGACTAAGGCATGATAAGCCAGAACCAATAGGTTAATGATCACTATCCAGCCTAAGTGGGTCCAAGAAATAGCCGACCAACCCGGAATCGCAAGTATTAATGCCAGTGGCAGCGTCATAACGTTTGTCCAGAACAAAGTGCTGACCAAAGGTTGATCCGCTGGCAGACGACGAATCAGGATGTTGCCTAATCCCATCGATAATGCACAGCCCAAACCCGCAATACCTGCCCAGTGAAATTGTTCAGGACGCAGTACCACTAACACGCCGATAAACCCAATTATGGTGGCAACGATCTGCTTTAGTGCTGGTTTTTCACCCAATAAGAACACAGACAGCGGCAGCATCAGTATTGGGCCGACATAGAAAATCGCATTGGCAGTCGCAAGCGGAATGTAGGTAATGGTGATCATCGCACAAGCACTGCCGAGCAGGATGAGCTGTGCACGAGTAAAGGCGACTTTGCAGCGACCTTGCTGGCGTTGTTCTTTGGGCAGCTTCCACCATAAAGGCAACAGAATAATCGTACCAATGAACTGGCGAATAAATACGTATTGGAAAGTAGGCACTTCGCCGTTAAGTATTTTTAGTGATACATCGGAAAACGATGCCACCAAGTTTGCGAGAACCAATAATATGATGGATCTCGTAATGGTATTCGACATGAAAGAGTTGCCTGCTTATTAAGGTCACTAGACCTAGGTTTGGAATGCGCTCGGAAGTGTCGCTATTGTAGAGTAATTTTGATAATTGAAAAGCTGTTTTAGAACGAGAAGGATAGAGAGCTTCATCGTGTTGAATCGCACCATCCAACACGATGAAAATAGGCTTATTGAAACTATTTAAATTAGAAGCTGTGGCTGAATTGCATCGCAAACAACAGCGCATCAGAACGCGTGGTTGCTTCGATGCGGGGAACAGCAACGTGTTCTTCCAAATATTCAGTGATTGCTACATCTTCACCAATCAGATAAGTCATACCGAAATCAATGCTGGTATTGGCTGACCAGTGATATGTCGCACCAGCTGATAACCATTGACGGTTTGAATCAGGAATCGAAATCGATGCCAGTTGGTCGACTGGTGTTTTGTCGAACATATATCCGGAGCGTAGTGCCCACTTGTCGGTAGCATACCAAGTTGCACCGAGTGAGTAGTGATAAGAGTCCTGCCATTGGAACTCTTTCAGTGCCACATCGTCAGCTTTGAGTGAATCGAATTTAGACCAGCTGATCCATTGTACCGAGTAGTGCAGGGCAACTTCTGGTAGTACACGGTGATAGCCAGAAAATTCAGCAATATCAGGCAGTGCTAAATAGAGGTTATCGAATGTTTGGCCGACGTAGTGAATGTCGCCTTGTGCTTGGATTTCAGGGCTGTATTTGTAGCTCAGACCAAAACGGTTGTTGTCATTCACTTCATACATCATACCTATGTTCGCACCCACGCCCACACCTGACGCTTCAACACTTAACGCGTTGCCTTGCACGCCACTGCATCGTTCTGAGGTGCCCGAGCCGGGCACGGTTGCGCTTAAACACAACTCTAACCCCATGTCTCTATACAGTGTACCGATACCGTAAATCACATCGATACCACCACCAAAACTCAGGTGGTCATTCATTTTGTACGCCAAGCTGATACCCGCATTCATACTGGTGACCTTAGTTGTGCCACCAAACACAGCCGCTGCGTAATCCGGTTCAAATTCGATATCCGTACCGAAGTTTGAATAAGCCGAAAGACCGAGATACCAGTCGTCGCTCAGGCGATGAATGTAATAAATATTAGGTACCACAGCTTGCTTACCGATACCTTCAACATCATCGACATCGGTGACGGTTGAGGTCGCGTAAGGTGTGACCTCAAGAGATAGACTTGGATTGAGGAAAGTGCCGTTATTAACGGCATGTATATTTCCACCAACTTGCGCTGAATGGTATTGCGCATCTTTGATGGTTGAATCTGGACGAACATAGGTCAAACCCATAGACATAGCGTCGCGTTTAAACAGCGTCATTGCTGCTGCGTTACGACTGAGCACCGAAGCGTTATCACCAATAACGGCATCACCAGCAAAAGCACGACCAAGACCTGTCGCTGAATGTTCATTGATCTGGAATCCAGCTGCGCCAGCGCTAGCGGAGATCAAGCTTGCAGATGCAAGAGCAGATAGCGATGTTATCAGTGGAGCTTTTTTCATTGGTGTAATACCTCGATAAATTGGAGGCTGGATTTAAGCCAATGAAAGTACAGAAACAGATCAGTCCAGTGGGATCCTGACAACCTTCTGACGGGGTCTGACTTTGTTTTTACACAAACAGGGTTTTTGCGTAGGAATGGACTGACTTTCGCTAGCCGGCTTTGTTTACTAATCAAAGTTTACTAATCAAATCAAAGAGTGACTCTACAAATTCGGTGGATTGTGTAAGAATGCACCATCGATAGGATCGTCCGATCTTGGCAAAACGTCTCACAATTAGGGTCTTTTAAGGCAGCATGATGGAATATTTAAGTAGTACCACTCTTATTGCTATGTTTTTGATATTTGTTGGTTCGTATGTTCAAACGGCAATAGGATTTGGTTTAGCCATCGTGGCTGCGCCACTTTTATTTTCGGTTTCTCCTGACTACGTGCCTGCCCCTATCGTTATTTGTGCGCTGTTTATCTCATTGCTGAATGCCATTAAGTTACGTTCGGACATTTCAATTGGTGGATTGAAAATGGCGCTGATTGGCCGCGTGCCGGGTTCTATTGCTGGTGGTATTTTGCTGGTGATGGTATCAAGCGATGTTCTGGCTTTGTGGCTGGGTCTATTGGTGTGGTTTGCGGTATTAGTGAGTTTGCTGCCGTACCGTATTGAACCAACTCCGGGGCGAATGGTTGTTGCTGGTTTCTTCTCTGGCTTCTTTGGTACCAGCAGCTCTATTGGCGGTCCACCAATGGCGTTACTGTTACAACACCAAGAAGCGAATCAGTTACGCGGGAATCTTTCGGCTTTCTTTTTGTTTAGTTCAATCATCTCATTGGTTATTCAAGTGCCGGCGGGATACCTCAACATGCATCATGTCATGTTAAGCATTCCTTTGTTACCTGCCGCATGGCTAGGTTATGCGCTGGCGCGTAAGACAACCCATGCGTTGCCTAAAGAGAAAATTCGTATCGGTGCATTAGCGCTTTGTGTGATCAGCGGTACTACCGCAATTTGGCGCAGCTTCATGTAAATGCCTTTGCAGTTCTGTATCTTTCAGGGGAATTCATCTCCTGTTAAGAAAGGTTCGACAATACTCTTTTCAGTAAATCTTATGGGAAAACGCTGATTCATGCGCCAACCGCAAGTCTTTTCTTGCTGGCTCTAGTAGCATTAGCGGTCAGCCTTTAAGGTCTGAGGTTTCTTTTTTTATATGGGGCGCTTATTAACGTGTTGCTTCTTCTAGCTGAGTGGTGAAATCGCCCTTAGTCATTATTGGACACAGAAGCTTAGCGGATAGCGTCTCAAGTCAGAGGTTTTAATGAGAACGATCGGCAATATTATTTGGTTTTTATGTGGCGGTGTCGTGATGGGACTGGCTTGGTGGCTGGTTGGCCTGATTGCGTTTGTCAGCCTGATTGGCATTCCATGGGGACGCGCGTGTTTTGTTATCGGCACTTTCTCATTCTTCCCGTTTGGTAAAGAAGCGGTTTATCGCAACGAACTGACGTTCCGAGAAGATGTTGGTACTGGCATCTTAGGCAAGATAGGTAATGTTATTTGGTTCTTTCTTGCAGGTATCTGGCTGGCTATTGGTCACGTGCTGTCAGCGGTGGCGTGTTTTGTCACCATCATTGGGATTCCGTTCGCGTTGCAACATCTGAAACTGGCGGTGATTTCACTGGCTCCTATTGGCCAAACGATTGTGCCAAAAGAAGTGGCTTACGGTGCAAGATACGGCGGCCGTCGTTAGTCAGTTCTAGTTTGTTATAGTCAGTTTGGTATCCGGCCAGTTAATACGCTTTGATACCGAACTGGCGCAATTTCTCAGGCAACACATCATCCAACTGATGGACTTCATCTGCCGAAATCTCAATTAAATTGAATTCATGAGCAGCGTAAAGCTGACGTGTTTTTTCCTGTTGTTGTAAAGAAATCTCACCACTATCAGTTCCCCAGTATTGTATGTAGACCTTACCTAAGGGCAGATAAAAGTCACTCATGACAAGCTCTTCAATAGGCAGAGGACGTTGATATGCGTGCATTACGCCTGCCAGATAAAGCCAGTTATCGATAAGCAGTTCGCCGGTAGAACGTACGTAATGACCGTCTAATGTTCGGTGTTTAGCTTCGAATTTTTGGCGGAAACTGGAATAGGATTTATCCGTTGCATGTGTTTGTGCATCTTGCCCCAGAAACTCGACCACGGACTGACGCAGGTGAGGGTTGTGACGAATAGAGTCATGCCACACCACAAATTTTTGCTGATAAGATTTATCTTCACGCTGTTTCGCGCCAACACGAATGCCTGATGGGGTGGCGATCCAGCCTTCATCTTCTTTTTTATCCAACCCAGTTCGCTGAATAATTGATTGACCTTCTTAGGATTGAGTTTGAAATACTCACCCACTTGGGTTGCCGTTAAGGTGTTGCCGCCAGTGGCCATTAGGTCGATAAGTAAGTTTTCCGGCCAAACGACAAATTTACCGAATTTTGGATGTTCAACGTATTCTCCACCAAATTTTGCGCCGAGATCGGTAAGCAGCCATTGACCTTCATGGCGACTGAGATAGCCTGCCTTGGATAGGTCAGAAAATAGCTGTTTCGCATCGACATTACGCAGTTTCGCTAACGCAGAAGTGGAGAGTTTGTCGGACATAGCAATTCCTTTCAGTAATTTATGCCCATTCAATCAGCTTCAAAGCAAATGCTCAACACCGTTATTGGCTGCTTAGTTGAAACTGTGATTTACAATGTAAATGAGCGAGTTAGCAAGGGCACTAACGGCTCTGCTAGGATTAGCGACGCTGACAAGAAGTGCATCCTCGGCATGCGGAGCGGGTATGGGGATCTAACCTTCCTCGTTGTACTTTACAGTAGGCATTTTTCAAAGCGCGTCTTGCCGCAAACCAGTCTTCGGGTTTTTGCATGATCAAATAGCCGTTAAATATCTTTGTTACCTGCATTCGGTATTCATCGATAAAACGGCTGTCAAACTCGATTTCAAAATGATCGAGAGCCTGCTCGATAGAGGTAAAACTCGCGATGGTTTTAAGGATGTCTGGCTGGCTCATAGGTATAGTCGAGAGGTGCATGTTGAGTCATGGTAAAAGAGTTTGCGTGAACATGCTTTGATATAAGCTAAAACGAATGGCATCAAACTTTTATCTTCCGTATGTTGTTAATCATTCATTTAATCGCTACATAATCTTCAAAATATTCTAAGTTAAGATGAAGAAGTCAGTTCAGCTTTAAGGGTTAAAAATGTCTAAACAAGTAGTAATTCTGCTCCACGGGGTAGGAAGTAATGGTGAAGACTTAAGTACATTAGGGGATTTTTGGCATCCATTGTTGCCAAATACTTTGTTCTTATCACCTAACGCGCCATTCGCTTTTGATCAAGCCAATGTGGGTTATCAATGGTTCAGTCTGATTGGCGTGACAGCGGAAAATCGCCCGCAGCGCATTGTCGAGGCGAGAAGAGCATTTGATAAGACGATTAAAGCGCTGCTTGCTGAAAACAACGTAGATTTCGCCACAGACAAAGTGGTGTTTGTCGGCTTTTCGCAAGGCTCAATTATGTCGTTAGATGCGTTGGTGAGTGCGAGATACCCGCTAGCCGGAGTGGTGGCTTTTTCAGGTCGGCTTTCTTCGCCACAACCTTATGCAAAGAATTCGGATACTCCTGTGTTATTGATTCACGGTCAGAGTGACCCTGTCATTCCTTGGACTGAAAGTCAGAACGCGGCAAAGCTGCTTAGCCAGTCAAACTTCAATGTTGAAGAGAGTTATGAGCCAGAGACCGAGCATACGATTTCTTCCGAAGGCGCAATACTCGCAGCTCAGTTCATCCAAAGGTGCTTTGCGTAGTTGCTTTGTTCTTAGCAATACGGTTCTTAGCAATATTGTTCCAAGTAATAAAGCGAGTCAGTAGAAACAAATGCCCCTTATTGGGGGTGATGTCTATCACAAAAGCTGCTACTATTGCCCCAGTTTGAAAAGTTGGCTAATTGCCAACTTTTTTCTTGTTTACTACTTAGGAATTTTACGTGCTAACAACTGCAAACATCACCATGCAATTTGGCGATAAGCCATTATTTGAAAATATCTCGATCAAATTCGGTAATGGCAACCGTTACGGCCTTATTGGGGCGAATGGTTGTGGTAAATCTACATTCATGAAGATCTTAGGTGGTGAACTTGAACCATCTGCAGGCAACGTTTCTGTCGATCCTAACGAGCGTATGGCGAAACTGGGTCAGGATCAGTTCGCGTTCGAAAAATACACCGTTGTTGATACCGTTATCATGGGTCACAAAGAGCTTTGGGCTGTGAAAGAAGAGCGTGACCGCATTTACGCACTTCCTGAAATGACTGATGAAGACGGTATGCGTGTAGGCGACCTAGAAACTGAATTTGCTGAGATGGACGGTTACTCTGCAGAAGCTCGCGCAGGTGAGTTGCTGTTAGGTCTGGGTATTCCAGAAGAGCAACATTTCGGTTTAATGAGTGAGATTGCACCGGGCTTAAAACTTCGTGTGTTATTGGCTCAGGTTCTATTTGCTGAACCAGAAATCATGCTACTAGACGAACCAACCAACAACTTGGACATGCACACTATCGCATGGTTGGAGCAGGTTCTGTTATCACGTAACTGCACAATGATCATCATTTCGCACGACCGTCACTTCCTGAATACTGTGTGTACTCACATGGCGGACTTAGATTACGGTGAACTGCGTCTATTTCACGGTAACTACGACGAATACATGATCGCCGCTGAACAAGCGCGTGATCGTCTGCATGCAGATAACGCGAAGAAGAAAGCTCAAATGGCTGAACTTCAAACCTTCGTAAGCCGCTTCTCTGCAAACGCATCGAAAGCAAAACAAGCGACTTCTCGTCAGAAGCAGTTAGACAAGATCCAACTTGAAGATGTGAAGCCTTCAAGCCGTCAAAACCCGTTTATCCGTTTTGAACAGGAAAAAGAGCTGTTCCGTAACGCGTTAGAAGTGACTGACCTAAAACAAGGCTATGGCGAAAACATCCTGTTCAACGGCGTTAACCTGATGGTTGAAGTCGGTGAGCGCATTGCGATCATCGGTGAGAACGGTATCGGTAAGTCGACACTGCTTAACACGCTAGCGGGCGCTATGGCTCCGATGGATGGTGTGATTAAGTGGTCTGAAAACAACAACATCGGTTTCTATGCTCAGGATCATGCGCACGATTTCGAACAGGATATGAGCCTGCTTGACTGGATGGGTCAATGGAAAAAAGATGGTGACGACGAGCAAACTGTTCGCGGCATCCTAGGTCGTATGCTGTTCTCTCAAAATGACATCAAGAAATCGGTAAAAGTGATTTCCGGTGGTGAGCAAGGTCGTATGTTGTTTGGTAAGTTGATCATGCAAAAGCCAAACATCATGTTAATGGACGAACCGACCAACCACATGGATATGGAATCGATCGAGTCTTTGAACTTAGCGTTAGAGAACTACAAAGGTACGCTACTGTTCGTTTCTCATGACCGTCAATTCGTATCGTCTATTGCTACGCGTATCATAGAAATTACGAAAGATGGCGTGAATGACTTCCACGGCACTTACGATGAGTACTTGGCGAAGCAAGGCTTAACAGGCTAATTCCTTAAGAATTAGACAGACACAAGCATTATCGAAAGGGGACAGAGGTTTATCTGTCCCCTTTTTTGTCTCTTTTCATCGTTGAGGCTGTTTTTACATCGCCGTTTGCGGTAGCATCTCCGGCCTTTTTCAAGTTGGAGGCTTAAGATGTATATCGGTTTTGACTACGGCACCGCGAACTGCTCTGTGGCAAGTATGGATGGCAACGACCCGAAGTTGCACCTATTAGAGAAAGACAGTTTCTACATCCCTTCAACATTAGCGGCTCCTACGCGTGATTCGGTTGCAGAGCATCTGTTTCGTCATCGTGATCTTGCGCCTTTAGATGCAGCAGGGGAGCAACGTCTTCGCCGTGCCATTGCGGCAAACCGCGAAGAAGATATTGATCTTCAGTTTGATGATGTGATGTTTGGTCAGGCTGCGCTTGATCTGTATCTGTCTGATCCACACGAAGTCTATTATGTTAAATCACCAAAATCTTTCCTTGGCGCGATGGGGCTGCGTGAAGCTCAATTGGGTTTCTTCGAAGACTTAGTCTGCGCCATGATGGCGAACATCAAATCACAAGCAGAAAAGAGTGCGAAGCAAGTGATTACCGATGCGGTAATTGGTCGCCCTGTAAACTTCCAAGGTAGAGGTGGTGAGGCTTCTAACTTACAAGCGGAAACTATTTTGCGCCGTGCGGCAACCCGAGCAGGTTTCCGCAATATTGAATTTCAGTTTGAGCCTGTCGCGGCGGGCTTAGAATATGAAGCTTCGTTGACCGAAGACAAAACCGTGTTAGTGGTGGATATCGGTGGTGGTACTACCGACTGTTCGCTGATTAAAATGGGACCGTCTTGGGCTGGCAAAGCTGACCGTACTGATAGCCTGATTGCACATACTGGTCAGCGTATCGGTGGTAACGATCTTGATATTCATATGACGTTTAAGCAGTTGATGCATCCTTTCGGTTTTGGCAGCAGAACGCTTTCAGGGCTTGAAATGCCACTGACCCAGTTCTGGAATCCGATTGCAATTAACGATGTTAGCGCTCAGGCCAAGTTCTTTGCCAAAGAGAACCTAAAAGATCTCAAACATCTGCATAAAGAAGCGGCCGAACCTGAAAAGCTGGCGCGGTTACTGTCGGTCTACCACGATACTTTGGGCTACAGCCTAGTGAAGAAAGCAGAAGAAGCGAAAATCGCGCTTTCCGATTCACAGGTGTTCACGGCGCAGCTCAAGGTCTTGTCAGAACTGATTGATGTAGATATTCGCTTAGAAGAAATGATTGAAGCGATTGAAGTGCCAAAAAGCAAAATGGTGGAACTGGTGTCTGAAGCGGTAACACTTGGCGGGACTAAGCCGGATGTGATCTTTATGACTGGTGGTTCAGCTCGTTCACCAATCCTACGCAGCGCAGTAGAACAAGTGTTGCCGAATATCCCAGTGGTCAGCGGTAACTACTTCGGTTCGGTAACGGCTGGTCTCGCTCGTTGGGCGAAGGTCTGTTTCGAGTAATAAGTTACTTGGTTTTCTGAGAAATATTGTCATGTTTAACAGCCTCTATTAGAGGCTGTTTTGTTATTTAATCTTCATGATTGTAATGAGTTACTAATCAGAGCTATCGAAATTCTCTGTTCGTGTTTATGCTATCTGGTTAGTATCATAGCGAAGTCTTATCCCCTAGAAGGAACAGAACTTGATGAGCAAAACCCGCATTCTAATCTCAGATTCCACTAACCCTTGGTTTAATTTAGCCGTCGAAGATACCATTTTTCGATCTATGCCTTCTGACCAAAGGGTGCTGTTCCTTTGGCGCAATGCCGATACTGTGGTAATTGGCCGCGCACAAAACCCGTGGAGGGAGTGTAAGACAGACAGAATGGAGCAAGACGGTGTAAAGCTCGCTCGTCGTCAGACAGGCGGAGGTGCGGTATTTCATGACCTAGGTAATACCAACTTTACTTTTATGGCCGCAAAGCCTGAGTATGACAAAGAAATCTCAACCAACATCGTGCTAGCAGCTTTAGCGAAGCTGGGCATTAACGGTGTGGCGAATGGTCGTAACGATTTGGTGATAGAAGATGAAGCTGGAATTAAGAAGTTCTCGGGGTCGGCGTACCGTGAAACCTTAGACAGAGGTTTTCATCACGGCACGTTATTGCTCAGTGCAGACTTGAACCGCCTTGCTGATTACCTCAATCCTGATGAGAAAAAGCTGCAAGCGAAGGGCATTACCTCAGTAAAATCTCGTGTAATCAACCTCAATACGGTTAAGCCAGATATCAATCATGAGCAAGTGTGTGAAGCGATTATTGAAGCGTATTTAGAACATTATGACGAGTCAGTTACTGCTGAATGGATCACGCCAGAAAACTTCCACGATTTACCAACATTCAGTGATAAGTTCGCTGTACAACAAAGCTGGGATTGGAACTTCGGACAAACGCCACCGTTTACTCATCGTATGGATGAACGTTTTACATGGGGTGGGGTAGATGTGTATCTGGATGTAGAGAAGGGCACTATTCTCGAAGCGAAGATTTTCAGCGATATGTTGGACCCTCTGCCGATGGAGCTATTAGCGCAGAAACTGGCGAATTTGAGTTATAACAAAGCAAGCATTGAGCCGTGTATTACCACACTGGCTTTGCAAATGCCTCAATACTCAGAAGTGCTGAATGAGTTTAAACCGTGGTTTATCAATCAAATTGATTAGCGTGTGCAGCTTCAATTCTAAGGGATAAAGATGAAAACCGAGCCTAGCAGCTCGGTTTTTCGTTACTCTTCAGGATAATCTCTGCGTTGGTTGCGTTTATCTTGCTGAACCTGCCAGTGTTCGTTTGGGTCGTAGGCTTCATCACATAAGTCGATGGTGAATCCCATATCCTGAACTTCTTTTAAAGTGAGGTTGTCAGCCAGTTGAGTGACTTGCCCAGCTTTGTTTCTTAATTCCATATACCCTCCCGTTGTGCAGTCTAGGAATAGAGTGGCAACGAGTTAAGTATAGGCGATACAGATCTTTTTAGAGCGAACTGTGAATTTTATTATAAAGAGCTTCTGCTAGCTGGTGGCTGGCAAGATTACGCTCGATGACGGATGTTGAAATTGATCCTTTCTCCACAACGCTTATCCAGTCTTTAATCATGTGTGCAAAGCCTTTGCTTTCTAACATGGGTGTCCAGTCTTTGAGTGACAGTGAGGTTTGTTGGTTGTTCGCCCAGCGAGTACCTGAAACGAAGGAGTCAAACTCATACGCTTCGTTGACCAAATGAGCCTGTATACGTTCGCCTGTGATGCCATATTGACGATTCATTGATGCATGCAATAGTGTTTCGCCATGCTGCCATTGCACATCAATACGCGCCAGTTCATTACCAGACATTTGATGCGTGACATACACATCTTGTAGATCGGCTTTTGCGAACAGGTTTACGCTGTCCAGGGGGTGGATAAAGTCATCGAAAATAAAGGTTCGAATATCGCCCGTTAAGTTGTAGCGATGTTTTTCCCAACGAAGGGCGCGCAAGTTGTCGAGAGTACCCTGATGCAAGCCTGACAAATGTTGATTGAACAGCGGTATATGGCGGCGGTTAAAACCGACATACAGAGGTTGATTGTGCTTTTCTGCTAACTGGTAAAGTGTTTCGCATGCTTGAGCGCTGTCAGCCAATGGTTTATCTACAAATGTCGGGATTCCGTGGCTGAGAAAGAAACTGGCGATTTCAGGATGAATGGCCGTTGCTGCATGGATCATTACGGCATCAACATTAAAGCCAAGCAGCTCTTTGTAATCACGACAGTATGAAGAAACGCGGTATTGATTTGCGAGTGTCTTAAGCGCCTGTTCGTTACGAGTACAGAATACGAGTTCGATGTAAGGAATGGATGTGATTACAGGGAGATAGGCCTTTTGCGCGATATCACCTAGGCCAATAATACCGATTTTCATTGCACGTTCTCATTTAACGAATAATGGTCAGAAGGCTAACATGCTGATGAAAAAACGGTAGTGTCATGATTTAAAAGTGGGAATGTGAGGGCATTAACTGTAGACAGTTGTTTAAAAAGGGCTCTCTTTGTTGAGGTCATTGCATATTTCAATGATCGCTAGAGATAAGCCGGATTTAATCATCTGTTGCTGGCGTTGAAGCTGCAGATGGTAAAAGTCTAAGTCGATGTCTAGGTCTGGATCCATTGCGTCAAAAGGAACCATGCCCGACTTTTTCACGAGGTTCAGTTCTTTGATTTGAGCAACGATGTTTGGATCGGTAAAGGTATACTCTGAACCGTCTTTATTCAGTTGGTTACGAATTTTGATAAAGCACTCAATATCATGGTACACATCATCCGCAACAACGCCCAAACCATAAAGCAGTTTGAGTCTGACAGAACGATTTCCTAATGGACCTGTATCGTGCAGTAGTGGGCCTACTACAGATTGAACAGCGAAATTATCTTTACGAAAAATCCTTTCCATCAGATCGTTTATGGCATCACTGAATATCTCTACGGCAGCAATGAAATAACCACGAACGGAAGGAGCATCATTCAATCGTTCTAATATTTCAGTTTCGTTAATTGTGTTTACCATATAATGTTCTAATCGAATTTTGGGCTAGAGGGCTGAACGCCAGCCCTCTAAAGTTGTCGCTTTATATAACGTTCACTCTTTCTTTTAAAGTTGAGCGTATAAAGCTTCAATTTGTTGTATTTCTTTGCTGTTCTCATTCAAACCCGTGTAATGCGCTAGAGTCTTTTTCACGCCCACGTCTTGAAGAGATGCTTGCAGTTCTACTGCTTGCGGGTCACTGTCATTAGTGTATTTCAGTGCAGCCGCTACGCCTTTTAGTAGAGTGCCATTTGCTACGTTGTACTCAATGGTACCGAGCAAAGGTTTAATGAGTCGATCATTTGGCCCCAATTTTCTGATTGGTTGGCGACCAACACGATCCACTTCGTCAACAAGGTAAGGATTCGCAAAACGTCCTAGAATCTTTTCGATATAGGCTGCGTGTTTTTCTCTTTCAAACCCGTAACGATTAATCAGTACTTCACCACTCTCTTCCATCGCTTGTTTCACTTCGCTACGAATAGCAGGATCTTCGATGGCTTCACGGATAGTTTTGTGGCCGGCAATGTTACCTAAATAAGCCGTCACACAGTGACCCGTATTCAGGGTAAACAGCTTACGCTCTACAAATGCCATTAGGTTGTCTGTGCATTCCATACCAGGAATGTTAGGGATGTCGCCTTTAAACTGAGTTTCGTCGACAATCCACTCGCTGAATGTTTCTACCGTTACTGCCAGAGGATCGGTTTCTCCGTCTTCTGCTGGAGGAACGATACGGTCTACAGCTGAGTCAACAAAACCAACAAACTGTTCTACTTGTGGCTTCACATCATCTGCTAGAAGCTCAAATACGGCTTCTTTTAGCTGAGTGGTGCCACGTACCATGTTTTCACAGGCAATAATATTTAGAGGCGAAGTCTTACCGCTCTTGACTCTTTTTTCAAGCCCCTGAGCTAATGTTTTTGCAATGATTCTTAAAACTGTAGGTCCAACCGCAGTAGTAATAATATCTGCTTCTTCAATACAGTCGACTACCGCTGGGTCATTAGAATTAATAGCAGTGACACCGGTTACAATCTCTGTAACGCAATCAGCGCCTACTACTTTTACAGGATATTCCTTTCGTTCAATCAGTGCATTTACAACCACCTGATTGACGTCTGTGAATGTAACGTGAATGTTTGCGTCTGCGAGTAACTTACCAATAAAACCGCGGCCAATGTTGCCGGCACCAAAATGCAACGCTTTCATAACATACCTTCCAAAAATTCAAATTTAAAAGAAGGCCAGTCGGGGGAGACCGGCCTTAAGTTCATCGTGTAGGAGCATGGCTCAAAACGCTAATTAGCCATTTAATATACGAAGAACATCACCAGGGTTAGTTGTGGTCTTCAAACACTCGATGGCTTCTTCGTCATCAAGTGAGTTGGTGATAGCAGTGATAACTTGAATATGTTCATCACCTTGCGCAGCAATACCGATAACCAATTTCGCTACATCATCTTCGTCTTCACCCCACTGAATACCTTCAGGGAATTGGCAAAAGACGATGCCGGTTTTCTTAACGTATTGCTTAGCTTCGATAGTTCCGTGAGGAACAGCGATGGACTCACCCAGATATGTAGACACCAGTTGCTCTCGAGCTAGCATGCCTTCGACATACTCAGGTGCTACATTGCCCAGTCTTACAAGTTGTTCACCAGCAAACTTGATCACTTCTTCTTTGCTCTTCGGAGTTAAGCCCAAGAAGATGTTTTCATTGGATAGCTTTAGTGTTTTGTCTTCACTAGAGTTAGTGTTTGCTGGTGCTTCAGGCTTTTTTAGTGCGCCCTCTTTCGCCGCTGTAAGTTCTGCCACTAAGTTGTCGTACAAAGCGTTATCAAGGAAGTTTGATAGCGAAATGTGCTTAGCATTAGCCGCATGTTTACGTGCACGGTCTGTAAGATCACGGTGAGTGACAACGATATCTACATCGTTTGGAAGGTTGTTAATTGCTAGGTTTGTTACTTCGATATCTAGTTTTGCAGCATCAACTTTCTTACGTAGCAAGCTCGCACCCATCGCACTTGAACCCATACCGGCGTCACAAGCTACGATGATTTTACGAACGGCACCCATGTCGATGTTTGCAGCAACTGGGTTTTGACCTTTAGAAGACGCTTTCATGCCTTGCATTTGGCTAGTTGCTTGCTCTAGAGAATCGTCATCTTCAGTTGTTTGCTTCTGAGTTTTCATCAGTAGTGATGCAACAAAGAATGAAACAGCTGCTGAACAGATTACTGATAGGATAACGCCAGTGAATGCAGATTTTGGTGTCATCAGTAGAACTGCGAAGATAGAACCAGGAGATGCTGGAGATACAAGACCAGAATCGAACAATACGTTAGTGAATACACCAGTCATACCACCTGCAATTACAGCGATGATTAGACGTGGGTTCATAAGTACGTATGGGAAGTAGATCTCGTGAATACCACCTAGGAAGTGGATGATTGAAGCACCAGCCGCTGATTGTTTAGCACTACCTTTACCGAATACCATGTAAGCGATAAGTAGACCAAGACCTGGGCCTGGGTTAGCTTCGATTAAGAAGAAGATTGACTTACCTAGTTCCTCAGACTGCTGAATACCAAGTGGTGAGAAGATACCGTGGTTAATCGCATTGTTCAGGAATAGGATTTTAGCAGGCTCAACAAAAAGTGAAGTAAGAGGTAGTAAACCTGATTCAACTAGAGTGTTTACGCCAGCAGCAAGGCCAGTAGAAAGTACTTTCACTGCAGGACCGATAACCAAGTACGCAATGATTGCGCAGATCATACCGATGATACCAGCAGAGAAGTTGTTCACTAGCATTTCGAAGCCGCTTTTCACTTTACCGTGAACAGCTTGGTCGAATTTCTTGATAGCAACAGCGCCCAGAGGACCTGCAATCATTGCACCCATGAACATTGGAATGTCAGTACCAACGATGACACCCATAGTGGTTACTGCACCAACAACTGCACCACGATCGCCTGCAACCATTTTACCACCGGTATAACCGATAAGTAGCGGTAGCAAGTAAGTGATCATAGGACCGACCATGCTGGATAGTGTTTCATTTGGAATCCAGCCAGTAGGAATGAATAGTGCTGTAATAAAGCCCCAAGCGATAAATGCGCCGATGTTCGGCATTACCATATTAGAAAGGAATCGGCCAAAATTTTGTACCTTGACCTTTGCTTCTGGTGATAACATAAGTTTACCCCGTTCGATGTTCTGATTAGTTTTGTTGTAGTAACGGTTCGCCAAAACCGCTGATTGAATAACACTCAATAAATTTACCACACAATTTCTAGTTGGCTCTGAGAACGGGTTTTTTGTGATCAACCAATCATAATTGATGCCATTCAAATAATTTCTTTGTGATCTTCTTCATTTTTCTACTATGTAATTTTGCTACAAATTATTAATTTAGAAAATGTCAATAAATATTAAATGATCAACATCTCGTTGTGGATAAAAAATCATTTTTAAATAAGTCGACCTGTGTCACATATTTGCCAAATTAAGGACTTGGTAAGATTTTTAGAGTGATCTTGGTCACGTTTGTGTATTTATTTCACACTTTGAAATAAATTGGAAAAATAATTAATGAGATATTTGTAATTTAGATACAGGAATTATGGTGTACAAAAAGCAGCCAGATTTGGTTTTTGGGTATTCTCAAGTTGGCAATAAAACGGACAAGTTTCATGCGGTATTTTTGTGCTTTGTTGCATATTGGTTGCCCTCATGTTTTGTGTAAACAGAAAGCAATCAGTTGTGGGTTTGCAGGGGTAACTTAACGCCATGCTCTGATTCGTTTGTGGGTAGAATCTTAATCTTGGGTTTCTCTTATTAGCATAAATGTGCACTAATATGAGTAAACACTAAATTAAATCAGTCACTTAGTTTCATATCTATTTGCATTTCATGAATGATTAATAACAAGGAAAAGTCGCTAAGAAGTGTGAATTGGAAGCAACTACGGCAACCAAGTGGTTTAGCCAGTTGCATTTCCTTGATAGAATTCCGGCACTTTCAATATGGACAATAGAATTTGTGAATGAAAGAGAACGTAATAGTTTCCGTTTCGTCTATTAACGGTACACGGCATTTCCATCTAGGGAAGCTCTATCGGTACTGCTTGAAAGGTGCTGGTTATTTGCTTCTTGCCAGTGTACTTGCCACGGGAGCATTTATTTATAAGCTGATAAACGATGCATATTTTGCGCGCTTAAAGCAGATTGAGTTGGAAAATAAATCATTAACACTGTCTGAGGAAGTTTCTTCCCTTAAAAGTTTAAAGGAGAGTTTGGAAGGGGACTTGCTGGAACGTGAAGAAAAAATACAACTTGTTTCTGATAAGCTAGGTGACCTTGAGAAAGTGCTCGGAATGGGAGAGACATCTTCCGAATTGGAGTCTCGTTTAGATACGGCTGCAATTACTTCATCAGTTAGGATGGTGATGTTGACTCAAATTCCAAGCGGTTCTCCTGTACAAAAAGGACGAATTTCGTCTAGTTATGGTAAAAGGGTACACCCAGTTACGGGTAAAGCGGCGTTCCATAGGGGCCAAGATTTCGCGGTAAATACTGGGACTCCAATTTATGCACCAGCAGATGGTGTTGTGGAAATCACCCGTAGGAGTAATCAAGGCTCGGGTAATTTTCTGCGCTTATTGCATATGCACGGATTCAGCAGTTCATTCTCACATCTACAAAAGTTCGCAGTTAAAAGTGGCGACTTTGTACAAAAGGGTGACTTGATAGCATATTCGGGCAACAGCGGTCTTTCTTCTGGACCACATTTACATTATGAAATTCGATTCGTCGGCCGTTCATTAGATCCCAAGCCTTTTGTTCATTGGGGGATAAATAACTTTGAGACGATATTTAGTGAGGTTAAAGGTATTCGATGGGAATCTTTGGTAAATCAAGTCGAGCTAAGAGTCAGCACTCAGCTACCACTCTCATTGCAAAGGGCTGTTCAATCAACGGAAAATTCCGGGTAGAAAGCAATATGCAAGTGGATGGCACGGTTGAAGGTGAAATTCACGTAGATAAAACTTTAATCATTAGCGAATCAGGTCGTGCTGTTGGTGAAATTTTCGCTAAACACCTTGTGATTAACGGCGAGTTTGAAGGAACTTGCCACGCAGCTAAAATAGAAATCCTTAGACGCGGTAAGGTCACAGGTACCATCTACAGTGACGATTTAAGTATCGAACAGGGTGGCCGCTTCAATGGTGTTACTCATCCTGCAGAAAACAACACTGATAACAAATCAGTGGTTGAACTTGCAGATAAGGTGAAAGAAGTGAAAGCTCAAGAGACTAAAGTTCAGGAGATAAAAGATCACGAACCTAAAGTCGCTGCGAAGAAGTAATGATTTAAAGTCATAAAAAAATCCGCCCAATGAGGCGGATTTTTTTACAACGGCGAGTAACTATAGTTACTGCTTATTTTTGAGATTTCTTGTGCTCTGCTTTACATACAGCAGCTGTGAACACAACGTCCGTTGAACTGTTTAGCGCAGTTTCAGCAGAATCTTGAATCACACCGATAATGAAGCCAACAGCAACAACTTGCATCGCAACGTCATTTGAAATGCCGAACAGGCCACATGCTAGAGGGATCAGAAGCAGTGAACCACCAGCAACACCTGATGCACCACAAGCGGATACCGCAGCTACCACACTTAGCAGTACAGCAGTCAATAGATCAACTTCAATGCCTAGCGTGTTTACAGCAGCAAGTGTAAGAACAGTAATCGTGATCGCTGCTCCCGCCATGTTGATGGTTGCACCTAGAGGAATCGATACTGAGTAAGTATCTTCATCCAGATCTAACTTCTCACAAAGAGCCATGTTAACAGGGATGTTTGCTGCGCTTGAACGAGTGAAGAACGCAGTTACACCACTTTCACGCAAACATTGTAGAACTAGTGGGTATGGGTTTTCGCCTGTCTTAACGTATACGATCAATGGGTTAACGATCAGAGCAATAATTGCCATTGCACCTAGTAGAACCGCAAGAAGCTGAGCATAGCCCGCCAATGCGCCGAAACCTGTTGTCGCAAATGTAGACGCCACAAGGCCGAAGATACCGAATGGTGCTAGGCGAATGATGAAGCGAACGATTTGAGAAACACCGTGGCTCAGATCTTCAAACACTGCTTTTGTTGTTGCTGATGCATGATGCAACGCTAAACCTAAACCAACACCCCAAGCCAAAATACCGATGTAGTTCGCTGTCATCAGCGCATTCACAGGGTTATCAACCAGTTTAAATAGAAGGGTGTTCAGTACTTCTGCAATACCTTGTGGAGGGTTTGCACCTTCAGCGCCCGCAACAAGTGTCAAAGTTGTTGGGAAAAGGAAGCTAAGTACAACGGCTGTTAAAGCAGCGGTAAATGTGCCTAGTAGGTATAAAACTACGATAGGACGCATGTATGTGTGTTGGTTTTTCTTTTGATTTGCAATCGACGCGGCTACCAAGATGAAAACAAGTACTGGCGCTACGGCTTTTAGAGCACCGACAAAAAGGTTACCAAGTAAGCCAACACTTTGCGCAGAATCTGGAGAAACAGTCGCCACGATAGCACCTAAAACGATACCAACGAGGATCTGAAGCACCAGATTGCCACGAGCGAAGCGGGCAAAAATATTGTTGCTTTGCATAATTATCCCTGCAATGAATAAATAGTTTGAATTGTAATGTTTACAGCAGTACTTGCTGTAGGGGGTAATATTAACGTTGCAGGACAATGTGTCTAGGATTTATTTATAGATAGAATAATATTTAACAGAGATGTTGAATTTCGACACATTTTTGATGAAATGTTGCGTATTTGTAGCGCATATATTTTATAAAAATAAAGGGTGAAATATCACCCTTTGCTAATATTCTGGATTAATATCCTTTTTCCCTAGATTGTTTTTCCTTCATCACGCTTTTGACGTGTTTGTGAAAATCTTTCTCTTTGGAACGCCTTTCCGCAATCGATTCACTATTGCGTGCTTGCTCAGCAAGAAGTTTGCGATAGTTACGCAGTCTTCTTTCATCAAGCTCTTCACTTTCTATCGCTTTTAGAACGGCACAACCCGGCTCGCTAATGTGTTTGCAATCGCTAAAGCGGCACTTGTCCGCCAAATTGGCAACGTCTGCAAATACTTCTTCGATGCCTTGTTCACAATCAGAGATTTGAAGCTCTCTCATTCCTGGCGTATCAAGTAACAATGCACCTGAAGGCATAGAAAGCAGTGAACGTGATGTGGTTGTGTGGCGGCCTTTACTATCGTGTTCACGAATACCACTGGTTTCTTGTATGTCACTACCCATCAGCGTATTGACTAAGGTAGATTTACCCACACCAGAAGAACCCATAACGGCTATCGTTTTTCCAACTTTGCACCATGCTTTCAAACTCTGACAGCTTTCGCTGGACAGTGCGTTGATAGATTCCACGTACAGTATTGGATTCAGTGCCTGAACCTGCTGTTTTTTGTCATCCGCATCGTCACATAGATCGGCTTTAGTCAGCACAATAACAGGCTCTACTTGAGCTTCTTTCGCAAGAGCCAGATAGCGTTCTATTCGACTGAGATTAAAGTCTTGATTGAGCGATGAGACGATAAACACGGTATCAACATTAGAAGCGATAAGTTGTTCGTAAGACTTAATACCTGCGGCTTTTCTACTAAAAAGCGACTGGCGGTCTAGCAACTTAACAAACTGGTTCGTTTCGCGGTCGAGCAGTACCCAGTCTCCAACGGTCATTGGAGGCAGTTTTGCGTGAATATCTAAGTGAATTTCGCCGTTCTCTGTCCAACAAATGTAGCCAGTCCGGTGATGTTCACTAATACGCGCGGGAATTGCCGTTTCTAATTCATCCCAGCTTAATTGTTGCTGGTAAACAGGTCGCCATCCTAATTGTGGCAAAGAAAGTGATAAAGTTTCGTTTAAACTCATTTGGTTACCCCAGACACGCGTAGGTACGCTGTCTTATAACGCAATTAAATATGACTAGGGCCGAATAAAGGTGTGACCCCGGTTTAGTTGAACACCGGGCAATTCGAGGGAAAGAAAGAGTTGAAGATTAAGCTTTCTTCTCTGAAGTTGCGCTGTGGGTTTTAAGTACAATCATCAAAATCTCCTAAATATTTCTGGTTTAAATCTATGCAAATAATAGCAGAAGAGGCGGGAATGCCCACCTCTTTTTTATGGTCTTATCAATACAAAAGTTGGACCGCAGCTGCAGTCGCTTTGGTATTAATTATGTTCCATTTTCATGCCACTCATGACCTTTTTAACTGGTGCTTTAAAAGTGAGTTGCTCACCATTTTTGAAGGTGAGTTGAATATCGATTTCTTCATTTTCAGCCAATGGTTTTGGCAGTTTAAATAACATGATGTGGAAGCTACCCGGCTTCAATTCCAGTTTGCCTTTGGCCGGGACTTTTAACTCTGAAACCTGACGCATTTTCATCACATCACCTTCATTGATGACGTCATGCAATTCTACTTTTCCGGCTGCTTGTGTGGTTGCTGAAACAATGTATCGGTCAGTGTCGCTTCGGTTAACAATGTCACCAAATACTGCGCTGGTTACTGCGGTAGGAGGTGTCGCTCTCGCGTAGGGGTTATGAACCATGATGTCCATTTTTGCGTAGGCTAAAGGGCTTGCTAATAAGCTGATGAGTAACAGGGCTTTACCTTTCATTGTTTCATCCTTTTGTTGGTTGAGTGACTTCTTTTATCGCTTCCACTATTGGCGCAGGGTTCTGCGTATGTGGAACTTTTGTTATTAGAGTGCCATCGGGTTTTAAGAAATAAAAATAGGAGCTGTGGTCGAGCGTGTACTTGAGCTCCGAGTTAGGTAATTCGGTTTTACGAAAAATCACGCCGTATCGATTCGCCAACGATGCTGTAATATCCAGAGAGCCAGATAGGCCCTCTATCATTGCATGGAAGTAGTGAGCATAGGTCGCAGAAGACTCTGCATCATCACGCTCTGGATCTAACGAAACAAACATGGGTCTTAGCTGTTTTTTTGTTTCATCATCAATCTGATTTAATGCCCCTGCCAGCATGGCAAGCGAAGTTGGGCAAACGTCCGGACAACGAGTAAAGCCAAAATAGACAATACGGATACGCTTGTCCGACGTATCAAAGATATTCACCGCTTGGTTTTTTTCACCGTACAGTGTTACGTCAGACGCGGATTGCATCTCTTCTTGTTCTAGCGTTTTCTGAGAATCAAAATAGCTTTTGGTACCAAAACCAAGTACGAATGCCATGATTAAAACTAAAGACCAATTTTTACTCATCGTTCCATCCTTAATGCTGGTAGAACCGTTGTTTTACCGTCAGTGAGTTGTCCTACCCATGTCATTGAGTCACTGGTACATACGGGCAATATGATGTCAGATTCAAATTTGCCAGACTCTGTTTTCTTAAGTACGTATTTTACGGTTCCCATGTCCATTTCGACACCTTGTAGTCGCAGCTCAAGCTGCTCAGAATCGCTGTTAGGCCATGAAACCGAGAGACGATTTGCCACCAGAGGATGTACTTTGTCCTGAGCAAGAGTCATTGAGATATTCTGCTGCGAGCAAGGGGTCGTTGACAATACGCAGTATTGAGACAGATCAGTGCTCTTTGTTTCAGATGAGAAGAGCTTAATGATGTCGCTTGCAAAGAAACCAGCAAGAAGTGCGGCAATAATGAAGAGTAGTTTTAACGCTGAACGCATTTTCTTACACATGGTTAGGAAAGGTGTGCGCATCCTAGCATAAACGGAGATTAAGTTTAGGAAAAGTAGGGCAAAATGTGGAAGGGTTCAAGCAAACATTGAGGAGATGAATAGGCGACTGAAGCCGCCTATTAAGGGAATCTGAAACGATTAAATGTCGTGTTTCTCTGCGTATTTTTCTAGTCCCAAAACTAATGCGATTGCACAGCACATAAAGACAACAGCAATCAATAGCTGCGAAGACTGAGAGGTGATCGCTTCAAACTCAAATGGCGACAAGTTGTGCTGAACCAGTGGCACTTGTTCACCATGAGAGTTAGTGCGCCATGAAATTGTCTCTTTCCACGGCCAGATTTTCGGCAAAGTGCCCAGCATTAAACCCGTGAGGAACATTAAGGTGACTTCACGGAATCGTTTAAGCAACCAAGAAAGCACGTGAGAGAAGCTCAGTAAGCCAATCACACAGCCAGATAAAAACAATAGTAAGACGTCGATTTGTGCGTTTTTCACCGCACCCAATACCGTTGCATACATGCCAATTAGCAGCAAAATGAAACTGCCTGAAATACCCGGCAAGATCATCGCGCAAATAGCAATTGCACCTGCAAAGATGATGTTGATGTTGCTAAGTTCGAGGCTCAGTGGTTTCAAAATCGTAATGCTATAAGCAAAGGCGACACCTAGAGCCAAACATACCCAACGCGATGCGGTTTTGTGCTCCACTTGTTTGAGCATGTGGAACACCGAAACAAGGATTAAGCCAAAGAAGAAAGACCACGTTGGGATAGGGTGGGTGACCAATGCCCAAGAGATAAGTTTTGCAAAAGTAGCAATACTGGTGAATATTCCTGCAAACAGCGAAATGAGGAAAAAGCCGTTAATATACTGGAATGCAGCGGCAAAACCTTCGCGCTTCCAAATGCCGAGTAAGCTTGGATTTATGCGTCGAATACTTTCCAGCAAAGTATCGTAAATGCCGGTAATGAATGCGATGGTACCACCTGAAACGCCGGGAACAACATCCGCTGCGCCCATCGCCATTCCTTTAATGAAAGTACTAAAGTAGTTCATTTCAAACCTTTAAATGAGAATAGTGATGAGGAGTATAACGAAAAAGGAACGTCCATACTCCTAGGTTTTGGTGAGATATCGAGATTTTAAGGCTTTATGCAATACGTTCGACGTTCAACGTTAGCTTGGTGCCATTGAATTTCAGCTGGCTGAGTAGATTCTTAGCATTCTTTTGCCCAGCTTCATCAAACTCCATACCGTAACGTGCATAGTGAGTGGAACGTTGTAGGTTACAAACTTTACCCGTTAATGGCGCAAAAACTTTAGTGCCACGTTGATCTGCAAAGATCTCTATCGAGACCATTTCACCGACTTGATACGTTTTACCTACTGGTGGGGCGATAAATCGGCAGCCACATTTGGATAAATCACGAACTTCGCCACTGGCTTTGTGTTCACCACAGATCACTCTGCCTGGCAGATTGACATCAAAGCGAGGTTCCTTCCTCAGTTGTGTTACTTGCATTGAGCTTGGTATTGACAGCATGGCCAGCGGGATTGGCTCTTGAACGACATGCAACAACTGACTGCGAAAGTGGATCATTGCGCCTTCGCCACGCGAAGATATTGCACGAATATTGATCCAGAAACCTTCTTGAAAATAAAAGCTCATATCGCTCGCTGAGATATTTGGAATTTCAGCGAGAAGATACGTGTCAGAGTGAGTACCGATAAATGGTGTTCTACAGATAAACTTTGTGCCGACGGGAGTGGTAATGTTCAACTTCAATTCGCTACCGTGCTCGACCATTGCAAGAGCGTCGGTACTATTGAGGGTGATAACGGATTTAGTCGTTTTCGCGACATTTGTTTTAGTACTTTTAGTCGCTGGTTGCGGCGAGCTCATCCATAATCTCCAACAAGATAATTTATATTTTTTTTAAGAGTTGAGATTTTATGGTGATGCATTCAGACTTTCAATTCGTCATGGTTATAAATTAAGACTTAATTATCATTTTGGATATAAAAATGGAACATACCGTTATTTACGACAGAGAGAACGAGTGCTTTCGCGTCCACCTTGAAGGTGAGCATTACGCGGTTGTGCGCTATCAGTTCTTCGATAAGGCTATGCATATAACGTCGACCAAAGTCCCACAAGAATTACAGGGAAAAGGCTACGGAAAAATTATGATGGAAAGCGTTTTACCATTGATTGAAACGCAAGGGTTTAAGATTGTGCCCGTTTGCAGCTACGTAAAACACTATTTAGATCGCCATCCGCAATGGCAACATTTACGAGCGTAACTCTAGCGTGACGCTTACAAATGCATGGTCACTGGCGAATTTATCCAGCTCGAAACTTGGATTGATCAGATGCTGATCCTCAACGTGAAAATCAATGACTCGGGCGATATTGCGGTCTGTCTCTAAGCCGAATTCGCTCGACATCAGTATGTAATCCAAAACTTGCCCTGAAGCTCCTGTGTAATGAGTTGGTTGACGCTGAACCTTTCCCGTATGGCAATACAGCTCCCAGCTATCGGTAAGATGGTAGGGGAGGAGCGGCAGGTAAGAATCCGGCTGGCGAAAACGATGAGTAGAACGTAAGCAGGCGAACTCTTGGCTATCAAGCAGTTGGTTAAAATCACCCATTAATACCACCGGATGCCCAGTGGCTCTTTTTCTCTCCATGATCGCTTGATGCAATAGTGTTGCTTCGAATCCACGCTGCACAGTGGAAAGCCAGTTGCCATAGTTTTCTTGTTGCCATGTTTCAAACACGCTCGAACCTTCTTCCTTGTCCTCTAATGTCGGCCGCTGTGATTTAAAGTGAACGATATAGACATCCACTTTCCCTAGCACAGGATGGTTCAACGTTGCTCTAAGCGGTTTACGATAGAAGGTAAAAGCATCATCAGAATTTGGTTTCTTGGCCTCAACGGCCTCTATTTCTGTCAGTTCATAACGTGAAGCAATACCGACTACTGGGTGAGTGTAAATGTAGTCTTGAGATACCTTTGGTTGGTCTACAACAGCGAAATATGAGTAACCTAGCGGCTTTAACTGCGCCTGCAGTGCTTCTGCGCTGAAGATCTCCTGAAACCCGACCACATCCGCATCTAAGGTTAATAATTTCCGTTCTAACCACTGTTGTTTTTTATGCCATTGGTTGAGCTCGTAAATATTATTGAACTCGTAAAATGCGTTAGGGGGAGAGAGATAGTTGAACAAGTTTGCGGTAGCAAAACGGATTTGCATCGATTGCTCCTATTTTTATTAGGATCTGGAGACCCTAGTATTAATAGTTAGGTTACAGCTATAGCGGTATTGGTTAGACTGATAATATGATAACAAGGATGATAATACTTTTAATGAACACTAAAACTTGGCGTACCCCACAAAACTTCTTAATGGTTATTTCAGCGATTGTTCCGATTGCGTTTGCTAGCTGGATGGCACTGCTCAATAACTTTGTGATTGAAAAAGCGAACTTTGATGGAGCCGATATCGGTTTGTTGCAAAGTGTTCGTGAAGTACCGGGGTTTCTCGCTTTCACTGCTGTTTTTGTTCTGCTTTTTATCCGAGAGCAACGCTTTCTGTTGATCTCCCTTATGATGCTGACGTTGGGTACAGCAATCACGGGGTTGTTTCCTTCTCTGACCGGCTTGTTGCTAACCACTTTGTTGATGTCTACGGGTTTCCACTATTTCGAAACATTGAAGCAGTCACTATCACTGCAGTGGCTCAGTAAAGATGAAGCACCAGAAATGCTCGGTAAGATGATCTCTATAGGCGCACTGGCGTCGCTGCTGACTTACAGCGCATTGTGGATCATGCTTGAGCAACTGCATTTAAGTTATGAATGGGTGTATGGCATTACTGGCGGACTTGCTTTGGCCCTAGTTATTGTCGCTGCCGTTGCATTTCCAGAGTTCAAATCGGCTACACCGCAAAACAAGAAGTTGGTTTTACGTAAGCGTTACTGGCTTTACTACGCTTTGACCTTCATGAGTGGTGCTCGCCGCCAGATCTTCACTGTGTTTGCTGGCTTCTTAATGGTTGAGAAATTCGGTTATACAGCAGCAGACATCACGTTACTTTTCTTAATCAACTACGGTTTTAACTTCTTATTTGCCAAAAAAATTGGTCGTTTTATCGGTGTGGTTGGCGAACGCAAAGCGTTAATTGTTGAGTATGTTGGGTTGATTGGTGTCTTTGTTGGCTATGCTGTGGTGACAGATGCACACTGGGCTGCGGGACTCTATGTTATAGACCATCTTTTCTTCGCCTTGGCTCTGGCTGTGAAAACCTACTTTCAAAAAATCGCCGATCCAGCCGATATGGCGTCGACAGCGGGTGTGGCATTTACCATCAACCATATTGCAGCCGTCATTATTCCAGTCAGTTTCGGTATGCTATGGCTCATATCGCCAGCGGCGGTGTTCTATATCGGTGCAGGAATGGCGTGTGTATCACTGCTGCTATCTCTGAATATTCCTAAACAGCCAGAAGAAGGAAATGAAGTACGTCTATTCCGTTGGGCTTGATGTAGTTAAAAACGGTACGATGCAAAAATGTTCATTTGTCTCAGTTATGATAAGCATCTTATTGATAAGTTTCTGAATTGATTAGGGTCAAAGTCGCGACGGCTATCCCATGTTAAAAAAGCTGCAAAATATATCGTAATTTTTGAAATTACATTTCAACATGAACGTTAGTGAGCGCTATTTGCATGGAAGTTACTGAAAACAAAGATTACCCAGATCACGTCAGTTTTATTTCTACAACTGATCGTTCTAGTCACATCACTTATGCAAACCAAGTGTTTTGTGACATTGCTGAGTACTCGCAGGAAGAGTTGCTGGGTAATCCTCATAACCTAGTTCGTCATGGAGATATGCCCAAAGCGGCGTTCGGACAACTATGGAGCTACATCCAGGAAGGCAAAAGCTGGATGGGCATAGTTAAAAACAAATGCAAAAGCTCTAAGCATTACTGGGTTTCTGCATTCGTCACACCGATAAAAAACGAAAAGGGCGAGATCATTGAGTATCAATCGGTTCGCTCTAAACCTACGGCTGAACAGGTGAAGCGCGCTGATGCGCTTTACAAAGCAATTAACGCGGGTAAAAAAATCTCCCTTACGCGTTCTCCTTTAACCAAACTTCTGATGTTGATAAGTGTTCTCGGATTGGCAACTAATCTTTATTGGATGTTGCAGCAGCAGACTTGGTTATTGGGTGCGCTTTCCAGTGCATTTCTATTAGCGCTAATGATCGGAATCGCCCATGTACAGCGCCGATTAAGTCATATGCAGGCATTGGCTAGCGAAGCCTATTCCAATCCTCTGTTAGAAAAGGTGTATACCGGCCGTCGCGACGAGTTTTCCCAAGTAGAACTGGCGCTTATGATGCGCAAGGCTGAGTTAAGAGCTGTTACAGCGCGAAGCGGTGATACTTCTGGTCGTATTTTGAAAGATGCCCAACATGAGTTTGAAACGGCCAAATCGATAGAGCAAAGCTTAACCGCGCAACATGCTGAAACGGAACAAGTCGCATCAGCAGTAGAGGAACTTACATACTCTATTCACGATATCGCCAGTGCGGCTTCGCTGACTTCTCAACTCACTCAGGAAGCTCGTTCTGAATCCATTACTGGCTTAAAGAGCATTAAAGCAACCGTGAGCAAAGTTAATGAGTTGGATAAAGAGCTGCTCAACAGCCAGACTATTTTGAAAACATTGTCTGCCCATACCAAGCAGGTTGAATCGATCCTAGATGTGATCAGTGCGATTTCAGAGCAAACCAATTTACTTGCGTTAAACGCGGCGATTGAAGCTGCACGAGCTGGAGAGTCTGGTCGGGGATTTGCTGTGGTGGCAGACGAAGTTCGTCACTTAGCGATTAAAACCAATGACTCGACAACCGAAATTCATAGCATGATTACAGAACTGCAAGATCTTGCGGCTCAAGGTGTAAACGCCATTCAGCGTGGTTCAGATTTGTCTCAGCAGTGTATTGTAAGCGCAGACGAAACTGGCGGGATGATCAACGATATCACGTCAAAACTGGAGCAGGTATCTGACCGAAGTCAGCAGATAGCGGTTGCAGTAGAGCAGCAGGCGATTGCGACCAAAGAGATCACCGCGAATGCGGTCAATATTAAGACGTTAACGGAAAAAACCGCTCAGTCTTCGGCTGACTCGGTGAACCGTACCAGAGTGTTGGTAGCAAATCTTAAAGAGTTGCAGAGACTCATCAGTCAGTTTGAACGTAACTGATAGATCACCTGTTAGTTTGGTAAGCAGCAAATTGATGACACTCCGTTGTCATCAATTTAGCGTGACTAACTTATATAGGGGTAAGAAGTCGAGGCTAGTTGTTATGATCTTTGATGTCGTATTGGTAATCAACATTGACTAAACCGCGATAAGACGTTTTGTCCGGTTCAACCATAATTGATTCAACTTTCAGTTCGCTGTTGTTGATTTTAACGCTGTCAGGAACAACCAGCGGTTCAACAACACCTAGCTTGAAAGTGAGCTCTTCCGAAGATAACTCTCTCAAATCGTGAATAATTTTGAATCCTGCTTGCTGCGCTTTTTGTTCAGAATTGAACACTTCTGTTTGCAGTGTGGTTTCTGATTGTTTGGTTTGGGTAGCAGCCAATACACTACCACTTACGACCATCATAGTGATTAATGCGAGCGCTTTTTTCATGTGAATACTCCTTTAACTGTCGTTGTTATGCCCTTCCGACAAAAAGCGACACGGTGTTGATGCTATTCATCTGCCCGTGACAACTTGTTGTTTGGGTATCATGTGCATGTTGAGCACGAAATTATCCTAACAACAGACATGTAAGGAGTCCGTCAACCAATGTAAAACGATAGAAATCTTATCTTCAACTTTCTGACAATCCTGATTTAGTTGCGGTTTTTTCTAACACTGTAAAACTATTGACCAAATTTTGTTCGCATTATTACGTACACAGTAAGGTTTAGTGCGTTATATCTGAGTCGAATACCACCAGAGCACAGAACAGCAAACCAGATACATGATGGTGATGTAGCGCCAGTTGGCCTTAAGCAATGCTTTTGCACTGATATCGTAGCGAGACTGAATACTGAGTTGGACACCAGAAAAAGGTGAGGCGGTAATGCCTAATGACCAGCCCATCAGTAGAGTTAAACCAAGCATATTAGGGTCTGCCATTGAAGGCGCAAGTACACTGCCCGCCAGTACCACACTGGTTACTGGGTGCATTCCTGTCATCGCCAAAGCAATCAGTACGGCGACAGTCACACTAGCTTCAATCGGGCCAAAATGTTGCGGTGCTAATTGAATGTTCATTGCATCTAAAGAGGCAGCAACTCCGGAGGCGAGCATTGCAGCGGCAGCAAACAGAACCACTTCGCCGCTGGAATTGGCAATTCCAGACTCAATATGGTTACGTGCCGCGACAATTGCGTGATAGCCCTTATTAATCAGAAGCCACAAAGCGATAAAGCACAAAGACGTTAAAGTCACCAGAGAGAGTACGCTAATGTGCGGATAGAACTTATGAGCGGCGATTACAACGGATGCAAGTAAAGCGGGCATCCACAAAGAGTAGATAGAAATTGGGTAGCCCGAAACAGAGTCTGCATCTGCTCGACGAACAAGTTGCCAGCCGCTTATGGCTAATGCCACAGCGCATACCGGAATACCGTAGCTTACCAAGGTACCAAGTTCTGAGCCGGGAGCACTGGTCAACGCTAAACCCATAGAAGCAAAAAACGGTGACCATAACGCACAGGCAGCGAAGCCTCTCAGTAACACTAAACCTTGAGTTGTTCTGAGTTTGCTTTGTGTTGCCAGCTTATCGCCGATAATCATAACGGACGATATGTTGAGCACAGTGCCAAATAGATGAGCGCCAAGCAGAGTCCGAATAACAGCGCTTTTGCCTTGAGGGAGCGTTTCTCCTGTTTTGACGCTATTGACCGCGAAAATACGAAGAAACCCAACGCCGACGATCATCGCCACCACGGTTTGGTTGGCATCTAAGGCTTTTAACAGATAACGTCCATCAAGCCCTTTGAACACTCCGTAGAGCAAGCCAATTGAGCCCAGTAGCATCAGCAGGATAATTTGTTTTCTTTGTGTTGGTTTGACGTAGGACACGAACAGCATGACGACTAGCCAGATAGGAAGTCCCGCCCAATAGCCGCTGAATAGACCTGTGATCTGAGCGACGAGCGAAAGTAGTACGCTAAGCATTAACAACCAGCCGCCAGTAGCAGCAACAGAGGGTTTCATAGTTTTAAGTACGCCAAACGAAAAGTGAATGAAATGTAGGGAAGTGGCGATATTTGTTGGAATTATTGTTGTTTATACACAAAACGCTTGAACAAAAAGCTTCAAGCCGTAACGGTATGATTGTTTACATATTACTCATCAATGTTGCGGGCGCAATAGCGATTGTGAATAAAATTTAGGCGCACTAAAAATGGGCGGTTTAACCACGCAAGCAAGTCTGGAAATAGCTAACTTCGTTAGTCGCTAACTTGTATACATTTGCAGGTTTGCCGCCTTTACCTTTGCTCGACGCTGCAATTTTGTTGGCACTGACAATAATGCCAGTGTCAATCAAGCGTCGCTTGATAGTCATACGGTTTACTTCAACGCCAAACTTGCTGTAGGCATCAATAATGTCTGCCACCAGGAATTCTTTTTCCAATAGGAACAGAACCACAGAGGTATATTCCACCGCCGCTCTAAGCTTTTTCCATGCGTGCTGAATCTGTGCGACGTGGTCAAAAGCCAGTTCCATTTTTTCATCAAGCAAAGGTGGCAAGTCAAACCAATCCGCGCGGCTTTTGTCTGTTCCTGCATTTTCGATTTGCTGAACATTGGATGGATTGAGAAGCGCATAGTGAGAAATGCTGATACTCCAGCCTTCCGGATCTCGTTTAGGGTTGCCATCCACCAGAGGATCACTGATGTAATTGGGATAGGTGTGTATCTTTTGGCGACAGATTCTTCGGTGTGCAGAATTGAAATCTTCATCTGCGGGCTCGCCCCTTGACTGGTCATATCTTCGTCGTAAACGAATCCGCCCGGCAGCGCCCATTTACCGCAGTCAGGGCGGTTTGGGTTACAGCGTTTTACGAGTAGGGTCTGAATCCCCGATGGTGCGAGACGAAGGCAAACCATATCAATGGTAACAATCATAATAAGAATCCTGACATTTGGTGGCACCATTCTAGGCAAGTGAATATTGAGGGTCAATGTAAATAACATATCGTGACAAACTAGATTGGAAATTTTAGAAAAGACGGAGGTAGTTGCAATAAGTCTCTGTAATTAAAATGAATCAATGCAGACGAGTTCCAGAGCTATAAAACGACACTTTTTGTGTGGTTTGTAACAAAGTTTGACAAACTAAAAGGGTTGAATTATTGTTTATGGCAAAGTTAGGAACAAAATGTTACTAACGCGAACCACTCCTTGCAGTAAACAGAAGGAAGGCATCATGAGCAATCGCCTATTCTCTCCTCAAATCATCCGCAGTCTATTGGATTTAGATGCCTATAAAATCAATATGATGCAGGCGATTCATTCCAACTATCCTGATGCACAAGTGCGTTATGAACTGATTGTTCGTAGCGATGAAGATGTCAGTGACTTACTGGAAGAAGTTGGTGAAGAAATTGCTCATCTGTCCTCTTTAAGATTCTCGGATGCTGATATCGCCTATTTAGGTGCTCTTTTCCCGCATTTGAAACCGTCGTTCATTCAGTCTTTACGCTATTTCCACTTCCAGCCTGAACGTCAGGTTGAGTTAGATGTGGTTAAACAGGACGGTAAAAATCAGCTGCGAATCAGCATTCAAGGTTCTTGGCGTGACACCATCTTGTACGAAACCATAGTGATGGCGATTGTGTCTGAAGTTCGCAACCGTCGCCGTTGGGCGGATGTGCCTGCTGAACTGCCAATACAAGTGTTTGCCGAGAAAATAGCATTGCTGAAATCAGAAATCGCTAAACGCGGCATTACCAATTTCTCACTAACCGAAATGGGGACGCGCCGCCGCTTCTCCGGTCAGGTGCAAAGAGATGTGATGGCGCATCTTAAAAAAGAAATACCGGAATTGTTATTGGGTACCAGTAACTGCCACTTTGCCCGTGAGTTTCATTTAAAACCAATTGGCACTATCGCCCACGAGTGGTTCATGGGGCATCAAGCGTTAGTGAATGTACGTGATTCTCAGCGCGTGGCACTTGAACAATGGCTAAACGCATTTGAAGGCCAGATCGCTATTGCACCAACAGATACACTCACGATTGATGCTTTCATCAGTGACTTCAATATGCACCTAGCTAAAGCCTACAGTGGCGTTAGGCACGATTCCGGTTGCCCGTTTAAGTGGGGCGACCGAATGATTGCTCACTATGAAAGCCTTGGTATTGACCCGAAATCAAAAATCTTCATTTTCTCCAACGGATTGAACTTCAATGAAGCATTGGATCTGTGCGAATACTTTGCAGGTCGAGTTCAGATTTCCTTCGGTATCGGTACGTTTTTGACTAACGATCTCGCAGGTTGGCAGAATGATCAGGGCAAGAGCTACAAGCCGCTTTCTATCGTGATTAAGTTGACAGAGTGCAATGGCAGACCTGTAGCGAAGATCAGTGATGAGCCGGAAAAAGCCATGTGTGAAGACCCACTGTTTCTCGCCAACTTGAAGCGCAGATTCGATATTGAAGTCGATATCGATGCCTTGATTAAATCGCTCAAGAAACAAAAGCAGACTAAGCACAAGTACATCGTCGCTGCTTAATCCGTCAGTCATACTATTAAATGAGCCTTCTCTGGTTTTTTCACTAGAGAGGGCTTTATTTTTATGTCACGATACCGGTTTCATTCCGCCTCTAAAAAGGATTGCTTTGATATGAGTTTCACTCCAGTAAAAACAGCCGTTATTGGTTACGGCTTTTCCGCAAAAACCTTCCATCTTCCATTTATCAAAGCGCTACCAGAATTAGAGTTATCCGCTATCAGCTCCAGTCAACAAGCGAGTGTTGAAGCTGACTGGCCGCAAGCGAAGTGGTTTGCTGATGCGAATGAATTACTAGATAACAGTGATGCAGAACTGGTGATCATCACCGCGCCAAACGATGTGCATTACTCACTGACAAAACGCGCTCTGGAAAATGGCAAACACGTTATCGTTGAAAAGCCGTTTGTTACTCGAGTGGAAGAGGGTGAAGAGCTCATCGCTCTGGCTGAAGAGAAAGGACTCGTGCTGAGCGTGTTCCACAACCGCCGCTGGGATGGTGATCTTCTTACAGTGAAAAAACTCATTGATGAGGGCCGCCTTGGCGAAGTGAAATTGTTTGGATCTCACTTCGATCGCTACCGTCCGGAAGTTCGCCAACGTTGGAGAGAAATGTCCGCTGACGGCGGCGGCATTCTGTTTGATCTAGCGCCTCATTTGCTGGATCAGGCGCTTATGTTGTTCGGGATGCCACAAGCCATCAATGCACAATGCAGAAACATGCGCCCGGGTTCGACCACCAACGATTACTTTAATCTCATTCTGCATTACCCAGAACATCTGGTTCACTTGCACGGCAACATGTATAGCCCAGAGCCGAACTTGCGATACAAGGTATTAGGCACCTTGGGTAAATATGAAAAATACGGATTAGACCCGCAAGAGCAGTGCCTAAAAGATGGCGTGGAACCAAACGCATCAGGCTGGGCGAAAGAAGAGGAATCTTCGTACGGCAAACTGTATCTGGAAAATGAATCTCACACGATTACCACCGAACACGGCTGCTACGAAATGTACTTTAAGGCTGTTGCATCGGCTATTCGTCTTGGAACAGAAAACCCTGTACCAGCGACGGAAGCACTGAAAAATATCACCCTGATTCAGATGGCGATGGAAAGCAGCGAAACGGGTCAAACGCTCACGGTGAACCTATGAGTTACACCCTAGAAAGCTTAATTGAACAAGAACAGCAGCTTGAGTTGGAATATTTCAACCAAGATGTTGCTTGGCAGTTGGGCTCCTGCATTAAAACACTTGCCGAGAAAAAAGGCGCGTCGATATCGATAGAAGTGTTTGGTTTCGGCCAAACCTTATTTCAATATTGCATGATGGGTTCGAGTGCGGATCAGCTGGATTGGATTCGTCGTAAGCGTAATTCAGTGCTCTGTTATGGCAAAAGTACTTACTACTTGTCACTCTACAATGAGGGGAAGAAGCGAGTATTTGAAACTCAGCCACACATTGACCCGAATGAATACTGTGCTCACGGCGGCTCATTCCCAATCCGAATCAAAGGTTCTGGTTTAGTGGGAGCGGTAACGGCATCTGGGTTGGCCTCGCTGGAAGATCACGAGCTGGTAACCGAGGCAATGAAGCAAGCGCTGGAATCTCAAAAAGCTCAATAAATACTGAGAACGACAAGGAGGTCGTGAATTATGTCTCAAACAACGTGGAGTGATTTTAGACGCACGCTGCACCAGTATCCTGAACTCTCAAACCATGAGCATCAAACCGCTCATCGTGTCAAAGATGTGTTTAAGCGTTTCCAGCCGGATGAAACGGTGTCTTCTCTTGGCGGTCATGGCGTCGCTTTCGTCTTTAACGGTTTCAAAAAAGGGCCCACAACCTTAATTCGTTGTGAGTTGGATGCGTTACCAATCGAAGAGTGTAATGACTTCGCTCATCGTTCGGTTCATCAGGGCGTGTCGCACAAGTGTGGTCATGATGGTCATATGGCAATAGTGACTGCATTAGGTGAAATGCTCTCCGAAAACAAACCGAAATCTGGTCGCGTTATTCTCGCTTTTCAACCAGCAGAAGAGACGGGAGAAGGGGCTATCAATATGGTGAATGACCCTTCGTTTTCCAATTATCTACCGGACTTCGCTTTTGCTTTGCATAATTATCCGGGTCTGGAGTTAGGGCATGTAGCGGTAAAATCCGGTTCTTTTAACTGCGCTTCTCGCGGGATGATCATTCGCCTCAAAGGGAAAACCTCTCATGCAGCTCATCCTGAGAATGGAGTCAGCCCTGCTTTGGCGATGTGCAGCATTATTGAATCCTTGGCTGCCTTACCTGAAACCCTTACTCAAAGAAGTTGGGTGACCGTTATTCATGCATCTCTTGGTGAAATTGCTTTTGGTACTTCACCGGGTGATGCAGTGGTTATGGCGACGCTGCGCAGCGAAACCAACGAAGCAATGGAGAGTTTGGTTCATGCAGCAACAGAAATTGCGCAGGAACTGGCACAGCAACATGGCCTGACGTGGTCGCTTGAATGGCAGGATGTTTTTCAGGCCAGTGTGAACTCGCAACTTGGCGCTGAGCTGGTGGTGAAAGCGTGTCAAAGCACTCAGACACCTTGCCACATTCTTAAGGAACCAATGCGCTGGTCGGAAGATTTCGGACAGTTTACAGCGGTTGCAAAAGAGGGCGCGATGTTTGTGCTCGGCTCAGGCAGCAAAAGCCCACAACTTCATAACCCAGATTACGATTTCCCCGATGAGTTAATACCAGTTGGTAAAGCGGTATTCGCAGACCTAATCGAACAGATTAATGGTTTAAATAGAGCTTAAACCTAAACAATAACGGCATATTAAGATGCCGTTATTGAATTAAACTTATGTAAATTAAGTGTGTTTGTTATTTGATGCCCACTTAATGAGCTCAACGACGAACCGACCACATCCCCAAATGAATCTTTCATGTCCACTTAGCCAACAGCTATAAGTTCTGGCGCGTAGATCTAGTTCGCACTCCCACCTTCCTCCTCGCCAAATTTCCGCTAGTTTAAAATGCGTGGAGGAAGACTGAATTGCAAGGCTTTGAGAGAATTTGAAGAAAGACATCGTTTATGGACAAAACTTTCTTCGTTCAAATGACCAAGTGGGACGGTTAAGATAAGAAAAAGTATCTTGAAACCTCAAACGTTTGTTAGCGCACAACTCTTAATGAATGTCGTGAATTATATTGATAACACCTGCTAACTTAAGCTCTTGAGCAACTTCTTTTTGAAGAGATGTGACTGATTTCGTGATATCTCGCCCCAATAATAAACGGTCATAGCCGTGTGTATGCAGCAATATTGAATCACTCGAATGAGAAGGTCCCGCTTGATTAACCATATGTGTTATTAACTCAGGAGCTGTTGCTACTGGAGGTGCTGGCCAAAGATCATTTTCTCGCCTTTTTGCTAACACCCAAAGCGCTACGATTGTGCTTTGTTCCTTTGTGTACTTATTCATCTATCTCTTCCTTGTTTGTATAGTGTGTACTAACGCCCGCTCAAGTGGTGAGCAACGCAATAGCGAAACTCCTGCATAATCACCTTAAACACAAAAACCAACGCATAGTGAAAATGTCACGCGTTGCAAATCCCTTTTGAACAGTTTGTTAAATTACTTATACGGGAATTCATCGGCTTCATATAGAGTTAAATCACTACCATCTTCAATACTGACTTCGGTGAATTCAATAATAGCCTTCTTAGTTTTGTCGTAAGAAAACGCAATGGAAGTGTTATATGTTTCATCAAAAGTCATTTCTTTAGTGAAAGTAGGAATATAAACATACTCTTTATCTATACCATCCCAAATTGCATGCTCATAGTCTTCTCCAGATATATCTGCCAAGATATTGAACGATACTTGTAGAGAAACATATGCATTGTGCTCATCGACTTCTATGACATGGATATCATCGATATTAATTCTATTTAATCCGACCCCGGTAACTTCAGCATAATTTCTACCCTCAAAAACAAAACCTGAGTTCATGAACTCTTCTGAAACAACCTCCTCTATCCACGATAGGTCTTTGTCAATACACTCGTGAACCACAGAAGTTAGTAGCTGTTCTGCTTGGTTGTATATTTCGAGAAACTCGGAGATAGTTTTAAGGCTATGGCACTGCTCTGATGTCTCGCAGTAACCGATCAAATCACCATCACCGCTGATGACATAAACTTCCTGCTCATTGGCATCAAGCCAAGCTTGTAGGCTCAATAACGATATTGCATCAGGAAACTCATCTTTTTTCTTCCCTTCACTAAATGGGAACTTAGCGCCAAAGTACCTTGAAACAAGCTCTTTTACACTGCATTGGTCTGCATCCAATACCGTTACGTTACTTTGAAACAAAAACAAGTTCCAACCAGCGTGGACTTGCTCCTGTATTAACTTGTCATTGAAATCTTTCAGGGCTTCAACAAGTTCATTTGGTACACCGCTTTCAATAAATGCGAGATCCTTAGTAAATCGATCTTTCGAATTGATGACCTGGTCGCTTTTATCATTCAGCTTACTTTCAACTTCACCTTTAACTATCTCGGAGATATAGATATTGATTAAGGAGTACTCTCCTAGCTTCGATAGTTTTTTCAGTACACCCGAATCAAAGCGAAAGCCCTGCTGCATGAAAGACTGAGTGTCTATGAATACGTTCCTAGTTTGCATAATATCCTTACTTATTCGTAGGAGCCTGAAAGTAATTTAACGCCCTGTTAAGGGGTGAGCGACGCAACACCAAAGCCGACGCGTACCACCTTAAACACTAAAACCAACGCATAGTGTAAATGCCACGCGTTGCGAATCCCTCTGAAACAGTTTGTTATACCGTTGATTCACGCTGCTGCTCTTTAAATTTATCGATTGAAGCTTGGATCGTTTTTTTTGACTCAAACTCTGGAATACAAGAATAAATTAGCCACTTATGGATAAGGCTAGGCTTCCCTTTGAAGGCAACAAATGAGCGTATTTTTGCGTACCGTTGAAGTTGTTTAGAGTCAGTATAGATATGAGTTAAAACAAACGCTCTCTCGTAAGCCAAAAGATAATAAAATACATACACATATGGTAGTAAAGATACCGACAGCAACATCGGAACCAAGAAATCTCGGAATGTATCAACACTGACAAACTTACCTGGCTCATTATATATATTTAAGATTGAGTCGATGAAAATCAAAGCTCCCATTATGGCTAAAATATAGTCAGATATTTTTTGTGCTTGCTTATACTCTGGTTTACCTTTGGCAAAAGCACTACAACACGCAAATAGTGTAGCTGTCGTTACTAGAAATAATTCAGTTATAAAGCCGTAAGAGTGAAACGCTACTAGGAACTCAATTAGTACAATCAGCTTAACCTGAGAATTTAACGATGCTTTCAAGTACTCTTTGGGTTCGGTGATCTTAGTCGTATTCATAAGCTGAACAAAGCCAATAAACACAAACCACAGTATCGTATTTTTAAGTTGCCCTGCATTCCAAACATCGATGCTATAAAGTAAATATACGACAATTGAAATATATAAAAGCAGAGTGCCAGTGGTTATCAGTATGGCTTTTTGGCAAAAGGATTCTAGGACTAACTCTATAGCAGATAGAACCTCTTTGCTTTTTATGGAAACCCAAATGAAGACAACAATGACCAGAGTAGCTGTAGCCAACTCTCGATTATTAAAAATATCCAAATGTCCTCCTGAGCCTAAAAACGGTATAACAGTATTTTTTAGCTAGACACATTCCATATAAGCATAAAGAAGAACAACGAACACAATCAGTTATCATATTGTTTTAATTAAAAATTAAAAATTAAAAATTAAAAATTAAAAATTAAATCCAAAATCCAAAATGAAGACATTGTCGGTATATCATCCTATAAAAACTAACTACATATTTAGTTATTAGAATAAATAGGTCAAATGATGATAAAAGAAATGTGTCCTAAATCTTAGGTTGATGCACTTTGGGGCAGTATTTAGTTAAAACAGTACGGAAAACTGGAGATGTTGAATGGCTGTAAAAATATCTATTCGGCTTAAATTACTCACCAAATTATTCGTAGCAAACGTGACCTAGGAAATGAATTGTTAGCTGCTGGTGTGTTCAGTTTGTCGCGGTCTTCACTGCACTTACAAATTACCAATTAGTATTAATGGTCTTCTTTGACGGTGCAGTGATTTAGTTGGTAAGAGAGATAATCAGTTCAATGGTGCTTGGTTCAGTTGTGCTTCCTGCATTTCTGATAAGCCGCCACCGTTGTGAACATTGATGAAGCCCTGTTTCACAAGAGATTCCATCGCCATACCCGAGCGATTTCCACTGCGGCAGTAAACGACAATAGAACGATTTTTGGCGATATCTGCAAAACCAGTTTCAACCGTGTTGAGTGGAATATTAATCGCGTTATCGAGGTGACCTTGAGCGAATTCTTCAGGGGTTCTCACATCAACAACCAGTGCGCCACTTTCAATCAGTTCCCATGCGGTATCAGCTCGCTGTGATGCCAAAGCTGAACCTGCTGGTAACGCCATTGCGCCACCTAAAAGTACACTTAATAGCTTTTTCCACATAACCTTACATCTCCTTGGTGGATATCCTACTGAACTCATTATGAACGCAATTTTCCGAGTTCGACAATAAAAACCTCAAGCGCTTTTGGGTGTTCATTCCAACATTCGAATAGAGGCTGGGTTCACATCTTCTAAGACGAGTTTAGGCCAAAGAGTAAGCCAGTTTTTCTTGTGTACTCTTTGAGTAAAAGCATCGGGTTGAGGGAAGTGTGGATTGAGAGCAACGTTTAGCGACCAGTTCTCTTCTAGGCCAAAAGGGGCACAAAAAGTGAGTTGGTCATCTACGCCCAAATGAACACCAACACAGGTTGGCACTTCTACCCAATGGGCAATGGCATGTTCGGTACTTTGATATGGGGAATGACCATGATTTAAGTGCATCCGAGCTTGATTTCGGACTTCCCAATTGATGTGCGGAAGTGAACTCTTCAACTGATTTTGAAAGCGAAGCTCAGTATCGTGGCTTAGATCTTCAGTATCGAAATAGACCAAATCAATGTCGTTTAGTGGTGTGATTTCCGGTTTGGAATGCAGATGATCCCAAATAGCATTTCTGAGAAAGCCCGCAGCGAGATACCAGTTAGGTAAAGCAAGCATTCGTGCCACTGTGAGACATTCCATTCTGAACTCATCACCTTTTATCAGTAGGTTTGTTTGCTCGACAACGCTCATCTTTGGGCTTCCTAAATGTCTATTGCTTAGCTTGCCGCTTTCAATTCGCTTAATACATCGTGCATTGAGTTGCGAATGTATGGACCGAGCGCCAGCACATCGTCACAAGGTTTGACTAAGTCAGGGATTTGATAAGTGATCATGTTCGCAGCCATCGCAGATTTTACACCGTTGTTCGAATCTTCAAAGGCAAGGCAATGCTCTGGGGCGATATTTAAACGCTCAGCAGCGAGAAGATAGATCTCTGGATCTGGTTTACCATTTTTCACTTCACAGCCTGTCGCGTAGGTATCGAAGTACTGGTCAAGCTCAGCCAAACGCAGTTTAACGGTGGCAACGTCGCGTTGAGTGGAAGTAGCGACAGCGGTAGGAATATTGTTCTTTTTCAGCCATTGCAGAAGTTCAACAACCCCTTCTTTGACAGGAATCGCTTGGTGCTTCACAACCGCATCGTAGCGCTTACGCCATTCTTGATGCAGTACTGGGTAATCTAAATCAGGGCCGTAACCTTCACGTAAGGTTTGTTCTATTCCCGCTGCGTTTTTGCCAATGACAGACAGGTAAATCTCTCGGTGGAAAGGTACGCCTACTGCGTAGCAGGCTTGTTCGAAGATTTCTAAACAGACTTGCTCGGTATTCAGCAATAGTCCGTCCATATCAAAAATAGCAGCTTTGAATTTCATTATTACAACTTTGAGCTGGTGTGCGGAAGCTCGTTATTCTCCCATATTCTGACTTTGAAGTGAGAATTTTTTTATCGCCTTGAAAGTGTCTGCTTATCTTTTCTTACGTAACGCATTAGGCCGAGAGAGATTTTTTGCGTTGGGTTATCCTTACGCCCCCGTTTTTGGGATCAGCTTCAAACAACATACCGGCTTAAGCCGTCTTGGAAGGTAAAATCGTTGAAATCTGCATCAATTCAGCAATGGGTGCCAGGGTTGCACCAGCTCAAAAATTATGACCGCTCGTGGCTAAAGGATGATATTCGCGCGGCAGTCTCTGTTGTTGCTGTTGCGTTACCGGTGGCGATTGCCTATGCCCAGTTAACGGGTGTGTCAGCTATTGTGGGCTTGTATTCCTGCATCCTGCCAATGATCGTTTACGCTCTGTTCGGTACGTCTCGCCAACTGATCGTTGGTCCTGATGCTGCTACTTGTGCGGTAGTTGCTGCGGTCGTTACGCCATTAGCTGGTGGTGACCCTATTCGTCATATGGAACTGGTCACGGTGATGACGTTAATGACAGGGGGATGGTGTATCTTAGCCAGCCGCTTCAAGCTCGGTATTTTGGCGGATTTCTTATCTCGTCCAATATTGATTGGTCTATTAAATGGTGTGGCGTTGACCATTATCTTTGGTCAGTTGGTGAAGTTTATCGGGATTAAAAATTCTGAGGAATTCTTACTGCAGAATGTGATTGATACGCCTTGGATTATCTTCGATGTGCATTGGCAGACCGTTGCAATAAGTGTTGTGACGGCGGTGATTTATTTTGGCTTTAAGAAGTTTCAGCCTAGCTCTCCTGCCGCAATGATCTCAATTTGTGTTGCGAGTTTATTGGTGTGGTTTTTCCAACTTGATGAACAGGGTGTCAAGGTGATTGGTTCTATCCAAGGCGGATTGCCAACGCTCCACGTTCCAAATATTGAAGTGACAACGTTACGTGAACTGGTGATGCCTGCGCTCAACTTAGCTATGGTGAGCTTTGTGAGTATGATGCTCACTGCCCGCAGCTTTGCGGCCAAGAATGGTTACGAAATCGATGCGGATAAAGAGTTTCAGGCATTGGGTTTGGCGAACTTGGCTTCTGCGTTCTCGCAAGGCTTTGCGATCAGTGGTGCTGATTCTCGTACCGCAGTGAATGATGCCAACGGCGGTAAAAGCCAAATGGTTTCCATTATTGCTGCGCTGTTAGTGGCTGTTATTGCTATCTTCGTTTACGAGCCTTTACGTTATATTCCAATTGCGGCGTTGGGTGTGGTGTTAATCATTGCTGCCACATCATTGGTCGATTTATCGGGGATTTGGCAAATGAGGGTCCGCAACAAGGACGCATTTTACTTAGCGATGATTACTTTCGTCGGCGTATTGGTGATTGGTGTGATTCCGGGAATTACCATGGCGGTGTTGCTAGGTTTAGTGCAGTTCCTGCGAGTGATCATGCGTCCAACTGATGAACTTCTGGGTTTAGATAAAGAAGGAACCGTGCGCGCTTTAGATAGCTCAGACAAAGCTTCGCCGATTCCGGGTTTAACGATCTACCGTTTTAATTCTCCACTCACTTACTTCAACTCGCCTTACTTTAAGCGTCGAGTGCTGGATCATTCGGAAGCGGCAGCCCCAGAAGAGAAGTGTTTTATTATCGACGCGGTGTCTTGTTTTACTCACTTCGATTTAAGCGTTATGGCGACGCTTGCCGATGTGCACAAAATTCTAAAAGGCCGCGGTATCCGATTGGTTGTCGCTGGGCGCAAACCAAGTATGCGTAAGTGGTGTGAGTTAAGTGGTATTCCCGTCGGCGACGGTGGCCTAGTATTACGCGCAGATATGTTCGTGGCGATCAAACTCAGTGGCTGTTATTTCAATGCTGTTGGGGAAGGGCACATCCCTGAAATTCAGAAAGAACCCGATAGCTCAGTCGAAGATATTCGTGTTGCTCCGAGTGTTGCTTAAAGAAGTTCCAAGTAAAGCGAACCTACCACTTTAGTTTCTCAGTTTTAATGGTCTTTATTCGAGTAAGTTTTTGCCTGAACAGGTTAAAAGTTACTTGGATGAAGGCTATTTTTTTGGCGATGATTTTAAAGTATTGAAAGTATTAAACAAAATTCTTGGTACGGACTTTGGTTGTCGTATAGCAAAGCCAATAATAAACAACGTAGTCAATGAGTGATTATTGGTTAGTTTTGCTACTCAATTAAGGTAATCATTGGATGATCAATCGAATTAAATTTGCGGTGTTTTTCTGTTCATTAATCTTTTTATCGGGATGTGTGAAAGATGATTTCGTTACATATAAACCGAAACTGGGCGATGAAAAAACGTATCAAATAGAGTTAACAAAGCGCCTAGTCTATGAAGGCCGCGATCTAGAGGAAAATCCTGTTTTATTTAAACAACTTAACCAAACTCAGTTTAAGGTTGACGGGATTCGTCCTGAAGCTATAAGTCTTGATCAGCGTTACGATTATTTTTCTCTCGAAGGGATTGATGGTTCTTTTAATAGTGTGATTGATGACACTTCGAATCGATATAAAGATATTCGCCAGCTGCTGTTAGAAGGCTTTAATTTGTCATTGGATAGGTCATCTACGGAACTCCCTATTTATTCAGCAAACAATCAAGATCTATGGAATAAGCTGAAAGATGCTGATAAGGAAGATCGAGTACAAGAGTTAGATGTGATGAAGTTTGTACCCATGATAGCGAAAAGCATCCCTGCGAAAGTAGGGGCTCAGGTACCGCTAAACGATTTTTGGGGACAGCCCGCGACATTAAAAGTAGAACTGATTGATGAACACGTGATAACGGCAACCATTGACGCTTTTTCTGACGACAAACAAACGGGTGTGGTGGCTAAGGTCACCATTGATCGCCAAAATGGTTGGGTTCGGAGCTTATCAATGATATCAAAGCAACCTGCACATCTGCCTGACTTGTACAATCCAACTTATGTTTTAACACATGCGCAAATAGCGGTTTCAGAATTATCTCTACAGGACATTCCTTATGCAGATGATGTTTTTCAGGACTCATCTCAGAATGTGGTGTCGGAACCTAAATTTTACGACTATGAAATTTTTGATATAGAGCCAACGGGCAAGTTGGTGGGAAATACCAAAGGTGCCTTTTATTTTGATAAAGATAGGTTGAGGTTGGTTTACCCATCAGTCGTTGAAGGTGGTGAGAATTATTACAGTTATAGTCTGGATAAACTTTATGCGCTGGATAAAAACGGCCAGCGAGACAAGCAAAAGTTTTGGTTAGAGGGCTATTACAGAGAGTGGAAGTCTTGGGAATCTGATGGAATTGTTTCTCTGGATTTTCCCGCCTTGCCTTTAGGTTGGGATGCAGAGAAAAAATTAGATGATTTTCATGCGTTTGAAGGGGAAGTATCTATTCAACACCACCAAAGAGTTAAAGAGGAGGTGGAGTGGGTTTCTGGTCAGAACCGAGTATTGAATGTACAGGGGATTGATGTTCGGATTCTTCCTGTGTCAGATACCTCTGAACACTACTTGATAGTCGCCAAACACAGCGGAGACAGCTGGCTTGCTCCATATGTTGTTGAAACTGGAGGGACGACGAAAAATGCTTATGTGACTTCATTAGATCGAGTACGTTCATTAATCTCTAATGAACAATTTGACTCTTTAGATTTCAGTGAAGATTGGAATCTTGATTATTCTATCTTCGAAGTGATATTTTCTCAGAAACCCAACAACGTACAGTTTTATATTGACTATACCGACCCAGCCAAGAGCATCACGCAGCTAGTCCAATTTGTGGATTATTTTTCTTATCTTGAAGATACAAACAATCCATCATTTGTGGAAACCATCAACGATGCCAATGAGCTACCTAAGAGCGAAGAGCCATTCTCTATTGAATCTGCCTTCCCAGTCGTGTCGGATATATATGGGTTAAAGTTTACCCTTCCTCAAGACTGGCAACAAAGCTGTGAGTTAAGGGTTGCAAAAGGGTTTTCAGTTAATAATCATTCAGTCTTGTGGCTTCGCAACGGCAGTCAAAGATCCGAATTTTTCTTGTCAACAGAAGATGGTATACGCCGAAATTTCTATAACAAAGAAGTGACTACAGAACTGATTTGCAACTCTCGACCAGAAGAAACGTATTTCACTCCTCAAACCGTATCTAACAAACCTTGGTTGATTAACGTTGATTCTTTAAATGAGTTGGACCCCAACGTCGATGTTCTCTCTATGACGATTGAAACGTTTGTACAACGTTTCAAGTTCTACAATCGTGACCAAAATTCTTTAGTTGTGTTAAATGCTCAGAAGGAGCTTACAGGTTTTGAAAGCTTCAGTAACAGTGGTGCGCCAGATAGATATAGGGTAAATCCATTTCGTCAGGAGTTACTGAGCAGTATTTTAAGCGATGAGGGATACCTTGTGGTATCAGGTGTTGTTACTTCAGGGAAAATGACTTCTCTGCAACCATATCAGTACCAGCGGCAGTGGCAGCACTCTTTCCCAGCTTTCCCTTCGGAGCAATAAGCTATGCGTTTAATAACTCTAATTATTATTGCTCTTAGTTTTAGTCCTTTTGCCTACAGCAAGATTGTCTGGCTTGATGAACAATGGAAGGAAACAAGTAAAGAAGCGGCTTCATTTTATATTGAAGTTCCTTTAGATAGAGATGGTAAGGCTTGGATCGCGGAGATTTACTACAAGGAAAATGATCAACTGCGTTTTAAAACGAAGATTACACAAGATTCCATTTTTCATCCGGAGGTAAATCTAATAGGTGACCACTATTACTATTTTAAAAATGGGGATATTCAGTCGAAAGGTTCACTTGATGAGAATGGACAGGGGAATGGCAAGGTCGTTGGTTATTTTGAGAATACTCCTGAGAAAATATGCTCTATCGCATATTTTATAAATGGTGTGAAACATGGTCCAGAACTAAGTTTTTATAGTAAAGGCGGGCTTTCCACAGAAAGCGAATATCAAAACGGAAAGCTTCATGGTTTACAAAAGTTTTATTCCCAACAAGGTGTGCTATCTGAGCAAAGAAGCTATGAAGATGGTCAATTACATGGACCACAAAAAATCTGGGGTGAAGAAGGTGCCATTCTGGTTTTAGTGGAGCATTACCAATCTGGTAAAAAGCATGGCCAACAAACACGCTATTTCGCCGACGGGACGCTTGCAGAGAGCAAGTTCTATTCACAGGATACCCTTATAGGAAATCGAGAATCATTCTATTCAGACGGCAGACTGAAAGAGCGTGAACGCTATGATGAAAACGGTCGCCGAATGGAAAGAACTTATTTTTATGATCACAATGCTCAAAGAGTCGAACAGATATGGAGTTATACGGATAGAGGGGTTACTGAAGATAAGAGGCGCTACCAAGATGAGCAACTTATACAGCACGAACGCATATTTACGGGAGAAAACACTCTTGCAGGGCAAGTAATCGAAGAAGAGTTTGATCCCCAAGGTACGCTAATTGCTCGCAAAGAAACTCGTAATGGGAAGTTATATGGGGAGCATATCTGGTATGAGAAGATCGACCGCTCTGAGTACCGAATTTCGAATACTGGCTACTATGTCGATGGTTTACAGCATGGAAGGTATCTAAGTAAGGCTCAAGATGGAAGTACCTTGGAACAGGGACAATATTTTATGGGCGAAAAGATTGGACCTTGGCTTTATAGAGCTCCCAATAGTGAACGCACAGTTATCTATGATGCGTATGGTAAGAAGCACGGAGAAGAACGAGAGCTGGCTTCGAATGGTACAGTCATCAGTCATGCAACTTATCATCATGGACAGTTAGATGGGTTATATGAGCGGTATGATGATGATCGAACACTGCTTGAATCGGGTATATATAAACTGGGTGTCAAAGATGGAGCATGGTTAGAGCTAGAGACCACGGGGTACAGTAATAATTACGTATCTAAAGGGGAATATCGGCAAGGTAATCGAGTAGGTTTGTGGGTTTCAACAACTAAGAGTGGATATGAAATTGGCCGTAGTAACTATAATGATGAAGGTCAATTACATGGAATTCGTTACCACATGGATCCCAATGGTAGTGGTGCATTAACGAAAGTAGAGCACTATGTGAGTGGCCTAATCGTGGGGAAGCAGTTCCAATATCGTGATGGTAAACTCGCAAAAGTGACGCTCTATGATGAAAATGGACAGAAGCAGAAAGTAATATTTCAGGATCCTGAAGTGAAGGAAGTTTTTGATCTCGAATCGCTACTATTTAATTAATACAAGGTTTGCCTATAGAGGTCGCTGACTTACTTCTGTGCTGTCTCTGATTACCAGTTTGCAGCGATCGTTATAAGAGAGTTCAAGTTTCGATACAAAAGTAATATTACTTTTTAAGCCTGTCTCAATGACAGGCTTTTTTATTGCATTTTTATTTCAATGTTTATGTGAAGTGTTTGAACAACTTAGGTTATGCTTAATGGAGAAATTAAGTATGTGATGTAAGGAACACAGCAATTGAAACACGTTTCGATCGAACAATGGATGCCCGGTTTTAATCAACTGAAACACTATGAACGTTCATGGTTTAAAGATGACCTCCGAGCCGCATTATCTGTGGTAGCTGTCGCCTTGCCAGTTGCTATTGCTTATGCGCAGTTAACTGGAGTGTCTGCGATTGTTGGTCTGTATTCGTGTGTGCTTCCTATGCTGGTTTATGCCTTGTTCGGAACCTCTCGGCAGTTAATCATTGGTCCTGATGCCGCAACTTGTGCGGTTATTGCTGCGGTGGTTACGCCTTTAGCCGCAGGCGACCCGACTAAACATTGGCAGCTTGTTATGACCATGACGGCGATGACCGGTATCTGGTGTATTTTAGCCAGCCGTTTCAAGCTGGGTGTTCTGGCGGATTTCCTATCAAGACCCATTTTGCTTGGCTTGCTTAATGGTGTGGCGTTGACCATTATTGTTGGTCAGTTTGCGAAGATATTCGGTTTGAAGTTTGAGCAGCGTTATCTGTTGGAACGATTGTATGAAACTCCTTCACTGTTGATGAGTCCTCATTGGCAAACCTTGATGATCAGTACCACGACTGTGGTTGTGTACTTGGCTTCAAAACGCTTTCGACCTCAATGGCCAGCAGCAATGTTTGCCATTTTCATTACTGGTGTGATGGTTTGGCTGATGAAGTTAGACACTGTCGGTGTACAAGTGGTGGGTGTTATACAAGGTGGGTTGCCAGCGTTTCAGGCTCCGACATTTGATATTGGTGTTTCTCGTGAACTTGTGGTTCCAGCGCTTAACTTAGCGGTAGTAAGCTTCGTGAGTATGATGCTGACCGCACGTAGTTTTGCAGCGAAAAACGGCTATGACATTGATGCAGACAAAGAATTTCAGGCATTGGGACTTGCGAATCTCGCGTCTGCATTTTCGCAAGGCTTTGCGATTAGTGGCGCAGATTCTCGCACCGCAGTGAATGATGCAAACGGCGGGAAATCACAACTGGTTTCAGTGATTGCAGCGGCGGTGATTGGGGCAATAGCGATATTCGCGTATCAGCCATTACAGTACATTCCGATTGCGGCACTTGGTGTTGTGCTGATTATTGCATCGATGTCTCTGCTGGATTTAAAAGGGGTTTGGCAACTTCGCAAACGCAATAAAGATGCGTTTTATCTTGCTTCTATTACGTTGGTGTCAGTGCTGGTTATTGGCGTTATTCCCGGTATCACTTTGGCGGTATTGTTGGGGTTGTTTCAGTTCCTTCGTGTGGTTATGCGTCCGGGAGACCAAGTATTAGGTTTGGATAAAAAGGGTACGGTACGTTCGATTGATCCTTCAGGCAAAGCGACAGCGATTCCGGGTTTGATCATTTATCGTTTTAACTCTCCGCTCACTTACTTTAACGCGCCGTACTTTAAGCGCCGTCTATTGGAGCTCTCAGAAGCTGGTGGCAGTGATGTTGTTTGTGTGGTGGTGGATGCGGTCTCCAGCTTTACCCACTTAGATCTCAGTGTGATGGCGATGTTGGGTGATGTTCAGTCGATTCTGAAAAAACGAGGCATTCGCTTAGTGATCGCAGGGCGAAAACGCAGCCTACGTAAATGGTGTGAGTTAACGGGCGTGCCTGTTGGTGACGGTGGGGTAGTGCTTCGTGCCGACCTCTATTTAGCGATTAAGCTCAGCGGTTGTTATCAAGAAGCGGTTCAAGAAGGTCAGGTGCCACCGGTGCAGAAAGAAGACGATCCAAACGAGAATACAACCAATGCGACTCCCGAAGTTGCTTAATTTTCAAATCAAAAAAGAGCCTGTATCTACAGGCTCTTTTCGTATTCGGATGTTGAGATTAAAGCGGTTTAGCGACTTCAATCACTAGCTTGCCGAAGTTCTTACCTTCTAGCAGGCCAATTAGCTGTTCTGGAGCATTTGCCAAACCAACTTCAACTTGTTCACGGTATTTGATCTTACCTTCTGCTACCCATTTATTCATGTCTGCAGCAAACTCGCCGTAGCGGTGACCGTAGTCATCAAAAATAATGAAGCCTTGAACTTTTAGACGTTTAGTCAGGATCAGACCTGTTAGTTGAGACAAACGGTCTGGACCTTCAGGTAGTGACGTTGCGTTGTATTGAGCAATCAAACCACACACTGGCATACGAGCTTTGGTGTTCAACAGAGGCATAACTGCATCGAATACTTTACCGCCCACGTTTTCGAAGTACACATCGATACCTTGTGGACAAGCTGCCTTAAGCTGCTCTGCAAAATCTTCCGCTTTATGGTTGATACAAGCGTCCATACCCAGTACTTCAACTGCATAACGACATTTCTCTTCACCACCAGCAATACCAACAACGCGGCAGCCTTTGATTTTACCAATCTGACCAACTGTTGAACCTACTGGACCTGTTGCTGAAGCAACAACAATGGTTTCACCCGCTTGTGGTGCACCGATATCCAAAAGACCCATGTAGGCGGTAAAGCCTGGCATACCAAGAATACCTAACGCCCATGAAGGGTTTGTTGGGTTCGCACCTAGTTTCAATAGGCCTGCGCCATTGGATAGTGAGTATTTCTGCCAACCGGTCGTGTATGAAAGAACCCATTCACCAACCTGGAAATCAGGGTTGTTTGATGCTTCAACCTGACACACAGTGCCACCAATCATGACGTCATTGATTGCTAGAGGTTCAGCATAAGATTCAGCATCACTCATGCGGCCGCGCATGTATGGATCGAGTGATAAGTAGATAGTACGCAGTAGAACTTCGCCTTCTTTTGGTTCTGGTTTAGCAACGGTTTCTAAGCGAAAGTTTTCTGGTGTTGGTGCACCTACAGGGCGTGATGCCAACACGATACGTTGGTTTGTTGAGTCAGTCATTGAACTTTCCTTTTATATTTCTAGAATAATTAGACCAGTCGTCTAGTGTTCGTTTCAAAAAAACCGCTACGGAAATAGCGGATGAATTTGTTAAATCGGCACAGGTTAGCCGTTGTCGATATCGCTTAGTTGAGCTGTTCACCTTTTAAAACTTGTTCGGTTACTTTTAGCGCCTGAACTAAGCTCGCGTCATCGAGACGAATTTTGTTTATTAAGCTTGCACCAATCCAAAGGTTGTACAGCAGCTCTGAAGTTTGGCGGCTATCTTTTACGTTTATTTCGCCGGACTGAATACCTTTTTCAATGTGTTCTGCCACGGTAATAATCACGCGGTCTGTGCCTTTATGCAGCGCCAAGCGCATCGGCTCAGATAAATCAGAGACTTCACCTGCGAGTTTCACCACTAAGCATTTACCAGTTTGGCACGCACTACTGTTTTGTTCCATCCAGTAACGCCAATATTGCATGAGCTTTTCATACTCACTCATATCACTGTTGGCGAACAGGTTTTCGAGCTTCTGCTGGTAGTGATTGAAGTAATCTTGCAGCAGCGCTTCTCCAAATTGTTCTTTGGATTTGAAGTAGTGATAGAAAGAACCTTTCGGTACTTCAGCATTTTTCAATAGCTCAGACAGGCCAACACCGGTAAACCCTTTGCTGGCAACCAGTTCATAGCCAATGTCTAAAATATGCTGTTTGGTGTCGTGTGATTTTTCGTTCATGGGCGGCAATATAATTTAAATTAGACCAGTCGTCTAGTGATTTTTAAAATGAACCTTAAAGCACAAATTGCGCTTATTTGCTCAATGAAATTGAACTTAAAAATCAGGATCGATTTGGAAGTGCATACGCTCTTTTGTGTAGGGATGATCAAAGCTCAGACTTTCTGCGTGCAGATGAAGGCGCTTATCTTTTTGTCCGTATAGGTCATCGCCGACAATCGCCATATTCAGGCCGTCGGCGTGAGCACAATGCACGCGAAGCTGGTGCGTTCGACCTGTTTTTGGGTATAAGTAAACTCTGCTTTTGCCTTCATCACTGCTGATTTTTTGCCAAAAGGTTTCGGCTGGTTTGCCGTGCTCGTAGCAAACCATTTGGCGAGGTCGGTCATCTAAATCACCACGCAGAGGAAGGGTTATTTCACCAGAATCCGCTGTCAGTTCGCCGCTCAATAGTGCTACGTAGCGCTTCTCAACGCCGCGAGTAATAAACTGCTTTTGCAAACTCTTGTTCGCGCGGCGAGTGAGTGCAAACACTAATATTCCAGATGTCGACATATCTAACCGATGCAGAACAAAAGGGCCTTCTACGTCGGTAAACATTGCCTCTAAGCGGGTTAGAACCGAATCTTTGATATTCACACCGGGTACAGACAAAAACTCAGCGGGTTTGTTGACGACGACAATCGCTTCATCTTGATAGAGGATCTCTATCTCTTTACCGTCAGCGGGGTTTTCAAGCAACGGATTGTCATCCAGTTCAATACCCTCAAGCATGTGGCCTAATATCGGATGGCACTTGTTGTTACATGCCGGATAATATTTCTTATGCTGGCGGATTTCAGATTTTGGTGAACGACCCCACCAGAATTCCGCTAATGCAATCGGCTTTAGTTGGTGTGCAAAAGCGTATTGCAACAATTTAGGGGCCGCACATTCGCCAGAACCGGCTGGTGGAATAGGGTTCGCCGTGCCTTCAAAGATGTCGACCAGCGATTTTTCATCACCCTGCTGATTTAAAAACTGATATTGCGAGAACAGCTTTTTCTGCAAAGCAGCAGAAAGCTGCTTACGCTTTTCTTTGAGTTCATCGAGCTGCTTTTGGTGTTGTTCAAGTTCCGCTTGAAGCTGTGCTAACTCGTTATCCCACTTTTGTTTGAGATGCTTGAGCTGATTCTTTTCAGTGACGCTCTGCTGTGCAAGTTGTTCAAAAAGCTCAGTTATCTCATCGTTAGACATGTTTTTAGGCGGTGTTTGACGCAATAATTTGCGCTGCTTGCGTCCTTCAATCATCACTTGACGATGGGATTCAATTTCTTGCTCTGCTTGCTTTTGACAAGCTTGAATCGACTCAGTTAACTGCGCAGAAATTGGCGACTCATTCAGCTCTCGAACTTGGCGGTTAATCTCTGCAATTTGATTGGCTTCCAAGCGGAAGAAGGTCTCGTCTTCAAAACGATCAAATACTGGCGGCACGAAGTGAGGCTGTTGCAGCTTTTCCGCCAGCAGACCAGAAAAGGCGGAGAGGTAACCTAGTTCGCCTTTTTGATTTTGTACCACTAACACGCCAAACATTTTGCCGTGAGAATCGGGTTCATTTTCAGTGAGCCCGAAAGGGTGTGTCCAATCGGTCTGAGTTTCAATATGTTGCTGTAGCTCTTTGGCGGCGATTTCGCTTAGCGGATGAGGTTCATAGCAAAACGGAAAAGTAAAACGCTCCGGTAGTGTGTATTCAGAAATGTCAGTCTGAAATGGGGTAAAACAGTGATCGGAGTGCTTCATAAAGCTGGAACCTCTTTTAGGTCAACAAAACCTAGATAGATATAAGCGCGGAATTTTACTGGGCGCAGAGGGAAAATCCATCATTTTGTTTGTTTCCCCATAATTACCAAAACGATGCCGCCTAGAATCAGTGCGCTGACAAGGGTCAGGTGCAGGGTAAATGTTTCTCCCACCAGTAGGGTTCCGCCTGCTATGGCAATCACAGGTACAGACAATTGAGCGACAGAAGCCTGCAACATGGACAGATGACTGATCACTCGATACCACAAAATGTAGCCAGCAGCAGAAGCAATACTGCCGGAAAGCAAAGCGAGGACGATACCTTTGGAGGAGCTTGAATCTAGGTTCACCATCCACGGTGTCAGTAATACGCAAAGTAGCCCAGCGACCCAAAATCCTTGAGAAATGGCTGAAATAGGGTTGCCGCTGTTGCGGCCGACCAGAGTAAAGACAGCCCATGCTAACCCCGAAAGAATCATCAACAGAGCGGAGAGAATATCGGGTCTGGTGACGCTGGGTGCCATGAGATAAACAAAACCGGATATAGAAACAACTAAACCCACAAGTTCTAATGCGTTGATTCTGTTCCCTTGGAAAAAGTGCGCCGCAAGTAAGCTAAGTTGCACCGTACCAAACAGAAGCAGAGCGCCTGTTCCGGTTGATAGCTCCAAGTAGGCAATAGAAAAACACAATGCATAAGTAAACAGAGCCAATCCAGCTTTGATGGCGAACATCGGCTGGTAGCGCCTCTCTGTCTTTTTCACCATCACACTGTGTAAAACAATCAAAGTAATGGCCCCTGAAACCAGACGAAGGTAAGTAAAGGTGGTGGCATCAATTGTTTGGTCTTGCAACGCTAGGCGACACAAAATGGAGTTTGCTGCGAAAGCAAACATGGTAACGACAGTTAAGAAAACAGGTGACACTATGATTAACCTTCTTGCTATGTTCTGGATAATTTAAGGTTAAACACATGTATACAACAAACTTTAATTTACTCTGATAATCAAACTAACTACACTTTAGAAAATTTGATTATCAAAGTATTTATTATGCAAACTCCAAGTTGTCCTCAAACGCAGACGTTTTCATACACCAACGAAAAAGGTGAAAAACGTACCCTTTATGTTCTGCTACTTACCGTTGTCACCATGGCTGTCGAGATTGTTGCGGGTAGTTTTTATGGATCTATGGCCTTGCTTGCTGACGGCTGGCATATGGGTACACACGCCGCTGCATTTTGTATCACGTTGTTCACTTATCGCTATGCCCGTAAACATGAGAAAACCCGAGCGTACACCTTTGGTACTGGTAAAGTTGGTGTTTTGGGTGGATACACAAGTGCAATCGGCTTAGGTTTGGTGGCGTTAGTAATGGCTGGAGAATCCATTCATCGCTTGTTTAACCCGCTAAGTATTCAGTTTAATGAAGCGATTATTGTTGCTGTCGTAGGTCTTGTGGTAAACGTCGCCAGTATGTTTTTATTGCACGACCATCACGACCATCACGACCATCACGACCATCACGACCATCACGACCATCACGACCATCACGACCATCACGACCATGCTCATGAGCATCATCATGATCACAACCTTACGGCGGCTTACATGCATGTGCTGGCTGATGCGTTAACTTCGTTATTGGCTATCGCGGCTTTGATAGTAGGTAAATATTTAGGTTGGGTGTGGTTAGACCCAATCATGGGTATTGTTGGTGCTCTTGTGATTACTAAGTGGGCAGTAGGTTTAATGAAGCAAACAGCGCCTATTTTGCTTGATGCTCATATCAGCCATGACTATGAAACGAAAGTGCTCGCCAAACTTACTGAAGCAGGCGCAAAAGTAATTGATATTCACGTGTGGAAAGTCAGTGCGAATCATTATTCTGCGGCGATACGAATGTCTGCTGAGTCGAATAAAGATGCACTGTACTTTAGACAGGTGTTGAAAGAGTTTGATAGACTCCACCACCTTACGCTAGAAGTAAACCCGCTTTAAAGGCTATGACATATGCACCAGTTGACCGAGCTTAACAACCTGATTACTGAGTTCTACGACAAGATGTCCTCTTGGGAGATGTCCGTTGTTAAAGAAACAGGGTACTCATTGGCTCAAATTCATACTCTTGAGGTGTTAGGCTCTCACGGTGCAATGCGAATGAAAGAGTTAGCGAATCGACTGAGCATTACAACGGGAACACTAACCGTTCAAGTGGAAAAATTGGTTCAGGCGGGGCTAATAGAACGTCAATCCATCGAAGGGGATCGACGTTCTATTCAGGTTACTTTGACTGAAGAAGGGAAAGAGGTGTTTCAACAACACAACGCTTTGCACATGTCGCTCACTGAAGAGCTCACTCGTCGTTTTAGTGCTGAGCAGCAAAAGAATCTGGCTCAAATGCTGACGCTAATCAATCAAGAGTTCTAACTCTCTCTAACTTCCCGCTCTAAAGCATTGGGACTACGGAAAGCAAGAGTAGTCCTCCCATCGCTCCGTTAAACCAGCGCACATATTTCGGATGATGCATCCATTGACTAAGCTGTTTACCTGCCGCCGTCCAGACACTGACTGAAGGAACATTCACCATCGCAAATACAATTGCAATAATGGCTAAACCAACCCAGCTGGTGGTGTAGTTGTAAACACTCACTGCGGTCAAAGCCATTGACCAGCCTTTCGGATTCACCCACTGAAACATGGCTGCTGAGAGAAAAGTCATTGGTTTATAGGTCGTACTGCTTTGACTTGGCTTACTAAGCACAATTTTGACAGCCAGATAAACTAAATAGCCTAAACACAGCCAGTGCAGTACCTGTTGAATGATAGGGTATTGTTGGAACACGCCAATCAAACCTATACCAACCAAAATGATCATGATGCTAAAGCCAAAAGTGACACCAGCCATATGAGGGATGGTTTTTTTGAAGCCAACATTCGCTCCAGACGTCATCAACATAATGTTGTTGGGACCAGGGGAAAACGTGGATACAAACGCAAACATCACTAAAGGCCACCATTGATATAAATCCATTTTCTCTCCTGCAATTGTTATCAAATGATGGAAAAATTGTAATTGGATGCGAACGCAATTTTGTGCTTATATTTGTGTCTACTGCAATTTAAAAGCAATAAAATTTAGCTATGGATAGATTTGACGAAAGAATATTGTTTGAGCTTCAGGGCGACGGAAGAATCTCAAATGTCGAGTTGGCTGAAAGAGTGGGATTATCGCCTTCGGCCACGTTAAGACGAGTGCAAGAACTGGAGAGAACCAAAGTGATCAAAGGTTATCGCGCTGTATTGGACAAAAATCAGCTTGAAGTCGGTTTTATTGCTTATGTCTCTATAGGTTTAAATAGCCACACTAAGCAGTCGCAACTCGCATTTGAAGATCATGTTCGTTATGCCAAGGAAGTGGTGGAATGCCATAACATTACAGGCATGAATGAGTATCTGCTGCGCGTGGAAACTAAGGATCTAAATTCGTATAAGCGCTTTCACTCAAATGTCTTGGGTGAAAGTCCACAAGTGAAATCCATCTCGACCATGGTGGTGATGGATTCGCCGAAAGATGAGCGGCAATAGAGATTCGAAAACGTACAATACAAAAAAGGCGACGGAATTTAACCATCGCCTTTGTGTTTATGTTAGCGCTACAAACGTTTTAAACGCGGAAGTGGCTAAGTTGTTCTTTCTGCTGCTCTGCAAGTGCTGAAAGTTCTTGGCTTGCTGCCGCTGACTGGGTAATACCAGCAACGTTCTGGCTTACCAATTCATAGATAGTTGCCAAGTTGCGGTTAATATCCGAAGTCACATGGTTTTGTTCTTCAGAAGCTGAGGCAACTTGCGTGTTGATGCCATTCAGTTCCGAAATCGCCAGACTAATATTGTTGAGATATTCACTTACCTGATCGCCCAATGCTTGATTGGTTTCAATCATCTTCAAGCTCATATTCATACTGTCATTAGCAATGCCAGATTTGCTTTGCAGCTCTTCAATAATGAGCTGAATTTCCTGAGTAGATTGCTGAGTACGTGCCGCGAGCATACGGACTTCGTCGGCAACGACAGCAAAGCCACGACCGCTTTCTCCGGCACGCGCCGCTTCAATTGCCGCGTTCAAAGCCAGCAAGTTGGTTTGTTCAGAAATGCCTTCAATCACTTCGATGACCTGACCAATTTGCTCAGACTGTTCTTTCAAACCATTCACAACCAATGCTGCTTCATTAAGCTGGCGAGCCATGTCGATACTTGCTTTGTGGCTTTGTTCGAATATCGCCAAGCTCTCTTTTGCTTGCTGATTTGCTTGTTGTGCTGCTTGCTCTGCTTGAGAAGCATTGTCGGTCACACTCTGAGCGGCACTTTCAAGCTGGTTTACCGCTGAAGCCACTTGTTCCACTTCTTGCTTTTCTTGGTCAGAGTTAACACTTGATTGTGTCATCACTGCCGCAAGTTCTGTTGAAGCTGAAGCGACTTCGACACTAATGCGGATTAATGTTTCAACTGTTTGGCGCAGCTGTTTGGTTGTGGCGTTGATGTCACGAGTCAGTGCACTCACTTCGTTGTTGCCTTCAACTTCAGCTTCAACTAGCAAGTTACCTTTCGCAACTTCACGCATAATCGTTTGTAGACTCTGAATCGGCTTAACGATGATGCCCGCTAAAAGCCAACTGCAAAGTGCCGCAAGAATTAACACGGTGACAAATCCAATCATGGAGTTTTGCATTACTGTACCGTGATGATTTTCGGAAGCTCTGACACTTTCCAGCGCAAGCACGTTTAGCCTGCTTGAAAGTGCTTCAATGGCTTTGACCATTTGTGCTCCAGCATCTCTGTAAGCCGCAGAGGCCTGCTGATATTTACTGTCAAAGCTTGAATCGAGATTGGTTTGGTTATGCTTAGTTTTAAGCAATGGGATCATAGTGTTAAGAGAGTAATCTACATAATACTTCATCGCTTTTTGCAGCGCGGTGACTTCTGGCTGTAGACCTTGAACTGTGTTTAGAGATTGAAGAAGCTGAAGGTTCTTTGCTTCGTTCTCTTTTAGTACGGATTGAAGACGTGCGACTTCGTCAGGAGTGAACAAGCTATAGATAGCACTGATGCGCATACTATAGGTGTTGTTAACAATATTAGTAACATCATCTTTGTGCTCAACAAGCTGCTCGGTGGATTGAGTAACATTATTGAACGCAGTTTTAAGACTTGATGAGCTATATGTAATACCAACAGTCAGAAGAAGCATAGTAACAAGCACAGGCACGACAACCTGTAACTTGATAGACAACCCGGAGATCAGCTTTCGCATGATTTATCCTTATGTAAATAGTAGTAATTATTATTTGATATTTTTGTAACTTAGGGAGTTTATCGATTTAGAGTAATAATTCAATTATCTCTAACTTCAAAATAGTCAAGTTTTGCCTAGTATTTGAGCATTTGTGCTGCCTTTTTGAAGATTGTCTGATTTTTTACTCAGGTGATAACGTTCCCAATTGAAATTTTATTTGAAATGAGAAACTGGGTACATATGTTTTGAGGGCTTTATTTCAATTTGTCATGCAGTTTTCAACGAACTGAAACACAACTGTCACATTTGGATTCTAAAGTGAATCCCGTTCCAGTAAATCAACGGCAAATAAATTAGCCACTTAAGGAAAGAATGTGATGAAAAAGACAGTAATCGGTGCAATCGCTCTTCTAGGCGCCCTAGCAATTAGCCCTGTTTCAGCAAAAGAAACTATCTCAGCAGTGGGTTCTAGCAGCGTAACACCACTGATGGAAGTTTTCTCAGAAACATACATGAAAACAAACTCGGACGTTTTTATTGAAGTACAAGGCCCAGGCTCTTCTGCTGGTATCAAAGCAGCGAAGAATGGCAGTGCAGATATTGGTATGTCTTCTCGTGGTCTGAAAGACTCTGAAAAAGAATCAAACCTAGTAGAAGAAGTGATTGCTCGCGATGGTATCGCGGTAGTTGTTCACCCAAGTAACAAAGTGAAAGGCCTAACAGCAGAGCAAGTTTCTGAAATCTACAAAGGCGAAATCACTAACTGGAAACAAGTTGGTGGTGAAGACAAACCAATCGTAGCGATCACTCGTGATACAGCTTCTGGTACTCGTGGCGCGTTCGAAGAAATCATGGAACTTAAGAAAAAAGTTTCTGGTAAAGAAGTTTCAGCTATCTCTCAGCGTGCACAAGTTGCGAACGGTAACGGTGGTCTGAAAACTATGGTTGCTTCTAACCCATATGCGATTGGCTACATCTCTCTAGGTACTGTAGACGGTTCAGTTCATGCTCTTGCAATCGACGGTAGCCCTGCAACTGTAGAGAACGTTAAATCAGGCAGCTACAAAGTTGCTCGTCCTTTCCTAGTGCTTTACAAGAAAGGTGCTCCATCTGCATCAACGCAAAAGTTCCTAGACTGGATGCTATCGGATGAAGCTCAAAAAATCGTTGCTTCACACCACTACATCTCAGTGAACTAAGATTTAAATATTTAAGCTTTGCTCAGCCCGCCTTGGGCTGGGCTTTTGTATTACATACCGGCGAACTAATGAATGTTAGCTAGCTCGGTAGGTGAGATTGAGAACATCTATGACCATCGCAAATAGTGACAAGCTTATGGATATCGAAAAGACGCAAGCAAAGCGTAAACTGCGTGCACAAAAGCGCGTAGATTGGAAGGAGCGTTTCTTCCACGGTTTGTTTTTGACGAGTGCCGTTATCGGTATCGTTTCTCTAGCTGTTATTGCCTACTTCATCGTTAGAGAGAGTATTCCTGCATTCCAAGAAGTTGGCGTTTCTGGAATCGTTCTTGGCCAAGACTGGTTACCACCGGCGTTATACGGTGTGGCTACCATGATTGTGGCATCGGTTGTTTCTACTTTCGGAGCGGTAATTGTTGGTGTTCCTATCGGTGTGCTGACGGCAATTTTTATCGCAGAGATTGCTCCTAAAAGTGTTGCGGACATCATTCGCCCAGCGGTTGAATTATTGGCGGGTATCCCTTCGGTTGTTTATGGCTTCTTCGGCCTAGTCATTATCGTTCCACTAATCCAGAACATTTTCCAAGTACCGGCGGGTAACACAATCCTAGCTGGGATTATTGTTCTTGGTGTGATGATTCTGCCAACTGTAATCACTGTATCTGAAACGTCGATCCGAGCTGTACCCCGTGCTTACAAAGAAGGTTCTCTGGCTCTTGGCGCTTCAAACATCTACACCATTTTCAAACTTCTCGTCCCGGCGGCACGTTCAGGCATTATGACTGGTGTGATTCTGGGCATTGGCCGCGCGCTTGGTGAAACCATGGCGATCATCATGGTGATGGGTAACGCGCCAGCAATGCCTGAAGGTATTCTTGACTCTGCGCGTACTTTGACGGCAAACATTGCTATTGAGATGTCTTATGCCAGTGGCGTTCACGCCAACGCGCTGTATGCAACCGGTGTTGTGTTGCTTGTGTTTATCATGATGCTTAACGCGGCTCTTCTGTACCTAAACCGTGAGAAAGCGAGGTAACGACTATGAGTTTCGCAAATCAAAAAAGAGCGGATCGCGCAAAACTAAAACAAGCACGTGAATTTAAAGACAACGTTTTAAGAGCGTTTATCTGGCTTGCGGCGGCTTTAACGGTTGGTTTTCTGTTCTGGATTATCTGGTACATCCTATCTAACGGTTTAAAACACGTGGATTGGGCATTCGTCACGGACGACTACACTCGTACTGGTGATGAACACGGTATTTTCCCGATGATCATCTCAACCATTTATATGGTGGTAGCTTCAATCGCGGTTGCTGCACCGATGGGTATCATGACGGCGATCTATCTTACCGAATATGCCAAAGTCGGCAGTAAGCTGGTGAAGATAATCCGTTTCTGTACCGAATCATTAGCGGGTATTCCATCGATCATCTTTGGTCTGTTTGGTATGACGTTCTTTGTTGTGATTCTTGGTTTAGGATTCTCGATTCTTTCGGGCGCATTAACCCTAAGTATCCTGATTCTGCCAGTGATCATTCGTACCACAGAAGAAGCATTAATGGCGGTACCACAAACGTATCGCGAAGGCTCTTATGGTCTTGGCGCTTCAAAAATTTACACCATCTGGCGTCTCATTTTGCCAAGTGCGATCCCAGGTATTCTAACTTCTGTCATTTTGAGTATTGGCCGCGTTATCGGTGAGTCAGCACCGGTGTTCTTAACCGCAGGTATGGTAGCTCGTGTTCCTGATTCTCTTTTGGATTCAGGTCGAACATTGACGGTTCACCTTTACAAACTGACAACTGAACTATTCACGATTGAAGAGTGGAATCAAGCGTACGGAACAGCCACTGTGCTGATTGTTGTTGTGTTGCTCATCAACATGGTTACCAAGTTAATCGCTAAGCGATTCAACACGGCAACTTACTAATCCGATACGACTGACAGAATTTAAGAGACACGACAATGAACAAATTTAATATTGAAAATCTGGATTTATTCTACGGCGAAAACCAAGCGCTGAAATCTATCAACCTGCCAATTCCTACTCGTCAAGTGACGGCGCTGATTGGTCCATCTGGTTGTGGTAAATCAACGCTATTACGCTGCTTGAACCGCATGAACGATCTTATCGAAGGCGTCACCATCAAAGGCAAGCTTGAGATGGATGGTCAGGATATTTATGGCAATGTTGATGTTGCAGATATCCGTATTCGTGTAGGTATGGTTTTCCAAAAGCCGAACCCATTCCCTATGAGCATCTACGAAAACGTGGCGTACGGTCTGCGTGCTCAAGGTGTGAAAGATAAGAAACATATTGATGAAGTGGTAGAACGTTCACTGCGTGGTGCAGCGCTTTGGGATGAAGTGAAAGATCGTTTGAAGTCACACGCGTTTGGTTTATCGGGTGGTCAGCAGCAACGTCTATGTATTGCTCGCACTATCGCAATGGAACCGGATGTGATCCTGATGGACGAACCGACGTCAGCTCTTGACCCAATTGCAACACACAAAATTGAAGAGTTGATGGAAGAGTTAAAGAAAAACTACACCATCGTTATCGTTACTCACTCAATGCAGCAAGCGCGTCGTATTTCTGATCGCACCGCATTCTTCCTGATGGGGGAGTTAGTTGAGCATGACGATACGCAGGTGATTTTCAGTCAACCAAAAGATGACAGAACAAAAGGCTACGTGAACGGTGATTTCGGCTAATCGCAACGCATTCACCAAAGAGATGTCATCACTGACAACGCTTACTGGCTAACACTATATAACTATAAAGCGATGGTAACCTTGCCCCTCATAATGAGGGGCCTTTTTTTGATGCTTCATTACATACATTTTTTGGTCGGCAATGTGAATTAATTGGTTGATGTCGGTAGCATCATTTGGATAGGAGCTGACGCCAATACTGGTATTTAAAGCGCGATATTGATTGTCACCGACAACAAATTCGTGTTCAAAACACTGCTCAATAAGACTTTTCATCCCTTCTAGTTCCAGCGGCTCTACACTGTTAATAATGAGTGCAAACTCATCACCACCCATACGGAAAAGTTCATAATCGAAGGTCGGAATATGAGACAAACGTTTGGTTACCTGTTGTAAAACAGAATCACCAGCCAAATGCCCAAAGTCATCATTGATGGCTTTAAAACCGTTGAGATCCAACAGGAACAGCGAGTAATGACTACTATTAGGTCGATGTGAAATGGAGCGAAACATCGACAATCGGTTGCCGATATCGGTCAGCGGGTCCGTTAACGCTAACAAACGATGGTATTGAGCCTCTTTGTACCAAATAAAACTCACCAAGCCGATGGATATAAACAGCAGCAGAATGAGTGCATATTGAATATTGGTTACATACTCAGCTTGCGCCTTCTGCTCTAAATACATAGGGCTTTGAATTTTGAAGTTATCGTTAATGTATTGAATCACGTCCTGATAAAGAGCTTCGGTTCTCGTTGTGAAGTTAGCGAGTGACTGCTCGTCGTTGACGCTCACCAATAAGGATTCAAGTAGCTTGAAATGGTCAAATGTATTTTTGAAGTAGTGCAGCGTGCCGTCTATTTCTAAGAATTCATCCGCTTCGCTGTTATGCAAAATTAGATCAAAACGGCTCCAAGTAAGCTCATATTTTAGCTTCACATTTACGAGATCTTCTGGGGTATCGAGAGCATGAGGCATGATAGATACCAGCTCTGTAAATTCTTTGGTTAGGTAGAACAAAAACCAAGTGGCTTTATGTTGCTTATAGGTGTAGGAACGAGCTAACTCCTTGGTTGAAGTTAGCGTATAGAGATTAGCGATCATTAAAACAACAGAGACGATCAGTAATAACGTCTTTGTTCGTTGAATTAAAGGATGTAACTGCTTACTTTGAGAGGCTGCAATCATTTGTATTTAATCGATATCTCTTTAAGTTGCCATACCATTTGAGTGTGGTATTCCGGCGTATCTGTTTGCGGAAACGTTGACATATCGTAAATAAACCAGAATGGGCCTTTGTCGCGTACTCGCATGGGTTCGCCATTAATGGCGTAAGCCACAATTGGAGTGTAGCGCTTCAAATCATCAATAGAAGTTGTGGATGAGTAGTCGTTCAAAGCGATAAAGGAAACACTGGCTACATCTTTGGTTTTTAAATAACTCAACAAATCGATCATGGTGAAACCAGTAAAGACTGCGGCGTCAGGGTTGCTTCCCCAAGGAGTGCTAGTGGTAAAACTCACAACAGGTAACTCGCTTTTGAGCTGATGCATCGACAGTACAACTGGTGCTTGATCTGGCAGTCTTACAGTTAAGTCATACGCAGACGCGAAAGTACTAATAAAGAGTAGAGAAGCAGCTAAAATCCGTTTCATTCCATTCATTCACTTTTATATGTTGAGCGCTATTTGTACATAAATCGTCTGCAAAACGATCTATTAAGAGTTTTCCTACGAAATTATACGGTGCATATCTAGCCAGTTCTATTTTTTATTAAGACTTATAGTGCTTAAGCTAGGTTGTTTAGGACTAATAACTGGGGTTTTATGCAATGAGGTGAATGAAGTTCTGGGGATAGATATGGAGGGAGTTTTATATCATTTCAGCACAAGGGAATAAAAAAGGCTTCAACGAGTGAAGCCTTTTGTTTGCGAGTCTGAAATTAGAAAATCAAATGTGCAACACCAGCGATAACCGGTAGTGTGATTAATGTACGTAGAATGAAGATAACAAATAGTTCTACGAAGTTAACCGGAATACGGCTGCCTAGCATTAGCGCACCGACTTCAGACATGTAAATAAGCTGAGTAACAGACATTGCTGCGATAACAAAGCGCGTCATCTCATTATCAATTGAAGCTGCAAGGATTGCAGGAATGAACATGTCTGCAAAGCCAACCACAATTGTTTGAGATGCTTGAACCGCTTCCGGTACGCCTAATAGCTCTAGGTAAGGAATAAATGGTTGACCTAGAATCGAGAACACAGAGGTGTATTCAGCAATAACAAGAGCAACAGTACCTAAACCCATAACAACTGGAAGTACACCGAATACCATGTCGATAGCGTTACGAATACCTTCGCCAAACACCGACTTGAATGATTTCACTTGGCCAGCTTTCGTTAGTGCAAGCTCCATACCCCAAGAAAAAGACGAGTGACCTGCTGGAATCGCATCTGCATCCGCATCAGGTTTTGAACCATCAATGAAAGTGTTCTTCTTCAAGCTTAATGGTGGCAGGCGAGGAATAATGATCGCCGCAACAAAACCAGCTAAACAGATAGCGCCGTAAAATGGCAGGAATAAATGTTCCAATTCTACCTGAGCAATAACCACTAGACTGAACGTGATAGATACTGCTGAGAAGGTTGTACCGACAACAGCGGCTTCACGTTGAGTGTAGAATTTGTCTTCATATTGCTTACTTGTCAGTAGGATACCTACGCTGCCGTCACCTAACCAAGAAGCCACACAGTCAATTGCACTGCGGCCCGGTAGGTTAAACAGAGGACGCATGATTTTGCTTAGTAGCGCGCCCATCAGTTCTAACAAACCAAAGTTAAGCAGTAGTGGCAGTAGCAGACCGGCAAAAATGAACACCGAGAATAGCGTTGGTAATAAGCTTTCCAGAACTAAACCACCTGTGTCTCCTTCCCAGATAGCTTCAGGACCAACTTTGAAGAAAGTCATGATTACCGCTGCACCGCCAATGACTCGTACAGCTAACCATAACCAAGAAGGGTTAAATAGGTTGTTTAAGAATGGCTTCTCAACAATGAATGCCGGTTTGAAAAGTTTCGTCGCAAAAGAAGCAACCGACATAAATGCAATAATAGTGGTAATAATTGCAACTAAAGAGTCACCAAACAAAGCTTGTAATGATTTTGCTAATACAGCGACAGGAATGGTGAATGAACCGTCATAACTGATCGGTGCCATAAATAGGAACACCCCGATCAGAGAAGGGATCAGGAACATCCATAAACTTCCAGAAGATTTCTGTTCTACTGGAGTATCTAGTGTTTGAGCGTTATCTTGCATTATTTTTCTCGTGTTACTACTAGTCAATTAACACCATGTCCTTGGTATATTAATTCACTAAACATCCGTATTTACTCATTGGCGCGAGAATATCTATTTTTTGATGTCTAAGCAATACTATTCATCAAAAAAGAGTAAATATTCATTCCTTTGCACTCTGAGAATGGCAAATCATGGTGATTTGTTTCGTTATTGTTACACTGGTGAAGGATTTGTTTAAAATCATTTGTGTGCTTAATGTGATATTGGGCACAGACTTGTGGATTTAGAAGCGGGCTAAAACTGGGTGGGTTTATATAAGTTACAGAATTATAAAGAAAAGCTCTTGGTTATTAGACCAAGAGCTAGAATATGAGGATTGACAGAGGAAGAATATTGCCTTTAGGCGCTAGGCTGGGTCTGTATTTGTTAATGAAATTTTATCGATGGCATTTAAGCTTACGCGCAACGCATCGTCGAACTCCTTATACACATTCTCTTCACCTACAAGATGAATAATTCCCGCCCTGTCTAGCTTTTGTGTCACGCGTGGGTTCGCCCCTGAAATGAGCACAGTGACATTTTTATGATGGAAGTTCTCGATGATTTCTTCGAGAGCCTGCAGTCCGGTAATGTCCATAAATGGCACCCATCTTAAACGGATGATCAGAATCTTTGGTGTTTCCTGAATGCTGGTCATCACTCGTTCAAACGTTTCGGCTGCGGCAAAGAAGAACGGTCCATCGAGTGCATAAATAGCTAATTCACGCGGTAATGCACTCTTGCCATGACGCTGCAAATCAGGCGTTAACTCTTCCGCCGTAGGTGCTTTCACTTCCACGCTAGAAGCCATACGCTTCACAAAGTGAAGAATCGCGATGATCACACCAATGTTTACCGCCACAACTAGGTCTGCGAATACAGTCAAACTGAAGGTAATAAGCAGGATAACCACATCAGCCTTGGGTGCGCGTTTTACCAACTTTAAGAAGTGTGGAAGCTCACTCATGTTCCAAGCAACGACGAATAGAATCGCGCTCAGTGTTGCCAATGGAATGTTCACTGCCAGTGGCGCCAGAACGAGTAAGATAACGACAAGTGTTAAGGCGTGAATAATGCCTGCAAGCGGGCTATTACCGCCATTGCGAATATTGGTCGCGGTGCGGGCAATAGCGCCTGTTGCTGCAATACCACCAAAAATAGGTGCGATGATATTGGCAATGCCTTGGCCCACTAATTCTTGGTTTGAGTTGTGTTTAGTGCCCGCCATACCATCCGCAACAACCGCAGAAAGCAAAGATTCAATCGCGCCAAGCATAGCGATAGCAAAGGCAGGACCGATTAACTGAATAATCTGAGAAAAGGAGATATCAGGGACGGAAAGCTCTGGTAAACCTTGCGGAATACCACCAAAAGCTGAACCTATGGTGCGCACGCCTTCAAAGCCGACAACATACTGCAATGTGGTCACCACCACCAGTGCCAGCAATGGCCCCGGAATGCGTGATAACTTTGGAATCTTAGGCGCTGCAATGACCAATACCAAAGACAATAAAGCCAATAAGGTCGTTGTTAAATGAAACTGTGGGAACGCATGGAAAATAGAAATCAGTTTTTGATGAAAATGCGCGCCGCTGATCTGAGGCAAACCAAAGAAATCTTGCCATTGACCGACCCAAATAATGACACCAATACCACTGGTAAAGCCGACGATAACTGGATCTGGGATATAACGAATAATACTGCCGAGTTTGGTTACACCCAGAATCAGTAGAATGACCCCCGCCATCATAGTCGCGACTTGCAAGCCGCTCACGCCATACTGAGCAACAATTCCCGCCAGAATAACGATAAATGCACCAGTAGGACCTGCAATTTGAACTCGCGAACCACCGAAGATAGAGACAATTAAGCCTGCGATAATCGCGGTATAAATACCTTGTTCAGGTTTCACCCCTGATGCAATCGCGAATGCCATCGCTAAAGGAAGAGCAACCACCCCGACAATCAATCCCGCACTTAAATTATTTAACCAATTCTTACTTTTAAGCAGACCTGCTTTATGGGATTCATAGATGGCAAACATATCAATAGCCTTAAAAATGGTGTGGTAATCGAACGGCGTCTGATTCTACGCTCATTTCATATCCTGTAAAGGTAGGATTCAGATAGATTTTTTGCAGCGAAATTTAGGTAAAAAAAGCACTTTTCCAGAGGAAAAGTTGCACTCGTGTGAGGCATTCGTAATGAATTTTTACCAATAGGTTATTGGCTTAACACTCTTAATGTCAGAGAGCTTGGGTTATAGTGTTCGCGCCTTATAAAACATCAAACTACAAACATTATGAAAAAACGCCTTTTACCTATTCCTCTGATTTTGCTCACTCCTATTGTTTTACTCGTCGTAGTTGTTGTGGCGGGTGTTTATCGCTTTTCATTGTCTGATCAAGAAATCATGGCGAAATTCCCCACGACAACCAAACACAAAGATCCGATTGCTCAAGCAGTGTTTGGATTGGACGTACCCAACCCAATCACCGTTCCGGTTCCTGAAACCCCAAGCTTTGCATTTATTGAGTCTTGGGATGAGCAGCAGCGCTGGGTGGGCGGCACTTATGATTCGGGAAGCGAGCGTGGCTCTGTCGCATTGGATACTCAACTAATGCTTAAGTTGGAAGGCTTTGAAGAGCAACATGGTTATCTTTCGGTGATTCGTGTTTCGAATCAGGGCTCAGGCGTATTCAACTATTTAGCCTTATTTAAATATGACTCACTCAGATCTCGAATGGTGATGGTCAGCAGCCAGCTTTTAGGGGATCGTGTCGATGTACAATCGTTGGTACAAAATGGTGGCAACGTAACCGTGACACTTTTAAGCCATGAAAATAATGTGGCTTTTTCTGAGGCAGCAACGGAATCTGTGTCTATACTGTTTTCGATATCGGAGAAATATCAGCTATCTCTATCCAATTAGGAACGCAGTTTCAGCAGGGTAGGTGCATAGTAGGATAATGGCTTAGTGATACTCAGTTGTTTGAGGAAACTTCTTGGCTGAAGTTGAAAGTTTATTTTTGAGTTTCTATCATTTGCCTAGCAGAACACTTTTTGAGCAAAAAATGGAGTTTGACATGATTAATAAGCGTTTCTTTAAGACAAAAGATGAAGTAGAAGTGACATTTGAGCTGGATGCACCTGATGTCGCATCGAATGTCGCTATTGTTGCTGATTTTCTTGATTGGCAGCCTCAGCCGATGAAGAAAGTTGCAAAATCCAGTGTGTTTAAGTTTAAAACCCGCCTACCAAAAGATTCTAATTACCAGTTCCGTTATCTTTTAGACGAAGAACTTTGGGTGAATGATCCACAGGCTGATCAATATATTCCCAATGGCTATGGCGAAGATAACTGCATGGTATCCACACACCAATAAATTCGTTTAGATACCATATAGTTAAAAGTAATGTTGATTGGCTACTGAAGGCTAAACTTGCGCTATAAACAATACTTCTAAAAAGGCACTTTTGTGCCTTTTTACTATTCTTTACTCGCTCAATAATGACTTTTTGTTAAGAAAGCCTTAATCTGTGCCTCTTTTTAAATGATTTACACAGGTAAGGTTGTGCTTTCAAAATCTGTTATTTTGCGATTTTCAGAGCTTTCAAAAAGAAAGAAAGCCTTTGCATTAGGGTTACCTATTGTAGCTGCTGCAGCCATCTTGTTATCGTCAAATCCTGAGTCAAATCAGCGACGTATTGCTTTATCTATCCAAGAATCAGACGTAGTAGAATCGATTTTTGGCGAGACAAAGCAAGAGAGTTTGCCACTTCCTGATTACGAATATGTAATCAAATCCGGTGATAATTTAAGTAGCATCTTTAATCAGCTTGGTTTTTCCTACCAAGAGCTGATGAAGATAATGGAAACCGACTTAAACTATCTGGCCCTGGATACACTGAAGCCTGGCAACATACTGCGTTTCTGGTCAGGCGATAACAAACGAACTCTGGCGAAGATGGAGTTAGAGTTTAGTTTGGTTGAGCGAGCGGTTTATTCGCGTGTTGAAGATGGAAGTTTTGAATATAAGGACGTAACTTTACCTAGCCGATGGAAAGAGTTTGCTCTTGTCGGTGAAATTCAGGGTAGTTTTTCACAGTCTGCAAATAAAGTTGGTTTGGGCAGTGCTGAGATCGATCAAATTGTCGCGTTGTTGAAGGATAAAGTGAATTTTGGCCGAGATTTACGTGCTGGTGACCAGTTTGAAGTGGTGCAATCTCGTCAGTATGTCGGTGAAAAACTGACAGGCAACCGAGAAATTCAAGCGATTAAAATTTATAGCCGTAATAGTGAAGTTTCTGCGTATTTATACAAAGATGGTCAGTATTACGACAAAGATGGCAACAGTCTTCAACGTGCTTTTCAACGTTATCCAACAAAAACACATTGGAGAATGTCATCAGGCTTCGATCCTAATCGTCATCACCCTGTTACTGGACAGTATGCACCGCACAATGGTACGGATTTCGCGACTCCGATAGGTACACCAATCCTGTCAACCGGTGACGGTGAAGTGATCATGACTCGTAACCATCCGTATGCGGGTAACTATGTTGTGATTAAACATGACAACACCTATAGCACTCGTTATTTGCATTTGAGCAAGATACTGGTGCGTAAAGGACAGAAAGTAACTCGAGGCCAACGCATTGGTTTGTCGGGTAAATCAGGGCGTGTAACTGGTCCGCATTTGCACTATGAATTGATCGTCCGTGGTCGTCCGGTTGATGCAATGAAAGCGAATATCCCAATGGCAACTTCGGTGCCGAAAAAGGAGATGTCCGTGTTCCTTGCTCGACGTGATCAGCTCGATAAAATTCTCGACTCGAAAGAGAGCATGCTTGCTTCAAATACCAAAGACGTTCCTCAAGAAGGTTAGTCGTTGGTTCATTAATGTTTCAAGAGCCCTATCGTTTGATGGGGCTTTTTTATGTTTTAACTATCTATGTTTTAAAGATGTACGTGAAGATGCGTTGCCTGCCGCTTTACGTATATAATCCGCCGCGTACTTTATTGAGGAGAGATTTTATGCAGCAAAACGAATTTGAAGCTTTAGTAAAAGGCTTATGTGAGAAAGAGAACCTGCCTCAGGCTCTGGAGCTGCTAAAAGCGAGCGAAGATAAAGAGGTTGCGGAAGCGGCTCAGTCGTTAACAGGTCAGTTTGCATTAGCAGAAGTTGATGGTGAACAGCGCATCTATCACGTCTTTTTGCAGCAGGATGAACAAGGCGAAGAGCAAGAGTTTGTCGAGCACATTATGAATGAAGGTGATGATGTGATTAAGTTTGTCGCTTGGTTCTTTGATATCCATTTTGATGTTAAACATAAAGATACCTACCAAGCGGCTGGCAAAACTTATAAGCAGCCTAAAAGAAGCTAACTGAGTTTTCGCTGATACCTATGAATTTTCAATTAGCATCAGCCTATATGGTGGCGGGTGAAATGGTTGTAAAGCAAGTGATGAAAGACACGCTTTACGGAAAAGCTAAAGCGAAGAAATCATCGCGTATAAAGATGTTTGTTAAGAAAATCTTTCAGTAATTAAAAAGCCCTGAGGTTAATAGTCTCAGGGCTTTTACTTATTCGATTGAAGATGGTTTTAGCCAATCTCTTTGCGATGAATCGGATGAACATTTTCGCCGTTCGATAGGCTTTCTTGGTTCAAATCTCGTTGCGCTAACCATGTTTCTAAATCGCTGCATCCACCGATGTAGTTGCCTTCAATCCATATTTGCGGAACCGTCACGGGCGTTTTTTCTCCGATAATGGCTTTCACCTCGGGAATCATTCTGTACAGCGCCGCGCTGTCTTTTACCACATCATGGTACTGGTAATTGATGCCAGATTTGTCCAGCAACTGTTTTGCTTTGGCGCAGTAAGGGCAGGTTTCTTTACCAAACACGATATTGCCCTTCAACGAGTCACGCTTTGTCCATTCTTTAATCGCAGCTTGTACCAGCAGACCTCGGTTTAGGGCTTCTCCTTGGCTCACGACTTGTCCTTCAAGGATAACAATTGGCGCGTGCCAAGCTCCGTGCTTCAAAGGTTCCCACCAATGCGATAGCCAGTCTTTCACTTCTAATTCAACAGGAACGTCTACGAGTTCGTTTTTAAACGTATCGAGAAGTATGTCTTTTGTCAGTGTGCATTCACCGCACGGAATGTTCACTTTAAATGGGCCGAAGCTGCCTGCCCATCGATATAAAGTTATTTTAATTGGCTTTGTCATGGCTGATAGATACCCAGTTAACTTTCGCTTGATCACTTACAACATAAGAACGAACTCAGGCGGTTTTTATTTCAACGTGGCTCTTTTTTGCTTCCCACTGAGTAATGAAGGCGACAGACAAGATGATAATGATTGCCCCAAGCCATAGTCTACCCGGTGGAACCCAACCGAAAACCATCCAGCCAGCAAGAACATTCAACGGCAGTTTTGCATGGTCGAAAGGCTGTACGAAGGACGCATCCGCTACAGAGTATGCTTTAACTATCGACCACTGAGCTAAGGCTGTCATCGCGCCAGCAGCAATAAGTAATACCCATAACGTGCCGCCGACAGGTGTTTGCCATTCAGGAATAGCCAAAAGCAGGTTAAACGGTGTAATCAGCAGCAACAGGTAAACAACCATAGTGGACGGGTTATCGACGGAAGAGAGTTTCTTTACCATCAGTGAATAACATGCCCAGAAAAACGCAGCGCCAACAGGAAGCAGTGTTGCCCAGCTAAAGTCTTCAGCCCACGGTTCAAGAATGATCATTGCGCCGATAAAGCCAGTCAGCGTTGCTCCCCAACGAGCGAATCCCACTTTTTCTTTCAGAATTAAGCCAGAACCTACGGTGGCAAATAGTGGAGAAGTCATCAGCAAAGCAATGCCTTGCCAGATAGGCACAGGGTAGGCGAGTGCCCATAACCATAACTGAATACCGATTACGGCTAGGAAAACACGAAATACGTGCCAACCAAAATGTTGGGTACGTAAAGATCGGCGAATGCCCAGCGTTTTGAGATAGGGAAGGATAACCACAATAGCGACTGCGTATTGAATCAAAGCCACCGTAGTTGAAGTAAGCCCGAACTTGATGGTCGCAATTTGCGTCACGCTGTTCACAACAGCAAAAGCTAACCCCGCTGTTAACATCCAAAAAGCGCCATGGATTGGCTGGTGTTTTCCGTTCATTTGAAATGCTTATACAAAGTAGATAATAGGGTGAATCATACGTTCTATTTATAGTGAAACCAATGTCGATTATCTGTTGAAGCTGTTCAGAATCTTTGAGGTAAGTTACAGATAAAAAAAGACCTCCTAGAAGGAGGTCGAAAGAACATGAAGTGACCAGTGATTTCTGCCTTATCACTGAAAAGAAGCACAAACGCTGCCTGCATTTGTATTTTCTATAAAGCATTTACTGTGCCAACAATTATTTTTCTTAATTTACAATAGGTTATGAAAATGTTGCGTGTTTGTACAATAACGTCATGTGCATCTTCATGGCGCACAACGCTGTGATGTGGTGCAAAAAAAAGACCAAACGAATGTTTGGTCAAAAGGATTTATCTTGGGAGTATTTAAACCAAGCAAACATTGTGAGTGACAAATACATAGAGTATCTGACCCAATTTCTTTGCTGCGTCTAAAGGTAGACTGATTACGTGACGGTTTGATTTCAACTTGTTGTCATTATTGTGACTTGCAAAACAAGCTCGCACTTGGCGAGCTTGTTGAATACACATGCTAAAAATTAAGCGATTTTTACGCCATTCGCTGTCAGACCAACTGCGATATTGCCACGAGTTGCGTTTGAGTAAGGACATACTTGGTGAGCCGTTTTCACTAGTTCAACCGCTTGCGCTTCTTCAAGATCTAACTGAACATCTAGGCTAACAGTTAGAGCGAAACCACCAGTTTCGTTAGGACCAATGCCCACTTCAGCGGTTACTGGTGCGGATTTAAGCGCAACTTTTGCTTCGCGAGCAACATGAAGAATCGCGTTTGAGAAACATGCTGAGTAGCCTGCTGCAAATAGTTGCTCTGGGTTTGTCGCTGTACCGTTACCGCCCATTTCTTTTGGGTAGCTCAAGTCTACAGACAGTAAACCGTCATCTGTTGAAACTTTACCGTTACGGCCTGCTAGTGCTGTTGCTTTAGTTGTGTAGATAGTCGCCATGTTTATCACCTTAATATATGTTGTGTGCAATCTAATTGTTTGCAATATTAAATCGATCTTTAGGTCGAATGCAAGTATATTGTGCACAATTTATTTTTGAGAGAGAGAAACATGAGTCATTGTGGAACAGGCAAGAATACGGATTCACTTGCTACAGAAGAGCTACTACTGCTTGATAAACAGGTGTGTTTTCCTTTGTATAGCGCAGCCAACGCCGTGATTCGTGCGTATCGACCATTGCTTGATGCTCTCGATCTTACCTATGCGCAATACTTAGTGATGATGGTACTGTGGGAGACAAACGGTATTAACGTAAAAATTCTTGGCGAGCGATTGCACCTCGATTCAGGAACATTGACTCCGTTGTTAAAGCGTCTCGAAAACAAAGGTATTGTGATGCGCAAACGTGGTCAGTCTGACGAACGTGTGCGAGAGCTTTTCCTAACGGATGAAGGTTTTGCACTAAAGCAAAAAGCATTATCAGTACCCAACGCTATGCTATGTAAGTTTGACCTTGAATTGGATGACCTGATTTCGTTAAAAACACTTTGCGAAAAGGTCATTGCGAAGTTGTCCTGAACTTGGAAAATCGGGTCAAAGATCTTAGTTCTAGTAACAGATCCATCAATTTAGTTGTTGAATTGTATGGATAAGATAAAATTTGTGCTCATTCAATGTTCAAGGAAGAAAAATGAACTCGGTTCGATTAGATGAGCAACTGATTTACCCGTCAAAAGTGGTGTGTGTTGGACGTAATTATGTTGAGCATATTAAAGAGTTAAATAATGCCATTCCTGATCAAATGGTGGTGTTTAACAAGCCCAACAGCAGCGTAACCTCGATACTGAACGCTTTCCATCAGGAGACTCTACATTACGAAACAGAGATCTGTTTCATGATTAAAGATGGTAAGTATGCTGCGGTTGGTTTGGGTTTGGACCTCACCAAGCGTGAACAGCAATCTGTATTGAAAAAACAAGGTCTACCTTGGGAACGTGCAAAGGCTTTTGATGGATCAGCAGTGTTCAGCCGTTTTATACCGCTAGAAGGGATTGATATTGCTTCTCTGCATCTGGAGCTACTGATCAACTGCGTTCGAGTACAGGCGGGTGGTGTTGAACAAATGATGTTCAAACCCAATGTCATTTTGCAGGAATTAAAGTCTTACACCACTTTGTTTGATGGCGACATCATCATGACAGGCACTCCACAAGGTGTGGGAGAAGTTCATCGCGGCGATGTTTTCCTAGGTCGTCTAAAAAGCGGCGATACCACACTTATCGAGATTGAATGGCCGGCTGAATAATCGGCAATTCTTTCCCTTCTTACCTGTCATCCATATTGGGTGATGTGAGAAGGGAAAACTGATTTCGTTTTCCCTTTTCTTGTTTATCCCCAAACAACCAAGTTAAGCACCAGAAATACCGCCATACTCACCACAGTAGTGAGCAGTACGTTCTTCGTTTTCCAAGCAATAATGCCAGCCAGAACCGCAGCCCAAAGATAGGGGTTGCTGACTGAGGTATTAAGCTGACTGTCGTGCGTAAAAACGATCGGTGCCCAAATTGCCGTTAATACCGCTGGGCTGGAATAGCTGAGTAGCTTCTGCACGCCCGGGCTAAGTCTTAGTGGCAGTCTGGGTTCAAGAAATAAATACCGACTGAGGAACACCAAACAAGTCATGGCCAAGATGGAGAGAATGATCATGCTTTATCTCCCGTTTCTTTGTTGCTTGGCGTCTTTTTCGTTAAGGTTAGTTCGCTGAAATATCCTGCTAACATAGCGCCAACGCTGGCATACATTAAGCTGCCGTTTACATTAAAGATTGTCAGAGTGACAGACAGTATTAACGCGGTAATTACGGAAATAAGAATCGGAATGCTCTTAACGTTTGGGATAACAATTGCAATAAAAGTCGCTGCAACTGCAAACTCTAAACCAATAGAATTGAGCGACGGAATGTAACTTCCCGCGACAATGCCGACCAAAGTGGCTAAGTTCCAGATTAGATAGAAACTAAAACCAGCACCCAACGCATACCAGCGGTTAAACTGTTTTTCACTTTGTTGACCACATAATGCAAACAGTTCATCAGTAAGCAGAAACCCGAGAATCACACGCCAACGGGTAGGTAGTGGGCTGATTTTTCCTCTCATCGAGACGCTATAAAGAAAGTGCCGCGAAGTGATGAAGAAGGTGGTGATCAGCATGGTCATTAAGCCTGCGCCCGCTTTTATCATACCTGTTGCGACTAATTGAGCAGAACCCGCAAATAAGATTGCCGACAACGCTTGGCTTTCAAAGGGGTTAAGCCCAGCCTCAATTGCAAAGGAACCCGCGAGCAAACCCCAAGGAAGAACCGCGACACTGAGAGGCAGCATGGCAACTGTGCCTTGCCAAAAAAGCCGTGGTTTGGAGCCTACAGTGTGGTGCGGCATCGCCGTACTATTCATAAATCGTCCTTAATATCATGGTTCCCCTTATTTATTTGAGTAAGTTGGGGAACCGTTACAATCCATCTTATTGGTTAATGATCATTCGTCGAACAGAGGTGCTTCTTTTGGCTCAATCATGAGTGTGCGAGTCGGGTAAGCGATATCCGCACCATTTTGATGAATGATATCCATCACTTTCAGCATCACGTCCTGTTTCACTTCGTGATAGCGAACCCAGTTAATGGTTTCTGTGAAGGTATAGATAAAGAAATCGAGGGATGAAGCACCAAATGCGTTGAAATTAACAATCAAGGTTTGTTGCGCATCGATATCTTCGTGGTTTTCTAACATTTCACGAACTTGAGCCACAATCGTTGCCATCTTATCGGCATCTTGATAACGCAAACCTATGGTTTCATAGATGCGGCGGTTCTTCATGCGTGACGGGTTTTCAACAATAATGTTGCTGAATACAGAGTTCGGTACATAAAGTGGTCGTTTGTCGAATGTGCGTATGATGGTCATACGCCAACCAATACGCTCAACAGTGCCTTCAATTTCGCGGTCTGGAGAGCGAATCCATTCTCCTACTTTGAAAGGGCGATCGAAGTAAATCATCAACCCGCCAAAGAAATTCGAAAGCAGATCTTTGGCCGCAAGACCGACGATCAAACCACCGACACCACCAAAGGTCAGCAAGCCTCGCAAACTTACCCCCAGTGTTTGCATCACCGTGAGTAAACCTATCGTTAAGATGATGAGACGGGCCACTTTACTCGCGGCTTGTATGGTTGTTTCATCACGGCTCTTGTCTTGAAGGAGGTATTGCTCGATATTGATGGCTAAGCGAATCAGAATCCAAATGAAGACAGCCGCAAGCATGAGCTTTTTACTTGTTGCTAACCAACTGAATTTGCTTTGAATGTTATCATCCAGCAGCAATCCAAGAGATATGGTTGCAGGCCAACACCAAATCAAAGTACTGATTGGGGTTTTTAAGGCATGTAGTATTAGGTCGTCCCAGTGAAACTTGGTTTTTTCACTGATATTGGATAAGTGGTTATAAACGAATCGCCAAATCACCCAAGCAATTAAACTTGCTAACGTGATGAAAATTACGCTGTTATCCCAGCCTTTGAGGTACTGAGAAGTTTGAAGCTGTGTTAATAATTCGTTCATAACTATCCAAATTTGATGTCATTTTTCTCATCTAAATTAACAGAAAGTGGGTTTGTTCTCTAGATTATGTGAGTTAAGTGGCGAATTTTTAAAGGCATTCTATGCTAACTAAAAAGTCGTCCAATAGTATTCAACAAGTTTGGTAATGGTTTAATTTGTTTGGTTAGCGCCAATAGCGCAGAGTAACCCTTTGAGTCAGTAAGGCCATAAAATGAAAATTCGTGATAAGCAATTTGCCGTTATCGGCTTAGGGCGTTTTGGTTTATCGGTTTGCCAAGAGTTGGCAGACGCTGGTGCACAAGTGCTGGCTGTTGATGTAAATGAAGACAAAGTCAAAGCTGCAACGCAGTTTGTCACTCAAGCGGTTGTCGCTAACTGTACGCTTGAAGATACCGCGGAAGAGTTAAAGCTCAGTGACTACGACATGGTGATGATTTCAATCGGTGAGGATGTGAATGCATCGATTCTTACCACGCTTGTGATGAAAGAGTCGGGTGTGAAGTCTGTTTGGGTAAAAGCGAACGACAAGTTTCACGCTAAGATTCTGCAAAAAATTGGCGCTGACCACATCATTATGCCCGAGCGCGATATGGGTGTTCGCGTAGCTCGCAAGATGCTGGATAAGCGAGTCTTGGAATTTCAGGAGTTAGGCAGCAATCTTGCCATGACCGAAGTGGTGATTGGTTCTCGCTTGATGGGCAAAACTCTAGGGCAACTGAGTTTGTGTCAAAATGATGAGATTCAGGTTCTAGGCTTTAAACGTGGCCCAGAAATCATCAAAAATCCTGATCTTGATAAAGTGATGGAAATTGGGGACATGTTAATTGTCGCCGGCCCTAAAGACGTATTAATGGCTAAGTTGAAATCTTTATGAGTCTATTTCGCAGCGGTGTTTTCTATCCTCTAGATAAAAAACATAATGAAAAGAAAAGTTCTGAGCCGAAGATTATCTTGCTCAGCTTCCTTTGGGTTCTGATACCTTCCGCTATTTTGCTGACTCTCCCTGTCTTTTCTGTTTCCGGCTTAAGCTTTGCCGATGCGCTGTTCACCGCAACTTCGGCAATCAGTGTGACCGGTCTTGGTGTGGTTGATACAGGGCAACACTTTACCTTAGCGGGCAAAATTCTATTGATGGCGTTAATGCAAGTTGGTGGGCTGGGGCAGATGACTCTGTCTGCGGTACTTCTGTATCTATTCGGTGTGCGCCTGAGCTTGTACCAACAGGCGTTGGCGAAAGATGCACTGGGCCAAGACCGAGCGATTAACCTGCGCAGACTGGTCACCAGAATCATCACTTTTGCTTTAATCGCAGAATTTATCGGGTTTGTGATTCTATCGTTTCGCTGGGTTCCCGAGTTAGGGTGGTCAACAGGGCTGTTTTACGCGCTTTTTCATGCCATATCAGCGTTTAATAACGCCGGTTTCTCCTTGTTTTCGGACAGCATGATGGGCTATGTGGGCGATCCTTTAGTAATTATTACTCTTGCCAGTTTATTTATCTTTGGCGGGTTGGGATTCACCGTTGTTGGTGATGTCTGGACGAATTGGCGTAAAGGCTTACATCGACTGAGTTTGCATACCAAAATAATGCTAACTGCAACGCCGACCTTGTTGTTTATAGGCACCGTGTTGTTCTGGTTGTTAGAACGGCACAATCCAAACACCATGCAAAATCTGGATTTAGAATCGCAATGGTTAGCGGCTTTTTTCCAGTCTGCAACCGCTCGAACCGCAGGTTTTAACAGTGTCGATTTAGCTCAATATACTCGTCCGGCATTGCTGGTGATGATCATTTTGATGCTTATTGGTGCGGGTTCCACATCAACGGGAGGCGGGATTAAAGTCTCGACTTTTGCTGTAGCGTTTGTCGCTACGTGGTCGTTTTTACGTCAGAAGAGACATGTAGTGATGTTCCGACGTACAGTTAACTGGCCAACGGTAACTAAGGCATTAGCGATTATTGTTGTCAGTGGTGCTTTGCTAACGATCGCTATGTTTCTGCTTATGATTACCGAAAAAAACGCCAGTTTTGATCATATCTTGTTTGAAACGATTTCAGCTTTTGCCACCGTCGGGCTTTCAACAGGGTTAACGGCTGAACTTTCTGAAGCGGGTAAATACATTATGGTGGTAGTGATGATCATTGGTCGTATCGGGCCGCTAACATTGGCGTATATGCTTGCGACACCACAGCCAACGCTGTTGAAATATCCGGAAGATACAGTGCTGACTGGTTAGTTCTGATCGAAGTGACTGGTGATTGCGCTGCGTCGCGTTTCCGCTGCACTTTCTGAATCAACGGTATCTTCAAAGCCTTGTTTAATAAAACGTTGGATTGGAGATGCCGGCTGAATTCGCTTTAATTGTGGCGAGTTCTCTGTTCCGGCCAACGCATAAACAGAACGGCCTTGCCCAGTTTCTATCTTGATGTTCTTACCATCATATTCAAAACTTGTGCTGATTAAGCGGTGATTGCGAAACACACCTTGGTCACTCAATGTGAGTACTTCAGTACGATAGCCTGGTGCGTTAATTTCAATCCAAGAGCCATATACTTGGGATGGGTTGGTATAAGCTTGGTAGCCAAAGTAAATGAGTGCCCCACACAGCAAAGCTGCGACGCCTAAGGTAGTGGCAAATACTGACTTAAATAATGCTTCTTTTGACATATGATTCTTAGGATCAACCGATCCTTACGACTCCGACTGCTTGTTCATTTTGTAAGTTCATTCTTACGGCTTGCTAAAAGTACCATCAAATAGCATGAGTTTGAAAGTGTGTGAACGGATTTCGCTTTTTCACTATTGTGGTTGGCGTGTATTACAGCACAGACAATAACCAAAAGTCACAACGTGGGTGACCAAGTGTGACACGTGAATGCGAGCTGGGTGACGCGCTTATTTATAATTCAATAAAAATAATCTGGGTATTTTGCGTCTTGAATCAAAACAGGTAATGCGTTAAAACAATACGCTGTCGCTGGATCAACCATCAATTGATAATTTACAAGGAAGAACGATGATTAAGGAAAACACTTATTTTGAAGGCTCTGTTAAGTCTTTAGGTTTTACGCACGCAGATAAAGATGTCACTGTCGGAGTTATGTTGCCGGGAAGTTACACGTTTAGTACGGGTAACCCAGAGTGTATGACAGTGGTAAAAGGCGCTCTCACAATTAAGCGAATTGGTGACAAAGACTGGACCACTTTTGAAAGTGGTGACGCATTTGAAGTGGCAGGCAATGCTTCATTTGAAGTCAAAGTTGACACTGATACTGCTTATCTGTGCGAATACTTATAATCAGAAAAAGCCACACTAGTTAAATCACTAGTGTGGCAAAGCAAAAAGGAATGGGCAGTGGATTATTCTCTTTTTGTTTGGGCGCTCGTTGCTTACAACACAAATTGCGGTAACCAACGAGCCATCGAAAAACCAAAGCGGTCTTTCAAATTGAATCATTAATAGGTTTGGAATAAGCCTGAGTTGTAATCATTAATCGCTTGTTCAATTTCTTGAATTGAGTTCATTACAAATGGGCCATAGTGAACCACAGGTTCATTGATTGGTTCGCCGCTGAAAATCAACACACCACTCGTATCGTTCGCCGTCATAGAAAATGATTCCCCGCTAGACAGTAACGCAAACTCGCCTTGCATTAGAACTCGTTCACCGACTTTAATACTGCCTTTGTAGGCGTAAAGCATAACATTGTGATGCTTAGGTGTTTGCAGTGTAACTGCACTGCCAGCATTTGTTTGCCAATCAGCAACCGTAGCTGGTACACCCGTTCTGGTCAGTGGGCCTTGCAAATCGGTACCGTTAGCGGTGATATCACCTGCTAATACTCGCAATAAACCTAATTCTTCATCTCTGAATTCTGTAATGGTTTCAGGTTGGAAATCATGGTATTGCGCTGGTTTCATTTTGTCGCGCGCTGGCTGATTAATCCAAATTTGGAAACCGTGTAAATCGCCATCTTGCATAATAGGCATTTCACTATGGATCACACCTTGTCCTGCTGCCATCCATTGAGCGCCACCCGAGCGAAGCGAACCTACATTACCCATATGATCTTTATGCTCAAAATGGCCTTTTAGCATATAGGTAAGTGTTTCAATTCCGCGATGTGGGTGTGGAGGAAAGCCTCCGACATAATCTTTACGTTGGTCTGATTTAAGCTCATCCACCATTAAAAACGGAGAAAAAGAGGCGTTGTTGAAACCAGCTACGCGTTTGATTTTTACGCCATCACCGTCTGAAGTTGGTTGCGCTGGAATGATTTGGCGGATTTCACGTTGTGTACTCATAATTTTTATACCGTAACTTTATAGGGTAGATGAGGTCGGTTGACCTTTTGTTTCTATGCACGAATTGTAGTAGAGGATTAAACAAAGGATGAGAGGTGTTAGTCGAGGATGTCATTCAATAATTTCGAATGAGTGTTATATGGCCTCGCACTTTTCTAGTCGGTTTCACGTTTGGTCTATACTTTGATTGTAAGTGAAATGAACGAGGAGGTTGCAATGGCAGTTCTTCCTAAACATAACGACCAGAACCCTCGCTACGACCCTGATGACGACCTTACCGTCGATCAGTTACACAGATACACTCGTGCAGCAAATAAAGCACAGAAAAAGCGAGAGGCTATAGAAGAAAGCGAAGCGCCTTCTGTAATTGAAGTTGCTCGCAGAGCGCGTTTTGCTGAACAGAGAAAAGAAGCCAAACCGAAAACGGGTAAAAGAAGCTCGCATCAATATGCGATGTTTATGGTTCTTGTTGCGCTATTGGCGCTGGGGGTTATGTATTTAACTCAGTAGCTCTGTGTATCGGAGTGACTTTTCCATCTGGGTAGTTCAACAGCTGTGTTTGATAGTTACCGACATTTTGGTAGTAGCAATATTGGTTTTTGCCATTGTGTTTGGCGGCATACATTGCTTTGTCAGCACAGCGGGTTAATTCTGAAAGGTTGTCTGCGTCTTGAGGGTAGAGTGCGGCACCCACGCTAATGGTTACATTACTAAGTAATTGTTTATCTTTGTATTTGCTATCAAAAAGATGGCATATCCGATACAGAATGTTATCGAGATCTTTTAGCGATTTCACATCATAAAGCAGCAATACAAACTCATCGCCAGCATATCTCGCTATAGAGAAATCAGCCTTGTTGGTTTTCCTGTCTCGTGTACGGACGTTATTCTTAATTCGGTGTGCAAAATTCTTTAGAATTTTATCGCCCATTTCATGTCCATAACTGTCGTTGATGTGTTTGAAATTATCAATATCCAGAAAGACCAATGCTGTAACTCTCCCGTCTTTGGGGATTTCTGATAGCTTCATTGTTGCCCAATTTTCAAAGCTCCAGCGATTCGCTAGACCTGTTAAATGATCTCGATAGGCAAGTTTTTCAATCCCTTCTAAGTAGAGTGAGGTGATGTAGTTTATTGCTTTGGCGTAGAAGTAGGATGAAGTGTTACATACTGCGCACATGGCAATAAGGCTGATGAAAAAGCGTTCAGCAGCTAGCATGTCACTGCTTACTAAGACAAGATGGCCGTAAATGGCGATGCCTGCCAATGTGCAGCAGGTACAACTAATGATCAATCCCACTACAAAGGTATTGATGAAGATAATCGCCGCAAGTATCGGATATACCCACAGTAGACGATTTTCTAGTTCTGCCCCATAGACAAAAACCATAAATGCCTGTGTTAACAACACTGAAGTGAGGATAACGTCGGTATATTTAGCGTCCTTTGCAATTAGCAGGTAAATCAGATTAGCTGTTGTGACGAATAGACTAGCTGCACACAGAAAACCAAAGATAAAGTTATTGTTCGTTAGATGGTGATAACCGTAAAGAGTAAAAACAATTATTGATAAGAGCGAACTTAATAATATTACTTTGTGTTTTCTGACTGAACTTATCTCCGCCATCTCCTTTAACTGATTTCCCATCAGTTTATTCATTATTAGAATCGTCCTAGATGCAAACCAACTCGGTTAAAGTCTAGGAGAAATAAATGGAAGTAAGGCCAAAAGAGTGAAAAATCTTGTGATGGCTTTCACTTTTCTAGCTAAACTTGGTTGTTTTAGCTCATGCTAAAGTTTGGGAAGGTCGCTAATCGCTGTCTAAATCTGTTTTGTACACACAGAAATGGAAAATAAAAAGTGCTTTGTTGAGCGGCAGAGTATGTGCAAAAGGCGCAATAACTTGCGCCTTGGGTTGCCAGCTCTAAACCACTGCCTTGGGCAGTGGTGATTTTTATTTTGATACCAATCCGTATGGCAGGCTGGCAAAAATTTGCGGCTGTTTTTCGATTGTTGGAATGGCGTTCACCTGTTGCCAGTCAAGTAACATAATAGCCAGAACATTGCGGTGTTCTCCGTAACTCAAATCGAAATCACCGGAAGTGGAAGGAATCATGCCTTGATCGCGATTGATGGCATCTCTGATGTGCTGTCTGGTTTTTTCTACCACTGGGTCATTGTTTAGTCCTGCGAGAAGAAAAGATATCCCAACTTCCGCAATGATATCTTCTTTGGCTTTCAACAAAATCGTATCGATGTTGTTGCGAAAATAATCGTAGATCCATTGATACTCTGCTTCGGGGACAGCATGCTGATAGTACTGTGAATCAGCAAATATAATGTGTGTCATACCGTAGAGCTTATTGCCGAACTGTTGATTGGTGAGGTGTTCATCTTCACTGTCCGGATAGGTATTGCGGAAAGCTTCAATAAACGGCGCTACAACATCCTGCTCACCCAGTTGCTTCAGCCAGTACACCTGATTGGCGAGTTGCGCTGCCCACGCTTTGATCATGCCTTGGTCTGTCACATACTTGGTAAAGTCGTAACGACGAATAATTTCACGCAGTTTCGCATCTTGTTTGTGTTTTAAGCCATATTCATCAGCGCGAGCCATAGAGCCTAGGAGGCCAACACCCAAATAGAGGTATTCAGGATTGTGTTTGGTGACGGTATAGCGCAATTTTGATCGTTCATCTGTTTCGTCTAAGTAGCCGGTAAGCTTCTTTTGACTATGCATATAGATCTGTTCCGGAGTGTGAATTTCTTCTGCATAGCGGTTTAACCGACTCGCGACTCTAGCCAGATCACTCCATATCGCCGCTTGGTATTTTTCGTTGGACGTTTGGCGATACATTCGCAGTGCATAGTGACCTTCCTTAAAAGCGGGCAATGTATAAAGCTGACTCTCATAGGTGTTTCGAATAACGTCGGCGAAATACTGGTCGCTTTTTTCTTCTTGCTGAGTTTGAAGTTGCGTGGTTTCCGTGCAATTGGACAAAGCAGAAAGCAGAAGTAGTGAAGCTCCGATACCAAACGCTATGTATTTCTTCCGTAATAACATGATGATTATGAAGTTGAAAAAATGATTGTCGCTAGTATTAATGGTGGCTAACTAATTTGTGTGAGCAATGAGTCAGTTGTATGTGAATTCCTAACGCAGTTTAACTGATGTGACGAAAAGTGAGATTAATACGTTCTTCTTTGGGCTTTGCTGTTTTAGGAACGCTGTGCTGCCAGTAGTGTTGAGTTTCACCCGCCATAATCAATAAAGAACCGTGTCCAAGTTCGACTTCGTATTTCTCTTTGGTGGAGAGATGACGCAAAACAAATCGGCGAGATTCACCCAAGGTAAGTGAGGCAATAACTGGATTGATGCCCAACTCAGTTTCATTATCCTGATGCCAACCCATAGAGTCTTGTCCATCGCGATATAAATTAGCCAGCACAGAGTTGAAATTAAGTTTAGCGACGGCTTCACAACGAGATTTCAGTTCCAGCAGGGTAGGTGTCCATGGTTGAGGCTGCATAGATAATCCAGAGTAGGTGTAGGATTTGTCTCCGTGCCAAGCCTGTAATCTAGGTTGCAGAACGTGTTTTCCGAACAATTGGATCTTCTCCTGCTGCCAATCCAGTTCATTTCTGAGGTTGAGAAAACTTTGGTCTGCCTGTTGTTCCGATAGAAAATTGGGTGCATAAAATAGGCGCGCATTTTGCGGCTCTATCCAATTGTTGTCACTTTCGTTTAAGGGAAACAACGCAAATTCCATAAGTTATATCCATAATATTATTATTAAGATGTACGATTATTTGGCTTGGGATTGGTCAAACAGTATTACATTTAAAAAGCTCGTCGTCGTATCTACGTGCGACATAATAATACTGTAGTTTTAATCACTGCACAGTTGAAGGAACGTTGCATGGGAGCTATCTCAGGCAAGCTATGGATAGTTAGAACGCTACTACTGACTTTTCTTTTGATTTTTGCTGGTTTGATTGAATCTTTCAATGTTAGCCAACGAAATTTCATGAGAGAAGGGCTGTACACTCGAGCTAAAGAAGAGCTGTTGTCGATTCGATTTCGTCTCGAGGCTTCTATTTTGTCCGACATATACGCTACCAATGGCCTACAGGCATTGGTCACATTGCGTCCAGATGCTGATATTGTTGATTGGCCTCAGGTCGCTGCGAGTGTGCTGCGTAAAGGGAAACACGTTCAAGTTGTGGGTTTGGCGCCCAACGATGTCATTAAGTACATTTATCCGTTAGAAGGCAATCAAGCGGCTCTTGGCTTGGATTACAGAACGGTACCGCAACAGTGGGAATCCATAAATAAAGCCAGAGAAATCCAAGATATCTTCATTTCCGGACCGGTGAATCTAGTACAAGGTGGCAAAGCCATCGTAGCTCGCGTTCCAATCTTTACCGACCCGCCAATCAATAGCGAATATTGGGGGGTATGCAGCATTGTTATTAACTGGGATTCACTTTTTTCTGAATCAGGTGTTGAGACTTTCGGCTATTCCTACAATTTTGCTATTCGTGGCATTGATAGTTCTGGAGATCAAGGTGACGTATTCTTTGGTGAATTGAGTACTTTTGATAATGCGTTTGCAACAGAAGTAGTGAACTTTCCCTACGGAAGTTGGGTGATCGCAGCTTCAGAAAAGAGAGATTTCCTTGATCAGCTCCCTTGGTATCAAAGCAATATCATTCGTTTACAAGGTTACCCTTTCTTGCTGATATTGATCATTCTGGCATTCATCATTTATCGCCTTTACACAATTGCAAATGAACGCGCCATGTTTGACGAGCTGACCAAGTTACCAAACCGCCGTTATTTTATGTTCACACTACAACACTTTTTTGAGTTGGCAGAAAAATCGAAAGGGAAGAACAGCTTTGCCATTTTGAACATTGATTTGGATAAATTTAAATCCATCAATGATAAATACGGCCACGATGCGGGAGATAAAGTTCTTATTGCTTGTTCTGAGCGAATACTATCGGCGCTTCGCGCTTCGGATATTGTATCGAGAATGGGGGAGATGAGTTCTTAATACTCCTACCGCGCATTAATCGGGTTTCAGATTTGGAGAACATCAGCAAGAGCATAGAAAAGGCGATATCTGATTCTCCAGTTATTTACGATAAAACGCTTCTAAACATTCATGCCAGCGTTGGCTATACACTCTATCAGTCCAAATTTGTTGATATTGACGACATGCTCAAAGCGGCCGATGAAGCCATGTATGCTGTCAAGAATAGATTGGTTTAATCATTCGATTCTTACATCAATTTGCGTAACGTCTTACGTTGCAAATTGCAAAATTTCGCATTATGCAATTTCGTTATGACATTGGTTGTAATGAAACGGCATGTTTTATGTACTAAATGGGTTATTTTTGGTCAAAATAAAGTTGGCACACTATCTGCATTATGTAGTGTGATCCTTTTAAGCCAAGGATCACCTAGCCAACTGACGTTGTTAGTGAATTTATTTTGTTCACACATATCTATAGCCAATCACGGGCATTGTGATTGGCTTTTTTTTATCTGTTTTTTCATGTCGGAAGAAGAGATTTCATATCAAGTCTTCGTCTGAATCAGCGCATTTGGCATAACAGCTGGGTTTTCTAGGACACACAGCACCTCGTGAACAGATTAGCCTCGCATCTCCTTCAATACCTCTCTCAATCCAGTTTATATTGAGGATACGAGCGATAGTTCTTAAATCCTTTTTAATATGTGTTGGAATAATGGTTGTACCGCCTTGGCTGACACAAGAAGACTTCAACTCTTCAGCAATGGAGTTTGCGTCACCGCCCTGTGCCGCGATTGCTGGGTTTAAATCTACTCCGGCACAGAGCACGCGTGTATTTCCTGCGGCGTCTAACACGTTGATTGACTCACAGCAGTAGATTCTTGGTTCGTCACCCACATTGAGGATAGAGATTTGCGCGGAACTCCCTTCTTGAGGCTCGGCTAGACGTCTGAATACTGCCCAGTGCTGACAAGGGTCGTGAACCTTACGCATGTTTCCCCAAGGCAGTGGAATACCATTACCGCGATAAACCGCTTTGAGTTTACCCGGACCATAAGCATCAAAGTAATGCCAGTGTGGGTAGGGAGAAACCACCGTCATGCGGCGCATCGCTACAGAAGGCGACACTCCCGCTTTCTTGTGCACATCGATTTCATAACCATTTCTATCCAGTAGCTGACGAAAAGGGACTTTCGGGCAAAGCAGTGCGCCAGCGAAAAAGCTGGATTCAAAATCACGCCATGCCTGAAGGATATCTTGAGAGTTAAGTTCAGAGCTGGACTGAGAATTAGGCTGCTCTTCCCAACGGTTTGAATGTCCGACCGACAAAACGTTTTTCAGCCCATCTTTGCTGTGCAGCACGTTATGACCGATATACACCGCTAAGTCGTATTTGAGGCGAGTCGGGTATTGTCGCAAGACTTCGTTGAGGTAAATGGTATCTGGTGGCTCAAAAAAGAGGTAACGAGTTGCTTTGCGCTCACTCCAAGTTCATCAACAACATCATGAGGTGTTCTCTTCACCCAGCGAATGTTGAGTCCTAAACTTTTGGCGATATCAAACAGGTCTTCAACCGCGAGATTAAGACGTTTCTGGCCTATCTCTTCTGCGGCTCTTTCTAAATCAGGGAAGTGGTTTTGTAGACTTTCCTGATGAGCTCGAATAAGCAAATGGGCGAACTGTTTGCCAGTTATCCCGGTTTGAGAAAGCATCTCTGGAATCGCAATCTGTAAAATATCGTTGGAAAATAAGAAGCTGGGCTCCAGAGCCATACCACTGATTCCACCTCGATTGCCTTTTTCTGGGGTGATGTCGGTTTGCTCGGGCTCATCATCAAGAAACCAAGCGGGATCTTTTTGGAAAACTTCCGCGATGACTTTCAACATTTCTACACTCGGAACACGCTTTCCCCTTTCAATCATTGAAAGGTAGGAAACCGAAGGCGCGTATTCTGAATTGATGCGAATACAGCGTGCAGAAAGATCTTCCATGGTTAAGTGGTTGCGTTTTCTCAGGTTTCTCACCTTGGTACCCAAAAAGTGAGATTGTCTAACTAAGCTTTTTGACACGGCCATTTTGTAAAATTCACATTGTAAAATTTTTGTTGTGAAATTGTATGTAAAATTGCGCTAGTCTACAAATTAACCCAGTCACAAACTTGAATAAAAATTAAACACAAGTTTGAGAAATATGAACTGGGACTATTTTTGAACAAAGACACCCAGTCGATTGGTTATCGCTAGCAAAAATAGGTAATAGCGTTGCCAAACAGGAAGGGCTTAATCCAATAAGGAAAAGACGATGAATATGCTGACATTTGATAAAACTGAAATTCAAAAACAACATAAACCATTTATCGCTGAAGCAGTGTTCGCCGTCGAAACCGTCAGTGCGCACCAATCACGAGAGAAACAAGTGAAAGCGAAACAGTTGCTTGACCGTTTGTTCCCTCTGGAAAGTGGTTCTCACCAAGACGTGACCAGCTACATGATCGATTACAACCATGTACTGGCGTACTTTAAAGATGGCCGCCATAGTGGCTTGAAGCACCCTAAACATTTTGTTGCTTATATCGGCAACAAAGAAAAACCGTGCTCAATATTGTTCCGTGATGGCAGCGGTAGCCATGTAGAAGTGACGCTAGGTTGTCATCGAGGTACGGGTTGTATTGAGCTGGTGGAGATTGAAGATATCCAATTAGAAACATGTACAACGTTTATGCAAACCGACGAGACTTCTATTCCAACTGTAGCGATGCGCCACTGGATTAGTTTGGTAAAAGGTGATGAGCGTGGTAAGCCTCAAGCGTGCAGTGAGGATAAAGAATACGTTTCGAAGTGTGGTGAAGAGTACGTATTGAGTTATAGCTTCAGTCTTTAACTCACCCAATCTCACTGTACTCTATCCAACCTGTCTTAAGCTCTGCGAGCACCTCCCGCTGTAACTCGGGAGGTTTTTTTTGACTTAATGAATGGTTGTCTTTTTAGAAAGGCATGACTCGGTTTCTACCCATTTTTTTCGCTTCATAAAGCTTTCTGTCTGCACGCTCAACCAGTGTTTCAGACGTGTCCTTGGGCATTTTTTCTGCAACACCAAAAGAGGCGGTAATACTATTTACTTGCTCGCTTGTGCGGCGATCTTTCACGTTGAGCCTTTCAATCGATGTTCGAAGCATTTCAGCGAACTGACGCGCTACGCGCAAAGATTTGTGTGGAACCAGTAACGCGAACTCTTCGCCACCGTAGCGATAGGCCGTAATGCCACCCTGACAACTGGTTTGCAGCCGTTTTGCAATTGCGCGAATCACAGTATCGCCGAACAGATGACCATATTCATCGTTGAATACTTTGAAATGATCAATATCCAAAAAGATAAGACTGAGTGCCTGTTCAGACTGCATCAATGACGCCAAATCATCATCGAATGCTCGGCGGTTATATAAACCGGAAAGGCTATCAAACAAAGCCGCTTTGTGTACTTGAGCTAACTGTGATTTCAAACGAGAAATCTCTTGGCTAGCGCTGTTTAGCTGTTTATTGAGGAAGCGTGTCGAATGACGAATATCTTCGGATTCATTGACCAATTGACGAATAACGCCCATGACTTCATCAATGGAAAGGTTCTCGTTTTGCATTTTTTCTAAGTTAGAAAAACTTTTATCGATGACTTGCGAAAAAGCGCTCGCATCGGACAAGGTATCATCCATTGAGCTAGAAATTTCATGTACCAGCAATTCGACGTTTTGTCTTAGCTCGTGGATACTCGTTTCTGCTTTTGAAGCAATATAATCTTTATACAGCTGATCACCCGTGGCGGCTGGGCAAAACCCAAAACTCTCCAGAATATAATCCATTTCTTGGTTCAACTCTGGAATCGTATTATCCGCGTAGGTATACCACAAGGCGTAGTTCGATGGCGTCGCAGCGATGCGATGCTTCATCATAAGTGGTACTGCCTTTTTAAGATTAGAAGTGGCTCTTTTAAACTCGTCTTCGTTCATTTCTTAATATAAATAAATGCGTCGAAAGTAATACGCTAAGAGTAGCGGAATTCAACGCTTTGCGCTCCAAAAATAACGCCTATTTGAGCCTTTCCGCATAGAATACTTTAAGTATTTATTACTGAGGCAATGCACTTGTGTGATTGTTCATCAAATGGTTATCAAACAAGATGCAAGGCTCTGTGAATGTTTCTTAACGATTTATTTTTGTAACGCGAGTTGTGTGGCGTGACGTTTTTTCAGTAACACCACGAGTTGAGGCAACAGAGATACGATAATCATTCCGCCCATAAGACCGTATTGATGAAGTGAATACAGTTCATTCATCAGCAATCCACCACAGACAATCCCTGCAATTGGGTTAGCAATACCACCAAAGGTAAAATCGACAATCGACATACGCTGCAACAGCCACACGTACAAACTATAACTAAATGCGGTGTTAAGTAACGTTATCCAGACTAACCCACCAAGATTGGTTGTGGAGAAGGACTGTATTGCATCAACGTATGGCTGTGGATGCACGCTCGCGTGAATCAAGGCCACAATCGAGAGTGCTATGCCGCCTATGACGAGTTGCCATGTCAGAACTGTCCACCAGTCAATTTTCCCGCCCAAGGTTTTTGTCAGAGAGGAACCGTAAATAATGCATGAGATAGCCGCCAACATGGCGATCAAACCAATGGGGCTTAATGTAATGGATTTCGGGTCAAACAGCAGCCATGCGAGAAACACCAACAATGCGCCGCTAGTTAACTGAATTTTCGATGGCGCACTGCGGTTAAACATCCAATGAAATGCCATAGCAAATACCGGTACTGAGATCATCCCGACACCAGCAATAGCAGAAGGTAGCGTCAGTGCCATAACAAATATCAGGCTAAAGAAAGCCGCGATATTTACAAGGCCGATGGTAATCAAAGGCTTCCAGCTTGTTTTAGCTGGAAAAGTTGGTTTTAGAGCAAGCAAGATTAGCCCTGCAGGCAAAGCTCGCAGAGCACCGAGCAGCAGCGGAGGCCAACCTGCTAGGGTGTATTGTGTGACAGCGTATGTGGTTCCCCAAAAGAAAGCGGGAATCATGGCAAATAAAATGTTCATGTTAAGTATCTTTATATCAAGATATCAATGGGAGGAAATCTAAAACAAAAATTAGTTATTGTAAAGTATCTTTACATTGAAGTATTTTAAGGCAATGAAAAAGAGAGAGTTATAAACAATGGATGCAATTGATAGAGCCGTATCCCAGTGGGGTAAAGAGAGGCCGGATCTCAACACGACGCCAATGGCTATGATAGGACGCCTGATGCGTCTGTCTAAGATTCTTGAAGGCCGAATAGCGGAAGTTCACAAGAAATATGATTTAAAAATGGGTGAGTTTGATGTTCTTGCGACTTTACGCAGAGCTGGTGCTCCTTATCGGCTGACACCTTCTGAGTTGCTTAGCTCTATGCTTTTAACATCGGGAGCTATGACAAACCGATTGGATAAGTTGGAAAGTAAAAACCTTATACTTCGCCAGCACAGCCAAGCCGATCGACGTAGCATCGAAGTTGAGCTGACGGAAGATGGTTTGGCTTTGGTTGAAGCGTTGGTCACAGAACATGTAAAGGCTCAGGAAGAACTTGTGGTTGGTTTATCAAAGGCAGAACAACAACAAATAGGTCAATGTTTGAAGCTGTGGCTTAAAATATTCGAAGATTAAGAAGGAAGGCGAAACCGATGGATGTGCAGCGTTTAGAAGAGTATTTAAACAACCTACCGCAGGCTGAAGCGAGTAATCCTTTCGGGCCGGATCCTTTAGTTTTTAAGATACGCGACAAAATGTTTGCGTATCTTGCATTCGATACTGAAAAACCGTTCGTTACCTTAAAATGCGAGCCTCAAGACGGCGCGTTTCTTACCGACCAGTTTGATGCGATTAAACCGGGTTATCATATGAATAAACGACACTGGATTTCTGTCATTTTGGACGGAGATGTTGAACCTGAAATGATAGAAGATCTGTGTTTGAGATCATTCCGATTAGTCGTGAGTAAGCTGAAAAAATCAGATAGGGAAGCGCTTCAATTATTGATGCCTTAATGTTTCCCGCTTTCTCTTTGACCAATAAAAAATGCAACGCACAGGTTGCATTTTTTATCTGTCTTTAGCATATCGGCGTATTAAGCCATTTGAGATTCTAACCGCTTTGCGCCTCGCAACATCGCCTCAATCAGTTCTGTTGCATTAAACTTCTCAAGTGCTTCATGTGCGCCAACCTGATGAGCTCTGTCGACACAAATTTCACTTGATAGTGAAGTGTGCAGAATGATGTAGGCATGGCTTAGTGATTTATCATTTTGTACTTCAAACGCAAGCTCATAGCCATCAAGGCCTGGCATTTCAATATCACTGACGAGTAGGTCGATAGCGTTGTTTTCGTTCGCCATCTTCTTCATAAACTCAGCCGCTTCATTTCCGTTCTTGCACACGTAGTATGGGATGTTAATTCGGTCTAACGCATCCGATAACTGTTTGCGGGCAATCGATGAATCGTCTACAAGTAAAATATTTAGTGCTTTAAGACGTTCACGTTCTACGTCTGTCAGCATTGGTACCTTGGTCGATTCATATTGCGGGTAAATTTTTGAAAGCAGTAATTCGACATCGAGCAACTGAACAATTTTGTCTTCGTAACGTGTAATCCCAGTAACAAAAACATTTTTACCAGCGGTGCTTGGCGCTGACTCAATAGCGCGCCAGTTACAGTCAATGATTTTTTCAATGCTGCGAACCATAAACGCCACGACGGTACGCAAACAATCAGTAACGATTAAATAACTTTTTTCGTACTCGTTTGGGGCAATAGGTCGAAAACCAATCGCAGCAGCCATGTCGATCACTGGTATCGTTAAATTACGAAACGTGACCGTACCTATCACATGGTGATGTGAATAAGGGATCTGAGTCATCGGCATATAGGGCACAATTTCGCGAACTTTTAATGTTCCAATAGCGAACAGCTGCTTTTGCAGGTTCAAAGTGAACATTAACATCCCTTGTGACTGATTTGCCTTACTTATTGTCTTAGCCATAGTGGTACTACTTCAATAACTTTACTGGTAACTATACTAACGCATATTGCCATATCATCAACGGGTGGCATTGATTTAGACGCTTATTTTCTATTTTAGTTTTCAAAAAGTGGGGTGCGTGTCCCTTTAGCTTAGGTTAGACTTCGCGCTTTAGAAATGAGGAGAGAATGAAATGGCAAGAACCGCAGCAGCCCTTCACATTTTGGTTAAGCACAAAGAGCAAGCGGAAGATATCATTCAGCAGCTTAAAAAGGGCGCCAAATTTCAGGTGCTGGCAAAGAAGCACTCGTTATGCCCATCAGGTAAAAAAGGTGGAGACCTAGGCGAATTTCGTCAGGGTCAAATGGTGCCACAGTTTGATAAAGCTTGCTTTCAAGGTGAAATTCTCACCCCTCAGCTAGTAAAAACGAAGTTCGGTTGGCATGTGCTAAAAGTTCTCTATAGAACATAGCAACAACACACTTTATCGTTAGTTTTTATGAGCCCCCTAAGCACTATGTTTAGGGTTTTTTATTATGATGTAGAGTTAGTTGGCTTGAATACCCAAGGAGAGCATCAATGTATTGATCGTTTCTTCTAGCCATTGAGTAATAAGCTCATTTCGCCATTTCACGCCATACACATAGCCAAAGTGGCCTTCTAGAATCGGAAGGCTTTCATGCATCTGAATGCTTGTATAACGGTCATCGAGTTGGTCAATTAAGTGTGTTGAGCATGGAAAAAGTAAATCCCTCTTACCAATAGCATCCAAAATTACACTTAGGTGAGTGGTGCGTAATTGGATTCTCGGTTCGACATTGAAAGGTCTTAACAGTCGAGAAATATGTTGTTCTTTCTCATTCCAATCTTTGATGATGTGGACTGCAAATGGGTAGTATGTAAAGTCATCTAAGCTTATCACCTTGTTTGCGAGCGGGTGTTTTTTGCTACAAACGATACCGAAGTGATCTCTTCCTCCTTTTCTTTGCACAAAGTGTTTTGGCAACTCCATAGGAAAATAGTTAATTCCGAATTGAATCTCGCCAGCATCGATTTTGCGGGTGGTGGTTTCTGTCCAATCCTCAATGGTTAAATTAATGAGAGGAGCCTTCTCAGAGAGGTGTTGAGCGAGAGGAGCCGCAAACCATTGGCCGATTGAGCTGTTCATCGCAATATTCAAGTTACGAGTCTCTGTCGAAGGATCAAACCTAACCGATTGATCTACCAATTTATTAATGGCTCCGAGTATCTCAGGCAATTGTGTTTTGAGGTTTTCCGCTCTTGGTGTAAGAGTCATCTGCCCTCCACTGCGTACCAGTAGGTCGTCAGCGAATAACTCTCTTAACCGCTTCAGCGAGCGGCTAATTGCCGGCTGGCTGGTGGTTAACTTATCTGCAGTGGTGGTTGTGTTTTGTGTTTCTAGCAAAACTGAGAGTACTTTCAGCAAGTTGTAGTCGAAATTAATCATGAGTAGCTCTAGTTCGTTGACTTGATTGAACTATATCAAATTTGATATGTACTGAATACCAAGTCGTTATTTCCAATATAATCATCGCCTATTTATAGTGGTTTCATCAATTCAGATACCAAGTAGGTCTCAAAGATGAAAACAACAACTAAAATCCTTACCGCTGCCCTAAGTGCTGCTCTGTTGAGCACGGGTGCTTTTGCTAGCGCAAGTACGGCTCCTTTAACTCAAAATGAGCAAGAACTGGCAAAAAATGCATATATCTACGCATATTCAATTGATGAAGCGTATAAATTTTTCTACGAGACAGCGGTAAAAGATGATTATCCGTTGAATCAGTTTAAGAATATTCGCCACATTGCTGACGATAGCTACACTGATCACGTAACTATCAACAATGATACCCTGCACCTTATGGGTTGGTTGGATGTAGCAGCAGAACCTGTAATTGTAAGCGTTCCAGATATGGACGAAGGTCGTTACTGGATCCTACACACTATGGACATGGGGCATTACACTAACGCAATGATTGGTTCTCGTACTCGTGGTACGAAAGGTGGACAGTTCATGTTTGTCTCACAATCATGGGATGGTGAAGTTCCAGCATCTGTTGATGAAGTAATTCGTGTTGAAAGTAACTTAACAAAGCTAATGGGTCGTATCATGGCAGTAGGACCTGATGATGAGAAGGTTGCTCTTAACTACATGGACCAGTGGACAATTCGTACCTTATCTGCATATTTAGGCGAGAAAGGTCCAAAACCTGTTGAGCGTCAATATCTAACATTTGAAGATTCAAATTGGCTTCAACGAGTTAACACAATGTTGTGTGATGGCACAATGGGTGATGCTGACAAGCAATGGATTGAACAGTACAAATCTATTGGTATTGAAGCTTGTAAAACAGATTTCACAGATAAACAGTTAGAGCTAGCGAAAATTGGTGAAAAACTCGGTATGGAGCGCCTAACTGAACTTGCTCCACAAATGACAGATGCAAGATCACTACTTGGTACACGAGATACTTTAGGTGACGGTGATCGAGAACTGTTTGCTGAAGGTACTTACTTAGGTCAGTGGGGGCTACCACCAGTTGAGGCTTCTTATCGTAAAACAGATTTTGATGGTAACGGTGAAAAGCTCGACGGGAGCAAAGGCGACTACGTGATGCGCTTTAAAGCTCCAAATGTGTCAGAATTTTGGTCAGTAACGGTTTATGGTAATGATGATCGTTTAATGGCACATAACAGTATCAACCGTCATAGTCGTGGTGACAGAACGCTGAAAGCAGATAAAGATGGTTATTACACTATTCATATGAGTGCAGAAGGTGATGCGAAGGACGCGAATTTCTTGCCAGTACCTAAGAAGCCATTCTATCTAATTATGCGTTACTATGGTCCAGATGAAGATATTCAAAGTGGCAAAACAGCGATGCCAGAAGTGGTAAAAGTCCAGTAGGTTTAGACTTATAGTAAAAAACGCCCAACCTTTTGTTGGGCGTTTTTTATTGGGCGAGATACGTACTTTGATAACAGTAAATAGTGAAATGAATTGATCTGTCTTTCAGCGGTTAGAGGGGTCCACTTTAGTTGGTCACGGCATTAATGTAAGTTACTAGAACTTGGGGTCTCAATTGCGCTCTTCGTTGTATTTAGTGTTTGATGTCTTGTTGAATGTTTCCATGTTAAGTATCAACAATAAAAAAACGCTCGAAAATGAGCGTTTTTGTAAATTTAATTTGTTAACTAATCATTGATTAAAACTGGTAGTTATATTCAATACGATGATCGCCATCGCCAAAGTTAACCTTCTCATTCCAGTTTGCAAAGTAGCGAATATTAGAACGAGGTGTTAGCTGATAAGAAATGGCAAATTCGTGGGTCAGGATATTGTTGTCTCCAGCAAAGTTACCATTCTTGTAGGTATCCGAACCCGAAAGTGTGTGCATATACATTGGGTTGTAGTTGATCCAAATTTTGTCGGTTAATGCCACTTTAGAGTACATACCGACAACAGTAAAAGTCCCTGGGATTTCATAACCGTCATCTTCGGTGTTTTGAACCGTCACACCCGCACCTGCAAGAGGGTAAAGGTTTAAGAATCCACCAATTTGAGGAAGTGCTTGAAGAATACTGTATGAGGCATTTAACGTTTCACTATCAACGTCATATGTCATGTCTAGCTGACGACCTTGACCATTTTTGATGTTTGCTTGGAAGTTGCGTAGACGGAAAGAGTCAATACTGTCGTCAACAGAACCATACATAGGTTTGTCGTTATCTCGAAAACCTAACATCTCGCCACCGATGCCTTTAAGCTCAAACACATTCATTGCGGCAACGTTTTCTTTACCAGAATCGTAGGTTTGACCCACTTTAAGGTTTAAACCTTTATCAGTAATACCAACACCACCTTGGGTAAACACCGCGAGTGGGTCGGACATATCTTGGACTTCACTAGCTTGCTCTTCTGCGATAGAGCTGAATGAGGTGATGGTGGCAACTAAACTGAGAAGAGAAAGAGGTAGCGCTTTGTTCATAGTTAATGTACTCGATAAATTGGTTTTCAGATAACTAGTAAGCATTGTTTTTGTATAAAAATATAACAACTCGCTTATAGGATGGATTTGATTTATTAGAACATCATGTTTTATATATTAGCTTAAACGTGGGAGTATTAGATTAGGGATGTTGGGAAAGTTGTTCTTTCCTAATCGGAAAGACTAAAGAAGTAATTTTCTATTAAGTGATATTTTGAATTTTCCAATTTGGAATACCTTTTTATATTTAAGCGTACATCGCTCTTTAAACTACTCAAATGCATTCTTAAAAATAAGACAGATAATTAACCTTATGAATTTATTAAATTAATTGTCAGATTCTTATGATTATTAATTTAGGCGGATTTTGTCCCATTGACTTATTCTCTATCAACGTTAGTTTTACATAAGTCAGGTCTATGGTTAGGAGTTTTTATAATGACAGAAAGCAAAAAACTAAACGTACGATTACTTTCTGATGTCTGCATGCAATCGCGTTTACTTAAAGATGCGCTGGAATCTAAGCTTCCAATAAAGATAGAAATTTCTCCTTTTTGCGATATGTGGATGCAGGAAAACAATCCTTCCTGTCAAGATACTCAGTTAGTCCTTATCGATTATGCTCGACTCGATGATCACGCTCTTTCTGACTATGCTTCTTTCAAGCACTTATGTTGTACGGAAGCTCGAGAAGTTGTACTAAATTGTCCAAGTGAGATTGAAGCCAAAGATTTATTTAAGTGGCAGTGTTTGGCGGGGGTGTTCTACGCTGATGACGACATTGATGTGTTAGTTAAGGGAATGGGGAAAATTATAAAAGGTGAAATGTGGTTAACTCGTCGTTTAGCACAAGAATATATTTTGCACTATCGTTCTGGAAACTCAGTTGTTACTTCACAAATGTTTTCAAAATTAACCAAGCGTGAACAGCAAATAATTAAGTTACTTGGTAGTGGAGCTTCAAATATTGAGATAGCGGAACAGTTATTTGTTAGTGAAAATACGGTAAAAACACACCTTCACAACGTATTTAAGAAAATTAATGCCAAGAATCGTCTTCAAGCGTTAATTTGGGCAAAAAACAACATTGGAATTGAAGAAGTTAGTCAATAATAAAAACGTTTAATGAATTAAAAATAATCTAATTAAAAAGTTTATATTTTAGAAGGCAGCTAAGCTGCCTTCCATTTCTTAAACCACCATCTATGAAAATGGATTTTTACACTACAGATATCTTATTCTACAAACACTGCCGTTCCGCTCACGGAAACCATTAACATTCCGTTAGTTTTACCAAAGGTTTCATAATCTAAGTCAATTCCGACAACAGCGTTTGCACCAAGCTCTTTTGCGCGAGCTTCAAGTTCGGCTAACGCTATAGTTCGTGCTTTTTGCAATTCGTGTTCGTAGGTCGCAGAGCGCCCACCAACGATATCTCGAATGCCAGCGAACAGGTCTTTAAATATGTTAGCACCAAGAATGGCTTCACCAGCAATAACGCCGCAATAACGAACGATACGCTTGCCTTCTACATTAGGCGTAGTAGTTACGATCATAGGAAGCTCCCAATGAATAATCTTGTGGTTTGTTTTTGTTATACCACCTTCAACCTATTAATGCTTAACTATTTGGATTTATCACTTAATAACTTGATTTATAAGTAATAAGTTTAATAATTAATTTTGTTCCTTAAGATTAAGATGTTGATTTGCTGTTGTGGCAAAGGCTGGTTATAACGCTTTCTTTTTCCTCGTAGTGAAAAACTTATGGCGCTAGAAAAGTTGTTAGACTCCATTGCCGAAAAAGGTTGGTACGTCTGGGATGGTTTTCTACCCCTTGAACAAGTTAAGTTGCTCAAGAACTGTGCTTCAGATGATTGGCAGCGTGCGCGTATTGGTAGAAACGAAGATACTCAAAGAGCCAGTGAAATTCGTCGCGACAAAATTCAGTGGCTAGATTCCGACATGGGACAACCCGTACAGGATTACCTAGAGCGAATGGAGTTTATTCGTCGAGAGGTTAATCGGTCTCTATTCCTAGGGCTGTTTGAATATGAGGCTCATTTTGCACAGTATGAAGTTGGCGATTTTTACAAGAAGCATTTGGATGCTTTCCGGGGAAATGAAAGTCGTAAGCTGACAACCGTTTTCTATATGAACGAAGATTGGCGTGATACCAACGGTGGTGAACTGAAAGTTTATGACCTGAACGATCAACCAATTCAAACCATTGCTCCAATCGCTGGTCGGTTAGTTGTGTTTCTTTCAGAGCAATTCCCACATGAAGTACTTCCTGCTCATGCGAAACGTTACAGTATTGCAGGCTGGTTTCGAACTAATGGTGTCAGCGAAAGTCGGTTTGATATTCTCTCCTAAATAAAAAACAGGCATTTGCCTGTTTTTTATTGTCATCCCTAAATCACCGCCTTAGCGGTGGTGATTGTTTTATACAAGCGCCAATTAACTTCGAGTTTGTTTTAGGTACTGAGGTTGCAGTATATACATGCGTTTTACATCTCGGTATTGCCCGTTGATAAAGAATTCTTCGACCAAGTGTCCTTCTTCAATAAAGCCGCACTGTTGATAGAGGTGAAGCGCTTTTTCATTCTCAATCGCCACATGCAAGTAAATTTTGTGAAGATTAAGGATAGTGAATGAGTAATCTAACGCTTTGTTAATTAGCGTATTTGCGTACCCTTTTCCTTGGTGTTCAGGTGTAATAATGATCTGAAATTCAGCACTACGGTGAATGTAGTCAATTTCAATAATTTCAACCAAACCAATCAGGGATTTATTCTCATCTTCAACGACAAAGCGTCTTTCCGCGTTATCGTGAATGTGCTTGTTGTAAAGTTCTTCTAGCTCATCAAAAGACTCATATGGCTCTTCAAACCAATAAGACATGATGTTTCTGTTGTTATTTAAATTATGGATAAATCTAAGATCGCCACGTTCTAGCGCTCGAAGTGATAAATTCTGTTTCATGTTGATGTCTCGTACAGGTGATACGGATTTATATCATTGTTTTATTACAGTTTAATCTTCTACTCTTTGTCAAAACTATCTACCACAATCGCGCCCATGGAGGCGGGCATAGTGATAACGATGATGCGCTTGAACGCTAATATGGGGTTATCGATGATGGGCAATTTGTTCAAGGCAAATAACACCAAACCGACCACTAAAGCAGCAAGCAAATAAGCGATAGCAATGCGAAAAATAAATACAGAGATTCGATGTTTAATATCTCGTTGAAACACGCTTTGATATGCGAATACGCCCAGAAAACACAAAGAAAGGCTCATTAGAAACAGCAAATTGGTCGTTGGCAATGTCGTACCCAGTTGCCAGGCTTCTTCTGAGAAGGAAATGGGAACGGCCAATGCGAAAGCTCCCACACACACTTGACTGGCATCTTCCATATTGAAGCTAAAATTCTTCATTCAAACTCCTTCTGTTTTAACTAACTGTACGCTTTGCCTAGCGTTTGTCCACGGGGATTTTATACAACACTAGGAAATTGCGTAACTTTTGTCATTGTTCTGCCCTGAAAACGTAACGGGTCTGACATATGCACATTAAATACTGTTGTAAATGAATAGCAATAGCGGGCAGTTGAATGAAAGTAACCATATTTGGCACTGGATACGTGGGGTTGGTTCAGGCCGCAGTACTGAGTGGTGCTGGACATAATGTGTGTTGTGTGGATGTTGACGCTGAAAAAATAGACAAACTGCAAAGAGGTGAAATCACCATCTATGAACCAGGCCTAGAGCAACTCGTTAACAACAACATTGCTGGTGGACATCTATGTTTTACCTCTTCTGCAGAAGAAGGCGTTGAGTTTGCGGATGTAATATTTATCGCTGTTGGAACGCCGCAAGACGAAGATGGTTCAGCAGATCTAAGCTATGTATTGGAAGTGGCGAAAACAATCGCGACATTTTCTTGCCATAGGAAAATCGTCATCAATAAATCCACTGTCCCCGTTGGTACAGCACAACAAGTGAGCGAAGTATTGAGGGTGACTCGAGGGAATTTAGGTTTACCGCCAATACATTTCCCAGTCGTATCCAATCCTGAATTCCTCAAAGAGGGAAGCGCCGTAACTGACTGTATGCGTCCAGATAGGATTGTGATTGGGCTCGATGAAACGGACAGACATTTCGCAGAAGTGAAAGATCTGATGCGAGAGCTGTATGCACCTTTCAATCGTAACCACGAGAAAATTCTGTTTATGACCGTGAAATCGGCGGAGCTCACCAAGTATGCAGCTAACTGTATGTTAGCGACCAAAATCAGTTTCATGAATGAAATTGCCAACATTGCTGATAAGCTTGGTGCGGACATTGAACAGATACGCAAAGGAATAGGCAGCGATGAAAGAATTGGTTATCACTTCATTTATCCCGGTTGCGGTTATGGTGGTTCTTGCTTTCCCAAAGATGTTCAAGCCCTGATCCGCTCGTCTGAGAAAATAGGTTATGAAAGTGAAATTCTCAAGGCAGTTGAAAACACCAACTATCATCAAAAAAGAAAACTCTTTGAGAAAATCTGTGCTCATTGGGAAGGGGAGGCCAACCTAAAGGGCAAAACGTTTGCACTATGGGGACTGGCTTTTAAGCCTAAAACCGATGATATGCGAGAAGCGCCTAGCCGTGTGCTGATGGAAGCCTTGTGGTCTGCTGGAGCGACTGTACAAGCCTATGACCCCAAAGCGATGGAGGAAACTCAGAGGCTTTATTCTTTACGTAACGACCTTCTATTGATGGGAACCAAAGAAGCGACATTAAAAGGTGCAGATGCTTTGATTATTTGTACAGAGTGGCAGAATTTTAAAGCGCCCGACTTCAATTTAATTTATTCAGAGTTGAGTGAGCCTGTAATATTTGATGGGCGAAATCTGTTCGAACCGAGAAGGATGTCGGCGAGGGGATTCACTTATTGGTCTATTGGTAGAGAAGTTGCCCGCCCAGATTAACAAAGGCGGGCATAGATCTGGCTGGTTTAGAGAATCGTTGTGCTCTCTTGCATATAGCGCTTCATTACTGGGCTCTCCATCTGTTTTTTATCGGCTGGTTCCCATAGACCTTTCTGTATGCCGTCAATAATCATATGTATTACAGCGGAGTCGATGGCTGACATCACCGCTATATTGACGGGTTCGTTATTGGTATAACCCGATTCCATTTCAAGTAAGTCTTGGTAAGCGATGTAACGGAAAACACTACCACTTAAAGCGTGAGAAAAAATGGTTTTGCTGGTAGTGACACTAAGTAAGATTTGTCCCGTTCGAACATCGACTGCACGTAAGTTAACGGTCACTTGATCCATGCGATACTCGCCATAAGTAGCAAGTCCGAAATAGCCGATACCGTGACCACCACTTTTCAAGTCGGACTCGTATCCAATAATGCCACCCTCAATGACTAAGTTTGCCGATTTTAACGCAGGTAAGTCGTCTCCAATATTAACCGGGGCTTCATCTTTCTTTTGCGCGGCTCGAATGATTTTCCGTTCTGTAAGTAAGTTCTGTAATCCCTCTCGCTCTAACGGCAAAAACCACTTGGAGTCCAACAATGAAGAGGTCAGCATTGATGTGCCTCCCTGTGGTACCGCAGTTGCAAAGGTACTTGAAGGGTAGTCTTTGTATTGACCTGTTTGGTCGCGAAAATCATATACGGAGACCATAATCTTCCCTTTAGGGAGAGGGAGATTAATAAGGTCTTTGTATATAGCCCCTCTAGGCGCTAGTGTCGGATACTCCTCTGCATCGGGAGTATCCATAAAGTTTGAGCACCCTGTAAGTAAGAGCGCTAGAGTCACTGCTAGGTAAAGTCCTTTTTTCATTTTTTATCTTCCTGAACTACAAACCTGTAACTTCGATTGTGGTGGATTCACCAGTCGATTTATCTATAACGGTGATGGTTAAAAACCCGTCATTGTCGGTGATGGTTAGTGTGTAATCGTCGGTTTCTAGACTTCCCGGTTCTCCGCTGGAAATTAATTCACTTAACAGCCGTGATTGTAAAGAGGAGAGGAGTGAAGATACCGATGAAGTACCTTTTTTCGTTTTATCGGGATCTTCGTAATCATTGATTGCTTCTGCTCTGGCAAACAAATGTGAAGTGTTTAGAGGGTTACCGCCAAATGTTGGGTTTATCGGCTTGTAAGTCAGTTTGGATGCAAATACAGGTGAAGCCACTAAACTGCAACTGATTAAGCTAAGACTGATTATGAGTGCTTTTTTCAACCTGAAATTTGAATGTTCAGGCTGAAAACACTGTTTAGAAACAACCAGAGTTTTCATAATTTTCCCTTGTAAGCATTTATTATATTTCGTCATGTGCGAGATCGAATGTGTCGGAATACATCCGTTGTATTCTCCACTTGGTTAAATAGTCCTGTACGGTTCTTACCGCTTTTGCTGCCTGCTCTTTCGACTCCTTCATTTTTGGCGAAAGACTGGTGCGAAAAACAACCTTTTGCGAATGCCAAATTGTCATGATGGTTCCAAACTTGGCTGTCGTTTTTTCGGTTATGGTTAAATTCTCTTTTAGGTTTTCTTCACTCTCGTTGAGCTGTTGTGCGAACTCTGAATAAAACATACTTCCGATTCGAGTCATGGTTCTGTCTATGATGAGGCCATTGACTTCATCTAAAGAGTCATGTTCTCCATCTTCTAATTGTTGCGAGTCTTCTATCGGAGATTGGTCGCCAGCACTTTCCTTTGCATGCAAATAGGAAGCATGTAATGAGAAATACACAAAAAAAATAATCAGAAACGTATTAATTTTAAGCGTCATAGATGACTCTTATAAAAGTGATTAAGACGAATTAATAATAAGAGTTAATTGTCAGTAATTGTATAAACCAAAGTACTAGAATTGCACAAATAAATTAGTATTTTTGTATTTGGTTTTACATAAATATAACAACCAAAAAATTAAAAAATAAATATCAATTTTAATTTAAAGTTGATGGTTTAAAATCATAGGCAGCTCTAACCTAATTAACGAGAACACGGTGTTCTCTAATGAAGGAGGAGTTATGTCCATCCGGAATAATGCCTGCTTCAGTATGCTAGTGATGGGTATCGCTTTGTATTTGGCAATGTCGAACCTAGCTTGGGCGAACAAGGATCTTGGTGGTCAAGCTTATTATCAGTCAGAGAGTAATCATGGAGGCGATGATCGTCACCATGAGAACTTTAACAATAGAAGACATACTCAAGTAGGTAAGTTCGGCTACGGCTTGGACTTAAGTAATTTCAACGAGTTAGATTCTATGCCAACTGACGATAATTATGCTGAAGTCGTCTTGGAAGACTCGATATTAGGAAATGTCTATATCGAGCAGGGTAGTTCTATTGCAGGTAATAAAGCGAAAGTAGTCCAGTCAGACAGCGTAGGGAGTGAGGCTGGGATTTGGCAATATGGTGGGGATAATACTGCTTTAATAACTCAAACGGGTAAGTTTAATAAAGCTTACATTGCTCAGTATGGTTATGGAAATAAAGCTTGGATTAATCAAGCTGGAAATAATAATACTGCTGCAATTATCCAATATGGATATGGAAGTTCTTTGAGTATTAATCAAACGGGTAGTAATAACAAAGCCATTATTGTCGACAACGGAGGTTCTAATTATGGCATTAGTCAAAATGGTAATGACTATGTGGCCATAGTTGGGGGCTATGGTATCAATGTGTATGTTACTCAAAATTAATCGACAACACATTTAGATACTTGTCTATTCAAATGTAACAATATGATATAAAGGAAATTGTCATGAAAACTAAATTGGCATTAATAATTGCAGCAACGTTGGCTTCAGGTAGTGTTCTTGCAAACAACACAGCAGACGTAGATTTATTTATGACTTCAGATTCTGAAGTCACTGTAGTCCAAGTGTCTCCTGACGCAGGTAACGCAGCCGTTATTGGATCTTACGGTGTAGATGATTCTACATTATCTATCTCTCAGGTCGGCGGTGAAAATGACGCCAAGATTTTCGCAGTAGGTGTGGATGACGGTAATTTCAGCATCAGCCAAACAGGTAACAGTAACGAAGCTCTTATTAAAACTGATAACAGTCCATGGGAGCATTATTCTTATGATCACGATACTGTTTCTATCACTCAAAATGGCGATAGCAACAATTCTAAAGTGTTATTGAAAGGTGGTACTGATGATGCAAATGTTTCGCTAGATGTCACTGGCACATTTAATGAAACTAGCGTTGTGTTGAACAGAGGCGATGGCAGCATCGTTACTGGTACAGTAAACGGAGCAAGCAACATGGCTGACGTTTACGTTGATGATAGCTTTGACAATAACATTACCTTTAAACAAACAGGCGACTCCAACAGCATTGATCTTGATGTAACTGGATGGAGTGACAACAACACCATTGATATCGACCAAAGAGGCTCGCTTGCGGCAGCTAATGTATCTGTGTACTGGGGTAGTACAGAAAACACTATCAATGTTACTCAGACATATGGTGATGTTGCGAATGTTAATGTAGGTGCTAGCACAAATAACACTGTTACCGTTGCTCAATACTAACCGTTGGTTATGTTAGTACGTTATTTAGCGGCGCTTTGCGCCGCTTTTCTAGTCTCATTAAGTGCGATAGCAATGGATAGTTCATCATTGAGTCTTTATGGTGGAGCGCTTCAGTTCGAATGTACTCAGGACGCGCAACGAGTCAAACTTACCGCGAAAACGGGCAAGCAGTTTGCTGCAAAAATCGTAGCGAGTGCGGCTTCGGGCAACAAAATGAGTTATGGATTCTCTAATCGTAGTTCCTTGAATTTAGGCTTTGGCGTTAATGATTTACCCATTCGTTTTGAAGTGATTAGTGAAAGTGAAGGAACTGAATCTTTTACGCTTGAAGCTGGATGCCAACTGAAATCAAATACGTCCTCTTAAGATCTAATCGCCATAATTGAGTTTGCTCACTCGACATGCGTTGTGACCAAGTTGTTCAGATCTTCATTTGTGGATATCCAAATAGCACTATTACATTGGAGAATCGAGATGAACACACTCGAACAAACATTACAGGGTGTTGGGGCTGGCTTGATAACACTTTCAGTGTTTCTTGAATTCAACGTGTCAGCTCACGCTTTGCAATTAGTAGAACTAATAAAGTCAGTACTGTAATCGTTGCATCTAACCTTACTAGATAATTGTCGGCTGATGATAAGACTGATGATGGGGAAGATTACGCGTTAAAGCGCAGTTTTGTCTATTAATAGGCTTGTTGTTTTAAATATTCGTTATCCAATTCGCTCTACATGCCAAATAAAAGCGTCCTCTTAATGAGTAATTAAGAGGACGCTTAATAAGTCTGTCTTTAATGCATTTTATGCTTCTGGAAGCTCAACGCCTTTTTCTTTAAACAGACGGCGGCATGCGCGGCCATCACTATGGAACAGGTGACAACGGTGCGCTGGAATACCAATCGACAGCACATCATCTGTTTCAACATCTAGCGTATCTGGCTGACGATAGATCACATCTGAGTCAGAGCCTTTGAGGTTCATGTAAACCTGAGTTTCATTACCCAGCTTCTCAACCATCATCACTTTACCTTCAATGATAGCGTCACCTTCACTTGCAGTGAGCAAGTGTTCTGGGCGAACACCTAAAGACATGCGCTCACCACGGTTTACAGTTGTTCCATCTACAGGAATCCAGAATGTCGTGCCATTAGAAAGTTGGACCATTACTCGGTCTTTCTCTACCGCTTCAATGAATACGCTCATAAAGTTCATTTTTGGTGAGCCGATGAAGCCTGCGACAAAACGGTTTCTAGGGTAGTGGTAGAGCTCAAGAGGTTGACCTACTTGCGATACATATCCCGCATCAAGCACAACAATTTTGTCAGCCATTGTCATTGCTTCTACTTGGTCATGGGTAACATAAATCATGGTGCAACCCAGTTTGCGTTGCAGCTTAGTGATTTCTGAACGCATTTGCACTCGAAGTGCCGCATCTAGGTTTGATAAAGGTTCATCAAGCAGGAATACGTTAGGTTGAGACACCAAAGTACGACCGATGGCAACACGCTGACGTTGACCACCTGACAATGCTTTTGGTTGGCGGTCAAGCAAATGCGTCAACTGTAGAATGTCTGCAGCATGATCGACACGTTTATGAATTTCTTCTTTATCAGCTTTTGCCAGTTTCAAACCAAAAGACATGTTGTCATAAAGGTTTAGGTGAGGGTAAAGAGCGTATGACTGGAACACCATACCCACTCCACGTTTAGAAGGCTCAACATCGTTCATGCGTTGATCGCCGATGTACAAGTCACCGGATGTGATGTCTTCTAAGCCTGCAATGCAGCGAAGTAACGTCGATTTACCACAACCAGATGGACCTACGAATACAACGAATTCGCCTTCTTGAATGTCCAAATCAACATTCTTAGAAATCACTACATCGCCATAAGCTTTACAAACATTTTTTAACGTGACATTCGACATCTAGCTCGTCCTCGATCAACACTTTTTAATTACTATTGCTCATCATTGTACGACATTGTTTTGTGCAATGAACTACTAGCAATAATAGTAGGAATACATTTAAGTTAATGATTTCTCGACTTTGAGATGAATCATTTAAGTGGCTAATAATTTGGTGTAATCCCAATTCGCTTTTAGCCTTTATCGGTAAGAAAAGAAAGGGTGATGTATTTTAGTAATATTTGGGTAAACGCTGCTCGAAATCATACATCACCCCTCATAGCCAAAATTAGATACTTATTAATGCAAATATGTGTTCCCCCGGAACGACGAACTTGCGTCGTATGCACATTTGCTTAAGCAATCTAACCGGCAATGTAAACACCTAATGTTCGGTGCTAATAAAAGACTCTTACCATCCACTTTGGACGTAGTTAGTCTCTAAGATGTGAACCAAGATGACATCCTCCTAATCCATTTTTTTGTGGGGGTAGTAGACAGGGATGAGTAGGAGGAGGGGGAATAGGGCGTAGTTAGATCAAGCTCAAATAATTGATGCTTTTGAAGTTGAGCTCGCTCACAAGAAAATACCTTTTTGTGACTTTCGTCTACCACTTGTGACGATGCAGATCACGAAAATAGTCCATAATAGCTAGGGCGTAGTGCGCAGGAGGATGAGTCGTAGTCTGTTTTTTCTGATGATATGTGACGAAATACGGCAAAACCTCTTGGTTAGCCCTACAACATAAATATTAAAAGGATATGAACATGAAAAACGCCCTAAGTACCGTAGCGCTTAGCACATTAGTAGCTCTTGGTTCATTTGGAGCTCACGCTGCAATCGAAGAAGGCCAACTGACTATCTGGATCAACGGAGACAAAGGCTACAATGGATTGGCTGAAGTTGGTAAGAAGTTTGAAGAAGACACGGGTATTAAAGTAACTGTTGCACACCCAGATGCGCTTCAAGATAAGTTCCCTCAAACCGCTTCAACTGGTGACGGCCCTGATATTGTATTTTGGGCGCACGACCGTTTTGGTGGCTATGCTGAAGCAGGTTTGCTGGCAGAAGTGAAACCATCTCAACAAGTTAAAGATGGCATTATCGATTTCGCTTGGGATGCGGTTAACTACAACGGCAAGCTTATTGGTTACCCAATCGCAGTTGAATCACTATCTCTTATCTACAACAAAGATCTTGTTCCAAATCCACCAAAATCTTGGGAAGAAGTTGCAGAGCTAAATGCTGAGCTTAAGAAACAAGGCAAATCTGCAATCATGTGGAACCTAAAAGAACCGTACTTCACTTGGCCTCTAATGGCAGCTGACGGTGGTTACGCGTTTAAATACACAGCTCAAGGTTACGATGTTAAAGATGCTGGTATCGCAAACAAAGGCGTTTCGGATGCTATGAACTTTGTGAAAGGTCTTGTTGATAAAGGCGTTATTTCTTCTGATATGGATTACTCAGTTTCTGAAGCTGAATTCAACAAAGGCAATACAGCAATGACAATCAATGGTCCTTGGTCATGGGGCAACATTGAGAAATCAGGTATTAACTACGGTGTGACTACTCTGCCTAAATTTAATGGTCACTCATCTAAACCGTTCGTTGGTGTACTAACTGCAGGTATCAGCACTGCATCTCCTAACAAAGACCTAGCAGTAGAATTCCTAGAGAACTACCTACTAACCAACGACGGTCTACGTAAGATGAATGATGACAAGCCACTAGGTGCGGTTGCTTTGAACTCTTTCCAACAAGAATTGGGTAATGACCCTCGCATTGCGGCAACAATGGATAACGCAATGAACGGTGAAATTATGCCAAACATCCCTCAGATGAATGCTTTCTGGGGCGCAGCTAAGAACGCAATCGTCAACATCGTTGATGGTCGTCAAACTGTAGATGCAGCACTTGCAGATGCAGAAAAGCAAATGGTTAAGTAATTTTTTAGCTCTACTTTTGGGGAGGGGGTAACTCCTCCCTACTTTCTCAGTTTATTTCGCTAGCAGGTTGTACTATGCAGTCAGTTCAAGGTTCAGAAGCGATGCCAACACCATCAACACCGTCATCTTCTAATAAGCGTGCACTACTTAAGTGGGCTGCGTTAGGGACTGTTGGTGTGGTCAATGGTTATGCATCCATTCTTATGTATTCGCGCGGTGAGTCTGCCTTTGCGTTACTTACTCTCTTTCTTACCGCATTAGCACTCTATATTTTTGGCAGTAAGAAAACTTACGCCCATCGCTATATCTACCCAGGTGTCGCGGGGATGATTCTGTTCATCCTTTTCCCTTTGGCGTACACCGTTAACTTGGCTTTCACCAACTATAGCGCTAAGAACCAACTCTCTTTAGAACGTGCTCAATCTGTATTGATGGATAGAACGTTCCAGAGCGGTCAAAGCTACTCATTTGACCTATATGAGACCGACTCAGGTTTTCAAATTACGATTCAAGATGGTGATACTCAATATGTGACGGAAGCATTTTCGTTGAATGCTGCAAGTCGAGAGTTAAACCTTACGCCTGCTGAACAGCCTGTATCAGGTAAAAAAGCACCAATTAAAACCATTATTAGCAATCGCTCTACTTTGAGTGAATTCGACCTCCATTTCCCTGATGGTAATGACATTCGCATGAGCGGCTTACGTAAGTTCGCTGCGGTATTACCGCTTTACAAAATGCACGAAGACGGCGTTACTCTGACTAACCAAGAAACTGGTGAAGTACTGCGTCCAAACATGGATGTCGGTTTCTACCAACCTGTAGATGAGAGTGGCCAGTTTGTTGGCTCAACGGTATCACCAGGTTTTGTTGTCTCTATCGGTACTCATAACTTTGAACGTGTATGGAAAGATGACGGTATTAAAGAACCCTTTATCAGCATCTTTATTTGGACGGTGATTTTCTCTCTATTGACTGTCGTGTTCACTCTGCTTATCGGCCTAGTGCTTGCGAGCGTTGTACAGTGGGAAGCGTTGAAAGGTCGAGCGATTTACCGAGTTCTATTAATTCTTCCATACGCAGTACCTGCTTTCATTTCGATTCTGATTTTTAAAGGTTTGTTTAACCAAAGCTTCGGTGAAATCAATATGGTACTCGAAGCGATGTTTGGTATCAGCCCGTCTTGGTTCTCTGAGCCGTTACTTGCTAAAACCATGGTGTTGATTGTTAACACATGGCTAGGTTTCCCTTACATGATGATCTTATGTATGGGGCTTCTAAAAGCAATACCAGATGATTTATACGAAGCATCGGCAATTGATGGTTCAAACTTTATGAGCAACTTTACTCGTATCACATTGCCTTTGATGATTAAGCCAATGACGCCGCTTCTAATTGCGAGTTTTGCATTCAACTTCAATAACTTTGTGATGATTCAACTGTTAACGCAAGGTGGTCCGAATATGATTGGTACTTCAGAGCCTGCGGGTTATACCGACCTATTGGTAAGTTATACCTATCGTATCGCGTTTGAAGGTGGCGGCGGTCAAGATTTCGGTCTGGCGAGCGCAATCGCAACATTGATCTTCTTGTTAGTAGGTGGTTTAGCACTACTCAACCTTCGTTTCACTAAGCTTGAGCAAGATTAAGGAGTCGCACAATGGCTATGGTTCAAGGTAAAACCTTAAAATACAGAGTGTTGGCGACGCATATTGCGCTGTGTACATTCTTAGCGTTAATCATTTTCCCACTGCTGATGATCGTGGCGATTTCTTTCCGTGAGGGTAACTTTGCAACAGGTAGTTTAATTCCTGAGAATCCGTCTCTTGAGCACTGGAAACTGGCGCTCGGTATCGCGGTAGAAAATGCGGATGGAACGGTAACACCGCCTCCATTCCCTGTTCTAACGTGGTTATGGAACTCAGTTAAAGTTGCAGCAATCAGTTCAGTGTTGATCGTCGCGCTATCTACAACTTCTGCTTATGCATTTGCTCGTATGAAGTTCAAAGGTAAGAGCACTATCTTGAAAGCAATGATGATTTTCCAGATGTTCCCTGCAGTATTGGCGCTGGTGGCTCTATACGCATTGTTTGATAAGTTGGGTCAATACATTCCATTCCTTGGTTTGAACACTCACGGCGGTTTGATTTTCTCTTACTTGGGCGGTATCGCGCTGCATGTTTGGACTATCAAAGGTTACTTTGAAACGATTGACCTTTCATTGGAAGAAGCGGCAGCACTTGACGGCGCAACACCATGGCAAGCATTCCGCCTAGTACTTTTACCGCTTTCCGTACCGATTCTGGCAGTTGTGTTTATTCTCTCATTTATCGGTGTTGTGGGTGAGGTTCCAGTGGCATCTTTGCTACTTTCTGATGTAAACTCATACACACTTGCGGTTGGTATGCAGCAGTATTTGTACCCTCAAAACTACTTATGGGGAGACTTTGCGGCAGCGGCAGTTTTATCTGCTTTACCAATTACTATCGTATTCTTGCTTGCGCAGCGTTGGCTAGTCGGAGGACTAACGGCCGGCGGTGTGAAAGGATAACAACGATAAGGGCGACTGTAAGGTCGCCCATTTTGTGTCTGCTTAACAACTTGGTTTGGCCGCTGATCAGTTAAGATAGATACATAACTTCTGGCGTTACGCATAGCTGGCTGTTAGCTCAATTCCTTACTGTAAATGACTAACGGTTTTTGTAACCATGACCTGAGCTCTGCTCAGGTTTTTTTATATCTGTGAATGTCAGATCACGATGCGCCTGTTAGGGCGCTGCTGGTAAGAAAGCCTTATAGGCGCATATGAAAAACCTCCGGCTATGCCGGAGGATATTAGTGGTACGAGAACCGGTATCGAGGGACTTATTTGGCAATACTACGCCAGTCGACGATTTTGAAGTTCTGATTCACAGAGTGATATTCCTTATCAACGTTGAAGCCGTCTTGCGCGATAAAAATGCCGTCCGGGTATTGGCTACCGAGTGGCGTCGAGACAGCATGAATACCATCTGTTTCGCTGGCACCATCAACACCGATACTGTCATCACCAATCACAGCAAATGAATACGCAAATTTACCATTTTGATTGAGGTCAAAGACCGCATAAGAGTGACTGCCTTGGCTTGACGCAATCAAAAGGTTGTCTTGACCGTTTTGGTACAGGCTTAACCCTTCTACATCATCTGTGATTTGCTTACCGTCTACTTTTGCGAAAAGCTTTGCTTCTGTTGAACCGTTTTCTCGTGCATCAAATTGCCATATCGCGTTGTCTTCTTCGCCGACATAAAGGGTTTGAGTTTTATCATCAACCACACAACCTTCGGGCTGAGTTGGCACTGATACCCTACGAACCATTTCTCCAGTGGCATAACCGTTGTTCAGAGTGATTTTCCACTGTTCTACAATGCCATTCTTGCCGTTAACGTAAACATAAGGTGTGCCTTCTGTGCTTTGCCCCATACATAGGCCATAAACCTCATCGACTTGAGAAACCAGTTCTGGTTCTTCCTGATGTACGTTTTTACCTTTAGCTGGAAGTACTTTAATTGGTTCGTCACCCTCAGTGATCGTGTATAGCGCAATGGTATTGATTTCTCGGTTCGATGCAGCGGCTAAATCTACGTTATTGCCTTTGCTATCAATCAGATTCTGACGAATATCGATGTTGTTTGGTTTACCTGCTTCCAAGAACTGTACTTCTTCGCCGTTGAGACGATAAGCCATTAAGCCTTTTTTCTTGTTGGTTGCAATAATGAGGCTCTGATCGGGGTTGTTCACGTTGAGCCAAAACGCTGGATCGTCTGCCGCATCACCACTTTTGTTGACAGGTTGAGTTTCAGCGCTCGCTTTAACAATTCGGATCCCCTCAACCTTCATTTCTTTGGGTGGGACTGTGTTTGCAACTTTGTAACCTACAATTTTTGAGAGTTCATCAAAGTTTACAGATTGATACACAGGCTCATCGGCTTCAGTGTTGCCAATCCAAAGCTCGTTTTTACCTACACTGACCAACTTCGCTTCCTCAACACCTTCGATGTTGAATGAAGCCAACTGCTTATGAGTTTGTGAATCGAATAGGAAGAAACCATTACCTTCATCCGCAACAACTAGAGTAGCTTTGCCACCGGCGTGATTGATGATGTCTATGTTTTCGATCTCTTTCAAAGAACCTAGTGGTTCAACAACATTGACCAATTGACGCTCTGTAACGTTTTCAGGGTCGTTGCCATAAGACCAGATACCTAGATCCTGCTCCAAAACGTATAGCTTGCCATTAACATCATCAGATACACAGCCACTTAACTCTCCACCAATTTGCAGTTCACGGACTGGAGAAGCTTTGCCTTCGATATTAAATAGGCTAGTCACCCGATTATCGTCGTACATCAGTTTAAACTGAGCCACTAATCCACTTTCTGAGTAACTAATCAAGCTCACCGTGCCCGTGGTTACATTCTTAATTAAGCACACACCTTCTGGTTTAAAGCTAAGTGGAATTCGACCGACTTCTTTAAGAGGTTGTGCGCTATTAGCATCGACAGCGTAAAGTCCAATAGCATCACTATCAGGAAGACCAATAGCAGCGATATCAATACTTTTGCCTGAATCTGATTGCAACTCGTAACGAACATCTACCCCTAATGCGGGTTCAGAATCAATACGCTGAATTTCCATTCCTTTGTCATTATAAACGGCCACACCATCATCTTCTAAGCTCGCAATAAGCAGCGAAGCTGACTTCGACTGCCATACTGCGCTGTCAGCAATATCCTCGTAACTCGTTTGTGTTGAGTTAGCAGCATAGCTGCTGGTTGCTAGTGTCAGCGCTGTTGCGATAACCGAATATTTAAAAAAAGACATTACTAATCCTCAATATGAATGAACGTCAGCGAAGTTAAGCGCGAAATATAAAGGTTTTGTGACGGGAAACTTTAATTAAATTGAAAATCAATAAGTTACCTTTTGGTTTGGGTGGCTGTGAGCTCATTGGCTGAGACGGAATTTAAGCTTTATCAAGGCATGAAAGCGGTTGAGTTTCGTTATTTCACGAATTTTGGACTGAAAACAAGAGAATAGGTGAGCTAATTGGACTTTTAATGTCACAAATTCGTCATACATGCTGGGTAAAACTGACGAGGTAAACTAGGGAGAAACTATGAATCGTTGGTTCCAACAACAACTGTGGAAAATTGGTCAATTTACTTATTGTCTTATTCCTCATCGTCACTGGTTATATTTATGGGCTATTGCAACTATCAGCTTATGGTATTTTAACTTTAGCCAGGGTGAGATTAAGGATTCACAACAGTGGATGTGGCTCGATATTCTCGGTGAAGGTTCAATGACGTTGTTTATCAGCATCTGGCTGGTGGTCATTTTGGCTTGTCGAGAGGCTGGTAGAGTGACACAGTTTTTGGCATTAGGTCTTCTTGGCGTGTACATATCTTGTTTGCAGGATTTGTTAGACGAGTTTTATGAGCTTGGCGATGCAGCGTATTATTGGGATAGCTTGGTTGAATCTCTTCCTATCGGGGTTATCTTTTTAACTATCGGCTGGATGGGCTGGTATCGTGAGCAGAGCCAATTAAGACAATACCTACTGCAACGCAGACACCAGTTTCAGAACAGTTCCAAGCTGCATATGGATAGTTTTCTTCCCCGATTTGATCAATTACAAGCATTTATGAACTCACAGCCGGACGAATTTTTGTCAGGTGAGATTATGGGTTTTATTCTCGATGAGAGTGAAGTGAAGGATGCCGCTCAGCTTAAAGTACTGCGCCGACGTTTTGCCGATTTAATGATGCTCAATTTGCCTGAATCTACCCAGCTTTATCATTTGTCCGGTGAGCATTATGTTTTATTCATGCCTCACCGTGATAGCTTCTCAATCAAATGTGAACGCTTGCTCATGCAACATCTGCGCAGCGCTCAAATTTATTCTGATTCGGGCCTGTTACCCATAACATTCGGTGTGACTTTAACGCGACGCGAGCATTGTAAAAGCTGTAACAACAATAATCTCTCTAGCTACATACGTGATCTGTTCAATGCTCATCAAAGGACAGAGCGTGCTGCTGAATTGAAGACTCAAAATCAAGAAATACCACTGGGTTGATGGATATGGATGCTCCCAAGTGGAAGACTCTGAACTCACCCTTTGTTTCTCCTTGTTCTGGGGCTGCACAATTATACGACTTACTGTGTGCCAATGGCGAACATTCAGACATAGTGTTGCGAAAAACTAAGCTGTTTCATTCCGATCTTCTGAAGTTGGATAAACAGATTTCTCCCAAGCAGTATGCCCAATTATGCTTTAATGCAACCTTAAGCAGTGGTTGTGCTGAGTTAGCGATAAAGCTTGGTCGACAAGTGTTACCCAGTGCGCTCGGACCTTGGGCAAGCGGCCTTATTCACGCACCAGATTTGGGTCGAGCGCTCGATTTTCTTATATCGACAACCTATCGTTGGTCGCCGCTTATTGATATACAGCGGCGCATTGAGAATGGGAAAGCGCATTACTTGGTATACGATGCGTACGGACTTCTAGACGATCCTCTGCTTAAGCAGTTTGTTATGATGTCTACATTTGAGGCTGTTCGTCAAAGCTGTGAATGGTTGGCGGGGAAACATGTTTGTGCTCACTGGCAGTATACGTTTGAAGGCAGTGGAGAAAAACTGCATTGGGAGGCCTTTTCTTCGTTGGGTGAACTTGCTTTGTTTAATCAACCTTATTTCGCGTTTTCAATCTCTGAAATGTTGTTAGCAACACCACTAAATCAGTCATGCAGTTCCATCTACCACGCTACTCAGAATAAGGTATTGCACGAAAAATCCAACTCCACAGGTATTGTTGAAATTGTTCGAGTCAAAGTAAACGACTCGATTCAGAATATCCCCAGTATGGAAGACATTGCTCGTAGCATGAGTATCAGTACAGCAACATTAAAACGTAACTTAAAGCAGCATAACACCAGCTATCAGAGTATCGTCGATGATTGCAGAGCTAAGACAACATACTTCTTACTCAACAATAAAAACATGAGTGAGAAAGAGGTGGCTCAACATCTTAATTTTTATGATGTGAGCAACCTAAGACGAGCCATGAAAAAATGGCTCGTCTTAGGCTAACCTCTGGAAGCTGAGTTCTAAACGCGATTATCGCCTGTACTGTATGCAATGATCTGACTTATCTCGCTTAGGCTACGTCCTGACTCTTCACGCCATTGACAGAATGCTTGATTGGAAGCGGTCATTGCACGTTTAGTTGTCTTAGCGCTATCAATGATGCCGGTGTTACGAAGGTACGCTTCAACATCGGTAGACAAGATAAAAGTATCGGCCCCCATCGTACGCAGTGTGTATGGCCCTGTATTGCCACCTAAGCGGTCACCGTGTTTTTTCATGTGCTCCCAAAGACCGGTAATGTTGTCTAGCGGCCAGTTTGCCACCATCTCACTGAAAGAACCATGTTCGGCTCTGGCTTCATAAATCATACGGGCATTGCGCGGAATCGACATCACTTTGACTAAATGGCGAATGATGCGCGGATCTTGCGCTTTTTCTTCCCACACTTCGTCAGACAGCATCAACAGAGGTTCAATTTTGAAGCCAAAGAAAAGCTCTTCGAAGTTTGGCCATTTCTTTCTCACCACATCCCAAGAGATACCCGATTGAAACACTTTCATGCTGAACGCAGATAACCAACGGTCTTCAGGTATCGCAGCAAGTTCAGTTTTACTTAATGGCGTGCTAAGCAGTTTTTCTAATTGGTCTTCGCCACCTTTACGATCGACCGCTCGTTGATAAATGGATGAAAATTTCTCGATTGTCATGTTTGAAGACTCTTGTTTAGTTTTAGAAATAAATACTAGCAAAGGGATAACCGTTCGGCACGCGAAAGAAGGATTGGACGTGTTGCGAGTCATTTTAAAAATTTTGAAATCAGACCATAGTTTTGACTATCGATTGGAATACTATCTATGGTAAGCTGGCGCTAAATTGGTATAACAAGTGGTTTAAGAGATTAATATGGAACCGAATATTAAGCTTTATCAAAAAATCGCCAATCACTTTAAAACGGAAATCTTTAATGGCGTTTACAAAGTTGGGGATATGCTTCCTGCTGAACGAGTGATCGCTGAGCAGATGGAAGTGAGTAGAACTGTGATTCGTGAAGCAATGATAATGCTTGAAGTTGAAGGCTACGTTGAGGTGCGTAAAGGCTCGGGTATTCGAGTGATTAACACGCAGGTTGATAATGTAGTACCGGACATCGCGCAGGCGGTGGGCGATTTCGGTTTCATGCTCACTTGTGGTCCGTTTGAACTGCTACAGGCTCGTCAGTTATTTGAAAGCAATATCGCTGAATTTGCCGCGACTCAAGCGACCAAACAAGATCTGGTTGCTCTGATGAAGATTCAAGAACAAGCGAAGCAAGACGATTACTCGCGTGATTCCTACTGGGATATCGAATTTCATATTCAGATGGCCCGCTGTACACAAAACTCAGTCGTGGTACATATTGCAGAGATGTTGTCGAAACATCGTGAAAACAACCCATATTGGAAGAAGCTTCACGAGCACATTGAAGACAATAAGATTCGCAGCTGGTGCAGCGATCACGATGAAATTGTAAAAGCGTTAATCAAGCGAGATGCGGTAGCTGCACGTCAGGCTGCTTGGCAGCACATTGAAAATACTAAGATCATGCTGTTTGATGCTTCCAATGATGATTATGATCGTTTCTTGTTCTCAGAAAGCCCGATTACGACGTCATAGAAGTCGCGTTATTTCACAGTAAACGCAATAAAAGAACTGAAAAACAAAGGCTACCCGAAGGTAGCCTCTTGTGTCTTTCAACACATCTTATTAAAGCGTTACGCCACTTTTGAATACGGCGATTTCTCGAAACTCATTGATTTCATTGCGAGTTGGCTCACCATTTATGAAGCTGGTGACCTTGTCGATAAACTCTTCAAGCAAGGTATCCATTGATGTGCCTTCTACTAGCGTACCGGCATTAAAGTCAATCCAGTGTGGCTTGCGGCGGGCTAAGTCACTGTTGGTTGCCAGTTTCAAAGTCGGTACAGGGCCGCCATAAGGTGTGCCACGACCAGTACTGAACAGCACCATATGACAACCAGCCATCGCAAGAGCCGAGGTCGCGATAGCATCGTTACCCGGTGCACTCAGTAGGTTTAGACCTGGTTTGGTCAAGCGTTCACCGTATTTCAAGACATCCATTACCTGACTTGAGCCAGCCTTTTGCGTACAACCCAAAGATTTCTCTTCTAAAGTTGAAATGCCGCCTGCCTTGTTGCCCGGAGATGGATTTTCATAAATAGGTTGTTTGTGATCGATAAAATACTGCTTGAAGTTATTGATCATGGATACTGTATCGTCGAACACGCTTCTATCTGCGCAGCGGCTCATCAGGATATGCTCTGCACCAAACATCTCTGGTACTTCAGTCAGTACTGTGGTGCCGCCATGTGTGACAAGGTAATCCGAGAAACGACCAAGCAGAGGGTTAGCAGTGATGCCTGAAAAGCCATCAGATCCGCCACATTCTAAACCAAAACGAACTTCGCTCAGGTTGCCCGCAACTCGCTGGTCTTTAGACATCACTTCATACAGCTTTTTCATCAGCTCAACGCCGTATTCCACTTCATCATCTTGCTTTTGACAGATCATGAACTGAACACGTTGTTCGTCGTATTCACCGAGCGTGTCTTTAAACGCGTTCACTTGGTTGTTTTCACACCCTAATCCCACCACTAAAACACCACCAGAGTTTGGATGTTTCACCAAGTTCTGCAGCAGAATCTTAGTGTTGTTGTGGTCGTCCCCAAGTTGTGAACAGCCATATTGGTGAGTGAACACTTGCACGCCGTCGATAGCAGACATGTCGACTTCAGACTCAAACTGCTTTTTCATCATATTAGCCATAGCGTTTACACAGCCAACGGTTGGGATGATCCACAGCTCGTTACGAATACCTATATCACCGTTTGAGCGACGGTAGATATTTACTGGCTTATTTTCCAATGCGCTATGTACGTTTTGGAATTCAGGTTGGTATTGGTATTCGTTTAAATCGCTCAAGTTGGTGCGAATGTTATCCTGATAAACACGGTGGCCTAGCTCTATGGTTTGCAACGCATGTCCGATAGGACAACCATATTTAATTATCTGGTCATTTTGAGCAAAAGTTTGCAGCGCCACTTTGTGTGCTTGAGGAATATCCTCTTGCAACGTTATTTCCTGCTCATCCACAACTAATGTTGTGCCAGCACTTAAGTCTTTTAATGCAACGGCAACATTGTCGGCTGGATGTATTTTGATAAGAGAGTTCATGCTATTTCCTTAGCAGCGATTTAACGCTCGTCGCATGCCCACTAGGCAAATTTGTTCGACGTACGCGGTTACGCATTCTGTCAGTCCCGGCACCTGATTGAGGTCTTGTCCCCAGTGCGCAGCATTACCCAACACGGCTTCAACTAACGTCCCATAGCTTTGCTCCCCTGATGACACCTTAGGCCACTCAGAAGCAAAGAAATCTAACCATGGTTGGTCGTCATTAAGAGGGTAGTTTCCGTCTTCACGTTCGCCGCGATAGAAGGTAATTAACGCTGCGAGTGCAAAGCTCATGTGACGAGGTAAATGCTCGGTCTTTTGTTGATACGCGAGTAACTGCGGCAAAATTCGGGTTTTGAATTTTGTCATACCATTAAGCGAAATAGATAACAGCAGGTGCTTGATGTAAGGGTTCTTAAAGCGATACTCCACATCCTGAGCGAAAGTTTGCAGTTCATCTTTTGGCAATGAAAGAGTAGGGATGATCTCCGAGAACATCAGCTCTTTGATATAAGTTGCCATCTGCTCGTCAGCCATGCTTTCACCAACCGTATCAATACCAGATTGGAATGCCACTGGTACAAGAGCGGTATGCGCACCGTTAAGAATCGCGACTTTACGTTCTTTATATGGCTTGATGTCATCAACAATCTTAATGTTGAGCGATTGTTCCGCGCTGAGTTGATCCAGACACAGTGCTTGGTTTAACCACTGTGGACCTTGAATAACAAACAGATAGAAGTTCTCGGCACTGACCATAAAGGTATCTTTGTAGCCTAGATCCGCTTCCAGCGTGTTCACTTCATCTTTTGGATAGCCAGTAACGATGCGGTCTACCAAGGTAGAGCAGAATGTATTTTCGGCTTCTACCCAATGTTTAAATTCAACAGGAAGAGCCCAAGCCTCAATGTAGCGCCCGATAATTTCTTTCAAGCATTCGCCGTTGTAATCAATGAGTTCACAAGGAACAATGATCCAACCTTTGTCTTCATCGGCTTTAAAGTGGTTGTAGCGTTCCCACAGCATACGCGTCAGCTTGGCTGGATAGCTGCTTGGTGGCAAATCATCAAGCTGATCGCTTTCCACAAATGCAATTCCCGCTTCCGTTGTGTTTGAGAACACAAATTGAATGTCTGGGTTACGAGCAAGTTCAAGAATGGTTTGGAAATCTTGGTAAGCCGACAGCTCTTCGTTCACAGAGTAGATAACTCGCGATTGAGAGAGCGCCTGGCCTGTTTCATCCAGACCACGAATCAAAGTGGTATACACACCTTGTTGAGTGTTGAGACTTGGCGGGAAATCGGTATCGATTGGGCGAATAATGCTAACACCAGCATTGAGATCTGTGTGTTCGTTGAGTTGGTCAATTTGCCAGTCTAAAAATGCGCGTAAAAAATTACCTTCACCAAATTGAATGATTTTGGTTGGGTAAGAAGGGCCGGGAAAGGTATCTCGGTTTAGCTGTTTCATAAAAGTTACCTATCGATAGGCTGCGGCTGAAGCTTGGTGAAGAACATCTTTGTCAGTAGCTCTTCATCAATAAGCAACAGCCGCAGAGCGTCAGATTATTTAGCAGTAATACCGAAATAGTTTTTCGCGTTGTAATAACAGATATCGCGAACCATACGGCTAAGTAGTTCGAAGTCCGCTGGTGCTTCACCATCTTCAACCCATTGACCAATCATCTGACAAAGGATGCGGCGGAAGTACTCGTGTCGGGTATATGACAAGAAGCTGCGGCTATCGGTTAACATACCCACGAAGCGGCTTAACAGACCAAGCTGTGCAAGCTGGGTCATCTGACGTTCCATACCGTCTTTTTGGTCGTTGAACCACCAACCAGAACCAAATTGGATTTTGCCGGCGATACTGCCGTCCTGGAAGTTGCCACACATGGTTGCCAGAACTTCGTTGTCACGTGGGTTTAGACCGTAAAGAATGGTTTTCGGTAATGCATTGTCACGGTCAAGCGCATCAAGCAGACGTGATAAAGGCAAGGCAACTAAACCATCATGGATAGAGTCAAAACCAACGTCTGGACCCAGAAGCTTGAACATACGCTGATTGTTATTACGCAAAGCGCCAATATGGTATTGCTGAACCCAGCCGCGTTTCGCGTACTGTTTACCTAGGTATACCAATACTGCCGTTTTGAACTGTGCAGTTTCAATTTCGGAGACTGTTCCGCCGCTTAAACGTTTGCTGAGGATCGCATCAAGTTCTTGCTCGGTTGAATCTTCATAGCAGACCGTATCTAGAGCGTGGTCTGATATACAACAGCCGTGGTCTGCAAAGTGTTGTAAACGTTTATCTAAAGCGGAACACAAATCTGTAAAGCGAGAGATTTCAACATCCGCAGCTTTTGATAATGCCTCTATATAAGCAGGGAAGGTGTCCTGATGAATGTTGAATGCTTTATCTGGACGCCAGCTTGGAAGCATTTGTACTGGGAAGTCTTTGTCGTCTGCCACTTTTTTATGTGCGGCGAGGTCATCGATTGGGTCATCGGTTGTACCCACCATTTCTACATTCATCTTCTGCATGATCGAACGAGCAGAAAACTCAGGTGTTGCTAGCATCTCATTGGTTTCGTTCCACACACGCTCAGCGGTGTCTTCATTTAATACGATGTCTGAGATACCAAACGGGCGGCGTAACTCTAAATGAGCCCAGTGATAAATTGGGTTACCAATTGTATAGGGAACTGTACGTGCGAATGCCAAGAACTTCTCTTTATCTGTTGCATCACCCGTACAGAAGCGCTCACCCACACCATTAATACGCATAGCACGCCATTTATAGTGGTCACCGCGAAGCCAGATATCGGTTAAATTTTGAAATTTGTAATCCTCAGAAACCTGATGTGGCAGCAGGTGGCAGTGGTAGTCGATGATAGGTAAATCGGCTGCTACTTCGTGATATAGGCGTTTAGCGAAATCGCTGTGGAGTAAGAAATCCTCCGAAAGAAAAGATGTCATACAAGTTGTCCTTATGTGTTCTACCATTTGTGTGTGATATTAAACTCATAAAAGCCAAATAAACACGATTTAAGTAGAGTTTTGATTGATTTTTAAACGGAATTAGAGTGATTTTTGTCAAAAGTTTAAAGGTGATCATACTTTAAGTAAAAAAATGAAAGCCCGTTTCGTTTTATGATCTAGACCAATTTTTTATTGTTATACCAAATGTAGGATTACTTCGTTGTCGGAACAACCGATGATTAAGTTTACGAATAACGAACTGTGATGATTGCAAGCGACACACGTTGTTCAGGGAAACGTCACCAACGGAATGGGAATGTAATGGATTATTTGTTCTGTCTGGTGGCACAAAAAACTAATTAGAGATTAATTACTATGATAATTAAGTCTATCAACTCATATATTAATAGCTTATTGCGTGTTGTTTTGAGCATGTTTATGACCGTAATGATTGTTGCGGTTGTGTGGCAAGTATTTACTCGCTTTGTATTACAAGATCCTTCTGCCTTTACAGATGAACTGTCACGTTACTTATTAATTTGGATTGGTGTGTTAGGTGGAGCTTACACCTTCGCAATCAAACGTCATTTAGCGTTGGAACTCTTAGCGCCAAGAATGGGCCATAACGGACAATTGGTGTTAGGTATCATCATTAACCTAGTCATCATTGCTTTCGCTGCTGTCACCTTTATTTATGGCGGAACTGCGCTAGTCACAAACACACTTAAACATGGTCAGATTTCTCCTGGGATCGTGATTGGTGGTCACCACCTGTTGATTGGTTATGTTTATGTTGTTGTACCACTTGCGGGCTACATTATTTCTTACTTCGGTACTGTCGACGTTATTTCTTCAGTTCTTTCGCTTGTAAATAAAGAAGAGCGAGTGGCAGCAGAAGGATATTCAAAATGACTCTGATTGATTTACTGTTTTCACAAGACTTTCTAGCGAATGCTCCTGATGCATTTTACGATTTCTTTCCTGCGGTTGTGTTGTTCGGCGTATTAGGCGTTTTACTGATTATTGGTGTGCCTATTGCCTTTGCTATCGGTATTGCAGCACTACTGACCGTTTTCATCGATTTCCCAATTGAACAGGTGACCATTCTTGTTTCGCAGAAGTTAGCCAACGGGTTAGACAACTTCGGTCTGTTAGCCCTGCCATTCTTCATAGTGGCTGGTAACTTAATGAACCGAGGTGGTCTTGCTTCTCGTTTGATTAACTTTGCAATGATCTTTGGTGGCCGCTTGCCGGGTTCGTTATCGCATGTAAACGTTATGGCGAACATGTTGTTTGGTTCATTGTCAGGCTCTGCGGCTGCGTCTGCTGCTGCGGTTGGCGGCATCATGAAACCGCTACAAGAGAAACACAAATACCCAATGGATTTCTCAACTGCGGTTAACGTGGCATCTTGTCCGTCTGGCCTACTTATTCCGCCGTCAAACATTCTTATACTGTTTGCGTTGGTAAGTAGCACTTCAGTTCAGTACCTTTTTATTGCTGGTTATATCCCAGGCATCTTAATGGGCCTAAGTGTGATGTTGGGTATCTTCTTACTTGGAAAACGTTACAACATTCCTCGCGAGAAAATTATTTCAACAGAGAAGAAACGCAAAGTTATCTGGGACGCTATCCCAAGCTTAACGCTGGTTATCATCATCATGGGTGGTATCTTGGGCGGTATCTTCACGGCAACTGAAGCATCTGCAATTGCAGTTGTCTACGCTCTAATCCTTGGTTTTGCTTACCGCGAACTGAAAATGAGCGATATGTTCCCAGTGCTTGTGGACAGTGTGATCACCACTTCAATCGTATTGCTGATGGTAGCGACTTCTTCTGCAATGTCATGGGCAATGGCGAACGCCGATATTCCTACTTACATTGCTGAGTTTGTACTTGAAACCTCAACCAACCCAATCATGGTTATTCTTTTGATGAACCTGATTCTGTTGGTGGTAGGCACCTTCATGGACATGACGCCAGCAGTACTGATTTTTACACCTATTTTCTTACCAATTGCTATCACGCTTGGTATTGACCCAATTCACTTTGGGATCATCTTAGTATTCAACTTATGTATCGGTATCTGTACACCACCAGTCGGCACTGCCTTGTTTGTTGGTTGTAGTGTTACAGGCTCGAAGTTGGGTGCTGTTGTTCCTAAATTGGCACCGCTATTCGTCCTCATGGTTATCACGTTGACGATAGTGACCTTGTTCCCTTCACTTTCATTATGGCTACCGGAACTAGCTGGTTATAAACCTCAATAATTGATAGGACTATAAAATGAAAACAACAAATAAACTTTTACTTGCTTGTACTCTTTCTACACTGATGGCTGGCAACGTTTATGCAGCTACTGTTAAGCTAGCTCATGCGTTACCAACAGAGCACCCAGTTCACGCATCCTTGGATTGGTTTGCAGCTAAAGTGACAAAAGAAACTAAGATGCGTGTAAAAGTGTATCCAAACGGTACTTTAGGTAATGAAACTGAACTACTGCAAATGGTACAAGGTGGCACGATCGGCTTCACTAAAGTGAGTGCGGCGCCACTGACTGCATTCGCGTCAGATTACAAACTACTTTCTCTACCTTACCTATATCGTGATCGCGCACAATATGATGCTGTACTTCAAGGTCCAATTGGTGAGCAAATCCTGATGTCTTCTAAAGACTCTGGCTTTATCGGTCTTGCATTCCTAGATGCAGGTGCGCGTAGCTTCTACACCGACAAACCAATTCGTACTCCAGAAGACTTGAAAGGTCTGAAAATCCGTGTACAAAACTCAGCACTTTCTATTGACACTATCAAAGCGCTAGGCGGTACTCCGGTTCCACTACCATACGGTGAGCTTTACTCTGCATTGCAACAAGGTGTTGTTGATGGTGCGGAGAACAACATTCCGTCTTACTACTCTTCTCGTCATTACGAAGTGAAGAAAACATTCTCTTACGACAAGCACACTATGGTTCCTGACGTACTAGTAGTGTCAACGGGTGTATGGGATAGCCTATCTGCAGAAGACCAAGCGAAAATTCGTGAAATCGCGAAAGAGACAGTTAAGCAGCAAGACACTAACTGGGCAAACTACGTAGAAAAAGCGAAAGCGGAACTGGTTAATCAAAATGTAACGTTTGTTGAAAGTGATATTCCTAAGTTCCAAGAAGCGGTTAAGCCTGTGTATGAAAAATTCCGTAAGGAAAATCCAGACCTAGTACCTCTTCTAGACAAGATTCAATCTATGTAATTAGAGATGTCTCTATAGCGCGGGGAATTCTCCCTGCGCTATGAGTCACTTTCTCACGCAAAATTTCCTACGCAACGAGTTCGTTTTGCGTCTACTAACATCATTTGGTTCGAATAATTATGAGATTAAGTCAAGCTCACTTATCTGCGGCTAATGCCCTAGTTCAGCCCAACGAAAATAACAAGAATGCAAAAGTTGGGATTGTACATTTGGGCTTTGGCGCTTTTCACCGCGCTCATCAGGCACTCATTACAGATGCTGTGATAAAAGAAATTGGCGGTAACTGGAAAATTGTTGGAGTTACTTGGAGCGACGCTGGTTTACAGAAAGAGTTGATCGCACAAGACAGCCTCTATTCGGTCGGTGTCGGATACAACGATCAATTAGATATCAACATTGTTGGCTCTATTGAAACTGTGTTGATGTCAGCTCAGACAGAGCAAGTATTAAGTTATATGTGTGACCCAGAGGTGAAAATTGTCTCGCTGACCGTCACAGAAAAGGGCTATTGCCACAACCCTGCAACAGGTGATTTAGACCTTTCACATCCGCTTATTCAGCATGATTTAGAAAATATTGATACACCAAAATCTGCGATCGGATTTTTGGTCTCAGCTATGCGTTGTCGTTACCTAAAAGGTGTTCAACCGTTTACACCGTTGACTTGTGACAACTTGCCTGAAAATGGTCATGTATTAGAAAAAGTGGTGTTGCAGTTTGCTAAGCAGCTGGATGCAGAGCTGCACCAATGGATTAAAGAGCACATTACTTTCCCTTGTACCATGGTCGACCGCATTGTTCCTCGTACCACAGAAAACGATATTGCTCGTGTTGAGAAAGTTTTAGGTTTAGAAGACAAAGCCAGCGTGATTACCGAACCTTTTTTACAGTGGGTAATTGAAGACAAATTTGTCAATGAACGCCCTGCGTGGGAAAAGACGTCGATCGCCAATGTTCAGGTAACGGACAACGTTGTGCCGTTTGAAGAAATGAAACTGCGTCTGCTTAACGGTACCCATTCAACGATGGCTTATCTTGGTTATTTGTCTGGTTATGAAACCATTGCGGAAACCATTCAAGACCCGAATTTTAAAACCTTTGTTCGCTATCTGATGGACGAAGAAATTACGCCATCGCTAAGCATTGAAGGCATTGACCTCGATAAGTACAAAGACCAATTGATTGAGCGTTACGAGAACAAAGGGCTGCAACACCGAACATGGCAGATTGCAATGGACGGAACGCAGAAGATCCCACAACGTTTCTTACAAACCATTCGCTATTCACTAAACAACGGCATTTCAATCAAAGGCTTATGCCTAGCGTTGGCGGGCTGGATTCGTTATGTCAGCGGTGTGAATGAACAAGGGCAGGAGATTGATGTTCAAGATCCGCTCAAACAGCAGCTTGTTCAAGTTTGGCAGCAAGCTGGCTCAGATTTAGAAAAAGCCTTAGATGGCTTCTTATCTCTTCGCAGTGTCTTTGAACAAGATCTAGCGACTAATCAAACATTTAGAGTAGAGCTGCAATCCGCGTTAGAAACACTGTTTGCAAACGGTGCCAAAGCATCGGTAGCCAGCTTCGTAGTGCAGAGGAAATAATAGATGAAAATGACATTCCGTTGGTACGGAGAAGGTAACGATAAAGTTACTCTCGGCAACATTAAACAGATCCCTGGTGTAGAAGGTATCGTCTGGTCACTGCATGATATGGCGGCGGGTGAGCTATGGAGCGAAGAGCGTATCGCGAAAGAAAAAGCGATCATCGAAGCTGCGGGTTTTCATATTGATGTCGTTGAGAGTGTCAACGTTCACGAAGATATCAAACTTGGTTTGCCAACTCGTGACAAATACATTGAGAACTATAAAGAAACACTGCGTCGCCTTGCGAAAGTGGGCGTAAAAGTGGTGTGTTACAACTTTATGCCAGTGTTTGACTGGACTCGTACTGAGCTCTACAAAGAGATGGAAGATGGTTCAAATGCGCTTTTCTTTGAAAAGAGCAAAATCGAAAATATCGATCCAATCGAGCTGATTGAAAAATTGTCGACCAACGTTGATGTGACTATGCCGGGTTGGGAGCCAGAGCGCTTAGCTCGCTTGAAGGAAACCTTTAAGCTATACGAGAACTTCACGGCCGAAGATCTGTGGCGTAACCTGCAGTACTTCCTAGAACAAGTGATTCCAGTGTGTGAAGAAGTGGGGATTAAGATGGGTATTCACCCTGACGATCCTGCATTCCCAATTTTTGGTCTGCCTCGCCTGATCATCAATAAAGAAAACATTGGCCGTTTCCTTAACCTAGTCAATAGCCCTTACAACGGTTTGAGCTTGTGTACTGGTTCATTAGGTTCTGCAAATAACGATATTCCAGACATTATTGATGCCTACCACGATCGCATTCATTTTATGCACATTCGTAACGTTAAACGTTATGACAATGGTGACTTTATTGAAGCGTCGCACCGTGCTTGTGATGGTTCTGTGGATACCGTAAAAGTCGTGCAGACTTTGCATAAATACGGTTACGATGGCTACGTGCGTCCGGATCATGGTCGTCATATTTGGGGCGAAGAAAAATGGGCGCGTCCGGGATACGGGCTTTACGACCGTGCGCTAGGTATTATGTATATTCTTGGTGTGTGGGACAGCGTAGAAAAGAACGCGAAACAATCTTAAGAAAAGGAACAGACAGTGATTGAAGTGATGAAATGATTGTCTGTTGTGTAAGTGTGTCATTTCACTCATCGTGAAACACTAGCGGTGAAATGACACCTTGTTTGGGTTATCTGAACTCAAGCAAACCATCAAAACTCTCCATTAGAACCAGCATTTGTATATCAGCGAAGGTTCGTTCTCTCGATTTTTCTCTGTGTCGCTGGGATTAATTCAGAATTAAAAATTTACCCAAGTTTGGCTTAGCAGTAGCACGGTCAGTGATGATACTGAGAATAGTGCAAGGATGCCGCCTAGTTCGCGAATGTTGCTTAGTAACGTTTTTTTGCTATCAAACATGATCTCACCTTTTAAATTGTCAAGTTAACGAGATATTGGTCACACTTTACTCTTCAATATGACATAGATCAATATTGTTTGTGGTTATTTTTAGTCATTTTTGGCGTATCTAGGATTTGTCTTAGTTGTGGTGTAATTAAATTACAATCATAGGTGTGAGCTATGCTAAACAAAAAGAAAGCAGCCTGACAGTTTAACTAGCAGGCTGCTTTAAATATCTAACTAAATAAATTGGTTAGCGAGAGTGTCGAGAAAATAACATGCTTTTCACGTAGGCGCGTTTCGTCCAGTGAGTCATAAATATGACCGCACTAATATGAATCGCTACAGCGAACATGGTGAGATTGGCAAATAGCTCGTGAACTTCTTCCACCCATTCTTCTCCCCAAAACATATCCAGTTGAGTTGACCACCCAGATAAGCCTGTAATGATGAGAAGTATCCACATTGTCCATATCATCACTGCGCCAGCAGGATTGTGCCCTTGGTGATCATCGGACTTGGTGTGTAAAACCTGTTGTAAATGCGCTACAGCTTGAGACACCGAAGGTTTGAATGCAGATAAACGTGCAGGAGAGCGAGTGAGAAAACCCCATAAGAGCCGAACTGCTATCGCTGCCAGAACGATGTATCCCACCCATTCGTGAGTTTCACTGCCCTCTTCTGTGACAAAGTAGTTGGCGAGAAACATCGCGGCTACCGTCCAGTGTGTGAGACGAACGACAATGTCCCAAACGTAAGGTTTAGTCATCTTGTTCCTCTTTCACTTTACTCATATCCACTGGGTTGAAATAGATTTCAGTTTTTTTGCCTTCAGCGTTATATCCATATAGCTCGTAACAGCCAGTACTGGTTTTCTTGAACTTCTTAATCTTGTAGCCCATGTCTTGAACTTGTTGTTTAGCTTGGTCAAACGACATCCATTTGGACTCAGGTTCTTTGGTACATACTGGGTCAGAAGCCATTGCCAATGAAGACACTGCCATCAATGTTGCGAGTAAGCCAGAACGGATCATTGTGTTAGTAGTCATGTTCTCTCCTTGAGAATCTCGGTTAACGATCAAAACTAAGTTTGGAGAAGATTTCTTAAGGAATACTTAAGAATAAATCCGTTCGTATTAACCATGCGCCAAAGGTCGGTTAGATCTCATATCGTTAGAATTTTTATCGCAAATTTTTGTATCAGCTATTCTTAATTTGTTTGCTAACAATGAAGAGGCGTCTATGAGTTGGCTTAGAAACCTAACAATTACAAAAAAACTGATCGGGTTAATCGTCACTTTACTTACTTTGACCTTAATTGTTTCTTCTTATGCAGTAATAAAGATGGAGCGTGTTGCCAAAGAGATAAATGGTATTGCCCATGAAAATTTACCTTTGGTAAAGCTGGCAAGTAATATCACCATTAAACAGTTGGAAGGAGCCGTGTTGTTAGAAAAAGCCTTTCGCTTAGCGGAGATCCCTTCGGGAGAAAACCAGCAATCGATGGCTAAGTTTATCTCCCAAGTCAGGCAATCATCATTGTATTTTGACGAGGAAATCGTCGGTGCTAAGTCACTGCTTATGGAAGCAAAAAACCACGCCATTACCCCCAAGCAGTTAAACCATCTTACTCAATTAACGAGTGATTTGGCCCAGCTCGAAGAACATCATAAAAGCTATGAGAAAACCTTATTTTCTATTTTGGATGCATTGTTAGAGAAACAAGACAATGCGGCAATGGCTTCTACCGTCCATCAATTTGAGCAGACTCAACAATTACTCAACAAAGAATTGGCCGATTTTTTAGTCGGTTTAGAAAATGCGACAGAGAACGCTGTATTAATAACGGAAGAAGAAGAACACGAAGCGTTGATTGGTATGGCGACGCTTTCTGTCGCTTCGATTATTTTTGGCTTAACTGTCGGCATACTATTTAGTCGCAGAATTGTCAGTTCCATGAGTCGGGCGCGAAATGTTGCAGCGAGTATGGCGCAAGGTAACTTTGATCAAGTAATCGAAGTGAAGTCGAATGATGAAATTGGTCAACTGATGTCGAGTATGAATGTGATGGCCAATTCATTAAGCAAAATGATTGGGGAAGTAATGAGCCGAACCGATGCAATTGCCGCTACCGTGACACAGCTATCTGCTGTGGCAGAGAGTAATCGGCAGGCAATGCAAGTTCAGCAAGAAAACACCGAACAAGTCGCTTCGGCCATGACTGAAATGGCCGCAACCATCACTGAGGTGGCGAGTAACGCTGACAGTGCTGCATTTGCTACTTCTCGTGCTGAAACTAATGTGAAAGAAGGCTGTTCAACTATTGATATGACACAAGAGCTGTCCGTAATGCTGGTTGAGCAAGCAAGCCAATCGCAGAACATGATTCTTGATTTAAAAAACAGCACGCAAAAGATACAAGAATTTGTGAAAGTCGTAGACGGAATATCGGAGCAGACTAACCTATTAGCTTTGAATGCCGCCATCGAATCTGCGCGAGCAGGGGAGCAAGGGCGTGGGTTTGCCGTTGTCGCTGATGAAGTTCGAGCACTTGCGTCTCGCAGTCAACAAGCCACGAATGAAATAGGCAACTTGATTGAAATGTTAGTTAAGAGCTCAGAACACGCCCACAATGCGATGAATCAAAGTAATGAGAAAGTGCATCAAACTTCCGACTGTATTCAAGAAGCAAGGGATCAACTGAATCATATTGCCACGGCTTTGGCTGAACTTGCTGAATCCAATACTCAGGTCGCTGCTGCGAGTGAAGAACAAGCTGTCACTGCGGATGAAATAAGTCAGAATCTGATTGGAATTAAAGATTCCGGCGATAGGGTACTAGAAAGCACTGAAGAAACGGCAATGGCTAGCGAAGGATTAGCCGTGCAGGCTAATGCCTTGCGTACTCTAATGTCTTCCTTCCAAGTAAGAGCGGAGTACGTTTCATAGCAGGCAAATGGGCGTGTATTCAATTCTCATGAATATATGCCTGACTTCGAAGCAGTCGCGTCAGTTATATAGAGGCTGCTTCGAGTCTTATCTATTAGTGGCGATGGTTTATGACTGAATTACATCTGCTCAAACCGAATCAATATGGTTATAGCGCAGGAGAGGAGGAGATTCTTGAACAGATATCATTGCCTCTGAACCATTGCAATGTTCCGTCTAAGTTATTGGCGAGTTTAAGCTATCAGCAAAATCCTATTTTGTTGGAAATTGATGGTTTACATCTCTGGTACCCCGCACTGCATGAGTTGCTTCAAAAGGCTGGTAATTATGAACAAAGAGCCAAGAACTTCATAAACTTCATGTCTCAACATTTTCATCTCTCATGTACGGATGAGAGTGTGAATGAGTATATAGACCCTCCACCAAGGCAAAAGCTTAACTATCGCCGGCTAGTTTTAGGCTGGTTGTTTGACTCTGACAATGAACAGGGAGCCGCTTGGCGAAGTTGGGTGGAGTCCAGATTTGGCTTGCTCACCTGTTTTCATAAAATTTCATTACATGGACCTGATACATCTGAGTATTTAGATTTCAGGAAGGCGTGTTCTCGCGCCACTTATAACACCAATGAGCTCTATGCCCAGCTCGATCTGTTGTATTTCTTTTGCCAGCAAGAACTGCGCTTACGTTATCTAGGAACTGAACACTTAACTTTGTTCCGAGGTTGTCGCGAACAGGCAGAGTACAGAATTAATGGCGAAAATGTGAAACTGTTTAATAACCTGAGTTCGTTCACTACGGACCCTGAAAGTGCCTTGCGTTTCGGTTCAAAAGTGTTTGCTGTGTCTGTTCCTCTCTACAAAATTGTTTACTTCGATTCCGTCCTGCCTTGCAGCCTGCAAGGGGAGCAGGAGTTTATGGTTTTAGGGGGCTTTACAGAGTGGATAGTCATACTCTCTAGAAGAGGCACGTAATGTGTGAGCTGCTATACAGAATTCCGATCATACTTGGTTAATATATGTACGGTTATCTAAAGTAATATTACTGATTGAAAAATAAAGGATTTGAGTTTCTGATATTTTTGTTAACTGGAGTAATTGTTCTAATGATACAAACCCTAATAAAATAATGTTTTATTGGGTAACGTGTTGTATTTTAAGTAATATACTCCATTCAGGATACGCATGTACGCTCGAAAGTTATTGCGGATTATTGTGAAGTGCTTCAAAATTAACGAATTAGTATTTCTTCTTAGTTAAGAATGAGGTTTTGATGAAAGTTGCGGATATTTTTAAACATCATGCTGAGAACTTAGTTAAGCATAATGAGTTTAAACAATTGATGCCTCCTACAGTGCGTGAGTACTGGGGGAGTTATTGGATAAAACCAATAGCCGCCAGCTTTTTTCATGGGTGAAGGATTTTCACCAGCCAGCAAATGAAGATGTTCCTGTTGTTGAACCTATCGTATTAAAGCCAGAAGCTCAGGCGGTATATAACCAACTTGAGTCAAAGTTAGGTGAAGTTATTCATACAGGGGATTGGTTATTGGTTGATCAGAACAGAATTAACCAGTTTGGCGCAATTACGGAAGATATGCAGTGGATTCATACGGATCCTGAAAGAGCTGAAGCAGAGTCACCATTTAAAACCACGATCGCACACGGTTTTCTTACATTAGCACTATTGCCTAAATTGACCGATAGCGTTGATGAAGACAAGTTGTTATTTCCGACCGCGAAAATGATGGTGAACATTGGCCTAAACTCAGTGCGTTTCCCTTATCCAATTAAAGTGGATAGCCGTGTAAGAGCGGTAAGCACACTGTCAAAAGTGACGCCAATTAAGAAAGGTTTGGAAATTGAACGTGAAATAAAAGTTGAAATTGAAGGTGTTCGCCGCCCGGGGTGTGTCGTAACATCTGTTATTCAACTGCACTTTTAACGTATTGATTGATATAAAAAAGGAGAGCTTCGGCTCTCCTTTTTTGTCATGCTTATTTGTATTTGGCTGTCGGAATATAACCATACTCTTCAATCAGTTTTTTCACTTTGTTTGACTGAATAAATTTGAACAGTTCTTTAGTTTCTTGCTTATCTTTCTCTGGGTAGTGAAGTAGCAAGAATGGACGTGATAACTGGTATTCATGGTTAGCGATGTTTTCTGCGGTTGCTTCTACACCTTCAAACTTAATTGCTTTTATAGAGCGATCAACCGAGCCTGTTGAAATAAAACCAATTGCTTGTGAATTATGGTTTACCAGTGTTTTCACCATACTGTTGCTATTGACCACTAGGTTGTTTGGACTGATGTCTGAAACCAATCTGTCTTTAATCACTTTAGTTAACCCAAGTAGACTTTCGAAACTAAAGCGTGAACCAGAAGATGCTTCGCGCGTTACTACTGCGATTTTTTGATCGTGACCACCCACTTGTTTCCAGTTAGTGATTTTACCTTTGTAGATGTCGTAAAGTTGTTCTCGGGTTAAGTTACCTACTGGGTTTGACTGGTTGACGACAACTGCGAGACCATCAAATGCGATGATGAATGTCTGCAATGACTCTTCTACTTCATCGTTCGTCAAGTAGCGAGAGCTCATTGCTACGTCAGCAACACCTTTCTTTAGCAAAGTAATACCAGCGGTAGAACCCACTCCTTGAACCGCAATATAGGTATCTTTATGGCTAGCATTATATTCTTCTGCAATCACATCCATGATGCGTGCAACAGAAGTTGATCCAGACACGTTGATTTCGCTAGCGTGCGCGAAAGGTGTCACTAAAAAAAGCGAGCAAAGAGTGGCTAGCGCAACTCGAAACATAATGGAACTCCAAGCAAAAATAAGGACAGAACTGTGGAATATCATATTGCGAATAAATGACAGTTTTATGAAAGTGTTTGATAGTACGCATAGAAATGTGGGGGGAATAGCTTTAGTGTGTTGTTGAGTCTGTTTATCTTTTGAAGTTTAGTTGTGTTCGCATTATAAATGTTCTCTTCACAGCAAAAAGTCGCAAAAGGATAAACAGACTCTATTGAGTTATACTGAGTTAACTTTAAGAGACTTGGATTGATTTGCTCTTAATGCTGTATTCGGTCACAAGATAATGGGGTATCCAAGGTCATGACGGTCGTAAACTTGTTACAGCGTCAAATTGAACGCAGGGCAGAACTTGTGTGCCATAGCCGCAATCGAAGTCTTCCTGTGGATTTAGGAAAGTCGAGTTTTGAACCGATAGATAATGGTGTGCAATTCATACAACAGCACTACAAGCTGGACTCTGTACATAGTGAGTATTCAAGTCCGGTTGCTCGTATCGTTTGGGATGCGGATGCACGCCACTGGGAACTTTATATTCCAACCCGCGAGGATAATAGTGAAATGTGGGTTCCTTACCCGTTTCTCTCCAAAAGCTCTGATTTAACGGCAGTGATGCGTGAAATTGAAAAAGATCCGAAATCCTACTTCTGGTCGTAAATTGAGTAAGTGTGTTGAATAAAAAAGGCATTCCAATGGAATGCCTTTTCTGTTTGAAACGAATGCGGTGTCGAAACTGATTATTCTGTTTTCTCTTCTTGGCTTATTTCAGCCTGTTGAGTGTTTTCAGGTTGCGCTTCAGCTTCTTGTTTCGGTTCATCTGCAAATACTTGAGTCGGTTTGGCTACAATACTGCGGTTTTCCTGACTGACTTCTGCCAATACCACTTCAAGCGCATCACCAAGACGGTATACCACTTCTTTATCGATAGTGATAATGCCTTGTTCGGCGTTGCATTCTAAACGTTCTTTGTTTGCAAGGATCAATGAAGCGGGAATAAACGCCGCAGCACCGTTTTCAAGTAAACGAACGCGAGCACCTGCGCGGTTAATGTCAAAGATCTCAGCGTTAAACAGGGTTTGCTTACTTGGCTCTTCTGCTAGTGTTCTTGCGTACAGCCAATCAGCAACGTTGCGTTCAGCAATCTTGTGATGTTTGCGGTGCAGTGCAAGTTCTTCACCCACAGTTTCATCCGGCTGCTGTACAGGCTCTTTGTTTAAGATATGTGCCTTCAACATACGGTGGTTAATCATGTCGCCGTACTTACGAATTGGAGAAGTCCAAGTCGCGTAAACCTCTAAGCCCATAGCGTAATGAGGAAGTGGCTGGTTACCAATTTCACTGTAGCTTTGACATTTACGGATGCGGTTATCCAAGTAAGATGTTTCCTGATCGCACAACCAACGACGAAGCGCAGCAAAGCCTTCAAGTGTTGCTAGGCTCTCTGCATCGCACTGAGCACCGTTCGAAGTCATCAGTTCAACTACATCCGCCATCTTGTCGGCTTTGAAGCCTGCGTGGGTGTTAAATACGCCAGTATTAAAGGTCGACTGAAGAATTTTACCTGCACAGATGTTGGCAGTAATCATGGCTTCTTCAACAAGGCGGTTTGCTGTGCGGCGCATATCAGCATGAATAGCGATAACGTCGTTGTCTTCGCTCAGTTCGAAACGGTAATCTGGGCGATCTGGAAATACTACCGCATTATTTTCGCGCCAGTTTGCGCGTGCTTGAGAGAATTCATACAGAGTACGCACAACGTCGGCGATAACATCCGTTGGTTGCCAATCTTGTGATGAGCCGTTTTCCAACCAGTCGGATACGTGATCGTAAACGAGGCGAGCATGAGACTGGATGTTCGCAGCAAAGAAACTAATGTCGTCAGCAATAACGCCATCTTCACTGACTGTTACAGTACAGCAAAGGGCAGGGCGCACTTGATTCTCAATCAGAGAGCATAAATCGTCAGCTAAATCTCGTGGCAACATTGGAATGTTGCGACCTGGCAGGTAAATAGTGAAACCACGCTCACGTGCCACTTTATCCATCTCATCATCTGGAGTGATGTAGGCGGTAGGGTCGGCAATCGCAATGGTTAGCTCAAAGTTACCGTTATCCAGCTTTTTCGCGTGTAGCGCATCGTCCATATCTTTGGTTGATGCGCCATCGATGGTCACAAACGGGATATGGGTTAAGTCACAACGCTCAAGTTCAGCATCGTCTTTAAGTTGCCAGTTCTCGATACCTTCAGGTTCACTGTTAGGCAGATCATTCTCTGCCAACGTGACCCACCAAGGTGCGATTTTATCGTCAGAATCTGTAATTTTTTCTGAGATTTCTGCGAGGAAGTTGTCTTCGCCTTTTAAAGGATGGCTAACGAGATGTGCAACAACCCAATCACCTTCTTGGAAGTGTTCCGGATTCAAACCTTTCTTAACTTTTGCTTTTAGCGGCAGTTTTTTCAGTTGTGGATGATCAGGTGCAACGTTGAGTTTGCCTTTGAATAACTTCACTCGGCCAATAAAGCGTGTCAGAGATTGTTCAACAAGTTCTTGTGGTTCTGCAACTTCCCGCTCTTTTTCGGTGCGGATAATGGCAATCACTTTGTCTCCGTGCATACATTTTTTCATGTACGGAGGCGGAATAAAGAAACTGTTTTTACTATCGACTTCTAAGAATCCAAAACCTTTATCGGTGGCTTTAATTACCCCTTCTTTCTTTGGCAGGTTTTCTTGAATTTGTTGCTTTAGTTGAGCAAGTAACGGGTTATCTTGGAACATGTCTTCTATTTCTAGCTTAGTGAATTGCGCACACTATAATCATTACAGGCAATTATTACTACCCAGCGAAGACCTTTCTCAAGCAATTTGATGAATGCTATTTGAGCGTTTGTAGGTGCAAATTGCTTACGAATAAAAGGGTTGGAATCGGGTTTTGATGATTTTTTATCCTTTAAGAGAATAAATTGTGATGAATTTCAATTTTTTCTGGCTTTTTTTATGCTTTTAAGGAATAATCCGCCTCCCTTATATGTCCCTAGTGGCTTGATGCGTTACAAAACTTATCCGTATCTGAACGGAATCAGACAATCGCAGGATTGGTTGGAAATGGTGGAGCACATGGGACCTTGGTTATTTATTATTTTAGTGGGATCCCCATGTCTGAAACTGTGATTCAATTCAGTGACTTAGCACTTAATAGTGCTGTTCTTTCTGCCCTTAACTCAATGGGCTTCGTTTCTCCAACTCCAATCCAAGCTGCTGCTATTCCTTTCCTTTTGGAAGGTCGTGACGCACTAGGTAAAGCGCAAACGGGTACAGGTAAAACTGCGGCATTCTCGTTACCGCTATTAAACAAAATCGATTTATCTCAGCATAAACCTCAAGCAATCATCATGGCTCCAACTCGTGAGCTGGCGATTCAGGTTGCTGCTGAAATTAAAAACTTAGGTCAAAATATCACTGGCCTTAAAGTTCTAGAGATCTACGGTGGTGCATCTATCGTTGATCAAATGCGTTCTCTACGTTCAGGTGCTCACGTTGTTGTTGGTACTCCTGGTCGTGTGAAAGATTTGATCACTCGTGAGCGCCTACACCTAGACGAATGTCATACTTTCGTTCTTGATGAAGCTGACGAAATGTTGAAGATGGGCTTCGTTGACGACGTTACCTGGATCATGGAGCAAGCTCCTGAGTCAGCGCAACGCGTACTGTTCTCTGCAACTATGCCTCCAATGGTTAAAACCATTGTTGACCGCTTCCTACGTGATCCTGCTCGTGTAGACGTTGCTGGTTCAAACCAAACTGTTGCAAAAGTAGAACAACAATTCTGGGTTGTGAAAGGCGTAGAAAAAGACGAAGCAATGGCTCGTCTTCTAGAAACTGAAGAAACTGATGCTTCAATCGTGTTCGTTCGTACTCGTCAAGATACTGAGCGTCTTGCAGACTGGTTAAGCTCTCGTGGCTTCAAGGCAGCTGCACTGCACGGTGATATCCCTCAGTCTCTACGTGAGCGTACTGTAGACCATATCAAACAAGGTGTAATTGACATCCTTGTTGCTACTGACGTTGTTGCACGTGGTCTTGATGTGCCACGAATCACTCACGTATTTAACTACGATATTCCATTCGATGTTGAGTCGTACATTCACCGTATCGGTCGTACAGGTCGTGCTGGCCGTAAAGGTAAAGCAATCCTGTTAGTACGTACTAACCAACTTCGTATGCTTCGCACTATTGAGCGCGTTACTCGTTCATCGATGGAAGAAATTCAACTTCCACACCGTGACAAAGTAGCTGAAGCTCGTCTATCTCTACTTGCTACAGAACTAGAAGCAGAGAAAGAAAGCACGGTACTGGATAAGTTTTCAGAGCTAGTTGAAAAGCTACAAACTTCTCTTGAAATCGACGCGGCAACACTATGTGCAATCTTGTTGAAGCGTCAACAAGGTAAGCGTCCACTGTTCTACACTGGTGAAGATCCAATGATCGCAGCAGTAGAGCGTGATAAGCAACGTCGTCGTGACCGTCGTGATGATCGCGGTGAGCGTAGCGAAGGTGGTCGTCGTGAATTCGGTAGCCGTGACAAAGCTGATTGGGAAACTTACCAACTTCAGGTTGGTCGTGACCAAGGCGTACAAGTTAAAGACATCGTTGGTGCTCTTGCAAACGAATTAGGCCTAACTAAAGGTTCTATCGGTGCGATTAAACTGGCTCAAGGTCATACATTTGTTCAGCTTCCTAAGACTATGTCTTCTGAAGTAACTGGCAAACTACGTAAACTGCGTATCCGTCAAAAAGAAGTGGGCGCTGTAGTGTGTGATTTCGATGATTTCCGCGAATCTCGTGGTCGTCGTGAAGGTGGTAACCGCGATGGCTTCCGTGGTAATCGTGATGGCGCACCTCGCCGTGAAGGTGGTGGTTTCCGTGGTAACCGCGAAGGTGGTAGTCGTGAAGGCGGTGAGCGTCGTTTTGACCGCAACCGTGGTGGCGACAACCGTGGAAACTTCCGTGGTGAACGTGGCCACAGCCGTCGTAGCCAAGAAGCTTAATTGACTGCTGCTAAAGCTTAATTGAGTAAACCCATGGTGAACGCCATGGGTTTCTTTTTTTGGATTGAGTTAAAAAACACAGTCTAATCAGGCTTGAACGCAATGATTGCTTGAGATTTCACCCATATCCGTTAGAATGCTCAGCTCGTGTTAACGATAGTGCATCCGTATTTGCGCTTTGAGTTAATACAGTAAGAAAAAATTTATCGAGTGCTTGTTTTCTATCATTCTGATTTTTAAGCACAATATTTAAACAAGTGTTGCTTGGTGTGCAACACCACTGTAAGGACAATTCATGCCTATTATTACTCTTCCTGACGGTAGCCAACGTCAATTTGATAACCCAATTTCTACAATGGATGTCGCTCTATCTATCGGTCCTGGTCTTGCTAAAGCAACGATTGCAGGTCGCGTTGATGGCGTTCGTGTTGATGCTTGTGATTTGATCGAAAACGATGCAAGTCTTGAAATCATCACGGTTAAAGACGAAGTTGATGGCTTAGAAATTGTTCGTCACTCTTGTGCTCACTTGCTTGGTCATGCTCTTAAGCAGCTATACCCAGAAGCAAAAATGGCGATTGGTCCTACGATCGACAGCGGCTTCTACTACGATATCGATGTAGAACAACCTCTATCTCAAGAAGATTTAGAAAAGATCGAAGCTCGCATGCAAGATTTGGCGAAAACCAAATATCAAGTTGTGAAAAAGAACGTTAGCTGGCAGGAAGCTCGCGATACATTTGAATCTCGTCAAGAACCATACAAGATGGAAATCTTAGATGAGAACGTATCTCGCGATGATCGTCCAGGTCTTTATCACCATGAAGAATACATCGACATGTGTCGTGGTCCACACGTACCGCACATGGGCTTCTGTCAACACTTTAAACTGTTGAACGTTGCTGGCGCATACTGGCGCGGTAACAGCGACAACAAGATGCTACAACGTATCTACGGTACTGCTTTCCACGATAAGAAAGCACTTAAGGCTCACCTAACTCGCCTTGAAGAAGCAGCGAAGCGTGACCACCGTAAGTTGGGTAAGCAGCTTGACCTGTTCCACATGCAGCAAGAAGCACCGGGTATGGTGTTCTGGCACCACAATGGTTGGTCAGTATTCCGTGATTTAGAAGTATTCATTCGTCAAAAACTGACTGAATACGGCTATCAAGAAGTGAAAGGTCCACTAATGATGGATCGCGTTCTATGGGAACGTTCTGGTCACTGGGACAAATATGCAGATGCAATGTTCACAACGTCTTCTGAGAACCGTGAATACGCTATTAAACCAATGAACTGTCCTGGTCACGTTCAAATCTTTAACCAAGGTTTGAAATCATACCGTGATTTGCCATTACGTATGGCTGAGTTCGGTTCATGTCACCGTAACGAACCATCAGGTTCCCTACACGGCATCATGCGTGTTCGTGGCTTCACTCAGGATGATGCTCACATCTTCTGTACTGAAGACCAAATTCAGCAAGAAGTAACATCGTGCATTAAGATGGTATATGACACATACACCACTTTTGGCTTCGATAACATTGCAGTAAAACTTTCTACACGTCCTGAACAGCGTGTAGGTAGCGATGAAATCTGGGATCGCTCTGAAGAAGCACTAAAACTTTCACTTGAAGCTATGGGCATTGCTTATGAGATTCAAGAAGGTGAAGGCGCATTCTACGGTCCGAAAATTGAGTTCACGCTACACGACTGTCTAGATCGCGCGTGGCAGTGTGGTACTGTTCAGCTTGATTTCAACCTACCTTCTCGCCTTGGTGCGACATATGTAGGTGAAAATAATGAGCGTTTAGTACCAGTAATGATTCACCGCGCTATTTTAGGCTCTCTTGAGCGCTTCATCGGTATTCTGATTGAAGAGTATGCTGGTTTCTTCCCAACTTGGTTGGCGCCAGAACAGGCTGTTGTCATGAATATTACTGACAAACAAGCTGATTACGCTCAAGAAGTAGCACAAAAGCTACAAAAAAGTGGCATTAGAGCAAAAGCGGACTTGAGAAATGAGAAGATAGGCTTTAAAATCCGCGAACATACTTTGAAGCGTGTACCGTATATGCTTGTTTGTGGCGACCAGGAAATGGAAGCTGGCGAAATTGCAGTACGTACTCGTAAGGGCAAAGACCTAGGCAAATTTAAGTTGGATGACTTTATTTCATACATCCACGCCGAAGTTGAAAGCCGTAAGCTTAATCTGGAGGAATAAACTATTAAAGGCGGAAGACGTGGCCAAGTTCCGGCCAAGCAGAACCAGCACCGTTTAAACGGTGAAATTCGTGGCGTTCGTGAAGTTCGTTTAACAGGCGCTGATGGTGAATCAGTTGGCGTTGTGTCAATCCAAGAAGCACTAGCTGCTGCCGAAGAAGCTGGTATGGATCTCGTAGAGATCAGCCCTAACGCCGAGCCACCAGTTTGTCGTGTGATGGACTATGGCAAGTTCCTCTTCGAGAAGAGTAAAGCTGCGAAAGAGCAGAAGAAGAAGCAAAAACAGATCCAGATTAAGGAAGTAAAATTCCGTCCTGGGACTGATATCGGAGACTATCAGGTAAAACTACGCAACCTGACCGGTTTCCTTGAAGAAGGCAACAAAGTGAAGGTAACAATTCGCTTCCGTGGCCGAGAAATGGCTCACCAAGAGATCGGTGTTGACGTTCTAAATCGTTTGAAAGAAGACACTGCAGAAATTGCTGTGGTTGAATCTTTCCCAACGAGAATTGAAGGTCGCCAAATGATCATGGTGCTTGCCCCTAAGAAGAAGTAATTAACGGCTTACAAGTAATGAACTTAGCCGCGTCCCTTTCAAGTAAAGGCACATGGCTGGGTTTTATTCGCCCTAATTACGTTGTTTATTAAACTACTACAATGCGGAGTTATTCATCATGCCTAAGATGAAAAACAACAAAGGTGCTGCTAAGCGTTTCAAGAAAACTGCTGGTGGTATTAAATACAAGCACGCGACTAAACGTCACATTCTGACTAAGCGTACTACTAAGAACAAGCGTCAACTACGTCCAAATGCAATCCTTCCTAAATGTGAAGTGGCTGCAGTACTACGTATGTTGCCATACGCTTAATTCTTTTTAGTTTATTTATCGTTTAGTTTAGGAGAAGCATAATGCCTCGCGTAAAACGTGGTGTACAAGCTCGTGCACGTCATAAGAAAGTTCTAAAACAAGCTAAAGGTTACTACGGAGCACGTTCACGTGTTTACCGCGTAGCTTTCCAAGCTGTTACAAAAGCTGGTCAATACGCATACCGTGACCGTCGTACTAAGAAACGTCAATTCCGTCAACTATGGATTGCACGTATCAATGCGGCATCTCGTCAAAATGGTCTATCTTACAGCCGTTTCATCAACGGTCTTAAGAAAGCATCTATCGAGATCGATCGTAAGATCCTTGCGGACATCGCAGTATTCGACAAAGCAGCATTTACTGTTTTAGTTGAAAAAGCGAAAGCTGCTCTTTAATTAGCAGTCAAGTTTTGAAAAAGGAGAGCATTAGCTCTCCTTTTTTTATGCCTGAAATTTGTGCTTGTATAAAATTTTTGTCGTGTTATTAGTATGTTAAATACTAGGAATGGGTTGCTAGTACCTTTATAAAAACGTCGATGAGGAAGAATAATGGAATTTTCATTGAGAAAAGCAGTTGAAACGGATGTCGAATTCCTGCTCGAGCTACGTGAAACCACTATGGGCCAGTACTTAAGAGAAGTTGGTATGCCTGCCGGCAGAGAAGCTTATCTTGAAAGAGTTCATTACGCCTTTGACCAAGCTGAAATTATCGTTATCAATGATGCTCCTGCTGGTTTGTTTAAAGCCCAATTCAATCCAGAAATCAACGAGTGGTATCTGGTTCAGATCCAACTTCATCCCGATTATCAAGGCAAAGGGATTGCACATCGTCTTATTTCAACGCTGATCAATAAAGCCGACTCATCAGGCTCAACGGTTGGTCTAAGTGTCATTAAAACGAATCCGGCGCAGCGACTCTATTCGAGACTTGGATTTGAGCGAGTAGGGGAAACGGATTTCGAGTACTTGATGCAATATACCCCCGCCAAAACAGCGTAAAGAATGACTCATATTGACCCTGTGACGCATTTGTCTCACACAAACTAACACTATGGAGAAATGTGTGATTACCATTCGAGACTACAGAGAAGAAGATGCTCCGACGCTTTGGGCTATCCATCACTACACGATCCGAAACATTAACGTCCGTGACTATTCTCAGGCGCAAATTGAAGCATGGGCTCCAGATAATTTAGACCTACATGTGTGGCAGAAGCGTGTGGATGCTTTGAACCCGTTTATTGCGACGATAGATGGTGTCATCGTGGGTTATACAGACTTGCAACTGGATGGATTAATTGACCATTTTTTCTGCCATCATGAGTTTCAGGGCAGAGGGGTTGGCAAGGCTCTTATGAATCATGTCTTTAATGTGGGAAAACAGAAAGATATCAAACGCTTCTATTCTCACGTCAGTATTACCGCTCGCCCATTTTACGAACGTACGGGATTTTCCGTTGCGAAAGAGCAACTGATGGAAGTGCGCGGTCAAAAACTCAAGAACTTCCTAATGATTAAAAACATCGATTAAGAATTAATCTTAGTTATTTCACCCTCTTTTTAGTTGAGTACAGTGAATTATGGAAAGCAGAAGCCAGTTGTTTCTGGAGCAGTACCTAAACTCCTTGCCTGTCGAATTAGCACAGCAATATACCTCTTTTAGTTGTGATTATTTTTGCGCGGATGAGTACAACGCGAATGTCTGTGCAGATTTGATTTTAAAGGGAGAGAAGACCGCATCGTGCAGTATGGATTATTGGTATAGCCACAAAGGCGAAACCAAGCCTGAAACAGGACATCTTCTGGTGGTGACAGACTGGGAAGGTGAGCCCAAATGTATTGTTGAAATAACTTCAGTTGAAAAATGTCGATATAAAGATGTTACTCAAGAATTCGCAGCAGCAGAAGGTGAAGGGGATAAAACTTTGGCTTGGTGGCGTGAAGCTCACTGGCATTTCTTCTCATTGGAATGTGAAGAGTTAGGCATTGAGCCAACTGAAGATATGCTTCTGGTCTTGGAGCGTTTTAAGGTGGTCTATCCTTAAGCTTATCAGGGGGAGTCACCACCGATCTTGGATATGGGCTAAGTATCTCGTCTGAATAAATAATAAGGAAAGAGTAGTGAAAATAGCCATACTGGATGATTACCAAAATGTGGTTAAAGCTCTGAATTGCTTTACGTTGCTCGCTCATCACGAAGTGACGGTTTTTACGCAGACGTATTCAGAGTCGGAGCTTGCCGCAAAGTTGATCGATGTCGAGGCGATTGTTCTTATTCGTGAACGCACCGTAATCACAGAGTCTCTGCTCAGTCAGCTACCCAATTTGAAGCTGATTAGCCAGACGGGAAAGGTCAGCAATCATATTGACCCGAATATGTGCACCAAGTTCGGTGTTGAAGTCTTAGAAGGGAGAGGTTCTCCTATCGCACCCTCTGAGCTTTGCTGGGCGCTCATAATGACCGCATCAAGGCACATACCGACCTATACACGCAACTTGCACAATAACGTGTGGCAAAGTTCAGACGGTCTGGGTTTAGGTCGAACTTTAAAAGGTTTGAAACTGGGTATCTGGGGGTATGGCAATATTGGGCAGCGCATTGCTCAGTATGCCAAGGCGTTTGAAATGTCTGTACTGGTATGGGGAAGCGAGAAGTCGCGCCTACTTGCCATTGAGCATGGCTTCGAAGCGGCAGAAACAAAACAAGCATTTTTTGCTGATTCGGATATCGTTTCTCTTCACTTACGACTTAATGATGTCACCCGATTTTGTGTTACCGAGGACGATCTTAAACGGATGAAGCCTGATTCGTTGTTTGTGAACATCAGCCGTGCCGAATTAGTAGTAGATTCGGCTTTGTATAACGAGTTACTAGCCGTTCCGACCAAGCGAGTCGCAGTCGATGTGTTTAATATCGAGCCTGCACTTCCTGACAATGAACCTCTGTTGACTCTGCCTAATGTCACCGCAACTCCGCATTTAGGCTATGTCGAGAAAAACAGCTATGAGCTCTACTTCCGTCTCGCTTTTGAAAACATCCTAAACTTTGTGAGAGATCGAGCTGAAATGAATTAACTAGCCATCGACGCATAGCTACGATCAACATTATTAAAAAGGAACATAATTTGCCTCATTGTATTATTGAACATGCTGCAACTATTCCAAACGACGAACTGAATCAAAGAGTATTTGCTGGTGCGATGGCATCGAATCTTTTTGCTCCCGATGGCAGTGATATTAAAGTCCGCAGTATTGCGTATGAGCATTATCAAACGGGTTCAAAGCGTGAAGATTTTATTCACGTGACAATACGTATTCTCTCTGGACGAAATGAAGAGAGTAAGATGAAGCTGTCGCATTCTGTGTTAGAGCAGTTAAAGTCTTTATCTCTTTCTGAGGCATCTTTGACGGTAGAGATCGTTGATATAGACAGAGGCAGTTATGCCAAGTGTTTAGTTTAACTAGTTATTGAGAACTATCAGGAGGTTTTATGACTGAAGCGAAGACAAAAACGTACAAAGGTTCATGCTTATGTTCGGCGGTGAAATTTGAACTCATCGGAGAGTTTCAGTCGTTTTTCCTCTGTCATTGTTCACGCTGCCAAAAAGATACAGGATCCGCACATGCTGCAAACTTGTTCGCGCCTTCAGCTAAGTTGGTTTGGACGCAGGGAGAAAACGATGTGAAAACGTATCTTCATCCCAACAGCAGACACGCCAAAAGTTTCTGCCGACACTGCGGTTCAGCATTACCTATGGTAGCGGACAGCATAAAGAGTGTCGTCGTTCCCGCTGGCAGTTTAGACGAGGCACCGTCCATATTGCCGACAGCAAAAATATTTGTAGGCAGTTGTGCAAGTTGGTCTAAAGACCTTTCAGACATTCCATCGTTTGAGACTTTCCCTAGTGCTTAATCACACAGAACACACAGTAGGATGTTTATGTCCTTCAATGTACCAGCAAGATCTTGGTTGTCACGAAATTGCCCCATTGTTCATTAAAGCGAAACCTCACTAGAAATTGATACCAGTGAGGTTTTATATATTTTCTTAAGACAATTTCTATAACGCTTCGGAAAACGTTACTAGATGTACGCGAGGTGATGCTGCATTCAAAGCCATTTTATGAATCATCGCATCTGTCGTTGTGCAACAATCTTCAATAATTGAAACTTTATATTTTTCTGCTTTCTTTGATATAGCGGTATGCGTAACGCAATTTTGTGTCATCATCCCGCATATCAGTAAGTCTTCAATATCAAACTTTTCCAGTAATTTATCTAAATGAGTTTGATAAAAGCTATCTGCATGCTGTTTCTGTATGACTTCTGCATTAGGGCACATCGCCATTATTTCTGGGTGGATATTCGCTCCTTCACTACCTTTTTCAAAGAAAGGTGCCATTCCTTTAGGGGCGGAAGATAAGTGTTGGATAAGAAAGACGGGAACATGCTTTTGGTTAGCTTTAGCAATTAATTCTTTAATATTTATCAGTATTTTATCTGTCTTCCATAATGGAAACTTACCATCTGGGAAGTAATCATTTTGTATGTCAATTACAAGTAATGCAGTTTTGTTCATTTTTGATCTCCTGTTTCTTTAACTTTTGGTTGAAGAAAAGTATGAGCGATTTGCTGTACTCTTTTTAGAGGCTAAAATGACATAAAAAAGGTTAAAAACGACAAGTTCGGAGGCAGTTATGACAAAAATATCCGTAGGAATTTGTGAGTATCCTTCAGCGTTGAAGTCTGCGGTTTATGGTCTTGAAGAAATGTTTTTACTTGCGAACCGAGTTTGTAGGGAACAAGGGATTGAGGTTTTATTTGAACCAGTCATTATTCCGCATGATGAGCTTATAGAGGATAGTTTTACAGTTGTTTTGCTACCGCCAGCTTCAATAGATGATTATTACTTAGTCCCTGAAGCCAAACTTATTGAATGGCTTAGAAAGCAGTATTCCCAAGGCGCAGTTCTATCATCTGCTTGTGCGGGGGGATTTATTTTGGCCGCAACTAACTTACTTGGTAAAAGAGAAGTGACAACTCATTGGGCGCTAGCAGAAACATTTACACGAATGTTTACGGAGATTCCTCTTAACAGCAATAAGATATTGGTCGATCACGGTGACATAATTACGGCGGGCGGGATGATGTCTTGGCTGGATCTCGGGTTTGAGCTGGTCTCTAAATATTCGTCTCCTAGGGTTGTACGCCAACTTGGTAAAACACTTGTTGTCGACACCGCGCAGAGAGAACAGAGCTATTATCAACAGTTCAAACCATCGTTCGCTCATGGTGATTTGGTGATAGTTTCGGTTCAACAAATAATGCATCAGAGTTATACGGAACAGTTGTCGATACAGCAAGTAGCAAAGCTGGCAAACCTTACTGAACGTACTATGCAAAGGCGATTCCTAAAGGCCACAGGTTACAACCCAAATCAGTATTTGCAGCGTCTCAGAGTACAGAATGCATGTGACTACCTGGAAAGTACAAAACGTTCATTTGAATGGATAGCTAACCAAGTCGGCTACGAAGATATCAGTGCATGTCGAAAGGTCTTTATCAATATTGTTGGATTAACTCCACGAGAGTTTCGAAAGAGATTTTCCTGATTCAGATTTTCAAGATTCAAACTCAGCCTCTTATGGCTGAATTGATTTTGTTCAAATGCTTGCTGCGTGCCCGATTTGGGATAGTAGCGCCTTAGTCTAATCACCCTAAATCGTTTGTGACCCATTTGTCAGTCAGTGCAAATGACTACTCCACGAAGTTAATGAAATCTTGACCAAAAGAACTTATCCAATGGGTTTTGGCATATTTATAGTTGTTGGCTTATTCGCAAAGCTAATGCCTGCTAGAGGTTTCTATTTCGTACAAACTGCTTTGGAGTCATTCGCGCAATCTGCTTACATTCTCTAGTCATGTGCGCTTGATCGGCAAAGCCCTGATCCAGCGCCAGATCCGACAAAGCAACATCTGGTTGCGCTCGAAGCTGTTCTAAAGTCTGTTTCACTCGTTTAATACGTTGGTAATGTTTGGGCGTAATCCCTAACCATTTTTGAAAATTACGTTCTCTCTGCCGCTGACTGATCGTCCCTAGTGGTTCGTCAATAATATGGCCGACTTCCTGAGGCTCGCATTCTGCGATCAGAGTTTGTATCCAGCGATATAACGCAGAAATTCTTGCCGACGGCGAACGCGTTGCTTGCAGATATGCAAATGTTGGAAGCGTCGAATAAGCCAGAGAGTGGTCATTTTCAATCCGCAACGGCTGTTCTAAGCGTTGACCAAACAACTGATATCCAACAGCTGGATGAAAGCGTACACCGGCCATCACTGCGCCCGGTGGAAGAGTGACATGATGTGCAATAGTGCTGACTGGCAGTAGCAGAACCCCCGATTCTTGCCACTCGTTGTCGATCTGCACTTCATTTTGCAAAATGAACACCACGCCTGTGCCAGCGTCGCTAAGTAGTTGCTTACGCACGGTTTGTGCTGTGTCTGGCTTTACGGAAACCGACCAGATTGCCTGAACATAACCAGCTAGCATCCTTTGTGGTTTGAAAATCTCAAATTCTAAATTCAAACGGATTATCCTTCTTAACCTCAACTTAAATAAGAAAGTTGTATAGACTCACTTCCATCGTTTTAATTTAAGTTGAGGTGCAAGCAGTGGCGTACGCTTCAAAACAGCCGGAGTGGAATTACTTTGGCTGATACACTCCGACCTGCGGCTTAAATGCCTTCACTATTCTGTTCCAACTGTTGATGGCATTGACTGCAATAGTCAGATTGACCATAGCTGTTTCTCCAAAGGTATTCAAGGTAAGCTCATAAGCATCATCATCTACTGGCATACCCGCTGTCAGCAGTTCAGCCCAGCTCAGTGCAACGCGTTCTGCATCGCTATAGAGCGGCATGTCTTTCCATGCACTGAGTCCCCATATACGTTCAGGCTTTTCACCCAGTTTAAGAGCGTCTTTACTATGCATATCGATACAAAATGCACACTGATTGATTTGCGAAACACGCAGTTTAACCAGTTCCCATATCGTCATGTTCATGGTGTCTGACTGGTGAAATTGCTCGTGGAAGTAAGCTTCCTGAGCATACAAAATGTTGATTGCCTTTGGTGCTATGTCAATGTAGTTGAGTCGTTTTTGCATGGTCTTTCTCCCTTGTTTTTTCACATGATAAAAAACGCGTTTAGCAAAAGATTGAAGATTTTCGACATATGCTTGAGCAAGCTAGACGCGCGGCTGAGATATGTTCTCAGCCAACCGACGTAGTAGGAGCAAATGAATAAGCTGGAGCAGTTGACCTAGCTCGCTTGTGGGCCAGCCTTTCTATTCAAGCCATCGCGGCCTAACTATAGATATCTCTGTACTCTATACTTTGTTAAACTCCGCCCTTTGATGAGCAAGGTCCCTAAAATGATGACTGACGAAGAGAGAATCGAACTGCAACAAAACAACCCTTTGCACGGGTTAAAGCTAGAGACTATGTTGCAAGAGTTGGTGGATTTTTATGGCTGGGACATTCTAGATACAGCCATGCGTTTTAATTGCTTTAATACCAAGCCTTCGATTGCAAGTAGCGTGAAGTATTTAAAGAAAACCGACTGGGCGAGAGAAAAGTTAGAAAACTTTTACCTTTATCGTTTTAAGCGCATGCCACGCGCAAGTGAAGAAGAATACAATTTGCCACCAAGAGCTCGTACTTTCCCTCATGGTCTTGAACCTAAAGAGCCGATGCCGCTAACTGTTGACTCTATTCTCAACTCACAAGCGAAAGCAGCATCTGAATTTAAAAAACGCTCACCTCGCGGACGTCCGACACGTCGCTAGTACACTTCCTTGGAAAGCAATAGAGCCCTGCTGACGGAACCAGCAAGGCTCTATTGTTCTTTAAATGGGTCAGCGGCAGATGTGTCCAAGAAATTTTCGCAATGAAACTAACTTGTGGTTTAAGTCTTCTACTGATTGCGCGTTTTCTTGTTTTTACCCGTACCTGCTGGCTTTGCCCGTGGCTTCATTGGTAAAAAGTATGCTTCACTTTGATCGTCATTCACTTCAAAGCCCTCGACCTGTTCGCGTTCAAGCTGGAACTTATTTTTCTTTTCTATCACTTTAAAATGGTGGTAGTCATCATAATCGATAAGAGATAGGCCCAGACCCACTTCGCCCGCTCGGCCACTACGCCCGATTCGATGCATATAGTCAGCAGGACTACGCGGAAGATCGAAGTTAATCACCACTGGCAGTTTTTCAATATCAAGACCGCGAGCAGCGATATCAGTAGCAATTAGTACTTGAATCTCACCAGACTTGAAACCCTCAAGGACACGAGTACGCGCACCTTGTCCTTTATCACCATGGAAAACTTCCGCAGTGATGCCTCGTTTTGACAGTTTTTGCGCTAAGTGGTTACAGGCAATCTTAGCATTAACAAAGATTAAAGTTTGTCGCCATTGATGCTGTTTGATTAGATGGGCGAGTACCGCAGTTTTCTCACCTTTATTCACACTAAACACGCGTTGTACCAACGTGCTAGCTTCGGCACTCTGCAGCTGAACTTCAACAGGATCGTTAAGTAAGTGCTGAGCCAAAGCTGTGACTTTGTCAGGGAAAGTGGCAGAAAATAGCAGTGTCTGTTTCTTCTTTGGTAGTAAGGCAAGAATCTTATTGAGTTCTTCTGTAAATCCCAAGCTCAACATACGGTCGGCTTCATCGAGCACGAGCGTTTTTACTTGGTCTAACTTAATCGCGTTACTCGATACCAGATCAAGTAGTCGTCCTGGCGTTGCAACAACGATGTCACTACCACCACGCAGTGCTAGCATTTGAGGGTTCACTGATACGCCACCAAATACGGCAACCGTTTTGATTATATCTCTAAGATGATATGAGTAGGATTTGACACTGTATGCTACCTGTGATGCCAGTTCACGAGTAGGAACCAAAATTAAATGAGAAACGAAGTTGCCACGACGATCATTTGATTCACCTTGCTGAAGAATTTTCTGCAGAATTGGCAGCGAGAAAGCGGCAGTTTTACCTGAGCCTGTATTGGCCCCACCTATCATATCCCGCCCGGCAAGAACATGAGGGATTGCATGAGATTGAATAGGTGTGGGTTGGTTATATTCTAATGCTTCTAGTCTCTCGACTAAGGTAGGAATCAGGCCAAGATCGGCGAATGTCGCTTGCTGTGTTTTGTCTGTCATTACGAAGAGTGGCTCAGTACTGGGTAAAGGCCGTGTATTTTATGCTATTTAACACGAGGGTGTTAGCGATAATAAACCAACTAGATTATTGACTGTCGCAACAGAACGCTGGTAATCCCTACCAGAAATAACCTAGCTATCGCTAGTGGCAGATCGCGTAATACCTCTGCGCGGAATCTCCCATTAACACGCGTTGTACAACAAACTACGTTTGACCATGTAGTTAAAATAGACGGAGACTGTTTAGGGATGTTTGGAACATTCCACTACTTAAGAAAGTAATCAAAGGGCTATTTAAAAATGGTTAACCCGCAAGAAAAAACTATCTCAATAGACTTTGCTTATATAGGTGGAAAAACGGGTGGTATGTGCAAATTGATGGTATCGCGTATATAGGGAATTGAACTTGAGAGTGTCTATCTTCGTTTCAGCCAGTTCGGGCTGAAGCATTTCTGCCTCATTCCGCGTTAACGAAGATATCTCCTTAATCTGGGCGTAAGGCTATTTTGAGTAAATTTAGCTAATCCATGGTAAAGGCTGCTACTTACTAACACTCTGACTAAAAATTGAAGTGACTAAATAAACGAGGCATGATGGTTACAATCTAACCGGTTCGTTTTGTAACGTTCCAGAAAAATGCTTAGATTTATGGAGATTAAATAATGGACTATTTGTTATTTGTACTGATATGCATTGTAGCCACATTTACGCCCGGCCCAGCAGTTTTTCTAGCTGTAAAGAATACCGCTATCTACGGATTAAAAAAGGCACTTTCGGGTATGTTTGGCAACGTGTTGGCTATGTTGAGTATGGCTGCATTATCGGCTGCGGGATTGAGTACGGTGATTCTCACTTCCGAATATCTGTATTTGGCTATAAAAATACTAGGTGGTTCGTACCTTATTTATCTTGGAATTCAGTATTGGATTTCTGATAAAAGTAAAGTTATTACCGATGGAATTTATACTACTAATAAAAGCAACCTTCGCTTATTTTTAGAGTCCTACCTTGTAGGAGTAACAAATCCCAAAGCAATCGCATTTTACACAGCTTTATTTCCTCAGTTTTTAGACGTAGAACAACCAATTATGCAGCAATTTTTTGCGCTTTCGCTGACGTTTGCTTGTTTTTCTTTCTCAGCTCTTTTTTCTTATGCTCTTGTTACCTCTAAATTTTCAAGTTTGTTCTCCAGAAGTCATTTGAGCAGATTAATTAACAGGGCTGCGGGTACAATATTTATTGGCTTTGGTATCTCATTGCTATCGAGCAATAAAGCATAGCTAGGCATTTAAATCACGTTTTTCTCGTTTGAGAAAGTCCAGTATTACCGCTAAGCGTTTTTAATTCATAGATGTCTAACGCTGAGCCAGTTGATCAGGCTAGCTCATATTTGCCCCTTTGTGTGTTAGCGTAAACATTAGTTCGCATTCTGTTATTTGGTGTTTGATCTATAAGAAGTCATCCTTGTAAAAAGTAAAGGCCTGATGTTAGTAGTCGTATTTACTTGCCCTTATTAATGAGCTAGCCAATCGCTCTATTGGAGAGATAAATCTAACCCAGTTATTATTTTTTCAAATCAATCTAGAGCATAGGTGACGCGGGAACCTCACTCATACCAATATCTTTTATATATTTCTCAGGGAGTTTGTTCAGTGCCACTTTTAGCGCATTAAAGCACACTGGGTCGATGGCTGTACCCACATTTTCTTCCATGATTTCTAACGTTTTCGGAATCGGAATGGCGCTTCGATACGGGCGCTCAGCCGTAATAGCATCAAAGATATCAGCGGTGGTAATAATCCGCGTCATCATAGAAATTTCATCTGCAAGCAGTCCGTCGGGGTAGCCTGTACCATCTAATTTTTCATGATGAGCCGCTGCCATTTTGGCAAATTGTTTTAGGGGAGATATCTTATCGATGATCTCTCTGGTAAACACTGCGTGATTTTGTATCTGTGCCCACTCGTCATCATCCAATTTTCCTGGTTTATCTAAGATAGTGTTACTTACCCCAAGTTTGCCGAGATCATGTAACAGTGCCGCACGTTTTAGCCAGCGTCGATCTTCTTGGTCTAAATTGAGTTCTTCAGCAATGAGCGTACTGAAAACAGCTACTCTGGAACTGTGTCCGGAGGTAAAAGGACTCTTAGCATCGATGATTTTGCCAAAGGCAGTTACTATTCGATCAAAATAGTCATCATCTAGTGGAATCATCGCTTGGGCGGGAGACATGGCAAGCACAAAAGGGACTATGGATGGTGCATTAAGTGCCTTAATAAAATCAGGACTGCCTTTCAACTGTTTAGAGATGGCCACTAAGTTTGGGTCCAGCCAGTTTCCAGAACGACTTTCTAGTTCAGCAAATGCACTATTCAAGTCATGTTCACGTTGAAAAACATCCATCACTTGAGCAAGAAGAGCAATTCTTGAAAACAATGGAATTTGATCATACATCAATCCATCAGGACGCCCTGAGCCATCCCAGTGCTCATCCAAATGTTTGATGCCCTGTGCTACATTTTCACTGAACAAAAGCTCACGAGCAACGTCTGCGCCTTTGGTACAACGTGTTTGAATCAGTTCTTGTGCGTAATCTGTGCCATTTTTCAAAATATCAATCGTGGTCGAGATACGCTTGCGCCAATGTTCTCCTGAACCTGCATTTTTTAAGACGAAATTAATCGCACTGGTCAGGCTAGTACCGACCGTTTTATAACGTTGTTTAAAAATGAGATCATCTGTGGCGTAAAGCTCACAAATACGCGCAGCATTGCTACTGCAGCCAGCGTCCTTGAGAAGTAACGTAAAATAAAGATCATGAAGCTCTGATGATGAAAGGTTCATTCGTTCACCAATATGCATTCCAATCCAGCAGCAACGCATACTGTGTTCATAGGGCTGCCCCTCTGTCATGTCTAATGCTACTGTCAGTGAAGAAATCAGCTCGGCTAGGGGCATATTGAGATTCGAACCTTGTAGTAACATCGCACTCTACTTATCAATATTTAAACAAAAATTATAGTGCAACCTTACACTCTAATCTAATGACAAATAACAACAAAAATACTGTGGTGGATGAGTAATTTTGACCCGTTAGAAAGGGGGCGCAATATCTCAAATAAAACCTCTAACGCTTAGCTAGTAAAGGCGCTAACAAACTTCTGTCCCAAAATGTGACAAAACAAAAAGGTCGGTTGTGTGTGATCACCGAGCGATTCTGTCGGCCAAAAGGTAGTCTGTAACATTCAGCAGCAGAAAAGTTCTAATCTTCAATGTCACAGTTTTAAACTTTACTGTCAGAGTTTCAGTCTTAGTTGTTCACCGACAAAAATACCCTAATGGTAAATCGAGCTATCTCGACAAGGTATTGTGGCAAAAACCTATGATGGGCAATCATGTTTGATGATTTTAAGGGACAAAGAAGAGTAAAAGTGGTTTCGTATAATGGCTTAGCTATGATATTGATGCGTATAGACTAGGCTTAGCTGAAACGCTAAATCAGAAACTTTAACCTCATTCACCATTATGGCTTATGAGAATGAGCTGGAAGGAAACCTTATGATTAATATTGCTTTTTTTAGTACGAAGTCTTACGACCAAGTGAGTTTTGAGCAAGTAAAAAACCGTGAAGATATATCCTATCATTTTCATGATTTTTTACTCACCAGCAAAACCGCACAAATTGCACAGGGTTGCGAGGTGGTGTGTGCTTTCGTTAATGACGATTTGTCCCGCGAGGTTATCGAGCAATTGGCGAGTTATGGCGTGAAAATGATTGCCATGCGCTGTGCGGGTTTTAACAACGTCGATTTAGAAGCTGCTAAAGAGTTCAATATTGCAGTTGCACGCGTACCAGCCTATTCACCAGAGGCGATCGCTGAACATGCAGTTGGGTTAATGATGACTTTAAACCGACGTTTTCATAAGGCCTATCAACGTACAAGAGAAGCAAATTTTTCGCTAGAAGGTCTCGTCGGTTTTAATTTTCATGGTAGGACAGCGGGCATCATTGGTACTGGGAAAATTGGCTTAGCCACGATAAGAATCTTAAAAGGCCTTGGAATGAATGTGTTGTGCTACGACCCTTTCCCAAGCGACATTGCTCGAGAAATTGGTGCCAGCTATTGCAGCTTGAATGATTTAATTGAACAGTCTGATGTCATTTCACTTCACTGCCCGATGACACCAGATAATTACCACCTTCTGGATAAAGCAGCCTTTGATAATATGAAGCATGGCGTGATGATCATTAATACTAGTCGTGGAGAGTTATTAGATTCCTCTGCTGCAATTGAGTCACTTAAAGAAGGACATATCGGGGCACTTGGTCTTGATGTCTATGAAGCTGAAAAAGATCTATTCTTCCAAGATAAATCGAATGATGTCATCGTGGATGATGTATTCCGCAGGCTGTCAGCCTGCCACAACGTTATTTTCACTGGGCATCAAGCTTTTCTAACCTCCGATGCACTAGATAATATTGCTGTAACCACATTAAATAATATTGACGCATTCATCCATTCAAAACCGAGCTCAAATTTTTTGTAGACATGTTTTTTATTTTACGGGTCGCTTTAATTGTTTAAATACACTGAATAAATCATTTCACCTAGATACCGGTTTAATGGGCTCGGAGCTGTTTTTTGATGATTAAGGCTCTATATAGCATGTAATTCAAATGCTCCATTACTGTGCAACTCGACCATCGGATAAAAGTGGTGGTCGGTTCGTTTTGGGATATCTGAAGTTATCTGAAGGCTTGATTATGCGAGATACTCCCAACACTTTTTTGTCTAAAGTCGTTTTAAAAGGTTTTATACTTGTTCCTGAAGCGGATTTGGATGCCGTTAAACAAGAATTGATCAATCACAAAAGGCTGACGCTGCAAGAACAAGGATGCTTAGTCTTTGATGTGGTTGAAAACTCTGATAACCCTTTACGGTTTGATGTTTATGAAGAGTTTTTAGATAAAGCTTCGTTTGAATATCATCAGCAGCGTGTTAAAGCGTCTTATTGGGGTGAAGTTACGCGAAATGTCGAGCGTTACTATGAGATTGTTGAATAATTTCCTGGGGAATTCTGAGATAGATAAGGTCTTGTTTGACCTTTCTGTTAAACTGCCCCTCCAATTTTTCTGTTACTGAGAAGCACCAAATGAGCCAACCGCAAGCTAACAATCCATTACACGGTCTAACCCTAGAGAAAATTCTCACTCAGTTGGTCGAACACTATGGCTGGGAAGGTTTAGATGCTGAAATTCATTTGAATTGTTTTTATAACGATCCTTCAATCAAATCATCGCTGAAGTTTTTACGCCGCACTCAATGGGCGAGAGACAAGGTAGAAGCTCTTTATATTCGAACCTTCAGTTAAGACATCTGCTAATGGACTTAATGTGATTGGGTAACGTACCTATATGACTTCGTCAATGGGTTTTGATGCAGGTAAGCGCGGGTCTTGATTCCTCCTACGTTCATAATTCACGGCATGCTTCTTACCTTGGCGTCGTTCAATGACGATCCTGCGCTCAGCTTGATATACACCATCAACCAAGACGGTTTCCGTGATGTAAGGCATCTTCAGTTTTTCCACCATAAAGCGGTCCTCACTACTTATGAGATCACAAGCATAGTTGAGGTTAAGGTCTTTGTTGAATCAACAGCCGAAAATACTATGTCAAATAAGTAAGATTTGTTTTAAATTGAGCAAAATATTGTTTATCAGTTGAAGCGCAGATCAACAACAAGATGACGTCATGGAGGACGTATGCTCATTCGTAAAGTATCGAGTTCAGATATTGATTCAATGGCTCGGATCTATAATCACTATATTGCTACCACCACCATATCTTTCGAAGAATTGCCTGTAAGCACAGAAGAAATGACCAACCGCGTTGAAAACGTGTTGAGTCTGGGGCTGCCTTGGATCGTCCTAGAGCAAGACGGTGAGGTGAGAGGTTATGCTTACGCTAACCAGTGGAAAGCCCGCAGCGCATACCGCTATACCGTTGAACCGTCCATATACGTTGCCCATGAAATGAAAGGCAAAGGTATCGGTCGTTTACTTTATGGCGAGCTATTGGAGATATTGAAAAGCGCGGGTTTCAAAAATGCTGTTGGTTCTATCGCTCTTCCTAACCCTTCAAGCGTGGCTTTGCATGAGCGCATGGGGTTTAAGAAAGTTGGCGAGTTTAACAATATAGGATTTAAATTTGATCAACAGATCTCAGTAGGTTACTGGCAGCTAGAATTTAACAGCTAGAGCGACAATCACGTTAGTGAAGATAAGATTGCTGATCCTATTAACCACAGTGTCATGTCGGGTGTTATTTGTTGAGCCTGTGGCTCGCTTTGTTTAAAATGGCCTACTTTTTTTATATCAGGTCATAAAAATGAGCGAAAACAACTCTAAACCAGCTTTACCAGATCATCTATCAGGCAATCCACGCAGCCCACATTTCGTTGCTGAGTGTTTTGAACACCATATTGGTATTCGTCTTAACGGTAAAGAGCGTACTGATGTTGAAGAATACTGCATCAGTGAAGGTTGGGTAAAAATTCCTTCACCAAAAGCGAAAGATCGTTGGGGTAACCCAATGCTAATCACTCTAAAAGGTGAAGTAGAAGCTTTCTACAAGTAAGCCGCTCTTCTCTTTGGCGAATATTCACTATTCGTCACTTGAATTGGATACATGGGGTGCAAGCTCTATGTATCTTTCTCCACAGTTTTCATTTCCTATAAACCTCCTAGTACGAAACTCGCCTCTGTTGTGAATAGTTATCGTGACATCGTCACTTGTTGTTTGTTGTTACCTTCGAATGATCGCCGTGTTTGTTTTTCAACTGACTAAAGCAATCCCAACCATTATTTATATCGCTGATCTTCAACTGTAATTTTCAACGAGTTTCGCTTGCTGAAACTTCCTGATATCCAATAGAGTGCTAGGCTTAAATAAAGTGTGAAATCAAGTTATTGCCAATAGTTGTTTGAGAATATGGCTTGATAGCAAGCAGTTATTGAAGGAAGGGAAAACAATGAAACAACATGAAAAAATCAATTACGTTGAATATGCCGCGAAAGATTTAGTTGCCACTAAGACTTTTTTCTCTATGGTTTTCGGCTGGGAGTTTATTGATTACGGACCAGACTACGCTGCGTTTTCAGATCAAGGGATTGATGGTGGCTTTTACAAAGCAGACGCTTGCAGCCTAAGCGCCAACGGCGGTGCACTACTGATCTTCTACAGTGCCAACATTGAGGAGACATTAGAGAAAGTACTGCTTAATGGGGGAGATATCGTGCGTCCTATCTTTGAGTTTCCCGGAGGTTGCCGTTTTCACTTTACAGAACCTAGTGGCAATGAGTTTGCTGTTTGGTCCGAAGGTTTAGGTGAACAATAACGGCTAAACGCTGGTAGTGAAGTCATGCACAAATGATTGGTTTTACAAAATCAGGGCCAAGCAACTGGGCAGAAAACTATCTCTTCGACTTCTTATGAATAACGGTAAATCAACAGGTTAATTTATTTTCTTGTTGAATCTTTGTTGCATAACTATTACGTTCAGTAAACGATGATGTTCTCCCTCCAAAGAGAGAACATCTGTCTCGCTTACAAGAAGTAAAAAGGGTCAGGGATAGTTGTGGTAACGATTGAGAAATACAGCCCAATCAGGGAAGAAGAAGCCAGCCTATTGAGTGTTCTAAGCGACCAAGCTCAGTTTACGGTCAGTAATGTTCTCAAAGTGGTTGAACAGTTAAAAGAGACCGAACATCCCCACCTTATTATTTTTGAAGATAAAGCAGTCGGCTTCTTTTTGCTCGATCTGGATTACTCTGAGAAATATCAGTTTGGACAGCATAGGGCGATAGGCGTAAGAGCTTTGTTGGTCGACCAAAAATATCAAGGCAAAGGTATTGCGACCCAAGCCATTAAAGCGTTACCAAGCTATGTGACGAAGCACTATCCCGATTATGAAGTCATGCAGTTAACGGTAAATTGCCGCAATAAGGCCGCTTATGCGTGTTATTTGAAATGTGGTTTTGTGGATAGTGGTGAGTTGTATATGGGTGGACCTGTCGGCCCACAACACATCATGCATTTCAGTTTATAGATAAAAGCGTTAAGTATCGTGTTTAATAAATCGTTGGAGCCAATCAGATGGAATTAAAAGTCTTTGTGGTGGATGCATTCACTGATAACAAGTTTCAGGGAAATTCAGCCGCAGTCGTGCCCGTAGCTGAATGGCTTTCTAGCGAACTTATGCAAAATATCGCGGCGGAGAACAACTTATCAGAGACGGCATTTATCAAAGCTCTGGCACCCAATAGATACCAAATACGTTGGTTTTCGCCACTGACGGAAATTGATTTTTGTGGGCACGCAACGCTGGCCGCATCTTATGTTCTTTTCCAATTTTTAGGCTGTGAAGGACAGATTGAGTTTGTTACTTCACAAGTTGGTGAGCTTCAGGTTAACCAGCGGGATGACGGACTAATTGAAATGAGCTTTCCAAATCAGCTCCCACAAATCATTGAAGATATCCCAGCTGCATTGCTGGAGGGTTTATCGATTAAGCCAGTAACAGTGCTCAGAAACAGGCAAGCGTATTTCGTTGTTTTGTCGAGCGAGCAAGATGTGCGAAATGTGGAATATTACAGCGAACAACTTAAGTTATTAGCACCCTATGATGCAGTGGTGACGGCTCAATCGGAAGGCGAGTTCGATTTCATTTCACGATACTTTTGGCCAGCAAACGGCGGAGATGAAGACCCTGTTACCGGTTCGATTCACTCAGGACTTGCTCCTTACTGGGCTGAGCAACTCGGAAAGCGTGAACTTGTTGCCTATCAGGCATCAAAACGTGGTGGAGTGCTTTATTGCCAAGTGACTGATGAGCGAGTGCTCGTGTCCGGATTTGGTGTGCTTTACTCTCGTGGAACTATTTACATTTAGCTCCCAGAGAAATACGTGGCAGAGCTAGGAAGAGAAAGATGAATTCGAAAGCAGACAAAGTGGCGGGGAGTTCTCCAGCATCACCTTGTATTCGTCAATGTTGTTTGGATGAACAAGATATTTGTGTTGGGTGTTTTCGAACGATAGAAGAAATCATTCATTGGAGTGCGTCTTCTAACGCAGAAAAAACTCAGATTATAGAACGATGTAAACAGAGAAAAGTACAACGAAAACGTTGTTAATAAAAGAGAGTGTTGGAGTAACTATGACCGTTGAAATTCGAAGGGCTGAGCCATCAGATGCAAGAGCCATCAAACAAATTTATGAATGTAAAAACGCCTATTCGAGTACACTCCAACTCCCTCATCCATCGCTGACTTTGTGGGAAAAGCGTACGACGGATGTGCCAGATAACGTGTTTGTCTATGTTGCGTTAGTGGATGGAGAAATTGTTGGCAACTTGGGTTTTGAAGTTTGCACCAGCCCACGCAGGCGTCATGTGGCTTCTCTGGGTATGGGAGTGAAAGACGATGTTCAAGGCCGTGGCGTTGGTAGCGCGTTGCTTGCCACTGTGATTGATCTGGCGGACAACTGGCTGAATCTAAAACGGATTGAGCTGACGGTATACAGTGACAATGATCGGGCGATTAACTTATATAAAAAGTTTGGGTTTGCTGTTGAAGGTGAATCGAAGGCGTATGCATTTCGTAATGGTGAATACGTCTCTGCCTACCATATGGCGCGGGTATTGGATTGATTGTGAGGATGTATGATGATCACCATACGAGAAATGGATATTTCTGATTATCAACCCGTGATTGAGTTGTGGGGACAAACCGACAACTTGTCACTCAGAGACGCTGATTCTGAGCAAAACATCGCTGCGTATTTAGAGCGAAATCCTGCACTCAGCTTTGTCGCTCTTGATAGCGATACCATTGTTGGTGCGGTGCTTGTGGGCACAGATGGACGCCGCGGATATTTACAACACCTAGCGGTAGATGATCGCTATCGTGGGCAGAGAATTGGGCAGAGGTTGGTTGATCAATCCATTCGCGCATTGGCGGAGCTCGGCATCTCGAAAACCCATTTATTTGTCTTGAATGAAAATCATAGTGCCAAAGGGTTCTACGACAAACTGGGTTGGTATCCGCGCAATGAGATAACTATGTATTCGTTTAATAGTTCAGACAACTTAAACGTCTAGCCAATATCTGCTCAAACTGAAATAGAAACGGCGCCAGTAGCGCCGTTTTTTAATGCTTTCGAACTTAATACAACTGTCGTGATTACCACATCAAGTCATCAGGTACGACGAAATCTGCATACGGATCATCTTCTGCTGGAATATCCGCTTCAAGTGCTTTTTGTTCGATGACAGTGTTGTCATCACGCATGGCGATCTTGTTTGCCACACCACTTGGAATCACTGCGTAAGTCTCTTCGTAACGAGCAATCGCGACAATACCTTTGATCAGTTGATCGCGGATCAGTGATGTTACATATAGAGACTTCACAAGCGTTCCGTCAGTGAAGTTGTACTTGATATCGCCATCAGCAATGTCAATTTTGTTCATTTCTACTAACTGCTTAATTTGAGCGCTGATTTCTTTGCTTAGACGCTGCTCTTTTTGTTGCAGACTCAGTTCCTTATCACGTTCTAATTGAGCGCGTTTGTTCTCTTCAACCGCCGCTTTAACTTCACGCGCCTGCACACGAGATTTCTTCGAACCTTTTTTTGCTTTTTTTAATTTTTTCTCATTAACCAAGCCTGCTTTAAGCATCTGTTCTTGGAGAGTTAGCTTTGCCATCGATATGTCCAGTTCCTCAAATTTGTGCCATTTTAGCGGCTCAGGCCAAGCAAATAAAGCATCGACTGACATTGTTATCTTTTAGCGTCAACTGAGTGAATGGCGTCACCTCCCAATACCGCATCTTATTGTTCGAGATGTGATATTTATGCATTGCGAGTCCATGCACTGGACGTTATATTCAAATTTTGGCTCGTACCATTTAATAAATTTCCACGTGGATCTGAGATATGGAATTAGAGTTATTAGAAGAAAAACATTTCCAATCACTTTTTGAGTTTGAGAAGAACAACCGTGACTGGTTTGAGCAATTTGTGCCTCCAAGGCCACCAAGTTATGAGAGCTTTGCTAGCTTTCGCGATATCACGAATAGTTTGATTGAGCAGCATGAGGAAGGCACCGGATACTTCTACGTGGTTGTTGAAGACTGCGAGGTGATTGCCCGCGCAAATATCATTGATGTAACGGATGACGAATGCGAAATCGGTTATCGGGTTTGCCAAAAGTGGAGCGGTAAAGGTGTTGCCAGCTTTGCTGTGAAACAACTGATTGAAATTGCTCGTGATGAGTTGGATCTTAGATTGCTAACGGCAAAAGCCGCTACTAATAACCCTGCCTCTATGCGTGTGCTTGAAAAAGCGGAATTTGTTCGCGTAGGACAAGAGAAGAATGCGTTTGTGCTTAATGGCAAAACGTTGACTCTTGCCTGCTATGAGAAAACCCTAAATTAATCAACTCAATTCGTCTCAACATGGTGGCTGTTTAGGAGTTATTCAGCCACTTGATCATGAGAGAATCCCAACTTCACTTCTGAATAAGCATCGATGATGTGCTGAACATCTGCTGAGTTACCACTTTGGATGCGTCGATAGTGGTTTAATGTAGCCTTCAGGTATTTGTCTGCTGAAGCGGCTTGTTGTTCACTGTTGCAATGCCAAATACGGCTGCCCGTTATCGCGACGGGTATTCTTTCTTCCGTTTTGGTTGAGACGTATATGATTTCGTAGAAACGACTATTCTCTTCAAGCAGTACTTCATCTATCAGTCCGAAATCGAGCTCAATCAGTTTTTGCCGTAAGGCGAATTGGTGATGGACTGGGCACAACAAGAAGTCGATTGTTAGATTTGAATCCTGACGGCGTATTTCACTGATGAAGTGCATCATCAAATCACCACCCACACCGGCAATAATTACCAGATGTTTACCTGAGTACTCTTCTAGAGGTAGTTTGGCGACATCTAAGCAGTGGGTATGCCATTTAGACGATGAATGAGCATAAAAGCGCTGTAGTTTACTTTCTACCTCTGCCATTAGGCTTGGGACAATATCAACAAAATGGATATTGGCTGCTGTTTGTCTGTTTAGTAAGGAAGCGCCAAGAAAACCGTGGTCACAACAGCAGTCCCAAATATGGTCATAAGATGCTGTGATCATCTGGTCAATTTGTTTGAGTCGTTTGCTGAGTTTCAACTAATGTACCTAAAACCTATTTCAACGGGCGCATTCTAGAGGTTTTTTACACGTTAGAAAACAGATAACAAGGTAGCGAGTTCAGGTGCGATATGTGGTGAGAGGATGAAGATCATTCGGGGCATCTGTTTGCCCCGAATTCTGTCTTTGAAGGTTATTCGAGTTCGACTGGTGGACGGAAGACCATCTCATGCATCACCACATCTTCTGGAAGTTCTAAGATCTGGTTGATGGTGTAGGCAACACTCTTCGCACTCATATATTGAGGGCGTTCTACTTCGCGGAAGTTAGTGTCCGTACCGCCCGGAAATAGCGTTGTTACTTTAATGCCATGTGGCTGAGCTTCCTTCATGAGTATTGAGCTGAAACCCGCAAAGCCTTGTTTCATCGCTGTGTAGACGCTCATGGTTTCGTTGGCGCGTTTTGCCACTGTGCTAACGACATTAATAATGAATCCCTTCTTCAACGGTTTCATTACGGTCAAGGCTTCTCGGCTCAACAGAGCAGGAGCACGCAGATTTACTGCATACTGGTGATCAAATTCTTCCAGAGTGAACTCTTCAATGGCACATTTTCTCGAGTTCATGCCAGCGTTGTTGATTAACACATCCAGTTTGCCTAGCTGATGATAGGCTTTGTTAAACATCTCGACCGTTTGAGTGGCACAACTTAAATCTGCCTCAATGGTGAAGCATTGAGTCTCCGCTTGTAACTCGGCAAGTTTGTCGGTGTTTCTGCCAGTCGCAACAATCTTATGGCCTTTCGAAGCCAGTAATTTTGTGAGTTCATAGCCGATGCCGCTAGTCGCTCCGGTGATTAGGATATTCATAGCTATTCGCTTTTATAGACAAGGTGAGTGATGTATAGATAGTGTCAGTATCCGGCTTCTTCGTAAAGAGAGATACGTACCGTAACGCAATGATTATGAGGTGAAATGGGTTTATTAAAGGTCTAGCTTTGTGGAAAAGCGTATCTTGAAGTCAAGCTTAGGAAGGAATACGATTGTTTCTAACTAAGGAGCGATGAACGTTTTTACACATTTTTCCAAAGCGACGGATGTCATCGAAACCAGGCTCATTGCCTCTATTAATTTGGTACTGCCAATAGCTTAATTCGGAATCCACAAGCTCCATAAGTTTCTTAGGGCAGCCTATACAAGTGTTGTCGGTACCACATTTAAAGGTGTCTTCATTGTATAAAGGAAACTGTTTTTTCACTTCATCAATGATTTGCTGCATGGCTGTAATTCTATCGGGCTTTTTTGACACTTGAGTTCTCGCTACACCTAGCAGCTAATTCCATAGTCATAGTAGGGTAATCGAGATGGTGTGTGATTAGCAACAACATAAGGAAATGAAATGTCTTCGATTTATCTTTTCGATTGGGGCGATACACTGATGGTCGATTATGTCGATGCAATCGGGAAAATGTGTGACTGGCCGAGCGTTAAAGCGGTTGATGGCGCTTTGGAAGCATTGGAGATACTTTCTCGCAAACATGATATTTATGTCGCGACAAACGCAGCGGATTCTCGTGAACAAGATATAAAAGCCGCTTTCCAACGGGTAGGGTTAGCACCATTCATCAAAGGTTATTTTTGCTTTGAAAATATAGAGTTAAACAAACAAGACCCTAACTTCTATATAAACATTGCCAACAAGCTAGGTGTACCTCCAGAGAGCATCACTATGGTTGGTGATAACGAAGTCAATGATGTTGCAACAGCAGTTAAAGCGGGCTTGAATGCAGTTTGGCTCAGTCATTCGGGCGCTAAGCATTCATCCTATAGAACGATTACCTCGTTAACCGAGTTAACTCGTATTTAAGCCGTAACAATAAAAGGAGCACATAGTGAAAACCATTGGAATGTTGGGTGGAATGTCGTGGGAATCTACGGTGAGTTACTACAAAGCGATTAATGAAGGTGTCAAGCAGGCGTTGGGTGGTTTGCACTCTGCGAAGATAGTGCTTTACAGTGTGAATTTCGATGAAATTGAGCAATTACAACGAGTTGGCGATTGGGATCAAGCGGGTGTTATTTTAGGTGACGCGGCTAAATCCATACAGGCGGGTGGAGCAGATTTTTTGCTGATCTGCACCAATACTATGCACAAGGTTCTCCCGCAAATTGAAGAGCAAATCGATATTCCTGTTCTTCATATTGCTGACGCAACGGCAAACAAGCTCATTGAAGATGGCATTTCAAAAGTAGGATTGCTTGGTACGGCTTTCACTATGGAACAGGATTTCTACAAACGTAGGATCAGCGAAAAATTTGGTATTGAGGTGATCGTACCTGAGCATGAAGAGCGTGAAGTCGTACACCGAGTGATTTATGATGAGTTGTGTCAGGGACAGATCCTTTCCGAATCCAGAGAACACTACATTACCATTATTGATAATTTACGCCGTGCAGGTGCCGAAGCGGTGATTCTGGGCTGCACGGAAATTGCCCTGTTGGTTGAACAACAACACACACAAGTAAAGCTTTACGACACGACAAAAATTCACGCTGAAGAAGCCGTAAAGCTAGCGCTTTCCAACTAAAGAATCCCCCATCTAAGAAGCCGCCAGTACAATGTGCATCTTGGAGTGGTCTGCGAAAAGAGGATGTAAATACAAAGCTATGTTTGAAGGTTCTTCTAGGTATAGTCTGCCTATCATGGTCGTCATTGCATTGATGTCGGCGTCGATTGGGCTGGTGTCTTCTATACCTCTCGCTGAGCTTTTTATGTCAGCAGCGGCAATTATTGTTTTAAGAAAGCGCTTTAATGTGCAAATCGTCATTCCCAATTCGCTTCTGATGTTTATCCAAGTGATATTAGGTATCAGTGTTGGCGCGACGATCTCATTAGGCGAACTTTCCCATACCTTGAATCCTGCGGTGATTCTTGGTTTAGTGATTTGCCTAATATTGCAAACAAGCTGTAGCTATTGGTGGCTTCACCACAAAGAAAAATGGAATCCGTTTGAGTCCTTACTTGGCGCTGTCCCCGGTGCCATGGCTGCCATTTTGGTCATTAGTGAATCGGGGAATAAACCGTCGCCAAGAGTGGTATATTCTCACTCGGTTCGTTTGATCATACTGATTGTTTTAGCGGGCTTTATTTCAAACACTACAGCTGACGTAGCGATTGAGCATACGATGATTGGTTGGCAACAGTGGGCGTTACTTATGGGCGTCATTGCCGTCAGTATGATTTGCGGTAAGCTTTCGCTACGATTCGGTATACCAGCACCGTATATGATTGCATCGCTAGTGATTGCTGCTTTTTGTAACAGCTATATCACGACGATAGATTTATCTGTGCCGTCGTTCATTGTCATCTTTGCCACTGGTCTGCTCGGCTCATTGATTGGCGCTCGTTTAGCTGAAACCACTTTGCGTGAGGCGATGTCCTATTCAAAGGCGGGTGTGTTTGTCACTGCCATTGGTCTTCTTGTTGCAGCAGTGACGTCTTATGTTGCATCTCATTTATTAGGCTTAAGCTGGGTCGTTGTGCTGTTGGCCTGGGTGCCGGGAAGTGTGGAAGCAATGACGGCCGTTGCTCTGCTGCTTGGATTGGAACCTGCGTTCGTCATGGTAAATCATGCGATTCGACTGTTACTGCTTTACACCTTGCCTGTTGTGTTGAAAAACCGATTGGAGCAGTTGAGAGAACAGCAGTAGTGTTTTGAACATTATTGTTGGACTTAAAAGCTCAGTTGTAAAAAAGCCCGCTATTGCTAGCGGGCTTTTGCCTGTATGACGCTAAATTATTTAGCGAATACGTCTTTAAAATCACGCTTCAGGATTGGGTCACGACGAGCTTTCTTAAGCTGTTTCGCCATGTCTTTCACACAATCGTAAAGAACTTTGTCAAGCAACTGAGCGCGGTACTGTTCTTTGTCTTCTTCTGTCATATCTTTTGGTAGTTGAATGCTTGGAAACTCTTCCATCACATTGATACCTGCAAACGCTTGGCTAACAGAAATAAGTGCATGAAACTGCTCAAAATTATCCAAAATGTTTTGCGCACTCGCTGGAAGTTCATCCCAAGCTTCACGAACAGCTTCTTCAGAAACTTCGTGGATAGATGTCACCATTTGGTACATCTCTTCTGGTACTTGGTCGAATTCGATTACTTGGCGTAACTCTGGAGAGATGGCTTCTAAGTCCACTGTCGTTACTTCGTTTTGAGTTGTCTCAGACATGAAAAATTCTCGGTAAGAAAAACTGTAATGCTAGAAATTTTGGGTGAAATGTCAACATAAGCTTTTCATTATTAAGCGGTGAAAGGCTATGAAAGTTATGCTATACGTAACTATATGATTGTAATAGAAAGAGATTAGCATGGTAGCTTCCGGTTCCTCGATGCGGATTTTGTTGGTTGATGATGTTCAACTAGACAGAATGCAGCTTGCGATTCGCTTAAAACAACTTGGTCATAATGTCGAAGCTGTTTCCAGTGGACGCGAAGCTTTATTGCTTTACCCGCAGTTTGATCCCGAGCTTGTGCTGTTAGATATATCAATGCCTGACATGGATGGTTTTCAACTGTCACAGGCAATACGCTCAAGTTATCCTAATGACTGGATTCCAATTATTTTTCTCAGTGGGCATGATGAACCCGCTATCATCGCGCAAGCGATAGAGGCTGGTGGCGATGATTACCTGACTAAGCCCGTTGATAAGCTGGTTCTTAACTCAAAACTTCTTGCTATGCAGCGCATTGCCAATATGAGAAGGGAACTGAAACGCACCAGTGCGAAGTTAGAAGAGCTCAACAGAGTGTTGCAGCATCAAGCCAATGAAGATGGTTTGACTCAGGTGTTTAACCGTCGTTTTATGGATGAGAAGCTCAAAGAGATGATCTCTTGGCATGGTCGCCATGGTGGGGCTTTTACGGTCATCCTGTTTGATGTCGACCAATTTAAGCCGTATAACGACAACTATGGTCATATAGAAGGCGATCGTTGCTTGTACACTATAGCGCAAGTTGCCAATAGACTGTTTTGTCGCAGCGGTGAATATGTTGGTCGTTATGGTGGTGAAGAGTTTGTGGTCATGCTTTCTCATAACGAAGAGTGTGAGACTGCTGCGGAACGAATTCAAATGGCAATTCATGAACTGTGTTACCCACACGCCTTTAGCACTATTTCCAATTTTGTCACGGTTTCCCAAGGGGTAGCTTCCGTTACTCCAACGGGAAGAGAAACGTTATCTAATATCTATGAAGTGGTAGATAAAGCCTTGTATCAAGCCAAAATACAAGGCCGAGATCGTTATGTGATCAAGCAAATTGACTATAACTGAGAGCTAGGACTTATAGTTTGCTAGTTTTTGTTTGATATTTTCTCGCAAAGCTTTGTGGGCTGGGTTCTTCAGCTCTCTTTTGTGATAGACCAAGTGATAAGGCGCTAGATCTGTTTTTATTGGGCACTCTAAAACTTGCAGATCCAATTTGTCCGCCCACTTTTGTGCAAAAGACTGATTCACAAATGCCAGTGCGTCGCTTTGTGAAGCATGAAGGATAAGCCCTGCGATAGACCCACTAATGATATTGGTTTTTCTTTCTTCAATGGGCTCTTGAGTAATTTGTTCAAATCCGCGCAGATTTTCCCACATAGCGGAATTAAGCACGTGAAGTTCCTGATAGTACTCCTGCTTGGTTATAGAACCTCTGATTCGTGGATGATTTTTTCGGCAAACCACCACAAGAGGTTCCCGATGTACTTCTTCTATCACGAATGAACTGTCTTTCATCAAAATCGTGTCGATGATTAGATCGGCTTTTTGCTGACGCATGTGTTCGAACAAGACATTTTTATCTTGTGGAGATTCAGTAAAAGTAATGTTATCCATTGGCCAAAGGCAGTGAAGTATCGCTTCATTACAGTAGACATTAAAGTGTTCTCGCATGTGCATCGCATTTTCGATAATGTCTAAAGCCTGACGAAAAAACGGTATCAGTTGATAACCTTTTGTCGTTAATTCTATTCCCCGTCCATTTTTAACGAACAAAGTTTGTCCGTATTCTTTTTCTAATCGCTTTATTGCAGAACTGACAGCAGGTTGGGTGAGGTTCATCTGTTCAGCTGCTTTTGTATACGAGAGGTTTTCAGCAACAACCAAAAATGTACGTACTAAATTGAGGTCCATAATCCAACCATGCATAAATTTGATTTATGCATTATAAAACAAAAGGTGGATTGTTTCTCGTTTAAATTAGGTTTAGTCTACCTTTGATATGTGCATGTTTGAATAGACATTTCTAATTCACTAACCGTCAAATGGAGTCTTTATGAGTACAGGTGCTAAAAAGCGCTCAAGCAAGTTGCTGCTAAATGCATGTACACTTGCTATCGGAGCTGCTTCCGCAACCGCTTACGCGGCAGAAAAGCCAAACATTTTAGTTATCTTTGGTGACGATGTTGGTTACTGGAACTTAAGTACTTACAACCAAGGTATGTTGGGCTACACAACTCCGAACATCGACAGCATTGCAAAAGATGGTGCGAAGTTCACTAACTTCTATGCTCAGCAAAGTTCTACTGCTGGCCGTAGTGCTTTCATTACAGGTCAAATGCCAAAACGTACAGGCTTAAGTAAAGTAGGTTTGCCTGGGGCAAAAGAAGGTATTTCTGAGAAAGATCCAACGATTGCTACTATCTTGAGAGACATGGGTTATGCAACCGGTCAATTCGGTAAAAACCACTTAGGTGACCGAGATGAACACTTGCCAACTAACCACGGCTTTGATGAGTTCTTTGGTAACCTTTACCACTTGAACGCAGAAGAAGAACCAGAAAATGTGGACTACCCACAAGATCCTGAGTTTAAGAAGAAGTTCGGTCCTCGTGGTGTGATTCACTCATATGCTGACGGTAAGATTGAAGATACTGGTGCTTTGACCCGTAAGCGAATGGAAAACGTGGATGGTGAGTTCCTTGAAGCTGCTGAAGGCTTTATGGAGAAACAGGTAAAAGCGAAGAAACCGTTCTTTACATGGTTTAACACCACTCGTATGCACAACTTTACTCACCTTCCAGATGAGTACAAAGGTGCTACTGGCCATGGCTTCTATGCTGATGGTGTGAAACAGCATGATGACCAAATTGGTCAAATTCTGCAGAAAGTTAAAGATCTAGGCATCGAAGACAACACTATCATCGTGTATACCACTGATAACGGCCCTATGATCAACCTATGGCCAGAAGCAGGTATGAGCCCATTCCGTAGTGAGAAAAATACGGGTTGGGAAGGCGGCTTCCGTGTTCCAATGATGATTAAATGGCCTGGCCACATTGAAGCAGGTCAGACTCTAAATGGTATTACTTCCCTAGAAGATTTCTTCCCTACATTAGTTGCTGCGGCTGGTAACGACAAAGTGAAAGACGAGCTTCTAAAAGGTAAGAAAGCGGACGGCAAGTCATACAAGGTTCACCTAGATGGCTATAACCAACTTTCTTACTGGACTGGTAAATCTGAAGAGTCAGCACGTAATGAGTTCTTCTACTGGAGTGATGACGGTGACTTATTTGCTTTGCGTCAAGGCAAGATGAAGTTCCACTTCAATATCCAAGAGAACGAAACTGGTCTGGCAATCTGGCAGAAACCGCTGACTAAACTGCGTGTTCCAATGATGTATGATTTAAGTATCGACCCATTTGAACGTGGTGATACAGGTATTGGTTACGGCCAATGGCAGTACGAGCGTTCATACTTTATGGCTCCTGCTGTGGCTAAAGTGGCAGAGATGATGGAAACGTTTAAAGAGTTCCCACCACGTATGGAAGCGGGTTCTTTCGTTCCAAAATAACCTAATTGGTTGTAATTTAATGGTGGCGCTCTACGGAGCGCCCTATTTTGAAATAAGGACGTATAAATGACAAAAACCTCAATGCGCGCTTCAACAATGCTGGATGTGGTAGCGTTAAAGTCAGCGTATAAAGATTTAAGTGATAAACCTCAATACCAACGTCGTTTTCACGTGATGGCAAAACCGGGCGGCGCGAAATGTAACATTGACTGCCAATATTGCTTTTACTTGCATAAAGAAGATCTGCTTCATCAGCCAAAACAACCCAAAATGGATGATGAAACCTTAGAAGCCTTTGTGAAGAGCTATATTGAGAGTCAAGATGGCGAAGAAGTTGTCTTTTCTTGGCAGGGTGGGGAGCCGACTTTACTTGGTCTGGACTATTTTCGCCAAATCGTATCTTTGCAAAAGAAATATCAACCGCAAGGTGTTCGTATTGAAAACGACCTGCAAACTAACGGCATCTTGCTGAATGATGAATGGTGTGAGTTTCTTGCGCAGAACAACTTCCTTGTCGGTCTTTCAATCGATGGTCCGGAAGAGATCCACAATAAATATCGCGTCACACGTAGCGGTAAACCAACCTTCCATTTGGTGATGAACGCCGTTGAGAAAATGAAACAGCATGGTGTACGTTTCAATGCGTTGGTTACCGTGAACAATCACAACGTCAAATATCCGCTTGAAGTGTATCGCTTTTTAACTCAAGAACTCGGAGTTACCTACATTCAGTACAATCCCGTTGTTGAACCAAGCGATTTCAAAACCACGGCGCCACAATTCTGGAATGAGAGCATGATTCCAGCGGTAGGCAGTGAACTTGCTAAACCGGGACACCCTATGTCGGTGGTAACGGACTGGTCTGTAGATGCTGACGACTGGGGGCAGTTCCTGATTGCGACGTTTGAAGAGTGGGTGAACAACGATCTTGGTCGAGTGTTGGTTAACCTGTTTGAAACGGCTGTTGCTCAAGTGATGGGTAAACCTTCCCAGTTATGTATTACCGCGGAGTTTTGCGGTAAAGGACTGGCTATTGAACACAATGGTGATGTGTTTAGCTGTGACCACTATGTTTACCCTGAATACAAACTCGCCAATGTTAAAGATCTCCCATTGAATGAGATGGCTTTCTCTGTTCGACAACAAGCCTTTGGCACCGCAAAACGTGACTCTTTGCCTAAATATTGTAAAGAGTGTCCATACCTGAAATTGTGTTGGGGTGAATGTCCGAAAAACCGTCTGTTAAAAACGCCTGACGGCGAAGAGGGGCTAAACTATCTTTGCCCGGGCATTAAGGCCTTCTTTGACTACTCGTTACCGATCTTAACGGGCATTTCTGTCTTACTTGGGCAAAATAACAAATAGATTGAACAACATATTGGCTTGGACAAAACGACTTAGTAGGAAACAACAATGGCAGCAACTGACGATATGACTAATCAAGCCCACTCTGATGTGGTGAAATTATTAAACTATTTAGATTCACAAGTTGTTGGTCAGAAATCGGTAGTCAAAGGAATTTTGCTTGGCCTATTGAGTAGCGGGCACGTTCTGTTGGAAGGTTTACCGGGAACGGCGAAAACTCGTTCCGTTAAAGCGCTGGCGAATGCCCTGTCTATTTCATTTGGCCGAATCCAGTTCACACCCGATTTGCTGCCTTCTGACGTAACAGGCACTGAGGTGCTGCAGGAATCAGAAGGTAAATCGTCACTGCATTTCCAACCGGGGCCAGTGTTTAACCAGATTGTTCTGGCGGATGAAATTAACCGAGCCCCTGCCAAAGTTCAGGCGGCACTGCTTGAAGCAATGGCAGAAGGCACTATTACGGTTGCAGGTGAGACTCACTCCTTACCTGAGTTGTTCATGGTTCTGGCTACTCAAAACCCAATAGAGCAAGAAGGTACGTATCCTCTGCCTGAAGCTCAGATGGACCGTTTCCTACTCAAGGTGTGTGTCGATTACCCAACCCATAGTGCTGAACGCGATATTATCCGATTAGTACGTCAAGAAGAGACGGGGGAATGGTTTTCTTCAGGCATTGAACGAGTCTCTATTGATCCTGCTTGTATTACTCAGGCTCGAAAAGAAATTACAAAAATTGAGCTGTCCGAGCTGGTGGAAACCTATATCGTCAATTTGGTGATGGCGACACGTGAGCCGGAGCAGTATCCAGAGTCGAAGTTGTCTAACTGGCTTGCCATTGGTGCAAGCCCGCGTGCTTCGATTGCTTTAGACAAGTGTTCACGAGCACTCGCTTGGTTAGAAGGTCGTGACCATGTGATTGTTGACGACGTACGAGCCGTGGCACCGATGGTAATGGGACACAGATTGAGCTTGTCTTATGAAGCACTCGCCGATGGTATCAGTCAGCAAGATTTGGTCATGGAACTACTGGACGTCGTCAATATTGGGTAATTGATATGGATGATAAGCAAGATCGCTTAGACCCACGGATTTACGTTGACATCAAACAGCTCAATCGTACGCAAAGCCACGTATCCAGCATTAATTTATTAGGTGCTCGTTACTCTCGCGCACAAATGTCAGGGCGCTATCATTCCCATGCTCGCGGTCGAGGTCTGAATTTTGAAGAGTTACGTCACTACCAAAAAGGTGATGATATTCGTCAGATGGACTGGAAAGTGACCCAACGAACGGGAAAACCGCACGTCCGTAGTTATACCGAAGAGAAAGATCGTCAAATTATCCTCTGTGTTGATCAACGCAGCGCTATGTACTTTGGTTCGGTAAGTCATATGAAGTCTGTGGTGGCAGCTGAAATTGCAGCACTGATGGGTTGGATGGCGTTAGCACAGAATGACCGTGTGGGTTTTCTCATTTGTGACCATCAACGATTTCATTGGCGTTCAGCAAAACGAGGTGGTAAATCGTATCTACTCGGTCTGAATGAACTGGTGGAAGCTAACCATAAGCTTAATGTCGACGTGCAAAACTCTGCCACTGTCGGTATGAGCCACTGGCTCAAAGCGCTACAGGCGAAAAAATTAAAATCAGCCACTTTCATCATTATCAGCGACTTTACCGATGCCGATGACCAGACGCTTCGCCAACTGCAATATTTGCATCAACACAACGATGTAATCAGTGTCTTTGTCTCTGATCCTCTAGAATCGTCTATGCCTACACATAACTCGGGTTCACCTTGGGTTATCGGAGATGGCGAATATCAGTTTGCTTTGGAGCAAGGAAAACAGAGCGAAAAGGCTTACGAAACCTTGCAACAACGTCATGAAGAAAAACGTGCACAACTGAAAAAGCTGATGGCTGCTCAAAAACTGCCTTGTATAGAAATTGGTACTCATGGTGATCACTTTGTTGAGCTCGCCAAATTTCTGGAGGTGATGAAGTGATCCCTAAACCGCCAGACAGCTACATGCTAAGAAACATTCGCGATGTTGAGTTGCCGGAAGTATTCAGTTGGTTTCCTCAGACGATAGGCTGGAAAATCGTCTTTACCTTGATTGCGTTGTACGCTGCTTATCGCATCTATCGCTACGCAAAGCACTGGTGGCACAACCGTTATCGTCAAGAAGCGATAGATGCACTTTTGTCTCTCACTCCTGATGACGCCAATTGGCCCTATCAAATGGTTAAGATAGTGAAAGCTGTAATTGTGTATCTGGACAAAGGAAACGCGGCTTTGTATGGGGTGAAACTACTGGCTCAAATGGATTACTTATCTACAGATAGCTCGTCTGAAAAACACAGTTCTGCTGGAACACAAACGGTTTTTCAACATGATGATATATGTCTTCAATGGTTGGCTTGTGTCGAAAATTCCAAGTTGGAAAAGCCGAATTTTGACCGTTTGCGCAGTGGCTTAGTTGTTTGGCTCAAAACGCATCAAGTGAAACCGGAAGGTGAGCATGAGTAGTATTGAATTTGCGCACCCTTGGTATTTTTTATTGTTGCCACTTCCTTTGCTGGTGTACTGGTTGGTTCCGGCTTATCACAGCCGTGAAAGCGCAATTAAAGTGCCTTTCTTTTCTCAGATCCTTGAAGCGTTAAATGAATCGCCGAGAGAAGCGGCAGGTTTGCTTACTTCCCAATGGTGGCAAAAAGCCACGCTGTTTATTTCTTGGTTATTGATTGTGACGGCTTTGGCGCATCCAAGCATTTTGGGAGAAGTTCAAACCAGAGAAGAGTTTGGCCGTGATGTCATGGTGGTGGTCGACTTGTCCGGTTCGATGGCAGAACAAGATTTTACAACAGACGGAAAAAGCTTAACGCGTTTGCAAGCGGCAAAACAGGTATTGAAAGAATTTGTGGATAACCGAGAAGGTGACCGTTTTGGTTTGATTTTGTTTGGCGATTCCGCATTTGTACAAACGCCATTTACCGCAGATCGAACCGTGTGGCTGAGTTTACTTAACGAATCCGATGTTGCCATGGCAGGACAGAGCACTAACCTTGGTGATGCGATGGGGCTTGGTATTAAAGTGTTTGAGCAGAACCGCGATCCAGAACAGCAAAAAGTAATGATTGTACTGACTGACGGCAATGATACAGGCAGTTTCGTTGAGCCTATTGATGCAGCCAAAATAGCTGCGGCTAAAGGCATTAAAATCTACATGATTGCAATGGGTGACCCTGAAACTGTCGGTGAGCAACCGCTGGATATGGACGTGATAGAACGGGTATCCGCTCTGACCAAAGCACGCTCGTTTACTGCGATTGATCAACAAGCACTAATTGATGCCTATAAGCTGATTGATGAACTGGAACCGCAAACTTATAGCACGGCAACCTACCGCCCTAAAATCAGTCTTCATCATTATTTGATTATTGCTTTATTCGTTATGCATCTGTTGGTGTTTGGCGCACTCACCATCAAACGTATTCGAGAGGTGCCAAATGAGTGATTGGCAGCTTGAATGGCAATATCTTTTGCAGTTTCATTTTTTACGCCCTTGGTGGTTACTGGCCTTGATACCATTGGCAGTGATTTTCTATTTGCGTTGGAAGGTGAGCTCTGATGAAAATCGCTTTGCTTTTTTCCACCTCATCTACGCAATGCCTTAACCGTGCAACGTTCAGGCTGGACAAATCAATTGCCGCTCAAAATGCTTATGCTGTTGCTTGTCCTGTCTGTTCTGATCTGTGCTGGCCCAGCATGGCAAAGACAAGCTTCTCCATTTGGTGAAGATTCCGCGTCGCTGATGATTCTGCTTGATAATAGCGAAAGCATGCAGCAGAAAGATGTGGCACCGAGCAGGTTGGAGCGAGCAAAACACAAGATCACTGATTTAACCGAGCTGCGTGCTGGTGGTAAGACAGGACTGATGGTGTATGCGGGCAGCTCTCATGTGGCGATGCCGCTTACCAAAGATAATCAGGTGATATTTCCATATTTGTCGGCGTTAAACCCAGACATCATGCCACTTGCGGGGAAGGCTCCTCAAACAGCGTTACCTTTGTTATCACAGCAGATTGAAGCCAACAAAGGCAACTCAATCCTATTAGTGACGGATGGCGTTGATGCCAATGCGGTCAACGAATTTGAACGCTATTTTGAAACTCAGCCTTATCAGCTACTCATTCTCGCAATAGGTAACTCAGATGTTACCGTTGATTCACCAATGGATTTGGCATCTTTGCGCACACTGGCAGCAAAGAGCAATGGTAAGTTGATTGAAATGAGCATTGATGAAACAGATGTAACGCAGCTTAATAGCCAAATAGAGCGCTTTATGCTTATTAACAGTGATTCATCCATGCCATGGCAAGATGAAGGTTATCGCCTGTTATATCCACTAGTATTGCTGATGTTGCTGTGGTTCCGTAAAGGCTGGCTGGTGAAGTGGAGCTTGGTGTTGGTAGTGAGTATGCCCTCACTTATGCCAAATGCTGCGAACGCTGCTGGTATGGTATCGAGCAAAACAGAATCGACAGTTACCACAGAGCAAACGACGTTATGGGACAAAACCGAACAGTGGTGGATGGATTTATGGCTAACGCCTGATCAACAAGCCCAGCGATTGTTTAATCGTGGCGATTACAAGCAAGCGGCTGCTCACTATCAAAAGCCTCTGAACAAAGGCATTGCTTACTACTACGCGGGTGAATTCAAACTGGCGCATTCTGCCTTTATGCAAGATAACACCCCGCAAGGGCTTTATTACGCGGCTAGTGCACTAGCCAGACAGCGTGAATATGTAGCGGCTCGTGCTCTGTTAAGACAATTGAACGAGTTGCCCGATCTCGATAGCGTTTTGCAACAGAATATCGCTCACAACCTTAAAGCTATCAGTGCAATTATTGATGAAATCAACATCATGAGTGAATCTCAGGCTAACAGCATGGATATGGATCAGGAAGTTTCCATTGAACTGCCTGATGGCCAACCTCAAACTGCTGACGGTGCTGACGAGAATACTACGCAGGAAAATATGATTCAGCAAAAGCTCAGCGCAGACGATATCTTAGGTGACCCAAAGCTTGCAGAAGTATGGTTGAAGCGTGTAGAAGCCGATCCAAGCCGCTTCTTACAGTCCAAGTTTCAGATTCAGTACAATCAAGCGGGTTCTGAAGTGAACAGAGCGGAGGGTACGGGAAATGATTAAGTGGACTCAGCAACGCATTTCAGAATTTATGCGTGCGATGACATTAGTGTTGTTGCTGATTTTGAGCGGAGTGACATTCGCTGACGAGTCGCAGCCTACACAAGTGACAGTGAAAACTTGGCTTGGTAGCAAACCGACAGATGAACTGCAAGTGTTTGCACCTACTCAACAAATCATCCTCAATATCGAAGTGTCTACTAACACTTGGTATACCGCAGGCACAAAAATTTCATCGTTAGAAATACCCGATGTATTGGTCAAACGTCGCAACCCTTTTGCTGTGAACTCTTCGCAGCGCGAGAAAGGACAAACATGGTCTCGTCAGTTGTGGGAAGTGGTTCTGTATCCGCAGAAAAGTGGCGACTTTATTGTTCCGCCAGTCTCTCTTGAGGTACAAGTTGCCGGTTCTAACGGCGACAAGCAAAAAGTTACTTTAGAGACAACTCCTCAGCAATTTAGAGTGGAACTTCCGAGTGCTGAACTTGGCGGGACGCAAAGTTGGTTTGCCGCCAGTGATGTTAAGATCAAACAAGATTGGCAAGTTTCTTCAGATGAACCTAAAGTTGGCGACACTATCACTCGCGTAATTGAAGTTCAGGCGCAAGATTCTCTATCAGTGTTATTGCCGAATTTAATGACTAACTCAGTCAATGACGCATGGCAGGGGTACCCGAATCCACCCGAACTAACGGATACTCAAAGCCGTGATGGTTACTTATCAAAACGTAAAGATAGTCTCACTTATGTTTTGCAGCAGGGTGGGGACATTACTTGGCCGAGCTATGAAATTTGGTGGTGGAATTCGGAAAAGCAAAGCTTGGAGAAAATTACGATAAAAGGGTACAAGGTGCATGTTAAGCACACGTTAGCCTCATGGCTAAAAGCTTATCGTTATATGATTCTTGGTGCCGCTTTGGTTCTGTTTACGCTGGTAATGGTCATGCTTGCCGCCCGTCGTTATTATCGTACGCATCCATCTCCTGCATGGGTGAAGTATTACTTATCTGTGTTTAAAGGACAGTGGCCGCTTGCGCGCGCTTTGCTATACAGAAAAGTACGCAAGACGTCTGGCAGTTTAGAGATTGCCAATACAATGCCAGAACACTTACAAACCAAGTCTTTGCAAGTTCAGGCTGGTGGCGTTAACCGTGTTGTTATGTCGACATTATGGCAGAACGTAAAACGCAAAGTTAAACGCAAAAGAATGATACCGAAAGCGTTACCGGAGTTGGATTGCATTAAGAAATAGACAATTTTCTAAGAGATTAACGTCCTGTAATAGGTATGATAGAAGTATATATTTTTTATATATAAAATTAATAAGAAATAAATATTAGAGAGATGGTATGTAGGTTAATTCTTCATTTTTCTAAATTTAGATTTTTTTACATTCATGGATAAGAATCTAGATTAATATGTAATTATTAATTCTAATCAGTCTCTCATATTTTATTTGTGTGAAAAATGAACAATGTTTTCATGCGTTAAGAAAGTTGTATGAAAAGAAGCTTAAAGTCAGCAATACTTATTCCGTTTATTGTCGTGTTTTTTATAACGTTTATCGGGATAACTTCGATTCAGATATATAAGTTTGAACAACAAAGTCGAATGTTGGGTGAGAAGAAAATATTATCTATCACTAACAACATAAAGACGAAACTGGATAACTTCCTTAAAGAAACGATGCATTTTGGTATGGTGATTGGCAATGTAATCGCTTCCAATGAATATAATAAAGGTCATGACATTTCTAATGTCCAAGACTATCTCCACTCCACAGTGACAGATGTTTATCACCTTCTTCCACAAGTTGAAGTGGTTGGGTTTGGTTCAAGTTCAGCAGACTATGTGGGCTTTAGAAAAGGTGAAAATGGCGATAACCAATTGATACTAAAAGATAGCCGAACCAAAGGTCGTTTAACTTTCTATTCTGGAGACTCTGTTTCTAGCGATGCATTGATGACAGTGAACAACTATGACCCAAGAAATAGGCCTTGGTATCTCTCTGTACTAGAAGCTAAAAATCCAATCTGGTCTACGCTATATACAAGTATTGATGTCTACAATAAAACGAATTCGACTATTTCTGCGTCTATCCCTATTAATAATAAATCAGGTGATATAGATGGCGTTGTTTCATTAGATATTAATATCGAACAGTTAATAAACTTCATGCTCAAATTGAAAAGTGAATATGATGCGACGGTTTATATTTTCAATGATAACGGTGAGCTGATTTCAAATAGTGGTTCAGACAATATAAGTAATGTGAATTATTCAAGAGGTGGTATTACTTTAGACCCCGTTATTATTAAAAGTTTGCAACATATTTCAGATTTTAAAAATCATACTTTTGACAAAGTAGTTAAATACAAAACACATGTTGGTGACGAAGGGTTTTACAACAGCATTACCCCTTATGCCGCAGAAGGAACAGAAGACTTTCGTTGGTATATCGGTGTTTCAGTTTCGCAAAGCTCATTGTTAGAAGTTTCGGTTGAAAATCGAATCTTAAGTTGGTTGATAGGTTTAAGTATCTGCACTATCGGTTTATGGATCGTTGCTTACCACATAAACAAAATTATATACCCGATTGAATTAACCATTGAAGCTGCTGACATGCTGGCTTCAGGGCACAAAATTGGAAAAATCAAAAATGATGGCGAAATCAAGGAAATCCAGACGTTAGTAAACAGTTTTAACAGAATGTCGTTAAAAATTGAGAGAACAATAGATAAGTTAAAAAATCAGGCCTTTCATGATGATTTAACAAAGCTATATAGCAAGGCAGGGCTAATTGATAGCTATCAGAAAATCAAAGACAAAAAAGGAACTCTACTAGTATTCAGTATTAGTACGTTCAAAAATATCAATGACTCCCTCGGTTATGAAAAAGGCGATTTAGTATTAAAAGAAGTGGCAAATCGTTTAACAAAATTTTCTGAAGAAGACAGCCTGATTGCCAGAATTGATGGAGGTAAATTTGCTCTACTGTCTCCAAGAGAACTGGATTTCAGGCAATCAAAAACGTATGCCAAAAGCATTAAGCAGTTTTTAACAGAACGTTTAATTATTGATGGGGTCGAGGTCGCTTTTAGAATTTCAGTTGGTGTTGTCACTGATATCCAAGATTATTCAGGAATTGAACAGTGTCTGAGAAATGCAAGTGTTGCACTGTCCGACGGTCAAAAAGGCCAAGGTAGAATTTCCCATTTTAGTCGTGAAATGCTGGAGAAAATTGAGCACAAAACTCAGATGTGTGCTGATATTAAGCATGGAATAGATAATCATGAATTCACTCCGTTTTACCAACCTATTGTAGAGTTGAAAACTGGCGAAGTCGTTGGTGCAGAGGCTCTTGCGCGCTGGATTTCACCTAAGCTTGGCATGGTGCCGCCGGATAGGTTTATTCCTATAGCTGAAGAAAGTGGCTTTATTGACCAATTGGGAGAGTTGATCCTACTTCAGGCTTGTTCAGATATAACGAATGGGATTGCTGAAGGTAAATGGACTGACGATTTCAAAATGCATGTCAATATTTCAGTATTACAGCTTTCTCGCTCTTCGTTTTTGACAAGCTTGCAAGACATCATGAATAGCACTCAAGTGAATCCCAATAATCTGTCTTTGGAGATCACGGAGTCTGGGCTTGCGGAAAACAAAGGTATTTTTAATCGTAACCTAGAAGCAATTATCGCAATGGGAATTCATGTTTCAATTGACGACTTTGGCACCGGGTACAGCTCTTTATCCTATTTGCAAGAACTGGATTTTGACTGTTTGAAAATTGACCGTGCTTTTATCAGTACCTTAACTGAAGATAATTTTGATTCATCATTAACGGCAATGATTTTGAATATCTCAAAGACGATTGATACCTATGTGGTTGCGGAAGGTATAGAGACAGAAACTCAAGCTAAGCTATTAAACCGTTTAGATTGCCAATTTGGGCAGGGGTATTTCTTTGGTAAGCCTGCACCTTATGAATGCTGGAACTATTAAATTGACAGAAACAAAAGCAATTGGTTGTATATGTATCGTGTCTTTTGGTGCTATGTTGTTATTTGTTGGTCGTGTAAGTACTAGTAGCTAGTAAAGAATAATTATGAACAAGGAGAACGTCGTGAAGTTGGCTCATTTAAAAAAATATGCCTTAGCAATTTTGTTTAGCTTAGCTTCTCTAAACTTTGCTTGGGCTGCTGAAGACCCTCTTCCGTCATGGAACTCTGGTCCTTCAAAAACAGCGATCATTAAGTTTGTTCAGTCAGTAACGAATGCGGACTCTCCAGACTTTGTGCCAGTTGCTGAACGCATTGCCACATTTGATAACGATGGAACACTGTGGTCTGAGCAACCTATGTATTTCCAGATCCAGTTTGCGCTTGATCGAGTTAAAGCATTAGCCCCTTCGCACCCTAATTGGCAGACTGAAGAACCGTTTGCCAGTGTACTAAAAGGTGATTTGAAGAACCTGCATACAGAAGACTTGATGAAGGTGTTGTATGTCACTCACACTGGCATGAACAGTGACGAATTTGATGCGATTGCGAAAGAGTGGATTGCGACAGCGAAGCACCCAATTACGGGTAAGAAGTACACTGAACTGGTATTCCAACCGATGTTGGAACTGCTTGATTACTTACGCGCAAACGACTTCAAAACATTCATTGTTTCGGGCGGTGGTACTGGATTTATGCGAGCGTGGGTTGAGTCTGTATACGGTATTCCGCCAGAGCAAGTGGTAGGCACAACCTTTAAAACTGAGTTTGTTATGAATAACGGCGTACCAGAGATCAAACGTTTACCTGAAATCTTGGTGAACGACGATAAAGAGATGAAAGCTCTGGAAATTTACGAGCGTATTGGTCGTCGTCCTATCGCTGCGTTTGGTAACTCAGACGGTGATTTGGCGATGCTGCAATGGACGTACGCAGGTAAAGGCTTACGCTTCCCAATGTACATTCATCACACGGACGAGAAACGCGAATACAAATACGATCGCGAATCCCATATCGGTCGCTTAGATAAAGGCCTAGATGAAGCGAAAGCAAAAGGCTGGGCTGTGGTGGATATGGCGAAAGAGTGGAAAACTATCTATCCAAATTAACCGCAATCGTTAAGAGCAACATGTTTTGAAAGAAGCCGCAATTTGCACATAGATTGCGGCTTTTTATCTATGCCCGATTTTATTTATGCCCGTACCAATTTCATCAGCTTCACAGCATCTCGTCGTTTATGCACATCTAACTTTTTGTAGATCTTGTAGATGTGTGTTTTTACAGTACTTTCAGCCAGAAACAATGCTTTGGCGATTTCGCTGTTTGAGCTGCCGTTAGACATTAAATTCAGTATCTGCCTTTCCCTGTTAGTGAGTTGCTCTAAGCATTGATGGCTTGAGCAGCCTGGAATGCGGTATATATTGATCATTCTTTCTAAACAGTCGCGAGGAAGCCATAATCCTCCGTTTAAAATGCATTCAACGCTTTCTGGTAAGTGCTCTATTTTTGCTTCTTCTAGCAGTAGCCCTTTGAGCGATTTCCAGCGTATACACATATCATTTTGTTTGTGTTCGGGAACATTGAAAACCAGAACACCTAAATTAAGTACATCAAAATCAGGCAGTTGTTCTGACTGTTCAAGTTCTTTGCATGCATTGAAGTCAATGATGACTAAATCGATATTGTTCTGCTTCGATAATTCGGATACTTCACTTGTCTCAATTTTAATATTCTCAATTTTGTTCAATTGATTTTTTATTAAGTTATTTTGTAAGGCGTTCTCTGAAATTATCAACAAGTTTTTGATGTTCATAGAAAAACCTAGTGGTTGGTTAGTATGGGTAATAATTACTTATTTGGTTTGATTAATAGGTTAGCAATGAGTTGAACAATTGGCTAATTTTTAGGAGATAATAATTAAAAAGACAATCATAAATAAACTTTAGTACTATTTTATAGTTTTTTACTTATAAGGTTATATTAAATAAATGCTTGAAATTGTTGTAATCAAGCTTTTAAAGTTATTTTGGTTTTTTTTGTGATTGATTAGTTATTAAAAAGTATCTTTTTAGTCTGTTTAAATATTTTTTAAAAACATACTTCCATACTACTTGTTAAATCATTGTTTGTAATGGTTTGATTTGAATTGAGTTTATTTGCTGTACGTTTGGTTAATTATTTTTTTATTGATGATTATTATTTTTCACTTAATTCCATATTGGGAATACTACCTATAATGAATTTGCCAATCGGCATCTTAAGCAGTAATTAATACATTTAATTCACATGGAGTGGATATTATGAATATATGTAAAACAGGTATCGCTATCGCTGTCAGTTCATTAATGGCTAGTGGTTCTGCTTGGGCATTAGTAGACAATAATGATGTGTTGAGTAATAACACAACGTATGTTGATGCGAGTGACACAACGACAACAACAACCAATACTGATCTGAGTGATAACAATAGCTTTAACGATACAAACAGCAACAACAGCAGTACGGACGTTGACCTATTGAGCAACAATGATACAGAAACCAACACGCTAACCAGCAATGATAATGATACAGATGTCGATCTGCTCAGCAACAACACCGACAACAGCGTGAATAACAGCGGTAACTCTTCAAACTCAGCAAGTTGGACAGATAACAGCAGCTCGCAAAGTTATGAGTTGAGCATTGACTCTGAAGTTGTGGTGGCGAATGCCTCTCTCAGCGGCAATGTATCTGGTGTCGGCGTCAGCTATGGCGGTGGTTTTGTAAGTGCGGGTGTCAGTGTTAACAATATGAACTCATTAGATGGTATGAGCGGTGCAGCGGGTATTGTCACTGTGTCTCAAAACTCTGGTGCAAACTCTTTGACACAACAAGCGGTGACTACTAACGCATCATTGTTTACGGATTAATTTAATATCTAAGCAGGAGAAAGCGATGCGCTTAGCAATAATCGCCTTGAGTGCGATGGCTTCGCTATCCGCTAGTGCCGATGATATTAATTTGACTGAACAAGAACTGTCTACAGAAGTCATGGAGAGTTCACGAGGTGGTCAATATTACATCGACATTGAGAGTATAACGGCATCGTCTGAACTCAATGGTGTCAATGCAGGTAACACGGTTAATGACTCTGTGACAGGCAACAATATTATGTCATCAGGCGCATTAGCCAATAGTTCCGGTATTAACAGCGTTATTCAGAATAGTGGTAACAACGTGCTGATACAAAACTCAACGGTCGTAAACCTGACACTCAAATAACATGAACGTTTATCGTTTTTTAATAGTGGCGGTGCTTTTCATATCTGCACCGTCATACTCATTAAATATACTGCCTAGTCGTGGCCAATATTTTGTGCCAGTAAAGAGCTACAGTGAAGTTGTATTTGGTAATGTATTACGCCAAAAATACGATTTCAGTTGTGGTTCGGCTGCTTTGGCATCCTTACTTTCCTTTCATTACGATATGCCTTCTGAAGAACAAGATATTTTCCAAAAAATGTTTGATAGCGGCGATAAAGAACTCATTGAACAGCAGGGTTTTTCATTGCTTGATATGAAAAAGTACTTGGAATCTGTTGGTCTTAAATCAGACGGTTTTAAACTCAATTTAGACAAGATTCGAGAGCTTGGTGTACCAGGGATTACTCTGGTTGACTTCGATGGTTATCTACATTTTGTCGTGATTAAAGGAATGAACGATGGATTCGTCATCCTTGGCGATCCTTCGAGAGGGACCATGAAAATGAAGTACGAAAGATTTGCAGAACACTATCAGGGAATTGTTTTACTTATTCGTAACCGCGCTGAAGTTGGAAGAACCACGTTTGTTACGGATAACGATTTCTCTGTGTACGCAACGTCTCCCATTCAGCAAGGTATCATGAGAGACAGTTCCGGAAATCTCGGTATTCTTCGACCGAACGTAGGGCAGTATTGAACGCTATGGAGGGATGTATGAAATATCGTTACCTATTTGGAGTCATGATAGCTTTAAATATTCCGGTAGGAGAGGTGGTGGCGAACCCAAATATTAACGCTAACGCACTGTTAATGGTGAGCAATGTGAATCCTCTGGATGACCTACAACTAGCCAGTTATCGAGGTGGGTTTAAATTTCAGAATGACTATATTGTGAATATTGGTTTGAGCATTAAGACAGCGATTGATGGGAATGTGATGCTCAATTCGAGAATTGCCAATTTAGTGATACAGAATGGGAATTTGAAAAATCTTGCGGTGAGTAGTGGTGAGCAAAACCAGCAAGAGGTAGGGCTAGTCAATGTGATTCAGAATGGTGGTGGAAATAATATTTCTGTCGATGAGATCTCTTCCTCATACCGTCCTGAAGTTGTTAGTGCTTCTTCCATCACTAATATTGTTCAAAATACGCTGGATAACAGTGTGATTGGTTTGAGCACTATTGTTGATGTGGACGCACAAGTCGGTTCTGCTTTACAACAAGTTCGGGTAGCAAAACAGCTTGAAGAAGCCGTCATGGCTCGCTTCTATTAAAACCTCATATCCTTTCTACTTAGGTAGAAAGGATATTTTAAAACGTTACGGGTACTCTTACTGAAAGCTGAAAGTCTGGCGTATCTTCAGTTAACCCCGCTTGAGCACTAATCCCAAGAGATGTTTTCTTACTAATCGCATAGTTGATCCCAAAGTTAAGCGAGTCCAGTTGGAGCAACTTCGCATCATCATTCTCCACGCCGTTAACTTTGCTTTTAAGTATGGTTTTATGGCTAAGCCCAACGGAAAAAGAAAAGTCAGGGTTAATAGCAAAACCAAAACCACCACTGAGTGAAATGGTATCTCCTAAATCAACTTCGACCTGCTGATTACTGATTTCCACATCGTCTTTAAAGTTGTAAATGTAGCTAAGACTCGAATAGATGACGGCAGGATCGGAAGGAAAGATCATCGAAATTGAAGGCTCTACGCTCCAAAAACCGGATCCGGTAGGGACATCTAAAAACGTATTGGTACTAGAATCCACCTCAACATCGTAGGGAGACTTACCAGTATCCGATTTCACAATGAAACCCGCCACCCAATATGGGGTGGTGTTAAAGTTGAGTTGCTGGCGAAGCGCAAACTCAATATCCCCAAGCCCTCCACCGTCTAAAGTGGTATTGATGGTATTCGCTTCTGCTCCATCTTGAATTGGCCGGGTAGAGACTTGATCGTTGCGGTAAACATAGGGCAGACGGAGCTCCAACTCAGTACTCCGGGTTAATCCGTAGCGCATCGTCAGCCCTGTGGTAATAGTTGTTCGGTCAGAGTCGGAAACCTCTATTCGACCCACAAGAAGGGTTGGTAAAATCGTGTAACCAACGACGGAAACTTTATTCGATGAGTTTTGCGTGTAACTTATCGAAGTATCGACAGCGAATTTCCCTTTCGGTGTTAAAACCCCTGGTCTTTCAATTATGTCACTGACGGATTGTGGGCGTTTCGCCTCGTCCTTATCCTCAGCCAATACGGGTTGGAATAGACTCAATATGACTGGAAGAAAAGCAACCGATTTATATTTTATTAGCATGTGATTTTTCTATTTAGTTAGGTTCTATTTAACTTAGGTAAATAGTCGAGAAAAATCTTTTTAATGGTTACTGGAATATGGTTCTTTATTGCTTGTTGGAATTATAAGTTTTGTTGCTTTGTAAGTGGGATGTTGTGTGTAAAATTTAAATGAAGCTGTAAATATAATAGTAAAGTTTATGGATGTTTTTATGTGTCCTACTTTCATAATACTAATTGTTAAAATATTTAGATTAACGTTATCTCTTCAATTTACTTGGAAGGAGAGTGGAACTGATAACAGAACTTCTGGATATCAGTTTAACCTTTTAACTTTGCCTCGTGAGTGCCGCTTTCTTCTAATTAATCGATTCTATGATGGATGATTTTCTGCCATGACGCGTGTTTTTTGAGCTATGAGTATGGCTGAACGGATTCGTTAATCAGCGATTCTGCTGACGGTTTGCTGTTAGTTATGAGCAATTAAGAACAATTTTGCATATCCAAGAACAAATGTGCATTGGATAAGTGCAGGATAAACAACTACTTTACACTCCTTTATTAGAATTATATCTAAAACCCATTTTCCAACGTCTGAGGAATGCAGTATGTCAGTTGCGGTTATCGCTGCTTTAGCAGTATTTACCGGTATTCTCTTCTTGTTGTTTAAACAGCAGCAGAAAAAACACTCACTTTCACGTCTAGTTCTTTTAGGCCTAGTGTCAGGCAGCTTGTTTGGCCTTGGTCTGCAACTCATTTTTGGTGAAGGCAACCCTGCTGCTAGCCAGACTCTAGATTGGGTAAAAGTGGTTGGCAGCGGCTATGTCGGTTTACTGAAAATGGTCATTATGCCGCTAGTGCTTGTTTCAATGATTTCTGCGGTTGTAAAACTGGAGAAAGGTGGCTCACTGGGCAAAATTTCTGGTTTAACCATTGGCGTACTGCTTTTCACTACGGCAATCTCTGCGATTATCGGTATTGGTATTGCTCATGTCTTTGGCCTGAGTGCAGAAGGTTTAACAGAAGGTGCGCGTGAAACTGCGCGTATCGCTGTGTTAGAAAGCCGCTCTGCTAGCGTAAGTGATTTGACTATCCCTCAAATGCTCATCAGCTTTATTCCAACAAACCCGTTTGCTGATTTAACGGGGGCTCGTTCAACATCAATCATTGCCGTGGTTATTTTCGGTGTTCTTACCGGTATTGCTGCACGTAAAGTGATGATTGAGAAAGAAGAATCAGCTTCTTCAATCCGTAGCTTTGTTGAGAACGCTCAGTTTGTAGTGATGCGCCTTGTGAAAATGATCATGGCTCTAACTCCATACGGTGTTGCTGCTTTGATGGCGAAAGTGGTTGCGACTTCTAGTGCGTCAGACATTCTGAATCTACTAAGCTTCATCGTGGCTTCTTATGTAGCTATCGCTTTGATGTTTGTGGTGCACGGTGTGTTGGTTTCGGTTGTTGGTGTAAGCCCGAAAGAATACTTCACTAAAATTCTGCCTGTACTGACGTTTGCATTTACTTCTCGTAGCTCTGCGGCAACGATTCCGCTAAACGTAGAAGCGCAAATCGAGAAATTACGTGTACCGCCAGCGATTGCAAACCTATCAGCTTCATTCGGTGCAACAATCGGTCAGAACGGTTGTGCGGGTATCTACCCAGCAATGCTGGCTGTGATGGTTGCGCCTAGTGTCGGTATTGACCCACTAAGCATTCATTTCATTGTTTCTCTGGTTGCGATGATCACGATTAGCTCATTTGGTATTGCTGGTGTGGGTGGTGGAGCGACTTTCGCAGCATTGATTGTTCTACCAGCAATGGGCTTACCTGTAACAATTGCTGCTTTGCTTATCTCAATTGAACCACTAATTGATATGGCACGTACGGCGCTAAACGTTTCTGGTGCAATGACAGCAGGAACGATCACTAGCCGAATTTTGGGTGAAACAGTTTCAGACGAAGAGCTGCAAACTCAGAAAGCGTAAGCGAATCAGTTCTATTTATTCGATAAAGGCAGGTATGAAACCTGCCTTTATTTTTTTGCCTCAAATATCCTCCACACATTCTATTTACTAGTAAAGGGTGAATAGAACTTCAAAATAGTCTGCCTCATAAGCCATACCTGCCATGTGATATCACTCGAAACACAAATGCATTAAGTTGCTTATTATTCGTTCTCGCCACTAATGATCAGAATCGAAGATGAAAAAGGAGCGAGTTAAATGCTAGAGAAAGTCGAAAGCGTTATGGAAATGAATGGTCTTGAATATGCGCGCAGCACGTACAGTTTGACTGCGAAGTTTAGCTACGGGATTGGTAGCGTAAAAATCAGATACGATCCTGCGACCAATACTTATCTGTATAGCGGTTGTGAAAAAGTGATATGGGTCGGATGTTTTATCTTATTCTGTGTTTCTTTTAACATGATGCTCCATCCATCTGACTATATTCTCGCGGGATATTTAGCGGGGATGATGTTCGCATCGGCAATGTTAAGCTTTTTTCAGCAAGTGCTTCTTCATATTCAGATGTTGGACATCAAAGCACAGCTTAGAGGAGAGGGTATTTATCTCAAGCTCGGTTGATTGCAAAGGCACTTTAGTTAGGAATTTCTTATCTGTTGGATTAACGGGGTTTAGAGATCCGTTAATCCTATGACTGGTGTCGCGATTTATAACCAATCTCAATGTTTAACTTGGTAGTTTGACTCATCTCATCTCTCGCCAATAACAGTTCATATATTATTGCTTTCACCCTCACCCCTATAGTTTAAATGTGATGGCTCACCGCTAATAATTAATACCATAAAAACCATACTGGTTATTGTGGCCAAAAAATTACGTACACAAGTCTACGTTTTAGTTAAGTCAACTGAGTATAGTGTTCATGCTCAGCCACATTAGTAGAAAAGGTATTTTGTTAGCACGATTATAATAATGAAACTTAGTGCACAAATTTTATGTATTTAGAGCGAGCATACTATGTTTAACATTCCAGTCTTAATAGTTGAGGACATTAAAGAAATGTCCAGTATGTTATCCGAGCATATTTCTGGACTTTATCCTTACCAAGTGATTGGTATAGCCCCGACCATAGCAGAAGCGAAGGTGATGATTAACCATCTTAAACCTGCGTTAATTATTCTAGACAATTTCCTTCCTGATGGTACGGGTCTTGATCTGTTAAAATATTTACGAGCCAAGGACAATCCAGTCGATGTTATCTTTGTGACGGCTGCAAATGATTCTCAAACTGCAGTCACAACTGTCCGCTATGGTGCTTTTGACTACTTGTTAAAACCATTCTCTTTGGAGCAGGTTACTGATTCATTAGAGCGCTATTTTGAGTTTAATCGCAGCGTGTATATCGAGAAAGGTGAGAATATCAACCAGTCGTTTGTGAAACGTATATACAATACTCACCTCAATTCTGACAGTATGACTAAACGACCAAAAGGTATTGATTCAATTACTCTACAAAGGGTTTTGGAAGCATTCGATGATGGTGAAAGTTATACCTCTGTAGATATTAGTGAGAAAACGACGATTAGCAGAACAACTGCCAGAAGATATTTAGAATATGCAACGAATATAGGTCAGCTTGTTGCAGATATTGAATATGGCAAGGTAGGCCGGCCTCAGCGAGTATTTCGCAAAGTATATAATAAGCAGAAAGGTTAAATTGTTGATGTCCTCAGTTACATATTAGATATGAAGTATGTAACTGAGGATATGGTATTTTAAAGTGATACGTAGCCTTCAAAAATTTTCTTAGCCGTTCGGATTAAAGAAACAGAAGATACTTTATCGCCTTCTCTGGCAATTTTTAGATCGATAAAGCCAGATGGATGTTCAATGCAGCATTCTTCAAGCTTCTCTTCTAGCTTAAGCAAGTCAGAACTCACCGTTCCCTTATGACAAAGTGACATGGTAATAGCAATACTTCCTGTTACTGCAATCGCTTTGTGACAACGTTTAGGGACGTAATATCTAGCGCAGATTGTACCGCGGCTGCTAGCAGGCTTAGCGATTAATACAGGTTTAGGGATAACTTTATCTGATACATCTCCAAGCCCCATCATCTCACCAGCTTGGCAACGTAGGGCTTCAAGTTTATTAGTAAAGTCTGTGTCGGCATCCAGTTCGGCAGGAGACTCATAACCCGTTTTACCAAATTGTGCGGCATCAACGATCATTACGGGGATGGCTGCATCGACGCAGCTAATCCTAAATTCGCCAATGTGGTCGGTGGTATTCCCTGTAGGAAACAGCTTGCCCGTTTTAGCGCCTTCAACACCTATAAAGTTAAGTTCAATTGGCGCACCTGGGCTATTTACACCGCTGATATAGGTGTCCCCTTTATAGCTTACTTTTCCGTTTGGTGTTTGTACGTTCGCGTGAATGATTTTGTTGGTATTAACATTGCGGATTTTTACCGTTGTCATATCTCCCTGAACTTTAACCAGCCCTTTTTCAATTGAAAAAGGGCCAACACCAGAGAGAATATTGCCGCAGTTAGGTGAAAAATCGACAGTACGCTCTTCTATACCAACCTGAGCAAACAAATAATCAACATCAACATCAGGTTGGTCGGAAGGTCCAACAATAGCTACTTTACTGGTTAAACTATTGCCACCACCAATACCTTCTACTTGGAGTTCGTGGCCTGAACCCATTACATTCACTAAAATTTTGGCTATTTCATCGTGGCTTTGTGGTAAATCGGTAGAAAGGAAATAGGGCCCGCGGGAAGTACCGCCTCTCATTAGAGTACATGGCAGCTTTTGCTCAGTCATAAGATCCTCATTAATAGTTAGTTTGTGTGCAGTCAGGCTATATTCGGATAAATGATGAGAGAGAATTGCGATAATCAAAGCGAGTTGCTTTGGAAATAAAAGATACTATGAACGTAATGGATAAAATTACTTTGTTAATTAGCTTTCTAATTAACAATTCAAACTAAGGTTAAATATAAAAATAAAGCCATTACATAAAGTGTAATGGCTTTTATTAAGATAAGAATTAGATTCTAATTAACGAAATTAAGCTGAAGCTATTTTCTTTTCCTTTCTTATAGCAAGTTTTGAACTAATCATTGGCCAGAAAATCATACCTACTACCGCAATAAGAATAATAACGGTAATTGGGCGTTGGAAGAAAGATAAATAGTCACCATTTGAAATAAGCAGCTGGCGACGGAAAGTTTCTTCCATCATATTGCCAAGTACAATACCCAAAATTAAAGAAGCAGAAGAGAACTTAAATTTCTTAACAAAATAGCCGAAAATACCAAACGCTAACATAATCCAGATTTGGAATACGTCGTTGGTTCTTGCATAAGCACCGATAATTGAGAACATCACAATCATTGGAGCAATTAAGCCGTACGGTAATCTAAGAACCGCCGCGAACGCTTTCACCGCAATACGGCCACTAAAGAAAACAATAATACTTGCAATCAACATTGAGAAGAAGATGCAGTAGAGCAGCAAAGGTTGCTCTGTCATCAACTGTGGCCCAGGTTGTAAACCTTGCAATACCAGCGCAGCAAGAATAATTGCGGTTGTTGGTGAACCAGGGATGCCCAGAACTAATGTCGGAATCATCGCACCGCCACCTGCAGCATTGTTAGCTGTTTCAGGAGCTAATACGCCTTCTTCAGCGCCTTTACCAAACTGCTCTTTATGTTTACTTGAGCGAGCGGCTTCGCCATAACTAACGATAGAAGCAATTGAGCCGCCTGTACCAGGTAAGATACCAACAGCAGTGCCGATGATAGCAGACTTAAGCACGGTAGCCTTGTAAGACCAGAACTCTTTAAGGCTGATACTCTCAAGAGAGACTTTGCCAGTATCGCCAGTCGTATTATTGTTGTTGCTAGAACGATCAATGATCTGTTTGAACACCTCAGCCATGGCGAATGAACCAATCATGATTGGGATATATTCAATACCATTGAGGAATTCTAGTCGGCCAAATGTCAAACGAGAAACCCCTGTCATCGGATCCATACCAACCATAGCGATAAGAATACCGATAAGGCCTGTAGCAAGTGCTTTCCCAAGGTTTTTTGAACCAACAGAAGAGATACATGCCATACCAAGAAGAGTGAGGGCAAAGTATTCAGCACTTTGGATTTCTAATGCGATGGTAGATAGTGCGGGTGCTAGCAATAGCATTACTAATACGGAAAAGATGCCACCGAATGAAGATCCAGACATAGCAAGCCCAAGAGCTTTACCAGCTTTGCCTTGCTGTGCCATTGGGTAACCGTCAAATGTGGTCGCTACCGATTCTGCTGTTCCCGGTGTGTTGAATAGTATTGCAGTGATTGAACCACCGTAAGCGGAACCCGCATACAAAGCAACAAGCAGAATAATTGAAGGGTAGATACCCATGTAATAGGTAAATGGGATCATCAGAACGATACCCATCGAGGAACTGATACCCGGAAGTGTACCAAAACACACACCCAAGAACATACCGACGATGATCAAGATAAAATTCGCAGGTACAAAAATAACTTGTAATGCGTCTAACAATAATGAGAAGTCCATTATTTTACTCCAGATTAATATTAGTAGAGTAGGTAACTAATTGATTGGAAAATACTGATACCGCGCGGAAGTGGTATGCTCAAAATATTACCAAATACAACAGTGAATGCGATTGCACTAATTACAGTGGTTAAGGCCAGTTGTAATGGCGTTCTTTGATTAAGAATATACATTACCGACGAAACGATAATAGCCGCGCCAAACCAAAAACCTACATAATCAATAACCAATACGAACATGACAATCACGGATAAAACCGCAAGGAAACCTGGATCTAACTCTTTAATTTTTCCGTTATTCTTACTACTCTCGCCTTGGGATTTATAAGCCTTAAAGGCTTTATAGAGTGAAGGAATTAAAAGTAAAATAGCTAGAATAATAACTACCTGAGGAAATCCAGCAGGACCTATTGGGTCACTCATTCGAGCTGTATTGATATCTAGTGAAGCGTTAAAAAATAACCCTAGCACTGTTAAAAGAAATACATGGAAGATTATCTCACCCATTTTATTTACCTCGCTTATTTAAGCCCAACTTTAACGGCGACTTTGTCAAACTTCTTATACTCAGATTCCCACTGTTTATAGAAACCTTCGGCGTCAAGATAGCCTGGACGAATATTAACTAAGTTCAGTTCTGCAAAATCTTTATATTCTTTTGTTTCATAGGCAGATTTCATTTTATCAATCAGATACTGTTTAACTTCTGGAGCAGTACCTTTCTTAACAACAAATCCACGCCATGAACCGATAGTAACGTCGTAGCCAAGTTCAACAGCTGTTGGTACTTCTTTAAAGACATCAATTTGATCAATACGTTGGTCATTCAATACCAAAACTGGTTTCACTTTGCCGTCTTTAATGTAATTGACCGCTGATACAATTTTGTCCAAGTAAATGTCGACTTCACCACCCAGTACAGCCGCTTTTACTTCTGAACCAGAACGGTAAGGGATGAACTTAACTTGAACGCCTGTTTCATCGGCTAATGCGTTAAGAGTTAAATCATCCAGTCCACCAGGGCTTACACCACCGAATGTGACAGGGTTAGTTTGACCGAATTTAACAAGTTCTTCGAATGACGCGAATTTACTGTTTTCAGGTAGGCACAATACGTATACATCTGATTGAATTCGCGCAAGCGGTTCAAAATCACGCATAAATTTAACAGCTTTGCTGACGCCTAACGCATCCGCAATCACCATAGAAGGAGTAACTTCTAAGATGGTGTACCCATCGCTTGGTTGTTGAGCCGCATAAACCATTCCGACAAGGCCACTACTGCCTTTTTTATTGACCGCCTGAATAGGTTGAGGCATATCGCTAGCCATTAGTGTAGAAAATTTACGAGCGAAAGTATCGCTAGCGCCACCTTCACCAAAAGGAATAATCATTTCTATAGGTTTAGCTGGGTATACTGCTTTATCTTCTGCTTTGTTTTCTTGCCCACAACCTGCAAGTAATAATGCTGCTGCAACACCTGATAGAGCAATTAACTTTTTCATATTTACATCCTCAAATTATTGGATTTTATGCTGGTTCAAAACTTGAATATGGGACCAATCATATCGCTCTAATAAGATTAGGATTGTGATGGTTATTGATATCAATCTGGAACATAATTGATAGTATGAAGTTAATGGACAAAATAAGAAAATCACTCTAACTTGATGTTTTTTAAAGGATGAATATTTTAATTATATTAGTTTCCTACAAAGGGATTTTATGTATACTTTGAACTAGTGAATTTTATTCAGAGATAAGCCATTGTGAAGCCGATATCATTTTTCCAGAAAATTTTACTTATAATGCTATTTTCAGCTTTTGTTATTGTATTTACATTTGAGTATGTTCTTTATGAGAATATTAATTCTGTAAGAGTTGATAGCATAAAATCTCTCGCATTAAGCCAGGCTAAGCTTATCGCATCCAATCAAAACCTCAGACAGGCTGTATATCACCAAGATAGCCTTATGATCTCCAGATTAATGGAAAACTATATTCCACCAGAAGATATAGATTATGTTTCCATAACAAATACTCAACAGATTCGACTCTATCATAGTGAAGGTCGAGGAATCGGGCAGCCTTTGGTTAATGTCGATTTTGATAAAATAAAAAATGGTAATGATGTTACTTCGATTAGTACAGGGATGGAAAATAAGCTTTTGATAAAAGCTAGAGTTCCAGTTTTCTTTGATGATAAATTTTGCGGTGTAGTATCCGTTGGAATTAATTATGATAAGGCCTTAGGTCAACTCTCGAAAAGATATTTTTCTACCCTAATAATATCTTTGTTACTTCTGTCTCTTTTTGGTTTCTTTAGCTTAAAATTTGTTCATTACCTCAGAAGGAAAATGTTTCATCAGACACCTCAGCAAATTGAAATGGCTTTAAAGTTGAGGCAGGGAATACTTAATACAGTCTTTGAAGGTGTCGTTGCCATAGATAAAGCAAATCATATTTTAGTGATTAATGACTCTGCGATGCGCGATCTAAACATTCTAGATGGGCGTGATAAAGTGAATGGTTCTCACATTTCAGACTACTTATATCCCATTGAATTTTTTGATATTTCAAATGAAGACGAAATTGTAAGTTATCCCATGACATGCAATGGGGAAGAGTTTATTGCGAACAGACGATTTATGTATGATGAGCAAGGTGAAAAATCCGGTGTTGTCATTAGTTTACGTATAAAAAAGGGATTAGAAGAACTCGAACAAATTATAAACTATGCCAATAATGATAAAGAGAATTTACGCGCGATAATCCATGAATTTAATAATCAGTTGTCAATCGTTTATGGCTTGCTCCAAATGGAGCAATACGATAAAGCAATTAACTTTATTAAAGACGAACATAAAAGCAAGCAAAGTGACATTTTTAATCTGTCAAAAATGTTCCAGTGTTCTACTTTTGTTGCTTTGATTTTAAGCAAGCTCTCAAGAGCTAAAGAGCTTGGCATTGTTTTAGAAGTCGACCCATTTAGCTATGTTCAATCTGATACTATGCCTATCAGTGAAAATGAATTGAACTGTATTGTTGGTAATCTATTAAATAATGCATTTGAAGCTATTATTTCATCAAAAATTAGTGACCGGACTGTTAGATTGTATGTGTATGAAGGTGAAGACTTTATCATCGAAGTGGAAGATAGTGGGTGTGGTATTCGTGATGAAGAAATAGATAAGATATTTGATAGAAAATTTACCAGAAAAAAAGATCCGAATCATGGGATTGGTTTAAACCTAATAAATAATATTGTAACTAGCTCTAATGGAACAATTGTGGTGGATCAATCAGAGTTGGGAGGAGCACTATTCTCTATATATATTCCCTCCACTCAAGTGGGCCTAGTCAATGAAGCATAAAATTATGTTCATAAAAAACATAGTGTTCTTTATGCTAAGTGGGCAGTTAGTTATTAATCACGTTACCGACAATACAAACTAATGACAATAATACTATTCATCACAATAGGAATAGTATTATGGATACAATTTATCAGCATTACATTAGTAAGTGTAAAGAGCGTGAACTGATTGGCGTGAACAAGCCCTCACTATCCGCTGAAGAGGTCACCGCTTGCTTTTCATTGCTTGAGACTGAGACAAATGACTTTCGAGTAGCTGAATTGGTTGAACTGATTACCTATCAAACTCCAGCAGGGGTGGATGACGCAGCGCTCGTTAAGGCTGATAAGCTATTTGCTATCGCGCAACAGAAGTTAAGAGTAAGTGGAATTAGCCCAGTAGAAGCAACAAAGCTGCTAGGCAGTATGGTAGGCGGTTACTGTGTCGATAAGCTAATAACAATCCTAGATGATGATGAGTTGGCTCAGACAGCGGCTGAGCAATTGAAAAATATCATCTTGGTTTACGAAAAAGCGGATGATGTTGTTGTTAAAGCGCAAGCTGGTAATAAATACGCAGCTGAAGTGGTAGATAGCTGGGCAAACAAAGAATGGTTTACTCGTCGTCCAGAGGTTGCTCAGTGCCTGACTATGACGGTATTTAAAGTGTCTGGCGAGAGCACAACGGATGATTTCTCTCCTGCTCCAGATGCTTGGTCTCGCCCCGACATTCCTCTACATGCGAGAAGTATGTATAAGAACCCCCGTGATGGTGTACAACCAGATGAAGAAGGTGTCACTGGTCCGGTAGCTCAAATAGAACAGCTAAAATCTAAAGGACATGCTATCTGCTTTGCCGGCGATGTTGTTGGTACGGGGTCCTCTCGAAAATCTGCTGCTAACTCATTGATTTGGTATATCGGTGACAATATTCCATTTGTACCCAATAAAAAGGCTGGTGGAGTTGTACTAGGTGGGAAAATTGCGCCGATATTCTTCAATACGCTGGAAGATTCCGGAAGCTTGCCAATTGAGGTTGATGTTACTCAGCTAAACACTGGTGATGTTATCGATATTTACCCTTATCAGGGTGTTATCTGTAAGCATGGCTCTAATGCGGAAATTACGACCTTTAAATTAAAGCATGAATCAATTTTGGAACAGGTTCGCGCTGGAGGTCGGGTTCCATACCTAATCGGACAGTCTCTAACGAATCGAGTGCGTAATGCATTAGGATTTCCATCAACAGAAAAGGGTAGCGAGAAGGCAACTGGACCGTTTACTCAGGCACAAAAAATAGTAGGTAGAGCATGCGGTGTTGAAGGTATAAAACCCGGAATGTTTTGCACACCTAAAGTGACTACTGTCGGTTCACAGGACACAACGGGTGGTATGACTCGAGATGAGATAAAAGATCTCGCCTGTACGAAATTTAGCGCAGACCTTGTTATGCAATCTTTCTGTCATACCTCTGCTTACCCAAGAGCTATCGATAGCAAACTGCATGAGACATTACCGGGTTTCTTCCATTCTCGAGGTGGTATCGCACTTCGTCCGGGCGATGGTGTCATTCACTCATGGTTGAACCGTATGTTGGTACCAGACACTCTTGGTACTGGTGGAGACAGCCATACGCGTTTCCCTGTGGGAATTTCATTCCCAGCAGGCTCCGGAATGGTCGCCTATGCTGCTACAACAGGCACTATGCCAATAGATATGCCGGAATCCGTGCTTGTCCGATTTACCGGCGAAATGCAGGCGGGTATTACCTTACGAGATCTGGTACACGCGATTCCATATTTCGCTATTCAGAAAGGATTGCTCACTCTGGAAAAAGCAAACAAGAAGAACGTTTTTTCTGGTCGTATCATCGAAATTCAGGGGCTTGAACATCTAAGTGTTGATGAGGCATTCGAACTAACGGACGCTTCTGCTGAGCGATCTTCTTCAGCTTGTAGCATTGCACTCTCAGAAGATAAAGTGATCGAACATATGAAGTCGAATATCACTCTATTGAACTGGATGATAGATAACGGTTATAGCGATCGTACGGCACTGTTAAATAGAATCCATGCTATTGAAACATGGTTGAAAGAGCCGACTTTAATTAAAGCCGATGAAAATGCTGAGTACGCAGAAATTATCGAAATTGACCTCAATGAAATTAAAGAACCTATCCTCTGTTGTCCTAACGACCCTGATGATGCGAAGCTTTTATCAGATGTCACGGGAACTGAGATAGAAGAAGTCTTTATTGGTTCATGTATGACTCATGTCGGTCATTTCAGAGCGGTTGCACAGTTGCTATTAGAACAGAACCAAATTGTTCAATCGAAATTATGGCTAGCACCACCTACCAAGATGGACGATGTTCGCCTCCGTAAAGAAGGGTGTTTTAACACCTTCGTCCGATTTGGTGGACGTATAGAAGAACCCGGGTGTTCTCTATGTATGGGTAATCAGGCGAGAGCGATGGAAGGTACAACGGTTGTTTCAACCTCTACTCGTAACTTCCCTAACCGTATGGGAACAAATACAAATGTGTTTCTTGCATCAGCGGAGCTGGCTGCGATTACCGCAATTATTGGACATCTTCCAACGGTAGGTGAATATCTTGAGGCGGCGTCTGTACTTCAAGAGAATAAAGAAAAAATCTATTATTATTTGGCTTTTGATAAGGACCCACTTTATAACAAAGAGCTAAATCTTCTTATTGCTTAATTTAACCCATGTACTATCCATTTTTATGGGTAGTACATTTCATATTCCAGTTTTTGTCCGTTGGTTTTAATTAAAATTGGAGATAAAGTCGATAAGGTTTAATACATATGTCCCTTACTAAGAAAATTTTAGTTATTTGCTGCATAATTGTATCCATTTTTAGCGTAATACAAGCGAGTATTGCTATTAATCGAATTCAAGCACAAATAATGGAAAATATTTCCATTTCAAATAGCCTCTATGTAAGAAGAAATGCAGAAGCTATTGGAGAGTGGTTTGGTCAAAGAATTACGGTATTACAAGCTTTTTCCTCTGCGCTAGACAGAATTGAAGACTCATCTGTACTCATCGGTGAGCTCGATACAGTAGGTCGGGCAGGAGAGTTTGGTTCGGTGTTGTTCAGTACGCCCAATGGTGACACTTATAGAGCTGAAGGTTTAAATACCAAGGAGAATTATGATCCAACGATACGTCCTTGGTATAAGAATGCACTGTCGAGGGATACTGTATATCTTAGCCAGCCCTATGTTGGGTCCTCTAGTGGAAAGCTAATTACAACTGTATCAAAAAAAATATTATCTGGTAGCAAGTTACGCGGCGTGGCGATGGCTTCTATTCCACTGGATAAAATTAATAACGACATCCTTTCTGTGAAAGTTCCAGGTGATGGCTTTTCAGTATTGTTTTCTGAAGATGGTAAGATCATCTCTCATTCTAGTAAGTTTAAAGAAGATGAGATCTTTGCATCGGTTAGAAATAATTCTTCTGTTGAAACGCTCATTGAGCAACAAGACAGTGAGCAGTTAGTTCCTATATCTATCAATGGAATTGATTACTTAAGTACTATTTCATCAGTACCTAATACCAATTGGTACTTGGTTATGATGAGTCAGAAATCATTATTGTTAGAACCGGTTAAAGAGTTATTAATATATCAGGCGATAGCAACGGTAATTATTATATTAGTATCTATCATTATGCTGACAATGGTATTGAGATATTTGTTGTCAAACCTAAAAACAGTCGCTACTGAGCTAGATAAAATTGCTTGTGGAGAGGGTGATTTAACCGCATATATTCACTCTAAAGGTAACGATGAAGTTGGAAAATTAGCAATAAGTTTTAACCTATTTGTCAAAAAAATGCATAGTTTAATATTATCTATCAGCCAGCTTTCAGAAGAAGTTCAGGAGCAAGCGGAAATTATTTCTGATGCTTCCAGTGAGAGGCAAGCGATGATCAGCAATCAGCAGGCTGAGGTCATCATGGTTGCAAGCGCGATGACAGAAATGTCCGCAACCACAGATAATATTGCCGATAATGCTGAACACGCAGCAGAACGCATGCGTGAAATGACGGACGTTAGCCAAAACGCGAATGATTTAGTCTATAAAAGTCAGGCATCAATTAGCGAACTGTTGGAAGAGGTTCAAAACGCAGGTTCCGTAGTAGATGCGCTGCATAAACAGGGTGAGAGAATAACTCTGATTGTTTCGGCAATAAATGAGATTGCTGAACAAACTAACTTATTGGCACTAAACGCTGCAATTGAAGCTGCCAGAGCGGGTGAGCAGGGCAGAGGATTTGCTGTAGTTGCGGATGAAGTAAGAAGTTTATCTTTGAAGACTCGAAACTCTACAGAAGAAATTAGTCAAATGATCAGTCAACTGCAAAATACTGCTATGAAAGCGGTTAACGGAATGAATCATTGCCATGAGTTAGCAGAGCAAAGTGTGAAGAATACCAGTGACGCAGTGGATGTGTTTTCTGTCATTCGTAGCTCTGCAGTCGATATCAATAATATGTTTACTCACATTGCTACAGCAGCAGAACAGCAGGCGGCGGTAAGCCGTGAAATCAATAGTAATACTGAGTTGATCAAACAAATTTCCGACCAGTTAAATGAGGAAGCATGCAAAGGTGCTGAACATTCTATGGTGTTAAATAGGTTTGCTCATGAACTGACAGAACAGGTCCACAAGTTCAAAGTTTAGGTCGCCAATAGCCTTAGTTTTCATCTCCTCTAGCCTAAATTACTCAAGAGTCTTCGCTAATCATGTTACTAGCGAAGACTTTAATTTATTGGTCAAACCATAACTTTATTGGTTAAACATAGGCGACGTTCGCATATGGAAGGCGTCGTGCGCGAACAAATAAGTAAGCCCTCTATTTTTCTGACTGTGTATCTTGAACTCATGTGAAATAGCTCATTAAGCTGAATCAATCATGATGCTCTGTGTCTTCTGAAGTAGTAGGTGGTCTGATGGTAGTGAGTATTCTCAGTGGTAATAGAATAATCCAGTACTTTTCCATTTCGAGATTGACTAATAGAAGTCACTTGCATTGCTAATGTTCCGGGAGCAATTTCCATATGGGTGGCGATCGCCTCTGGTACTTGATATGGCGTAAAGGTGAAATAGTTGCCTTCTATGACTAGCCCCATCTCTTCTTCGATATATTGAAACTTAGAGTTTTCCATATGAGAAACGGACAATGTCGGGTATAGCTTTACGGGTAAAAATGATTCTTCATAATGCACGGGGTGTTTATCGACATAACGGATTCTGATTATGTAATAGATAGATTCTCCGGGATTAATTTTGAGTCTGCGAGCGACACTGGAAGGGCAAGGAATAACTGAAAAACCGATGACTTTACTGGTTAGTTTTTTTGTTGTTTTTGTAATTTGTTCGGTAAGGCTATTCAACCCTTTATTCTCGAAAGTCACATCCTTGTCTATGATGTAACAGCCGCTGCCATGTTTTCTTTCCAACATCCCCTCATCAACGAGCGTATCAATTGCTCTTCTGACGGTCATCCTGGCTACCCCATATTCTTCAGCGAGTTTCTTTTCACTAGGAAGCGGTTGGTTGAGTTGAAATTCCTCTGAATTAATTCGGTTTCTAATCTGATTAGCAAGAAAAATGTAGATCACTTTTATACCTATTTTTTTGATGGTATCTATTAATTTTTGTCCGCTGTTCTCTTGAATTTATTTTCAATTCAATGAGTTATTTTTATTCATTTATTGCTTTTATGTAAGTTGTCTAATTTCTTCACTGTATGTATACAAAATGTTCAGAGATATAAAAGTGATGAGGTTCACGAAGCAAATTCCCCGCGATGTTTTGGCAAAACTAAATTGCCTACTGTTTCCCTGCTGGCTGGCAAATCGGATCAATTTGAATCTTAAAAATTGAGTGAAACAAAAACAAAGATAGATAGAGATATAGATATGTTAAAAGCACTGCAAAGATTCGGGGGTGCAATGTTTACTCCCGTGCTTTTGTTCCCATTTGCGGGGATAGTGGCGGGTATATCAATCCTGTTTACCAATCCAAGCCTGATGGGTTCACTAGCGAATCCAGATACTATTTGGTTCAAACTGTGGATGATTGTTCAGGAAGGAGCCTGGACAGTGTTTCGCAATATGCCAATCCTGTTTGCCATTGGTCTGCCAATTGGTTTGGCTAAAAAGGCACAAGCACGAGCCTGTATGGCTGTCATAGTGTCTTATATGACATTTAACTACTACATCGCTGCAATTCTAACTACTTGGGGTGCAGATTTTGGTGTGGACTTTAGCCAACCGATTGGTGGGCTTAGCGGTTTGACCATGATTGCTGGCGTGAAAACTCTTGATACCAGCATTATTGGCTCTATTTTCATAGCTGGCGTTGTAACTTATATCCACAACCGCTTCTTTGACAAGCAACTGCCTGATTATCTGGGGATCTTTCAGGGGGCTGCATTTGTCACTATGATCGGCTTTATTGCTATGCTGCCGTTGGCGTTTATGACGGCCATAATTTGGCCGCAAGTGCAAATTGGCATTGGTTCCCTGCAAGTGTTCCTAAGTCATGCTGGTGCTTTTGGCGTTTGGCTTTATACCTTTTTGGAACGCATTCTAATCCCGACTGGATTGCATCACTTTATTTATGGCCCTTTCATTTTCGGACCAGCAGCGGTAGAAGGAGGCATTCAGGCCTACTGGCTACAGCATATTGGCGAGTTCGCTCAATCCACCCAACCTCTTATCGAACAATTTCCACAAGGCGGTTTTGCTCTGCATGGTAACTCAAAGATATTTGGTGCCATCGGTATTGCTGCCGCAATGATTGCTACTGCTGCGCCGGAGAACAAACACAAAGTTCAAGGTCTATTGATCCCAGCCGCTTTAACTGCCGTCTTGGTGGGTATCACTGAACCTCTTGAGTTCACTTTCTTGTTTATCGCTCCATACCTATTTGGGATCCACGCTTTGCTTGCTGCAACGATGGCAGCAGTGATGTTCATGTTCGGTGTGGTTGGCAATATGGGCGGTGGCGTGTTGGAAATCGCAGCGATGAACTGGTTACCAATGTTTGAGAATCACTCAATGATGATGGTAACGCAATTGCTGATTGGTTGCGGTTTCACAGCCATTTACTTCTTCACCTTTAAGTATCTGATTCTACGCTTTGATATTAAAACTCCAGGCCGGAATGCGAAGGAAGATGAGATCAAACTGTTTTCAAAAGCTGAATATCGCAACCGAAGAAATGACCAATCTAACGGAGTTGAAAGTACTGACGACCCGCGTGACCTTCAGGCTCTCCAGTTGCTGGAAGCTCTGGGGGGCATGGACAACATCGAAGAGATCAATAACTGCGCGACCCGTTTACGTATCAGTGTGAGAGACCCAAGCCTGCTGATGACGGACTCCGTATTTTGCCAGTCAGGTGCTCACGCAGTAGTGCGGAATAAAGACGCCATCCAGATCGTTATTGGGTTGTCGGTTTCTCAAGTGCGGGATCGTATGGAAAAACTGATGGAAAGCCCTGTCGCTGTTACAGCTTAAATAAAGTTAATCACTAAAGTCACAAATTTAAAAAACTTAGCTACTGATGTTTTAATGGAGATCAATATGAAAAAGCATTCTGTATTAGTTGCCGGTGGTGGCAGCACATTTACCCCTGGCATTGTATTAATGTTATTGGATAATCTTGACCGTTTCCCTATTAGAAGCCTCAAGTTCTATGATAATGACGGCGCAAGACAGGAAATTGTCGCAGAAGCATGTAAAGTTTTACTGAAAGAAAAAGCACCACAAATAGAGTTCACTTATACCACAGAGCCTGAAGTGGCGTTTACAGATGTCGACTTTGTTATGGCGCATATCCGTGTTGGCAAATATCCGATGCGCGAGTTGGATGAAAAAATCCCACTTAAATATGGTGTCGTCGGTCAGGAAACCTGTGGTCCGGGTGGGATCGCTTATGGCATGCGCTCTATTGGAGGTGTTCTGGAGTTGGTGAAATATATGGAGAAATATTCACCCAACGCTTGGATGCTGAATTACTCTAACCCTGCTGCCATTGTTGCAGAGGCAACACGAGTACTTTGCCCGAACAGTAAAATTCTGAATATTTGTGATATGCCAATAGGTATCGAGAACCGTATGGCAAATATTCTGGGCATGGAATCCCGTAAAGAATTAGAAGTGATGTACTACGGTTTAAACCACTTTGGCTGGTGGAAGAGTATCACCAATAAAAACGGTGAAGATATGATGCCGGCTCTCAAAGATTACGTCAGTAAGCATGGTTATGTGCCACCGACTGCGGAAGGTGGGCAGCACGTAGAAGCCAGTTGGAATGATACTTTTGCTAAGGCTAAAGATGTCTATGCATTGGATCCAGAGACATTACCAAATACCTATCTGAAGTATTATCTGTTCCCTGATTATGTGGTGGAGCATTCAAATCCGGATTACACCCGTGCAAATGAAGTGATGGATAACCGTGAAAAGCTGGTCTTCAGTGAGTGTCGTAAGATCATTCAGCAGGGGAATAGCGAAGGTTGTGAGCTTGAAGTGGATGAGCACGCTTCCTACATTGTGGATTTGGCCAGAGCGATCGCTTTCAATACCAAAGAGCGCATGCTACTGATTGTGGAAAACAAGGGTGCAATTGAAAACTTTGATTCCACAGCTATGGTGGAAATTCCATGTCTTGTCGGTAGCAATGGCCCAGAGCCGTTGAGAGTCGGAAGCATCCCACAATTCCAGTTTGGTATGATGAGTCAGCAAGTATCCGTAGAAAAACTGGTTGCGGAAGCCTGGACTGAACAATCGTATCAGAAGTTGTGGCAGGCAATCACATTATCTAAGACAGTGCCAAGTGCAACAGTAGCTAAGCTAATATTGGATGACCTTATTGAAGCAAATAAGGCTTACTGGCCCGAACTTCACTAAATGAGCGTAAACAAAAGGAGTGCCTATGTAGGCACTCCTTTTTTGTCATTGATGTTTCCGCTTATTAATCTGTATTTACGAGTCAATATGTTTAGCAGAAACAGACTGTATTACGCTTTAGCAAACAGGTAAGTACGGTAACCACCTAGCAGGTTACGTGCTTTGTAACCGTTGTTTACTAGCTGACGATACGCCACGTTTCCACGCAGACCTACCTGACAGTAGATGATGATCTCTTTGTCTTTTGGCAGCTCATCCATACGTTGACGAAGTTGGTCAACAGGAATGTTAACTGCACCTGGTAGATAACCGTTTTGTAGTTCACCTGGGTTACGAACGTCTAGCAACAATTGGTCTTCTGTAAGGTTATCAATCTCATCAAAGTGAATCGCAGTTGAATCGCCTTTGATTAGGTTGTTTGCCACGAATGCCGCTTGGTTAATGACGTCTTTCGCACTGCCGTATGGTGGCGCGTAGGTCAGCTCTAAGTGTTGTAACTGTTCTACTGTCATACCGGCACGTTGAGCAACAGCCATCACGTCGATACGTTTGTCGATGCCATCTTTACCCACCGCTTGCGCACCGAAGATTTTGCCTGATTTAGGATCGAACAACATTTTGAACGAAACCACTTCAGCTCCTGGGTAGTAGCTCGCGTGGCTGGCAGTGTGTACGTAAACTTTTTGGTACTCAACGCCTTCACGTTTTAGCTGCTTCTCGTTTTTACCGGTTGAAGCGACTGCCAAATCGAAGATCTTACAAATCGCAGTACCTTGAGTACCTTGGTAAGTTTCACTACGGCCTAACATATTGTCTGCTGCCATACGACCTTGACGGTTTGCTGGTCCTGCTAGAGGAACCATAGTTTGTTTACCCGTCACGAAGTCTTTCTCTTCGATAGCATCACCCACTGCGTAGATAGATGGGTCGCTGGTTTGCATATACTCATTGGTATAAATACCACCAAGCTCACCAATTTGCAGACCCGCTTCTGACGCCAGTTTGGTTTCAGGACGCACACCAATCGCCATGATCAGAATATCAGTGGTGAGTGTATCGCCATCGCTTAGCGTCAACTCAAGTTCACCATTAATGTGCTGATGTTCTTTCTGACCTGAGTCCATGCTCGCTAGTGAAGTTGTTGGTTTGAATTCAACCGCTTTTAATGCCGTGCCTAAACGTAAATCGATACCCTTAGCGCGGATCTCTGCGTGAGCAAACCCAGCCATTTCGCGGTCTACAGGCGTCATCACCTGATCTGCCATTTCCAATAACGTGGTTTTAATACCAAGCTGATGGAACGCTTCCATCATTTCCAAGCCGATAAAACCGCCACCGACAACTGTTGCGTGGTCAACTTGGTTGGTATTAATCGTTTGGATAATCTTATCCATATCTGGAATATTGCGCAGTGAATGCGTCAATGGGTTGTCTAACCCCGGAATTGGCGGAACAATCGGACCCGCACCTGGGCTTAGAAGCAGAAAATCATAGCTTTCTGTGTATTCAGTTTGATCGAGAAGATTACGCACAGTAATGGTTTTTTCTGCGCGATTAATGCGGAGCACTTCATTCATTACGCGAACATCAACGTTAAAGCGAGCTAAGAAACTCTCTGGCGTTTGAAGCAGAAGATTTCCGCGTTCTTTGATGTCTCCACCGATGTGATATGGCAATCCGCAGTTGGCGAATGAAACGAACGGCCCACGTTCAAACATAATAATTTGTGCATCTTCGCTTAAACGACGAGCACGAGCCGCGGCAGAAGCACCACCTGCAACACCACCAATGATCACAATCTTAGTCATAATTTACTCCAAGTTTTGTTCTGGCTCGCAGGGCTAACAAAGCACTTTGTCAGCCTTGTGACGAGCGACTAACGTAAGCCTAATTTTTTCAGAAAATAAACTGCTGGACATATCCCTGTGAAGGCACTTTGAATCAGGTTGGCACCGACAAATACCGTCAACCAAACAAAGTTAGGGTGGACGAATGCAGTCAAAATTACTGAGATCAGTATCATACTGCCCGCTAATAGTCTTACACCGTTTTCAATAGTCATAATATTACCCTCCGTTGGATTACCGAGCTCACTATAGAGTCATTTATTAGAAATGTCTAATGTTAATTTAACTAATTTTATAATTACTAAATAAGCATTGACTAATGTAGTTTTATTAGTAAAATCTAATTCATCGAGTTAAATGAGGGTAAGACGATGGAAGCTGTCGACATTAATACAATGAAGCAAAATGCAGCGGAAGTGTCTGAACTGCTAAGAATTATGGCGCATCCAGAGCGCTTAATGGTTTTATGCCAACTGACAAAAGGTGAAGTCGGTGTGGGTATGTTGCAACAAGGCTCAGCATTGAGCCAGTCTGCTTTTTCTCAACACTTAACCGTGTTACGTAAACATGGTCTTATCAAGGCTCGTAAAGAGTCACAACAAGTGTTTTATTCACTCGCAGACAACCGTGTAACACAACTGATTCAAAGTCTACAAACGACATTTTGTGGACAATAATTTTCAATTTAAAACTTAATCTATAGAGGTAGTTATGGCGTTTTCCATTCCATGGGAATCTTTAGCCGGAGGCATATTATTAGGTATTTCAGCGACATTGATGTTGCTAATGAACGGAAAAGTAGCAGGCATCAGCGGTATTTTAACTGGCTTGATGACACCAAAAACGAAAGATTTCGCGTGGCGACTATTGTTTGCTCTGGGGATGATTTCTGGTGGTGTACTGGCTGCGTTAATGCTCGGTGGTGAAGCTCCAGTTCAGTTCGAAACAAGTAGTGCGATGCTCGCAATTGCGGGCCTATTAGTTGGCGTTGGTACCCGTTTAGGTAACGGATGTACTAGCGGACATGGTATCTGTGGCATCGGGCGTTTATCTAAACGTTCTATCGTCGCTACCTGCGTATTTATGGCAGTAGCAGCAGTAACGGTGTTTGTCCGTTTCCATGTTCTTTAATTTTAGTTTTTAGAGCTAAAACATAAGCTTAAAACTCAGTGAGTTAAAAACCAGATTGGTTTAAGAATTGGGTTTATTTAAAACTGATAGGTGCATTCAAATGAATAATATGTTGTTTCGATTAACGTCTCTGTTGGCTGGCGTGTTGTTTGGTATTGGTATGATCATTTCTGGCATGGCAGACCCTGCAAAAGTTTTGGGTTTCCTTGATGTGGCTGGAAATTGGGACCCGAGTTTGATGTTTGTCATGGGCGGCGCACTGATGGTGTTTATGCCTGCTTACTTCCTACTGATTAAGCCAAAACAAAAGCCAGTGAATGCTGAAACATTCTGTTTAGCCACGAACAAAACAGTAGATGGTCGTTTACTTAGCGGTGCGGCGATCTTCGGCTTGGGTTGGGGGATGGCGGGTATTTGCCCGGGACCTGTGGTTTCAAGCCTAGCACTGGGTAATTCAGGTGCTTGGATTTTCTTCGCTTGCATGATGGTTGGTCTAGGTGCAACGAACTTATTGATCTGTATTAATAATAGTAAACATGCTGAATCACAAACTGCTTAGTCGCACTATGCTATTAGTGGTATAGAAATCGAGTATAGGTAACGACTTAGACAAACGAAACTTATATAAATGAAATAGTAGCTAGCGGTATCTAAGCACTAAGGAGAGTGACTTATGAGATGGTTAACTTTGAGTATTGCTGCGGCACTCGCCAGCACTGGCTATGCGAACGCAGAACAAGCCAGTGAACGTTACATCGTAAAGAGTGAGTCACTCGCGCAAGTTGTGCAACTTGATGGCGTGGTTCAGCCCATTAATCAAGGTACTGTAGCTTCACAAACATCGGGCCGTATTGTTGGCTTAAATGTCGATGTTAATGACTACGTGAAAAAAGGAACAGTGTTGTTGGAAATCAGCGCTGTTCAGCAATCCGCTTCTCTAGATGCTGCTCAGGCTCAGTTGGCAAGTGCGATTGCGCAAGACAGAGAAGCCCAAGCGCAAGTGAAACGCTATCGTCAACTTTTCCCCAAAGGCGCGATTTCACAAGATGTGATGGATTCTGCTGAAGCAAGAGCTCGCAGTGCATCTGCAGCGGTGAAGTCTGCTCAAGCAGCGGTTGCTCAGGCCAAAGAATCTCTTGGTTATACCAGTGTGACCGCACCTTATGACGGTGTTGTGACTCAAAGACACGTTGAACTGGGTGAAACCGTTGCTCCGGGAACCCCGCTTGTCAGTGGCTTCTCGATTGATAAACTTCGTGTTGAGACTGAGATACCTCAACGCTACCAACCCTCAGTTTCTGATGTTGCTCAGTTTGAAGTCGTTTCGCCTCAAGGTGAACGTATACTTCCAACGCAGTACAGCTTGTTCAGCTATGCGGACCCGCAATCTCACACCTTTAAAATCCGTCTGAACTTACCTGAAGATATCTCAACTTTTGTTCCGGGCATGTGGGTGAAGACTGAATTCCATTACGGCAACAGATACACGATTCTGATTCCGAACAGTTCAGTGGTTCGCAGAGCCGAGCTGAGTTCTGTATACCGAATTCAGGATGACAGCCGAGTGCTTAATCCAGTGCGATTAGGGCAAACCTATGGCGACTACACCGAAGTGTTGTCTGGCCTTGAAGAAGGCGACGTCATTTCGACTACCGCTCTTAACGCAGAAGGTAAGTAATTATGGACAAACGACTCGGCATTTCGGGTCGCATTGCCGCGGCCTTCCAAAATTCTGCTATGACGCCTTTGCTCGCTTTAGTCGGGCTGTTGATGGGGCTTTTCGCGGTCATTGTGACGCCAAAAGAAGAAGAGCCTCAAATAGATGTGACATTTGCAGACGTTTATATTCCATTCCCCGGCGCTTCTCCTGCTGAGGTTGAAAGCTTAGTAACCACGCCTGCGGAGCAAGTGATCTCTGAAATTCAGGGTATAGATAAGATCTACTCTTTCTCTCAGCCTGACGGCGCGATGATTGTTGCCATATTTGATGTTGGTGTAACGCGCAATGACGCTGTGGTTCGTATCTACAATAAACTGTATTCCAACAAGGATTGGATGCCTCAAGGTGTTGGGGTAGGTGAACCTATTATCAAACCGAAGGGCATTGAAGATGTGCCTATTGTGACCATCACTTTGGCTGATAAGAGCGGTGAGTTCGATCAGCAGCAGCTGACTCAAGTCGCTCACGGTTTAGAAACCGAACTGAAGCGCATTGATGGTACTCGCGATATTTACACTGTGGGTGGGCACAACACCATCGTTGATGTGCGTCTTGACCCGGTGAAAATGAACAGCTTTGGTATCACGCTTGATCAACTTAATCAGCATCTGCCTTCAGCGAACTCAAGTTCGACCATGCTGTCACTCACTCATGATAACCAACAATTTCCGGTTCAAGTCGGTCAGTTCCTCACTCGTGTGGAAGAAGTTAAACAACTGGTTGTTGGCTTACACAACAATACCCCTGTGTATCTGGAAGACATCGCGACCGTGAAATTTGGGGTCAACACACCGACGCAAAATGTGTGGACCAGTGATAAGCAAGGTATTCATCCAGCGGTGACGTTGGCGATTGCCAAAAAAGGTGGTGAAAACGCGGTAAATGTAGCGAACGCTATTGAGTCCCGCTTGGTTGAGTTAGAAAACCAGCTTATTCCTCAAGGTATTGATGTCGATATTACCCGTGACTACGGTAAAACCGCCGCGGATAAAAGTAACACTCTGATTGGTAAACTTGCGTTTGCGACCACTGCGGTGGTTATCTTGGTGGTACTAACCATGGGTTGGCGCGAAGCGGCAGTAGTAGGCTTAGCGATTGTGGTTACTTTGATGATCACGCTATTTGCTTCATGGGCATGGGGTTTTACACTCAACCGAGTCTCATTGTTCGCACTGATATTCTCAATCGGTATTCTGGTCGATGATGCGATCGTGGTGGTAGAAAACATTCACCGACATATGGCAATGGGTAAGCAAAAGCTGAGCGAGTTGATCCCACCAGCGGTTGATGAAGTTGGTGGGCCAACCATTCTCGCGACATTAACGGTCATCGCGGCACTCTTACCTATGGCATTTGTGTCTGGTTTGATGGGGCCATATATGAGCCCGATTCCAATCAATGCATCCATGGGCATGCTGATTTCATTAGCGGTGGCATTTATTGTTTCGCCTTGGCTGGCTGGGCATTTCTTGAAACCCGCGGCGCATGGTCATCAAGAAGGCGGTGCAACGAACACAGTGTTCCATCGCATCATGACTCCGTTTGTGACGGCGAAAAATCAGGGGCGTAATCGTTTTATGCTGCTGTTGGCTATTCTGGCTTTGATTGCTGGATCAATGCTGCTACCTGTGTTTCAAGCGGTTGTATTGAAGATGCTGCCGTTTGATAACAAATCAGAGTTTCAAGTTGTGCTGGATATGCCGGAAGGTACGTCTCTGGAGAGAACTCAGCGCGTATTGTTTGAAATGGGCGCAGAGCTGAACAAAGTGCCAGAGATGGAAAGCTACCAAATCTACGTGGGTACTGCCGCACCGATCAACTTTAATGGTTTGGTTCGTCACTACTTTATGCGCAATCAGGCGAATCAGGGCGACATTCAGGTTAACCTTGCTGGACGTAAAGAGCGTGACCGAGACAGCCATGAAATCGCCAGCTCCATACGCCCTGTATTAAAAGCTGTTGCAGATAAATTTGGCGGTAAGGTGAAAGTGGTTGAAGTACCACCGGGTCCTCCTGTCTGGTCTCCGATATTGGCGGAAGTTTATGGCCCAACACCGGAGATTCGTAATGCAGCTGCAAGACAAGTCAGAGAAGTGTTCCGCACTACTCAGGATATTGTCGATGTGGACATGTACCTGCCAGAACTGCACCAGAAATGGCAAGTAGTGATCGACAGAAGCAAAGCGTCTCACTACCAAGTGCCTTATGCTTCGATTGTTGATGCCTTAGCAACGTCGATTGGCGGAAAACCTGTGACTTATTTGCACAGTGAGCACAGTAAGTACCCGATTCCAATTCAGATTCAGGCGAGTGAAACAGCAAAAGTGCGTTTAGAACAAGTGCTGAATATGAAAGTGGGCAGCATGACGGGTAGCGCTTATCCACTGTCTGATTTGGTGTCAGTTCGTCAAACGCCTATGGAAGATTACATTGTGCATAAGAACTTAGTGCCTATGGTCATGGTCGTCGGTGATATGGCGGGAAGCGTAGATAGCCCACTGTACGGTATGTTTAATGTGGGCAGTAAACTGGACAAAGCAATGGCAGTTGACCAGTACTACATCAATCAGCCAGATGGTTTAAACGGCATTTCTATACTGTGGGATGGTGAGTGGACAATCACTTATGAAACCTTCCGCGATATGGGTATCGCTTACGCTGTCGGTATGATTCTGATTTACCTATTAGTTGTAGCGCAGTTTAAGTCGTATTTAGTGCCGTTGATCATCATGGCACCAATCCCGCTCACCATTATTGGTGTGATGCCGGGACACGCCCTATTAGGCGCACAGTTCACGGCGACGTCAATGATCGGCATGATTGCCTTAGCTGGTATTATCGTTCGTAACTCGATTTTGCTGGTGGACTTTATCAATCAACAAGTGGAAGAGGGTATTGAGTTCTCAGAAGCGGTGATTCAGTCGGCGGCGGTACGTGCCAAACCTATTATGTTGACAGCACTGGCTGCGATGATAGGCGCGGTATTTATTCTAGATGATCCGATCTTTAACGGTTTGGCTATCAGTTTGATTTTCGGGATATTCGTATCAACAATTTTGACCTTGTTGGTTATCCCTGTCCTATACTACGTAGTGATGAGAAAACGCTTCGAAAAAAGTCCAGTTTAGGTACAGGGATTTGTAGTTAGTTAACTTGTGTTAATGCCTCACATTGTAAGCCAATACAGTGTGAGGCATTTTTGTGTTTATCACTTTTGAATCGCCGTATCTGCTATTACTGTCTCTGCTATCACCAGTTATCCATTACCAGTTGAGCTGAGACACTATTGGGCAGTGATCACTTAGGTGGTAGTTGAGCGCATCTTGGTCTGTATAGACCATTTGTTTGGGCGGCGTTGCGTTAAGTTTAGGGCTAACAATCATATGGTCAATCACGGAGCGAAACTGATGCAGCTGTGAAGCATCATTACGTTTGCGAACCTTGCATAAAGCCTGAGTATTGCGGGTTGCCAGTTCAGGTTTCTGTTTCAAACCCTGAGTAAACTCTTGCCACAACCAGTCGCCTTTAAAGCTCAGGTTATGATTGAAATCCCCCATAATCACATATTCCTGCCCCTGTTTTTCACGCTCTTTAATCCAACGGTTAAGACTTTTTCCTTGTGCTAACAGAGTCTGACAAGTCTCTTTCTGAGAATAGAATTTTCCTACACAACCCGCTTTGAGATGCAATGAAAGCGCATGAACAGGTGTGGCACTATCAGGGTAGAGAATGACATAAGAAGCAAATCTTAGTTTGTGATTCGCTTTGCCGTACAAGTCGATGTCTTTGGGATCAGAAAAAGGCACGTTATTACGAATGGCAAAGCCCGTGTATTGATTGATGTCTGAAAACTGGTGGCTAGCATATTTCGGCATCTTTCTGTCCGACAGAACGATAGTGTAATGGGGTTGGCTTACTCGTTTAAATGCGTCGATGCTATCGACTTCCTGAAAAGCAATCACATCCGCATTGAGTTTCTCAAAATAGCCTTTCAGGGCAGAAAAATCGTCATTGTTTCGCTTCCCTTCATAGACATTATGGTTTGGATTGACGGTGAGCCATTCCATATTCCAAGTGCTCATGGTTAATTTTTCAGCATGCGCAGTGAGTGGCATCACTAAGGAAATTACACTTACAAATAGAGCATAAAATAGGCGCATTTTTTCAATCCTTGTGTCGTGTCTTTTATCGAGATTTCGGCAGCGCTTAATCTATCAGGCTTCCTAAAAAATCAACAACGGATATCACAATTTTTGCGGTTTGCAGCATTTCTTACGAGTTTGAGATCTTGAGCTGTAAGTTTGAATCAATTCTGCTCGGTGGTCCAAATCCATTGATCTATATCAATACTCCAACTTGATGTCGGAGGTTAAATACGCCACAACATATAGTGTCAGTTGGATAATAAAAAGCCCTATATAGTGTGTTTGTGGATAAGTCTGTGAGTATGCTGGGGTAAGGAGAAATTTTGAAACCTATCGTGATCAAACGTGATGGCTCTAAAGCCCCGTTTAACAGGGATCGTATTCAATCTGCAGTTGAAAGTGCCGCAGATCATGTGGATAAAGAGTTGGCTATTTACGCTCTTAATGTCGCACTTGCTGTTGAACTAAAATTGAAAGATTACGAAGAAGTTCACATCGCCGAAATTCAGACGATGGTAGAGAACGAGCTAATGCAAGGTCCGTACAAAGCATTAGCTCGTTCATACATTGAGTATCGCCATGACCGCGATATTTCTCGTGAAAAGCAAAGCGCGTTGACCAGAGAAATTGAAGGCTTAATTCAAGAAAGCAACGCCGATCTGCTAAACGAAAATGCCAACAAAGATGGCAAAGTGATCCCAACACAGCGTGACCTGTTAGCAGGTATCGTTGCTAAGCACTATGCGAAAACTCGCATCCTGCCTCGTGACATCGTTCAGGCTCATGAAGAAGGTGATATTCACTATCATGACCTTGACTACGCACCATTTTTCCCGATGTTTAACTGCATGCTGATCGACTTACAGGGTATGCTGACACACGGTTTTAAAATGGGTAATGCGGAAATTGACACACCAAAATCAATTTCGACTGCGACAGCGGTAACGGCTCAAATCATCGCTCAGGTTGCAAGCCATATCTACGGTGGTACTACAATCAACCGTATTGATGAAATTCTTGCGCCTTACGTAGCTGCGAGCTACGAGAAACATTTAGAAATCGCCAAAGAGTGGGATATTCACAGCCCTGAAGAGTTTGCTAAAGCACGTACCGAGAAAGAGTGTTATGACGCATTCCAGTCTCTGGAATACGAAGTAAACACACTTCACACGGCGAATGGACAAACACCATTTGTGACGTTTGGTTTTGGTTTAGGTACCTGTTGGGAATCGCGCTTAATTCAGAAGTCTATTTTGAAAAACCGTATAGCGGGCTTGGGTAAAAACCGCAAAACGGCGGTATTCCCTAAACTGGTATTCGCGATTAAAGACGGCTTGAACCACAAGAAAGCTGATCCAAACTACGACATCAAACAGCTTGCGCTGGAATGTGCGTCTAAACGCATGTACCCAGACATTCTGAACTACGACAAAGTAGTAGAGGTTACGGGATCATTTAAAACTCCAATGGGCTGCCGTAGCTTCCTAAATACATACGAAGAAAATGGTGAACTTGTTCACGAAGGTCGTAATAACCTTGGTGTAGTGAGCTTGAACCTGCCTCGTATCGCTTTGAAAGCGAATGGTGACTTAGATAAGTTCTACGAACTGTTGGACGGCAAACTGAAACTGGCTCGCCGTGCGCTTGAAACTCGTATCAGCCGTTTAGAGAAAGTGAAAGCTCGTGTTGCTCCAATTCTGTATATGGAAGGCGCGTGTGGTGTTCGTCTAAAAGCTAACGACTCCATTACTGAGATTTTCAAAAACGGTCGCGCGTCTATCTCTCTTGGCTACATCGGTGTGCATGAAACGATTACTGCACTGTTTGGTGCAGACGGGCATGTGTACGACGATGCAACTCTACGTCAACACGCAATTGATATTATTCAACGCTTGCGAGAAGCCGTTGACCAATGGAAAGAAGAAACTGGTTATGCATTTAGCCTGTACGGTACACCAAGCGAAAACTTATGTAGTCGCTTCTGCCGCATCGATGCAAAAGAGTTTGGTGTTATTGAGGGTGTAACTGACAAAGGTTATTACACCAACAGCTTCCACTTGGATGTGCAAAAAACAGTAAACCCATACGATAAGATCGATTTCGAGATGCCTTACCCTGAAATTTCGAGTGGCGGCTTTATCTGTTACGGTGAGTTCCCGAACATGCAACGCAATATTGAAGCGTTAGAAAACGTTTGGGATTACAGTTACTCTCGAGTGCCTTATTACGGCACAAATACACCGATTGATGAGTGTTACGACTGTGGTTTTACTGGCGAATTTGAATGTACCAGCAAGGGCTTTGTATGTCCGAAGTGTGGCAACCATGATTCGTCTAAAGTATCAGTCACTCGTCGTGTATGCGGTTATTTGGGTAGCCCTGATGCTCGTCCGTTCAACTTCGGTAAACAAGAAGAAGTTAAACGTCGCGTTAAGCACCTTTAAACGAAATACGATTGAGCAATGAACTACCACCAATATCATCCTATTGATGTGGTCAACGGACCGGGGACACGCTGTACACTGTTTGTCTCCGGCTGTGAACACAACTGTAAAGGCTGCTATAACCAGAGCACATGGTCTTTGCGCTCTGGTCATCCCTATACTCAAGATTTAGAAAATCGCATCATTGCGGACTTGAACGATACCCGCATACCGAAACGTGGTTTGTCATTGTCCGGTGGTGATCCACTGCATCCACAAAACGTCTCTGCCATTCTTCATCTGGTGAAACGCGTTAAGCGAGAATGTACCGATAAAGATATCTGGCTATGGACGGGTTATCTGCTCTCGGAACTGAGCGAAGCTCAAAAACAGGTGTTGGAATACATTGATGTGCTGATAGATGGCAAATTTATCAAAGAGCTTGCCGATCCGAGCCTAGACTGGCGAGGCAGCAGTAATCAAGTCATTCACTACCTCAAATCTTAAGCATAATTTTAATTATTAGCTCCGTTTAAGGAGCTAATAACTTGCCAATAAACAAGTATCTTGAGCCGTTTCAGCGATAGTGTTACTTTGAAACTCACCACTTGAATTTCAAAAGGCTGTGACTTTCATGTTCTCTCATTTAACTGCTCCAACTCTTGACCCAATCATTTCCCTGTCGGCGGCTTTCCGCGAAGATCCTCGCACTGAAAAAGTCGATTTAGGCATTGGTGTTTATAAAAATAGCTTAGGCGAAACGCCAATCATGCAAGCAATTTTGCAAGCTCAAGATATTGTAGCGAAAACACAGAAGTCAAAGTCGTACGTTGGCCTTGCAGGATGCGAAGAGTTCAACCAATGCATGGCGGATTTAGTGCTAGGTGATACGCCAGTGCGTGATCGACTCTCTGTTATTCAGACTCCGGGTGCCAGTGGGGCATTGCGTATGCTTGCTGATCTCATGCATTTTGCTCAGCCAGAAACTACGGTTTGGCTAACAGACCCTAGCTATGTCAACCACAAACCAATCATGGAAGCCGCAGGGCTTAAAGTGAAGTTTTACAGCTACTTTAGCCAAAAGACCAAAATGGTGAACGCTGATCGCATGCTTGCGGACTTGGCGCATGCGGGGCCAAAAGATGTGGTCGTTGTTCATGGTTGTTGTCACAACCCGACGGGGGCAGACATAGATTTTGCAGCTTGGCAGGCGATAACGGAATTAGCACAGAAAAATGGTTTTATGCCTTTTGTAGACATTGCCTATCAAGGCTTTGGTGATGGCCTACAAGAAGATGCAAAAGGCATTCGCCACATGGCAGAACGTGTAGAAGAGATGCTGATTACTACCTCATGTTCAAAAAACTTCGGCCTATATCGCGAACGTACTGGGGCTGCCATGGTACTGGGAAAAAATGCGACAGAAGCAACGAATGCTAAAGGTAAACTTCTGACATTGGCGCGCACCACGTACACTATGCCGCCTGACCACGGCGCTGCGCTGGTAAAAACAGTATTACAAAGCGATGCATTAACCATAACTTGGAAGAATGAGTTGGTTGAAATGCAACAACGTCTGTTAAGTCTTCGTAAAAGTTTATGTAACCAGTTGAGAAATCAACACAATACTTCACAATTTGATTTCATAGAAAGTCACAAAGGTATGTTTACTATGCTAGGCTTAACAGCAGAGCAAATGTTACGACTACGCGAAGACTTTGGTATCTATGGGGTTGCCGATAGTCGTATTAACATTGCTGGTTTAACAGAAAAAGACATCCCTTATGTGGCGGATGCGATAATGAAAGTTTTATAGATATTTTTCAGTTTGAGTAGGTGAACGAATGAAACAACAGTGGAAATTTTTAATTCCTTTGATGCTGAGTGGCGGTTTAATGGCTTGTTCTACAACGTCTAATGAAGGTGATGCAAAGGATCAAGCTGTTCAAGTTGAAGAACCTAAACAAGAGGTTTCTCAACCAGAAAGAGACCTTAGTAAATATGAAACCATAACCCCAAAGGTTGAGCCTATTGTTGAACCTAAGCCGGAAGTAAGACCTGAACAGCAACCAAAGCCGGATCCTAAGCCACCTGTGGTGGCGGACGCCAAGAAGACAGCGGATGGTCGTTTGATTCTTGGGGAGCAAGAGTGGGTTTATGTTACGGGCTTAAAAGAGAACTTCCGTGCACGTATTGATACAGGTGCGACAACTTCTTCAGTGAGTGCTGTCGACGTTGTACCATTCGAACGTGATGGCAAAGACTGGGTAAAATTCAAGATTGCACACGACGATGTGATGAGCAAAGAGTTTGCTTTACCTGTTGAGCGTTGGGTTGATATTCGTCAGTCAAGCGCAGAAGGCACACAACGTCGCGCTGTGGTTATGGCGTGGATCCAAATCGGTGATTTGAAAGAATATACTGAATTTACTCTTACAGACAGAAGCCACCTGACTTTCCCTGTGTTGCTAGGTCGCAGCTTCTTTAAAGATGTTGCGCTGGTGGATGTAAGCCGTAAGTACATTCAGCCAAAACATAAGTAAGTTTTCGTATAACTTTTAACTTTTGAAGAGCCAGCGAAAGCTGGCTTTTTTGTGAATCACTGAAAGGGTATAGCTGGAGTTAATATCCTTTTCAGCTCGGTCACTTTTATTTCAGTAATGATGGTTACTAGAGAGCCTAATATTGTTAAACCTGAGAATAAAACAGCACTAACCAGTTCGCCATTTGTGATGTTATACATGGAAATCATTGCCCAAAGCATGGTCAGTGAAGGTGTAAGTATTTGTCCATATGAGTAGTTGAGGCACTCGCGACTTAAGTCCCAGGATACAGTCACTTTATTGGCTATACCGCCTAGCTTCACTTTGTACTTACCTTGATCAAATTGAAAATTGTATCCATGAATGGTTAATATTTCAGTAAGCGAAGAGATTTGCATTGTTACATCCTTGGTTAGTCGGGGTGGGTAAAACCATAATTGCTTGAGCACCACTCTTCCCAGCTTATAGCTCCTAGCTTCTTATGTGCCATATGTATCCGGCAAGGGTGATACAGTCCCAATATTGCTCCAAATAGCAAAGAACTGACAATATAGGTTATCCATTCTTCAGGGGAATTAGACCATGAGGTAAACCACATTAGTGAGCCCCACGTTAGACTATAAAGGGGCATCTGTTTAAAGAAGGTTTTGATTGGTGACTGGAAAACTAATGGTTTACTTGAATTGGCGAACCATCGAGAAAAAATATTGATATGTGGTTTGGTGAGATCCCGAGGAACACCTTTCTCTATTAAATGCAGTTTAATAAATTCTGAAATTTCCATATTTACCTCTTCAAGTAGGTACTTATTTAGGCAGATTTGATGAGCATTGATTAAAAAGAAACGTCCAATCCTTTGGCGCTATTTCGTGTTGTTTGATATTAAGTCTGTGATACCCCGATTCCGTGAGTGAGGTAATCTGGATGTAGGGCTTGCCAAATATAGAGCTTTTGTATTTTAACGTTGCGGGAAGTTGATAAAGATATACTTGTCCATCGGAAACGGATAAATGGCTTTTTCTGAATCTTGCTGAAATGCTATAAACCGCGATCATAATGACTGAGGTGATGACTAATGATTCTATCGACGTGTAAGTATCAAAAATAAAGTTAAGAACAACAGTGAGCGTAATAAATCCAGCTAGCATAGTTAATATATCTTTCAAACTCCATACGTCATTGGAAAACGGTATTTCTCGTTTCATTTTGGGTTCCTACTGTTGAGTGAATAGATAAACAACCTGAAATGACAAACAACCATGTTATTTCTATGGACTGACGGTAGGTTCGCTGGATTCAATATGCCGTTCAAGAGACGATTTCGTTTTCAAAAGAAATGTCCGATGCATCTCCCGAATATATGTAGAGTTACTTAGGTTGGTTATTACTAATTGCTGTTGTACGGGAAACTATCTTGAAAACAAAAAAGCCAGTGAACAATGTCACTGGCAACAGCCTTCGGGGGGCAAAGACTTGGATACTTATAAGAAGCTAAGCTTAGAGCTTAGCTTCTAGTTTTAGCTTAACTTAAGAAGCAGTTACCGCAGATTTGTCAGTAGCACGAGCTTTGAAAAATGCGTAGCCAAAGCCAGTTACTGCTGTACCCGCTGCGATTGCTACTAGGTACATAAACACAGGAGTAATAGCACCAGGAATTGCTAGTACGAATAAACCGCCGTGTGGAGCCATCAGTTTTGCACCGAACAGCATTGATAGAGCGCCAGTTAACGCACCACCTGCCATACATGCTGGGATAACACGCATTGGGTCTTTCGCTGCGAACGGGATAGCACCTTCAGAGATGAAACATAGGCCAAGTACGAATGATGCTTTACCTGCTTCACGCTCGCTAGGTTCAAATTTGTTTTTAGCAAGGAAAGTTGCTAAGCCCATACCTAGAGCCGGAACCATACCTGCTGCCATGATAGCTGCCATTGGTGCGTAAGTTTGTGAAGCCAACAGACCAACACCAAATGTGTAAGCCGCTTTGTTGACAGGACCACCAAGGTCGAAACACATCATTGCGCCAAGAATAATACCAAGCAGTACTGCGTTAGCTGAACCCATGTCGTTAAGGAACGTCGTCATCGCAGTCATGATGCCCGATACTGGTCCACCAACGATGTAGATCATAACCAAACCAGTTACTAAGCTAGCAATAAATGGAATTATAAGAATCGGCTTCAATGCTTCCATTGACTGAGGAAGAGAAACTTTATCAGCAATGAACTTCGCAGAGTAACCCGCGATGAAACCAGCAGCGATACCACCTAGGAAACCTGCGCCAGTAGAGCTTGCTAACATACCGCCAATCAAGCCCGGTGCAAGTCCAGGACGGTCAGCAATTGAAAACGCGATGAAACCAGCAAGAACAGGGATCATAAGTGCAAATGCTGAACCACCACCGATAGTCATCAATGCCGCTGCTAGAGTACCTTCTTCTTTAAACGCTTCGATACCGAATACGAAAGACAGTGCGATGATCAAACCACCCGCTACTACTACTGGGAGCATGTGAGAAACACCTGTCATTAAGTGTTTGTACACACCTTTCTTCTCACCAGTGCTTTCAGCACTTTTTGAAGCTTCAGCTTGGGTGTAAACCGTTGCTTTTTCGAATGCGTTATTGATCTCTTGTTCTGTTTTCTTCAGAGCAAGACCCGTACTGGTTTTGTAAAGTTTTTTGCCGTTGAAGCGGTCAAGCGGAACGTCGATGTCTGCAGCAATGATAACAAGATCAGCTTCAGCAATCTCTTGAGCAGTCAGTTGGTTTTTCGCACCAACAGAACCGCGTGTTTCTACTTTGACTTTGTGGCCAAGACGAGAACCCGTCTCTTCCAACGCTTCAGCAGCCATGAAAGTGTGTGCAACACCAGTAGGGCATGCAGTGATAGCAACAATCTTCTTCGCGCTTGCTGCAGGAGCCGCAGGTGCTTGGTAAGTTGTTGCAGCGCTTGCGCTAAGCTCAGACGCTTGCTCAACCGCTGTTTTTAAGTAAGCCGTTGGGTTACTTGTGCATGCAGAGATATCACTTTGGTAGACTTTTTTACCAACAAAGCGAGTAGTATCAACAGGTGTATTGGCTGCGATAATAACGACTTCAGCGTTGTTGATGTCTGAATCGGTAAGCTTGTAGCCTTCAATCACAGAAGAGTGACATTCCACAACGGAAGTCCAGTTTAGTGATTTTGCGGCTTGTTCAAGCAGTCCTGCAGCAATAATGCTGTTTGCAACGCCGCTAGGGCATGCAGTGATAATAGCAATATTCATAGTACGACCTTCTGTCCTTATTTGTTAGATACTTCAAAAGTACCAACTGGTTGTAATTGGATTTCTTTTTGTAGGGTGATTAGTTGAGTTTCTGAAGTCACACCCACACCTACCTGCGTAACTGCAAGGGCAGATAATGCTGTAGCGAATGTGATTAAAGATTCTTTGTCCATATTTTGCATATGACCCCAGCAAAGACCGGCAACGAGAGTGTCACCTGCACCAACAGTGCTGACAACGCTCATACGTGGTGGTTTTGCATGAAGCCATTGGCCTTGGTTTAGCCACATGGTTCCGTTGGCTCCCATTGAGACAACAATGTTTTCAATACCTTTTTCTGCAAGTTCAGCCGCCGCTGTACGGCACTCTTCAGGAGTAACCAACTCACGACCAACAAACTGAGACAGCTCTTCATCGTTTGGCTTAATCAGCCAAGGGTGAGCGTTCAAGCCTGCTGCCAAAGCATCACGACTGCTATCGAACAGAACGCGTTTGCCTAGTGAGTGCAGTTTTTCAATCCAAGAAGCACATAAGCTTGGAGAAACACCGGTAGGCAGACTGCCGGCAAGAACGAAATAATCATGGTCTTGCGCAAGTCGAAGTAGAGTCGCTTCGAAAGCCGCGATATCTTCGTTGGTTACGTTTATGCCTGGGAAGTTGATGTCGCTGACTTCACCGCTCGCTTCAACGAGTTTAACGTTGATACGAGTTGAGCCCTGAATGCGGATGAATTCGTCATGTGCACCCATCTCTTCAAACAGCTGACAGAACATCTCTTGATTGTCTTTGCCTAGAAAGCCAGTCACAGTAACGTCTGCACCAAGGTCACTCAGCACTTTCGCTACGTTCACCCCTTTACCTGCTGCGTGCAGTGAACCTTGCTTAACAAGGCTCACAGTGCCCACGTTGAGCGTGTCCAAGCTACCAGTAAGATCCAGCGCTGGGTTTAGGGTGATGGTGACGACTTTCGTTGTCATGGCGTTATTTAGCATAAGTCGCCCCTTAACCTTCACCTAGGCCAGCGTTAATAGCAGCACCGATAGACTCCAGCGCTTTAGCTGCATCTGGACCTTCAGCAGTGAACTGAAGTTGGTGACCGTGTTTAACACCCAGAGCAATCACTTTCATTAAGCTCTTAGCATTAACAACTTTGCCGTCACCGTCTAAGTTAGACACTTTGATTGCAGATTCGAATTTCTTCGCTTCAGCAACCAGCATCGCGCCCGGACGAGCATGAAGACCGTGTGAGTTCTTAATCTTAAATACAGCAACATTATCGCCAGTCGCTTCTGTTACCTTTTCTTCTTCCGCTTCGTTGCTGAAAAGAGCCAGTAGTTGCTCAGAGTTTGCTTTCAAGAACACGTCTTGTTCGCCAGCAAAGACTTTTTGCGACAGTGTGTTCAGCATATTTTCATGTGCGCTATTGCATGCAGCGAACGCGACAAGTGCTTTAACTGGTAAACCGTCACATTCACAAAGATTAGCAGTAGAAACGAAAGACATACCTGTGCGTTTTACCGCTTTGTCACTGCTCACAACCCATAGACCTTTACCAAGGTGAGTTGGTTTCTTAGTCACTAGGTCAGCAACGAACTCAGAGTCTGCACAGCCGCTATTCTTTAACAAACCGCCAGCCACAGCGCTCATTTGCACCATGTCACTTGCAGGGAAAAGAAGTTGAATCAGTGAAGCGTCGAAATCGGCTTCGAACTGAACTTCACCATTTAGCAGAGCAATGATGTCATTTGCAGATTTTGCATTTTTCAGTTTTTCTTCCACGCCGTCAGCAGAAAGCACTTTGGTTAACTGTTTTAGAATACCCAGGTGTTCATCTGACTTCGCAGCGATACCGATAGCAACATAAACCGTATTGTCGTCGCCCCAGTTCACACCGTTAGGGAAGTGGTGAACAGCAACACCGGTTTGTTTCACTAAATCGCGTGTGTCGGTTGTGCCGTGAGGAATCGCAATACCGTTACCCAGGAACGTAGAGTTCTGAGCTTCACGGTTTAACATGCCTTCAACGTAGCCATTGTCGACTAAACCTTTCTGGGTGAGGTCGGCAGCGATAGCGCGAATTGCGTCCAACTTGTTAGCGTGAGCTTGACTAAGTTGGATATTTTGAGTGGTTAATTGCAGCATTGTTTGCCCCTTCTTCTGTCGTAGTTAGACAGGATGATTTTTTAATTCTTTTTTATTGTAGTAACTTTTGCTTAACCTTGGCTGAAACGATTCAGCATTTGGTCCAAAAAATTCAGCAAAGTTGCCAAGATACTTTCTTTACAATCGGGTGGTGCATCTACCGATTGTTGAGAATTTTACCGTAAACATTGACACCGTTATCAATTCCCAACTTTGCTGAATCCTTTCAGCTTTTATACTGAATCGATTCAGCGTATAATTCAACACCAATGAGGATCGAAAAATTGTTTCTATGATCCGCCGCACATAAATAGAGCAGTTGATATGACACTAGATGAAATCGCAAAATTAGCTGGAGTTTCGAAAACGACTGCAAGCTATGTGATCAATGGAAAAGCCCAGAAGTACCGCATTAGTGAAAAGACACAGCAAAAAGTGATGGCTGTGGTTAATGAATACAATTACCGCCCTGACCACGCGGCATCCTCTTTGCGAGCGGGTAACAGCCGTTCATTCGGTTTGATTATTCCGGATCTAGAGAACACCAGTTATGCTCGACTTGCAAAATTGATTGAGCAAAACTCTCGACAAGCGGGCTACCAGATTTTGATAGCTTGTTCTGATGATGATCCTGAAACTGAAATCAGTGCAGCAGAAGCGTTGGTATCAAGACGAATAGATGCTCTTTTTGTAGCAAGTTCAATTCCAAACGCCAGTGACTACTACTTAAAAATGCAAAACATGGGTACGCCAGTTATTGCGATTGACCGTCCGTTGGATGACGAATACTTCGCCTGTGTGATCAGTGAAGATTACGGTGCCGCTTACGACTTAACATCTTCGCTTTTGACAGACAATGTAAAAACTGTCGGTTTAATTGGTGCGTTACCCGAGCTGAACATTTCTCAGGAGCGTCAGCTTGGTTTTGAGTCTGCTGTTAAATCAAACCAGCGCGAATTTATGCTGGGTTATGGCGAACACTTTAACCGTGAAGAAGGGCGCAGAGTGTTTGAACAATGGGTAAAGAAAGAGCGCTTGCCTGATGCGATAGTGACGACCTCTTATACTCTGCTGGAAGGCATATTAGATGTGTTGATGGAGCATCCTGACTTGCTGAAAAAAATTCGTTTAGCAACGTTTGGTGACAACCGCTTATTGGATTTTCTTCCAGTGAAAATCAATTCGCTACCGCAACAGTTTGAAGTGATTGCCGACAGCGCGTTGGCGCTTGCGCTAAATGCTTCAGCAAAACGCTATCAATCCGGTGTTGAGTTGGTTCCACGTCGTTTGAAAGTCAGAGCGTAAGATAAGCGCTCAAATAAATCTCGATCCTGATTGCCCTTTGATTTCGTTGATGAAATACAAAGGGTAATCATTCTTGCATCATCACTCACTCTTTGCCTTTTCAGCGTCGCATTTGTTCGTAAAACGGGTATCATATTCGGCAACTATTTTAAAAAATGTTCGTTGCACAGGAAAGGCATGAAGTTTCTTCACACCTCAGATTGGCACTTAGGCCGTCAGTTTCATAACGTGTCGCTACTTGAAGATCAAAGGCACGTATTATCTCAAATCGTTGATTACATAAAACACAACTCGGTTGATGCTTTAGTGCTCGCCGGTGATGTTTATGATCGCTCCGTTCCTCCAACACATGCCATTGAGTTGTTGGATGACGTTGTCACCAAGATTTGTGGAGAGCTTGGCGTTCCTATGCTTGTCATACCGGGCAACCATGACGGAGCAAAGCGATTAGGCTTTGCGGCGAAACAGATGAAGCAATCCGGTTTGCACATCATTGCAGATTTCGAACATATGCTTGAGCCAGTGGTTCTTACCAGTGAACAAGCCGGTGAAGTCGCTTTTTACGGCATGCCCTATAACGATCCTGAGCTGGTACGTCACTACTATCAAACTACGGTTAGCACTCATGACGAAGCGCATCAGCATCTCTGCGGATTAATTGCCGAGCAGTATAAGCCTTCTCAGAAAAACGTATTGATCAGCCACTGTTTTGTTGATGGCGCCATTGAGTCAGAGTCAGAACGCCCACTCTCGATCGGTGGCTCGGACAGAGTCAGTCACGAACACTTTTTAGCCTTTGATTATGTGGCTCTTGGTCATTTGCATCAGCCGCAAATGAAAGGCACTGACTATATTCGTTATTCCGGTTCACTGATGAAGTACAGCTTCAGTGAACAGCACCACAAGAAAGCGATGACTTTGGTTGAGCTTAATAAAGAAGGTTTTGTCTCTGCCAGCCAAATTCCACTCAATGCGCCTCATAACATGCGAATTGTTGAAGGCGAGTTAGACCAGATTTTAGAACAAGGCCGAACGGACCCCAATAGCCATGATTACCTGCTGGTGCGTCTGCAAGACAAGCATGCCATTCTCGACCCAATGGAAAAGCTGCGCAAAGTCTACCCAAATGTATTGCACCTTGAAAAGCCGGGCATGTTGATTGGTGTCGATCAGGAAATGGGCAAAGCTCGTCTTGCTCGCGGAGAAATGGAGATGTTTAAAGACTTCTTCTTAGAAGCCAAGCAGGAAGCATTAACAGAAGCTCAAGAGCAAGCTGTTAGCGCTGTTATCCAGTCATTGAAGCAAGGGGAATAGAATGCGCCCACTAAGATTATCCATTCAAGCATTTGGTCCTTTTGCTGGCAAAGAGGTGGTGGACTTCACCAGCCTTGGTGCATCTCCGCTGTTTCTGATTAATGGTCCTACGGGAGCTGGCAAAAGCTCAATCTTAGATGCGATCTGTTTTGCGCTTTATGGTGAAACCACTGGCAGCGAACGCACCGGCGATCAGATGCGCTGTGATTACGCAGACGCTGAACTTGTAACGGAAATTGAGTTTGAGTTTGAACTTGCAGGCCAAGTGTACCTTGTGACTCGTAGCCCAGATCAGGAAACACCGAAAAAGCGGGGCGAGGGCACAACCAAGAAAGCTCACTCCGCTACCTTGGTGGAAATCGTAGACGGCGAACATAAGCTACTGGCAAACCGTCCGAATCCCGTTGCAAAAGCGATGGTGGATTTAATTGGTCTAGATGTGAAGCAGTTCCGTCAGGTGATGGTGATTCCACAAGGTAAGTTTCGTGAGCTTTTAGTGGCTAACTCAAAAGAGCGTGAACAAATCTTTGGTCAGTTATTTCAAACACAGATTTATACCCAGATAGAGCGCGCTCTGTTTGAAAAAGCAGCGGGAATTCGCAAAGAAAAAGATGAGTTCGATAACCAGATCAAAGGTGCGCTAAATGTAGTGTCTGTGGCTTCGGAAGAAGAGTTGAAAGAAGAACAGGAAAATCTTCAACCTGAACTAAAGCAAAGCGAACAGATCTATCAATCACTGCAACAGCAACTGGATGAAGCGAAGAAACAACGCAACTTAGCTCAGGAGCTGAAGCAGAAATTTGTACAGAAGGCCGAGATTGAGAAAACGTTAACCGAGCATCAATCCGAGTTACCGAATATTGAACAGTTGCGCCAGAAAAGAACCAAAGCAAGGCAAGCGCTGACGCTCGATCTGCCGTTTAACCAATGGGTCAGTGCAACGAAGCAGTTTGAACAGGCAGAAAAAAGCGTTACCGAGAAACAACAGCTGGTAGTGCAAACTAAAGCCAAAGTTGAACAAGCGGAATCTTTGTGGCAGCAAGCGGTTAAGAACGTGCAAGTGGTTCCTGAGTTGTCACAACAGCTTTATCAGCTCGAAGAAATCGGTAAAAAATACCGCATACTTGATGACAAACAAAAAGCGCTTGAGACGGCTAAGCAAGCCTTCGCCAAAGTGAAAGCGGAAGAAGAGTCGTTTGAGAAACAGCTAAAAGAGCTGGATACAGAAATTCAAAGCAAACGAGCGGAATACGAACAAACTACTCATGCAGTATCGAGTCTAGATGCCAAGCGCTTGTCGCTCGCGAATGTGGTTGAACAGATCAAAGTTCGTCAAAGCAGCGAGCAGCTAACTGAACAACAAAGCAAACTTAAGCAAGCTGTGGTTCAGGCGGAGAGAAGATATGTTGAAGTACAAACCGCCACCGCTAATGCTAAGAAGGATGCCGACAGACTGGAAATGATCTGGTATACCAACCAAGCGGCTGAATTGGCGAAGTCGCTGAGCGAGGGTGATGCTTGTCCTGTTTGTGGCAGTTTGGAACATCCTCAGTTAGCAAGTTTTACCAGTGACGTGGTTACGCGTGCGGAAGTGAAAGTTGCCCGAGATGCGCAGCAGTTGTGCGCGTCAAACGAGTTAGAAGCGCTGAAAAACCATCAGTCTGCGGTATCAAATCTTGGTCAAATTGAACGTGAACTGAACCAATTGTTAGCGAAAATTTCAGAGCAATCGATAGCCGAACTCGCTGCGCTTGGGCAAAGCAAAGAAACGTTAGAGAAAGAGATTCAAACTCTGGCATCAATGCAGCCTCAAGTATTGAAAGCTCAGTTGGAAGCTCTGGAAGGTCGTCATTTACAAACCAAGGCTAATCTTGAAAAGTCTATTGCAGGCACAGCGGACAGCAAACATGCAATGACGGTTTTAGAAACGGAAGTGGCTTCACTATTAGAAGGTGTTTCATCTGGTTTCGATAATGTTGAGCAGGTAAGAGCCCAATATGTTGCAGTTAAAAAGCAGATCGAAGAGCTGCAAAAAGCCGAGCAGCAAATGCAGCAACAGTTTGCTGAAACGCAGAAGCAGCTTTCCGCAATTGAATCATCATTAAATGATGCTTTGGCGCTACAGAAACAGTGGTCTGATGAAAAGCAGAGTACAGAAAAAGCTTGGTTAGAAGCGCTGTCTGCAAGCTCGTTTGAAAACCAAGACGCCTATTTAAACGCCAAAATGACAGAAGCAGCGATAGCCGAACTGGAATCGTCAATTCGCCAATACGAAGATAAAGGGGCATCACTGAAAACTCAGCTTGAATCGATTAATGGTGAGTTGAAAGACAAACAACAACCTGAGTTAGAGCCTTTAGAACAAGCCTTGACGGCAAAACAGCAACAAGTCGAACAAGCGTTGCAAAGCTATACGCGCCTTCGCTCGCGGATGGATAGCCTCAATCAGGTTCAACATAAACTCAGCGCGCTTTATGCGAAAAATGAAGAGTTGGAAAAAGCCTATCAGGTGTTTGGCACATTAAGTGACATTGCTACGGGTAAAACCGGAGCCAGAGTCAGCCTGCATCGTTTTGTACTTGGCGTTTTGCTGGATGATGTCTTGATTCAGGCATCCCAGCGTTTGCAATTAATGAGCAAAGGTCGTTATCTGCTGAAACGTAAAGAAGATCGTGCAAAAGGTAACAGTGGTTCAGGCTTAGATTTGATGGTTGAAGACGGCTACACAGGAAAATGGCGTGATGTCGCGACCCTTTCCGGCGGTGAATCGTTTATGGCTGCGCTTTCGCTGGCGCTAGGCTTGTCGGATGTGGTGCAGTCGTACAGCGGTGGTATCCGTCTCGATACTCTGTTTATTGATGAAGGTTTTGGTAGTCTTGATCCTGAATCGCTCGATTTGGCGATTCAAACCTTAATTGATTTACAGCAGGGTGGCAGAACAATAGGGATTATTTCACACGTCAGTGAGCTCAAAGAACAAATTTCTTTAAGGCTGGATGTCGAAGCTGCAAGAACGGGCAGTTCAATTAAACTGGTTGCTTAACAATCTGAAAATTATATTTAAAGCGAGCGGTTTTATAAACGGCTCGCTTTTTTTGTTGCGTCTAAAAATCTTCAAAATCATTAAACTGTTCTCTATCTTGCTCGAATTATCAGTTTAGATCTTTCATTACTTGTAACTAGTTAAAATTGACTATTCTTAATGAGTAACCACATCCTTAAGTAGGCAGCGATGACTCCACTAAATGATAGAAAATTGCTGAATATTATCCGATATGCACCAGCAGTGTTCATCACTCTATTTGCTATCGTGGTTAATCTCATCCTAATTCAAAGTAATCGGGTTGAATCGGAAGAAAAGATAGACTTCATTCGCGAAAACCTTATCGAACAACAAAAACAGGCTGTTCAAGAACAAATTCAGCAAGTCTCCAATCAAATCGAAAGACAAAAGAGCCTCACCGTTAAAACCCTAGAAGATCAGTTGCGAAGCCGTGTGTATGAAGCGCACAACATAGCAACCAATATTTATCAGCAGCATAGAGACAAACCGAAAGAAGATGTTGTCCGTATGATAAGAGAAGCTCTCCGCCCCATTCGCTTCAACTCTGGGCGTGGCTACTTCTTTATTTTCGATCGTGAAGGCATGAATGTCTTGCACAGTTATATCCCACAGTTAGAAGGGCAGTCTGTGTGGGAAACCAAAGATGTTAAAGGTACCTTGATTGTTCAGGAGCACATTGACAAAGTGAACAACTCAGGTGGTGAAGCTTTTATCGCTGGTGGTACAGCAAGCCTGATGAAGCTTCTGATAAACATTTCGAAAAAATAGGTTTTGGTAAGTATTTTGAGCCATATGGCTGGTATATCGGCACGGGGGAGTACATTGTTGATGTACAAGCAGATATACAAGAACAAGTTATAGATTGGTTGAGTGATTACCGATATGGCAACAACGATTATGTCTTTGCGATTGATAACCAAGGGATAATTCTCTCACACCCTGAAGCGGCAATGGTTAACACTGCCGTTTCTGACGAGCTCGGCGTTCAGATAGATGAGATTCGCGCTAAAGATACAGATCGTTCCGGCTTTACTCACTACATGGCCAAATATATGCCTGGTGCGCTTAACGGTGGAGAAAAAATCAGCTATCTCAAAATGATTGATGGGTGGGACTGGACAATCGGCACTGGCTTTTATGTGCAGCGTTTTGAAGCTTATCTGGCCGAAAATATTCGAGCTCTAGAGGCCAGTAACAATGACGAATTAAAACGCATCTTGTATGCAAGTTTGATTTCCACGCTAATTATCATTGCGCTTTCACTGAAACTTGGGCGAGTGATTGGTGATCGTTTTAATCGTTTTCAGGAGCGTATAGCTAAAGATTTCAATGAGCTCAACCAAGTCAAAGATAAGCTTAAATATCTGGCGGAGCATGACTCTTTAACAGACTTACCCAATCGACTTCTTCTCAACGGCATTATCCACACTGGGATTGATTACGCTCATCACAACCAGTGTTGCGGGGCTGTAATGTTGCTGGATGTGGATGATTTTAAGAAGATTAATGATCTTCACGGGCACTCTTCAGGGGATAAACTTCTGAAGACCATCAGCCGAAAATTTGAAAGCATTCTTGGCCCTCACGATACCGTGTCACGTTTTGGTGGCGATGAGTTTATTTTCTGTTTCCCGGATCTGACGGATGACTTGGCTGCCCAAGAGAAAGTGTTGCTGATACAAAAAGTGTTTGAAGATAAGTTCATCATTGACGGCAAAGTATTGACCACAAATTGTAGTATTGGTGTGGCGATGTTCCCGCGTGATGACACCGAACCAGAAGCCTTGATTCGTAAGGCGGATGTCGTTTTGTATAAATCAAAAGCGCAGCGTAAAGGCAGCGCCATGTTTTATAACTCTGACATCAATGAAGAAATACAGCTTGATTACATGATAGAGGAAGAGCTGCGAAAAGCCCTAAAAGGCGATGAGTTCAAAGTGCTTTATCAGCCACAAGTTAACGTAGAGAGTGGCAAGATCATGGGGGTTGAAGCGCTGGCGCGTTGGAACAGTGCTCGATTAGGCCCAATATCGCCAGTGAAATTTATTGCATTGGCAGAAGACATTGGGGTGATACATGAGCTTGGTAGTTTTGTTTTCCGTAAAGCTTGTGAAGATATTCTCTCGATCAGCCCTAACGGAGCCGAGGCTATGGGCGTTTCAATCAACATATCGCCCAAACAACTGATGGAACCAAGCTTTCCTGAAACCTTGGTTGGAATTACACAAGAAGTGGGAATTGATATCTCTCGCGTGACTCTGGAAATCACAGAGAACGTTTTATTGGAGGATTTAGATACGGTTGCCGAACGTCTCAATAGCATGAAGATCTTTGGTTTTGGACTCTCGTTAGACGACTTCGGTACTGGATATTCTTCAATGAGCTATCTCAATACGTTGCCGATTACAGAAATTAAAATCGACCGCTCTTTTATTGAGAAGTTGTTAATCAGTGAGCAGACCAAGACTTTGGTAAAAGCCATTATTGCCATCGGTGAATCGTGTCAAATGACCGTGGTTGCCGAAGGAGTGGAGACGATGGAACAGTACAATGAACTGGCTGAATATGGTTGTGATGTCGTACAGGGCTACTATTTCGCACCGCCTTTGACAATAGAATCCATCGGTGAACTTTTGTGTTCTAAGCTTCAGTCGGGTTCAGAGTCGATCTAGTCTTAGGCATAGAATTCACAGTGGAAGTTCTCTAAAATAGCACCTCACTCTTTACCTTCGTACATATTCTCATGCTTAAAATATCAAACACTGTAGAACTGGCGGACTGGGAAATTGAGTTGTCAGCCATTCGCGCGATGGGCAGTGGCGGGCAGAATGTGAACAAAGTATCGAGTGCGATTCATCTGCGATTTGATGTCCAACGCTCCACCTTACCTCCCGTCTATAAAGAAAAACTGCTTGCGCTTTCAGACAGCAGAATCACCAAAGAAGGGGTGATTATCATTAAAGCGCAAACATATCGAACCCAAGAGCAAAACCGAGAAGATGCGTTGAATCGTCTGCGAGAGATGATTGTCGCAGCTATGGTGGTGGTGAAAAAACGCCGACCAACCAAGCCCACTAAAGCATCGCAACATCGCCGAGTCGAGGCTAAGAAACGCAATGGCGCGAATAAGTCTTTACGAGGGAAAGTTACCTATTAAGCTTTTGAAGTTTCACGATTAACTGTTCTTTTCATCATGTGATCTCAGTGACACCTTTTTTCTGCATAAAGGCTATGCTCTCAACAGTCATATTGGCATGAGGGCAGAGTGATGAAATACCAACATATTTTGGTCGCGTTAGAGCTGACCGAAGAGAACAAAGTTTTGATCAATAAAGCGATCGCAATGGCGAACACTTTTAACGCGGATGTCTCATTCATCCATGTTGATGGTGCGGTTGGTGAGGTTTATAGCCAGTTAATTGATATTCAGCAGGACCCAACACAAAAGCCGCTCAATCAGCATGCCAATGATCTTCTCCACAAGTTTCAGAATTACACCAAAGAACAGTTTCCTGATTTTCCGATCAAACATTTCTGGGTTGGGACGGGCAGTTTGGGGAGCAAACTTAAAAAAGTTATTGAGCAGCATGAATACGACCTGCTTATCTGCGGGCATCATCATGACTTCTGGAGCAATATGGTTTCCTACTCTCGAGATCTGATTAACAAGTCACCGATTGATATTTTGGTTGTGCCCATGGAATCCTAACGGTTTAAGCTAGCCTTAACTTAAGTAGTAAGTTGAAAACGGAAAGATCGGATTGAAGAGAAAGGATATGGAATAAAAAAAGAGTGTGGCTTTTGGGGCCACACTCTTTTTTATTGCGTTCGAGATTATACCGATTGAGTTGGTTTACTATTGTTTTGATTACGGTTTTGGTTTGAACCGCGATTCGGCTTTCTGTTTCCGCTTGGTTTGCCGTTTGCACTTGGCTTACCGCTTGTAGCAGGTTTGCCATTTGAGCTAGGTTTACCATTTTTGTTTGGTTTACCGCTGCCACTCGGTTTGTTGGCATTTGGCTTGTTATCCGAACTTGGTTTGTCCCCAAATCTCTTGCTGCGATGTTTGTTCTCGCCATTTGCTTTTGGCTGAGCATTTTGATTGCCATCACGATGACCTTCGCCACTTGGTTTAGGGCGCTTAGGCTTAGAGGTGCTTTTAGCCGCAGGTTTGTCATCTTTGGAAGCCCCTCGAGCCGATTGGTTACCTTCTGCGTTATGCATTTTAGGCTGTTTCGGTTTTTTAGGCTTCTTCGCTTTAATAGGGCGAGTATCTAAAACAGACTCAGGAACTTTGTTGCTTGGCGCAAATCCTTGCAGTTCGATACGTGGAAGCACTTGTTGAATAAGACGCTCAATAGCAAAAAGTTCTGGTGCCTCAATCGCTGAAACCAAAGTAATCGCTTTACCCACTTCGCCAGCACGACCTGTACGACCAATACGGTGCACATAATCTTCAGCGACTTTAGGCAGTTCAAAGTTCACCACTTGCGGTAGCTGAGGGATATCAATACCTCGAGCCGCAATATCCGTTGCAACGAGTACGCGAACTTCGCCAGATTTAAAATCGGCCAACGCTTTGGTTCGAGCGCCTTGGCTCTTGTTGCCATGAATCGGTGCTGAGCTGATACCTTCCTCATTCAGAAACGCTGAAAGCTTGTTTGCACCGTGTTTAGTTTTGGTGAAAACCAACACTTGCTGCCAGTTACCATCTTTGATCAGCTTCACCAGCATCGGTGCTTTCTTTTTCACATCCGCTGGATAAATGCATTGCTCTACAGTTCTTGCTGTTGAGTTCGCTGGGCTTACTGATATCTCAACTGGGTTGTTGACCATCGTTTTGGCTAAGGCACGAATTTCGTCAGAAAACGTTGCGGAGAACAGCAGGTTCTGGCGTTTCTTCGGTAACAAATCAAGGATCTTACGGATGTCACGAATGAAGCCCATATCGAGCATGCGGTCTGCTTCATCAAGAACCAGAACTTCCAGTTGGTCAAACTTAACGGCATTTTGGTTGTATAGATCCAACAGACGGCCCGGTGTGGCTACCAGCACGTCCGCGCCTTTGCGTAAGCGCAGCATTTGCGGATTAATCTTCACACCACCAAAAACTACAGCACTTGTCAGAGGTAGGTGACTGCCATAGGTGTTGACGTTGTCTTCAACCTGAGCGGCAAGCTCACGGGTTGGAGTGAGGACCAGAGCACGAACCTGATTGCCACGAACTTTTGGACCGCGTGATAGAAGCTCTAAAATAGGCAGAGTAAAGCCAGCAGTTTTACCTGTACCAGTCTGTGCCGCTGCCATTACATCTTTTCCTTCTAATACAGCTGGAATCGCCTGTATCTGAATCGGTGAAGGAGTGGTATATCCTTTTTCTTCAATAGCTTTAAGGATTGGAGCAGATAGACCTAACGAGGTAAAACCCATATTTAATTCTCAATATTGTACTTAATTAATACTCACCACAGATAAATGATTATTGATGGCGAAAAGTGCGACATTCTGAGGCTTTCGCCCCATAGTAGCAACAGATAATTTCTTTTCGGCGCTTTTGATTGATGGATTGAAGTTGCGTTTTGCAAGGGAATTATAATTTAAGCCTATTGATATAGTGCTAAACTATTAGCTCTCAAATGTTAGGCGCACTACAAGTACTGAAGTTGATGGACGAATATCTAAAGCGAATTAATCAGCTAGAACAGCAGGTTGAAAAACTGACACGTGATAACCAGCGCTTGGAAGAAAAGCTTAATGTCGCACTCGATGGCAACGGTTTGTGTTTGTGGGAGAATCATTTACCTACTGGCAAACTCACCATATTTAATATGGAGTGGGGCAAAATGCTGGGCTTTCAGCCTCATGAGCTGGAAGCGACCGTTGAGATCTGGAAAAGCCGGCTTCATCCCGATGATTATGATTTGGCAGTGGGTGCATTCGAAGACCACATCAATGGCAAAGTAGACACTTATCAGGTGATTCATCGCATGATCCACAATGACGGCAGTACGAGTTGGGTATCTGATCGGGGGCGGATTGTTGAATACGATCAAGATGGTAAACCGCTGCGCATGATGGGCACTCACATCGATATCACTAAAGAAAAGCGATATGAACTCGAACTGTCGAGATTAGCAACGTTAGATCCACTTACTAATTTGCTTAACCGCAAGGTGTTGGTTGAAAAATGCGATGAAATTTGTCGTGGCTTATTGGACCAACCCGCCTCTCTTATATTTATCGACCTTGATAACTTCAAAACCGTGAATGATCACTCAGGTCATAAAGCGGGTGACTCAGTGTTGATAAAGGTTGCGGAGTGGCTCAATCAGTACGCCCCGAGCGAGTCGATTATTGCGCGCTTAGGCGGTGACGAATTTGTCGTGCTGTGCGTGGACCATCCGAGAGAAGTGATCAGCCGTTATATCGATCAGTTGCTGACGAATGTCAGTGAACCGATGAAAGTGGATAACGGGTCGGCTCAGATCGGTTTTAGTATTGGCGTGTGTGAGTTCACCACTTCCAATTACACGTTCGAAGAGCTGTATGAACTCGCAGATAAGGCAATGTACCAAGTAAAACACAGCGGAAAAAATGGCGTGGCGTACATAAAAGCCGAGGAAAATTAGCCGCTACTGCTCTTGTTAGGGAAAAACTCTGGCCAGTACATTCTGATATAACCAGCGGAAACCCACACCACCGATACAGTGGCAATGGTGAGTTCAAGAAATCCGAAATTGTGTAGCCAGTGCCAGTGTGGAAAATCTGACTCAAAGAAAGTTGTCAGCCTGTGCATTGCGATGGCGCTGATCACGGATGGGAAAGTGACTGCGGCTATTGAAGGCTGAAACTTCAACCGCAACAATCGTAAATAGCACAGGTAGATCAGCAGCGTCATGGTGATGGCAATACCCGCCAACGCTCCGGTTAGTATCGGGTCTGGGTCAGGGAAATTGACCAGATAGGTGGCGAGAGTTAAGTTAATCGGTGCCGCCATAATAGCCAGCGTTGGTCTTGCCTTGCGTGGCAACGAACCAAAGAACACCAAGCGATACAAAACCACAGGCAACATAATAAAGTAGATAGCGACACACACCTGTACGAGTGTTTCTGAAAACAAGTTGTGTCCAAACTGCGTTCCCGCCAACGAGCTACTGATCATTCCCACCGGATATAAGAACCAGCTAGGCACGATGTTCGACATCTTGAAATTCATGAGCTGAAAGCCGAAGAACAATATCATCATCGTAAAATGCAGCATAAGCGCTAAGGCCCACAGTGGGTAAGCTATCAGTGGAGATATCACAACTAGGTAATCGCACAGAATTAGCAGTGCCATGCTCATCGGTGCCATAAGGCTACCAGAGAGAGGGTGTTTAATATCAGCGATAAAGGTTTTGTAGCTGGTTAGATACCTTGCTAACACAGGCAACAGCAGTATTGCGCCCATCGTAACCAGATAAGGGCGTACAGCAAGGCCGAACGTTGGCAGATACAGCGCCCACGCTTGACCTAAGCCAATCATGCCTAATGCAAGGGCTGCTTGAGAAGGGGGAACAGCTTGTACTTGAAGAAACCTTTTCCAGTTCAACGAAAACTCCGCATTCCATCGCCATACAGTGGTGTTATGCAGTTTTGGTGTCTGAGATTAAGGCAACACCGCTACCACTCGCTTTAGGGTGGCGATATTAACAAGTTTCGTCACTTTCTGTACGACAATAATGTGTGCGATTGTCACAAAATACGCAGCAAATTCATAACATTTAGGCGGAAGACTAAATATTAATCCTCTTTTTATTCCTGTTGTGGCAGATCTTGCTGACGCAGTTTCTCGTTCTTCAATGTACGGTTTAGAAGTTGACTGTAGATAGGTTGTCCGCCAAACATCTGCGCAAATATCACTGCGCCTAAGCCAGTGATGATCAGTGGCAGAATCAGGTTGTAGTTCCCCGTCATTTCAATAACCAGCAGGATGCCCGTAATCGGTGCTCGTACGGTGGCACAAAACAGAGCGCCCATTCCCGCAATCGCAAACATACCCGGTTCGATATCCAGCTCTGGCAATAGGCTTTTCGCGATCAGGCCAAAGGCATAGCCAAACAGTGTGCCCAGAGCCAGCATTGGGGCGAAGATACCGCCCGGAGCACCCGAGCCAAAACAGATCACAGTGGTAAAGATGCGCCCAATAAACAACAGCAGCAATATCGTAGCGCTATAGCCGCCATTTGTGACGTCTGGAATAAAGTTGATACCACCACCCGTCAGTTCAGGAACATAAAGCAGGGTCAAACCAAAAAAGCCACCGAGCAATGAGCCTGTGATCAGATAGCGTTTACGTTGGTTCTTGTGAATACGAACAAAGATGTCCTGAGACAGTGTAATGAGTCGGTTAAATATCACGCCGAAAATGCCGAATAACATACCCAGAAAAAGAAATAGACCAAGCGCTTTTAACTCAGGCGCATCATATTCCGGCATGGTGATGACGGCTTCCTGACCATTAATCATACGGAACACGATATTGGCTGATACCGCAGAAATAATGACCGCACGAATAGAGATAAGCGAGTAACGAAACTGAGGGCGCATTTCCTCTACGACAAACATGATGCCAGCAAGAGGCGCATTAAAAGCCGCTGCCAAACCACCTGCTGCACCTGATGCAAGCAGAGAGTGACGAGTGTCCTCATTCTTAACTCGAAACACATCTGAAATCATACGGCCGATAGCACCGCCCATTTGTACTGTTGGTCCTTCACGTCCTAGCACCATACCAGAACCCAATGCACCCATGCCGCCAAAGAACTTCACTGGAATAACGCGCCACCAACGAACCGGACGTATTCCGTCCATGGCACCTTCAATTTCAGGAATACCAGAGCCTGCGGCTTCCGGTGCAAAACGGTGAACAAGGTAATAACCCACAAACGCCAATGCCGCACTGATAATAAATGCCGCTAACCACAATGGGAGCAGGTTACCAATCTCACTTTTCAGCCATTCGGTACGGGTTTCTGAGACGAAATGAACGGCTTTTTCAAAGTAAGTACCGACAATGCCAGCCAATATACCCACAGCAAGAGAGAGAAAGAGAACAGAGATGGGGGTTTTATCTTTAGAGAGAAATTGGTTGATAGCATCTTTTGGAACTTTTGCTAGAAGACTGTGCGTAAACTTCTCTCTGTTGGTCATTTAAAACGGGTCTCATGGTTGGCGTTATGTGAGGAATGTCAGATTATACTTACCATTACCATCAACTATAGCTGCAAAGATGCAAATTAGATTTTCATATATGACTTTGATATGAAAACAGATGTGTTTTTACCACTTTTCAAAAAGGTGATTTAGCTAAAAATTTTGCTTATAAAATTGGCTGAGAAACTTGTATTTCAAGGGATATGAGCCATATTTAAATCGTAAGGCGTTTATCGATATTTCTTACGGAGGATGTGAAAAGAGCCTTACTTACAATTTGGAAGGAATCAAATTCTATTCGATTGACCTCGTATTTGATTCTATAACATCTATCTACAGATGACTGAATCCGCACACTCACGATTGAGTAACGAGGAATAAGGCGCGCTCCCGCAGTGCGCCTTTATACTGTCTGCTTTCTGCTTATTGTATTTATACTGCATACTTCTTGTTTCCAGCTATCAGCCTTATCAGTCGAGCTGCTGAATACTGAGGTTATAGGGCAATCAATGTTTGTTCGCTTACCTGCTAATCGCTTTGTAGAAAGCGAGTATATAGAAAGCTTTTAGCCTCCTATGTATACTCCTTGCAAAAGGAGTATGACGATGACGAATAAAGTCCCAACCAATATCATCACGGGTTTCCTCGGGGTAGGGAAAACAACAACGATATTGAATCTGTTAAAGAACAAGCCTGAAAACGAAAAGTGGGCGGTACTTGTCAATGAGTTCGGTGAAATTGGCATTGATGGCGCGATGATGACTGACCAAGGGGCTTTGATTAAAGAAGTTCCGGGCGGTTGTATGTGTTGTACGGCAGGCGTGCCTATGTCTGTGGGTATTAATGCGCTGCTACGCCAGAAACCTGACCGTTTGATCATCGAACCAACAGGGCTTGGACACCCTAAACAAGTGATTGCCACTTTAACTTCTGACCAATACACGCCATATGTCAATCTTAAAGCGACGATTGGTCTGGTTGATCCGCGAAACTTGAGTAATGAAAAATACACCAGCAACCAAAATTTCAACGACCAATTGCAAACGGCAGATGTGATCATTGGCAACAAGGTGGATGAGTGTACCGCTCATGATATCGATGTCTTCAACGACTGGGTAACTGACCAAACGCCAGCAAAAGTATTCCATAAACTGGTCACACGCGGTCAACTACCTATTGAAGTATTGGATATTGAACGTGTCCACGGTGGTGCGTCATCGCATATTGAATCTCACCATCATCACCATGCGGAGATGGAACCTGAGTTTCAGTTAAATCCAAACCAAGCTTTTGCTCGTAAAGAGAACAAAGGGCAGGGTTATTACAGCTGTGGTTGGTTATTTGGTGCAGAGTATCGTTTTAACTTTGATGAGCTTTTCTCAATGATCAGCGATTTAACCGCAGAGCGTGTAAAAGCGGTAGTGAACACAGACCGTGGCTGCTATGCGTTTAACTCAGCCAATGGTGTGGTTTCCGTTAATGAGTTGAGTCTTGAAGGCTTTGAGTCGCGCCTTGAAGTGATTGATTCTCAGCTAATGCCGTGGGATCAGTTGGAAAGCATTCTGTTAAAACTGGCTGGAATTTCCAAGTAACTTCTAAGTTACTGAAGAAGTCATAAACAGTGGGTACGACAAGGGCGACATGAGTCGCCCTTAATTTTATATCTATAGTAAAAAGATTAACGCTTGTTACGCAGGTAGCGCTTACGGCGTTCTTCTTTGTTTTTCGCTTTTTCTTCCGCTTTACGCGCTTCTTCGATTTCCACTTCAATCAGTTCCTGAGTAATCATCTCAGGGTGCTCAAGGGTAATTTGACCTAGAATACCTTGACGCAATTCATGCAGTAGAATCTCAGACGCTTTGTGTAAATCAACACGACCACCCGCACGCAGCGCCCCACGTTTGCGACCAATCTCTTCCATCCACTCAAGGTCAGATTCAGGTGATTCGTCGATGTTGTAACGTGCTTTCAATAGGTCTGGGTAACGCTCTGCGAGGTATTCCACTGTATAGAATGCCACTTCCTCATATTCCATTGCCGTATCTTTGATAGCGCCTGTTGCCGCTAAACGGAAACCACTGTGCGGGTTTTCCACTTTCGGCCATAAGATCCCCGGCGTATCGGAAAGCACAATACCATTTTGTAGGTTGATACGTTGCTGACGGCGAGTAACCGCAGGCTGGTTGCCCGTCTGAGCAATCGCACGACCCGCTAAACAGTTGATAATGGTTGACTTCCCAACGTTTGGAATACCCATGATCATGGTACGAACGTTCTTGCCCAAAGCTTCGCGGTTTGGCGCTAACTTGCGGCATAACTCCATGATTTGCATCACTTCATTCTGGTTAGAAGTAGTAATGGCAATCGCCTTTACACCTTGCTCTTTCTCTAAGTGCTCAATCCAAAGCTGAGTCATTTCAGGATCAGCCAGATCGCGCTTGTTCAGCACTTTTACACAAGGCTTTTCTTTGCGAAGTTTCGAAATAATCGGGTTTTCACTACTGAAAGGAATGCGTGCATCCAATACTTCGATGATCACATCAACTTGTGGGATGACTTCTTCGATCTCCTTGCGCGCTTTATGCATATGCCCAGGAAACCACTGAATATTGTTGTTAACCATTTGAATTTATTGCCTTAGTCTTCATCTGAAATGTGCGTTGCTATACAGCAAATCTAAGAAGTCAGATGATCATTGGTTAATTTGAATGGAGGCTATTGTACGCGAGATTGTTCGATGTATCCAACTCACCATTCAAGGTCTGACTGGGTGCAGATGTGGTCGTTTAATCAAACACACTTGAGAATGAATAAATTCCACTCAATTTATTCATAAATCTCATACCACTTTAGGGTAGTTTAAAAACTCAATTGACCTACATCATGTATTATTTTACGTAGAAAAATAAAACTTCGCTTAGTTAAGAACCTAACCCTTAGGAATTATAATGAGCAAGTTGAAGCTAGTCGTTATCGGTAACGGGATGGTAGGTCACCGTTACATCGAAGATTTAGTCGAGAAAACCGATGTCTCTCAAATGGATATCACTGTTTTCTGTGAAGAACCTCGCGCCGCATACGACCGTGTGCATTTGTCCTCTTACTTTTCACATCACACTGCGGATGAGCTTTCTTTAGTTAAAGAAGGTTTTTATGAAAAGCACGGCATCAACATTCTTCTTGGTGAACGTGCAATCAACGTTAACCGCGAAAACCGAATTGTGTATTCAAGCACAGGTCGTGAAATCCAATACGACAAGCTGATCCTTGCTACTGGCTCATTCCCATTTGTTCCGCCTATTAAAGGTCATGAAAGCAAAGACTGCTTTGTTTACCGCACGATTGAAGATTTGAAAGCAATCGAAGCTTGTGCAAAAAACAGCAAGTCAGGCGTGGTTATCGGCGGCGGCCTGTTAGGTCTTGAAGCTGCAGGTGCTTTAAAGGCGTTGGGTGTGCAAACTCACGTTGTTGAGTTCGCACCTAAATTGATGGCAGAACAATTAGATTTGGCTGGTGGTAACCAGTTACGTCAGAAAATTGAGCGTATGGGCGTGCATGTTCACACCAGCAAAAACACGCTTGAGATTGTTCCAGAAGGCACAAATGCACGTAACGTGATGCGTTTTGCAGATGGTACAGAGCTTGAAACAGACTTCATTGTGTTCTCGGCAGGTATTCGCCCGCAGGACAAACTTGCTCGTCACATGAATCTGGATATTGCACCTCGTGGTGGTGTGGCGATTAACGACCACTGTCAGACTTCAGATGAGAACATTTACGCGATTGGTGAATGTGCTTCTTGGAATCAAACCTTCTTCGGTCTAGTGGCACCGGGTTACAAGATGGCAACTGTGGCAGTAGACCACTTGCTTGGTAAAACGGAAAGCAAGTTCGAAGGTGCAGATATGTCTGCAAAACTGAAGTTACTTGGCGTGAAAGTCGGTTCAATCGGTGATGCGAATGGTCGCACTGAAGGTTGTAAGAGCTACGTTTACCAAAACGAAGAGCAAGAAGTTTACAAACGTCTGATTGTATCGAGTGACAACAAGAAACTGCTTGGCGCAGTGCTCGTAGGTGATACGTCTGACTATGGTGATCTGCTTCAGTTAATGCTGAATGAAATTGACCTTCCTGAACATCCAGATGCACTGATTCTACCTGCTCATGCTGGCGCAGAAAAACCGGCTCTTGGTGCCGATGCACTGCCTGAAAGTGCGGTTATCTGTTCATGTTTTGATGTGACTAAAGGCAAGATCGCACAAGCGGTTGCTGATGGTCATCACACGCTTGCGGATATCAAAGCAGTAACTGGCGCAGGTACAGGTTGTGGTGGTTGCGTTCCACTGGTGACATCTGTTCTGAATGCGGAACTTGCTAAGTCTGGTATCGAAGTGAAGAGTGATGTGTGTGAGCACTTTGCATACTCTCGCCAAGAGTTGTTCCATTTGATTCGTATTGAAGAAATTAAAACCTTCGATGAGCTACTAGCAAAATACGGCAAGGGCTACGGCTGTGAAGTGTGTAAACCGCTGGCAGGTTCTATTTTGGCGTCATGCTGGGGTGAACATATTCTGAAACCTCAGTTAGTGAAACTGCATGACACCAATGACAACTTCCTAGGCAACATCCAGAAAGACGGTACTTACTCTGTTATTCCGCGTATGGCGGGTGGTGAAGTAACACCACAAGCGTTAGGCGCTCTGGCTGCAGTAGCGGAAGAGTACAAGCTATACACCAAAGTAACTGGTGCTCAACGTATTGGTCTGTTTGGTGCTCAAAAAGATGACCTACCTGAAATCTGGCGCAAGCTGATTAACGCTGGTTTTGAAACTGGTCAAGCGTATGCCAAAGCACTGCGTATGGCGAAGACTTGTGTGGGTTCTACTTGGTGTCGTTACGGTGTTCAGGATTCTGTCGGTTTAGGTTCATTGATTGAAAATCGCTACAAAGGCATTCGTACTCCTCACAAGATGAAGTTTGGTGTGTCTGGCTGTACTCGTGAATGTGCGGAAGCTCAAGGTAAAGACTTAGGCATTATCGCAACAGACGCAGGCTGGAACATGTACGTGTGTGGTAACGGTGGTATGAAGCCTCGCCATGCCGATCTTCTAGCAAGCGATCTAGACAAAGAAACACTGCTCAAGTACATCGACCGTTTCATGATGTTCTACATCCGTACTGCTGCGCCACTGCAACGCACATCGGTTTGGTTAGATAACATGGAAGGCGGTGTGGACTACCTGCGTAAAGTGATTGTCGAAGACAAGCTAGGTATCAATGCTCAACTTGAAGCAGACTTAGCGAAGTTAGCGGATGAGTTCGAATGTGAGTGGACTGCGACCATCAACGATGAATCACAACTGACTCGTTTTGCTCATTTCATTAACTCAGACAAACGCGATGACAACGTTGTGTTTGTTCCAGAGCGCGATCAACACCGTCCTGCAACCTTCACGGAAAAACATCCTGAAGTGAAAGGCGACATTTTGCACGTAGCTGCGACAGAAGCATAAGGGAAGGTTAGATATGTCATTTGAAAAAATTTGCCAAATCAGCGACATCATTCCGGGTACAGGCGTTTGTGCGCTGGTGAACGGTGAGCAAGTTGCGGTGTTTCGTCCTACTGATGCGGAAGAAGTGTTTGCTATCAGCAATACCGACCCGTTTTACCAATCGAACGTGCTGTCTCGCGGTTTGATCTGTGAGCACAAAGGCGAACTTTGGGTAGCTAGCCCACTGAAAAAGCAGCGCTTCAACTTGGCGACAGGTGGGTGCATGGAAGATGAACGTTTTAGCGTGAAGTCTTACCAAGCGCGAGTCACCAAAGGCGAAGTTGAAATTGCAGCCTAACTGATTGATGCCCCTCTCAACGGGAGGGGCAGATTCAATAGGCAAAGGCTTTAAGAAAGAACCAGTTTGAAAGCCTTTCTCTATTTAATCTTCCGTTTTACACATTTTTATTTTTTATTTTTTATATTTTAGGAGATCCACATGTCTGCATTAAAACCTGTAGAGTTTGTCCAAACCATGATCGACATTGGTGAGGCAAAAGTGAAAACCAGCACTCGTGATCTAGTATTGCGCGGAATGATGGCTGGTGTGATTTTGTCGTTAGCCGTAGTAGTGGCGATTACGACTATAGTTCAAACAGGCATGGGCGTTGTCGGCGCACTCGTGTTCCCTGTAGGCTTCTGTATTCTGAGCTTAATGGGTTATGACCTAGTGACAGGTGTGTTTGGTATTGCACCACTGGCTAAATTTGAGAACCGTCCGGGTATCACTTGGGGTCGTGTACTTCGTTGTTGGGGGCTTGTCGGTTTCGGTAACCTTGTTGGCTCATTGATTGTGGCTGGTTTGATCGCTCTCTCTTTAACTATGAACTTTAGCGTAGAACCAAATGCCGTTGGTCAAAAATTCATTGCTGTTGCAACAGCACGTACAGTGGGTTTTGAAAACCTAGGTGCCGACGGTTGGATTACCTGTTTTGTTCGCGGCATTCTATGTAACCTAATGGTGTGTCTAGGTGTAATCGGTAATATGACCGCTCGTTCAGTAGCGGGCAAAATCGCAGCAATGTGGTTACCAATCTTCATCTTCTTCGCATTGGTATTTGAACACGCAGTAGTAAACATGTTCCTATTCCCATTAGGTATGATGCTAGGTGCGGATTTCGGTATCGCAACTTGGTTGAACTTCAACCTAATTCCAACCATTCTTGGCAATATCGTGGGTGGTCTAGTATTTACTTGTATTCCTCTATACCTAACTCACGCGAAAACAGCGCCAGCGTTAAGTGTAGAAACTGAAGTAAATGCAGAAGTAGCACTAAGCAAATAAGGTTTATGGGCTCCGTCATTAAAGTGATGGAGCCGTTTTAATACAGATGTTTTTGGCTATAAAAAGCAGTGACTTAATGCCCCATGAGCACTCCTCTTTATATCCAAATTTTAAATTGCAGGCGTTGCTATGAATACTGATATCACTGTAAACAATCTTGATTTAAAAACGGGCTTTGTCTCTCTTGTTGGTGCAGGCCCGGGTGACCCTGATTTGTTGACTATGAAAGGGTACCGAGTCATTCAACAGGCGGAAGTCGTCGTGTATGACCGTTTGGTATCAGAGCAAATTCTCGCGTTAGCGGATGAAAGCGCAGAGCTAATCTACGTCGGCAAAAAGTTCGACTATCACTGTGTCCCTCAAGATCAAATCAATCAGATTCTGGTGCAGAAAGCGCAAGAAGGTAAGCGTGTTGTACGTTTAAAAGGCGGTGACTCGTTTATCTTTGGTCGTGGTGGTGAAGAGTTAGAAGAGCTTGCCGAGTATGGCATTGCTTATGAGGTGGTTCCGGGCATTACCGCAGCGGCTGGCGCAACGGCTTATGCAGGCATTCCGCTCACTCACAGAGACCATGCGCAAAGTGTTCAGTTTATTACTGGTCATGTGCAAAAAGATGGCCGTGAAATTGAGTGGCAATCTCTGGCGCAATCAAATAACACACTCGTGTTCTACATGGGCTTGAAGCAAAGTGGTCACATCATGGATAACCTAATTAGCCATGGTTTAGACCCACAGATCTCGTGCGCAATTATTGAAAATGGTACACGACCTGAACAACGTGTATTTCAGGGCCAACTGAATCAACTATCACAGTTAGCAGAGCAAGCTCAAAGCCCAGCTCTGATTGTGGTGGGGAGCGTTACTGAGCTGCACAACAAATTGGATTGGTTTAACAAATAGCAGCAATCAAAGGAGGTGCTTACCTCGTGGCATTGATTAAATAGTGTGATCTTCATCCTTAACACGGCCTTTTGTCCTACATATTACAGATTGTCATTTATGTACCATGTTACTCAAATAAAATCTTCAGGCTGATAGCTATTGAACGCCAGTTTCGCGAAGGAACCGCGTTAGTAATGAAGTAGATTGAGGAGCAGTTATGGCAGGTTATAGTCTGAGTAAAAGTAAAGCATCTTTAATCAAAGTTATATTAGCATTTGTGTTCATCGTTGGGGCGTTACTAGCAGCAGAAGCGATTGCCAACTCAGAGAGTGTAAAGTTAACAGAGACAAGTATTAGCTAATCCGAAACATATCAACTTGTTTTATAAGTTGATATGTTGCCAATCTAGTAAATTTCCGTCTATCTCCATAAGAAAATGTCATCATTTTCCTACAATTAGAAGCGTCTTCTATCTACATAAATACGATTTCGATTTATGTAGCATTCCTTAACGTACAAAGCTCTGTATACCAACCGCGTTTACATCGTTATTGCTGTGCAATGATTTAAGTGTTTTCGTTGGTTAGAGCAAACGTCTTTATGTGCTTTTTATTGTTCGCACTTGGGTAAATTTGTTCTGAGGAATGGGCATGGGGTTAACTTTTCGCAATCGCATTTTATCGCATATAGCATTACCGTTGATTGCTATTATGTTGGTGATCTATGGCATCAACGCCTATTCGGGTTATCACGCAGCTCAACAGAGTCTGTTTGACAAGTTAACTCAAGAGGCGCATTACGCCTCTAACCGACTCAACCATATTTTGAATAATGCTCAATCAACAACGCAAGGTTTTGCCGATTTTCTTGGCTCAGTGTCGGATCAATTTGGTATCGAAACACACGATCAGCTCCGCGATATTCTGGTTCGTCGCTTAGAACGAAATCCGGAATTTCTTGGTTCTGCCATCGCTTATAAACCCGGTCCACAGTCAAACAACCAGCTTTTTGCTCCCTATGCGTATCGAGACGGGAACTTTATCCATTATATGGATATCGCTTCTCAGGGATACGACTATACCGATGGCTCATCGAATTGGTGGAGTGATGTGGTTGATAAAAAGAATGGTCACTGGTCACATGCGTATCTAGATGACGGCGCAAGTAATGAGATCGTTGTGACTTATTCGGCGCCTTTCCAAAAAGGTCTGGAACCGTCTTCTCTAGGTGTGGTGACGGTTGATTTAGCTTTGAGTCAATTGCCTGAACAACTTGGTGTACCTGCTCATAAGCTAATTGTATTAGATAGTTTGGGTAACCTCATTTATCACATCGAACAAGATAAGTTACTTGACCATAATTCTGGATGGTTTAAAGCGGAAGAAAAAGAAAACGCTAAACTACGGATACTATTAGAACGCCTCTTAGATGGAAATGTAAGCTTTGTATCAGACCGTGGTGAATCGTATGTCGCGAGTATCGTTACAGAGCCAACATTAAAATGGCGCATCATTGTCGCTGTACCAAAATCTGAATTTATTTCTTCCGTTATCTCGGATTGGAGCAGTTTTGCTTTTGAACTATTGCTAATCATCCTGTTTCTCATTGCTACTTGCTATATGTTCGCTAAAAAGCTTACCCAGCCGCTAGAAGCTCTTGAAGCAGGGATCATAGAGTTTGGTGAAGGGAAAATTAAACACTTAGAGCTGGATGACAATTCTGTTCCTGAAGTTGTGACACTAAGCCAAACCTTTAATCAGATGGCCTCACTGCTTTCTGAACGTGAGCAGATGATATTAGATCTTCGAGGTAATCGCTTTGCTCGATTTATCGATGGTATGAATGGAAAGTGCTTTTACTGTTCTATTAATTTGTCCGGTCAGGTTGATTGTGTTAGTGGCAGCGTTCTTTCATTATTAGGTGTCACTCCTGAAACGTTTCAACGTAAATATCAGCGTATGTTCTCATCTAACCCTATCAATGAAAAAAATTGGGAGTATGTTGATTCGGCCTTAAAAGGTGACAGTGTCCCTTTACACCAAGTCGAGATGGTTGATAGCGATGGTAATCTAAAAAGATTTGAAGTGTTTATTCAGCCTTTGCAATCTGAGGTTGGAGCAGTTATGTCTGTTGAGCTGTTGTTTACAGATGTAACTGAACAATTTTCTGCAGCTACTTGGTCGAGAGCTGTATTGGAAGTTGCACCAGAAGCTTTGCTTATCATCGATCAACACGGGAAAATAGTGTTCAGTAATACAAGTTGTCAAAAGCTATTTGGTTATGAGAATGATCAAATGTTGCAGATGCTTGTTGAAGAGTTGTTGCCTGCAGACATCAGAAGTAAGCATGCTAATTCGCGAGAAGTGTTCACTTATGAAGGTCGTTCTCGCCCTATGAGACATGCTCGTCATGTCCGTGCTCTAAAATCAGATGGTTCGGAGTTTATTGCAGAGATTGCGCTAAGCCCATTACCAGCAGATTTAAGTGGTCGTAAACAGGTTGCGGCTTCTGTACGTGATATGACAAATCAAATAGCCGTTGAAAAGCAGATTAGAGAAAGCGAACAGCGTTTTCGTGGATTGGTTACAAATATTCCAAGTGCGGTACACAGAACTCGATTTGATGATTCGTGGGTGACCGAATATGTCAGCGATAAAATTGTCGACATTACCGGATATATGGCTAGTGAGTTTATTGAAAATCATGACCGCACATTAGCTTCGCTTGTCATTAGCGAAGATTTTGATCTTTTTCAAAAGCGTGCAGAGATAGCTGGTTCAGCGAATGAAACTTTTGAAGTTGATTATCGGATTCGTCACCGTGATGGCGATATTCGTTGGATACATGAGCGCGGCCGAGTAAGTTACTCAAAAGATACAGATTCAGTATGGATCGATGGCAGTATTGACGATATTACCGATAGAAAACTGGTATCAGTTGAGCTTGAAGAGTCACGTTTACAGCTATCAAATATAGCAGAATCCGTCCCATGTACCGTTTATCAGCTACGTTGGAGTGGCGTGGGAGATTGCCAGTTTACGTTCTTATCATCAGCAGTACTTCCAATGTTTGGTATACACCCCGATGAAATTAAAGAAGATATAACAGTTCTTGCTGAACGAGTGCCTGGTGATGAACGTATCGCTTTGGATGCGGGGCTTTCTGGACAAACGGCAGATAAACTTAATTGGAATAGAACCTTTAGCTATTTGCATCCTAACGGCAGTCAACGTTGGATGGAAGCAAGTGCCAGAGGTCATATTGCTGAAGGTGGTACGATTATCTGGAACGGTTATGTCATGGACATTACCGAGCGCAAAATGATTGAAGAAGAGCTAGCGATAAGTGAAGCGCACTTTAAAGCTTTGTTCAACAGTTCCACCGCTTGTATCGCAAATGTTGATAAAAATGGCATTATTTTAGATTGTAACGAACAGTACTGTTCAGATATGGGGGGCGTACCCGTGAGCAGCTTATTGGTATGTCCATGTTTGGTATTTCAACGGTTTCGAATGTTCAAGCATCAAAAGCAAAATTCAAAGAACTGGTGGATGGAGAAATCAGTTCTTACCGAGGTGAACGCTCATTTACACACCCGAATGGTAAAGTTACTTGGATGTCTGCGAGTGTTTCAGCGATATTAGATAGCCAAGGGAACTTTGAATCTGCTGTTATCAGCATGGTTGATGTTACAGAATTTAAAGTGATGTCGAATAAGCTTCTTAAAGCGAAAGAAGAAGCGGATGCTGCAAATCAGGCAAAAAGTGATTTCTTAGCGAACATGTCTCATGAAATCCGCACTCCAATGAATGCCATAATTGGCATGTCGCAGCTTTGCCTGCAAACAAATCTTAATGAAAAACAATATAACTATGTCGAAAAGATAGGGCGAGCATCGAAAGCTTTACTCTCAATCATTAACGATATTCTGGACTTCTCCAAGATTGAATCAGGAAAGCTGGATATTGAATCTACGCCATTTATGCTGGATTCGATATTAGAGAATCTTGGTGACATGTTCGTTGACAAAGTAACAGATAAGCAACTCGAACTGCTTTTTTCCGTATCTCCAGACGTCCCTAGCTATCTTGTTGGTGATTCACTTCGTCTTGGACAGGTACTCATCAACTTGATGAGTAATGCGATTAAATTCACCGAACGTGGTGAAGTCTTATTGATTATCGAACTGGTTGAACAAGATCACCAAGATGTCACCTTACGATTTAGCGTGAGAGATACAGGTATTGGTTTAACAAGTGAACAACAAAATAAATTGTTTAAGCCGTTTTCTCAGGCTGATTCATCTACTACTCGTAAATATGGTGGTACAGGTCTGGGGCTGGCCATATGTAAGCAACTTGTAGAGTTAATGGGTGGAACAATAGGTTTGGACAGTCTGTATGGCTATGGAAGTACGTTCCATTTTACGCTCAAACTGAAATGCTCAGGTAACAAGCAGCTTATTATCAATGAAAAGCTAGAAGGTATGTCAATACTCGTTGCTGACGATAATGCGACAGCTAGAGACATCATGCAGACATCCTTGGAAAGTATGGGCTTTAATGTTGATACGGTTTCGACAGGTAAAGAAGCGATTGAATACTGTCAAAATAACGCATATTCGGTAGCCTTTATCGACAAAAATATGCCGAACCTTGATGGAATCGAGGTGGCACGTCAAATTAAATTGATGGATAACGAGCTAAAAATTCTGATGGTATCGGTTAACCCGTCTCAAGATTTGATAGGAAAGGTTAATGAATTGGGGCTAGCTGGTTACATTACTAAGCCGATGACCTCATCTCGCTTGCTCGACGGCATTATGAACGCGTTTGGTATGTCTGGTGAGCTAGCTGTTCGTCGTATTGAACAACCGATATCACTTGATTCGAGCCAATTGTCTGCACTACAAGGTAGAGAAATTTTGTTAGTAGAAGACAACGACATGAATCTTGAAGTTGCTACGGAATTCTTGCAGCAAGTAGGGATAAACGTCACTACAGCGATGAACGGTCAAATTGCCTTGGATAAATTGAACCAGCAACGTTTTGATTTAGTCCTAATGGACTGCCAAATGCCAGTCATGGATGGCTTCCAAGCGACAGAAGCGATCAGAAAGCATACGGAATTTGCTGAGTTGCCGGTGATTGCTATGACGGCAAATACCATGAGTGGAGATAAAGAAGCCTGCCTTCAAGTTGGTATGAATGATCACATCGCAAAACCTGTTGAAGTTAATGTGTTGTATCAAACCCTGGTTAAGTATCTGCCTGCTGAGGCAGATTATGGGCGTCAGAATGTGGTTCCACAGGACATTTGGCCAGAACATCCAGAGCTTGATATTGATCGCGGTTTACAATTGGTTCAAAACTCGACTCGTTTATATCAACGTATTTTTGAACGATTTGTTGATGGTCAAAGTGATGTTGTACCGATGATCGAAAGGGCGATGGCAGTAAATAATGTTGATGAAGCAGTACGTCTTGCTCATACGTTGAAAGGTGTCGCTGGGAATTTGGCTTCATCAGCTCTTGTGAAAATGGCTGAACAGTTAGAACTGAATTTAAGCCAAGGGAAAACATATCAAGCGCAATTAGTTCAGATCAATGATTTGGTCACATCCATCTGTGAAGCAATATCCAAGGTTAGAGCCCCTGTTAGTGACAAGTCGACAGAGAATACGACATCAGAGCTATCAAATGATGATTTATTAAAAGAGTTAGAAGCCCTCTATGAGCGTTTGCAAGAAGCTGATTCAGAAGCTATCACTCAAATAAATACCTTAAAGCCACAAGTAAACTCTACGATTTGGAAACAACTTAGTCCGGCAGTAAATATTATCAATCAATATCAATTTGATGCTGCTTCTGAGTTGATTTCAAAATTGATAGTGGACTTAAAATAATAATTTAAAGAGGTATTATATGCAAAAACCAACGATATTAGTTGTTGATGATACTCCGGAGAATATCGATATTCTAGTGGGTATTTTAGGCGATGATTATAAACTTAAAGTAGCTATTGAAGGTAAAAAAGCTCTGGAGGTAGCTCATAAATCACAACCCGATCTTATTTTGCTTGATGTCATGATGCCAAATATGAATGGATATGAAGTGTGTCAGCAATTAAAGAAAGATCCAATTACAACACATATTCCAGTTATATTTGTCACAGCAATGTCTGAAGTTGAAGATGAAACCCTAGGGTTTGAGGTCGGTGGGATTGACTATATTACGAAACCTGTTAGCCCTTCGGTAGTTAAAGCAAGGGTTAACACCCACTTATCTCTTTATAACAACAAACGGCTTCTAGAAGAAGAAGTCAAAGTTCGTACGCATGATCTAGAAAAAACTCGATTTGAAATTATTCGCCGTTTAGGAAGAGCAGCTGAATACAAAGACAATGAAACGGGTCTGCATGTTATCCGAATGAGTCAATATTCTAAGTTGTTAGCTCGTCAAATTGGTATGAGTGATAGCTACTGTGACACTATTTACCATGCGGCAGCAATGCATGATGTTGGAAAGATAGGTACACCAGATTCAATTCTTAAAAAGCCAGGAAAGCTGGATGAGGATGAGTGGGAAATAATGAAGCAGCATGCTGCTACAGGTGCTGAGATTATCGGCCACCACGAAGATCCGCTGCTTAATATGGCTCGCAATATTGCATTGACACATCATGAAAGATGGGATGGTTCTGGTTATCCGAATCAGTTGAAAGGCGAACAAATTCCGCTTGAAGGGCGTATTGGGGCTATTGCCGATGTGTTTGACGCTTTAACATCTGATCGCCCATATAAAAAGGCTTGGAGTGTTGATAAGGCCATTGATTTGATAGAAAGTGAATCGGGTAAACAGTTTGATCCTAATTTAGTGTTTCATTTTAAGAAGATATTGGACGAAGTGATGGAGATACGCAATATGTATCTTGAAGAATTGTAGTTAAAAAGTATATTAAACCTAACATAAAAATTTGTTAGAGCATTCTGTTAGGGATTATCGATTGTTTTTGTAAGATTTTTCGTAATTTATTTAATTTGACTTTGGTTGTTAGGATTATTCTTTTCACTGATATAAGTTATGCGCCTTTATATTATTTGAACTAGAGTCATAATAATCGATGAGACGTCTTTTAATTATATTTATATTGAATGTATTGTCCTTTAGTATTTACGCTGAAAATATATCTGTTCAGTTGCAGGCCAATAAGTTAGTTTATGAAAATAATAGTTCGATAATATACACTGTAACCGTTTTCAATCTATCTGATAGCTCCGTAGATATAACATCGGTTTCTGCGGATTTTTCGTCGTTCCAATCAACAACAATTAGCTCTGATGCCAGCTTTTTATCTAATTCGGGTGATTTTAGCCCATCAGGCAATTTAGCCGTTACCAATGCTCATCTTATAGAGGGAGGGCAGGTTTCTTATACCGTTGAAGCTTTGGTTGCTAACGACACAACAGCAGACATTACCATTCAGGCTTCAGCTATTGCTAGTACCAGCCCAGATGCTGTGACTTCGGAGTTAGTTACCGTTACTCCAGCCCCTTATAAGTACTCTTTAACACTCTCTTCAGATACGAGTGAGTATCCAGTAACTGGTCTTCTGACATACACATTAGTGGCAGAAAACACAGGTTCTTACCGAGTTCAAAACCTCGATATCGAGCAGATATTTAGCACGTTATTGGTTGAAAATATTGATGGAACCAATACCGCGCCTTTCACTCAGATCGCCAACAGTGCCGTAAAGGAAGGTACTGAAAGTGATGTCGGTACCTTTGAACCTCTTGGGGATTTAAAAGTCACAGGCGCAAGCATTGCTGTGGGTGGCAAGCTCACGTATACAATGCAAGCCACTCTAGCTGAGCGGCTTGCCGGAGATATTGTTGTATCTGCTACTTCACAAACGAGAGATGGAATCGTTGCAAGTGATGAGTTAACTACGCCTCCGATGGCTGGCACGTTAGAGATCATCAGACATGAGTTTGTTAACAGTTCTCCTTATTTAGTCAATGGTGAAATGCAACTTCATCTGGCGGTAGAAAATACTGGGAAAGGTATCGTCCATAATTTTAGGGTTCAGCATAATATCAAAGATATTTTGACGACCTTAGGGAATAACTTAGTTGATTCCACCGTCACCTTCGATCATACCGATGTCAGTGGGCACCCTTATAAAACGTGGTCGATTGCTATAGACAATATTGGAGACAACTCTGTTTCCAAGTTGGGTAGCAGTACGGTGACGGATGATTCTCTTGATGATGTAGTTTCTGTTTATCCGGGTGAAACGATTGATTATCTGATTACAGCAGCCATCTCTCCAGTCGCTATTGGTGACATCAAAAACTTAACTGCGAGAGTCATCAATGATGAAGGTTCATTGGCGTCAGCGGCGAATACGATTTTCACACCGATTGCAACGGAGCGAGTATTACAAGTCGGCGACCCAGAAATTCATATAAGCAAGATAACGTCTCAGTCTCAATATAGCCCGGGTCAAAGTGTTGAATATAACATTAGCGTTGAGAACTCATCAGATAAGTACTTTGCTAATAACCTTATCATTGTCGATAAGTTGTCTTGTATTCAGACTGAGCAAGCTGCTGGGTACGGTGAGGGGGCTGCTTTTCAGTCTTGGAAGCTGGAGGTTGTTAATGGCTCAGACGGTGAAGGTACAGATGCAGGTAAGTTTGATTATGGTGCGACTAAAACTGGTGATTTAACGATTTCTCCGGACATCGCTCCGGGTAAAAAAGTGGAATATAAACTTACCGCAACAACAACGGATAGCAGTATTGGCCTTATTCTTGATGATGCGAGTTGTGCTGATGATGTGGTAGAAAGTGGCACTGGTATTGAGATGCCTGCCAACGCTTTATCAGTGACGAAAGATGTCGATACCTCAAAATACTCTGCTGGTCAGGAGATGACGTATACCATTAAGGTTGCCAACACCAGTGATGCTATTGCGAATATGGTTCCCGTCGTTGACGATCTGGCTTCTATTATGGTGACAGATGTTTATGGCAACTCTATTCCCGCCTTCTCTTCTTGGGAAATTACCGCCGACTATGGAAAAGATATTAGTGGCGTGGATGGGGCGATCACCTCACCAGACATTTTAGATGTTAAGGCGACGATTCCTCCTCATACCGTTGTTACTTACACTGTAAAAGTTCATGTTGCACCAACCGCAAACAGCAAGATCAGCAACATAGTCACTGTAGATGGCAAAGCGATAGCTGATAGGGGCTCGGTTCCTAAAGAGTTCTCGTTGGCAATGAACAAGTCAGTCAAAGTTGATGATGAATCTTCTTTTCACTCCCTTTACAGTTTTTACTCCAAGCAAAGCAATGTCGTTACTTATCAGATAGTTGTTGAAAATGATAACACCAACGGTTTTGCTACTGATGTGGAGATAAAAGACCCTATCAGTTCGATTGAAGCGGATATGTTGGAACCCGACAATACACCAATGCCAGTGTTCAGTTCCTGGACCATTAGCGCTGATAAGCAGGTTATGGATAATTCGGGGTTAACCTCTGATGACCAGCAGCAACTGTTGAATGCCACTGATGTCGGAACATTTTCTGACAATACCGACCTTGATACGACAGCACAAATCCCACCTAACGTTCGAGTTATATACACCATTGTGGGACAAATTGATCGCTCATCAAGTAGCAAAATCGTATGGGGCGGTTTCACCAATACTGCCACGGTGTATTCACCAGACAACGGACAAACGCTTAGTGGTGGTGCGACAGTTCAACCCGAAGCTCCTGATGTGCAAGTTCTGAAATTAACTCCCAACGATATTTTTCAACTGGGGAGTGAAGTTTCTTTCGACATTTTTGTATTTAACAAAGGTTCTGGCTATGCCAATGATGTAGATGTTTCGGATGATATTAATGGATTAGGTGTATTCGAACCTGGCTGGACTATAGAAGCAACTACGGATGATCACATAAGTAGCGGGAGTTACGCTGACGAAAAGTCCACTTGGCCCGATGGTGGAAATATAGCCTCAAAAGTGGATATCGATCCTAAGTCCGATTCAGGTAAATGGAACGGTATGGGTTACGTTAAATACACGGTTAAAGGTATTGTGAGATCTGATTATGAGAAACAAGAAATCTCCAATACAGCGAGCATTCATGACCCAGCAACAAACACTAATCATTCTTCAACCGCTGAAATTGGTAAGGATGGCAGTGTCGATCAACTTAATGTTTCTATTATAAAAACCTCGGACAAAATGCAGGTCGCTCCGGGCGGGTATATTACCTATACCATCACCTTGATTAACAACAGTACTAATACCATTGCGAACAATCTGACAGTTGTTGACTTGATGTCAGAGATAAAGTCTGTGCTTGCCAATGACAATAATGATGGTGGCATAAATGATGGCAAAATGGATAACGTTGAAGATTATCCGGATCAGTCCCCATTTGTACACTGGCAGTTCAAATTACCCGGTGACGCTAGCTTTGGTCCTGAAACCACAGAAGATTTTATTTATCCTGCAGCAGACTCTACAGATGTGCTGTCGTTAGCTCCTCAGTCAACAATAGAATTCCAGATTAAAGCGCTGGTGAAAGACAACTACGTCAGTCAAGTGCTTAAGAATGATGCGTATGTTTATCGCGATTTTGGTGAAGTATCGTCACTGAATCATGTTTCCCACCATGAAAACAGATTGGCATCTAATGGCGCAGGTACACAACGACAACTATTGGTAAACGGTGTACCTAGCAAATATTACTCCCCAGGCGATGAATTGACCTATACGGTGAAAATTCACTCTAATACTGGGTATTTGAATAACCGCCATGTTGCTGAAGATATTCTTGGAGTAGATGTTTTGCTGATGGATGGTACATCGGAAAATCCGTTTAAAAATGCTTTTTCCGTAGATGTTGTGAAAGATGATGGCAATGGTAGTAATGGTACGACTACTGGTGAGTCTGAAGGGGTTGTTGAGGACAACCAAAACATTGATACCTACATAGATGTTGCTGGTGGGGACTACGTTTTATATACCGTCAAAGGAACTGTGCGTGATGATGCTGTAGGCAGCATTACTATCGGTGGCATTACGGTTAAACCTAACGATTATCATCTGAACTTTTACAAAACCACTGATGAAGTGAACTATCACCCAGGAAAAACAGCGACTTACCATTTACATATTACCAATAACGGATTGGCTAACGCTTACAACATTCCTGTGGTAGATGAGTTATCAAAGGTACAAGTTAGCTTGGTTGATGGCTCAACTGGACCAGCTTATACCTCTTGGACTATTGCGCCGCAAGTGACACTTGATCCTTCTTTGCCAGACGGTAATGCTCAAGTTGGTGACTATGCAGATAATCAAGATATCAATACGTTAGCTTCAATACCAATGGGAGCGACGATTGACTATGTGGTTACTGCTACGATAAACCCTAATGCCATCGGCGAAATTACCAATGTTCTTTCTGTCAACGGCGATAGAGTCAGCTCTTCTCTTACGCCTGATGCCAATAAATTTAACTATAGCAAGGCGATTAAAGCCTATTACGACACAGATGGTACAACTTCACTAGGTTTAGAAGGGTATAAGCCGGATGGCTATATCGAATACGAAATTGCTATTGGCAATGAAAACGAAGTCCATCTCAACGATATTGCCGTGTTTGATAATATCCAAGGGGTCATGACTTCTTGTTACAACATCACGACTGGCACAACTTATAGTTGCCCAGCTTTTGATAGCTGGACAGTCTCATCAGAAGTCGATTCTAGTGGTATCACTGATGCTGGAAGCATTTCAAATAACGCCAACATTGATACCACATTTGATTTAGCTGCTGCTAGCTATGGTTCTTATATTAAATACACGGTTAAAGCTCATATTGTCGAAAATGCAGTCGGTGAATTTAAGAACACCGTATTAGTCAATGGTCGTTATCAGGCTTCTTCTGATCGTTCAACAATGTTGCCGCCAAATTTAGTAAAAGCGCACAGAGCTTTTACCGATACGTCTCTAGCTACCGTTAAGACAACTTACAATCATCAGGCAGATGATCAACAAGTGGTTTATCACCTGCGAATCGATAATAACGGTAATGGACTTGAGTATGGCAAAGCTCTGATTGAAAAATTCTCAGAGTTGCAAGTTCGCTTAGCGCAAAAATCTGATAGTGCGGGAGACAGTGATAAGGCTCCGGCATACCTACCTAAAGGATGGTTGGTTACGACAAACACTTCTGGTGAGCCTATGACCTCTATTGGCGGTTTTACCCGAGGAAACAATGTCGATATTGATATCCCTCATGTATCAATAGCTCCGGGTGGTTATATCGAATTTGTCATGGAATCAGAGATTCGCGATGACGCTATAGATGCCATAGATATAACGCCAACGTACGGTGGTAGTAATCTTCCACGGGCGAATATTACCCCAGACGCTGCATTATTGAATGTCACTAAAGAGATTGTTTCTCTTGGTGGAAACAACTACACCAGCGGTGATAAATATAAACCGGGCGACAGCATTGAATATCGGTTTGTGGTCGAAAATACAGAGCCTGTTTGGTACGACAACACGGTCATTCAAGACCTGATTTCTAATATTAAAGTTGAAGTGATCGGTGGAAAAACCGAAGCAGCGTTGATTGATACAAATATTAGTCATGTTGTATCAACGGGATTAAACAGTGTTGTTGATACCAAACCGTTAAGTTACGAAGCCAATGGTGATTTGAATATTGCGGCATCGGACGGTTTGGATATCGCACCCAATGAGACGATTACGTTTACCATCACAGGCAAAATTCGTGAAGACGCTGTAGGTGTTGTCGATGCAAACAGTGCGACAGGCGGGGATAACACAGTAACGACCGATGCTATTCCACCCCACGACGCAAGTTTAACGTATGAGAAATTGGTAACGAATACCACCGCAGACGGGAATGCGTGTTCGTTTCCTTCAAACTCTGGTTCTGGCTGTCTATATAACCCTGATGGTCAAGTTGTATACCAAATCCACATAACGAATGATGGTGAAGGTACTGCGAATGATGTCGTGATTCAGGATCTGGTTAATTCAATTACGACCTCAGATAGCGGTGTTGCATTTTCTTCCAGCAGCGTTCGTATCGTGGAACAGCCAGACAGCTCACGTTTCTCTATCTCGGGTCAATATTCGGGAGTCGGAGATTTGGACGCTAAGTTTGATTTGATGGCTGGGGATACAGTGGTATTTGAAATCACCGCTACTGTTTCTGATAGTGCCACCGGCACGATATCTAATGTCGCAACAGTTGATGGTAACAATACCAATACTATTGTTCTTGACCCTGGTATTGCCCAAATATTGGCGAAAAAAGAAACGGACATTAACACATATGTTCCCGGTCAAACGATAAATTACACCATCCATGTGCTAAACAAAGGGCAGAAAAACAGTTTTGTGCATATTACGGATATTGTTTCTGATTTCCTTGTAGAAACTGCGGATGGTTCTTCCAAGCCAGCGTTAGAAAATTGGAGCATTAAATCTCAAGTGCTGGCCGACTCTTCTCCAACAGTGACAGATATCTCTGGTTTAACCGCCTTAGAGTCAGGCACTAACATTGATATTGATGATGTGGAAATTGAGTTAGCAGGAGAACACAGTGGTGTTGAAACACACGTAGCCATTACTATTACAGGTAATATTCGCAAGGATGCTGTAGGAGCTTTCCATAATATTGCTACTGTTGCGACGCTAACAGACTCTAACAGCTATCGTGTTGATGTCTCGCCTGAAAACGGTGTCCTCGAACTGTCGAAAGTCGCTTCAAAAACGCCCGCTACTTATGTTCCTGGTGAGACTATTGGTTTTGATGTTGAAGTTAAAAACAGTGGTTTGGGCTATCTGACCAACGTCAATATTTCTGATTTGTCTGCGGACATCAAAACGGATTTCGCTGGTCAGGCTCGTGAAGGCCAAGTATTCGAACAGTGGACAATAACAAACGTCAATGTCACGGGCGTGGAGCCTACCCTCAGCCAGCAAATCTCTGGGAGCGAAGTCACCGGTGCGAATGGTTATTCAGTTAACTACAATATTGCGCCGTCTCACTCGGTCGTGATGCATTTTGAAGGTGTCGTTAATGATAAGGCAATGGGAGATATTACGAATACCGTTGTTGTGTCAGATGAAAAGGGTAACAGCCGTACAGCACAAGCGACTTATACACCTGAAAAGGCGAATTTAACGGTAACGAAAACTGTCGATAAACCGCTATATGAAGCTGGTGATACCTTGACTTACACCATAGTCGTCGCCAACACCACAGGGGCTTGGGCTAAGGATGTTCATATCACGGATATGCCTTCTTCCATCGAAACGACGACGATCGACGGCTATACGGTTTCTGCGTTTAACCCTGATTCTATCGCAATAAATGCAACGTCATCGACAGGTGCTACGACTATCCCTGTAGTAAATTCGGGCGATATTGATGGAAGCATAGAGATTGCACCTAATGACACCTTGACCATCACTGTTCGCGGAACGCTCAATTCAACAATTCATGGTCAAGTGAAAAATACAGTCACAGTTGAATTGGACGGTGCTGTTCAGACTGCCGAAGCGGTCAGCGAGCCAGTCATTCCAGAAGTGAAACTGACGAAAGTTGCACCGGTGGAGAATTATGTTCCGGGCGAGGTTTCTGACTTTGTCATTACCGTTGTTAATGAAACAAATGGATTTGCAGACAACATTCAGGTTGAAGACCTTATCTCTGGTTTAACCGTCGATACCATCGACGGTACAACAGAAGCGGCATTCAGTTACTGGGTACTGGATATTGAGAACAGTAACTCGAACACGGTCATAACCTCTCGAGCCTCATTGAACGAAGACATTAAGTACAACATTGATCTTGCCCCTTTAGATACGGTCACTTTTAAAGTGCATGGCACAGTGAATCAAAAGGCTGTTGGAGTGATCACTAACACGGCGACAATGATATTCGACGGTAAGACTCAAACCGCAACGGCACAGTTAAAACCGTTTGAGCAGGATATCAGCTTTATTAAAACGTTAGCGGATGGCTCTCAGGAAGGGGAGTACAAAGCGGATGAAGAGACCGAATTTCATATTACGTTAGTCAATAACGCACAAAGTTTCGCTCAGAGCATCAAGATTACCGACATCATTAGTGACTTGACTGTCGTTAACTTGTTGGGGAATACGGTTCCGGCACTGACGTCGTGGGATATCAACTATGAAATCAAAAATGATAAATACAATACGACGACAGTCGATCCTTTACCGCTAGGGGATGATCTCGACGTTACAGTAAATCTAGCTCCAAGCGCAACAGTCGACTTTATTGTTAAGGGTATCGTCAATCCTATGGCATTAGGGGTAATCACCAATACCGCAACTATGGATGACGGTAGCTCAACGTCAGAGTCTACGGTTACTTTGATACCGGGTGGCGTGGTTCTTATGGCGACAAAAGTTGCTGATAAAGCCGAATACACTAACGATGATGATCAGATTACCTACACTCTTGCAGTGACAAACCGAGGCTCTTCTGATGCACTGAATGTTCATCTGGTTGATGAAGTATCAAAGCTCCAAGGAGTGAACGGAAGCCCACTGTTTACAGAGTGGAAGACCACAATTAGTGAGTACGATACAGCTACTTCAACTACTACTGTACTGGATACTCAAAACTCGGTTGACCTTGACTATACCTACACTCTCAAAGCTTATGAGGGGAATATTATATGGGTGACTATTGTCGGCCAAATTGGTAAAGGGTTGGATGATGACATCACCAATACGTTTAGTGCTACAACGATTGGAGGTGATACCGAGCAAGCGAGTGTCACTGTGCATGTTAAAAAATACTCTGATAACGAAGGTGAGTTGGTTGTCACCAAGAAAGCGCTGCAACAAACCGCTCAGGTTGGGGATGTCGTTGAATACGAAGTCACTATTGTCAATAACAACGAGTCAGAATTCAAAAATGTTCATCTAACAGATCGATATCCTTCTGGTTTCCAGTATGTAGAAGGTTCTACTGAGATCACGAATAGTGGTCCTGACGGAGAATTTGATACCGTTGATGATGTATTCAACACCAATGAGCCAACGCTAGCCAATGTAATGTCGTTCAATGTGGGTGACATGCTGGCGTATGGTTCGAGTGGTTCTACTGTTCAAGAGAAGATTCGTGTTCGTTACTTGATGCGGGTTACTGTCGGTGCAACCTTTGGTAACTATACCAATACGGCTTATGCGATGACGCCTGCGGAAGGAATGACGAGCGGAGCGCTAGAAATTAAGTCAAACATGAGTAGCGCCACCGTTGAAGTGACACCAGATAAGCTTTTTGATACTGCATCAATAATCGGAAAAGTATTTGAAGATAATAATGGCGATGGCTATCAAGCAAGTGCAACGGCTTATGGCATCGAGGTCTCGATTGATATTGATCCTTCTCTTGTTGTCGCTGGCTCTGCGACGCTAAAAGTCGAAGGGGAGAAGAAGAAAGACGTTTCTATTAATGGCAATAACATTGTGATTAATAAGCTGATTGGTCAGTCCCGAAATCGAACGCTATCTGGTAGCCACAAGGCAACTCTACAGTTTGTTTCTAAGACTGCTGATTCCTTCGCGTTTAGCGTCACGACCAAAGACGGAACCCATATCACCGCGCATGAAGATGATTCATTTAGCGCTCAACATTCAGGCAATAAACTACAGGGTTTAACGGCTGAGAGTCTTCAAATAACTCGTAATGTCTACCAATACGGTAGTCAATATTTGCGGGAAATCGTCATCGAAAACATGGGGATTTATGAAGAAGGTATTCCGGGAGTTAAGCTGCTAACTGTTGAGGGTATTGTGATAGAGACAGACCAATATGGTCGTTATCACGTGCCGGATCAATGGGTACTGAATAAGAAAGGTCAGCAGTTTCTTGTCAAACTGGATACAGATTCACTGCCGACGGGTATGAAAGTTGTCAGTGAGAATCCTAAGGTCAGACGTATCACACCAAATGCTCTGAGTAAGTTTAACTTTAGCGTACAGAGTATCAGTGATGAGTAAGTATCGATCGAATCCTCTCAATAAAATCAGTATGAGATTATTAAAAAAACACTATTTAACGGCCTGTATTTTGACAAGCCTGCCGACAGTTTCTGTCGCTAAGGAAACAGACGAGTTAAAGCAGCTTCGATCCACTAGAATGTCGGAAAAGGTCAAGGTTCATGAGCAAACGGATAGCTCGCGTATCTACCTAGAACAAGGCGCAATTTGGGCAAGCCGAGATATAACAAAATTTAACCCCGTTTTAGCCGTTAGCGTGACTGACGAGGTTGAAGTTGAAAACGGCAAGTTTGTCAGTCCTATGAGTTTTTCCGTCGACACTAACTATGGCTATTACATTAAGTCATGGCAGTTAGAAGTTTATCGTGGTGGAGACCGACATCTATCACAGCCGTTAGTCGTTCAGAAAGGCCAACAGCTGGCAAATAGCACCAGTATTGAATGGGATGGGACTACGGATGTCGAGCATAAGTTCAAGCTGGGTCAACAATTAATTTTCCGCCTGAAAGCTTGGGATGAACAGGGGAATATGGATACCACCACATTGGGTGTGGTTGACCTTGTTCGACCTGATAAAGAAGTATCGATAGATAAAAATACGGGTCAGTCAGATAAAGGGCGTCAATTTGGTCGAGCGAACCTGATGCGCCATAACATTCCGACTTCATCAGGGTTGGCTAAATTTATGGGTACGGGGCTCAATGGTGTCGACAAAGTTGTTATCGGTAAGGATGAATTTGACGTTGTCGAAGGCGAGCTTTATGCAGAAATATTCTTACCAACAGACGCTTATAATTTCCCGACAACCGTAGTATTTGATGACGGAGAAGAGCGTCGTTTTTCCCTTTATGCTCGTATTCCTGACACATACTACGCACAAGCAGGCTTAGCGGATTTTTATATTGGTTCTAACCGTGTAAGTGGTAGCACGGGGGCATTAGATGTAAATGACCAGTATGAAAAAGACATCTACAGCCAGGGGCGATTAGCCTATTTTGGGCAGGGAAAATTTGGCGATAAGCTGAGAGTTACTGCTCATGTGGATACACAAGAGCATGCCATTAAAGACATGTTTAAGCATCCTTTCGCCTCGAATGATAACTCAACGGTATTTGATATCGTCGATGGTGATGACGAGATGATGTATGGTCACTACGGTGATGGTTCCAATATCCGTAAAGTGGTGAATACACAAGGGAAAGTGTATTTAGACGTCGAGTACGACAAATCACAGTATTTGTGGGGTAACTTCAACACTGGAATCACTGGGACGGATAATAGCGATTACAACCGCAGTTTATACGGTTTTAAAGGTGATTATCGTACCCGTTCAACGACCAAATATGGTGAAGACCGATTAAACATTGTTGGTTTTGCTTCTCAAAGTGAATTTTTGTTTGCTCATGACGAATTTCTCGGGACGGGAGGCTCCCTTTACTTTCTGCAACACGGAGAAGTGATCCCCGGTAGTGATAAGGTCATGGTCAAAGTCACCAACAAGGATAGCGGCATTGTTGAGAAAGAGATTGCACTGACAGAAGGCGTTGATTATGAGATCGATGACTACCAAGGTCGCATCATTCTAACCAAACCACTGTCTGACATCGTTTCGAGTCGCTTTGGTGATGTGATAAACGATTCCCCTCGCGGCGGCTATGAAAACTATTTGGCGGTGGACTATGAATACGTTCCTACCGGAAGCAGTGCTAAAGAAGCGATAGTTTTAGGTGGTCGAATAAAGGGGTGGGTTAATGACTATGTCGGGCTGGGCGCTACCTACGCGAGTGAAGAAAAAGATGCGCAGGATTATGAGCTTTACTCTGCCGATTTAACCTTAAGAGCGACAGAAGGTACTTATTTGAAGACCGAGTTTGGTCAAACAAAAGGTACTCAGACCGATAGTAACTTTGTTTCGTTTGATGGTGGTTTGACTTTTACACCTATTACCTCGGCAACAGAAGGCGACAGACAAGGCAACAATCTTCAAGTACTTGGTGTTGCAAGCTTATATGATTTAGCTCCGAGCATTTTCGGTGCTGTGGGAAATGACATCAAAGCTTGGTATAAATCGAAAGATGCTGATTATTCTTATGCCAGTCAAAATGACAATTTAGAACAAGAGTCATATGGAGCAGAAGTCCGATTCCAACTTAGCGACTCTATTCAATTTGCTACTCGCTTTACTTCGATGGAAGAAAAAGAAGTGGATGGCAGATTAGAAACTGATAGTGAACAAGTAGAAGCCGAAACACAGTTCCTAATCACTGAGAACTTCAAGCTATCTGTTGCTGGTAAACAAATTAAAGAGCTAAACCAAGAAAAAGAGTCTGGCACAGGCACGTTCTTGGGAGCGAAAGCAGAATATCTTTGGGATAGCGAGAACAGTGTTTATATCAAAGGTCAAACTACCGTAGATAATACCGATAACTACGATGAAAACGACAGCGTCACAGTGGGTGGCGAGACTCGTGTTTTTGACGATATTACCCTAGGAGCCTCTTATACTGCGGGTGACAGAGACGAGGCGACAGAAGGGACAATCAACTATGATGTGAATCGAGACTATTCGACTTATGTCACCTACGTTGATGACAACTATGAAGATCAAAATAACGTTATTTTGGGACAAAGGGCTGCTTTGACTCAAACCGTCGATTTTTATCAGGAAAACCAGTTCGTTAAAGAGAATAATGGCAAAGGTCGTATCGATTCTTTTGGTTTTGATAACGAAGTGAACGATGACGTCGATGTGGGCGTTTCCTATCAACAGGGCGAAATAGACTATGGGTATGACCCAGAAAACGCCATAGTGGGCGTTGTACAACGCAAAGCCGTAAGCTTCAATGTCGCTGCTGATTTGGATGATGTGATACTCAAACACAAACTAGAGTACCGAGTTGACGAAGCAGAACAAACGAATGAAAAAGTCATTCAGTGGGTGACGACAAATAGTTACACCCACCATCTGACGGAAGAATACACACTATATGGAAAGTTCAACTATTCACGTTCAGAAGACGATACAAATAACGAGCTACTGGCTCGCTTTATTGAGTCAACAATCAGTTTGGCATATCGCCCAGTATATAACGACAATCTTAATTTGTTGTCGCGCTACACCTACCTCGTTGACTTTGACAATCTGAGCCGAGATGGTACTTATTCAGATGAAGTCAGTCATATCATAGAAACGGAAGCTCTCTATCAATGGGATGCGAACTGGGAGTTTGGAACCAAGCTTGCCTACAAAGACAAAAACCAGATATTTAGCCGAGCATCTGGCGCAGATGTCGATGTTGATACAGATATCTATCTGGCAGGGCTAAGTGCCTCATATTTAATTATGAAAGGTTGGGACATTACTGGTCAGTATCACTGGAAGATCGATACACAGTTCGATGAAGTAGAAGATGGCGCGCTCGTTTCGTTCAATAAATATGTTAGTGATAACTTTAAAATAGGTGTGGGATACAACTTCTCTCGCTTTGATGACAACTTAACTAATGATGATGACTATGATGCACAAGGTCTCTTCATTAACTTAATCGGCAAAATCTAGAGGAAGGCGTAATGAGTGGTTTGAGCCGTAAAGTTAAATTAACGATAGCTTCAGGTTTCAGTGTTTTGGCATTAGCTGCATGCAGTACTGACACATATGTTAGCCAAGAAAATGTCGATAAATACGATCATCGAGTCAGTAAGTTCCTTATTGCCGAATGTCTATCCCCTCAGAGAGAAATAAAAATTGCAGTTGCCGAACATTTTGATTTTGATAAGTATGAGTTAAAAGAAGAGGATAATGCTGTGTTGGATCAGTTTGTGCGCGATATCAGGAAACTGAAAGGTCGTATATCCATAGCGGCACATACAGATTACCAAGGTTCAGAGACCTACAATGAGCGGTTGTCGCTACGTCGTGCAAACTCGGTTAAAGAGTACCTACTAAAGAATCTGCCTAATAATGAATATCAATGGGAACTGAAACACTTCGGAGAGAAGGTACCGTTATTTAAGGAAAAAACATTAGAGGCTAATGCTGCCAACCGTCGTGCGTATGTGATGTTTGAGCAAATGTTGGAAACGGAAACTCATGCTTCGTGTTTACCACCTAAGCCAGAACGTAAAGTTTTTGTCGCGTTAACCTCTCACTTTGAGTTTGATGATGCAACCTTGAGAGAGGAAGATAAGCAAGAACTGGATAGGATTGCGTTAAAGCTAGAAGAGTTGCAAGGGCATATATTGATCGCTGGGCATACTGATTATCAAGGTTCTGTTAGCTATAACGAAAAGTTAGCGTTAAAAAGAGCTGAAGCGGTAAAGGCGTACTTGGAAACCAAGGTTGCGAACACGGATTCGTTTATATGGGAAGTGAAATCGTTTGGCGAAAGTGAGCCCCTTGTGCATGAGAAATCATTAGTGGCCAACAAAAAAACCGCCGAGTTTTTGTTGTGTTTAGAGAAGAAACCGTTCAACAAAATAAAAAATAAGTTAAAACATAATGTTATGACTCTAGTTTTATTCATGGGTATTGAAACGCCCATTGACTAGAGAAAATATTAAAAATTCGAACAACAATGACGTTGATTACAGAAAGTCAGATAACAAGGAAGCAGTATGAATTCACCAAAAGTCGCAATTATCACCGGTGGTGGGCGAGGTATTGGCGCTGAAACAGCAAAACTCTTTGCTCGCCAAGGCTATGCGGTATGTATCAATTACAAATCAAATGCGGATGCAGCGGCAAGCGTTGTGGAAGAGATTGTGGCACTTGGTGGTCAATGCATTTCGGTACAGGCTGATGTCTCTCAAGAGGCAGATGTGATGCGACTGTTTGAAACCGTAGATAAGGAGCTGGGTACACTCACTGTTCTTGTTAACAATGCGGGGATTTTGAAAAAGCAGATGCGTTTGGATGAGATGACCGCTGAGAGAATCAACGCTATCCTCTGTAACAATGTCACCAGTTATTTTCTCTGTTGCCGAGAAGCAGTTAAGCGTATGTCTACACGCCATGGTGGGCAGGGTGGCGTGATTGTGAATGTTTCATCAACCGCTTCCCGTTCTGGCTCTCCAAACGAATACATTGATTATGCAGCGTCGAAAGGCGCTATAGATACATTAACAAAAGGCCTATCACTGGAAGTGGCGGCTGAGGGAATTCGCGTTAACAGTGTACGCCCCGGATTAATCCATACCGATATGCACGCTGATGGCGGTGAACCAGAGCGTATTGAAAGATTGAAATCCAAAATTCCTCTTCAACGTGGTGGGTTACCCGAAGAAGTGGCAGAAGCTATCTACTGGCTAGCTTCAGAAAAGTCATCATTTTCTACTGGTAACTTTTTAGATCTCGCTGGTGGTTTGTAAGCGGTAAGGTGAATCCATAGCATGAGTAAAAGCTTCGCAAAGTGAACACTGGGCTATTGCCTTGTGTATCAATTATCAGTGGCATCATAGAACCAGATAGGAAAACGTTATTTATTTAGCTAAGAGATACTCGTTTAACCATGACTAGTTTTTAAGTTTTATTGAGTTCTGTTTCATATCGGTTCTAGGGTTGTTTTAACTTTCGATCTTCTTTTGTATTTATTTGTTGCACATTATTTATGTATCTTCGAAATATGTATCTAAGTATTTCAATTCAGGTAGTGTCTTGTGCTTTTAAATGGCGGATTTAATAGAATCAAACGTTGAGAATGGGCTGAAATTATAATTTTTAGAAAGCCTTTGGAACCAACATCTTTGATTATGGAGTTACCATGAGTAACCAAGCATTAAATCAAGCGTCATCACCGAAGCCGAGTGGTATGGATCGCTTTCTTAATTTCATTGAACGGGCAGGTAACAAGATCCCTGATCCGGCAATTCTATTCTTCTGGGCACTCGTTATTACTTGGGTTGCGTCCGCACTTTTATCCAACGTTTCATTTGACCTTCTAAACCCAAGAACTGGCGAAGCGCTGGTAATTAAAAACCTGCTCACCGGAGAGTCACTAGCGAATTTCCTTGCGAGTATGGTAACAACGTTCACTGGCTTTGCACCGCTAGGCATCGTGTTGGTTGCGATGTTAGGTGTGGGTGTTGCTGACTCTTCTGGCTTTATCACCACTGGTCTGAAGAAAATGCTGAACTTCACGCCAGCGAAATTGTTAACGCCGATGCTGATTCTGGTAGCGATTGTGTCACACACTGCAGCAGACGCTGGTTACGTACTGGTTATTCCTCTAGGGGGTATCATCTTTCACGCAGCAGGCCGTCATCCTTTAGCCGGAATTGCTGCCGCTTTTGCTGGTGTTTCTGGTGGCTTCTCTGCGAACTTTATTCCTTCTGGTATCGACCCATTGCTAGCGGGTTTTACTCAGACGGCAGCTCAGGTTCTTGACCCAGAATACGTGGTTAACCCTCTGGCGAACATCATCTTTACTGGCCTTTCTTCTGTTATTGTTATTGCCATTGGTTGGTACGTAACAGAGAAAATCATCGAGCCACGTTTGGCAAACACGCCAATCGATGAAGATGCAGAAAAGGCACCGGATCTTGCGTCTTTCACTGAGCTAGAATCAAAAGCTTTCCGTTACGCAGGTTGGGCAATGGTTGCTGGTATCGCGCTTCTTGTTGCGGCGCTGATGCCTGAAGACTCAGCTCTGCGTTCTCCTGATGGTCAGATTACTGCGTTCTCTGCGCCAATTATGAAGTCTATTGTTCCGTTGATCTTCATCCTGTTCATCATTCCAGGTTATGTCTATGGCCGAGTTTCAGGCACATTTAAAACCAGCAATGACATCATCAAAGCGATGGCAACGACTATGTCTACCATGGGTGCATACATCGTCATGTCGTTCTTCTGTGCTCAGTTCCTATCGGTTTTCGCACAATCAAACATCGGTACTATGCTAGCGCTATACGGTGCTGAAGGTCTAAAAGCAATGAACCTTCCGGGTGAAGCAACAATTGTGGGTATGATCCTACTGACTGCTTCAGTTAACCTGATCATCGGTTCTGCATCTGCGAAATGGGCACTGATTGGTCCAATCCTAGTGCCAATGTTGATGGCGGTGGGTATCTCTCCTGAGCTTTCTCAAGCGGCTTACCGTGTGGGCGATTCAGTATCTAACATCATTTCGCCTCTGATGGTGTTCTTCCCATTGGTGGTGGTTTACTGCCAACGTTATGTGAAATCAACAGGTATCGGTACTCTGGCTTCTCTGATGATGCCATTCTCAATCGCAATGATGATTGGTTGGACTATCTTCTTGCTTGCTTACTGGGCGGTGGGTATTCCACTAGGAATTCAGGCACCTTACGAATACGTAATGTAATTACGCTGTGTAACCAAAAGCCTGCCAAATGTTGTGCAGGCTTTTTTGTATCTGCTCAAAAATATTATGACCTAAAAACCAGTCAGTTATATTCAAATTATCTTCCATAGCTTTGTTTAACCATGCTCTGTCAAAGGTGAACAAAAGATGTGAACTACACTGTAGAAGGAATAAAACAGTGGTCGCATCGCTTTTCACCACGCGAGTCAATGTTAAGTAGAAGCGAAGTAGGAGATTAATGGTATGGCAAAGTACAAAGTTGGCTACTTCGTCGGTAGCTTGTCTTCCAGTTCTATCAACAGGCTGTTGGCGAAAGCACTGGTACGCTTGGCTCCTCCTGAGCTTGAGCTGATTGAAATTCCAATCAAGGATCTGCCGTTATATAGCGCGGACTATGATGCTGATTTCCCGCCAGTCGCTCGTGAGTTCAAGAAAGCCATATCCGCTATGGATGGTGTGTTGTTTGTCACTCCAGAATATAACCGTTCAATACCCGGCGGACTAAAGAACGCAATAGACTGGGCGAGCAGACCTTGGGGGCAAAACTCGTTCACAGGCATGCCATCTGCGGTAATAGGCACATCTCCAGGTTCAATTGGTACAGCCGTCGCCCAGCAAAGCTTACGTGGCGTACTCTGCTTCTGTAACTCACCACTGATGAACACTGTGGAAGCGTATATTCAATTTAAACCGGGTTTAATCACAGAGGATGGGAAAGTGACAGATGAGGACACGGAGAAGTTCCTAGCTAAGTACATGTCTGAACTGCATGCTTTTATTGTGCGAGTTCTCACTGTGCTACCACGTTCGAAGAGCTAGTTGCTTGATTAGAAGTCAGTTTGTGAAACCACTACAAATTTAATGGCAGCATTGTGTTTTGTTTGCTGCCATTCTCTTTAATATTTTAGGTAACGAATAGGCAAAAATATGGCGATGTGAAGCATGATTTTTTCCACCTTTATCCTCCTAAATTCTAAATAAATTATCAGCTTCTAAACTGCAAAAATAAAAATATTCACAAATATTTATATCTATTTGAACTAATCGGTGTATAGTGCACGCAGCTCTTAAACGTGAGCTATTTATGAAATGTTTAGTTCAAGTCTCTTCTCAGTTTTCTTTCGATCGATTTCGTTATACTACTCCTGCGGCAACTTATTCTTCATCTTCCATCAAATAGCCTCGATTTTGGATTTTATGATGATTAACGAGGTATTTATTATGTCTAATAAAGCAACTGGTTCAGTAAAATGGTTTAACGAAACAAAAGGTTTTGGTTTCATTTCTCAAGACAATGGCGGTCCAGATCTATTTGTTCACTTTAACTCTATCGTTTCAGAAGGTTTTAAAACCTTAGCTGAAGGACAGAAAGTAACATTTAGCGTTGAGCAGGGTGCTAAAGGCGCTCAAGCTACTAACGTTCTAACAGCTTAAGTTAGCTTTCGAAAAAATAAGCACGATTTGCTTATTTAAATAGAAAAAGCACGAGTAGGATAAAAATATTTCGAGAAGTTTTTATCCTAAATTCACGCAAGTGAATGCCTTATTTTTTGATGTTCTGAATAGTCTGTTTAATCGATATTTTTAGATTTATTTTATTTAGATGTAACTATGAATATTATTTCTTTGTTACTGAAGTTTTTCTTATTTTTATAAAATATAAATCTCAGAGTGAATATCTTTTAAAAATGCTTTTCAGTATAGGAATAGTGAATGAGAAAAAGACGAGATAAAGTTGCAAAGAAAGCTTGGAAAAGTGGCTACGAAGCAAAATTTGAGCAAATGGTAGGTGAATACCATAGTGCAAAAGAGACTCTTGAAACGATGACGGCTGGTTCCGATGAATTCAAAGCGCAGGAAAAACTCTGCGAATCTCTTTTCTCTAGTGCCGAACGCTTCTTTAAGCAGCACCAATAACTCAAGATTGATTTGCCACAGTCTCACTTGATCTTGTGGCTTTCTATCCCTTAGTCCCCCCTTACTCTCCCTCATTTATTTGCACTTCTAGTTAATCCAACTAACGATTAGTCAGGTTTCCAACAGAATTAAGTGCAAAATCATGCGCCAAACCCAAACACTTTTAAATACGTAAATGCAGCCGCCAGTTCAGGACCTTAGCTCAATTCTCGCGCTATACCCTAAATCGAGCAGCTTTTCAGTTACGTGAAAATGGATATCGGATGTGCCTATCCTACTTTCAGTGAAGGTAATTCGTAGTCATAGGTTATGGATTCGTGGCCCCTTAATGCTGTTTCTAACAGTTAGGAAACTTTTCCTGAATATTTATTGTTGGGATCCCGCTTTTTTACTTTTCTTAAAAAGTAATGTGAACGCTATCACTAGATACTTTTTCCTTGTGGTCAAACCCCGTTGTCTTTACCTCATACCAACCCTATTCTCAGTCTGCTACTTAAAACAAAGGACTGAAAGCCTATGAACAACAAGAACAAGGTATTCTCGCTGGCGGTAACTACTTTGCTTACTGCTGGAATTTCTGCCAAAAGCTTAGCTGCTGATGTGACTGTTTGGGCTTGGGACCCGAACTTCAATGTGGCTGCCATGAATGAAGCGGCCGCTCGCTATAAAAAGATCGACCCTAGTTTTAATCTCAAGGTTATTGATTCAGGTAAGGAAGACATTGAGCAAAAACTGCATACCATGCTGGCCTCAGGTATTACGAGTTCGTTGCCTGATATTGTCTTAATTGAAGACTACAATGCTCAGAAGTATTTGCAGGCTTACCCTGGCTCTTTCTTGCCACTGCAGGAGCACATCGACTACAGCCAGTTTGCACCATATAAAGTTAAAGTGATGACTATTGGTGACAAAGTGTTTGGCATTCCTTTTGATTCTGGTGTTGCTGGTATGTTTTATCGAAGTGACTATCTAGAGAAAGCAGGCTACACCCACAAGGATTTGCTTAATATTACGTGGGACAGGTTCATTGAAATTGGTAAAGACGTCAAAGCGAAAACAGGTATTAGTATGCTGACATACGATATCAATGACGTAGTGTTACCTCACATCATGATGCAGTCAGGTGGTGAATGGTTCTTTACTCCAGAAGGAGAGATGAACATCGCTAATAACCAAGCGCTTAAAGAGACATTAAAAACTATCAAAGCAATCAACGACGCCAAAATTACTCGCCCAACATCAGGTTGGTCTAGTTTTGTTGGCAGCTTTAACGCTGGTCAGGTGGCTACAGTAACGTCTGGCGTTTGGATCATGGGTTCTATTAAAAGCGTTGACGAGCAAAAAGGTAAATGGCGAGTTGCACCAATCCCAAGTCTTAAACTACCTAATGCAAAACATGCTTCCAACCAAGGTGGTTCGAGTTGGTATGTGCTAAGTACCAGCAAAGATAAAGAAGCGACTATCAACTTCCTCAAGAAAACATTCGCAGCTGATGACGACATGTACCAAACCTTACTGGTTGAACGTGGCGCTCTGGGCACATATTTGCCAGCAAGTGTGGGCTATGCCTATACAGTCGAAGATGAGTTCTTCTCTGGGCAACCTGTTTTTTCTGATTTTTCCAAATGGGTAGCTGAGATTCCGCAAGTTTCTTATGGCATGTACACACAAGAAGTAGACAACGCCATCTCTGCTGAAATTCCTGCTCTTCTATCGGGTGATTCAGTTGACGACGTGTTAAAGCGCGTCGAAACCGCACTTAAATACCAACTGATGTAAACCACTTCGGCTTGGGGCTCGCCCCCAAGCCTCTTCAATCCAATTAAATGGTGTAACCATGCATAAATCCAAGATGCACAGGCTGTATGACATTAACGGCTGGGCTTTTGTCGCAACTGCCGTGGGTTTAATTGCCTTAATGACTCTTTACCCGATTGGAAAGTCGCTCTGGTTATCATTGCATTCCGGTCGTGGGGTAATACTAGAATTTGCTGGTGTCTCTAACGTGATCAGGCTGTTTTATGATCCGATGTTTAAAAAAGCCCTATGGAACACTCTGACATTTCTAGCCATTCAAGTACCGATCATGATCTTCCTTTCTCTGGCGGTCTCATCGTGTCTGAACTCATCCAAATTAAGATACAAACAGTGGTTCCGATTGGCTATTTTCTTGCCTTGTGTAACTTCTTTGGTGGCTTACTCAATACTGTTTAAGAGTATGTTTGAGCTCGATGGCGTTGTGAATTCTGTATTGATGGCGATTCACATCATTTCTGAACCGATTCCTTGGTTAGCCGATCCATTTTGGGCAAAAGTAACGGTTATCATCGCTATCACTTGGCGTTGGACTGGCTACAACATGATTTTCTTTCTATCGGCAATGCAGAATATTGATAAGTCTATATATGAAGCGGCTCGAATTGATGGCGTAAGCCCGATAAAGCAGTTCTTGTTCATCACTGTTCCATTACTGAAACCTGTGATCTTATTTACTACGGTGACATCCACTATAGGTACGCTTCAGTTATTTGATGAAGCAATGAACATCACTAATGGAGGGCCTGCGAATTCAACGATGACTTTGTCACTCTATATCTACAACTTATCATTTTCTTATGTGCCGAACTTCGGTTACGCGGCCACAGTTTCCTATGTGATTGTTGTGCTATCGGCGGTTTTAGCTGTTGTGCAATTTAAAGCTGCGAGGAACAAGTAATCATGAAACGTAGTCAACTTTATACCTTATTCATGCACTTGTTTTTAGGTATTGTCAGTCTCTTCTCGCTATTTCCGTTTTACTGGATGGTGGTATCAAGTACCAACCGTACTAGTGATATAAACATTGGAAAATATACATTTGGTGACCAGCTACTGGTTAATTTCAACAATCTGACTAGCCAAGTGGATTTGACTTTAATTTTCTGGAATACAGCCAAAATAGCCATTATCAGTACAGTAGCGACACTAGCGATATGTTCTATCGCTGGTTATGCGTTTGAAATTTATCAAAGCAAGAATCGTGAACGTGTTTATACCGCTTTATTAACGACAATGATGATCCCGTTCGCTGCCTTGATGATTCCGCTGTTCACAATGTTTGGTAAAGCGGGGTTACTCGATACTCACTTTGCTGTGATAATGCCGACCATTTCTGGCGCGTTCATCATTTTCTACTTTCGCCAATGTACCAAATCTTTCCCTCTGGAGCTTATTGATGCTGCTAGGGTAGAAGGCGTTGCGGAGTGGAAAATTTTTCTTTTTGTCTACGTACCAATAATGCGAGCCAGTTACTCTGCCGCCTTCATTATCGTATTCATGTCCTCTTGGAACTCATTTTTGTGGCCCTTGATAGTCCTGCAATCTAATGAGCTTAAAACAATAAACCTCATTCTCTCTAGCTTTGCTTCTGCATATTCACCCGATTTTGGGCTGATTATGGTTGGCACAGTACTTTCCACATTGCCAAGCCTTTTGATTTTCTTCGCGATGCAAAAGCAATTTATCGCCAGTATGACCGGAGCCGTTAAATAATGCGAAATACCCAATTATTGTCTCAAAACTGGGTGTTTTGCCCAGGCTTTCACATCAACGCTTCACTTGAACATGTGCAGGGTAGCCAGAAAATAGAGTTACCGCACAACGCGGTTGATGTCCCACTGAACTATTTTGACGAAACAAAACTTCATCAAGGTTTTACTTATCAGTATTGCTTAAAAGCGACGCAAACCGATTTTAGCAAGCAACTGGTTATGCATTTTGAAGGTGTGATGTGTGATGCACACGTATACGTTAATGGTAAGTTGACCAAGCAGCATAGCGATGGCTATACACCATTTGATGTGCATCTGTCACCTTGGTTACAAGAAGGCGACAATCACATTACTGTCACGTTAAGTGGACGAGAAAACCCAGCGATTCCACCTTTTGGTGGCATGATTGATTTTCTTTGCTTTCCTGGCATTTATCGTGACGTGAACTTAACTCGCTTTGATGAGGTACGCGTGAAGAACGTTAAAGTCGATACCTTTAACGTTCTGTCAAAGCCAACAGTGGAAGCTACGGTTTATCTGGAAAAACTGGCTGATTACAACGCGCCATTGACGATGAAGCTAACACTAGTCTCTGCCGAAGGTAATACAGTCGCTAGTCAGCGGATCACGAATTGCCAGTCAGATGAACAAGCGATAAAAGTGTGTTTCGAGCCACTTACTGAGGCGCAATTGTGGCATCCAGACCACCCGAATTTATATACGCTACAAGTAGAGCTGCTTGGTGAAAATCTGAGTGATTATTATCAGTGCCGTTTTGGGCTTCGTGAAGCGGAGTTCAGGGTAGATGGATTCTATCTCAACAATGAAAGACTTCAGTTGGTCGGGGTAAACCGACATCAAAGTTATCCGTATGCGGGCTACGCGATGGGTAAACGTGCCCAACAACTGGATGCGGAACTGGCTAAGCAAAAACTAGGCTTCAACTTGATTCGCACTTCTCACTATCCTCAGTCTGTACATTTTCTGGATCGATGCGATGAACTGGGATTACTCGTTTTTGAGGAAATTGCAGGGTGGCAACATGTCGGAGACCAAGCTTGGCAGCAGAAATCAATTGATAATGTGCGAGCGATGATTGAACGCGATTGGAATCACCCTAGCATCATTTTGTGGGGTGTACGCATTAATGAATCTGTGGATAGCCACGACTTCTATACTCAGACAAACGCATTGGCTCGTAAACTCGATCCTAGCCGACAAACGGGTGGTGTACGCTGCATTCAGAACAGTGAATATCTTGAAGATGTTTATACCATGAACGACTTCATTTTGAGCGATAGCCATTTGAATCCTAATGGGGATATTGAACTGCGCAGTCCGCAAACTGTCACTGGTTTAGATAAACCCGTTCCGTATTTAGTTACTGAATATGCAGGGCATATGTTCCCAACCAAACGTACTGACTGCGAAGTTTGGCAAAATGAGCATGTGATGCGTCATCTACGAGTGCTGAATGCCAGTTTTTCGAACCCGAATATTAGCGGTGCCATCACTTGGTGTTTATTTGATTACAACACCCACAGGGACTTCGGAAGTGGTGACAAAATCTGCTACCACGGTGTTAATGATGCATTCAGGGTTCCAAAGTTTGCTGCATCTGTTTATGCCAGTCAGATGTCGCCGAAACATCAGGTCATTCTTAATCCCGTGACCTACTGGACTCGTGGTGAACGTCCGGAGGCAAAAGCTCTTCCATTAATTATTTTGACCAACTGTGATCGTGTTGATATTCAGATTGGTGATGGTGTATGTCGCAGCTTTTTCCCTGACAAAGGTCGCTTCCCGAATCTGCCACACCCGCCTGTTGTGGTTGATGTGACTAATCAGAGAGATCTGCCTGTGGGCGACTGGGGTAACTCTTGGCAAAATATTAAGTTCACTGGTTATGTGGATGGTACTGTTTGTATTGAAACCGAACTTGCCGCCTCTCCGGTGCCAACGCTACTAGATATCAGTTTGCAGACAGATAGCTTAAAAGCTCACTGTGGTGATACCTGTCACGTGGTCATTAAAGCTCTCGACCAAAAAGGTCAAATACTGCCTTATTTCAAAGATGTTATTCAGATTAGTAGCAGTGACAATCTCACTGTAATCGGCCCGACATCAATACCTCTAGAGGGCGGCGTTGCTAGCTTCTGGGTGCGAGCGTTTCAACAAGGAACTGGCGAAATCAAACTGAAGAGTTCGTGTTTTGGCGAATTCTCTCGCTCTATTTTGGTTCAACATCAACAGGTCATCAGCCAACAAACTCAAAATGAGGTTCAATATGGCTAATATCACTTTAGAAAACATCGTTAAGCGTTACGGCAGTGTCCAAACCATACACAATGTTAATCTGGATATTGAGTCTGGAGAGTTTGTGGTTTTTGTGGGACCGTCGGGATGCGGTAAATCAACCCTGCTTCGTATGGTTGCTGGATTAGAGCAGATTTCTGATGGTGCAATTGAAATAGACAACCAGAGAGTGAACGAACTTGACCCTGCGGCTCGTGGTATTGCAATGGTGTTTCAGTCTTATGCTTTATACCCACATATGTCGGTTGCTGAAAATATCGGTTTTGGTCTGAAAATGAATGGTCGCCCAAAGTTGGAAGTTGAGCAACTGGTGCAGAGAGCAGCTAAAACTTTGCAGCTAGAACACCTACTCGATCGTAAGCCTAAAGAGCTATCGGGTGGTCAACGTCAGCGAGTCGCAATAGGACGGGCAATCGTTCGGGACCCCAAGGTGTTTTTGTTTGACGAGCCTTTGTCAAATTTGGATGCTGAATTAAGAGTTGAAATGCGTTTGCAGATAGCAAAGCTGCATCAGGAAATGGGAAACACCATGATCTATGTTACCCATGATCAGGTTGAAGCGATGACATTAGCAGATAAAATTGTTGTGCTCAATCAGGGGCGAATCGAGCAGGTGGGTTCTCCAATCGAGCTTTATAATAGGCCGCAAAATCTTTTTGTGGCGGGTTTCATTGGCTCTCCTAAGATGAATTTATTACCCGCAACGGTAGTGAGCTGTGAACAAGAACGAGTGAATATTAAACTGAAGGACGGCAATACGGTGAGCTTGTTACGCGGTGATTACACGGTCTCAGAAGGGCAACCAGTGACAATCGGTATTCGTCCAGAACATCTCAATTTGGAAAGAGAAGGGGATGTTCATTTGACGATGCGTAATGAAGTAACAGAGCGACTAGGTAACGCGACATATATGTTTGGCCACTGTGCTGGCGTTGATAGTTTCAAAGTACACTTAGTGGGAGACCAAGTATTAGAAAGCTACTGTGATGTTGGACTGAGCTGCTTCAGTGAACAATGCCATCTGTTTAATGAAGAAGGCCTGCGTATAAACTAACGAAATCGTTTGAAACTTGATAAAAAGAAAAGCGGTCGTTGAACGGCCGCTTTTTCTATCTATTTTGCCTCTAAACATATGTGAAGCTGAAGTTAGAGTGGCTTAGCAAAACTTTTGCGCCATATCATTTCATAGCCGAGCTGAACGGTTTTGTGATATTGGCGTCCAGCAACGAGTTCCATAAATAGATCTACAGCCGCTTCTCCCATCTCAGTCGCATAGAGTCTCATTGTCGTGAGACTTGGATTCATATGCTGTGCGGTAGGGATATCGTTCATACTGATCACTTGGATATCTTTAGGAATTTCGATATCCCTTTCTTGGATGGCACGATAGACACCTATGGCGATAATGTCTGTTGCAGCAAAGACCACATCAGGCCAAGGTTGAGTGGACAGCATTTCTGTCATAGCTAAATAGCCAGATTCAATGCAAAAGTTCGTGCTAACCTTGCAGCGTGCTGAATCGTAGATGCCGTGAGCTTGGGTCATTTCTCGAAAAACATGTAAACGGGTCTCATCATTACCAATAAATGCAGGTCGCTGAACATCGGCTGATATCATATTGCCAACAATTTCTCGTGAGGCAGCTTCTCTATCGAATTGCACCACATCGCATTGTTTATCTAGCGGGTTTGAATCAACAAATATCAGGTTAGGATTTAGTGATTGGATGAGGGTGACATCTTGATCTTTAAAATGACCAACACAAATAACGGCTTGAGCTTGTTGTAAGAAACTGCTGTTCGCAGCCAAGTTATTGGCAAATGTATTACGCAAAGCGATGTTGTGTTGATGGCAGCTATTCTCTATGCCAATTCGAATCGCTGTATAGTAAGGGTCGTTTAGTTCTTCATTGGGACTAAGGCAATGAACGACCACCAAGTTTAGCGCGTCTCCATTTGCCAGCTTGTAGTGGGTGCGAGCTGCGATGGCACTTTGTTGTTGGCGCTGCTTCTTACGCTGGATAGGAGAAAGATAACCCAGCTCAATTGCCACTTTATTGATTAACTGTCGCTTTTCAGCAGTGATGGAAAGTGTATCGTCCTGATTCAGGACTCTCGATACTGTTGATGATGCTACACCAACTTTGTCTGCGATGTCTTTTAATGTTGCCAAAGAAAATTCTCTAAAAATTTTCTTAAAATATTACTAAACTTTTCCTAACAAGAAAGCGATCTTGGTCAACGGTTGAACTAACCAAGTGCAAACATCTCAGGTGTTCCTTTTCTAAATCTAATTTGGAATCTCACAACCCTATGTTTTCTTCCTGATCTAGTTCCTTAATGTATAACAGCTCACTTGTTTGGGATTCTGATTGGCATTAGAAGTCTACGCCATTTCCCAGATTGCACAGATCTCTTGCATAACTGCTTTGGCAATCGGCGAATTCGCTTTGTTTTTAGGCACAATAAAATAGAGCTCAGCCTCGAAGTCTAAATTTGGAATGATGGTGATTTGATTGTTCTGCGCATGTTCCTTTGCGTCTTCAAGTTCATAAAAGCTCAGCCCCAATCCACTTCTTACAAGCTCTAAGCGAGTTGCATCGTCATCACTGCTAGTAATGGCATTGATATCATCACCCAACTTCAATTTTAAGAAATCATCAAACGGGCAGTAGTAACCCATGGTAATCCAATGACTCTTTTCTAAGGGCGTATCGGAGTTAAAGCCAAATGGGGCAATCGTTGTGATTTTCTGCGATTTAACTTTCACTGAGACAAAATCGCTTGGCACTCCCCCATACACAAAGCCTCCGTCCATCTCTTCAGAGCGTATTGCTTCAATCGTTTTCCCTGTAGACATAGGGTGGATTTGCAAAGTAATACCGGGTGTACTTTCCAGTAAGTTCTCTATCAGGCGAGGGATTTCAAGCTGGGCTGGTTTTTGATTCAACGCCAAACGAAACGTACCGACGATTTCATCCTGACTTGATGCCGCGGCGTTCACTAGATCAAACGCGGAATCTAAGGTTTTCTGCGCTTTTTTAAGTAACAGTTCGCCTTTTTCGGTCAGTTTCATCCCTTTACTGGTTCGTACAAAAAGTGGCACTTGCAGCTCTTCTTCCAGCGCTTTGATGTGCGCGCTGACGGCTGGTGGCGTTGTATATAGTTGCTTAGCCGCTAAGGTTAAGTTTCCTGTTTGAGCGACAACAACAAATGAGCGTAGGTGATAAAATTCCATCTAATCCAGCACGTTCCATTCTCAGCAATTGATGCTCCATTATCGGCTATCAGAAGCAAAAGTATATTTGTTTTCTCTTAACGCTCCCTTCAGAAACTACGAATTCTCATCGCTATGTTTGGTCAATACACTGGCTAGGAAACAAACAACATGGCTTTGGTTATACAACGTTAAGGAGAGAAATCATTATGACTATGTCCAGTGTACTTGCCCACCCAGCGGCTGACAGCGAAACAGCGAATGCGTTTTTTAGCAACAAGCTGAGCTTTGAAACGGATTGCTCAGATGTTTACGCCGATATAAAAGAGAACAACAAAGAATTCATTTTGCTCGATGTTCGAAGTGTCGAGGCCTACAACAAAAGTCACGCCATTACTGCAGAGAGCATGCCTCACGCCAACATTAATGCGGAATCTTTTGCGCATTATCCGAAAGACACAACTTTTGTAGTCTACTGCTGGGGGCCTGGGTGTAACGGTGCGACTAAAGCGGCTAAGAAAATTTCAGCCTTGGGTTTTGCTGTTAAAGAGATGATTGGTGGTATTCAGTATTGGGAAGATTTCGAGCGTTACCCTGTGAATCGCCGGTTAGGTGAAGCGCAAAGCTAAAAGGTGGTTTAAAGAGTAAAACTGAAGCTGTGAACAGGTTAACTTGGAGTTAAACAGTGAATCAACGAATCGATATCCGTATGAGTTGCTCAGATGATGCTTACGATATTTGGCAACTAATGTGCGAGCACGCAGATTATGAAGGTCACACTCTGGTTGTATCTGGCCAGCTTCAGTCTTTACATAATCAAACATACCCCGCAGCAATTTGGGTTGTAGAAATCGATGGCAGTATTGTGGGGTATATGAGTCTGATAAAGCAGTTTTCAACGTGGGATATGAAACACTACCTCTACTTGGACTGTCTTTATCTTAGACCTGAAGTCAGAGGCAAAGGCTTAGGCAAAGCGATGCTGATGAAAGCTTCAGAGTTTGCACAAGAACTTTATTTATCAGAAATTCAATGGCAAACACCCACATCAAATACCAACGCGATTGGCTTTTATCGCAGGTTGGGAGCGATTGATAAAGAGAAGCAAAGGTTCTTCTGGAACCACAATGAATTTAATTAGTTATCCCTGATTGCGACTTTCATTTGAAGCTGTCATTCTGAGATCCGTACATATAAACAAAGAAAACTTCGCCATCCATTTGAAGAGTCAGAATGTCAATAAAGCCAATTGATGATAATACGTGGGCAGGAATCCTCGCGGTGCAATCTGAAGTCTATTTGCAAGTAGAGCCCGAAACGATAGAGGTGTTGCAAAGTAAATGGCGTCGCACACCGCAGTGCTGCTTCGTGTATCAAGATGAAGAGTCAGTGCTGGGTTATCTGTTGGCTCATGCTTGGGATAAAGAAACACCGCCGAAACTGTTTAAACCTTTACCAGAACAATCTGAGACTTTGCATTCGTATTTGTTTCTTCATGATCTCGCGATATCAGACAGAGCCGCAGGTAAAGGTATCGGTACTAAGTTGGTTAGTCATTTAATTTCAGTTGCAAAAACAACGGACTTTGATGAAATTCGATTGGTGGCGGTGCAAGATTCATCAACGTTTTGGATCAATATGGGCTTCAGCGTAGTAGATAAGCAGAGCATTTCATCAACCTATGGTGAAGGTGCCAAAATGATGAGATACGCTTTACAGGGGGAATAATGTTTAGCCTGAGAATAGAAAAGGATTTAAAGCTGGTTTTGGTGCAGCCTTCATTCGCAGCTCGCTATTTTGAGATTGTTCAAAGTGAACGTGAGTATTTAAGCCAGTGGTTAGCTTGGCCTCCTCATGCTGATAGTGAAGCGTTTTTCCTCAGTTTCATTCAACGTTCACTGCACGATTATGCCGATGGAAAATCTTTGGTTTGCGCAATGTTCTATGAAGACGAGCTGGTGGGAAACATCAGTTTCAATACCATCAATCATGATCTTAAAAAGGTCGAAATCGGTTACTGGCTGCGGGAAAAGTTTAAGGGTAAAGGTATCGTCACCCGTTCAGTATCTAAGCTCATCGAAATGGCGTTTCGTGAACTGAATATGCAGAAGGTAGAGATTTCAGCCGCGGTTGATAACGCACCCAGTCGTAATGTTTGTAAACGTTTGGGGTTCAACTTGGAAGGCATTATTACTTGCGCGGAGAACCTCAATGGTCGCGTTGTTGACCATGCGGTTTATGGTTTGAGCCGCAGTCATTGGCTTGGCAAGTAAACAGATTTGTATTTATCTAGTCGTCTGAAAGAAAAATCCCCACTGTAATCACGGTGGGGATTTTCCATTCATCTAAGCGGTATTAGCTTATCGCGAGTTAGTTGTCACCGCGCTGTTCTTTTTCGACTTGTTGATCCTGAATAATCTTAAGCAGAGAAGGGAGAAACTCTCGTTCTACAAAGGATTCGTTGTTCCAAATTTTGGACTTCATCAGCGCTTTAGGGCAGTGGAAAAGCAGTGAATCTATCGTGACTTTAACCACCAATTTTGGCTTGGTTTTTCCGTCAAGGCACAGATCTCGAATCTCGTCATCAATATGAATAGAGGCTGTACCTTTCACCCGTACCACATCTTCAATACCAGAAACTACAAACAGCAAGCCTACTTTGGGATTGGTGATGAGGTTAGTTAAGGTATCTAAACGGTTGTTGCCTGGGCTGTCTGGGAAAGCCAGTGTTTTATCATCCAAAACTTTGACAAACCCAGCATCACCGCCGCGGGGAGAGATATCTAAAAATCCATCTTGATTAGTAGACGAGAGAAAAAACAGTCTGCTGTTTTCAATGAAAGTTCGAGTGTGCTGGTCAATGTGTTTAATGTCTTTAGCCACAGCTAGTGGATGAGGTGTGTTATAGAGCTCTCTTAGTTCTTCCAGTGTCGTTATTTGAGTCATTTTACTTTCTCTGTTTTTATACTTTCGTTTTGGTTATCAGTCGTAAACTATTTGTAAATGATACTTAGTGTCATTTGAAATTAGTTTGCATTATCATGTTCTAACTCATAGGACAGAGTCAAATGCCATCTCGGACGAGATGCCGCTGTTATAAAGTTGACGCCAAAATCGAAGCCACCATATGTTAAATCTCAAAGCCATTTTTACCGTTTTAGTTTTCTCTTTAACCACCACAATCAGTCGGGCTGACGATAGCGTTAGGTATCCCATTAAAATTCAGCACGCTTTTGGCACAACGATCATCAAGCAAAAGCCAGAGCGAATTGCGACGGTTGCTTGGGCTAATCATGAAGTACCTCTTGCGTTGGGCGTAGTACCGGTTGGTTTCGCTGCGGCGAAATTCGGTGACGATGATGGAGATGGTGTGCTGCCTTGGGTAAAAGCACGCTTAGATAAGTTAGGTGCACAAACGCCAACACTATTTGATGAAGGTGATGGTATTGATTTTGAAGCAGTTGCAGCGACGCAACCGGATGTGATTCTTGCAGCGTATTCAGGTTTGAGTCGCTCCGATTACGAAACGCTGAGTATGATTGCACCAGTGGTGGCATATCCCAACGCACCTTGGTCTACGGACTGGAGAAGTATGATCCGCATAAACAGTGCTGGTATGGGGATGTCGAAAGAAGGGGATAATCTGATTGCGAGTATTGAACAAGATATAGCATCACGTGCGGCACAATATCCAGAGCTGAAAGGTAAGTCCGCGATGTTTATTACCCACTTAGATCCGACGGATCTGAGTGTGATTCACTTTTACACTGGCAACGATACGCGAGTGAAATTCTTCAGTGACTTAAATCTCGTCTCATCACAAAGCATTCGTGATTTGAGTCGTTCAGGACAGTTTTCAGGTGAAGCCAGTATTGAACAAATCGACGCATTTAACGATGTCGATATCTTCGTTACCTATGGCGGAGAAGAGCTACTGAAGCCACTCTCGCATAATCCACTGATGGCAAAAATGAATGCGGTTAAACATGGTTCAATTGTCATGCTTGGAAGCGGACCGCTAGCCACTGCTGCTAATCCGTCCCCGTTATCCATCTCTTGGGTTTTGGATGATTATCTTGAAGCGTTGGCTGCGGCGGCACGCAAAGCGCAATGAGTATATCTATTTCCAAGAGTAATCAGTTTTCGCTGTGGGGTTTTGAACTATCACGTTCAGTGACTCTCGTTGCTTTACTTATCGTTCTGTTTCTTTTGTCTCTACTCTCAGTCGCGTTAGGGACGAGAGAAGTATCTTGGGCTGAAATTTTCAGTGCTATTCAAGGAAACCTAAATACCGTAGGTGAAGCCGCGGTTGCTATGCGTATTCCTCGCACCGTATTGGCAGTGATTGCGGGCGCTTCTTTAGGCTTAGCAGGAACTGTGATGCAGGGTGTCACTCGCAATCCGCTCGCAGACCCTGGCATTCTTGGCGTCAATATTGGTGCTTCATTTTTTGTTGTCATCGGATTGGCTTGGTTTGGAATGAATCAAATTAAAACCTATGTCTGGATGGCAATTCTAGGAGCAGCGCTGACTGCCGCATTTGTTTACACCATCGGCTCTATGGGGCGAGGTGGAGCTACACCGCTTAAGTTAGCATTAGCTGGCGCAGCAACGTCAGCGGCTTTGTCCTGTTTTACTATTGCGGTGGTGTTACCACGCAACGATATTGCGGGTGGGGTTCGTTCTTGGCAAATCGGTGGTGTCGGTGGCGCGACATTTGAAACCATTGTTTTTGTGCTGCCTTTTTTGATCGTTGGCTTAATGATTACTACATTAACCGCGAGAAAACTAAACAGTTTGGCACTGGGGGACGATCTGGCTGCAGGCTTGGGTGAGAATGTAGTTCTGGCTCGGAGTGCTGCTGGACTTGGAGCAATATTGCTCTGTGGTGCGACAACGGCAATTTGTGGGCCGATAGGCTTTGTCGGTTTAGTTGTGCCGCATTTCTGCCGTCTATTGGTGGGTGTTGATCATCGCTGGTTGTTGCCTTTCTCTGCGGTAGGCGGTGCGAGTCTGCTTCTACTGGCAGACATTGTTGGGCGAATCATTTCCCGTCCGAGTGAATTATCTGTTGGCGTAGTGACTGCATTTATTGGCGCGCCGTTTTTTATCTGGATAGTACGTCGTCAGCGAGTTAGGGAACTATGATGTCCGCTGAATTATTTCTTTTGCAAAGGGTGAAAAAAGCCCGTAAGCAACGTATGCGATGCTGGGCGCTGATCATTGTTGGTTTAACCATTTTAGCGGTGTCAGCTTGGTGTTTAACGTTGGTATTGGGGCAATCTTATACTCCTCCATCTATCGTCTGGAGGGTCTTAAAGGGCGAGAATATGCTCGGTGCGAGTTTTACCGTTGGGCATTTACGATTACCGAGAGCGATGATTTCATTACTGGTTGGAATGAGTTTTGGATTAGCGGGTGTCGCATTTCAGACCATGTTGCGTAACCCTTTAGCCAGCCCAGACATTGTTGGTGTAAGTTCTGGAGCCAGCGCTGCTGCCGTTTTTGCAATCATCGTTCTTAATATGGATGGCTCTGCCGTTGCGTTTTTCTCCATTTTGGCAGGTTTGGCAGTTGCACTGACTGTTTATGGGCTTTCTTACAAAAATGGTGTGGCGGGGACGCGTTTGATTTTAGTGGGTATTGGCGTGTCAGCCATGATTGAAAGTTATATCGCCTATCTTCTGTCGCAAGCCTCACCGTGGGATCTGCAAGAGGCGATGCGTTGGTTAACCGGAAGTGTCAATTCAGTACAACTCAATCAAAGTGTACCGTTATTGGTGTCACTGGTTATCTTCGGTGGCTTACTGCTGAGTCAAAATAAGTCTTTAGAAGCATTAAGAATGGGGGATGATACCGCTGCGGCGCTGGGTGTAAACATCACCTTTACCCGAATTACCGTAATTGTATGCGCTGTTGGTTTGATTGCTGTTGCCACTGCTGTGACTGGACCCATCGCTTTTGTCGCCTTTCTTTCCGGACCTATCGCTGCTCGCATAGTCGGTTCTAACGGATCTCTACTCGTTCCTGCTGCGCTGGTCGGTGCCGTATTAGTGTTAGCTGGGGATTACATCGGACAATTTGTTCTTCCAAGCCGCTATCCGGTTGGGGTTATCACGGGTGCGTTGGGTGCTCCATATCTTATTTATTTAATTATTCGCGTTAATCGTAAAGGGGGAGCGTTGTGACCAAAGCTCATGAACTTGTAGTAGAGCAGTTGTTTGCTGGTTATGGCGAAAAAACGATAGTAAAAGATCTCTCGCTTAAGATTGCTCCGGGAAAAATCACTTCAATTGTTGGGGCAAATGCCTGTGGTAAATCCACATTGTTAAGAACCCTATCTCGGTTATTAACGCCTTCAAACGGTCAAGTTTTGCTTGATGGAAAATCGGTACATAAAAGCCCAACACGAGCATTAGCTCGCACTTTGGGTTTATTGCCTCAGTCCCCGATAGCTCCAGAAGGGATCACCGTTGGCGATCTCGTTAGTCGCGGTCGCCATCCACATCACGGCTTAATGTCTCGTTGGAATAGTAAAGATGATGAAGCGATCGCTAATGCTTTGGAAGTGACAAAGCTGACTGACCTGATAGACAGAGAAGTTGATGAGCTGTCCGGCGGGCAGCGTCAGCGTGTGTGGATTGCCATGGCACTAGCGCAGGAGACGGACATCTTGTTGCTTGATGAGCCGACGACATTTTTAGATGTGACGCACCAAATTGAAGTATTAGATTTGTTGGTAGACCTCAATTTACAAAGGGGGATCACCATAGTAATGGTTCTACATGACCTTAATTTAGCCGCCCGTTATTCAGACTACTTATTAGCGATGATAAACGGGCAGCTTCACTCACATGGCGAGCCAAAACAAGTTCTTACTAGTGATACGATTCAAACGGTATTTGGTTTGAACAACCATGTCATTATCGATCCGATTTCAGATATTCCTATGATGATTCCTATAGGTCGACACAAGCTAAAATAGTTGACCCATTTTCACGGCTTCGACAAAAGATATGTGGAAGTCTGTCCTATTTGGATAGTAGCTGCAAAAACTCCATCAGTGCAGGATTGTCAGAGGTGTTTTTATACACAAAGCTAAGTGGAGAAGTGTGTGGCAACACATCCAAAGGTGTAGAGCACAACATATTGGATGGTCGCGTGAAATGACGCTCATTAACTATTGCAACCCCATTGCCCGCTGCAACCAATCCTAGCATGGTGCTCTCACCATGAGCCCACTGTGTTACTTCCGGTGTCCAGCCTATCTCTTGGAACAAAACTTCCAGCCAGTCATAGTAGTAAGGATCAACGCTTCTTGGTAATCGAACAGAGGGTAATAGATTCAGCTCTTCAATGCTGGTTTTTGGCGAGAAAGTTTTTCCCCAGTTTGAAGGATAAGCAAGAACCAGTTTGTCCTGAGCTATTGGGTGAACGGAGTACTCCGATGGCAACTCAGAAAAATGATAGAGAAATGCACCGTCAATTTGGTCTAATTCTAAGCGTTTAAGCAGCACCATTGGGGTATCTGAATACACTTCCAGCTCAACGTGGTGGTTATCATGGCGAAACTGGTTAATGCACTGATTAATTTGCCCTTCCCACAGAACAAAGTCATGAGCACCCAAAGCCAGAGAACCATATTCTGTATGGGTAAACTGACGAACATGCTCATTGGCGTCGTCAATTTGTCTGATTACTGCTCCTAACTGTTTTTGATAAATCTTTCCTGCGCGATTGAGGCGTAATCCTTTAGGTAGACGGTCGAACAATTGAACGCCCAGTTCTGTTTCTAATTCTTTGATTTTTCTTGATATCGCAGGTTGAGTGACATGAACTCTTTGAGCGGCTAATCGAATGTTTTGTGTTTCAGCGACCGCTAAAAAATATTTGAGGTGGCGTAGCTCCATTAGGTTGTTTCTCTCTAGGCATCGGTTGATAACTATATATCAATTTAATTAATTACAAATAGTAAGCATTATCGTTTGCATTATCAATAGTATGAAATAACAATAAAAAACTAGCAGTATAGGGTTATTAACAATGGAAAATATTAGAAGTGGTAAGGAACGGTATAGTGCAATGCACTTACTTCTCTGTTTTGTTCCTGTTCTTTCTTATTCTGGTTCTGTGTATTCAGAAGTTCAAAGTAGCGCCCAAGAAGAGCAGTCTTATCGTGTCAACACGATTACTGTATATGGACAACCTCTACCCACGGATTCAGAAACGACAGTTGTTGAGGAGTTGTCCGTTGGGGGTAAGGTCGCGACCAATGTTCTAGATACGCCAGCTTTGGTTTCCGTTATTACAGAAAAAGAGATCAACCAACGTAATGCGACGACCACAGAAGAAATTCTGCAATATTCACCGGGTTTGGTGACAGATTACTACGGTTCTGATGACCGCAACGATTACTTTATGATTCGAGGTTATCAAGCAACGACTTATCGCGACGGTATGACACTAGGTTCGATGCGCGGAGTTCGTGAAGATCCTTATGCTTATGAACGTGTTGAAGTAATTCGTGGCGCGAACTCAACCTTGTTTGGACCTGCCGACCCTGGGGGTTCAGTAAACTTTGTGAGTAAAAGACCCAAGTTTGAGCGTTTTGGTAATACTTATGTCTCATATGGTTCGTTCGATAATAAAGAGATTGGTTTGGATTTTGGTGACACACTGAATGAATCTGAAACGGTCGCCTATCGTTTTACCACCAAAATCAAAGACAGCGATCTTGAATACGATTATTCAAAAGACAACTCTCAATTTGTGATGGGTGGTATTACGTGGCAGCCATCTGTACAAACAACGGCAACGTTAATTGTTGATTATCTTGGTCGAGACACCACACCGAACAGTGGGGGCTATCCACTAGATCGAGAGTATGACCGTAGTGAATTCTACGGTGAACCTGACTACAACAAACACGATGTAGAACGCACAAATATTACCGCTCAAGTCGCGCATCATTTTGATAACGGAATCTCACTGAGTGGTAACTTGCGTTACAGCAAACTCGAAGACGATTTTGGTTATGTGTATTTGTATGATTACGAAGGAAGAACGGGTAGCGATATTGCTCGTTACTATTTCGGAACCGATACACAGTCAGAGCAGCTTATTGGTAACACCATTCTGCAATATGACGCCAGCTTTGAACGCATTGATAGCAGTACTTTAATTGGCTTGGAATATCGTGATGCTTCGACTCAGGAAGCGTCAGTGTATGGAACAACAACCAGCATAAACATCAGCAATCCATCATACTCTGGTACTCCGATTATCGGCGCGCCATACAGTAAAAATGATCAGGATGAGACAACGAAGTCTGTGTTTATTCAGCAAAACTTATCATTGGATGACCGATACATTCTTACGCTGGGTGCTCGCCATGACTATATGGATTTAGCAAACAGAAATATCAGCAATAGTTATTCAAGCGATGAGTTTTCGGAGACATCTCTTCGCGGCGCGTTTACCGTAAAAGTAACGCAAGAATGGTCAACCTATATCAGTCAGGTCGAATCTGTTGCTCCACCTAGTATCGGTGTGAAGCCAGAACGAGGCGAGCAGTTAGAGGTGGGAGTGAAGTTTGCGCCACTAAGCATGAATGCGCTTTTCTCTGCTGCGGTTTACGATCTTAAGAAGAATGATGTAACTATGGCTATCGTTCAGGATAACGGAACGATTGAACGAGAAACTATTGGTGAAACTCGTGTGCGTGGTCTTGATTTAGAAGTGAAAGCTGAAATAACAGATAGCTTTAATGTTACGGGTGGATACTCATACATGAAGTCTGAAGTTGTGCGTGGCAGCACTCGGAACGGTGATGTCCTAGATGGGAATGAGTTCGTAACAGCACCCAACTACAGCGCTTCTTTTTGGGGTTATTACACCCTGCCGAATGAAACGATGGATATAGGTTTAGGGACACGTTACGTAGGTTCTTATTACTTTGACGCCGCTAATACTGCGAAAAGTGAAGCTGCAACTCTATTTGATGCTGCATTCGCTTACCGTATTTCAAAATCAGCGCAACTGTCATTGAATGTTCATAACTTAGCAGATAAGCAATATGTTGTGGGTTCAGGTACAGCGAACTACTACAATCCAGGTCGATCGTTTAATGCTGCCTTAAACTACTCCTGGTAGGCGCTTATTCGGTAATAAATAGCTTGATATACTTTCTGACTATTTAAATAAAATCCCCACAGTGATAACTGCGGGGATTTTTCATTCATCTAACCGCTACTAGCTCATCGTGAAATGCTGAATCGCATATGCCACTGGAGAACTTAGCAGCAGCGTTAATACAGTACGTTGGAACCAAACTACAACGATCTGTTTCACTGAGATTGGAATCTCAGTCGACAAAATACAAGGGATCGACGCAGAGAAGAACAAGATGGAAGAGATAGAAATCTGACCAATCACAAAGCGAGTAATGAAGTCACTTTTCGCTGCAATCAGTGCAGGTAAAAACATCTCAGCAAGGCCCGTCGCTGAAGCTTTTGCAACCAACATAGGATCTGGCATTTGCGCTATCCAAGCGAATGGATAGAACAGGATACCCAACCATTCGAAGACAGGTGTGTATTTAGCAAGTAGCAAGCCGATCAAACCCACAGACATGATTGATGGCAGAATACTCATTGCCATTAACAGACCTTCTTTCAGGTTCTTAAAGATGCTACTTAACACTGGCTCAGATTTGTCTGCGATTTGAAGACCTTCATTCACGGCTTGTTTGATGCGTGGCAGATCACTTGGAACCTCATCAGCAATCGGCTTTGAATCATCTAAACGAGCAAGTGGACGTAGACGTACCGTAATAGCGGTAACGACAAAAGTCAGAACCAATGTGCTCCAGAAGAACAGGTTCCAAATCTCCATCAAGCCTAATGTTTTAGCCACGATGACCATGAAGGTTGCTGAAACGGTTGAAAAGCCTGTAGCGATAATGGCTGCTTCTTTTGCTGAGTACTGACCGGATTTGTATACGCGGTTGGTAATAAGAAGACCAATTGAGTAGCTGCCTACAAAAGAAGCAACAGCATCAATGGCTGATTTACCCGGTGTTTTGAAAATAGGGCGCATCACAGGTTGAAGCAGCACGCCAACCATTTCAAGCAAACCAAAGCCGATTAAAAACGCTAAGAAAATTGCGCCAACAGGAACAATCAGACCTACTGGCACAACAAGCTTGCCAAATAGAAATGGCAGCATGTCTTTTTCAAATAGCAGTGCTGGACCGACTGAAAAAAACTCCATTAGCGCAGTAATTACGCCGACTACTTTAAGCACAGAAAGCACTTTCTGCGTTATGTTTGCGTTCCAACTGCCTGTAACAAAAGGGTAGACGCTACCAGCGATGATCATCAGCAGTGCATAAATCTCAACACCTTTAGGTGATGTTGCACGTAGCCAAGAAACCATGTGGTCGAGTGGAATAGTGGATTTTGCGTTGATTTCGATCGGTACAAAGAAAAAGATGATGCCGATAAGGCTAAACAGAACCAGTTTCAGTGCTGAAGACCAAACAGGTTTCGTGAGTATGGATCCAGTTGCTTCCATAGTTACCTTCCTTAGTGAGTGAAACTTTGCACGTAGGCAGTCGTTCTGCCCCGTGCTCCGTGTTTTTGACTGAACTTTTAATCTTGGCGTTCTATACGCTCTTCTCTTGCCGTTCATCCAAACGGCAAATAATTTTATTGCTTTGAACAGTTAAATCTGTGCTTTTAGAACAGCACTTAAAATCGCGTTGAGTTGCGATTTAATTTTGATGGCTTTGTTCGCATCTAACTCGTATCTCCCTTGAGCGAGTGCGTCATTGTTTAAGTAAGTGTCTTGTGACATTTCAAGCTGAATGGCGTGAACGTTTTCGCTCGGCTTACCAAATCCGCGAGTAATAAAACCGCCTTTGAAACGTCCGTTAAGCACTTGGCTATAGCGGTCAGATACCGCACCCATCACAGCATCGACAATTGCGCTGCTGCATGATTCGCCTTGGTTGGTTCCCCAGTTGAACTCAGGCAACGTCCCTTCGAACAACATAGGTACTTGCGCGGCGATACTGTGGGCATCAAATAAGATTGCGTAGCCGTGAATAGATTTAAGGCGCGCGAGTTCTTGTTCAATTGTGGAATGGTATGGATGCCAAATCTGTTCTTTATAGCGTTCGTGGTCACTTTCGCTTGGTGCTTTACCATCAACGAAAACTGGAGTGGAGTCGAAGAGGATCTCTGGGAACAAGCCTGTAGTTTTTGTTGTGTAGAGTGGTTTGTCGTCACTTGGTCGATTTAGGTCAATCACGTAGCGAGAATAGTTAGCTGAAATGACACTCGCGCCCAGTTCTTTTACACACTCATAAAGCTCTGGAATAAACCAATCAGTATCTGGAAGTTTCTTAGCGGCTTCCGTCAAGCCTTGTTCAACTTCTGGAGTCAGACCTAAACCAGAATGAGGCATACTCACTAACAGTGGGACGCTTCCTTGATGAAATTCGAATGGTGAACGAACACAATTTGGCTGACTCATTTGACAGATACTCCGTTATCTTCATTAAATGTATATACATTTGTTAATCTAGCTGTCATAAAACGTTGTTGCAAGTGAGAGGTTAAATATTTATTGCGTTTATCTCACTTTTTTCTGTATTAAATACCCTTATTTTTGTAAGTGAATTGAGTGGGGAAATATAACTTGTATATACATATAAAGCTAAATTACACTTATTTTAAACAGCGCAAGTGATTACTTTTTTGAACTAGGAATTCACCATGACAGGGACTCAAACACGTCATTATTTCTTTGCTGAGCGAGCTTGGCTTGCTGATGGTTGGCATAACAACGTCTCTTTCGAAGTCACCGATGGAGTGTTTACTCATGTCGAATCGGATACTTCAGCGCTTGAGGGGGCAACAAAGCTTATTGGCCCAGTATTGCCAACCTTAGCAAACGTGCATTCACATGCTTTCCAACGTGTAATGGCGGGAATGGCAGAAGTGTGTTTGAACCCGAATGATAGCTTTTGGAGTTGGCGCGATCTGATGTACAAAATTGTACAAAAGCTTTCGCCACAACAAGCCAACATTATCGCTACTCAGCTTTATATCGACATGCTTAAAGCGGGTTATACCCAAGTGGGTGAATTCCACTATTTACACCATGATGTTGCAGGTAAACACTATGCCAACCGAGCTGAGATGTCTCATCAGTTGATCAATGCCGCGGATCGCTCTGGTATCGGTCTGACTCTGTTACCTGTTTTGTATTCTCATTCTGGTTTTGGTGCGCTTGCTCCGAACGAAGGTCAAGCTCGCTTTATCAATTCGTCACACTCTTATTTGGAACTGCAAAGTCAATGTGAACAAGCCTTAGCAGGTTCTAAGCTGCACAACCTTGGTATCTGTTTCCATTCACTACGTGCGGTAACAGAGCAGCAAATCAAAGAAGTATTGAGCTCATCAGACAGCAACAAAGTGGTACACATTCATATTTCTGAACAGCAGAAAGAAGTGAATGACTGTTTGGCATGGAGTGGTCAACGTCCTGTTGAGTGGTTGCATGAACATGTGGGTTTGAATGAGCGTTGGAACTTAATCCACGCGACACATCTGAATGAATACGAACTCAATGCAATTGCCAGCAGCAAAGCGGTAGTGGGTTTGTGTCCGGCGACAGAAGCAAACTTGGGTGACGGCATTTTCCCTGGTGTTGAATTTGAACGTTTAAATGGTCGCTGGGGTATCGGTTCAGATAGCCATGTGAGCCTGTCGATTGTTGAAGAACTGCGTATTCTCGAATACGGACAACGCCTTCGTGATCAACAACGTAATCGTCTATATCGAGGCGAACAAACCAGCATTGGTGATAACCTGTTTAAGCAAGCGTTATTGGGCGGCAATCAGTCATGTGGCGTAGAGCTAGGTTTAGCGGTTGGTCAACGCGCAGACTTTATGGTGCTTGATGATAGCCATCCGTTTATTGGCGCAAGCGAAACCAAAGATGTATTGAATCGTTGGTTGTTCGCATGCAGCGAAAATGTGGTGAAAGATGTGTTTGTTGCAGGTAAGCAAGTTATTAGCGAAGGACGACATGAGCTAGATGTTATAAGCCGTTCAGAGTTCTCTAAAGTGATTAAGAAGGTTATTTACGATGTCTAATCACTCAAACTTGTTTAGCGTAGTTCCTCAATCTGACTATCTGCGTATGCCGTGGAAAAATGGCTTGGGTGAAACGTTAGAAATTGCGGTGAGTCGAGAAAACGATGGGGTGCTGTATCGCATTAGCCAAGCTGCTGTGGTTGAAGATGGTGCGTTCTCTGATTTTTCTGGTTTGCATCGTACGCTTGTTTTGCTGAAGGGTAGTGGGATGCATTTGTCCCATAAAAACGCACAAAAAGAGTATCAACATAACCTTGAACAAGTGTTGTCTGTTGCGCATTTCGCTGGAGGTGATAGTACCTATGCGACTCTATCAAATGGGGCAATTGAAGATCTCAACATTATGGTGAGAGAAGGCAAAGCCAGTTCGGAAGTGGAAGCGGTTTTCTCTCCTGCATGTCGCGTTATTACTATCGATACGAGCACGCTGTTCACAGGTTTCTATGCCAACAGCGATTGTGAGTTGTTGGTACAGTCGCAAGCGATACAACAAAGTATCGCAATACCAAATCAAGCCACGGTTCTTCTGCATCAGAATAGCCAGATTACGCTGCAAAAAGGTTGTGGCGTTTTTATTGTTATTACTGCTAATACAATTAGCTGACCATAAGGTCAGCCAATTGTTACTTTTACGATTCGTTAGCTTTCAAATGAAAGCTTGTCGCCAAATGCTTCCTTCCAGTCTTTATCGAACTGTGCAACTGCTGGTGCAACCGCTGGATGAGCAAACATTGCAGCAGCAACATCGACAGGAAGTGTGATAGCTTCGATACCAAGTTTCATCACTTCCATCGCCTGCTGAGTATTTTTGAAACTCGCAGCAAGTATCTTTGCAGGCAACTGATTTTGGTCTAAAAGCAGTTGAAGATCGGCAACAACTTCCACGCCGTTACCATTCATTGCATCAATACGGTTTACATACGGCGCAAGGTAATCAGCACCGCATAGCGCGGCCAAAAAGCCTTGCTGAGCCGAATAAATAGCAGTGGCGAGAACTTGAATTCCCTCTTTTTTCATTAACTTAATTGCCGTTAAGCCAACTTCCGTTGCTGGAACTTTTACCACCATATCGTAAGGCAGTTCGTTAATCTGGCGCGCTTCTTCCAACATCTCTTGGGCTGTAGAACTGACCACTTGAGCATGGAATCTTGGTGTACCACCTAATGCTTGTTGCATGCCTTGTAGTGTCTTTTTTAGCCCTTGATTTGATTTGGCCAGAATACTTGGATTGGTGGTAATTCCTTTCAGTGGCAGGCACTGGTTAAAACGTTTTGTCTGTTCGACATCGGCTGTGTCTAGGTACAGTTCAATCATGATATTTCTCTCTCTGTTCGAGATCTCAGTTTCATCGTTGCCATAACTATAAAGAACACTACCTATCCAGCCTTTGATTTTGATCAATGTAACTTTCATTTGAAAGTTTGATTATTTCAAATATAGAAAATTTGAAAAGCTAGATTATCGAATTTAGCGCTATTAGGTGAAAGGCATGTATTTCAACATTCAACGATTTTCAACCCATGATGGTGATGGAATCCGTTCTATCCTTTTCTTGAAGGGATGTTCGCTTGCTTGCCCTTGGTGTCAGAATCCTGAAAGTCGTAGTGAAAAACGTTCGCTGTTGTTTGATCAGAGAATCTGCCTAAAAGATTGTGACATATGCAGTAAAGCGTGCTCGGCAATCAGCAAGCAAGATGGTGCTATTTCGATCGATAGAGATTTGCTTACCAATGAAGATCTCGCGGAACTAGACAATATCTGCCCGACACAAGCGCTAACCGTGTGTGGGCAAGAAGCAGATGCTGAACAACTGTTCAAAGAATTGATGAAAGACAAACCCTTCTATGACCAAAGCTCTGGAGGCGTTACGTTTTCTGGTGGCGAACCCTTGATGCAAGCGGATCTGGTTGCCGATATCGCCAAAAAACTGAAGCAAAACAGTGTCTCTACTGCGATTGAATCGTGTATGCACGCACCTTGGAAAAACGTTGAAAAAGTCGCGCCTTTTATTGATTGCTGGCTAGCCGATTTGAAACACACGGAAGAGGTCAAATTCAATCAATGGGCTAAAGGTTCACTTAAGCGCATCAAGGAAAATTTCCGCAAATTAGATTCTATCGCCAAGCGCATCGTTATCCGTGTACCTGTTGTGCCTGAGTTCAACGATACAGACCAAGAACTCAAACAAATTATCGACTTTGCTGCTTCTCTACAAAGCTGCAAAGAACTTCACTTGTTGTCCTACCACACACTAGGGATCAACAAATACCGTTTATTGGATATGCCGTACTTGTGCTCAGACAAACCGCTGAGCAACCCCCAACTTTTAGAGAGAGCTCAACAATACGCGCGTAAACATACTCAACTCAATGTCACTGTGAGAGGCTAATCATGGATTTAAATTACTTACCTGAGCGAATTAAAGCGCACAAATCGGAACTGATTAATATTGTTACGCCGCCGGTTTGTACCGAGCGAGCCCAAGCATATACACGCGCATACGCCGAAAATGAAGATAAACCTGTGATTATTCAACGCGCTCTGGCACTTAAAGAGCATCTTGAAACTCGTACTATCTGGATTAAAAATGACGAGCTCATTGTTGGTAACCAAGCGAGCAAGTTAAGAGCTGCACCTATATTTCCTGAGTACACCGTTCGTTGGATAGAAGCAGAGATTGACGACTTGGCCGATAGACCCGGAGCTGGTTTCGCGGTTACTGAACAAGATAAAGAAATCATTCATTCACTGACGCCATATTGGCGAGGTAAAACAGTGCAAGATCGCTGTTATGGACTGTTTACGGATGAGCAGCAAGATATCCTCGCAACAACCATCATCAAAGCTGAAGGTAACATGACTTCAGGTGATGCTCACCTTGCGGTTGATAACGAAAAAATTCTCAAAATAGGCATGAATGGACTAATTGCGGAAGTTCGCGAATTAAGATCCCACAATGACATATCGACATTCGAGGGGCTCAGAAAAGAGCAATTCTACAAAGCGACAGAAATCGTGCTTTTAGCGATACAAGAGCATATGGCTAGCTATGCCACACTGGCGGCGGAAATGGCGCAAGCAGAATCGCGTCCAGAACGTAAAGCCGAGCTGGAAGCTATCGCTGAAAACTGTCGTTACGTGGCTTACCACGCTCCACAGAACTTCTGGCAAGCTTTGCAACTGTCTTACTTTGTTCAGCTGATGCTACAGATAGAATCGAACGGACACTCGGTTTCGTTTGGCCGAATGGATCAGTTCCTTAATCGATTCTATGTCGCTGATTTGGAGAGCGGTAAGCTTGAGAAAGGCTTTGCGCTTGAATTGCTACAAAGTTGCTGGCTGAAATTGTTAGAAGTGAACAAGATACGTTCGGGCGCTCACTCTAAAGCGTCAGCGGGTTCACCTCTGTATCAAAATGTCTGCATTGGTGGGCAAAAACTCAATGCGAACGGCGAACCAGAAGATGCTGTTAATCCTCTGTCGTGGGCGATTCTGGAATCTTGTGGCCAGCTTCGTTCAACACAACCTAACTTGAGCGTTCGCTATCACGAGGGGCTAAATCAAGAATTCCTAATGGGCTGTATTGAAGTGATTAAATGCGGTTTTGGAATGCCAGCATTTAATAATGATGAAATTGTCATCCCTGAATTCATTAAGCTGGGGGTAGAGAAAGAAGATGCTTACAACTATGCCTCTATTGGTTGTATAGAGACTGCGGTACCGGGGAAATGGGGCTACCGTTGTACGGGAATGAGCTTTATCAACTTCGCGCGAATTTTGCTTGCGGCATTGAACAAGGGCGAAGATGCGACTTCAGGTAAAACCTTCTTAGCGCACGAAAAATCGCTGGCGGAAGGCAGCTTCGCTAACTTCGATGAAGTGATGGCATCATGGGCAGAGCAAATCCGCTACTACACTCGTAAATCTATCGAAATTGATACCGTTGTGGACACTGTGCTTGAGCAACAAGCTCATGATATTTTCTGTTCGTCGTTGGTCGATAGCTGTTTAGAGCGAGGCAAAACTGTCAAAGAGGGCGGAGCAAAATACGATTGGGTATCGGGGCTGCAAGTGGGTATTGCTAACTTAGGTAATAGCCTTGCTGCGATTAAACACATGGTCTTTGATGACGCTCAGATTTCGCAACCTGAGCTGGCTAAAGCTCTTGCTGATAATTTCGCAAGTTCTGAACAAGAACAGCTACGTCAACGTCTTATCAACTTTGCACCTAAGTATGGTAATGACGATGATTCTGTCGACTCACTACTTGCGCAGGCTTATCAGGTCTACATTGATGAACTCGACAACTTTGTGAATACACGTCATGGACGTGGACCGATTGGTGGTGGTTACTACGCAGGTACTTCAAGTATTTCTGCCAATGTCCCGTTTGGCGCCTCTACGATGGCTACTCCTGATGGCCGCAAAGCTAAAACACCACTGGCGGAAGGGGCTAGCCCTGCTTCTGGCTCAGATAGACTTGGACCAACGGCGGTTTATAATTCTGTCGGTAAGATCCAAGCGAATAAGATTCTAGGTGGAGTACTGCTTAATCAGAAGTTAAGCCCTGCGGCTGTTGAATCTGAGAGCGACAAACTGAAGTTATCAATGCTAATTCGTACCTTCTTTAACCATCACAAAGGCTGGCATGTTCAATACAATATTGTTTCTCGTGAGACTTTATTAGCCGCGAAGAGGAACCCAGAACAATACCGCGATCTGGTTGTTCGAGTCGCAGGTTATTCAGCATTCTTTACGGCATTATCTCCTGATGCGCAGGACGATATCATTGCTCGTACGGAACATGAGTTGTAATTAAACTTTCACTTTGGTTTCAAATGAAAAGGAGAGGCTCTATAATGGAGCCTCTTTTCATTTTAGAGCAGTGTTATGAACGCTAGACAAAATCAAATAGTACAGTTAGTTAATGAGCGTAAACGAATTCAAGTTACTGAACTTGTCGAACTTATTGGTGTGTCTGGCGTTACCATTCGTCAAGATTTGAATTTTCTTGAGCAGGAAGGTTATCTCAAACGTGTTCATGGTGCGGCGACCACTCTGCAAAGTGATGATATTGATAACCGCTTGGAGGTTCATTTCAATATCAAACAATCTCTAGCCAACAAAGCCGCAGATTTGGTTGCGCGTAATGAAACTGTGCTGATCGAAGGTGGAAGCGCAAATGCTTTGTTAGCGAGAACCCTAGCAGAGCGTGGCGACGTTACTATCGTTACCCCGTCCGCCTATATCGCACATCTCATTCGCAATACCTCAGCCAATATCATATTGCTCGGTGGGGTATATCAGCATCAAGGTGAAAGTCTCGTAGGCCCGTTAACCAAGCTGTGTATTGAAAATATCCATTTTAGTACCGCATTTCTAGGCGTTGATGGTTTTCATCAAGATACGGGCTTTACAAGTCGGGATATGATGCGCGCAGATATCGCTTCGACAATATTGGCGAAACAGCGCCGAAATATCATACTGACCGACTCGAGTAAGTTCGGACAGATATACCCTTCGACCATTGGACGTTTTGACCAAATATCTATTCTTCTTACCGATGATAACGCTTCGCAAAGTGACCTTAGTTTTTTAAAACAACAAGGTATTGAGGTTATCCTCGGGTAAGTTCGATACGAAGTTTGCACAAAGTATTGTGTGACATATAGACATGGTGCGTTGTTTTGGTTATACAGATTGAAAAGTAGAATAGTTAAGTCGAGGACAGGATGTTAGAAGCGTTTGGCGTTATTAATATTTGGACGTATTTAGTTGGTCTGACAATGATCATTCTTGCTCCGGGTCCAAACTCTCTTTATGTATTGAAATCAAGCTCGTCACTGGGTGTGAAAGCTGGCTATCAAGCCGCGTCTGGTGTGTTGATCGGCGATGCTGTTTTAATTCTGCTCTCTTATCTGGGGGTCGCTTCACTCATTCAAACTTCTCCAGTTTTGTTCACTATTATTCGCTATCTTGGTGCGGCTTACCTGCTGTATTTAGGTATTAAGATCATCCATCAACTGATGAGCAAAAAAGGTGAAGAGGGGGCAGAAATAGCGCGCCCTAAGAAGAAAGAAAACGTGTTCGCTAAGTCACTCACTTTGAGTTTGACCAACCCAAAAGCGATTCTTTTTTATGTGTCGTTCTTCATCCAGTTTATTGATTACACCTATGAGCACACTTGGGCGTCTTACCTGATTTTGGCAACCATTTTAGAAGTGTTCAGCATTGTGTATTTAAGTGCTCTGATCTTTTTGGGCACATCACTTACTCAACTGTTTAAGAACAACAAAGCCTTAGCGAACCTAGGTAATGGTCTGTTAGGTATGTTCTTTATGGGATTCGCAGCTCGTTTGGCGAGTTTGAGTTAAAAGCCTTTAATTACTTTTCATTAAGCCGATAACGGTAACCAACGCCTCTCACTGACTGGATGATATCGGCCTTATCATCCAACTTTCTTCTCAAAGACCGTATGATGGTATCTACGACGTTACTAGAACCTTCATACTCTATTTTCCATACTTGTTTAAGCAACGTTTTACGAGTAATCACTGTGCCTTGTTGACTGAGTAGGAGTTCTAGAGTGCCGAATTCTAAGGGGGTTAAATCGATACGAGTGTGACTTAGAACTAATTGGCGGGCGTTTCTATCGAACCAGTCAGGGAACTCCAAATTCGTTTGCTCCTGATTGACCTCCTGTATTAATCGTTTCGAAACCCAATCGTCTACAGAGCCTTCTCCCATATCCAGCATTGCTGAATAATAGGATTTATCGTTAATCTGGTAGTCTAAATCCAATACTTGGAACCCAAGTTCTGTCGCGATGAGCGAATAGGGCTGTAGATCGTTCACGGTCAGATAAACTCTTCTCAATTCTGGCCTCATTTCCAAATAAGCTCGTTTTATATCAAGCCAGCATGCAGCCTGTGCACCACATAATGATTCTCCTTCGTTCAATGATAACCAGCGCCTGATAAATAAGCATTGGTTTAGGTTGCAGTTGTTTTTGTCATTAGAGAGATGTTGAGCCCAGAGAGAAGTGATTGGGTCTTGGTTGATTAATTCTAGAGATACATCGCCAGGTTTGATCAGGCAGTAAAATCCTACTGTTTGATTGCTACTGTTTTTAATACAGTGAAAGGTGTTTATTTGTTTCTCCCACCATTGCTGGTAGACCCTATACATCTCTGGAGCTTCGTGTTTTTCAATGATGGCAAATATCGCATCTCGGTTATGTTCATCTGCGGGCTCTACACTGTATTCTCTCTGATCAAATGGTGGGAAAAATGCTGAACGGATAACACTGTTTTCAACCAAGTAAATAATATCTGCGGTATAACGCCAGAGTTGGCTCGGCGACGAATGTCTCATTTCTTCATTTAACAACACACAGGCACGATGTCTATATTGGCAGTAGCGGATTGGGTATTGAGATTTCATATTCGCTGAAATGACGTTTTTTAGTATGTCATGTAAGCTCAGCCCATCTTCTCTATGCTCTACGAATTCTATTTCCGAAAGGGCGTTATAAAGACACGCACCTACATTCTCTTCAACGTTTAACATCGCAGTGAGTAATGGCTCGTATATCCTACGGACAATCGCTGTCGCCTCCAAAGCCTGTTTTAACTGATGGTCTTTTATATCCTCAACAAAATACTGTACCAATGTTTGAACCACATCATTAGGTGGGATTTCATTTAACTTACGCTGAGACTGTTCTAGAACCGCTGAACTTGCAAGTTGAAGGGCTAGTGGGTGTCCATGAGCGAATTGATTGATCCCCATAGCGACTATTTGTGTATGACCAAGAGTCTGTAAGTAGCTAACCGCAGCAGAAAAACTGAGACTGTTAAGTTTCATACAGCGGAATTCACTGTTATCTGGTGGATTAATGACCCATTGTCTATCGGGATGAATTCGACCAGAAAAAATGAGTCTTAGCTGCCCGTGCATATGTGGTACAAATTCTCGCCTGAGCCAAGTTTCAATTAAGTTTAATGATTCAAACTGATCGATAACCAAGATCGTTTTCGGAGCAATTGAGCAACAGATTGAAGAGAGATTATCTTCGCAATTGGTTAACTTACTTAACTTTTTGATGAAGGCTTTAGGCGTTGGTTCTAAATGTTGGCAGTTAATTGTCAGACATTGGTTGGAGTGACGTTTAATGAATTGATTTAATAGCGTAGTCTTGCCCACGCCAGGAATCCCGTATAAACCAATTACGTCAGGGCCATGCTCATCAAATACTTGTTCTAGAAAACTCAACTCGGAAGCACGTGTTGTTTCTACAATAGACCTCACCGTGTTCATCCATTTTGGTGACTTTTACTGTTATTGATAATAGTAGAAATAATTATTATCACACCGAATTCTCATGAAAATCTCATCATAAAGAATGATTCTAGAGGCTATGTTTGATGGGACAGATGAAAGAAACGGGAGGCTATATGAGATTCTTTCAATTATGTTTACTAGCTACGATGAGCGTTTTATTTGGTTGTTCGTCAGGGCAAATGGCTAATAATGAGCTGCTAAAAAGAGCTGAGAGTGCAGCCCCAACAGATATTAGTTCAACTGCAACAATATTGGCTGTAGATGGTACCGTATTAAGGGAGGGTACATCTGACTGGGTATGTTATCCGGGAATTCCACTTATGCCAGGCGATTTGCATCCTATGTGTGTAGATTCTGTATGGCAAGATTTCTTAAAGTCTGCGTCGGAAGGAAAGCCTTTTGTAACTAGTTCAATGGGAATTTCTTACATGTTGCAGGGGGATGCAAATGTGAGCAATGCAAACCCTATGGCAACAGATCCCAACAATGGGGATGTGTGGGTTAAAGAAGGACCACATCTTATGATCGCTGTACCCAAATACTTGCTCAAGGACTTGAGTGAAGACCCTTATAACGGAGGACCTTATGTAATGTGGAAAGATACACCTTACGCACACATTATGGTTCCAATTAAGAACAAGTAGAAAGAGGTATGAGTATGTCGTTATTTGAAAGATTAGGTGGCAGTGAGGCCATAACCAAAATATCTAGTGATATAGTGGACTTACATCTTAGTAACCGTTCTATCTCAAATCGTTTCGCTAAGTCAGATGTGAATAAACTCAAGAAAACTGTTTCGGAATTTTTTATTACTGGTAGTGGAGGGCCAAATGTCTATAAAGGTGCCGATATGCTAGCGGCTCATAAAGGGATGAACATTTCTGCCGTTGAATTCATGGCCGTTCTTGATGATGCTCTAGAAGCGCTACAGAAAAATGGTATAGGTCAACGAGAGCAGGAAGAGGTTTTGTTTATTCTTTATAGTATGCGTTCAGATATTATCTTGGTTTGAGTCGTAAATGAGGGTTATAGATAGGTGGCCACTTTGACCCTCACCCTTCTTCAACCCAATCTATATTTACGGCCAAGCGCGCTTTTTACTGCCCGAGTTCGCTTTAATCAGTTCTATCGCTTTCTTAGACTTGTCTTCAATCGAATCCAAGCTTTTCGCAACGTTAGCCTGAAACTGTTTGGTTAGCGCTACCTGTTCAACATCGGTTTTTGGCGCTGCTGGCGTCTGAAGCTTGTTGATCATTTGTGCCAATTGTTTGTTTTGGCTTTCCAGCGTTTTTACTTTCAGGTTGAGCTCTCTTAAAGCACTGTTTTGTTGTTCAATTTTGGCTTCAATACTGTTGAAGGCTTTGAGAATCTGCCCAACATTTTGCTCAGTCATCAAGTTCTCCGCATTTGGTTAATCTGGTTTTCTTACCACTAGGCAAGCTCTGAAACTTGGCTGCACGAGTGATAAACAGCCGCCAAGTATACAGATAAACCATGTCACTATTAAGTAGGAATGCGCCGATATTTAGATTTCCCGATGCTGATGGTCGGCTTCTCTTTGCTCGGATAGATCACAGCAACAATACCCGCTAAAAATAGCGTGCACGAAATCCACTGAACGGTGGAGAGCGTTTCACCAAAAAACAGATATCCGCTAAGTAAAGCAAACACACTGGTTAACAGGGTTAGCGGTGCAAGCTTCGACATTGGATAGCTGAGTACCATTTTGTTCCAAACCCAGTAACCGAATAGGGTGGTCGGGTAGGCTTGAAACAATACCGAGAACCATGCACTGCCATTCCACTGCTCGTAAGTGGTGATTAGGCCTTCCACTCCATTAATAGCAATGCTCAGTAGAACAAGCGGAATAGGGGCAAACAACATTCCCCAGATGTTAAAGGCGAATGGCGCTTTGGTTCCTGAATGGCGGATAATCACTCCCATCATAGGCCAGCAAATGGCTGCAATAAGAATGAAGACAAACCCCAGCAAGGTGATGTTGCCATTGGTATAGATAATCGACAGAGTTAAACCAATCAGTGCCGCGAGAATCCCAAACCACATTTGTTTGGTGATCACTTCTTTATAAAGCAAAGCGCCTACCGCGATACTGGTTAACACGTCCAGCTGCAGCAAAACCGAGGCCATTCCCGATGAAAGCCCAAAAGCAATGGAGCAATACGCCATACCCCAAATGCCTGTACCGAAGACTAAACCGTAAGCCATTAAGTATTTAATTGGGACGTTAGGCTTTTTGACAAAAAAGATAATGGGAAAAGTCGCCAGTATGAATCGAGCAGCCGCAATTAAAAAAGGATCGAGTTGGTTTACACCGAGTTTGATAGCGGAAAAATTCACGCCCCAAATGACCATAACCCCAATAACGAGTAATAAATGTTTTCCCTGCACAATAAACTCCTAGTGTTCACAATATGGTCAGAGTATTACTTGAGTTACTAAACCAGTACAGATACAATTATTTAAAATTTAATCAGTACAATTTATCGCTATGCAGAAATACAAACAGTTAGCAGAGAAGATCATTGAAGATATTCAGTCCTCCAAACTTAAGCATGGTGACCGTATGCTTTCACTACGTTTGTTTGCCAAACAGCATAATGTGAGTGTTTCTACGGCGGTAAGTTGTTATCAAGATTTAGAACAGAGAGGATGGCTCGAAGCTCGTCCTCAGTCAGGGTTCTTTATCTGTTCACAAACGCCGGTTGTGGCGACGCCATCTTGGCAGCGATTTGCGACTCAGCTCGCGACAAACGTTAGGCCACGCATAAAACCTCAAGTGAAATCGGGGCCACTAGGCATCGCTTGTATTGAGTTGGATGTCACAGAGCAACGCGCCTTGGATAAGAGTTTTCGCCGCGTCATGACGCAATCGCCTTCCAGATTGACACAGTATCCAAATAAACAGGGTGAACCTGTTCTGCGGGAAGCTTTGTGCTCTCACTTCAGTCAGTTGGGATTTGCATTGCGTCCGGATGAACTTGTGATTACTCATGGATGTATGGATGCAGTAAAAACAGCATTGCAGATCTGTGTTAAGGCTGGAGATACCGTTGCAGTCAGCTCTCCGTGCTTTAACGGGTTGTTGGAATTACTTGCTAACTTGGGTTTAAAAGTCATTGAGATTCCATCTGTAGAAGATGGCATCGATCTCGATGCTCTGGAGCGACTGTTTCAAAACAAGCAAGCGCAAGCGGGGCTATTTTGCACCACGCACATGAATCCGCAAGGCATAACCATGTCGGCTAAACAGAAAAAGTGCTTAAGTCTGCTCGCAAGCCAGTATCAAATTCCTGTGATTGAAGATGACGTGTATTTCGAACTGAATCATTCGGATAAATGGCATTTGCCGACGGCTTATTACGATGAAAGTGGCTATGTGATTTGGTGTGGCTCTTTCTCTAAGACTCTTTCACCAAGTTACCGTTTGGGTTGGTGCCGACCAGGTAAGTTCGTTGCAAAATATACTCAACAGTACGAGGGCGTACCCACGCTTATTCAAACAGCGATAGCCGATTTCATTCAAACGGGCGCTTACAGCCGCCATCTCAAGCGAACCAGACAGCAGTTGGCGATCAACAAGCAAGATTACACCCGCTTCTTAGCTCAGCATTTGCCGCAAAACAGCCGCATTACTCAGCCTGATGGCGGTCTGGTACTTTGGCTTCAGGTCGCTGGTTTAAGTTCAGATAAACTCAATGCCGAGGCGATTAAATCAAATATGGATATACGGGTTGGCAGCGTATTTACCGAATCGCAACGCTACGATGATTGTGTTCGGATTAATATTGGGTTTGCTCTGAGCAACGAAATCGAGCGCTTATTGAGAAAGCTTATTGAGCTGATTAATAGCTGTCTGCCGCAGGATTCTTTGCAAGTCGCGATGCTGGAAACGGAACAACTTGCAGCAACAAGCAAACAACAATAAACGCTAAGCCATACCAGCCAATAAGAGTGAATCTTTCTCCGACTAAACTGACGGCAAACAAAGTGGCAACAGCAGGTTCTAGCAGAGTGATCAATGTTGCTGTGCTGGCTTCCAATTGTTTTAGTGCATGGCCAAACAGCAGATAGCCTAAAAACATAGGTATGGTTGCCATATAGATCACCACAGCCGTATGCTTTGCATCGGCAAAAAGGTTGTCACCAGTCACCCACAATGACGGCAGTAATAGTGTGGCAGCCAAACCAAACATACTCGCCATCGCTGATTGAGAACTCACTCCTCGTTCAATCATGCCACGAGCCGCCCATGAATACGTAGCGTAAGTTAACGCGGCGATAAGTCCCAGCCCTATACCGATTAAGTGCAGCAGAGAGGCCTCAGCAGAGTATGAGCTGTCTTGTTTACCCAACGTGAGTAACACGATTCCTATTGCACCCACAATAAAAGAAATCACCCAGTGTAGTGATATTGATTTTTTGCTGATTAGACGCTCAAGAAGAACAGAAAAGAAAGGGGCGCTGGCAATAGAGATTAATGTCCCAATCGCCACGCCTGAAAAACGCATAGATGAATAAAAAGCAAGAGGATAGACAGCCACGGCTGCGCCGCCACATAACAGAAGCTTGTAGTTTCTTACCAGTGTGGCGATATCTTTGGTCAGCTTCTTTCGGGCATTAATCAGCAGCAATAAGCCACCGCCACCCATGGCTGACGCGCCGATGGCAAGAGGGCTAATATCTGGCGCAAAACTGGCGGCGGTTCCGGTTGTTCCCCAGAACACACTCGCTAATACAACGGCGAATATTCCGCTGATATTGGTATTACTCTTCAACATAGCCACTCCATTAACTGACTTAATACGAGTGAAATGGTATGCGTGTTTTCTTAGTTTGTTTGTGCAGATTGGACGCTTGTTTTGGCAGTAAAGACGGAGTTAACGGGTTAGCTTTGAGGGAGGAAAACCAAAATGTTGCGAAAAACGGCGGCTAAAAGCACTGTGGTCGACATAGCCCACTGATTCCGCGACGATTTGAATAGGGTAGTCAGTATGGATAAGCAACGCTTGTGCTTTTTCCATTCGTTTGTGAGTAATGTATTGGGTAACCGTCAAAGCTGTTTGCTCTTTAAACAGTTTTTTTAACTGGGTTGGACTTAAAAAAGCAATCGCTGTCAATTGAGTAATCGAAAGCGGCTGGGCAAGATGGGCTTCGATATATTCTTGAACTTTTCTGATTCTATGGTCGAACTGCTTAAGTATTTGTTGTTCACTAAGCAAAAGCGAGAAAGTGGTTAACATCAGTTGTTCAATTTCTCTATTCACTTGATACTTAAGTTGCTCTTCTATAAAGCTCAAGTAATGCATTAAAGGTGGGCTGATTGAAAAGACGATAGTGTCAGAATCTAAAATGTGCGGTGGCAGATGTTCGAGATCGGCCACAACAAAACGCGCTTCTGTTTCTGCCGCGAAGTAATGCATTTCGTTTGCACGAACAACAACGCACTCTCCAGGTCTTACTGCCCCTTTAAATGCTTCAACCTCAATATTAATGACACCACGAACAGGCAAAACCAACTGATGAAAATCATGGCTATGCCCGTTCTTTTGACGGCTGTATGAGCGAATTGAGAGAGAGTTGGAATTAAGCATTCATCAATTTTCGATATTAAAGATCATCTGACCCTAGCAAAAACGTGAAGACACTATATCCCTAAAGCTGCCCCTGCAACAATGAAGAATGCGACACATACAACGATGGGTAACTTAAGCTGCTTAAGCAGATAGAAGCCAACCAATACCAAGGCAATGTCGGTTGCATTAAACACCGCGCTGGTAAATACCGGTTGGTATAATGCTGCGGCCAGTAAACCAACAACGGAAGCATTTACGCCGTTCAGTGCACCTGAAATGGTGGGGTTATCTGCCAGTGCATGCCAGTTCTTCAACACCGCTAACAGCAGTAAGAAACCGGGTAGGAACACCGCTATAGTCGCTAACAATGCACCCAAAACTGGAGCGGTGGGCATCAAAGCGTAACCTAAATACGTCGCGAAAGTGAACATTGGCCCCGGTACTGCCTGAGCTGCCGCGTAACCCGTTAGAAACGTATCTTGACTAAGCTGATCGCCTACAAGGTTTTGCAGCAACGGCAGAACGACATGTCCGCCACCAAACACTAAACTACCCGCTTGGAAGAAATCACCGAACAACTGAACGCTTGGATGACTCGATAGCACCGAAGTGCCAATCAAAATGGCAACAAACAACAGTAACGGTACATAGCTGGGTTTAAATGAACTTTGTGCTTTGGCTGTGTCACCTTTGATATAGATTGCGCCGATAACAGCCGCCAAAATTAATACCAATAGCTGCGTGGTAATACTTGGAACAACCAGCAGCATGCTTGCTGTGAGAAGGGCTAAACCTGCCGAGAGTTTGGTTGAGCAGAAGTTCTTGTACATTCCCCAAGTTGCATCCGCAACCACAACCACAGCAAGCAGTTTAAGCCCGTGTACGATGTTGTGGAACAGAGCAGTATCGGTGATCTGACTGCTCACTAAAGCAAGAATCAGCATCAGAATGATCGAAGGGGCAGTGAAGCCGATGAATGCTGCTGTAGCTCCGAGTAAACCACCGCGTTTATAGCCAATCGAAAAGCCGACCTGACTAGAACCTGGCCCGGGTAAAAACTGGCTGAGTGCCACTATCTGAGCATATTCGTTGTCGTCTAACCATTTGAGCTTTTCAACGAAGGTTTGGCGAAAATAACCAATGTGAGCCGCTGGGCCGCCGAAGCTAATCCAACCTAACCAGAAGAAGGTTTTGAAGATAGTGAACATGTAAATAAGCTTCCTTTATCGATGTTGCGCCATGAATATCTAAAGCAAGCTACAATTTCAACCTATCTCGTTAATAATTCACAATTATTTAATGTAAAAAGCCATTACCGAATGTGTCAGAAATTCATCTTCTGCTTTGCCCGGTAATGGCTTGGAGTGGTTTATTTTAAGATTGCTTGTTTAAAGTTTGAAATTACCTACCAGCTTGTCGAGCTCAGAGGAGAGTCTTTGCAAATGGGTGCTGGACTGATTGAGTTGTTCTGAAATATCTGTGGTTTCAGAAGTCAGTTGGTTAATCTCTTCCAGATTTCGATTGATATCGACAACAACAGTCGATTGCTCTTCAGTGGCTGTCGCAACCTGAATATTCTGCGCGTTGATATGTTCTATGTGACTGCTGATCTGCCCCAGAGAAGTCGTGGCATTATCGGCAAAGCCGACAACTAAGTTACTTTGATTTCGTCCTTTATCCATAGCGTTAACTGCTCTGCGAGATTCAGTCTGCAACCGGTCAATGATGTTTTGGATCTCTTCTGTTGATTGGGCGGAGCGACTAGCAAGTGTGCGAACTTCGTCGGCCACAACAGCGAAACCACGCCCTTGTTCTCCGGCACGTGCTGCTTCGATTGCTGCATTAAGTGCCAGCAAGTTTGTTTGATCAGAGATGTTGCGAATGGTGTCCAAAGTTAAGCTGATATCGTCGACTTGTTTCGCTAACGACTGAACAATCTCTGTCGCTTCTTCGAGTTCTCTCGACAGTTCACCAATTTGCTCACGCGCCTGACCGACCACATTACGCCCATCGCTGGATTGATGCGTTGCTTCGTTAGCGGCTTCGGCAGCCTGTGAGGCGTTGGCCGCAATTTCATCAACGGTCGCACCTAACTGATGAATCGCAGTAGATACTTGAACGGTGCGATCTCTTTGCGAGGTGCAGTTATGACGAGTATGGTCTGCACGTTCAGAGACGTTGCCAGCCATTTCGGCCAAATCACGTGAATTTCTTGCCACTTGAACCATTGAGGTATGTACCTTCTCAATAAATTGGTTGAAGCTGTTTGCGATATGGGTCAGCTCATCTCGGCCCTCGACTTCGATTCGGGTGTTCAATGCCATATCCTGTGCCGCGTTATTCATGGTTTCACGCAGATAGGTCACTCGTCTGCGAAGATTCAGCACGATGGATGACGAGATAATGAATGAAATCAGCAGGCCAATAATACTGATAACAATCAGTGTATTGCGGTTCGAGGTATAGGTTTCGTGACTGAGTGAATTTTGTACCTCTGCCTGTTGTAACAAGGTATCCAATATGACATTGGCTTCTTTTCTCATTACACCGTAACTTTTGGCGTATTTATCACGGTAGATTTGTTGCGCGCTAGACAGGTCACCTTTGTCCAAAGCATCGAGCATTGGGTTGAGTTCGTCTTTCACTACTACCTCAAATGCATCTGCGAGTTTTTGAACACGCTCTTTAAGCACTAAATCGGACTGAGCTTTAACGGCGTCATCCAAAGCCACTCTCATTTCAGGAATGTCTTCTGTTCTTGCTTCTTTGACGCGTGTAGCAATGCCTTTGGCATCACGAAGGGCGGTTTCCTGTAGCAGCATCATATCTATTCCGACACGCATTCTTGGAATTCTAGACGCCGTTTCTGCCATAGCACGCATTGGTGCTGCTGTGTTTAAGTACATCGCTTCGGTTTTCTTATCGATGGAATCCATTGAATTAAGGCTTTGTAAGCCAACAGTAATTAATGCTAGGCAGGGGATGGTTACAGTAATTAGCAAACGGGTTTTTAAGGTGAAATTATTGATGAGCATAACGTTAAATATCCATGTCTGTTGCTGTTATGGATAAGGACTTTACCAAGTCGCCAATAATTAAAATGGTGGAATTTTAATCGGATGTGAATGTGGACACAGTTTTGCAAGACAACATGTCGAGATTGCGAGGAATTATAGAATTTTCATAAATTTAAATGAGTTTAATTGAAACAGGGTTGACCCCTATGAACTCAAAAACTTGTTCATAGGGGGTGTACGAGGGAAAAGCTAGAGCTTGAAGTTACCGACCAGTTTGTCCAACTGAGAGGAGAGCTGTTGCAGACTATTACTGGATTGATTTAGTTGCATAGCAATATCGGTTGTTTCAGTGGTCAGATGGTTAATTTCTTCAACATTGCGGTTAATGTCTTCGACCACGGTAGATTGCTCTTCCGTTGCCGTCGCCACCTGTATGTTCTGTCCGCTAATTTGGTCTATGTGGCTGTTGATTTGCTCTAAGGCGCTGGTGGCGTTGTCTGCATATTCAACCACTCGGTCACTTTGTTCACGACCTTGCTGCATCGCTTCAACCGCACGTTTGGACTCTGATTGAAGTTTATCGATCACCTGCTGAATTTCTTCTGTGGAATTAGCTGATCGGCTAGCCAAGGTTCTGACTTCGTCAGCAACCACAGCAAAGCCTCGACCTTGGTCGCCAGCTCGCGCGGCCTCAATGGCTGCGTTGAGCGCAAGTAGGTTGGTTTGATCGGAAATATTACGAATCGTATCCAAGGTTGAACTGATGTCGTTCACTTGTTTAGCCAGCGATTCAACGACGTTTGTCGCTTTTTGTAGCTCAAGGGACAAAGCGCCAATTTGATCTCTTGCTTGCATAACGACTTTCTGACCATCACTCGACTGGTGAGTCGCTTCATTTGCTGCATCTGCTGCCTGAGCAGCATTGGCCGCGATTTCACTCACCGTTGCGCCAAGCTCATGAATCGCCGTTGCCACTTGCACTGTTCGGTCGCGTTGAGATGTGCAATTACTTTGAGTATGACGAGCTCGCTCTGATACATCTCTAGCCATTACTGCCAGTTGGCGAGAGTTCTCTGCTACCTGATGAATTGCACTGTGGACTTTTTCCATAAACAAGTTAAAGCTATCGCCAATCTCTGTCAGCTCATCTTTGCCATCCAACTTGATTCGCGTGTTTAATGACATGTCTTGTGCGGCAGTCGTAATGGTATCTCTTAATGTTGATACTCTCTTGCGTAAGCTCATAACAATCGCAGAAGAGATGATAAAGGATATAATAAGACCTGCGCTAATGATGATAATCTGCGTCGTTCTGCCGGAGATATAGCTATCGTGGCTCAGCTTATTTTGTGACTCCGCTTGTGCTAACAAGGTTTCCAATAAGGTGTTGGCATCTTTACGCATCGTGCCGTAGGTCACCGCGTATTTTTCTTTGTATATTTGCTGTGCGGTTGCAGTGTCATCTTTATCAAGAGCTTCAAGAAGTGGGTTTAGCTCAGTACTGACCATTTTTTCAAAATCATTCAGCAAGCGTTGCACTTGCGCTTTTAGCTCTGGGTTTACTTGAGTGCTCACGGCAAGATTAAGCGCATCGCGCATTTCTGGAATATCTTCTTCTCGAGTTTCTTTAACACGAGTTTTTACCCCTTTCGCATCCCGTAGGCTCGTTTCTTGAAGCAGCATCATATCTATACCGACACGCATCCTTGGTATACGGGAAGCGGCTTCGGCTACTGCTCGCATAGGTGCCGCAGTATTAAGGTACATTTCTTGGGTTTTACTGGCCATTACCGACATGGCGTTCAGGCTTGCCAAACCTACAAATATCAATGCCAAGCAGGGGATTGCCACTGTAATAATCAATCTGCTTTTTAGCGTGAGTTTATCAATTAACATTGAGTGAATACCTTCCGTATTTTGATGTTAGACAGCGTTTGAGGCTCATTAAATGCCAGCTAAAAGAATGGCTGGCTAAGAGGTGTAACTAATAAAAAAGTTTATGTATTAATGAATAGCTTAGGCTAAAACGGAAGAACTGCTATGCACAGCAACGAAAATTGATTTGGTATTGTGATAGTCAGCCAGAAGGCAGGAAATTTAGCTTTCAAGTCTCGCTATGACGAGACCTGCCAGTTGTCAGCAAGTGAGGTGTTGGGACGCTAAGATGGTTCGCTTAGGCGAGGTGTTCAACCAATTGCTGCAGTGGCATGGGTCTACCTAAGTAATATCCTTGAGCTTGTTGACAGCCCATTTCTTGCAGGATTTTTAGTTGAGTTTCTGTTTCCACACCTTCGGCGACGAGATTAATACCAAAGCTGTTGGTCATGGCAATGATGGCACTGACAATGGTTTTGGAACGGTCATCGCTATCGACTTCTGAAATATAGCTGCGGTCGATTTTGATTTCATCGACCGTTAAATCTTTAAGCATGGCAAGAGACGTATAACCTGTACCAAAGTCATCGATAGAAATCGCAATACCACATTTCTGGAGTGATGAAATCAATTCAACACTGTTATTTAGGTTGTCCAATGTTGCGGTTTCAGTGATTTCTATGCTGACGAATGGGGCAATGGCTTTCTGAGCTTGGATGTATCGAACCAACTCGTGCATTTCTTCTGAGTCGTTGAACTCAGCTGCCGATACGTTAACGGCAATGGTTTTAATTTTGCTGCCCAACAAGTCTGTTGAACTCAACTCTTTGGCCACTTTGCTGATCACCAACTTTGATATTTCGCCCGTTAAACCATGTTTTTCTGCGAGTGGGATAAACACATCCGGAGCGATAAATCCTTTAGACGGGTGATTCCAACGTACTAATACTTCAACACCATTAACGTTCAACGTCTTCAAATCGTATTTGGGTTGATACACAACGCTGAGAACGTCATTGTCGATGGCATTGCGTAAATCCAACATCATCTGACGGCGTTGTAACGCCTTCTCTGTCAGGGTCTTATCGTGGTACTGGATTGCATTCTTTTTCTCTTTTGCAACATTAAGCGCTTCTGTTGCAGAAACCATTAGCTCTTTGGCGGTGCTGCCATCTTGAGGATAAAGAGCAATGCTGATGCAGCATGTCGACTCAATTCCGTAATCTTTGGAAAGACGGTTATACAGACGTTGGATATCTTGCATGTGTTCGTCCATATCATATTCGCCTGTGATCTTGGCAAAGCTGGCAAACTGATCCGCATGCAAGCGAGAAGCAAATGACCCGGGTAATAAAGCTTGATTTAGTGCTTGGGCCAAATCTTGCAGAAAAGCATCGGCTTTATCAAAACCAATTGCATCATTAATTCTTTTGAAATCATCAATATCAAGGTAGCCAAGAATGAGCTGCTCATTGGGTTTGAGCTGTCTGATGGTCAGGTTCAACGTACGGACGAACATCGTCATACTGTGCAAGCCCGTCAGGCTATCCATATCGTTGGCTTTTTCTAAGGCATTGTTGCCTTTCAGTACCATAGCAAGCAGTAAACCTGCGGTGATAACAACAAAAGCTAAACCTTTGTATGTCTGAGCGACAGCACGCATTTGAGAATTGGGTAAAAGGGTTTCTACCGCAAGATCGGAGAAAAGGATCCATAAGGTAGCGAACAGAGCATACGTAGCGGCAACCTTTACCGCTGAGGTGACTGTACTGTTCATATTCCCTCTCTCCTGGGGTTGTTTATACTTGTAATAAAGTATGTCTAGCACACCATGGATGCTTACGGTTTGTCTAGTCAAATAGCTCAATAACTAGCTTATTATCTTTGATAACAAGATTTGGCTCAGCTGATTTCAATAATGCCTGCTCAACTTTACTGCTGTCCAGTTTGTATACCGGATACTGTGATAATGCAGTGCCGATCATTGAAACGGCTGGTTTCAGTAACTGCTTAATTTCAGGCGTCAACAGTTGGCCTTCTTCATCAAAACGGTCTAGACGCAGAGATTTCAAGAATATTTCGCCTGTCTCTTTGTCATATTCTGGGACTGCGCTGAACTCTAAATCCAGTTCCAGTTTCTTCTCTGGTTGGTTCCAGATTTGTACTTTGGCGGTGGTGTTTGCAAGCACAGACACGCGGTCTGCGTCGGCTCGGCCAATATTCACATCGAGATCGTGAATCGAAACAAAGGCATGCATAACATTTTGAACCCCAACAGATTGCTCGAAACTGACGTTATCATGCAGATACTTAGTCATATCCTGCTCTGTCACGCTATAACTTGCACAACCAGCAAATGTCAGAGCGGCTAAAGGTAAAAGAAGTGATTTTAATGCTTTTTTGATCATGGACTTGGGCTCTTTTTATGCACGATAAAGATAGCTATGGGACATCATAGCGAATCATTTTGTACAACAATATGGGCGTTTTCTGATTCTGCATCATACTGTTTTGGTTATCATAAGAGCAAAGTCTTGTTTGCCGATGGTGTCAAGCTGTTACCTTTAATAAATTCAACAGTTATGAACGAGTTGTACAAACTTGATGGTGACCTGAGCCACATCAAAGGAATTGTGATCAAGGTCGCTATAATTCTCTGCTCATATTGGCTGAGAGAGTAGTGCGGTTTGGGTTTTATAAAAGAGCAGTTTGAACTACTCGCCCCCGGAGGCGATTTAGATTCGATCAAAGCAGCAATTGCAGCTGGTGCAGACGCAGTTTGCTGCGGACTGGATAGATTTAATGCACGTAATCGAGCAACCAATATTACGCTTGATGTCCTTGAGGGTGTCATTGAACTTGCTCATCAACACAGCTGTAAGATCTTTCTCACCCTCAACATTGTTCTGCTTGAAAGTGAAATTCCATCCATTATTCGCTTGTTGACTCAGATTAACGAGACTGAAGTCGATGGCGTTATCGTTCAGGACCTAGGTCTAGCATTTCTCATCAAACACTACTTCCCTCGCTTGGATATGCATGCGTCGACGCAGATGAACACTCACAATGAAGGGCAAATTAAGCTGCTGAGCAAACTCGGCTCTAGCCGTGTGAATTTATCCCGAGAGCTGAATATCGATGAAATCACCCATTTGGCGCAATATGGTCGAGAGCACAATGTATCTATGGAAGTCTTTGTGCATGGCTCTTATTGCATCGGTTTCTCAGGTCTGTGTTATTTCAGCTCGGCACTAAACGGTGCATCCGGTAACCGTGGACGTTGCAGTCAGCCTTGTCGTGATCAGTACCAAACCACTCACGCTGGCAACAATTACCCGCTCAACCTTAAAGACAACTCTGCTTTTGAAGATATGGATGCACTGGCTCGTGCAGGCGTCTATTCGCTGAAAGTGGAAGGGCGAATTAAGAAGTCACATTATGTTTACACTGTGGTTGATAATTGGCGGAAGCAAATTGACCAGTACTGCGAAACGGGCGAAATGCTCAGTGATATGTCTGAGCTTTATACCGTCTTCAATCGTGACTTTACCAATGGCTATCTAAAAGGCGATATCCATCGCGATATGTACATTGATAATCCGAGAAATTTCGCGGCTGCTCATTTTGCTTCTAAAAATGTAACGTCTAATGGTTTGGCATATAAAGAATTTGCCGTAGCGAACGTTACTTCCGTGACTTCACAGGTAAGTCAGACAGTTAAGCCGGATGTATCCTTACAAGATGCTAAGAATTTTATTTATGATCGCAACACCGATGTTATTCGTAAGGTCGACGCGATTACTCAAGCAATGCCAATTACTGCCAATGCTAAGCGGAGCTTGAAGGGAAGCGGCTTTATCGCGAATATTCCACTACCTAAGTTCGATGCTAACGCAAAGTTAAACAGTACTACGAAGCTTTCGGTACTGATCGACAAGGCCAGTGATTTAGATTTAATTGAACAAGCCAGCGAAACAGAGTTTTTCTATCAAATACCGGATGCGCTAGAACTTCAGTACCAAGAAGTCTTGGATGTGTTTACTCGTTATCCAACCCTTATCCCTTATTTCCCTGCGATATTAATTGGTGAGCATTACCAAGCTGCGTGTCGGCTGCTTGAACATATCAAACCGAAATGGTTAATCACCAATAACCTTGGTGTGGCTGAAATAGCGCAAAGCTTGGGTTTACCTTGGGTTGCGGGACCACAGCTCAATATCATTAACTCGCTGTCCTTGCAGTGTATTGAGCAAGAGCTAAAAGGTAATGGTGCGTTTATTTCCAATGAGCTGAGCGCTAACCAGATGAAGCGATTAGTCAGACCTGAAGGCTTTAGATTGTTTTACAGCCTCTATCATCCGATTCATTTGATGACCAGCAGACAGTGTTTGCTCATTCAAAGCATCGGCTGTAAGAAGCAGAGTATGAATAAAGGCTGTATGAAACGCTGTGAGAAAACCGCATCAATCATCAGCTTAAAAGAACAGTCTCATATCATTCACAAGCAGCGCGGCAATCACAATTGCCTATATGGTAACGAGAATTTCCTAAACTTGGATTTATTCGCTGAAGTGCCGAATCTGTTTAGTGACATGATGATTGATCTGCGAGATATCCCAACCCATACCAAACTGGCGGTAGGTAAAGCAGAGTTGATTGAGCTGTTTAAGCAAGCACTAGATGGTGTTGAAGCAGCGCAGCAAACGTTGTCATCAAACATTATAGGCACAACAAACAAGCAGTATTTAAAAGGTTTGAAATAACGTCGGTTAGTCGGTTAGTCGGTTAGGAGAGAAGGGCAAACTTGTAGCGGTTTGCCCATTTCTTTTGGCACTACGATTTTTCCAACACCCGTATCGACATACTCACCGCTGACGTGCGGTTATCGACTTCCAGCTTCTTATAAATCTGCTCAAGATGTTTGTTTACCGTGCGCGGGCTCATATCGAGTATCTGCGCAATCTCCCAATTTGTTTTACCGAAAGAGAGCCAATAGAGAACCTGAGATTCGCGCTTGGTGATGTTAAACACTTCGCGTAGGTCATCTTCGGTTCCTGCTTGTTTAGGAACGTTGACTCGAATCAGAACATGCGTATTGCTGTCATTGCCTGCAAAGGTTGCTTCGAGAGGCGAGTCAAACTGAGTAATGGACAATGGTGCAGAAGTATCACCACTGTTGAGCCATAGAGCGATGTCGGTTTGGATTTGTGACCAAGTATGCGCAATGTCCTGCGTGCTGTCTGAGCGGCGGCTAATGTCGCACAACAGTTCTTGCGCGTGCGGTGTTGCCCATTCCAAATCGCCGTTTTTTGAGACACAGAATATAAATTGCCCAGCGTAATCCAACGCGGCTTGCGCAGATTTAGCCATGCGTGCGTTATGGCTGTGAACGCGAATACGAGCGAGCACTTCAGCCGGAACCACTGGTTTAGTGATGTAATCTACTCCGCCTGCTTCAAACCCTTTGATGACGTGTTTGGAGTCATTTAACCCCGTCATAAAAATGATAGGAATCGCTGGCAAGCGTTCCTTTAACTTCAAGCAGGTATCGAAGCCGTCCAATACGGGCATGACGGCGTCAAGCAAGATGACGTCTGGCTGGATTTTTTCCACTATCGATAGTGCCTGATGACCGTCCAGTGCGACCAGTACGGTAAGGCCTGCTTCATTGAGAGTTGCATTTAACATTCCCAATGATTCAGGAGAGTCATCGACCACTAATACGATGATGTTTTTCGCTGAGAAACCGTTCATGAATCTATTAATCCATTAATATGTTCGACGATGTTTGCGAAGCGGCAATGGTGCGCCTCTTCTCGCATGGTGCTGATAAATTTTGTGCCTTGGTGACCGTTGCTTTCTAAATGATCGAGCAAGTCACTGAATGCGGACATAAACCCGATCTCGGCATAGCTTTTCAGTTTATAAAGCTCGGAATGATTTGGGTAGAAGTCAGCTATTTCTTGATGACTCTCTTTTTCATCGGCTTGATATACCCATTCAATGCCCAACAATTGGCTTAACTTTCCAAGCAGGAGTGACAGTGAAACAGGCTTGGTCAGGTAGCCATTGTGATAACTGTATAGCTGATTGTTGGTTTCTAACTCCTGAATATTGGCTGAGAGCATGAGTATAGGCTGATAGTAGTGCTTTTGACGCAATTTAATCGCCAATTGCCAGCCGTTCACTTGTGGCATGAAGATATCCAGCATGAAAAGGTCGATTGCTTTGCTTTCCGCCAGTTCCAATGCCGCTTGTGCGGAGTTGGCTTGAAGGACGTTAAATCCAAGTGGGCTCAGAATATTGCTGATAAGCGTACGCTGATCATCAATGTCATCTACCACCAGAATGGTTTTCTTCGGTCCTTTATAGCCAGTGACATCAAGGTTAGTTAACTCAGGTTCATTCGAATAGTCATTCACTTCTGACAGCATCATTTTCAAGGTAAAGGTACTGCCTTTGCCTTTTTCGCTGACACACTCAATCTCACCACCCATCAAGTCGGCTAACGCATTAGAGATGGTTAATCCCAACCCTGTGCCGCTGATGTGTTTGGTGTGGTCAGATTGAATACGCTCAAAAGGGCGGAATATCAGTTGCTGCTCGTCTTTTGAAATACCAATACCCGTGTCCTCAACACTGAAGCGTGCGACTTGGTTCCGATACGTTACCGAGAAGTGAACATGCCCAGATTCTGTGTATTTCACTGCATTATTGAGCATATTGATAAGGATCTGCCTTAGTCTTTGCTTATCAGCACTGATAAATACAGGTAAATGACCAGCACAACTGTAGTGGAAGGTGAGCTGCTTTTGCTCTGCCTGCATGCGGAACATTTCGACCAGTTGTTGTAATAAAGAATGCAGGTTAAACGAGTCCCGATGCAGCTCTAGGCGTCCCGCCTCAATTTTCGAAATCTCTAACAGACTTTCCAGTAAATCACCCAGATGCTTGCCGTTTCGTTCCAGTGTTTCGGCATATTGGCGTTTTTTCGGTGTTAATTCTTTATCCTTGCTGAGCAGTTGGGCGTAACCGAGCAGCACGTTGAGTGGTGTTCTCAGTTCATGGCTCAGCCCCGCCAGATAACGGCTTTTCGCATCGTTGGCGTTTTCTGCTTTTTTCTTTGCCCGCTCAAGCTCCAGAGAGGTTTTTTCGTGCGCGGTAATTTCATCAGAAAGCAAATTGGTGTGTGCCTGAAGCTCTTTCATAGCGAGGCTGCTGCTGCTTCTAGCCAATACAAATAGCCAACTGATAATGCCGATTGGGATGAGCAACAGGGCAAACGCTTTAAACAGACTGATAGAGAGCGCATTCATCTTGGTCGGATCTAGGCTTGGTACCTGACTGTATGTCAGTGCCAGAATCGCGCCAATTGTAAGGCTCATTAATATCATCACCATAAAAAATTGGCTGATAGAAGAGGAGAGTTTGTTGATCCATGCGAGCGGTAAATAAGGCTTTAATGCGTGTTTAACCTGTGCGTGAAAGGTGGCTTGCGGGCGGCACTTATCATGGCAACGAACATCGAGAGAGCAGCAAAGTGAGCAGATGTGACCTTGATAGGCAGGGCACATCGCCATGTCTTCTTCTTCGAATGTGTGCTGGCAAACCACACACTCATGTTCGTTATGTCCATGGTGAACAATGATTTCGTCGTGGACTAAGTAGTAGCGACTGCGTGTCGCGAGTGCAATTAATGGCGCAGTGATAAAAGGCAATATGAACGCAAGATATGAGGCGAACGCTTTGAACACATCATTAAACACGCCAAAGTGGGCCGCGAATCCAAACAAGGATGCAATGATCATTGAACCTAAGCCCACAGGGTTTATGTCGTAAAGCTTTGAGCGTTTAAATTCGATGTGTTTGGGGCTAAGACCGAGCGGTTTGTTGATGGCTAAGTCAGCCACTATGCTACCAATCCAAGAGAGCACCAGAACCGAGTAGATTTGCAAAGTTTGCTCAATGAGTTGATAGACGCCAAGTTCCATTAGCAGCAGTGCAATCAATACATTGAAGATCATCCATACCACGCGACCGGGGTGGTGATGGGTTAAACGTGAGAAGAAGTTAGACCAAGCCAGAGAGCCTGCGTAAGCATTGGCAACGTTAATTTTCAGCTGGGAAATGATGACAAACAAACCGGCGCAGATAAGGGCAAGTTTGGTGTTATCCGTCATATAACCGAACACATTTACATACATATGAGCCGGGTCGCCTGCCAGATCTGGCGCAATACCGTGACCGATAGCAAGCCACGCCAAGAAACTGCCTAAGGCAATTTTCAAAGCGCCAAACAGCATCCAACCGGGTCCACCGATGAGCATCGCAGCCCACCAACGCAATTTAGTTGATGGAGTTTGTGCGGGAAGAAAGCGCAGAAAATCGACCTGTTCACCAATTTGCGCCACAACCGAAAGCAGTACTGCCGAGGCTGCACCAAACAACATCCAGTCAAACTCAGGGCTGTGTCCAACTAAGCCACCGTAAGAGAGCCATTGGTCAATTTGACTGTCTGGGTGAGTAAAAACGAAGAACAGGGGAATTAGTTGCATCGCAAGCCAAAGCGGCTGAGACCACATCTGAAATCGTCCGATATTGGAAATACCCAAAGCAACCAGAGGAATCACAATCACGGCGCTGATGATGTATCCCCAAAACAGCGGAATACCAAACAGCAGTTCTATCGCCATCGACATAATGGCGGCTTCGAGGGCAAAAAATATAAAGGTGAACGAAGCGTAGATGAGCGACACTATGGTCGAGCCAATATAGCCAAAGCCCGCACCGCGACTAAGTAGGTCGGCATCAACACCATATTTGGCGGCGTAATAGCAGATAGGTATGCCACTTAAAATGACTACCAGAGAAACACCGACTATTGCCCAAAGCGAGTTGATAACGCCGTAGTTGAGAGTAATAGTGCCGCCGATGGCTTCAAGCACCAGAAACGAAACGATACCCAAAGCGGTATTGGCTATCCAGCCTGCGGACCACTTTCTTGCTCGTTTGGCGGTAAAACGCAGCGCGAAATCTTCCAGTAATTCATTGCCAACCAGTGTGTTATAACGCCTGCGCGTTATCGGAACCTTCTGCATCTCATTGTCTCTTCATCCTTAAAGCGGTGACTTACACTCCTTGCAAGTCTGGAAATTTCAACCATTTCATTTTATAGGTCGCTCGCGCGAGTATAGCTCGATTTGTTTAAATCTAATATGCGTAGTTTGGCGTAGACAAAGTGCGCAATACGCGCATACCGCTAACTCTCTATCTCACCGATACTTTTCCGGAGCTTGCTTCTGATGTCTGTAACTGATGTCTGTCATTGGGGGTGTAAGTTTGAACCATTTATTAATCAAGGGAAGATGAAAAATGAAACGGAAATTCCTCTCCACGGCAGTACTGGCGGCGTCACTACTCAGTGCACATGCACTAGCAGCAGACACGATTAAAGTCGGTGTGTTGCACTCATTGTCAGGCACTATGGCAATCAGTGAAACCACACTGAAAGATACAATGTTGATGCTGATTGAAGAGCAGAATAAAAAGGGTGGTCTGCTTGGTAAAAAGCTAGAGCCTGTGGTTGTTGACCCAGCGTCTAACTGGCCTCTATTTGCAGAAAAAGCGCGCGAATTGATTTCAAAAGACAAAGTATCAGCAGTATTCGGTTGCTGGACTTCAGTATCTCGTAAATCTGTACTGCCAGTATTTGAAGAGTTGAACAGCATTCTGTTCTACCCAGTTCAGTATGAAGGTGAAGAGTCTTCGAAAAACGTGTTCTACACAGGCGCTGCGCCAAACCAACAGGCAATTCCAGCAGTTGATTACCTGATGGATCAAGGTGTGAAACGTTGGGTTCTTGCAGGTACGGACTATGTTTACCCACGCACTACCAACAAAATCCTTGAAGCCTATTTGAAAGATAAAGGTGTGGCGGAATCAGACATCATGATCAACTACACGCCTTTCGGTCACTCTGATTGGCAATCTATCGTTTCTGACATTAAGAAGTTCGGCTCTGCGGGCAAGAAAACAGCAGTGGTTTCTACCGTCAATGGCGATGCAAACGTACCTTTCTATAAAGAGTTAGGTAACCAAGGCGTAACAGCAGACCAAATTCCAGTGGTTGCATTCTCTGTGGGTGAAGAAGAACTTTCAGGTATGGATACTGCTCCACTTGTCGGTCACTTAGCAGCGTGGAACTACTTCGAAAGCGTGGATTCACAAGCGAACGAAGAGTTCATCGAAGCGTGGCACAAGTTTACTAAAGACGACAAACGCACCACTAACGACCCAATGGAAGCGACTTACATCGGTTTCAACATGTGGGTGAAAGCGGTTGAAGCGGCAGGCACAACAGATCCAGCAGCCGTGCAAAACGCGCTCATTGGTACGTCTGTTCCTAACCTTTCTGGCGGTTACTCAACCATGATGCCTAATCACCACATCACTAAACCTGTTCTGATTGGCGAAATCCAAGATGACGGTCAATTCCAAACTGTTTGGGAAACGGCTGGTTTGGTTGCGGGTGATGCATGGTCTGATTTCCTACCGGGTTCTAAAGACCTGATTTCAGATTGGCGCGCGCCACTTAGCTGCGGTAACTACAACGTTAAAACAGGTAAATGTTCTGGTCAGAACTTCTAATTCGTAACACAGACCTTCCTGCTGTTTTACGACATTAGCCTGACGAATAGGCGTAACGAAATAAGTGGGTGCGAATGCCCCACTTATCCTCTGCTTGATAAAGCAAGAAATGGATTTTAGAGGCTGGGCTAATAGCCGAGTCAGAAAGGGTTACTCATGGTCTTAATTAAGCGAATGTATTCCATAGTGCGCGATCCCAGACGAATAGCTCTGGTGTGGTTGCTTGGGGTGACAGCCTTATGTGTGACTTCTGTGGCGCAAGCCGAGACAAGTGCTTCATTCGATGAAGGTTTACAAGCGATTTCGACACTCAAATTCAATCAAATCGAATCGGGTGTGGATAGCATTCTTCAAAGTGGCGACGAGCGAGCGGTTGACGTATTGAGTCTGCTACTGAATGGCGATTTATATGTTGAGAAATCAAGCTCAACATTGGTAATCATTAAAGCCAAAGAGGGCAGTGACTTTACGATTCAGCCACTTCTTTCGACCAATGATGGCGATATGTCGTCGGCAAATTCTCAGTCGACAGTAAATTCCCGAGCGATTAAAAAAATCGGTATCAACAACAGTTTGCGCGGCAAATTAAAATCGGCAATCGCCGCGTTAAGCATCTCTCATCCTAATCCGGACAAGCGTATTGACGCGATTAACCAGTTAATGGGTTCGATGGATGAAGAGAGTTATCAACTTCTCAAAGATCACTTAGTGAAAGAGTCAGATGCCAAAGTGAAAGACTTAGGAACAACGGCGCTGGCTATCTATGATTTGAAAAACAGTAGCGACGATAATGTCCTTACTCAAGCGATTGATACTCTCAAACCCAGCTACCAACCAACGGCTCGTAATGCGCTTAATCAGTTTATTAGTGAGAACCCTGAGAGTGCACTCATTGGTGTTGCGCGTATCGCGTTAAGCAATATTGAGCAGCGCGAGAAAGTGGCGGACATGACGCAAACCCTGTTTTTCGGCTTAAGTCTTGGTTCTGTATTGGTGTTGGCAGCGATTGGTCTTGCTATTACCTTTGGTGTTATGGGCGTTATCAACATGGCACACGGCGAACTCATCATGTTGGGTGCGTACACCACTTATGTGGTTCAAACCTTAATGCCAGAACACATCGGTTTATCTGTTTTTATCTCTATCCCTTTGGCGTTTGTGGTGTCTGCAGTTGCTGGTGTACTGATTGAACGTTGCGTGATCCGCTTTTTGTATGGTCGTCCACTAGAAACATTGTTAGCAACATTCGGTATCAGCCTGATTCTGCAACAAGCGGTTCGCACAGTGTTCTCTCCGCTAAACCGATCGGTTTCAACACCGGATTTTATGCAAGGTGTAATTGAGATAAACCCTCTGCTTAGCCTGACATTAAACCGTTTATACATCATTGTTTTCTGTCTGATTGTGTTTGCACTTTTGTACATGATTTTGAACTACACCCGTTTAGGTATTGAGGTTCGCGCTGTGTCGCAAAACCGCAGTATGGCACGTGCGATGGGTGTTCGCTCTGAGTGGGTAGATGCCATGACTTTCGGTTTAGGTTCGGGCATTGCGGGTATTGCTGGCGTTGCGTTAAGTCAGCTAACCAACGTAGGGCCAAACTTAGGTCAGGCTTACATCATCGACTCTTTCATGGTGGTGGTATTCGGCGGTGTGGGCAACTTGTGGGGAACGCTGGTCGCGGGTATGTCACTAGGCGTGGCAAATAAAGTTCTTGAACCTTGGGCTGGCGCCGTTCTGGCGAAAATCCTAGTGCTGGTATTCATCATTCTATTTATTCAGAAAAAGCCCCGAGGATTATTCCCTCAGAAAGGGCGTTCTGCGGAGGGATAATCATGGTGTATCAACCGAAGTTATTTGATCGCTCTACCATGACATTTCTATTGGTTTTGGCAGTGGCTCTGTGTGTGATTCCAGTGTTGAACATGCTGGTGGGTTCAGGAAGTGCACTGCATATTTCAACCTATACCGTCACGCTAATGGGTAAGTATCTCACCTATGCATTACTCGCTGTTGCTGTGGACTTGGTGTGGGGTTATTTGGGTATTCTGAGCTTAGGTCATGCGGCATTCTTTGCTTTGGGTGGCTATGCGATGGGTATGTATCTGATGCGTCAGATCGGTGATCGTGGCATTTACGGCAACCCTGAACTGCCAGATTTCATGGTGTTCCTAAACTGGAAAGAGCTGCCTTGGTTCTGGCACGGTTTTGACCAGTTCTGGTTTGCAGCTTTAATGATCGTTCTCGCACCTGGTGTTCTTGCGTTTGTCTTTGGTTGGTTGGCGTTTCGCTCTCGCGTAACAGGTGTATATCTATCAATCATCACTCAAGCGCTGACTTATGCATTAATGCTGGCATTTTTCCGCAACGAAATGGGTTTTGGTGGCAACAACGGTCTAACCGATTTCAAAGATCTATTGGGCTTTGATTTACAGGCTAACTCAACACGAATCACGCTGTTCATCTTATCGGGTGTCGCACTTGGTCTTGGTTATCTGGCGTGTCGTTTTATTGTGGTGAGCCGTTTAGGGCGCGTAGCAATGGCGGTGCGCGATGCGGAATCTCGTACCCGCTTCACGGGTTACAAAGTGGAATACATCAAGTTAGCGATTTTCTGTTTTTCTGCTGTGTTAGCAGGTATTGCTGGTGCTTTGTATGTACCGCAAGTTGGCATTATCAACCCTTCTGAATTTTCTCCATTGAACTCGATTGAGCTGGTGGTTTGGGTTGCATTGGGTGGTCGCGCAACCCTGTACGGCGCGGTGGTTGGTGCATTAGCGGTCAACTATGCCAAAACCTATTTAACCGCTGCGCTACCAGAGGTATGGCTGTTTAGCCTTGGCGCTATGTTTGTGTTAGTGACGCTGTTCCTGCCAAAAGGTGTGGTTGGGCTTATCAAAACCAAGGAGGCAAACGCATGAGCTTGAGAGATTTTGCAAGGTCAATGACTGACCGTGAACATGTTTATGATTTCCTTGTGCCGAAAGTAAATCCAATGCTGACCGTTGGTCATGGCTGCTTGCTTTACCTTGAAGGATTGACCGTTAGTTTTGATGGATTCAAAGCGATAAACGATCTCAATTTGTATATCAATGAAGGGGAGCTGCGCTGCATTATCGGCCCTAATGGCGCAGGCAAAACCACCATGATGGACATTATTACTGGCAAAACTCGCCCAGACAGTGGCAGTGCGTGGTTTGGGCAGAATATTGATCTGCTTGAACTGAGTGAACCGGAGATCGCCCAAGCGGGAATCGGTCGTAAATTCCAAAAACCGACGGTATTTGAAAACCAAACCGTGTTTAACAACCTTGAATTGGCGATGGCTGGAGCGAAAACCGTTCGTTCGACCTTGTTTGCCAAACTGAGTTCGTCAGACATTGATTACATCGATTATGTGCTGAAACAAATTGGTTTAGAGCCTCAATGCTTTCTACTCGCTGGTGCTCTATCTCACGGACAAAAACAGTGGCTAGAGATTGGCATGCTGCTGATGCAAAACCCGAAACTGCTGCTGGTGGATGAGCCTGTGGCGGGAATGACGCATCAGGAAATGGACAGAACTGGCGAGCTACTCACCAGCCTAGCTGGCGAACGCACCATTGTGTTGGTTGAACATGATATGGATTTTGTTCGCTCGATTGCCAAAAACGTTACGGTTCTTCATCAAGGCTCTGTACTTGCCGAAGGCACCATGGATCAGGTGCAAAGCAACCCCAAAGTGGTTGAAGTCTATTTGGGAGAAGAAGCATGTTAACGGTGAAGGGATTAAACCAGTTTTACGGACAAAGCCATACCCTGTGGGATTTAGATCTTAATGTTGAAGAGGGTAAATGCACCTGCCTGATGGGACGCAATGGCGTGGGTAAAACCACGTTACTGCAATGTGTGATGGGGTTGCTCGCGACACAAAGTGGTCAAATTGAATATCTTGGGCAAGACATTGCTGGATTATCAGCGGAAAAACGTGCGCCTTTGGGGATCGGTTATGTCCCTCAAGGTCGCCAAATATTCCCTCTGCTCACGGTGGAGGAAAACCTGCGTATAGGTTTACCCGTGCGCGGCGATAAGAGCAAAAATGTACCGGATTTTATCTATGAACTTTTCCCTGTGCTCAAAGAGATGCTGCATCGTCGTGGCGGCGACCTTTCAGGTGGTCAGCAGCAGCAACTTGCGATCGGTCGCGCACTGGTCATTAACCCAAAACTACTGATTCTGGATGAGCCAACAGAAGGTATACAACCTAACGTAGTGGCTGAGATTGGCGACATCATCCGCCGTCTAAATCAGGAAATTGGTCTGACGGTATTGCTGGTCGAACAGAAGTTACCATTTACAAGAAAAGTGGCTGACCGATTCTGCATTCTTGATCGTGGACGCCAAGTGGCGGCAGGTGAGATGACAGAACTCAATGATGCTCTGGTCAAAGAATATCTAACGGTGTAGCGCTATGAATCTTATGTCTAAGTTCGACCTCATCAGTCAAACCGAGCGCCACTGGCCAGCGTTTCTCTCGCTGGGTTTTGATTTTGATGGCGAGAAGACTCGAATGCACCAAATGGCGTTTCAAGGCCCATTGCGTGTACAGCGTCCATTCTACCCAGAGCAGGAGGTTTGCCATGTTTATTTGCTGCATCCCCCAGGTGGGTTGGTCTCTGGCGATGATTTAAGCATTCAGGTGGAATGTGCGCAAGGCAGCCACGCGCTGATCACCACACCTTCTGCGGGAAAAATCTATAGAGCAGACAGCCAAGGCGGCGCACAGCGTCAGCAGGTTCATATTGATGTGCACAGTGCCCGTTGTGAATGGATGCCTATGGAAACCATCGTGTTTGACGGTGCGCACGGCAAACTTTCTACACGAGTGAACTTGTATGGCGAGGCGAAATTCGTTGGCATTGACGTGTTCTGTTTAGGTCGGCCGAAAAGTCATCTGCCATTTGTTAGCGGCAGCGTTGAACAGCGTTTGGCGGTCTATTTGGAAGATAAGCCGATTCTGCTTGAGCGCCAATTTCTGTCTGCGGACGATCCGCTTCTCACCGCCATGAGTGGTTTCAACCATCATTTGGTTTCTGGAACTTTGGTGGTGTTTGGTATTGAAGATGCAGATTCTGCGGTTACTGCGTTAAGACATTCACTAGATTCAAAGCAAACGACACTGAGCGTTACCCATCGCCTAGGGGTAATAGTGGTTCGCTATTTGGGCGATTGCAGTGAACAGGCACAACAACAATTACGTGGATGTTGGCAACTTCTGCGACCGCTATTGATGGGCATCGAGCCATGTCCACCAAGGATTTGGAACACCTGATTTAAACCATTTTTCAGAGGGACGATATGGAATTATCACCAAGAGACAAGGATAAACTGCTGCTGTTTACTGCGGCGTTATTGGCTGAGCGCCGATTGGCTAAAGGTATCAAGCTCAACTATCCAGAAGCCAGTGCTTATATCTCCGCAGCCATTATGGAAGGTGCGCGAGAAGGTAAAACTGTGGCTCAGTTAATGAGTGAAGGGCGCACTTTATTAAGCAAAAGCGAAGTTATGGACGGCATTGCAGAGCTTCTAGAAGAAGTGCAGGTTGAAGCCACCTTTCCTGACGGGACTAAACTGGTCACCGTTCATAACCCGATTCAGTAGGAGGCGTTATGAAGCCTGGAGAATACCAACTGCAATCTACACCCATTGAACTCAACGCGGGGCGTAAAACCCTGAGTATTTCAGTGGTCAATCACGGTGACCGACCTGTGCAAGTGGGCAGCCATTATCATTTTTTTGAAACCAACCCTGCACTCGACTTTGAGCGTGAGAAAACCAAAGGAATGCGTTTGAACATTGCTGCGGGAACGGCTGTTCGTTTCGAACCGGGACAAACTCGAAACGTAGAACTGGTTGAGTTAGATGGCGCGAGAGAAGTGTACGGCTTCCGCGCAGAAGTGATGGGTAAGGTCTGATTTCAAGGAATAGGAAATAAAAATGGCAGAGATATCTAGGGCTGCGTATGCCGATATGTACGGGCCGACAACCGGCGACAAAGTTCGTTTAGCGGACACTGAGCTGTGGATTCAGGTTGAAAGAGATTTTACGACTTATGGCGACGAAGTGAAATTCGGTGGCGGTAAGGTGATTCGCGATGGCATGGGACAAGGGCAAAAATGCCGCGACGAAGTGGTGGACTGCGTGATCACTAATGCTCTGATCCTTGATCACTGGGGCATTGTTAAAGCCGATATCGGCATTAAAGATGGCAAGATCCACGCAATCGGCAAAGCGGGTAACTCAGATATTCAGCCGAACGTGACAATTCATATTGGTGCCAGCACAGAAGTGATTGCTGGCGAAGGTCATATTGTGACGGCAGGCGCGATTGACGCGCACATTCACTTTATCTGTCCGCAGCAAATCGAAGAAGCGCTGATGTCAGGCACAACAACCATGTTGGGCGGCGGGACAGGTCCTGCAACTGGGACTAACGCCACTACCTGTACACCGGGCGCTTGGAACCTCGCTCAAATGTTTCGCAGCACAGATTTAATGCCGATGAACTTTGGTTTTCTTGGTAAAGGTAACGCCAGTTTACCGCAAGCGTTAGAAGAACAACTTGAAGCGGGTGCGTGTGGCTTAAAACTGCATGAAGACTGGGGAACGACACCGGCTTCGATTGATAACTGCTTGGCAGTGGCTGAAAAGTACGATGTTCAGGTCGCGATTCATACCGATACGTTAAATGAATCGGGCTTTGTTGAAGATACCCTTGCGGCGTTCAAAGGTCGTACGATTCACACTTACCATACGGAAGGCGCAGGTGGTGGTCATGCTCCGGATATTATAGTCGCTTGTGGTCAGCCGAATGTGCTTCCTTCGTCGACCAACCCGACTCGTCCTTACACGGTAAACACAGTGGATGAACACCTCGATATGTTGATGGTGTGTCACCACCTCGATCCCAATATTCCTGAAGATGTGGCGTTTGCTGATTCTCGTATTCGTAAAGAGACTATTGCGGCAGAAGATATTCTGCATGACTTAGGCGCTTTTTCGATGATTGCTTCTGACTCTCAGGCAATGGGTCGAGTGGGCGAAGTGATTTGTCGTACTTGGCAAACCGCGCACAAGATGAAAGTGCAACGCGGCTTATTGCCAGAAGATGAAGAGCGTCAGGCGGATAACTTCCGCGCCAAGCGTTACATCGCTAAATACACCATTAACCCCGCTATCGCGCATGGCATCTCTCATGTTGTGGGTTCATTAGAAGTGGGTAAGTTGGCGGATATCGTACTTTGGAAACCGGCTTTCTTTGGCGTTAAACCAGCGTTGATCATTAAAGGCGGTTTTATTGCTGCTGCACCAATGGGAGATGCGAACGCATCCATTCCAACACCTCAACCTGTGCATTATCGCTATATGTTCGGCGGATTTGGCACTGCGGGCGCTGCAACGTCAGTAACTTTCACCAGCAAAGCGGCAATGGAGAATGGCTTGCAGCAAACGCTAGGGCTGAAACGTGAGTTAGCTGCGTGTCTTAACAGTCGTAACGTAACGAAAAACGACATGATTCATAACGACTACATGCCGGTGATCAGTGTCGATCCGCAAACCTATGAAGTGAAAGCGGATGGACAGCTGTTAACTTGCGACCCAGCAACGGAACTGCCTCTGGCACAGCGTTATTCGTTGTTCTGAGAAACCGAACTAAGGAGAGTTGTATGTTGAAAGTTGTAGGACGTTCCGACCATTTCCATGGAGCAGTGTTGGATAAGGTGATTTTGCCATTTGCACTGCGTCAGAAAGGTCGATTCAGAACAATGAGCCAATCTGGACTGGATGTAGGTGTGTTTTTACCTCGCGGAGATGTGCTTAAACACGGTGACTACTTGCACACCGAGTGCGGACAAGTATTGGTTGTGGTTGCTGAAAAAGAAGCGGTCGTGACAGCGAAAACCGATGATTGGGAAACCTTTGCTAAGGCCTGTTACCACATGGGCAACCGTCATGTGCCTATGGCGATAGGTCAGTGTTGGCTGCGATTCCAACCCGACCATGTACTGCAAGAAATGGTGGAAATGATGGGATTGGTGTGTGAAGCCCAAATGGCAGAATTTACACCAGAAAATGGCGCTTATCATGGCAGTGGTAAAGGTCATCATCACGGGCATGACCATGATCATTCTCATGGACACAGCCATTCTCATGGTCATTCCCATAACCATTTGCACACCGAATCGCACAACAAAAGCCATGGGGAGCATCATCACTAATGCAGATTTCAGCGTTGTTATCTCTGCTGCATTTAAGTAGCCCAAGTTTGCCAATAGGTGCTTTTGCCTATAGCCAAGGCTTGGAAGGTGCGGTGGAACTGGAATGGGTGAAGGATGAAACAAGCTTAAAGGCATGGCTGTCGCCGCTATTGAGAAGCGGGCAGGCAAATTTGGAGCTACCGCTGTTAAAGCGCTTTTATCAGGCATGGCAGCTCAACGATATTAACCAAATCGAATATTGGCAGCAGGTGTTACTGGCTAACCGTGAAACCGCAGAGCTGGTGATGGAGGAGCAGAAACTTGGGCAAACTCTTCATCGGTTATTGGCCAGTTTAAACGTTGATCTAGACAGTAAAGCGCGCAGCATGAGTTATCTGCCGCTATACGCCAAAGCTTGTGTGCACTTTAACGTGCCACTTGAAGTAGCGGCGACCGGTTGGCTTTGGTCTTGGCTAGAAAATCAGGTCACGGTGGCGTGCAAAACCGTACCGCTGGGGCAGACCTCTGCGCAGAAAGTGTTGATTGAAATGATGCCAGTGATTGAACAGGCAATCGAAACAGGTTTATCCGTTAGTGACGACAACATCGGACTGACATTACCCAATTTTGCCATGGTGAGTGCATGGCATGAGACTCAATATTCAAGATTATTTAGGAGTTAAATATGAGCACACAATGTTTACGAGTAGGCGTCGGTGGCCCGGTCGGCTCCGGTAAAACCGCGTTGTTACGTCAGTTATGTTCGGCAATGCGTGAACACTACAATCTTGCGGTGGTAACGAATGATATTTACACCAAGGAAGATGCTGAGTTTCTGATGCGTCATGAAGCGCTGGATATTGACCGCATTATGGGGGTTGAAACCGGCGGTTGTCCCCATACTGCAATTCGCGAAGATGCTTCTATGAATCTCGCTGCTATCGATGAGTTGCAACATCGTCATCCGGGTTTGGAATTGGTGCTGGTAGAAAGTGGCGGTGACAACTTGAGCGCGACCTTCAGTCCAGAACTCTCTGATTTGACGCTGTATGTGATTGACGTTTGTGCGGGAGACAAAATCCCACGTAAAGGTGGGCCGGGTATCACTAAGTCAGATCTTCTGATTATCAACAAAACCGATCTCGCGCCGATGGTTAACGCATCGCTTGAAGTAATGGACCGAGATGCGAAGAAAATGCGTGGTGATAAGCCGTTTGTGTTTACCAACTTAATTCGTGGTGACGGTTTGAAAACGGTCATCGATTTCATCGTTCAGCAAGGCATGTTGGCTGAGCGTGAAGTGAATGTCATCGTCACCGAACAGGTCTAGTACTGAACAGATCTAATAGAGCCGTATTAACGGGCTGTTGTAAGAAAAGGAATTTTTAAATGAAACTATCTCTTAGCAAAATCATCTCTGCTGCCGCTCTACTGGCTGCAAGTTCACCAAGCTTTGCTCACACTGGGCACGCAATGCACGCAAGTTTCTCTGAAGGATTTTTGCACCCGTTAACGGGTATTGATCATCTTGCTGCACTGGTCTTGATTGGCTTTTTTGCGGCAAGCTATAGCTACAAAAGATCTGCGCAAATCATTGCTTGTTTTGCTGCCGCATTAATGGCCGGATTCTTTGTCGGCGTTGAATGGTCGAATGCATCAATGGTGGAATCGCTGGTTGCTGGCTCTTTGATTGCGTTGCCTGTTGCTCTGTATGCATACCGCAAAACAGGGGCAATTAAGTGGCTTTCTATGATCAGTATTGCAGCGTTCAGTGCTTGTCATGGCTTAGTACAAGGCGCAGAAGCGATTGGCGCAGTGAGTGAGTTTGGCCTCGGTTCACTAGTCGCAAGCGTAATGGTGATGGTTGGCGTTAATGTAATGGTTAAAGCTATTCGCAATGCTGTTGCTCATTTCACTACTGTTAAACAATAACAACATCCGTTGGCTATAAATACGGGTCAGAAGTGAAAGCAAAGGGAGCGAAATGCTCCCTTTGTTTATGTTGAATGTTTATATCCAGTCATGTCATTGGTGAAATAATTTATTTAAATATGAAATAATTTTTCAAAAAGCATTGTAATGAGCTAGCTAAGCTGAGATAACTAAACGCGTCTGTGCATTAGATGTAAGGTCTATCTTTGTGAACCCATTCGTCTTTACTTTCGGCATTATTTTTAGCGGTTTTGTGCTGGGATTATTTCTCCAACGTTATCTCAAACAGCGTTCATCTTTTGTTAGTTTGGTTTTAACCAAAGTAGCGCTGATGGCATTGATTCCGTTTAGTGTCTTTGTCTCTTTATGGCAGCTAAGTGATATTCGCACTGAGTTATTGTATCTGCCTTTTATAGGCGCAGGTGTGATCGCCGCGGGTACCTTGGTCGGGATTGTTGTAGCAAAGAAGAACCGCTTAACGCCTGTGCAAACAGGGGCGCTTGTACCAGTGACGGCGCTCTACAACATTGGCGCGCTGGGTAACCTTGTTCTGTTCATCACATTTGGTGAAAACGGCGTGGCTATGATGGCTCTGTTTAAACTGTTTGAAGAATTGACCTATTTTGGTCTGGTTTTCCCATACGCAAAATCCAAATCTCAAGATGAAGCGCTCAAGTCCACACAAAACAAACAAGTGTGGAAAGACCCGATTTTCCTCATCGCTATTTGCGCGATCTCTGCTGGTTTACTGCTCAATGTAGCGGGGATTGAACGTCCTGAATTTCTGCTTTCAGTGAGTCACTGGACAATCCCTGTGGGTACTTTTTTGCTGATAGCTTCTGTGGGGCTAACCTTTAATCTGAAAGGTGGAAAGCGCTGGCAAAAAGTGGCATTGACGGCGACCATTGCCCGCTCTGTATGTGCGGTGCTGGTGGTTTTAGTTATGCTTTCACTGTTTAACCTTTGGCAGGTTGAAGGACAACTGGTCGCGAAGGTGTGTTTGGTGCTGGCAGTGATGCCCACAGCATTTATGGGCACGCTACCAGCAGTGCTTTATGGTTTGGACAAAGAGGTGGCGAATACCAGTTGGATTACCAGCTACTTCGTGTCCATGGTGCTCACGCCAATCATGCTCGTTTTCCTCAGCACGCTTTAGTTTTCAGCATTTCCCAAAGAATTTTAAAGTTTTCCAAAGTACATAAAGTTTTCCAGAGCACGCTATTACGCGTGCTCTGCGTTTTCTAATGTCAAATCACTGCCACAAAGTTTGGGGTTAATGTCATTTAAAATGAGCAGCACGCAAGAGACCACCACGGCAGCAAGTAATGTTGCGCTCACTAAACCAAAGGCAATGCTGGCAATTAGCGGTATTAAAAATTGCGCCTGAGTACTGGTTTCGGTCAGCAAAGGTAATAAGCCAGCAAAGGTAGTGAGTGAGGTGATCACTATGGCTCTGAATCGGTCATGAATGGCTAGCTTACATGCTTGGCGTAGCTCCTGACCTTCTGCCACTTTGTCTTTCACAAAAGTGACCAGCAGAATATTGTCGTTAACCACAATACCCGCAAGGGTGGCAAAGCCCACCAGACTCGGAATCGTCAAATCTATTCCCAATCCTAAGTGTCCCCAAACAACGCCAATCCAAGCCATTGGAATGGCAAGCAAAACCGCAAACGGTTGAACGAAGCTTTTGAACAAAAATACCAGTATCAGATACACGCCAATAATGCCAAGTGCAAAATAGGTGAGCAGTGACGAGCCTGTGTCTGCACTCTCTTTATCCTGCCCTTGAGAAGCAAAACTGACTTCTGGGTATTTCTGCGCCATTTTAGGCACAAACTCTTTGTAAAACTGCTGCATGATTTCACGAGCATTCGCCACTTGAGTATTGATGTTTCCCTGTACTGTTGCGGTTGGAGTACCGTTAACTAAGTTAAGCCGCGAGAAGGCTTTAGACTGGGTTAAATCAGCGACTGCCATTAATGGGATAAGTTTGCCGTTGTTGGCGGTGATAACAAGATCATTCAGGTCGTCAAGCGTTGCTTGATGCAGGAAGTTACTTTGGCGGATGCGAATATCGACGATCTCTCCGTCTTGGAACACTGTTAGTTCATTGTTGCCTTTCACCGCGTTGCGTAGTGTTTGTGCGACTTGAGATGCGGTAACGCCCAATACGCCAGCTTGGTCTTTGAGTGTGACTTGAATATCGTCACGTCCGTATCGCAAATCGGAAGAAAGATTGAATACACCGTCGAATTGTTTGAGCCATTTCATCAAAGCTAAGTTCACCGCATAGAGTTCTTGTGGGTCGTTTCCCTGAACTCGGATATCAATACCGATACCCGCAACGCCACGTTCCTTGTCTGTAAATTTCAGAGCAATAACATCAGCAGTAGGGCCAGCTTTGCTTTTCCAACTTTGAATTAGGTCTTTGATGCTTTCTTGACGAAATTGAGCGGGTAGCAAGTCTGCACTAACCGTTGCCATATGTGGACCAGAATCAAAGGCATCGATGTTGGTGTTATACATAACCGTAATACTGTTGATTAACGGCTCACCGAACTTCTCTTGATACTCCTTATCCATCTCTTTTAAGGCGTTTTCAACTTTGCTCACCACACTTTCTGTTTGTGATAACAAGCTGCCTTGATTAAGCAATATTCTTGCTTGAAGTGTGTCGCTCTCTAGGGTTGGCATAGCTTTGAATTTGAGCAAACCTGCAGGGAAAGTGGCAGTGGTCGCGGCGACGACAAACAGCAAAATACCAATACTCAAATAGGGGGCACGCATTGCGATGACTGAAAGGGGGACAAAACCTTTGTCGCGTACAAACTCAAACCCAGCGGTAATTTTTCTGCGAATGCGGTTACCATTGGCGACGTCAGGATGACGAGCTAAATGCGAAGGTAGAATGAACATGGCTTCAATTAAGCTCACGATCAGAGTCATCATTAGTACGATCGGGATATAGCGAAGAATGTCACCGAGCTTTCCGGTTAGGAACATCAACGGGCCAACGACCATGATGGTGGTTGCAAAAGAGGCGATAACACCCGGTAATACTTGCTTTGTTCCTTCTATTGCCGCTTGAACTGGAGCCATGCCTGCTTCACGTTTTGCTGCGATGTTCTCAGCAATGATCAATGAATCATCCATCAGAATACCGATGGCGACAATCAGTCCGACCATGGTCATCATATTGATGGTGTAACCGAGTATCAGCATGATAAACAGTGTGCCGAGAAAAGAGACGGGAAGACCAATCGTTACCCAGAAACTAAAGCGGATATTGAAGAATGCCCATAACGCTAAGAACGCAAGGATCAAACCTTGAACACCGTTGCTGCCTAGAATACGCAAACGCTCTTTAATATTGACGCTCACATCTTGTGTAATGGTCAGTTCAACACCTTGTGGAGCTAACGCACGTTCTTTGTCGATGAGGCGCTGAACAGCTTCGCGCACTTTGAGGGTGTCCTGATTCTGGTTCTTCGATACCTGAAGCAGAGCCGCCCGTTTGCCGTTAAACAGAATTTTATCTTCATCAAGTGCAAATTTTTGCTCGATCGAGGCGATGTCTTTCAAACGCAGTTGAGTGGCGCTGTTGATCATCAAGTTCTCGATGTCATTCACCTGTTTAGCTAGCTGGTCAAAGCGAATACTGGATTCTGATAAGTCGTTTTTCATTGTTCCCGCAGGAATACTAATGTTCTCTTGCTGAATTCGATTTGAAAGATCAGAAATGCTCAGACCAAACTGCCTTAAGGTTTCGCTTGGTACGGAGACTTCTATTTCTTGCTCAGAGAAACCACTGATGGTGACTTGGGCGATCTCTGGGCTGGCTTTAAGACTTTGTTTTACTTTGTTTGCATACCAGTAGAGGTCTTGATCAGACATAGGGCCGGTAATTGCGATACTGACAACGGAAGCAATGCGGTCGAGTTTTGTCACTGTTGGTTGTTCGGCGCGTTCTGGGAAGTCGCTAATCGCATTCACTTTTTGCTGTACTTCACTGGTCAGAATATCGATGTTTTCGCCACGGCTGATTTCCACATTGCCAATTGCCACGTTTTCTCGTGCATCACAAGTGAACTCATGAACGCCATCTAGCTTATCCATCGCGTCTTGAAGAGGAATGCAGATCTCATCCGCCACTTCTTTAGGCGAAGCACCCGGATAGCTGACTTTCACTTCAATATTAGTGGTCGGCGCTAAAGGGAATGTGTCCTTTTGCATTTTAGGTAGGGCGTAAATCCCGAGCAGCAAGATAGCAATCATCAAAACGTTGGCCGCCGTTTTGTGCTGAGCAAAGTAGGCGATCATCATTCACCTCCTGCTGCTTGTTGGCTTAACCACTGCGTCATTGTTTTATCGGGTTGCGGTTTAAGCTTCATACCCTCTACCGCGGGTTGTAACTGGCTGACGACCACCATGTCACCTTCGCTGACTCCAGATTTAACAACCGCAATCTGGCCTTGGGTAAAGTCGACGTCTATAGGCTGAATCGTGAGTTGATTGTCTTTCACCACATAGACATTACCTCTATGAATCGCATTAATAGGCACAATAAGCTGGTTTTCCAGTTGTTGCGCTTTTAGCGTGACTTTAACAAAGGTATCGCGAATCAAAGGTGGCCTTTTTCCCGGCTGCGCTTGGCGATAAGGCTCGGGAATGCGGACAATCAGGGTTTGGCTCTGTGTCTGAGCATCAATAAAGCCGCCACTTCGGTCTACAACACCTTGCCAGTGAATCAGCCTGTCTCCTGTGGTTAAAGTGACCGTGGCTTCTAAATCGCTGTGCAGAGAGTTATCGAAGCTTTGCAACTGACTCGCTCGGCGCAGTGGCCGCATTTTGCCAATCGAATACTGGGCAAGTACTTCTACCGAGTCCATGCCATCGGATTGGAGCAGCGCTTGTCCTTTATTTACGTACTCTTCGACATCAATATTGGTTGCGGTGATGCGAATGTCATAAGGTGCTTTGACTTCAGTATGGCTAAGGTCACGTCGAGCAATTTCCAGCTCGGCATTTAATACTTGTTGTTCCGCAACCGTAATCGCTTGTTCATTCTTCAGGTTTTGCAGCAACTGTTGTTTGTTAAGTAGATCTCGTTTGGCTTTGTCTTTTTCAGTCTGAGAAAGATGTCCAGTCTTGGCTAAGCGTTCGCTGCGTTCGTACTCTTCTTTTTGCAGTTTGTAGTCTTGCTCGGCAATCGAATAACTTACGCCTATGGTTTGATATTTGAGTTTGGAGACATCTAACTCTGCATTGAGCTTAGTGATGGCAAGTTGATAGGCGGAGTCGTCGAGTTTAAGAAGAGATTCACCTTTAGTCACAAATGCGCCGTTCTTAAAATGGTCAGATACCCAAATAACTCTGCCTTCGACTTCAGCTTGAGCTTGCCACTCTTGTGCTGGGCGGGTGTAGCCATAACCGATAACACTAGGTTGAATGGCGAGAGGTTTTATCTTTATGACTCGGACGACTTTTGTGCCTCCAGCTTGTTCTGTTTTCGGCGGTTCGGCTTTCATGCTGGGGGCGACAAAGAGAACAATACCGCCCAAGACGAGTGGGGGAACAATAAGTAATCGTTGAATCCAACTGTAGCTAGCCATAGTCACTATCCCTGATCTTGTTTTTATATAAGTAAAAGCTAATGCAAAAATTGCCTAATGAATTGGTGCCAGATCTCAATTCATCGCATATTGTTAATTTAGCTTTAACTAAAATAAAAAATCCGGTGCTGGGCACCGGATTTGGGTAAAGTTAAGTAAAAATCGTCAGGGATAATTTGCGTTTACGACTCTTTATCTTTCGTCAGGGACAGAATGCCAATAGAAACGGCCGCGACCCCGACAAATCCACCTAGGATAATGACTGGCATAGCACTGTAACCTAGAACATGCCAGATAATGGATTCAAGTGTACTCATTTCTGTGCTCCTTGTTATTGCCAGCCTTCTACGCCGTGCATATCTGGCAGGTTATGTGCGATACCTTTGTGACAATCTACACATGTTTTTTCACCAGACGCTAGGGCAGTAGAGTGTTGTTGAACACTACGTTCACTTTGCTCTGAGAAATCCATAAATTCAAATTGGTGACAGTTACGACATTCGAGAGAGTCGTTCTTCTTCATCCTTGCCCATTCACGCTCTGCTAAGTGCGCGCGGCGCTCTTTGAATTTTTCTGGAGTATCGATAGTTTTCGTTACGAAATGTGCAAACAGCTCTTTGGATGCTTGAACTTTACGAATGATTTTATCTGTCCATTCGTGTGGTACGTGACAGTCTGAACAGATTGCTCGAACCCCTGAACGGTTAGAGTAGTGAATTGTCTCTTGGATTTCCGCTACGATAGGAGCATGACAACCAGAACAGAACTCTTCCGTATTGGTCATTTCCATACCTGTGTTAAATGCGCCCCAAAATAGCAAGCCACCAGAAAAACCCAAGAATAAGATAACACCAGCCGCCGCTTTACTTGGCCTAGTTAACTTACTCCAAAACGCTTTAAGTAGTTTCATAAATCGCCTCTTATTGTTTGGTTTGCTTAGCGAAGTGATTCAACACGCTTAAAGTCATTTTCAACCAAAGGTTGAGCGTCCGCTTGAGGAACGTGACATTGCAAACAGAAATAACGACGAGGTGATACATCAGCAAGTACTGCATCTTCACGGTTTAGGAAGTGCGTTACACTAATTTTCGTTGCGCCCATATCTTTGGCGTTTTTCCAGCTGTGGCAAGATAAACACTTGTTCGCATCTTTATTGACTTCGTAGTTACGAATTGAGTGTGGAATTAGTGGCGGCTGATAAACGTAATCCGCTTCTAAAGATTGTTCACGAGGAATTTTCTTCATTTCATCAGCGTTTCGCGTTTCTTCAAGAAGGCTAGAACCTCGCAAAGATTCCAAACCACCTGTTCCACCTGGAAGATCCAACTCAGCTTGCGCAAAGGCTACGCCGGACAAAACAGCACCTACAGATAACAGTGCAACCAGTAATTTTTTCATATTACATTCTCCGCCTAATGGCTAAATTCTTTAATGTGGCTGCCCGAAGATTTTGCCGAAGGGCAGCCTTTATACGCTTGCTTTACTTAAGCCACTTTTGTGATTTTAACCGGACATTTCTTGAAGTCCGTTTGTTTTGAAAGTGGGTCGGTAGCATCTAGGATCAACTTGTTGATCAGAATGCGAGCATCAAAGAATGGTACGAATACCAAGCCTTTTGGCGGCTTGTTACGACCACGAGTCTCTACACGCGCTCTAACTTCGCCGCGTTTGTTAGCAATGACCACTTCATCACCACGGCGTAGACCTCGTGCGACAGCATCTTCGTGATGCATGAAACACACAGCATCCGGGAAGGCCTTGTAAAGTTCAGGTACACGGCGAGTCATAGTACCTGTGTGCCAGTGTTCAAGAACACGGCCTGTACATAGCCATAAATCGTATTCTGCATCTGGCACTTCAGGTGGCGCTTCGTATGGAGCAGAGATGATCCATGCTTTGCCGTCTGGTTTACCGTAGAAATCCCAGCCAGTGCCTTTCTTCGCATATGGATCTGAGCCTTCTTTGTAGCGCCATAGTGTTTCTTTGCCATCAACTACTGGCCAACGTAGACCACGAGTTTGGTGGTACATATCGTAAGGTGCTAAATCGTGACCGTGGCCGCGACCGAAAATTGCGTACTCTTCGAAAATACCTTTTTGCACGTAGAAACCGAAGTGGTGTGCGTCATCGTTTAGTTCACGTGCTTCGCTCACTGGGTACTTGTCGATCTGACCGTTTTTGTACAGCACATCAAACATGGTTTTGCCACGGTATTCAGGCATTTTTGCTAGTAATTCTTCTGGCCACACTTCTTCCATCTTGAAGCGTTTAGAGAATTCCATTAGCTGCCATAAGTCAGATTTTGATTCACCGATAGTACCAACTTGTTGGTACCAAGCTTGAGTACGACGCTCTGCGTTACCGTAAGCGCCTTCTTTTTCAACCCACATTGCCGTTGGCAGAATCAAGTCAGCTGCTTGCGCTGTTACTGTTGGGTATGGGTCTGAAACTACAATGAAGTTTTCTGGGTTACGGTAACCTGGCAGACGTTCTTCATTGATGTTAGGACCGGCTTGCATGTTGTTGTTACATTGAACCCAGTAACAGTTCAGTACGCCATCGTTCAGCATACGGTCTTGAAGAACCGCGTGGAAACCTGGTTTTGGTGGGATAGTACCTTCTGGTAGTTTCCACACTTTTTCTGCGATTTCACGGTGTTTAGGGTTTGCAACCACCATGTCTGCTGGCAGACGGTGAGCAAAGGTACCTACTTCACGAGCAGTACCACAAGCCGAAGGCTGACCTGTTAGCGAGAATGGGCTGTTACCCGGAGTCGCAATTTTACCGGTCAGTAAGTGTAGGTTATACACAAGGCTTTGCATCCATACGCCACGTGTATGCTGGTTCATACCCATGGTCCAAAGTGACATTACTTTGGTATTTGGATCCGCATATTGCTTCGCTAGTGTAATAAGTTTCTCTTCGTTCACACCTGACATTTCGGATGCTTTAGCCGCAGTGTAAGGTGCAACTGATTTTTTGTACTCTTCAAAAGAGATGTTGCTCATTGAGCCATTGTTAGCATTTTTTGCTTTTTTCTGTAGCGGGTGCTCATCACGTAGACCATAACCGATATCAGTCACAGCTTGTTTGAAGTGGGTGTGCTTGTTCACGAAGTCCCAGTTTACTGCATCATTCTGAATGATGTAGTTCGCGATGAAGTTTGCAATTGCTAGGTCAGATTGTGGATGGAAAATGTAACCGTGGTCAGCAAGCTCAAATGAACGGTGATAGTATGTAGACAGCACGTTTACTTTTACATGCTGTTCGCTCAAGCGACGGTCAGTCAGACGGCTCCATAAGATAGGGTGCATTTCGGCCATGTTCGAACCCCAAAGTACAAAAGAGTCCGCATTTTCTAAGTCGTCATAACAACCCATAGGTTCATCAATACCGAAAGTACGCATGAAACCCACTACCGCAGATGCCATACAGTGACGAGCGTTCGGGTCGATGTTGTTTGAACGGAAACCAGCCTTCATTAATTTAGCTGCCGCATAACCTTCCATTACTGTCCATTGGCCAGAACCAAACATACCGATGCTTGTTGGGCCTTTCTTAGCAAGAGATGCTTTCCACTTCTCAGCCATAATGTCGAAGGCTTGATCCCAAGAAATAGGGGTGAAGTCGCCATCTTTAGCGTATTCACCATTGCGCATACGAAGCAGAGGTTGAGTAAGACGGTCTTTACCGTACATGATTTTAGAGAGGAAATAACCTTTGATACAGTTTAGGCCTTTGTTTACTGGTGCTTCAGGGTCACCCTGAGTTGCCACAATACGACCATTTTGTGTACCCACTAAAACCGAGCAGCCAGTACCACAGAAACGACAAGGCGCTTTGTCCCAGGTAATTTTGGTTTGATCTGTGCTAGCAATCAGGTTAGCAGCAGAAGCTGGTAATGTTACTCCAGCGATAGCTGCAGCTGATGCTGCTGCGTTTGCTTTCACAAACGCTCGTCTTGTCATTTTCATACTTCATCCTCTGTTTGGGATTGTTGAATTCCAGTGTCTTCGTCCAACTGCTCTAAATCTGTTTCGATTTGGTGATAAACCAAAACAGTGCTTAGCACGTTAGGTAAATTGTTGATGGCATCAATCGTGTCGGTAATAAAACCTTGATTCTCAGTTTCGAGAACCACCACTATTTTGCCTTCAGGGCTGTCACCGTAGACTTCTGCATTCTCGAATTCTTCGATTTGAGCCTTTATTGATTCAAGATGCTGTGGAAGCACATGAATCACCAAACTTGAAATGTGCACTTCATTCAGTGACATACATTACTCTCATTTTTATATTGTGTTGCTTACATGGATAGCTGCTGTTGGGCATACAGAAACACATGCTCCGCAACCACTGCAGTCATCAACATTGATAACTGGTTGTGCAACTTTGTTGAGTTGCAACTTAAACTGAATCGCCATGGTGTCACATGTTTCACCACAGCTACGACATTCAACGTTTTGATACGCCAAACAATTCTGTTTGATATCCGCTTTAATCTGCCAAGGTGAATTGGACTGTGGAAGGAAAATAGGCTCCGGGCAAACCTCGGCACATTGATAACAAAATGTGCATTCGCCTCGGCTGAAATCTACGGTTGGAAAACCACCGTCACCATTAATGATGATCTTGGTTTCACAAGCAGAAACGCATTTGCCGCAACGTGTACAATCGTCGGTAAAAGAAGCCGCTGATTTAACCCAAGGCATTATTATTGCTGAGTCTTCAACAGTTTTACGCGAGAACAATCGACGTCTGGCTAAATCGACCACTACAATCACCTTATATTTTGTAAGCGATAGGTAAATTGTAGCTCAAAGTTGTTAAGCCACAATTTTCACTTATCCATATGAAAATTGTAGTTTTCAGGCTATTTTCTTAAATACCCATTAGGGGGTAATTGGGGGTAAGCGTTGTTTTAGATCAATTATTTCCAGCGAGAGTGATCACATATTGATAGTGTTTGACTGTGATTCAAAATTTAAGAAAGACGACAGACGTCAAAATGAAGGAAGTGCACCAGTTTGGTTAGAAGAGTAGAAAGGTCGCTGATTGGCACAATTGCCAAGGCAATGTTTAGCATTGTGATGATGTCGTTTGCAACAATTAGCTTCGCGATTATAACACTAGCATCGTCATTGAATGACGCAGAAGCGGTCAATGTTTCAGGTTCGATGCGTATGCAAAGCTATCGTTTAGCGCACGATATTCAGAGTTCCTCCATCGATTATGTCAGTCATATTGAAAGTTTCGAACAGTCACTGTTTTCTCCGTCTATGCAGGCGTTAAAACATTGGACAGTGCCTGAAGATATTCAGTCCGATTACAACGACATCATCATTCGCTGGCAAGAACTGAAGACAATCTTGAAAAGTGACCAACGTGCTGAATATTTGAACCTTGTTGCGGGGTTCGTCAGCCAAATTGATGTGTTTGTGTTTAAACTGCAGCAGTTTTCTGAAAGTAAATTAATCAAACTGGCATGGGTTGGGGGCTTAGGCCTTGGCGGTGTATTTTTGGTTTCTGCGTTGGTTGTTATTTATACTCGAAGAGAAGTTGTAGGCCCGCTGCGTAATTTAGTCGTCGCGAGTGAACAGGTACAGAACCGATCTTTTGATGTGCAGTTGAAAACAACCAGCCGTAATGAAATGGCGATATTGACCCGCACGTTTAATGACATGGCGAATGAGTTAGGCAAGCTGTATCACGGGCTTGAAAATGCGGTGAATGAGAAGACCCATAAGCTCCAACATGCAAACCAGTCATTGCAGGTACTTTATGAGTCGTCACAACAGTTAACGGCTTCTCGAATTAGCCAAGAGAACTTTCAGACGTTACTTAAACAAATCGTCAGTGTAGAAGGGATTGATGCTGTTCGCCTCGAAATAGATGAAGAGGCGGGCAAAGGCATTGTTTTAAATGAAGGTTATTGTGACAGCAATTGCAATAACAACTGCCACGAGCAACCATTGATGGTGGATGGACAGACGTTAGGAAGACTGTACTGGCGGGCGGGGTTACCATGCCCGGATAAAGCACTGATTGATAGCTTTGTACAGATGCTTTCACGCGCTGTTTATTTTAACAAAGCTCAGAAACAGGCAGAGCAGTTGCTCCTGATGGAAGAGCGTGCGACCATCGCGCGTGAACTACATGACTCTCTTGCTCAGTCGCTTTCTTATTTAAAAATTCAGGTCTCGTTACTTAAGCGTGTCATGAACAAGCTAGACCAAACGCCGCAAAGTGAGAAGACAACAGACATTATTAAAGATATCGATGAGGGTTTATCCGGAGCCTATACTCAGTTGCGTGAGCTGCTGACTACATTCCGCTTAACCATTAAAGAAGGTAATTTCGGACGAGCGTTATTGGAAATGATCAATCAGTTGAAAGAGCACACCAGTGCGTCAATTGAGTTAACCAATAATCTCTCTTCGCTGGAGTTGAATGCACATCAACAGGTGCATTTAATGCAGTTGATCCGAGAAGCAGTAATTAACGCCATTAAGCACGCGGACGCTACGAAAATAGTCGTGGAGTGCAACGAAGTTGACGGCGATGTTGTTGTCGTGGTCGAAGATAATGGTGTAGGTTTTGAAGAACACGATGCAAAACTTAACCATTATGGTTTAAGCATAATGCAAGAGCGAGCAGCCCGCCTAAATGGAGAATTGACAGTGAACTCTTCTCTGAATTCCGGTTGCAGAATAACTTTGAAATTTAAACAGTCTAAGGACATTAACGTTGACGAAGATTAGAGTAATGTTGGTGGATGACCACCCGCTAATGCGTAGGGGCATTAATCAGTTATTGAGCTTGGAAGACGATTTTGACGTGATCGCGGAAGCAAGCAACGGTACTGAAGCCGTCGCTCTGGCCCACGAAGATGAGCCGGACTTAATCCTGCTCGACCTGAACATGAAGGGGATGTCTGGGCTTGATACGCTTCAGGCACTACGCACCGACGGATGCAGCTCAACCATCGTTATACTGACCGTATCGGACAGTGCGGCAGACATAGAAGCGTTAGTGAAAGCAGGTGCTGATGGTTATTTGCTAAAAGATACTGAGCCTGACGAACTGATTGAACTGCTAAAACAAGCGTCTTCAGGTGAGAAAGCTTACAGCAGTGTCGTAGCGAAATATCTTCGTGAGCGTGAGGAGCACTCAGATGTATTTGATTCTTTGACTGATCGTGAATCTCAAATTCTTGCGGAAGTGGCAAAAGGGTATCGTAATAAGCAAATTGCCGATCACTTGTTTATTTCTGAAGCGACAGTAAAAGTTCACATGAAGAGTTTGCTGAAAAAGTTACGAGTTCCATCGCGTACAGCAGCAACAGTGCTCTATCTGGAACGCTACGGCGAACTGAGATAACAATCGCGGCTTATCAGATGCAAAAAAGAGGCTAATTGCCTCTTTTTTTATTTACAGATTGCTATTAGTTACAGATTGCAATTTTGGCAGTCGTTATAGTTTCGAATAACGAGTTTTAAATTCAAATACCTTTTCAGAACACACATCGATGCAGCGTCCGCAGCTAATACAGTCCTGATCCATCACTCTGATGTCGCCATCTTTTAACGGCTCTCTAAGAACTTGCGGTTCTGGGCAGACGTTGAAACAATCCATACACTTGGTGCAGGCGTTTCTGTCAGTAGCGGTGACACGCATAATGCTCTGTTTGCCGATAATGCCGTAGGTCGCACCTAAGGGGCATAGGTGACCACACCAGCCATGTTCGACCAGTAACAGATCGAGTAAGAAGACAAGTACAATCAGCATCCAGCCGGCACCCATACCAAATATCAGGCCCCGATGCAGCGCAGAAACAGGGTCAATCCACACCCATAAAGCACTTCCAGAAATGGCGCTGCCGATCAGTAGTACCGGAATTAACCAATAACGCAGACTCTTTGGCCATGAATAGCTCGCTTTTACATTCAGTTTCCTGCGTAGCCACGCGGCTAAGTCAGTCACGATATTCAGTGGGCAGACCCAAGCACAAAACACTCTTGGTGCGATCACTGCGTATAATGCTACAACAATCAGAGCGCCTAAAATTGCCGTGAACTCAGGAAGATGCCCTGCGGCGATGGTTTGCAGCAGTAGCAGTGGGTCGGTAAACGGAATGACATCAAATAAGGTACTTGAAGACAGGTTTCCTTTAAATATTCCCCATGTTGGGCCAGCCATAAACAGCGCAATAATGGAAAACTGAGAAATTCGGCGAAGGATCAAAAAGCGATGCGCTTTCCACCAACCCAAGTTTTGTATTGCCGCTTTACCGGCGTCTTTAGCCAAATGTTTAGCCATCATCCCCCTCCTAAAGCTGGTTGCCGTTAAATGGTTTAATTGGAACGCCACCGTGTTCTTCGGTGTCGATACGCACTTCAGAATGCTCTTCCCAGCCCAAGCGGTAATGTTTACCTAACTGACCTTGCGCAAGCTCTGTTGGCACCACTTTTATTGCCGCTACATCTAACACACAGGCTTCTTCGCACTTACCGCAACCCGTACAGTAGTCGGCATGAACGGTGGGAATAAATTTGGCGTGAAAACCTGTTCTTTCATTTCGGATGGTTTCAAGGGTGATGGCTTTATCGATAGCAGGGCAGATGCGGTAACAAACATCGCAACGTAGGCCTTGAAAATTAAGGCAGTTCTTTTGGTCGATCAGTACTGCAGTTCCCATCCTTGCATCATCTATATCGGTCAGTGCAGGATCAAGTGCACCGCTGGGGCAGGCTTTCACGCAAGGAATGTCTTCGCACATCTCGCAAGGTATTTGTCTCGCAGTAAAGTACGGCGTACCCGCAGCAACAGGTGAAAGAAGCGAAGCTAACTTCAACGTATCGTATGGGCATGCTTGAACGCATAAGCCGCAACGCACGCAGGCTTTCTCGAAATCGTTACCTGGTAATGCACCTGGTGGGCGAATAGGGACACCAGAAGTTTCTCTTGCCTGACTTTGCAAAGATTGCAATCCGAGGAGCGATGCGGCTGCACCGACACCGACTGCAGTTCTAGAAGCATCTCTTAAGAAGCGACGGCGGCTTTCGGAAATTTTTGGACGAGAAGTTTTCATACGCCAACCCTGTATAAAACGCACTACTAAAATTATAACCACATTATCTGTGTGCATAAGAATAGTCGCTACCTCCAAAGTAGTGTACGAACACTCCGTTGATTCAGGTCAAGTGAAAGCTAATATAAATGAAAAAATGTGCAGAGATTGAAAACAAAAAGACCAGCGAATCGCTGGTCTTTTCATGGTTAAGTTCGGCTGATGTTACGCCATCATAGGAACAAGAACCGTAGTACCAATAATTACGGTAATCAAACCTGTCATCACTGGTAGGAAGGTGCGTTTAACTACTTCAAACGGGCTTAAGTGCGCCATACCTGAAGTTGCAACGATAACACCTGATACAGGCGAAATAGTACGGCCTAGGTTTGATGCTTGTAGCATTGGAATAATTAGGAACGCTGGGTTTAGACCCAATTTTCCAGCCAATGACGGTGCAAGTTCCACGAATGCGTAGAAAGGTGCGTTACCTGAACCTGTTGCGATTGCTGCGGCAACCGTCAAGATAGTCAGAATAAGCATTAGTGCAACGCCACCTGCGCCCGCAGTTTCTGCAAGGTGAAGTAGGTTGTCGATAGCGCCGATAGACATCAAGCCTTGTGCAAATACGCCTGCTGCCACTAATAGCATTACCACGCCTTTAAACGCATCAGCCATACCGTCGTAGCAAACTTCTAGATCTTCTAAAGCTTCTCTGCCGTTGAACTTGCGAGATACGTAATGAACCAAAGCACCGACAAAAATAGAAGCGACAACGATGGTGTAGATATCCAGAGATAAACCTTCGATGGTTTTACCGTTAAACAGGAACACCCCAATGATTGGAAGGAATGGCAGAATTGAGTAATAACCTGGTGCATTAACTTCAATTTCAGACACATCAACTCGTTCCATTGGCGTGTTGTCTTTCTTATCCAGATATTTGTTCCAGAAGTAAGCGGTAATCGCCATAACGATAATCGCACATATAGACACAGGAAGAACGGTTTGTACCGCGAACACATCTAGGCTCAAGCCTGATTTTTCAGCCGCAATAACAACATCGCCAGACGTTGGAGAAAGAATGATTGCCGCTGGTGAAGCACATACCGCTGCTGCTGCTGGGCGTGAGATACCCATCGCTGTCATCATAGGGAACAAGGTAGCCATCAATAGCACGCCTAGACCTGTTGCAGAGCTTACAGCCAGTGACATTAAACAAGCTACGATATATGCAGAAACAAGCAGAATGTAAGGTGATTTAATAAAAGAAAGTGGTTTAGAAAACTGTTTTACCACAACATTATTTGCACCGATATGAGTCATGTAAGAAGCAAAACCACACAACAGCATGATTTGCATACCCAAGCCACCGCCTCGGTTTTGTAGCATGAATTTCACGTATTCTAATGAGTCTGTAAGCAAGTTGCCTGTTGAAGCAACGTTTTTAGGTAATACAGTATGACCGATAATACCGGTGAGAATGAGTAGCACAAGACCACCAGTCAGTAGTACGCCAGCCGCTTTGTAGCCTTTTACGATCAGGTATCCAACAGCAATCGTAACAACTAACCCGATGAGAAGTTCAAGCATAGTAGTCTCCAATCTATGAGAATGATGCGAGTAAAGTTAAAAGTAAATGTTGCAAAGTGTTACGGCAATTTACTCGAAACTTCTCTGTGGCACGAGTTCAACTTGCACTTTGAATGATCTAAAGCAATAAAAATTAAACTATCATTTACAGGGTATTGTTCTTTTTGTGAATAATAACTCCGAATAATATTAAGAAATATATTTATTAGATAATATTATCGTTTGTATGAGAATTTCTAATGCTAAGGAGTTAAAAAAGAAAAGTGACACAAATGCGCCACTTTTTTAAAAGAGGGGAGAATTAAGCGTATTGTGAAACTATTCGGTTCCAGCGGTTTCTTTTTTCAACAAAATCGAGTTTAACTTGCTCGTAGCGAACCTTGAGCATAGAACGTTCATACTTCTTAAATGCTAGGTTTTTCTTACTTTCAAGCAGTTGTCTTTTAATATCGTAGTAATTGTGCAGTTCGCTGATGAAAGCATCAAATTCATGTTGAAAGCTATTCATTAATACGACGTGGTTTGGCAGTGACAGGATTCTGCTTTGCACATAAACAAGCGCCATCTGTGCGCGTGCCTTCTCAATTTTCAGTGCTGGGGCTTTTCTTAGCTTCTTGGTCAAGCCTACCCATGAGCAAGCTTTGATGAGCCATTTGGTTGGATCGTACTGCCACCAATAAATACCGTTTCGGTAATCATTTTCAAAGATGTGGTGATAGTTATGATAGCCTTCACCAAAGGTGAAGAAAGCCAAAACGCCATTGTCTCTTGCGGTGTTCTTATTGGTGTATGGCTGTGAACCCCAAATATGCGCCAGAGAATTAATAAAGAAAGTGGTGTGGTGGTTAAGTACCAGACGAACAGCGCCAACCATCAGCAGCATACCGATAATATCGTTATAGATAATGCCAAGTAGTAGAGGCACACCAAGGTTCATAAGCACTGCAAGAGGCACGTAATAACGATGTTGCCACATCACAATCTTATCTTTTTGTAGATCACGGCAGTTACTGTAGTCGTCATACACCGCTTGGTTGTAGTGACGCAGCATCCAACCGATGTGTGAATACCAAAAGCCTTTCTTTGCTGAGTAGGGATCTTTGTCATTCTGGTCGACAAACTTATGGTGTACTCGGTGATCGGAAGACCAATGCAGTGCGCTATTTTGCAACGCAAATGCACCTCCGAGAGCACACAACAAACGAACTAGCCAATGGGCTTCAAAAGTCTTGTGTGACCATAGGCGGTGATAGCCCATGGTGATTGACAGGTTGCAGAAAGCAAAGCAGACGATCAGCCAAACCCAGTGCTCAGCACCGAAGCCAAAATGCCAACCAAACCACGGTGTAACAACCGCAGCTAAAATAAAACTGAGTGAGAATATTGCGACATTTAGCCATATAACTGGCGGCTTATTTGTCATGATAAAGTCCTTTGGGCTTACAAGTGTGCGCTAGATTATCAGCGAACACGTGTAAGTCAAATAACTTTAGCAAAATTGTGACCAGTATGTTTTGCTTTTTCATCCTAAATGAATAGTATGAATGGGTACTAGAAATCCTTACAGGAAGTTATAAGGACTAATAAATGGAAATTAGGATAGCGGAATATAGTGATTATGAAAAAATCGCTGCTCTTCATGTTCGTAGTTGGAAAACACATTACCAAGGTTTATTGAAGCAAGATTATCTCGATAATGAAGCACTGCCGGACAGACTTGTGATTTGGCAAACCCGCCTGACCAACCCACCTTTTAATCAGCATATTTTGTTGTTGGAAGAAAAAGACCAGTTAGTTGGTTTTATTTGTGCGTTTGGAAATCACGATTTTGAACGTGGCAGTATTATTGAATCACTGCATATTGACCCTGAATATCAGGGACGTGGACTCGGCAAGAAGCTGATTCGCGAAATGGCAAAGTGGATTGATCACTACTTCCCAGATAATGGCGTCTATCTGGAAGTATTGGAACAAAACAGACAGGCTATCGACTTTTACGATCACATCGGTGGTGAACATCAATTACAAAAGTTATGGAAAGCACCTTGTGGAACTGAAGTACCAGAATTCGTTTACGCTTGGAAAACACCAAAACTGATGCTGGCGTCCATCGAATAAATAGAAGTATTTGGATAGTCTAGTTATAACAAAAAGCCCAGCACTTGCTGGGCTTTTTGTTATTATAGCGAATCTTACGGATTATTAGCGTTTCGTGGTGAATTCCGATACGGCTTTATCCATCTCTTTGGCTTGTTGAGAGACCATATCCACTTCAGACATCACTTGCTGGGCTGAATGCATATTGTCTTCTGAGATAGAGTTAAGCTCAGTGATCGACTCACTGACTTGGTTCATCACAATGCCTTGTTCTTCTATCGCAGAAGCGATGCGTTCAGAGTTTGCCTGAATGTTACTCATATCTGAAATAATCAGGCTCAGGCTTTCATCAAGTTTATGGGAATCCATCAAGGTTTCTTGGCTCTGAGCATTACACTGTTCAATGTCCTTCACGACTAGACCCATTTGCGACTGAATGGCTGCAACGACCTTAGTGATTTCTTCGGTCGACTCGTGAGTTCTTGTTGCCAGAGAACGAACTTCGTCGGCTACCACTGCAAAACCTCGGCCTTGTTCGCCCGCCCGTGCTGCTTCAATGGCCGCGTTAAGTGCAAGAAGGTTCGTCTGTTCAGCGATTCCCTGAATGATGTTCACGGCGCCGCCAATTTTCTCAACATGATTGTTCAAAGACGTAATTGAGTGCTGGCTAGATTCCAACGTTTTAGAGAGTTGTTCAATATTGTTCACGGTCGAATCGACCACCAAGCGACCGTTCTCTGCGTTGTGTGAGGCTTGTTGAACCCCTTCAACTGCCACGCTGGTACTTTCTGAGATCTCGCCGATAGCGGAAACCATTTCCTGTACGGATGTTGCCATCATAGCGGTGTGTTCAGCTTGTGCATTAAAGTGTCGCAGTACTTCTTCCAACTCATTGTGCATGGCTGCAGTGCTGGTAGATAACTGGTTCGATTTCGCCTGAGAGCCTGAAATCAGCGTCTCGAATTTATCGAGCAGTTTATTGAAGTAGTGGCTGACCGATGCAAGTTCGTCTTTGCCCGTGATGTCTGAGCGCAAACCGATATTGTTAGTATCAGAAATGTTGTGAATAACAGTCAACATACGGTTAACGCGAATGTTGATTGTGCGGCTAATCTGGAAGATAAGTCCAAAGATCACGATAATTACGAACACAGTAATACTGTTTTCAATCATCGCGATTTCAGAACGGCGGTTATCCACTTCTTTACTCAATGTTTCAGAAAACGTTTTAAATTGCTCTTCAACATTGTGTGAAAGGTTGCGTGTATTGCCCAACAAACCTTCATTGTATTTCAGGCCGATTTTTTGCTCTTGTAGCGTAACTGTTTTTGCTGCCGCAATAAGCTCGGACATTGATGCGATTTCTCCCTGCGGATTAATCGTCCCTGAGCGAACATTGTTATCAAATAGAGTTAGCTCTAGTTGACCTTCTTTGTTAGCGTTACTAAACGCTTGGTTGAAGAGTGCGTAGTACTTTTGAAGTAAACCAGACTCTTTGTCTAAACCTAGTTGAACATAAGCGGCGACTAGATCTTCAAATCCTTTTTTGTAAGAAAGAAGATCATTGCGCAGAGCAGTCGATGACCCTAGTTGATTGGAAGACAGAATGAGCGATAGTTCAGATTCTAAACTTAAAAAATGTTCACTGTTCTTTTTGAATGTATCTAGGTAATTTGTACTGCTGCGAAGTAAAAAATCTTTTTCGTTACGGCGCAAATTAAGTAATCGAATTTCAAGCTTGTCGACTAAAGTGATGGCGTGAGTTAATTCACGAGTCGTATTAGCGAAGTAATTAGAACTAATTAGAAGGGTAATGATGCCCAAGACAGCAATAACACCCAATGAATACAGCTTTTGTTTAATATTCATATGTTTACCTGGTTAATAAAGTTTATAGATATTTTTGTTATTATCGTCGTGAGTGCAGGGGAAACGGCCCCTTATAAGTTAGTGTCGGCTAATATATGCATGACAATTATTAAAGTTTTATGACAGGAGCCTTGGTCGGATGACTATAGACGTAGAAAAGTACAAAGGTTTGATTTTTGATATGGACGGAACCCTTATCGATACGATGCCTGCACACGTCGAAGCTTGGCGTGTTACCGCTGAGAAATTTGGTTTTCCATTTGATGCAAAATGGCTGCAAAGCATGGGCGGAATGCCGAGTATAAAAATTGCTGTTGAGGTGAGTAAAGCGTATGGCATTGAACTCGACCCAAAAGCTGTCTCTGATTACAAGATGAAGGCGTTTAGTCAAATTGATGAAAGCGGCGATTTGATTACAGACACTGCGAGCCTGCTTGAAGCGAACTTAGGTAAGAAGAAGTTGGCGGTCGGTACTGGGAGCCAACGAGTAAGTGCCATTAAGCTACTGACCCGAGTAAATATGCTTGATAAGTTGGATGCGTTGGTCACGGCGACAGATGTTGAAAATCATAAGCCTCACCCACAAACGTTTTTAACGGCGTGTGAATTATTGGGATTAGAACCTCAAGAGTGCGTGGTGTTTGAAGATACCAATCTCGGCAAACAAGCTGCGCATGCAGGTGGTATGGATTGCATTATGGTGACAGAACACGGATTGCAGTTCTTTCCATATAAGGCATAACTTCATTTCCATAAAAAGAGCCGCCTTGAGGCGGCTCTTTTGTCACTGTCCGGTTTTTAAGCCGTTACAAAACGCTGGCTTTTAACAAAGTGCCGGTGATCAGTTAATCGCAATTAATTCTACGTCAAAGATCAGGGTTGCTGACGGCGGAATAGGGCCAGTGCCACTTTTGCCATAACCAAGGTTTGCGGGAATGAAAAGACGCATTTTTTGCCCTTCAACCATTAACTGAACACCTTCTTGCCAGCCTTTAATCACTTGGTTTAAGCCAAATGTAATTGGTTCATTGCGTTGGTAAGAACTGTCGAAGACAGTGCCGTCTAGCAGTTTACCTTCGTAGTGAACCGTTACTTTGCTGTTTGCTTTTGGATGAACCGTACCTGTTCCTTCTTCAAGAACAAGATACTGCAAACCACTTTCAGTGGTGTGAACATCTGGCTTAGCGGCATTCTCTGTTAAGAATGCCTGACCAAGTGCAAGTTGCTCTTCACCGGCTTTATGGTTTGTCCAAGTGCGGTATACGAAAAATGCTGCAAGTACAAAAATAACAATAGGAAAAACGATTTTATACATGGTTATTGATCTTATGGTTGAGTGAGTAAGTAGCTAATAGTTTTTGCAATACCTTCCACATCTTTGTGGCCGCTGGTTAGGACTTGATATTTTCCTTTAACCACAAAAGTTGGAACGGCGTTGATTTGGCCTTCACGTGACGCTTTGTCTGCGGTTTTCATCATGCTCATCACCGATTTTTGCTGCTCTTGAGTTAAGTGATAAGGCGTAGTTAGGTTTCGGTCAGTAAACGCTTTTTCAATCGCAGCTTGGCGATCGGTCAGTGTTGCACCTTCACCCATCTGAACAGCAGCGAATAATTCATCCATCATTGCAGTATCTGGGATGCCATCTAACTGCATTACTGCTGTGTAGTAAATCATAGCGCCGATCTTTGCACCTTCATTGAAAGTTACGTGCAGCTTGCCAAAATGTTCGTTCGTCAACTGTTCAAGTTGAGGAATGATAGTTTCCATTTTTCGGCAATGACCGCAAGTGAGTGAGAATACTTCTGTCACAGGTGCTAAGCGATAGGTAGAAAGATTCGCTGGCAATAGTTGGTATTGTTCTCCTTCGATTGGTGTTGAATTGTCGCTACACCCAGAGAGTAAAAATACCAAGGAAAACAAACTTATAAAGCCAGTGAGCAATTTTTTCATATTAGATTCGCCTTTAAAAAACACTAGCTTAGATTCTAACGGCTTAATGATGTGACGCAAACCACGGATAAACAAATTGTTATCAATTTTCTATAAAGTTTTATAAATGGTGCCGATAAATGTATGTAGTTAGATTGAAGGGTGATGTATTCGATGAAATTTTTAGTTTTCCCACTGATGTTGATATTAGCTGGTTGTGGTTCTCTACAAACCGACCGTATGTTCAGCAACAATTTATTAGATGCGGCACCGAAAGGCGAAATGGATGTCCGTAATCCTGAGTGGGTAGCGCCATCACGCAGCGCAACTTCAGGAGTTCGGGGTCCATTGGGTCAAGTTCGCACTAGCAGTTACGAAGCTTTGCAACAATTTCTGCTACACAACGGCGTGGACTATGAAGTGCTGCCTGGCAACCATGTTATGGTTCGCCTAAAAGATTCAGTCCAATTTGAAACGGGTTCTTCTAAGGTTTCACAAGAGTCATACCATTGGCTATCAATGATGAGTGACTTTCTTTCAAGACAACAAGGTATTGATGTCGTGATCGATGGACACACGGATAGCACGGGTAAACCAACCTTTAATGATTCGTTATCTGTGAAACGTGCAGACACAGTGAAAACAACGCTGATTAAGAACAGAGTAGCTAAAGATGCTATCTATACACGTGGCTATGGTGAATACATCCCTGCGTGTACAAACCGCACAACAGAAGGGCGAGCGTGTAACCGCAGAGTAGAACTGTTATTCATCGTTTCAAATAATTAATTGTTCAATTATTCATATAGTCAATAACTCCTTCATCTACTCTAAATCCCAGCTTCGTCTGGGATTTTTGTTTAATATCCTCATCGTTTTAAAGGAAATTGATTGCACTCTCAGTTATCGAATAAAATGCGATAATAATTTTGAAACATTATTAACGTTTGTGTACATTCCCTCACAAAATATAACGTATAAGATATCGAGAAGTATGTCAGTTCATCAAGTTGCCTCAGATCTGGAGGTTCCAGTCGGAAAGACAGATCAACTAGTTTCTACCACAGATCTTAAAGGCGTTATTACCTACTGTAACGAAACCTTCTGTCGCATAGCCGGATTTAATGAAAGTGAGTTGTTAGGGCAGAACCACAATATCGTTCGTCACCCTGACATGCCTAAAGCGGCATTCGCCGATATGTGGAGTCACTTAAAAAAAGGTCATCCATGGCGCGGAATCGTTAAGAACCGTACTAAAACCAACGGTCATTACTGGGTTGATGCCTACGTCACCCCTATCTACGAAAATGGAAAGCTAGCGGGTTATCAGTCAGTCCGTGTTCAACCAAAACGTGAACGCGTTGAAACCGCAAGTAAAGCCTATAAAGCGTTGTGTAAAGCAGAGAAAGGCGGTAAGAGTTTCTCATTAACTTTGCCTGCTTCTGTTCGTTCTGCCATTTTAGCGGGCTCATTATCTGCACCATCATTAGCTTATTTGGCGTCTGCAAACAGTGCTGTTCAGTTAATTTCTGGTCTATTGCCTGTTGCTGCGTTAGCGTTGCTATTTAGAAATGAACTGATTGAAACACCTCGCCAAATTAACAAGCTGAAGAATAAATACGACAGTATCAGCCGTCTTATTTATTCAGGTAACAGTGAGTTTTCCTATGCGGATTATCATCTGCGTATGTACTCAGCGCGTATTCGTACCGTGTTGGGGCGCATGGTCGATTCCGCTAAGCCGCTTTATGCAACTTCTGAACAACTTAACCAAACTTGTGTTGAAGTTAACCAAGCGTTGGAACAGCAAAACATTGATATTCAGAGCGTAATGAGTGCAACCGATTCTGTAGAATCCGCCGCTGATGCGGTCTCCAGCAGCACCAATGAGGCCTATGCTTTGTTAGATCAAGCGCAGAATCAATGTTTGAAAACGAAGCAAACCATTCAACAGACGCACTCTGATCTGATGGCTTTAGCGGAGCAAGCTGAACGAGCAACAGGCACAACACATCAATTGAATGAGCAAGCCAATGCGGTCAGCCAGTTGATGGAAGAAATCGATGGTATTGCTGCTCAAACGAACTTACTGGCACTGAATGCGGCTATTGAAGCTGCAAGAGCAGGGGAACAGGGCAGAGGTTTTTCGGTTGTTGCTGATGAAGTTCGTGCTCTATCTGGAAGAACGCAAAAGGCGACTCACCAGATTCAAAACAGTTTATCTGCGATGTTAGACACCATTAAGTCTTGGCAGCATGAGATTCAAGAAAGCCAAATACAAACTCATGCGTGTGGTTTAGTTGCTGAGGAAACGGGTAATCGACTCTATGAAGTTGAACGAATGCTTTCAGACATGCAAACGTTAGTGGGCGATATGGCGAAATCTGCTGAAGCGCAGCGCGGTTTGACTCAAGAGGTGAACCACCATATTCACTCTATCGCATCAGCTGCTACTCAAAACGTTGCTGCTACGAGTATTGTCAGTGAGCACAGTCGAGAGATGAAACAACAAGTGGATAATTTCATTACTCTCGCGGCACGTTTCGAAGAGAAGTAAGAAACGTTCAGAAATAGAAACGGAGACTTAAAGTCTCCGTTTCTATTTCCGTTAATTAATTTTTATGTCCGTTAATTAAGATGTTTAGAAGTTTACATCCAAGCCCAGCCAATAACGGCGTCCATCTTCGACGTAGCCATATTCTTCATAGCTAATATCAGCATCTAACAAGTTGTAGATTGCACCTTTTAATCTTGTGTTGTCAGTGAGCTGATAGGTAATACCAGCATCAACAAAGGTGTAAGAAGGCGCTGTGTCTGTATCTCTGAAGCTTGAAGGATCAGACTCTTTGCCTCGGTAAGTCACTTTTGCCCAGCTGTTTAGCTGCTCGGTTGTTTGCCAGTCTAACTGAGTTGAGAATAAGTGCTTAGGTAGCTGAGTAAGAGGCGAACCTGCCATATCACCGGTAAGCTGTTTTGAGTATGTATATGTATAGCTAGCTGCCCATTTCCAGTTTTCACCGATTGGCGTATCTAGCGAAGCTTCAACACCACGAGTTACAGCTTCATCAACGTTGGTATATAGGCGAGGTGGACGACCACGCAAGCTTGTATCACCAGTACACACAGATGCCGAACATTCAATGCTGGTGATCTTATCTTTGAAATCATTGTTGAATAGACCAAGTGACGCCTGCAAACCAGAATCAGCATTGTAAATCAGGTTCAGTTCTTGGCTTACCATTGTTTCAGGACTTAGGTCAGAGTTACCGTATAAGTTGCCACTGCGGCTGACTTGAACCCAATCATCACTTGCTTGACGTAACTGAGGCGCTTTAAAACCGGTTGAGACACCACCTTTTAATGTCCACTCAGAAGCAATGTTCCATACACCATACAAACGAGGGCTTAGGTGAGAGCCGTAGTTTTCGTTAACATCAATACGGCCGCCAGCTGTGATAGTAAAGTTGTCCAAAGCTCGCCACTCATCTTCAACAAATATTGCGCCTTGGCTGTTGTTTAGCTCGGTAATAGTACCGCCAGTATTACTGGTTTCATCGTTAAGTTTCGAGTATTCACCTTGGATACCGACACTGACAGTGTTGATCTCAAAAGGCATCACTAAGGTTGATTTTGCAACGGTATTTTCCAGTGTCATTTGGCGAGATTTGTTGTTATTTCGCTCGTACTGAATGTAGCTATCTGACTGACCCAGTGTATTCCAGTGTCCTAAATGGCTGAGTGCGAATGACGTACGATCATATTGGTTCAGTTCATCATCTTCACCATCCGCAACTGTTAATCCTTCAGTTCCGCTGCGTTCTTGCTTGGTTGTTTCTACAGTGAATGACACTTCTTGTTGTTCACTGATCTGGTAATTAAGCTTTGAGCCTATCGAACGCAATGTTTTGTTTTGATAGCCGTTTTCGATGATGTCTTCGTCGCGTTGTATATTCTGACCATAAACTTGTAGAGAGAGTGAGTCGGTCAGAGGTCCTGTAACGAAGAAATTGGTGTTTTGTTCATCACCTGAGTCTCGGTTTTCTTGAAGGAGAGTACTGAGTTGGACATTACCGCTCCACTCCAAATTGGACTTCTTCGTAATGATGTTGATGACACCACCCATTGCATCTGAACCGTAAAGAGTAGACATAGGCCCGCGAATAATTTCGATACGTTCAATCGCTTCTAATGGTGGTAGCCAAGCCGCTTCAATACCTGGACCATCACTGTTTGGACGAGTCTCACGAGATGATAAGCGTCGTCCGTCAACCAGCATTAATGTGTATTGCGAGCCTAAGCCGCGAATACTGATATCCTTGCTGTCTCCTCCGCCTGTTACCACTACGCCTGGTACATTGGAAAGTGCATCAGTTACGTCTCGATAGTATTTCGACGACAACTCTTCCTGAGTGATGAGTGTGACACTGGCTGGGGCATCGGTTTGAACCTGTTCGTAGCCTGCGGCAGTCACGACCATGGTCTCTGTTGTATTGATACCAGCATCGGCTGCAAAGGCGAATGGGGCAGTAATAATGGCAGTTCCGCCAACGAAAAGCGCCTGACGTTTAAGTGTAGACATGTTTATCCTTATTTTGTGATAATAGTTATCATTAGTAAGTGGTAATTATTCACATTTGTATTGGTGGGGGATAGAGAGGTTTATGGAACGCTTTGTTTCGAATATGGAACTTTTACGAGGTATATAAATGCATGATCTGACATCAATGAGAGCGTTTGAGGCCTTGCAAGAGCATAAAAGTTTAACGGCTGCCGCTAAGGCACTGAATCAGCCGAAATCAACAGTCAGCAGACGTCTGGCACAATTGGAGGCTGATATTGGGCAAGCACTCACGGTGCGTGAGGGAAATCGCTTAACGCTGACCAAAGCAGGGCAAGTCTTTGCTCGTTACAGCAAGCAGATGTTAGAGATAGCAGATGAAAGTTATGACGCCATACAAGGTTTAAATAATAAGGTGTCAGGTGAGTTGACCATTGTTTGTCATCCCGCCCTGATGCGTGGTTGGCTTAACAACATATTGAATATGTTTCTTGGTGATAACCCTAAAGTACGTGTTCGACTAAAAAGCGAAATTGCTTCCAACAGCACTAAGCCAGACTTGGTTATTTGGTTGGGTGAGTCCCCCGATCTGGAATGGCGTAAACAGACTCTAGGTCAATGGCGATATGGTGTTTATGCCTCACCTGATTACTTAAAAAAGTTGAAGAAATCCAACACCCTCAAGATCTTAATGGGCACCCTTGGATCGACTTCGGTTCTGTGCGCAAAACGGGCGTAACGATTTCCACATCTGATCAAAGAACCTATTATTTGGAGCCGATGAAGAGTCGATTCGAAAGCGACAATTTGGTGCTGCAGATTGACTCTATTGCGAATGGACACGGAATAGGGCTATTACCTGACCCTATCGCTGTCGGCTATTCAAAACATCACCCAAATCGGATTGTCGAATGCTTGTCCGAATGGAAAACGGGAACAACGGATATTAACTATTATGTTCAAAAAGGGTTGGTTCCAAGACGCTTACTGGCACTACTGGATTTGATTGAAAACAATGTGCCCTCTGAGTGGATAACTCAATAGCAGCGTTGCATAGAAGATAAAAAAATCCCCGCACAATAGCGGGGATTTCTATTCCTTATCGTATTTGATTAAGCAAGCAGTTCGTTTGCTTTCTCAACTACGTTTTCAACAGTGAAACCGAACATCTTGAACAGTTGGTCTGCTGGTGCAGACTCACCGAATGTGGTCATACCGATTATTTTGCCGTTTAGACCAACATACTTGTACCAGTAATCCGCGATACCTGCTTCGATAGCGATACGTGCAGTTACGTCAGCAGGAAGTACAGCTTCACGGTAAGCCGCGTCTTGCTTGTCGAATGCATCTGTTGATGGCATTGAAACTACGCGTACTTGTTTGCCTTCAGCGGTTAGTTGCTCAGCTGCTTTAACAGCCAATTCAACTTCAGAGCCTGTTGCAATCAGGATTAGCTCAGGTTTGCCTGCACAATCTTTCAGGATATAACCACCTTTAGCGATGTCAGCCACTTGCTCTGCTGAGCGTGCTTGCTGTGCTAGGTTTTGACGAGAGAAGATAAGCGCAGTAGGCGCATCTTTACGCTCGATAGCCAGTTTCCAAGCCACTGCTGATTCTACTTGGTCACATGGACGCCATGTGCTCATGTTTGGAGTCAGACGTAGAGAAGCCGTTTGCTCAACCGGTTGGTGAGTTGGTCCATCTTCGCCAAGACCGATAGAGTCGTGCGTGTACACTTGGATGTTTTGCACTTTCATCAATGCCGCCATACGCAGTGCGTTACGTGCGTATTCCATGAACATCAGGAAGGTTGCGCCGTAAGGAACGAAACCACCGTGTAGCGCGATACCGTTCATAATAGCCGTCATACCGAATTCACGAACACCGTAGTGGATGTAGTTGCCTGATGCATCTTCTGGCGTGATTGACTTAGAGCCAGACCACATGGTGAGGTTAGAAGGTGCAAGGTCAGCCGAGCCGCCCATGAATTCAGGTAGCATTTTACCAAACGCTTCTAGTGCGTTTTGCGATGCTTTACGTGATGCAATGTTGGCTGGGTTAGCTTGAAGCTCAGCAATCACTGCGTTCGCTTTCTCTTCCCACTCAGCAGGAAGTTCGCCGTTCACACGACGTTTGAATTCTGCTGCTAGCTCTGGGTAGGCCGCTGCGTATGCTGCGAATTTTTGTTCCCATGCGGCTTCTTTTGCTGCGCCTGCTTCTTTTGCATCCCAGTTCGCGTAGATATCTGCTGGGATTTCAAATGGTGCGTGTTCCCAACCTAGGAATTCACGTGCTGCTTGGATTTCATCAGCGCCTAGTGGAGCACCGTGACAGTCGTGAGAGCCCGCTTTGTTAGGAGAACCAAAACCGATGATTGTTTTAGTACAAATTAGAGTAGGACGACCTGTTTCTGCTTTCGCCGCTTCAATTGCCGCATTGATTGCGTCAGCATCGTGACCATCAACGGCAGGAATAACGTGCCAGCCGTATGCTTCAAAACGTTTTGGTGTATCGTCAGCGAACCAACCTTCTACATGACCATCGATAGAAATACCGTTGTCATCCCAGAATGCAATCAGTTTGCCCAAACCTAGAGTACCAGCAAGAGAACATGCCTCGTGCGAGATACCTTCCATCATACAACCGTCGCCCATGAACGCGTACGTGTAGTGGTCAACAATCTCATGGCCTTCTTTGTTGAACTGAGCAGCAAGCGCTTTCTCTGCTAGCGCCATACCCACAGCGTTAGTGATACCTTGACCTAGAGGGCCAGTAGTCGTTTCAATACCCGGTGCGTAACCGTACTCAGGGTGACCCGGAGTTTTAGAGTGAAGCTGACGGAAGTTTTTAAGGTCGTCGATTGAAAGCTCGTAACCAGTCAGGTGAAGCAGTGAGTAAATCAGCATCGAGCCATGACCGTTAGAAAGGATGAAACGGTCGCGGTCAGCCCAGTTAGGGTTTTGTGGGTTGTGGTTTAGGTGCGAACGCCAAAGTACTTCAGCGATATCCGCCATACCCATTGGGGCACCTGGGTGGCCAGAGTTAGCTTTTTGAACACCGTCCATGCTCAGAGCACGGATAGCGTTAGCCAATTGTTTGCGATTCATAGTCGTCACTCAGTTAAGTTTGAATAATATTGAGAGCAGAATTTTAAACTCTGCTCAATTTGAAACAAGTATAAAAAGCGAAGCGAGTTTTCACTCGCTTCTTAAATTTGAATTAAAGCTTAGCTTCGATCATCGCTTCAAGTTTGCCTTGGTCGATAGCGAAGTTGCGGATACCTTCTGCAAGTTTCTCTACTGCCATTGGATCTTGGTTGTGGTCCCATAGGAATTCAGCGTGAGTCATCGCTGCTGGACGCTCTTTGCTGCCTTTAGAGTCAACAAGTTTCGCTACAACTTCACCTTCTGCGGCTTCTAGTTCAGCAAGAAGTGAAGGAGCAATTGTTAGACGGTCACAGCCAGCTAGTTCTAGGATCTCACCGATGTTACGGAAGCTTGCGCCCATAACGACAGTTTTGTAGCCGTGCTCTTTGTAGTAGTTGTAAATGGTAGAAACAGACAGTACACCTGGATCTTCTTGAGCAGCGAAATCACGACCTTCTTTTGCTTTGTACCAGTCCATGATACGGCCAACGAATGGAGAAATTAGGTAAACGCCAGCTTCAGCACACGCACGAGCTTGAGCAAATGAGAATAGAAGAGTTAGGTTACAGTTGATGCCTTCTTTTTCTAGAACTTCAGCCGCACGGATACCTTCCCAAGTAGAAGCCAGTTTAATCAGAATACGATCGTTAGAGATGCCAGCATCGTTGTACATTTTGATAAGTTGACGAGCTTTAGCAATGCTGCCTTCAGTGTCGTAAGAAAGACGAGCATCTACTTCTGTAGAGATACGACCTGGGATCGTTTTAAGGATTTCTTTACCGATGTTAACCGCAAGCATGTCACAAGTATCTTGAACTTGTTGAGCCTTGTCATTGCTTTGAGTTTTCGCGTATTCGATAGCTTGATCGATAAGTGGCGCGTACTCGGCAATTTGAGCAGCTTTAAGAATTAGAGAAGGGTTAGTTGTTGCGTCTTCTGGTTGGTATTTTTTGATTGCTTCAATTTCACCGGTGTCTGCTACAACGGTAGTCAGTTTACGAAGTTGCTCTAATTTATTGCTCATTTCGATCGTCCTATTTCTCGTTTCTCGTTGGGCTTTGCCTGCCGTTTAATATGCCAGTCACAGAGCAAGACAATGTCATTTAACAAGACAAAAGTGTCACTTAGTACGACAAAAATAGTGGCTTGGCATTGCAAACAGGTTAGAAAACATTGTAGCTACTTTAACGCTACATATAAGTTCAACAACACTGTTCAATTCACATAAACATAATGTTTTTCACAGCTCGAACATTTGCAATGAACATATGTTCAATCTATGAGTAAATGATGTGTCCATATTTATCTGATCTGCGGTGAATGTCAATTGTGATTTCTCATTTCTAGTGACCTAAATCAACATTAATTTACTTGTGTTCAAAGGGCGAATAAGACAAAACGATTGCGTAGGCCTTGTTATACGTTCTTAGTATGCTCAATCTCTCAAAAAATGAGTGAGAATATGTAATCTTGCTGAGCAAATGTTGCATGCTTGCATGGGTGTAACATATGCTAGGTCAATGAGCGGATGCTCAGTTTTAAATATAATGAGCACAATTTCACAGATAAGAGTCGATGATGAACAATCCAACCCCAGAAATTTCTCTAGAAAATACAGACTTATTGACTGAAGTTTCAGTTGCTTACTACCAAGATGGAGCAACTCAGGAAGAGATTTCTAAGAAGTTCGCACTCTCTCGTGCCAAAGTCGGCCGTTTGCTCAAACAAGCACGAGATGAAGGTATTGTTGAAATCACGGTGAAATACCATCCGGTATTCAGTGCAAAGATAGAGCAACGTTTAATTGAGCGCTTTGGCGTTAAGCGTGCGCTGATCGCGTTGGATCAACCTAACGAAGAGCAGCAGCGTCAGCAGGTTGCAGGATTAGTCTCCCACTATCTAACCAATACGCTAAAAAATGGCATGGTGGTTAGTGTTGGGCAAGGGCGTAACGTTTCTGCTGTTGCCCATCATGTGGGCGTTATTACACCTCGTGATTGTAAGTTTGTCTGTGGTATCGGCGGTATTCACCCTCGCGGCGGCATGTTTAATGCCGACCATATCTGTCGTCAGCTAGCAAAAAAATACGGTGGTTCTTCTGAAACCTTATATGCACCAGCATACGCTGAGAACCGAGATCAAAAATTAGCGTTTATGCAGAACGCAACGGTTAAACAAACACTCGATTTGGCAAGAAAAGCCGACATGGCTCTGATTGGTATCGGTGATATGAGTGAAAACAGTTATATGGTCGATCTTGGTTGGTTCACAGCAGAAGAAGTCGTTCAATCACGCCTGCAACAAGGCGTGGTAGGGGATTTTGCTGGTCACGACTTTTTCAATGTTCAGGGCGAGATTGCCAATACGGTAATGAATGATCGAGTGATTGGTTTGAGTATCGATGAGTTCCGTTTGGTTTCAGAAGTCGTAGCCATTGCAGCGGAAAACAGTAAGCCACTTGCACTATTAGGGGCTTTGCGTACTGGCGCGATTGATGTGATTGCGACCAGTGTCAGTAATGCGTTGACCGTTTTGAACTTAGACGAGCAGATGAGCAGTATCTCTCGCTCACAGAGATAAAATGAGTTTTAGAGCAGTTCTCAAGGAGGCCATGGCCTCCTTTTTTCATATCTGAACAAATCTTGTTGATTGAAATATAACTCCTCATCACTGCTTTTTGAGAGTGAGGTCAATATCACGACTGCTTTTTAAACAGGGGCATATTTGCATATCAAACTCTCATTTCGCCGTAAGCCGTATTGCTATTTCTCATTATCCATTTCATAACAATATGGAAACATTAAATATATACAACCCTAGAATCACATTTTGAAGGAGCACTTATGTATCAAAAACTAAGGACGGGTTTATTAGCTGTAGCAATGGCATTTTCTCTGCCTGCAATGGCAGAAAACTACACTATTGGTACGGGTAGTCAAAGTGGTACTTATTATCCTTTGGGCGGTATGCTGGCGAAGATTTGGAGCGAAAACTTACCAGACTTTAATATGCGCGCAGAAGTAACCGCGGCATCGGTTGAAAACACCATTAAGGTTTCTACTGACAAACAACTGGTAGGTATTGCACAGGGTAACGTGGTGCTTCAAGCGGCGAGCGGTGTTAAACCTTTCCCTAAAAAACTGGATGTATCTGTTCTCTTTGCTCTATATCCAAACGTGGTGCAATTTATCGTTCCGGCTAAATCTGATATCAACTCGATTGCGGATCTAAAAGGCAAACGTATTTCACTGGGTGCGCCGGGTTCAGGTACTCGCGTTAGTGCGGTAAATATCCTTAATACTTTGGGTATCACTGAAGATGACATCAAAGCTCAATCACTGAACTACACCGCGACAACCAGTGCGCTGGCGAATAATCAAATTGATGCGGGTGTGGTTGTAGGCAGTGTGGGAGTGGGGGCGATTACCGAACTCGCTCTGACTCGTGATATCCGCATCTTAAGTTTTAGCGAAGAGGAACTGGCAAAAATCACGCAAGATTATCCGTCATACATTCAAATTGATGTTCCTGCGGATTCTTACAACAAAGTGCCAGCCTTTAAAGCGCCAGCGGTATGGAACGTATTGGTTGTTAACAACAATATGAGTGAAGACATGGCGTACGACATGACAAAAGTGGCGTTTGAAAATATCGACAAAATTCGCCAAGTGATTGATGTAACTAAATTCACTACGATTGAGAATATGACTAAGCTGCAAGGTATCGCTCTTCACCCAGGTGCAGAGAAATATCGCAAAGAACAAATGAAATAAAACGTTGTAATGTTTGGTGGGAAGTCTTGACTGTGAACAGTTGGACTTCCTTCAAACCAAATGGACGATAAGTAATGTTACATGGAGTAAGTGATGAGTGAATTTCATCCTCGTAACCAAAAAATTACCAATGTCATTGTTACGATAGCCGCGATTGCGGCTATCGCTCTTTCTGTTTTTCAGATTTGGCAGGGCATTCTGGCCAATCTGTCAGCCCCTGTTTTTAGGCCGATACACGTCAGCTGGGTATTGGCACTTGTGTTCTTGGTCTACCCTCTGTTTAGTGACCGAAAGCCGTTTGCTATTTACTTGTTGGGACGAATTATCGACTTAGCGTGTGTGGCGCTTACGTGCTGGGCATCGACACAGATTGCTTTGTTTGATTATGACGACATCAGCTTTTTGCTGGACGGTTTGCAGTCGCTTGATCAGGCTGCGGGAATTGTTCTCATTCTGCTGTTACTCGAAGCAACGCGAAGAACGGTAGGTTTGGTGATGGTGCTCATCGCGGTGCTGTTTCTGGTGTATGCGATGTTTGGTGATGTACTTCCTGACAACGTTGCAAGCAAAGGTTTTAGTGTTGAAGAGATCATCCGTTTCCACATTTATTCCACAAATGGTGTTTACGGTGCGCCGTTAGCGATTGCTGCTGGTGTAGTGTTTATGTTTGTTCTGTTTGGGGCTTTTTTACAAGTAACAGGAGCGGGTCAGTTCTTTATCGATATGGCGTTTTCTGTTGCAGGTAAATATCGTGGTGGCCCAGCTAAGGCAAGTGTTATCGCATCAGCTGCACTTGGATCTATATCTGGGTCAGCGATTGCTAATACTGTGACAACGGGCGCTTTGACTATCCCCATGATGAAAAAACTGGGTTATAAGTCTGAACAAGCTGCAGGGATTGAAGCCGCCGCATCAACGGGCGGGCAGATTATGCCTCCAGTGATGGGGGCTGGCGCGTTCGTTATGGCTCAGTTTACTGGTATTCCTTACAGTGAGATCCTAATTGTTTCTATTGCCCCAGCCATTTTGTATTTTGCGTGTACGTTACTTTATGTGCATCTGATGGCGTGTAAGTTAGATCTTCAGGGGATGACTCAAACCGAAAAAATCGCCACAGTGTTGCGTAGTGGTTGGCATTATCTAGTACCACTTATTCTTATCACTGTTCTATTGATGATGAGCTATTCGCCAGTATTGGTGGGTGTAATTGGCTGTGCCTCAATTCTTGTAGCTGCGATGACGCGCAAACACAGCCGTATTAGTGTGAAGCTTTTCTTGGAAGGATTAAAAGAAGGTGCGCTTCTGGCTCTGCCTATTTCGGTTGCTTGTGCTACGGCTGGTATTGTTGTTGGTGTGGTTGGTCAAACCGGCATTGGTTTGCAATTTACCCAATTTCTGATCGCAATGTCTGGCGGCTATTTATGGTCCGCGTTAGCTCTTATCGCGCTTGCTGCCGTCATTTTGGGTATGGGGCTTCCAGTTACCGCCGCTTATATCGTGTTGTCGATCATGGCGGTTCCGGCATTAATGGACTTCGGTGTGACCCTTCTGGCTGCGCACATGATAGTGTTCTGGTTATCACAAACTTCTAACGTAACACCACCAATTGCACTTGCAGCATTTGCAGGCGCAGGGATAGCCAATGCGTCACCAATGCGCTCAGCCGTTCAGGCCTTTAAACTGGCGCAGGGATTTTTCTTAATTCCAGCCATGATGGCATTTTCAGGATTGATTTGGGTGGAAGGAGAGCATCTGCACTTCGCGATAGCTATCATCGCTACCATCAGTTTGTTTATCGCCTTCGCTGGCGGTATAGAAGGGCGTTTGTTTGTTTCTTTGCTGATGTGGCAACGTGCGGTCTTACTATGTATGGCGCTCGGGGTATTGTTCTTATCTGATCTCAATCGTTTAATAGCTCTTGCCGTTATTGTCGTGATTTGTCTGATGAACTATCGACAACAGAGCAGAGCACTTTCGCAAGCTTAGAGCACTTCTTTGTCAAGTAATAAGGCCGTCATATTGACGGCCTTATATTCAGTTAATCGTGCTTTTTGTTTCTGGCACTTTTCAAACCAAGCTTATTGTTGCAGCTTCGCTTTTGCTTCTTCTACTTTAGAAAAATCCAAACCTAGTTCTTCAACAGCTTCTTTGATTAGAGCTGGATTTTGCATTACCTGACCCATCAGCAGTTGTAATTGCTCCTGAGGTAAACCGAGTTGGCCGACAATCGCCATTGCAGCTAGAGGATTCTGCGTTAACGCTTGGAATAGCTCTTGGATTTTGTCGTTGCTTACATTGTTCTCTTTCAACAGTGCAATAATTGGGTTCATTTTTTTACCTTTTAAAACTAACCTGAACAGGTTTCTAAAATTAAAATCGGGCGCAGTCTATAACAATTTCTGCGAATGTTTAATCTTTGCTTTAAACGTTATCAGTGTCGTTTGCTGTTTCTATTGGCAGGTCCGTAGAGGCTCCCCATTCGGTCCATGAGCCATCATAAACAGAAAGATTTTCGTAACCACACACCAGCGCGGCTAACAGAACGATACAAGCGGTAACGCCTGAACCACAACTGAACACGTACTCATCAGCGTCTTTGGTTAGCGTTGATTTCAAAATCGCAGACAAATCGTTGGCTGTCTTGAGTTTATGCCCATCCATTAGTTCAGCAAAAGGTAGATTGCAGGAGTTGGGAATATGTCCACTGCGTAGACCAGCTCTTGGTTCGGCTACTTGGGAAAGAAAGCGAGCACGAGAGCGAGCATCGACAGTTAAGCTTGCTTCATCGTCAATTTTTGCTTTGACATAATTGGCATCAACGAAATAGTTCGCCTGTAAAGTACCGTTAAAGTCGCCTTTTTCTACGTCAGCGAGATACCCCTGAGTGACGTTGTAACCTTGTGCTTTCCATTCGGTTAAGCCGCCATTAAGGATGTAAACCTGCGAATGACCGAAGGCTTTGAACATCCACCACGCTCTAGGGGATGCGAAAGTGCCGCTGTTGTCGTAAATAACGATGATGGAATCATTATTGATTCCTAGCTCTTGAGCAAGATGGTTGAAACGCTCTTCACTTGGCATCATATGCGGAAGTGAAGTTTCAATGTCGCAAAACTCTTTGTCGTAATCGAATCGACGTGCATTAGGGATTTTATTTACCCAGTCTTTCTCTGATTCAGAGGGGATCTGAAACTCTAGGCTACTGTCTAGGATAACTAGGCGAGGATCGTCCAAACGCTCGACAAGCCATTCGGGTGAAACAAGTGGTGACATTCAACAAATCCTTAGTTGGGTTCACGTAAAACTTAGTCCATTAAGGTACTCAATTAAGGGCAAGAAATAAAACGGTAATAGATATCTTGCTGTTCGGTTAATACTTTCTCTACAGTGATCACATCACCAACTTGGCAATCCGTGGTTGGCGGAACGTTGATGAGCTGCTTTCCGGTATCCTTTGACTCAACGAGGAAATAACGCCTCTGACCGTCCAGTGATTGTGTAAGTGTATTATCGATAAGATGAACTTGGAGTTCGATTTGAGTACGCTTTGGCCGCAATGCAAGCATGGCGACCAGTAATAAGGTGAGCAGCAACAGCAGTATGGTCAGTTTCTTAGCTGAAGACATACACAGTCACTTTTAACTGCCACAAGTAGGGCAGTGAGGTTGCTTCATCAGTTTCATTTCACGCCAAGACATGGTCATAGCATCAAGCATCAGAATTTTGCCTTGGATTGGTTTACCTAAACCTGCAATGACCTTAATCGCTTCCATTGCCTGAACCGCACCGATAATGCCAACCACAGGCGCCATGACACCCGCTTCAACACAAGAAAGCGCATTACTTCCAAACAGCGCACTTAAGCATTGATAGCAAGGCTCTTGCTGATCTTGATAAGTAAACACGCTCACTTGGCCTTCCATGCGAATGGTAGCGCCGGAAACTAACGGTGTTTTGGTCTGGTAACAAAGGCGATTAAGCTGGTTACGCGTATCTACGTTGTCGCTGGCATCCAACACCAAATCATGGTCCTGAACTAGACTTAACAGGGCTTCATCATTAAGTCTTTTCGCTACGGTAACAATTTCAAGCTCTGGGTTAAGTTCTTTTAACGCTTGCGCTGCGGATTCCACTTTAAGCTTTCCGATATCCGCATCATGGTGAAGCACCTGACGCTGCAAGTTCGACAGCTCCACTTTATCGTCATCAATCAGCGTCAGTTTACCTATGCCAGCAGTTGCAAGATATTGGCTAGAGGCACATCCCAAGCCACCAGCGCCGAGGATCAGAATCGAAGACTGCTTCAGCGCTTCCTGTCCTTCAAAATCAAATGCTTTAAGGATGATCTGGCGGTTGTAACGCAGCATTTCTGCGTCGCTTAGGATTTCCATACTCGAGCCTAATATAACGTTGAGTTAAACAGTTGAATGTTGACGGTTTCACCCACTTCAACGCTGCCACGTTCACGCTCAAGTACCACAAAACAGTTGGCTAAGCTCATAGAGCGGAAGGCACCTGAACTCTGATTCCCCGTCGTTTCTACAACAAACTGACCATTTTCGATGGTGTAAATGCCGCGTTGGAAATCCGTTCTGCCCGGTCCTTTTTTGAATGCAGTACGAGTAATCGCCGGAATCGATTCTGGTGATTTCCATTGCGAATGACCACCTAGCTTAGCCAGCATAGGCTGAACCAGTACATACATAGTCAATACCGCAGAAACAGGGTTACCCGGAAGGCCACAGAACCAAGCATCACCTAGAGAGCCAAAGGCGAAAGGTTTACCCGGCTTGATTGCCAGTTTCCAAAAACCAATCTGACCCACTTCATCAAGAATGTCTTTAGTGAAATCCGCTTCACCAACGCTGACGCCACCGGAAGTTACCACCACATCGGCAAGGCATTGCGCTTTTTCAAATGTCTCTTTAAGCGTTTTAGGGCAGTCAGGAATAATGCCAAGATCAATAGCTTCACAACCGAAGTTAATGATCAGCGGTTTGATACCGTAACGGTTGCTGTCATAGATTTCGCCAGCTTTAAGCTCAGTGCCTAATGGTTTCAGCTCGTCACCAGTAGAGAAAAAGGCGACTTTCGGTTTTCTGAAGACAGTTACATGGCTAACACCTAAGGTCGCGATCATCGGAATATCGCGAGCGGTCAGACGAGCACCTTTGTTGAGAACGATATCACCTTGGCGAATGTCGTCGCCAACAGGGCGGATATTGTTGTTTGGTTTAACCTGAGTTTGGCAAAAAGTAACGCCGTCTTCGGTGACCGTCGCTTGTTCCTGCATGATCACCGCATCACAACCTTGAGGAATTTGCGCGCCAGTCATGATACGTACACAGGTCATTGATGGCCATTCGCCTTCAAAAGGTTGGCCAGCAAATGATTTACCCGCTACAGGCAGAGGTTGGTTTTGCGCTAATTCGCTGATTCTAACCGCGTACCCATCCATCGCAGAGTTATCGAATGGTGGTACGTTGATAGGTGAAAGAATGTCTTCTGCAAGTACATAGCCGATGGCGTCTGCGAGTGGAAGTTGAAGTGTCGATTGAATTGGTTTAATGCCAGCCAGCATTTTTTCTAAAGCTTCTTCAAGAGGCATTAAGCCCGGAGCGTCACAACAGCCCATTCGTTATTCCTGTAGTCTTTTTTGTTGGGAGATACTCTAACATAGTAGAGCTATTTGCATATGCCCTTTTTACTGACAGGGACATACCTTGCTTTCGCAGATAGGAGCAGTATTTCCACCTATAAAATAGGGGTGTAATTATGTAAGAATCCGAGTATCCTTGTCAGCCATCCGAAAGGGGTAAAGTAAGAGGAATGTGAATGTCATCAGGTCTTAGCGAATCAGCAAAGTTAGTAAAAGATGCGCTAGAGCGCCGTGGTTTGGAAACGCCAATGCAGCCAAATACGGTGAGTCGTGAAGAGAAGAAAGAAAAGATTGAGAGTCACATGCGTGAAATCCTCAATTTACTTGGTCTTGATCTGACCGATGATAGCCTAGAAGAAACGCCGCATCGTATTGCAAAAATGTATGTGGATGAGATTTTTTCAGGGCTGGACTATAGCAACTTCCCTAAAATCACTGTGATTGAAAACAAGATGAATGTGAGTGAAATGGTGAAGGTGAAAGACATCACAGTAACCAGCACTTGTGAACATCACTTAGTGACGATTGATGGTAAAGCGGCTGTCGCTTATATTCCTCGTGGCAAAATTATTGGTCTGTCTAAGATCAACCGCATTGTCCGCTTTTTTGCTCAGCGTCCTCAGGTTCAAGAGCGTATGACACAGCAAATTCTGGTTGCTCTGCAAGCTCTACTAGAGTCAGACGATGTGGCAGTAACTATCGATGCTACGCATTACTGCGTGAAATCTCGTGGTGTGATGGACGCAACCAGCGTAACCACAACCACAGCGCTCGGTGGTATTTTCAAATCCAACCCTGCAACTCGCGCTGAATTTCTTCACGGTTTACGTTAACGCGAACAATAAAAAGCCCAGTCAGAGCTAGACTGGGCAAATTATATAGCCGGATGCTATCTAGTCAGTCGAACTATTTCTTAAAAAGAGAAAGCCATTCCCCATAACCTTCTTGCTCCATCTTATCGACTGGTACAAAACGCATCGCGGCTGAGTTCATACAGTATCTTAAACCCGTCGGCGCTGGGCCATCATCAAACACATGGCCTAGGTGAGAGTCTGCAAAGCGGCTGCGAACTTCGGTTCTGGTGTAAAACAGCTTGTTGTCATCGTGAGTCACAATGTATGCCGAACTGATTGGCTTGGTGAAACTTGGCCAGCCTGTCCCTGATTTGTATTTATCGGTGGAAGAAAACAGCGGCTCTCCAGAAACGATATCCACATAGATCCCTGCTTGCTTGTTATCCCAGTATTCATTTTGGAAAGCACGTTCGGTGCCTTCCTCTTGAGTAACGTAATACTGTAGATCGGTCAGTTTTGATTTGATCTTTTCATCAGACGGGCGAGTGTATGCTCTGACACTGTTAAGAGCTTTTGTTTTGTCGATGATTTCTCGTAACGTTACCGGCTTTTCGACTCTCTCTTTACCGAAAATCTCGTCTAGGTACTGGTCACGTCCCGAAGCGTAACGATAGTACTTATAACGTAGCGAGTTATTTTTGTAATAGTCTTGATGGTATTCTTCCGCACGCCAAAACTTGGTGTATTTAATCAGCTCAGTTTTTAATGGCTTTTTGAAAATGCCTGTTTGTTCGATTTCTTTCATGAAATTAGCAGCAATCTGCTTTTGCTCATCATTGTGATAGAAAATCGCAGGGCGGTATTGGTTCCCTCGGTCGACAAAAGATCCTTGGTCATCGGTTGGGTCGATATGTCGAAAAAATTGGTCCAGTACCTGTTCGTAAGTCACTTTTTTGGGATCGTAAGTCACCTTAACCACTTCAATGTGTCCGGTTTTACCTGAGGAAACTTGTTTGTAATTTGGGTTGTCAACATTTCCGCCAGCGTAACCAGAGACCACGTCAACGACTCCCGGAAGTTTTTCCAAATCCGATTCTGTACACCAGAAGCAACCACCCGCCAATGTAGCAACTTCCGTTTGGCCAGATTTCATTGGATCTGCGTGAGTCGATGTCATTTCGCTGGTGGCATGACTGAACGAAAAAATTGATAAAGGTATTGCTGCGAAGAGTAGTAATAGTGCTGTTGAGCGTTTCATGACTTTTCTTACCCATTTTTATTATCGATATAAGAAAAGAACGGCACACGAAGTGAAAAATTTCAAACTGTTTACGAAAGAAATAAATCTATCGATAAAGAAAAGGCAGCTTGGGTTGCAACGCTGTCTTGTCGAATTTGATTGGGTGGGTTAACTCAACCCAATAATATGCCCGTGTTCGTCGATGTCTAATGACATAAAGGCGGGCTTGTCTGGTAGGCCGGGCATGGTCATAACGTTGTCGCACAGCGCATACACAAAACCAGCGCCAGCGCAGAGTTTGAGCTCGCGAATCATCACTTCAAATCCGCTTGGTGCACCTTTAATTGAAGAATTTGTGGTAATGGAGAGTGGCGTTTTTGCGAAACAGACTGACAGGTTTTCGAAGCCTTGTTCGTTCAACTGCTTTAATTGCATTTGAGCTTTGTAACTCAGCATAAATGAACCTGCACCGTAGCCTTTGGTGACAACACTGGTGATCTTGGTCATGAGCGTATCTTCAGCTTGGTACAAAGGCTCAAACAAAGAGGTTTTCTCGCACTGTTTAATGACTTTTTCTGCAAGTTCTTTCGTGCCTTCACCACCTTTAACAAAACCCTCTGAAATCGACACTTCAACATCGTTTGGCAAAGCCTCGATAAGTTCAATAAGCTGCTGTAGTTCTTCGTTAGTATCTTGGGGGAAACGGTTAATCGCGACAACAGCAGGAATACCGTATTTATTAACGTTGTTGATGTGCCACTTTAAGTTCTCAAAGCTTGCGACTAAAGCAACTCGATCTGGTGCGAACAATGAGTCGGGGATAGCTTGACCCGGACGTAAATCGAATTGACCTGAGTTTGCTTTCAGACCGCGCAAGGTTGCCACAATAACAGCGCAATCGGGTGTTTTACCCGATGCTTTTGTTTTGATGTTACAGGCCTTTTCAAAACCCATGTCAGAACCGAATCCGCCTTCTGTGACTGTGTATTCGGCTAAGCGTGTCGCGATGTCATCGGCAATGATCGATGAATTTCCGTGTGCAATATTGGCGAAAGGTCCTGCGTGGATAAGGGTAGGCACGCCTTCTAAAGTCTGCATTAACGTTGGTTTGATCGCTTCTTTCATACTGACCGTCATCGCGCCAGCGACTTGCAAATCCTCTGTGGTTACTGGGTTACCATCAAAACTGTAGCCAATCACAATTTTGCCGATACGTTGACGCAGATCTTTAAGGTCAGAAGCCAAGGCAAGAATTGCCATTAATTCAGACGCTGCAGAAATATCGAAACCGTCAGTACGTTCATAACCATTGATCGTTTTACCCATTTCGTTTTGGCCGACCGTTACCATGCGCAGCGCGCGATCGTTATGGTCAACAACACGTTTCCATACCACTTGGTGTGGATCGATTCGCAGCGCTTTAAGCTGTGTTCTGCGTTCGAAATCTTCATAGCCGTTACGCTGCTCATGGTAGATACGGGCATCAATAGCGGCAGAGGCTAGGTTATGGGCGGCGGTCACCGCGTGAATATCACCAGTTAAGTGCAGGTTTAACTCTTCCATTGGCGCTACTTGAGAATAACCACCACCGGCAGCACCACCTTTTACACCAAAGATAGGACCCATAGAAGGTTGGCGTATACAAGCAAAAACCGACTGATTCAATTTTGCTAAACCTTGCGCTAAACCTATGGTTGTAACCGTCTTCCCTTCACCGAGCGGTGTCGGTGTGATGGCTGTGACCAACACAAACTTGCCTACGGGTTTTTCATGCAATCGTTCTAAACATTTTAATGAGACTTTTGCTTTGTAATGGCCGTGACTCTCGTACTCTTCAGCAAGTAACCCTGCCTTTTCAGCAACGGCATCAATGTGAGTCAATGGGGTAGAGCGGCAAATGTCGATGTCTGATAGCATAAAATCCTCAGAGAGTGATGGTATTTAGTTGAGCAAACGTTTGCGTTGGCATGTTATCTAGAAATAAATCGATGTAAAGTGTTTTTGCGAGAGGATTGTTCGATTGCGGTGATTTTCAAAATTATGCTGATTTGTGTCAACTCTCGGATAATATTTACTCACTGGAAATGATTAACAACCTTTTATAAAGCAGCAAGGTGACCGAGATGATCACCTTGCTGTTGTCATTCTATAGCGTCGAGCCAGTTATGCCAGCGGTATTGACTATGCCAGCTCTATTAGCTTCTCAACCAGACGTTCGATACCTGATGCGGCTTCTGAAATACTGCCTGCCAACATATAAGCTGGCGTAGAAAGAACATTGTGTTCGTGGTCATAGACGAAGTCATCGACTGGGCAGTTGATGTGGTCACCCCCCATGTGATTGAAAGCGATGGCGGTATCTTTGTCATTACCAATTGTGCCTTGCACACCGTGCTCATAAATCATTGGAATAATGGTGGGGGCGATGCACAGATACGCAGCTGGTTTACCAGATTGAGCGAACGCTCGACAAGCAGACGCAACATGAGCATTAATGGTGCACTCTGTGCCTTTAACTGCAAAATCAGTTAAGTTTTTGGCCGCGCCAAATCCGCCGGGAAGGAGTAACGCATCGTAGTCGTCGGCTTTGAGTTTTTCTACATCGTCTATCTTGCCTCGAACAAGCCGAGCGGCCTCTACCAGAACATTGCGCTTTTCTGTCATCACTTCACCGGTTAGGTGATTGATAACATGCAGTTGTTCGATATTAGGCGCAAAGCAATGCCAGCTTGCCCCTTGCTTCTCAATGGCATGGAGCGCTAAGACAGCTTCATGAATTTCTGAGCCATCGAAGACACCACAGCCACTTAAAATCACGGCTACTTTTTTCATCGACTTATTCCTTTTGTTAAGCAGGACTTTATTTAAGCTTACGACCTTTTTTCGCTTTGACTTGGTTTTCGGTAGATAATTTTAGCTGAGGATTGGTTGTTAGATCGTCGCACAGATCACAGCTCGAATTTTGCTCACTTTCACTTTGGGATTCTGTGTCACTATCTGGGTAATGTTTTACAACAAACGGAACAAGCATTACAGATGAAGGCAGGAAGTGTTTCATTGCTAATCCAATTGATCTCTAAACAGTGGTTAACAGGTTTTATATGTCGTTAATCGCTGACGTTTATTGTGCTAAATCAGTGAACAGGCCTTTTCCCGCTCTCGCCTTTTATTGTTGTGACTCAGAATATACCTTCATCCCAAATAGGTTTGTCTCTGCCCAATTTATCTGCAACAAACTCCATAAATGCCCTTACTTTGTGAGGAAGATGCTTACGTTCAGGAAACACGGCATAAATGGCGTGTTCGGGCAAAGAGTAGGGCGTCATTATGGGCAGCAATTTTCCAGACAATATGTCTTTGCTCACCAGAAACGTAGGCAACTGACCCACACCTAAGCCTTCGATGAGAGCGCGGCGGATCGCTTCACTGTTGTTTACAATAAAATTCCCTTTGGGAATCACTTTAAACTCGTTGTGTTGTTGCTCGAATGTCCATTCACTACCACCTCTGAAATAAGAGTAAACAAGACAGTTGTGGCCAATTAGATCAGAAGGCTTTTGCGGTGAGCCATTGCGCTTTATGTATTCAGGTGATGCGCACAAGACGCTTTTGCAATTAACCAGCCGCTTTGCCACCAGATTTGAGATAGGTAGGTTGCCAATACGAATGGCGAGGTCGAACTCTCCTTCGATTAAGTCGACCATTTGATCTTCTAGTTGTAGGTCGATAGTGACTTTTGGAAACTGCTCAAGAAATTCGGCAATGATAGGGGCGATATAAAGCACGCCAAAAGACATTGGGGCGGTTATCTTAAGTTTACCTTTAGGCTCACCTTGCAGCTCGGTAACGGCATCCATCCCTTGTTGTGCCAAAGCTAGTGCTTGAGAAACATGGTCATAGTAGCGTTTGCCTGCTTCAGTCAGGCTCAGTTTTCGTGTGGTTCGATTGAGCAGTCGTATACCAAGCTCATCTTCCAACTGGGTAACCCGTTTACTGATTGCTGATTTCGTAACTCCCTGCTTTTCGGCTGCTAGCGAAAAGCTTCCGCATTCAACGACCGCAACGAAAATAGGGATGGTAGAGAAAGTATTGTCCATGATTATTGTTGCCTCTAAATTAACAACAAGTTTCCGTTGCTAGAGATTATCATTTTATGGAAAACAATCTACACTAGGCACACCGTTTTTGAGGAGACAGATATGAAGTACGACTGGATATTATTTGATGCTGACGAAACCTTGTTCCATTTCGATGCTTTAAAAGGCATGCAGTTAATGTTTGAACGCAAAGGCGTGAATTTTACAGAACAAGATTTTCATCATTATCAGCAGGTTAATAAGCCACTTTGGGTCGATTATCAAAACGGAACCATCACTGCCGAAGAACTTAAGCATACCCGCTTTAAAGCTTGGGCAGAGAAACTCGAGACCACCACTGCCGAATTGAACAGCGCATTCTTAGAAGCAATGGCTGATATCTGCACTCTTTTGCCGGGCGCGAAAGAGTTGATGGATGCATTAAACGGCAAAGCTAAATTGGGCATTATCACCAATGGTTTTACTGAACTTCAGGCTATTCGTTTGGAAAGAACTGGTATGACTCAATACTTTGATCATGTTGTGATTTCAGAAGAAGTGGGTATTGCTAAGCCTGATGCAGGTATATTCCAGCATGCAATGGAGAAAATGGGTAACCCGAGCAAAGAGCGAGTACTGATGGTGGGGGATAATCCTCATTCAGATATCCTTGGTGGCTTAAACTTCGGTATCGAAACCTGTTGGTTGAACGTGCATCAACATGAAAGACCCGAAGGGATTAATGCGCATTATGAAGTGCAATCCTTGCATGAGTTGCGTAGTATTCTGTTAGCGTAATTCTCATCCACAAAAATGGGTGTGCTCACAAGATGTAGGTGAAAGGAATACTGTGCAATACGTGAAAATTAAAGATGCCATCGTTGAACAAATCGACGCTGGCATGTTATCTCCAAGACAGAAGCTACCTTCTGAGCGCAAATTGGCAGAGTCATTTGATACTACTCGCGTAACACTGCGTGAGGCGTTATCGCTACTTGAAGCTGAAGGGCGTGTATTCCGTGAAGACCGACGTGGCTGGTTTATCTCCCCAGATCCACTACGTTATGACCCCACACAAACGCTTAATTTCAATAAGATGGCTGAGGCGCAAAACCGTGTGCCTAAAACTGAGCTGATTGCAGCGAAAGCGATGATCGCCAACAAACAAGCATCAGCACTGCTTGGATTAAAACCCTTCTCGGATATCTATCGAGTGGACAGAGTGCGATACCTTGATGCTCGTCCTGTGGTATTTGTGACTCACTATATTCGCCCTGAGCTGTTCCCTGATCTTCTGTCTCACGACATGTCACAGTCATTAACCGAACTTTATAAAGAACACTACTCGACGCAATATCAGTCGGTCCGCTACCGAATTTCGACAAGCTCACTTCTGGGAGAAACTGCGCAAGCACTGCGAGCAACCGATGGTACGCCAACCATGGTGGTTGAAAGAGTGAATTATGATGCTAATGGTGACGCAATATGTTGCGACATCGAGTATTGGCGCCATGATGCTATCAGTATCGAATCAGTCGCTCAACTCTCCAGATAAACAATCCTAAGAAAGAAAATAGCCTGCATTAGCAGGCTATTTTTATCTGTCTGTTCGCTGTTCGAAAACTAGTTTTGCTCTTCTGCGTCTTGGCGTTTAATCACTTTGTGACCATCTTCACTGACGCCATTTTTCCAGTAACTGCTGATATAGATGAAATCTCTGTCTATCTCTTTGTCATTTCGGAAGTATTGGCGCAGGGCTTTCATCGAATCGAACTCACACGCGCACCAAACGGCACATTGTCCTTCTAGCCAAACCTGAGCTTTGACCATATCCACCAATTTATCTCCGTACTCGGCAACGACCCATATCACTTTGACACCTTGTGGTGCTTCAAGTGTTTGTACATCTTCATGTTCGTTGACCTCAATGACCGCGTAACCACGTGCATTTTCATCTAGGTTTGCCAGTGTTACCGCCAGTGCTGGTAGTGAAGTCATGTCAGCAACAAGGAATACCCAATCTGCATTTGGATTCGTGGATTGGCCTTGGCCCGGCCCTGCAATCGAAATGGTGTCGCCTACTTTTGCATTCATTGCCCAACGGGCTGCAAATCCAGACGATGGGTCATGAGTAATATGCCGGACAAAATCGACCACAATGCTGCTTTTCTGTTCATCAAACTCGCGGATTGTATAAGTGCGCATGATTGGTCTTGCGTCTTCTTCTAAATCTGAGAGTTGAGTTGAACCTTCTGGTGAGAACAGAAGTTTAATGTAGTCGCCTTCGTTTTGTTTTCCAAAGTGAGCAATAGCCTCACCTTGTAATGTAATTCTTTGAATGCTGGGTGAAATTTTTTCAGCGTCAATAACCGTTAACGGGTAAGCGCTTCTTTTATTTTGACTTTTCTGCATAGTAACTTCTTTCGTACTTATAAAAATATATTCGTTTTTATTGATTGCGACGCTACTTTAGCCGCAAAAATTCAGCTTATCAATGATAATAATTGTCATTTACAAAAGTTTACATCCAGATTTCGAGGTGGTTATAGAAATAAAAAGCACACATTTTGTGCGTAAGTTGAGTGTTATTGCCCCAAATAAGTTCAATAACATTGAATTCGATCGAGATAAGTCTTCTGCTTTACTCGGTTCTGATACTCAAGTGGAGTCGCGCTAACCAGCTTTTTAAATTCGCGGAGAAAGTGGGATTGATCGCTAAAACCTAAGTTAAAAGCGAGGTCAGAAAAAGCGACTTTATCGAGATGGTTTATATCGTAAATGGCAGATTGGCAGCGAATTGCACGACAAAATGCTTTGGGTGTGAGCCCGAGATCTGCGCGAAACTGGCGTTGTAGAGTCCGGCTGCAATAGCCCGTAAATGTTTCTAGATCCTGAACCTGAATATTTCCCTTCTCATGACAAATTTTGGCGGCGACTTGATGGGTTAAATTGGTGGGTTTTCTACCTTGTTTTCCACGCATAAATTGTTTGGCGATTTGTACCTGCTCTTGAAAAGAACTGGCACTAATAATTTGTTCAACCAGATCCTGAGAATTCAAGACTACATCGACAATATTGCACTGTTTGTTGGTCAATTCTGGAGCCGAAATTTCTATAAAGTCGGGGATAAAACCTGGTACAAAACGCATACCAAAATAGCGATGGTCTTGGTTAAAAGCGACTTCGGTCGCTTCCAAAGTTGTACCGCAAACCAAACCCATAGGGCTGTCGGAATTACAATCAAAAAGCAGGTCAACACAACCGTCTGGAATGGCTGTCGTTGGGGCTTGAGATTTACCCACTTCAAAGCTGTAGAAATGAGAAATAACGGGATTCTCCGTCGTTAAGTTCGTGGCATATTTTTCGGCGCTGAGAACAAACCAAGGTTGTTTGGAGTGTATGTTCGCCACCTGATAGGAGTGAGATGAACTTAACATGATTTCTTGCCTTTCCGTCTGCTTTAAATATTAAAAAATCGTAACGATTTTGTTTCCCTAGTGTTTTCGTGATTAGCAGCAAGTGTGCCAAAAATCAGAATTTACAAATGGCGGAAAAGATTTTTATCTGTGTCGCAAAAATACAATACGCACAAAAAATCGCTCACTAGTATCGAGTTATCCACTCAAGGAAGAGTCACAAAAATCACGCTAAGGTTTGAACTTTTGTGTTGATGGGAAGGCTACGAGAGAGGACTAACAATTAACCCTATGGATACAGGTGAATGTATGTCAGCAAACACGAAAATTGATTTTATCTATCTCTCTGAAAAGGACATGATCGAAGCAGGCGTAACCAACATGCCCCAATGTGTGGACACGATGGAAGAGATGTTCGCACTGCTATATCGCGGAGATTACCGTATGGCGGGAGCAAACAACGACTCTCATGGTGCAATGATCACTTTCCCGGAGGAGCCTGAATTTGCAACCATGCCAAAACACTCTCCAGACCGCCGGTTGATGGCGATGCCAGCGTACTTAGGCGGTAGTTTCCAAACCTGTGGCGTGAAATGGTATGGCTCTAATATCGCCAACCGAGAAAAAGGTCTACCACGTTCGATCTTGATGTTCACGCTTAACGACGCTGACACCGGCGCTCCGTTGGCTCATATGTCCGCTAACCTGCTTTCCGCATACCGCACTGGCGCTGTTCCGGGGGTAGGTGCTCGTTACCTTGCACGTAAAGATTCAAAAGTGATTGGTTTATTAGGTCCGGGTGTAATGGGTAAGACATCGGTAGCGGCTTTCATGGCTGCATGCCCGCTAATCGATACGCTCAAAGTTAAAGGGCGCGGTAAGAAGAGTCTTGATGATTTTATTACCTGGGTTCACGTTAACTACCCACAAATTACCACCGTAAAAGTAGTTGATACCATTGAAGATGTTGTCCGTGATGCTGACATCGTTACTTACTGCAATTCCGGTGAGACTGGTGATGTGTCCAGCTATCCAGAAGTAAAACGCGAGTGGGTAAAACTGGGAGCATTCCTCTCAATGCCTGCGTACTGCCGCTTAGATTCCGATCTTGAAAAAGAAGATGTACGAAAAGTAGCGGATAACCCTGGCCTTTATGACGCATGGTTTGAGGAAGTACCAAAACCGGCTCACCAATACATTCCAATCATTGGCGTTCGTTTTATGGACATGATTGCAGAAGGCTTGATGAATAAAGAGCAGTTTGAAGATTTAGGCAAAATAGTGGCTGGGGATGCGGTTGGTCGTCAAAACGATGAGGAGATTATTATTTTGTCGGTGGGCGGTTTACCTGTTGAAGACGTAGCTTGGGGAACGGTTGTTTATCGCAACGCAATTGAACAAGGCATTGGCGTGAAACTGAATCTTTGGGATGAACCAGAGCTGCGTTAATTAAAACGTTTCGCTAGTTACAACCTTTAATCACAACCTATTGGTACTTCAATTTCATTTAGGAAATCAGCATGACGCAGATCGTCAAAGTTAAAACCGGTTCAAAGTTCGAAGAAATGGGCAGTTATTCACGAGCCGTTGCCGTCGACAATTGGATTTATGTATCGAACACAGCAGGGCGTAATCCCGAAACACAATTGATTAGTGAAAGTGTGCTTGAGCAGACTGAGCAAGTATTTAGCAATATCGAAAGAGCTCTAAAAGCGCTAGATAGTTCGCTCAATGATGTTGTGATGTCACGTGTGTTTATTCAAAACCCAAAAGATGTATCGATTGTTATGGAACTGATTGGCACTAAATTCAGAGGAATAAACCCAGCGACGACAGTTACGTGTCCACCTTTGGGCTCAACCATTTACAAAGTTGAGTTAGAGATAACCGCGTACCGAGGTGCTTCAGGTTTGGAAACACAACAAATCGTCATAGCGTAATGGAGTGTGGATGGGGCGATGCCTCATCCTTTTTAGGATAAAGGATTATGACTAAAACCCTTGAACGAATTCAGACTGCAGATGTGATTCCAGAGTCGACTAGTGTAGTGATCATTGGTGGTGGAATTGTTGGTGTTAGTGCAGCACTGACCTTAGCAGAAAGAAATATACCTGTAGTGTTGCTTGAAAAAGGACATATAGCCGGAGAGCAGTCATCAAGAAACCTTGGCTGGATTCGCAAGACAAGCCGACATTTTGATGATGTACCATTGGCACAGGCGGCAGATAAACTTTGGGCTCAGATGTCACAACGAGTCGGACGTGATGTTGGTTATAAACAATCAGGCATCATGTTCTTATCCGATTCAGAAGAACAATTGGTGATGCATGAAAGCTGGTTGGAGTCGGTTAAGTCTCTGGAACTGGACTCTCGTATGTTAACGCCTACGGATGTCGACACTATGGTGCAGGGCGGAAAAGGTAAATGGTTGGGGGGGATCTATACTCCTTCAGATGGTCGTGCTGAACCAGCGATTGCAACTAGTGCTATGGCTCAAGCAGCCGTTAACAAAGGCGCTATTTTAGTTCAGAACTGTGCGGTACGAGGACTATCACGTTCTGCGGGGAAAGTGACAGGCGTTGTCACTGAACAAGGCGAGATTCGATGCGAACAAGTACTGTTAGCGGGTGGCGCATGGTCACGTCGCTTTTTGGACAACGAAGGCATTTCTCTTCCGACATTGCCGCTTATCTGCTCAGTGATGCGCACTAAGCCAATGGAAGGTCCAACTGAGATTGCTGTTGGTGCGTCAAACTTCTCTTTCCGCAAACATCAGGACGGCGGATTCATCATAACTCAACGTGGTGCTTTGGATGCTCCTTTATGTCTCGACCATCTATTAATAGGACACCGATACCTTAGCCAACTTAAGAGCCAAAGAAGTTATTTGCGTGTTTCACTCGGCAATTATTTCTTAAAAGATTTAGCAATTTCAAGACGTTGGGACAGTGGTTCAAGCTCACCTTTTGAGAAAGTGAGAACTATTGACCCATTGCATAATAGTGGATTAAATCAGGAGGCCTTAACCAATTTACGTAAAGCCTGGCCAGCGTTTGATAGCGCACAGATTGAAGAAGCTTGGGCTGGACAAATCGATGTAACACCAGATTCAAACCCTGTTATTGATCGGATAAAGGATATTCCGGGATTAACCATAGCGACGGGTTTTTCAGGGCATGGCTTTGGTACAGGACCTGCGGCAGGGCAGTTAGCTGCAGATTTAGTTAGCGGTATGAACCCAATCATAGATCCGTCACCTTATCGGTTTGACAGACTATAGATTGAACATTTGGTTTAGGTCATAAGACTCTATTTACAAAAGGAATTTGGATATGAGCGACACTACATACTCAAGCAAAATTGCTACCGCTGGAGGATCAGCGGATAAAACAAAAATCAATAAAATGGGATTACCAACCATGATGGCGATCTGCATCGGCCTTGTCATTGTGCAAGGCGCGATGATCTCCGCAACACAGGGTATCGGTATAGGTGGAATGGCGTTTGTTGCAGCGATGGTTTGTGCATACATGTTGGCGCAATTTAACGCGATGAGTTTTGCGGAACTGTCTCTGATGTTTCCTCAAGAAGGCACGTTAGCCACATACACGCAGAAAGCGATAGGTCACTTTCCGGCAATAGTGTCTGTTTTTTCGGGTTATGTGGTGGTCGCGATTTTGGCATTACCTGTCGAAATGTTCTTGGTAGATGCAATGTTGTCAGAATTACTGCCGGGTTTATTCCCCGCAAAGTTAGTGCCGATTGCGATTTTGGTTATTTTAAGTGTCACCAACCTGATTGGTGCTGACGTGTTTGCGAAAGTTCAAAATATGTTAGCGTTTGTATTGGTCAGTGCACTTATTCTGATTGGAATCTTTGCTATTACTGGTGCTAGTGAACCACATCCAGTTCTAACTGGAGACAGTGTTGACTGGAGTTTCGGCGGTGTGCTGGATGGCAGTTTTGTCGGCTTAATCGCATTAGCGATGTGGCTGATGGTTGGTGTTGAGTTTATTTGTCCAATGATCAATGAAGTGCAGAATCCGACAAAGAATATACCGCGTGCCATGCACTGGTCATTGACGATGATATTTGCCATTTTTCTAGCATTTGCTTACGGTGCCACGCTGTATCTGGATACTGAAACATTGGTTACGTCACCGATTCCTTACCTGAATTATGCAAATGGTGTGTTTGGTCAAAGCGGTTTGTTAGTCGCTACTGTGATGGCACTGACGGCGACATGCAGTACGATTAATACGATTCTGGCTTCTATTCCTAGAATGTTGCACGGCATGGCGATGCAAGGACAAGCGTTCCCTCAGCTAAAAGCAAAGAACCGCTACGATGTTCCGTGGGCTGGTGTGGTTATGATTGCATCATGCACAGCGATAGCGTTCATGTTGGTTAATATTGATTCACTGATTGTGTTGGTTATTGCTGCAACCACAAGCTGGTTACTGGCTTACATGGTGGCACATATTGACGTGATTGTATTACGTAAGAAACTGCCTAATCAAAATCGTCCTTATAAATCGCCTTTCTTCCCCATTCCACAGATCCTAGGCATCGTTGCTATGGGGTATGTCGCGCTTCATAACTCACCATCTGAAGAGATGACACAAATGGTATACAGCGTTGCGGGCGGTATCTTGCTGCTTATCAGCTTCATTGGTGCGCTTTGGGTGAAATTCTATATGAAGCGTGGTCTGTTTACACCTGATATGAACTAACCAAGATATTCGTTCTTTTATATCTAAAGCCAACAGTGGCCAGCGCTGTTGGCTTTTGTCACTTCATCATAGGTATAAATTTATAAACGTATTGTTGATTATTTCTCATTGAATACGTCATTGCTCTAATTCGCGATGGTAATCATACTGAATCCAGCATTTAGAAAGTTAGATAAATTGGGTCGATTCAGATAAGGGGGTTGCCATGTTAGTTGACGGTAAATGGACAAAAGATTGGAAAGCAATGCAGAAAGCTGACGAGAAAGGACGTTTTGTTCGACAAGTCTCCAGTTTTCGTAACTGGATAACACCCGATGGCAGCGCTGGTCCAACAGGTACTGGTGGTTTCAAAGCGGAAGCGGGGCGTTATCGTCTGTACGTTGCCTATATCTGTCCTTGGGCTTCACGGACATTGATGGCTCGTAAGCTTAAAGGTTTAGATGAGTACATCGAAGTTACAGTGGTGAACCCTGTGATGACTAACCAAGGCTGGAGCTTTTCGCAATACGCAGGTTCTGACACTGATCCACTGTTTAATTCGCAGTACTTACATGAAATTTACACCCGAGCGGATGCACACTTTACTGGTCGTGCGACCGTTCCTGTATTGTGGGACATGAAACAGAATGTGATGGTAAATAACGAGAGCGCAGACATATTGCGTATGTTAGATACCGCATTCGAACACTTAGTGCCGTCAGATGTTCGTTTGTATCCAGAACAATACGCAAGTGAAATTGATGAGTTGAATCCTCGTATCTATGACCTGCTAAACAATGGTGTTTATAAAGCGGGTTTTACGCAGTCGCAGGAGTCTTATTTAGAAGCCGTAACCGGTGTTTTCTCGATGCTCGACGAGCTGGAACAACGTCTGGAAGGCCAAGATTATCTGGTGGGCAATCAGTTAACAGAAACCGATGTTCGCACCTTCGTAACCCTGATTCGTTTTGATGCCGCTTATCATGGGTTGTTTAAAACTAACTTCAAACGTATTGCAGATTACAAAAATCTATCTGCTTATATGGAGCGAATATTACGCTTGCCCGGTGTTAGTGATACGGTAAATATCGACCATATCATCACTGGCTATTACTCGATAAAAGATCTTAATCCTTCAGGTGTGCGGCCAATCGGACCAAAACACATTGATGATTTGCTTCGCTCTGTAGGGCACTAAAACAAAAGGCAGCTTTAGCTGCCTTTGTTGTTCACGACTGAGTGAATAGCTGCGTACTTATTGCTTATCTTTATCTTGTCGGTTTTCGTAGTATTCCCACTGTTCGACCTTCTCATCATCTGAGAGCACACAATATGTTACGCGTTTATCGTTCTCAGTGACCATTGCGAGTTTTCCGCCTTGCTGTACACAGTAGAGTGAGGCAGGGCTCGTGGTTGCTTCATACTCCTTCACAGCGTATTCATCTGGTTCGTTTGAGCAGCCAACAAGTAGTGCACTACCTATTAAAGCTGAAATCACAAAACTGTGTTTTTTCATCGGGTATCTCCATGGGCTTATTGAGTTTATTTTAAATTGGTTCTGCTTGGTGTTTCAGCGGTTTGGCCTTCCGTCATGTACTCTTCTTCACATTCACAAATGTGTACTTAACGCGACCATTTAGAAACGAGCTGTAACTTCAAGTGATTACGCCATATGGAAATTGTAGAATATTTTTTTAAAAACCATTGTCTTAAGTTTGTTAAAAAAAACATGCTGTCTAAAATTAAGGCATAGTGCTTTCTTGAGTTGAGCATCAATAGCGGTGAAAGCATGAGGGGAAGAATGACGAGTATAAAAAATTTAGGGGATTAACCAATGGCGGATAACAAATATCGGCTTGTCACCCGAAGTGACTTTGACGGATTGGTTTGCGCAGTGTTGCTCAAAAAACTTAACTTAATTAACGACATCAAGTTTGTGCATCCCAAAGATATGCAAGACGGCAAGATAGCGATAACAGAAAACGATATCACCACCAACTTACCTTATGTTGAAAACGCCTTTCTGATATTTGACCACCACCTTTCTGAAACCATTCGCAATACAGAACCCAGACTTAATCACATTATCGATCCAAATGCGCCTTCTGCGGCGCGAGTGGTATGGGACTACTACGGTGGGCTGGATGTCTTTCCTGAAGCATGGTTGGAAATGATGGAAGCGGTGGACAAAGGTGATTCCGCTCAGTTCACACGTGATGAAGTACTGGATTCTACGGGATGGAACCTACTTAACTTTTTGATGGATGCGAGAACTGGCTTAGGGCGGTTTCGCGATTTCAGAATTTCAAACTATAACCTGATGATGGATCTGATTGATTACTGCGGTAATCACACCATAGAGCAAATTCTCGATCTGCCTGATGTGAGAGAACGGATCGAGTTGTATCGAGAGCACGAAAACAAGTTTAAAGAGCAAGTTATGAAGTGCGGCACCGTATATAAGAATTTGGTGGTGTTAGATCTAACCGAAGAAGAGGTGATTTACGCTGGCAACCGTTTCATCATTTATGCCCTTTACCCGCAGTGTAATATTTCAATTCATAAAATGTGGGGTTTCCAAAAGCAAAACATCGTGTTTGCCACAGGTAAATCCATCTTTGATCGCAGCTCAAAAACCAATGTGGGCGAGCTGATGCTTGAATATGGAGGCGGTGGTCACCACGCAGCGGGAACTTGTCAGATCGATGTGGATCTCGCACCGAAAGTTGAGCAAGAGTTGATTAAGCGAATCACCGCAGATGGTTGAAATCAAGGCTTGTTCCAAGTGACTTATGCCCCGTTTAACGGGGCTTTTTTATGTTAGAATTCGCGCCGAGAAATTTAAGGGAACCACCATGAGACATTTACAAACTGCCGTTCATCCTGATGTCGAACGCTTAAGCCAGTACACAGTGCTACAACGCAAAGCAACAAGAGCGATTGTGATTGATGGCGAAGATATCTTAATGCTGTATACCGAGCGATATCATGACTACACACTTCCGGGTGGCGGGTTAGATGACGGTGAAGATGTGCTTGCGGGCTTGGTACGTGAGCTGGAAGAAGAAACCGGAGCAAAGAATATCCATTCCATCAAGCCTTATGGTATCTACGAGGAGTTTCGCCCTTGGTACAAAAATGATTTTGATGTGATGCATATGATCTCGTATTGCTACACCTGCAAGATTGATCGCGAACTGGGCAACACCAAATTTGAAGACTACGAAATACGCAATGGCATGGAACCTCGTTGGATTAATATTCACCAAGCGATAGCTCACAACGAAAAAACCATTCTAGAAAGCCCGAAAAAGGGGATGAGTATCGAACGCGAAACCTATTTGCTGCGTTTGATTGCTCAAGAAATGCTCTGATATCTCTAAAGCGTGAGACATGAACATAAGAAACCGCTGAAATGTAGATTTGTTGCAACTTGCTGACGCTTTGGCGGTTTCGTTCTGTAGAAACTTCTCTATACTTATCCAAGTGACTGAATTATTAATAATATCCTGCATTATCCGGATATGAGCTATGTAATATGGCGTCGGGTAACTCAGTGTCATTTTGATAAATAGAAGGATTCGCGGAATGGGAAATACCAAACCACTTGTTTTAGGGATTGTGCTTACTGCTATTAGCCACTTTGCTTTGGCGAATGTTATCGAAACCACAAGATTGGTTGGCTTTGGTGAAGCAAAGTATCCGCAAGACTTTACTCATTTTGATTACGTCAATCCTGATGCTCCCAAGTACGGAAAAATCACTTACGGACAGGTCGGTACTTACGATAATTTTAACCGCTATGCCTCACGCGGTGTGCCTGCGATATACACAGGTGAACTTTATGACACCTTGATGTATTCACCAACCGATGAAATTGACTCCTATTACCCCCTTATCACTGAAAAAGTACGCTATTCCGATGATTACACCTGGCTTGAGTTAGACATTAATCCTAAAGCCCGCTTTCAGGATGGAGAGCCAATTACCGCTGCCGATGTGGAATTCACCTTCAACAAGTTCATGACTGAAGGCGTACCTCAGTACCGCGTCTATTACAAAGAGATCAAATCCGTTAAGGCGATAGCACCACTGACCGTGCGTATTGAAATGTCGGAACCCAATAGAGAAAAGTTGTTTAGCTTTGCTCAAGGAACCCGAGTGTTACCCGAACATTTCTGGAAAGACAAAAACTTCGCAGAGCCTTTAAATGAGCCACCAGTAGGTAGCGGCCCATACAAAGTCTCGGACTACAAAATGGGTCAGAGCGTGACGTATCAGCTGGATGACAACTACTGGGCCAAGGATCTCCCCGTCAACGTTGGGCGCAACAACTTCAAGCAAGTTCAATATGACTATTATCGAGATGATACGGTGATGCTGGAAGCGTTCAAGGCAGGTGAGTTTGATTTACGTCAGGAGAGCCAAGCTAAATTCTGGGCGACATCTTACACTGGCGTTAACTTCGACAATGGCTTTATCAAGAAAGAAGAAATTGAGCACAATGCGCCCGCCAGTACACAAGGTTTTGTGTTCAACACGCAAAGATCGGTATTCCAAGACGTGCGAGTTCGTGAAGCTCTGAACTATGCGATGGATTTTGAGTGGATGAACAAGAACATGTTCTATAGCCAATACTCTCGCACTCGCAGTTATTTCCAAAACACTGACTATGAAGCGAAAGGCTTACCCAGCGAAGAAGAGTTAGCTATTCTCAACCCAGTTAAACAAGCGATTCCACCCAGAGTATTTACTGAAGAGTATCAACCGCCAGTGACGGACGGCAGTGGACGTATCCGCACCCAAATGAGAACCGCTTTTGCGTTGTTAAAAAGCGCAGGTTGGGAGCTGAAAGATAAAGTGATGGTGAACGCTAAAACTGGCGAACCAATGACCTTTGAACTGCTTATCTACAACCCGACCACTGAGCGTATCGCGATACCGTTGCAAAAAAATCTCAAACTGATGGGGATTGAGATGAAAATTCGCACCGTTGATAACACGCAATATATCAAGCGTCTACGTGACCGCGATTTCGATATGGTCTCCTCATCTTACTTTGCTAATCCATTCCCAAGTTCTAACCTGATGATTGTATGGAACTCAAACTACATAGATTCAACCTACAACACTGCTGGTGTAATGGATCCTGTCATTAATGATCTTACGTTTCAGATTTCCAAAAATCAGGAACAACCGAAAAAGCTGTTAAGTTTAGGCCGAGCGCTTGACCGAATTCTACAGTGGAACTTCTATATCATTCCTCAGTGGCATTCGAGTCTTTATCGTGTAGCGATGTGGGATAAGTTTGAGCGACCAAGTGTGATGCCGAAATACGATTTGGGCTTAGATACTTGGTGGATCTCGAAAGAGAAAGCCGAAAAACTGCCTGAAAAACGTCGATAAGAGGTTATATGGCTGCCTATATTTTTCGTCGTCTGTTGTTGGTTATTCCTACGTTGTGGGCAATCATCACTATCAACTTTTTTATCATCCAAATTGCACCGGGTGGTCCTGTAGAGCAAGCTATCGCTCAGTTAGAAGGACAAACATCCGGTGTCATGGAGCGCTTCTCTGGTGGCGGTCAGGAAGTCGATTTGTCGAGTGTAGACAACAGCAATGGCAGTGGATACAAAGGCTCTCGTGGTTTGGATCCAGAGGTGGTAGAAGCGATAAAGCGTCAGTTTGGGTTTGATAAGCCTTTACATGTGCGTTATTTCGACATGCTGAAAAACTACGTCACGTTTAACTTCGGTGAAAGTCTGTTCCGTGGCGGTAACGTGATTGATTTGATTGTCGACCGTCTGCCTGTCTCTATATCTCTGGGATTATGGAGCACCTTAATCATCTACCTAATTTCCATCCCGCTGGGAATAATGAAGGCGATACATCATGGGTCCCGCTTTGATATTTGGTCGAGCGCGCTAGTGATTGTCGGCTACGCCATTCCCGGATTTTTGTTCGCTATCATTCTGATCATCTTGTTCGCCAGTGGTAACTACTTTAGTTGGTTTCCTTTGCGCGGTTTGGTTTCGGATAACTTCGACAGCCTTACTTGGTACCAACAGGTTATCGACTATTTCTGGCATCTCGCGTTGCCAACGTGCGCTATGGTGATTGGTGGATTCGCAACATTGAGCATGTTGACCAAGAACTCGTTTCTGGATGAGATAAACAAACAGTATGTCGTAACCGCTCGTGCAAAAGGGCTGGATGAGGGCAGTATTCTGTATAAGCATGTGTTCCGTAACGCCATGCTGATCATCATTGCTGGTTTCCCAAGCGCTTTTATCAGTATTTTCTTTACGGGCTCTATGTTGATTGAAGTGATGTTTTCTCTGGAAGGGATTGGCTTATTGGGTTTCGAATCTACCATTCAAAGGGATTATCCGGTGGTCTTTAGTTCACTGTATATCATGACTTTGCTTGGGCTAGTGCTCGGTATTATTTCGGATTTAACTTATACATGGGTTGATCCGCGCATTGATTTTGAGGCGCGCTGATTGTGATAGTAATAAATGGGGCGCTACGAAAAAACGCAACTGCAAATCCGCTTACCGTCGCGCGTTGGCAGAGATTTAAAGCCAATCGCCGTGGTTTCTGGTCACTGTGGCTGTTTTCACTTTTGTTTATTGTCAGCCTATTTGCGGAAGTGATTGCAAACGACAAGCCGCTGTTTATTTCTTACGATAACCAGTGGTTCTTCCCTGTGTCTAATGCTTATGCTGAGACACGTTTCGGCGGCGAGTTTGAAACTGAAGCAGACTATACCGACCCGTATGTCATCGAGTTGATTGAAGATAAAGGTTATATCATTTGGCCTGTCATCCGCTTTAGTTACGACACGATTAACTTCAATATTCAAGGTTCGGTGCCATCTGCTCCTGATGCTGTGAACTGGTTAGGCACGGATGACAAAGGACGAGACATTCTGGCACGGATCATTTATGGCTTTCGCATTTCCGTTTTGTTTGGATTTGTATTAACGGTTGTATCTTCGTTCGTTGGTGTGATTGTTGGTGCCACGCAGGGATATTACGGCGGCTGGCTAGATTTGCTAGGCCAGCGCTTTATTGAAGTATGGTCTGGTTTGCCAACGCTGTTTTTACTCATCATTTTATCCAGCTTTGTGGAACCTAATTTTTGGTGGTTACTGGGGATCATGGTGCTGTTTAGCTGGATGAGTTTGGTTGGTGTTGTTCGTGCGGAGTTTTTGCGTTGCAGAAATTTTGATTATGTTCGCGCGGCGCAAGCGATGGGAGTGAGTGACTCGCGCATTATGCTGCGTCATATGTTGCCAAACGCTATGGTGGCTTCACTGACTATGATGCCGTTTATACTTTCTGGCTCAGTAACGACATTAACTTCTTTAGATTTCTTGGGTTTTGGTCTTCCAGCGGGTTCGCCGTCATTGGGTGAATTGCTTGCGCAGGGCAAAGCGAACTTACAAGCTCCGTGGCTCGGAATTTCTGCGTTTGTCGTGCTTTCTATGATGCTGACTCTACTTGTTTTTATTGGCGAAGCTGTGCGTGACGCCTTTGATCCAAATATGCAAAGGAGAGGATAGATGAGCGAACATTCGTTAAAAATCGAAAGCCTGCTTAAAATCGAAAACCTCTCTGTGGGTTTCGGTCGTGGTGACGCTATTGAGAAAGTCACAGAGCAAGTTTCTCTCACCATCAACAAAGGCGAAACACTGGCGCTGGTGGGAGAGAGTGGCTCTGGGAAATCGGTCACCGCCAATGCAATATTAAAGTTGTTACCGAAGGGTTCTGCTCACTATCTTGAGGGTAATATCCAGTTTTCAGGGTTAGATACGCTTAGCTGTTCTGAACGACAACTGAGAGGCATTCGTGGTGGGCGCATTGGTATGATATTCCAAGAGCCTATGGTCTCGTTGAATCCTCTGCATAAGATTGGCAAGCAGTTAGTGGAAACGCTGGCCATTCATCGTGGCGTCAGGCAGAAAAAAGCCGAAGAGCAGGCAATTGGCTGGTTAGCGAAAGTCGGTATTCGTCATCCCGAACAGAAGATCAATGCTTATCCTCACGAACTTTCTGGCGGAGAGCGGCAAAGAGTAATGATAGCGATGGCGTTGATTAACGAACCCGAGTTATTAATTGCTGATGAGCCAACGACTGCACTTGATGTCTCTGTGCAGGCGCAGATACTCGACTTGCTGAAAGCGTTACAACAAGAGCTGGGAATGGCAATGCTGTTCATTACTCATGACTTAAGTATTGTCAGACGGATTGCTGATCGTGTTGCGGTTATGCAGCACGGCAAGCTGGTGGAAATCGAAGCGTGTAAAACGCTTTTCTCCGAACCAAAACATCCATATACCAAGTTGCTAATCGAATCCGATCCGCGCGGTGTACCTGTTAACGTCGATATAAATAGTCCAAGTTTGCTGACCACAGAGCAGTTGAAAGTGTGGTTCCCGATTAGAGGCGGGCTACTAAGAAAAACCATTGCGCATATCAAAGCGGTCACTGATATGCAGTTTGACCTGAAAAAGGGACATTCGATTGGTTTAGTGGGCGAAAGCGGGTCGGGGAAATCAACCACCGGGATGGCGATATTAAAACTGGTGGAATCCGAAGGTTCTATTCGCTACCAAGGAAACGAGCTGCAAGGGCTAGACAGAAAAAGAATGTTGCCTTACCGCAGTCGAATGCAAGTGGTTTTCCAAGATCCCTTTTCGGCGTTAAACCCTCGGATGTCTGTCGCTCAGGTTATTGGAGAAGGCTTGCGTGTGCATTTTGAACATGATGAGCAAACTATCGATCAGCTTATTTGTGAAGTAATGAAAGAGGTCGATCTCGACCCAGAGACTCGTCATCGTTATCCAAACGAGTTTTCCGGTGGGCAGAGGCAGCGCATTGCTATTGCGAGGGCACTAGTGTTAAAGCCTGAGTTTATATTGCTTGATGAGCCGACTTCTTCGCTTGACCGTACGGTTCAGGCGCAGGTGTTGGATTTGCTCAAATCTCTGCAAGAGAAGTATGGCTTAACTTATTTGTTTATCAGTCACGACCTCAACGTAGTGAAGTCTCTGTGTCATTACACCATTGTGATGAAGCAAGGAAAAATTGTGGAGCAAGGGGAAACACAAGCTTTGTTTAACAAACCTTCGCATCCCTATACTCAAGAGCTGGTGAACCTGTCTACGTTTTGATTCTTCGTCAGGCTTTGATCAACATAAGTAAAGTGGTCAAAGCCATTTCTAAATCTTCATTGCGCTTGGCTTTTCCGAGCACTCGCATGCCTTGCATCTGTGTTAAGACAAGCTGAGCCAAAGCTCGTGGATCATGAGATGCGCGCAGCTTACTCTGGCGTTGAGCGTTGCTAATCGCTCTCGAAATTATCTCTATCAAGTGGTCAAACAGAAAATGGCCTTTCTGTAATACGGTGTCATCGGTTCCTGCATGTTCCACAAGGGCGTTTTGCATAAAACAGCCACGGTTGTTCAGCCTTTGTATTTCAGCAAATTGTTTAAGAAATTGTTCCAGTTCTTCGAGTGAAGCGTCCTGGTTTTCCAATGACGACAGCGTAGGGATGGAAACGCTTGATAGATATTTCTCCAATGCTTCGTAATACAAATTTTGCTTATCACCGAAAGAGTTATAAAGGCTAAAACGGTTGATTTGTAATGAATCAATCAGGTCAGAGATCGCAGTATTGGCATAGCCTTTCTGCCAGAATAGCTCCATCGCTTGAACAAGCTTTTCGTCTCTATCAAAGTTACTTTTTCTCGCCATATCGCTGGCCTCATCTGCAATAATTAATTCTTGACTGATCGTTTAGAAAACGAATAAAGTCTAACCTAAACGATCGGTTAGTTAAAGCCAAAATACAAGGAACAACAATGAAACTATACGAATTTTCCCCAACTCCAAGTTGTCGCCGAGTTTCCATTTTCCTCAAAGAGCTAGGTGTTGATGTTGAACGAGTTCAAGTCAATGTACGTGAAGGTGAGAACCTAGCGGATGATTTCAAGCAAAAAAGCATAAACGGTAAAGTTCCAATGCTGGAGCTAGATTGCGGTGTCACTATTTGTGAGAGTGTTGCCATTTGCCGCTACTTCCATGAAGCGACTCCCAATAAGAAAAACCTTTTTGGTGAAACACACTTAGAAACCGCTCAAGTTGAAATGTGGAACCGTGTGGTGGAGTTTCAAGGTCTATATGCTGGTTTCCAAGCATTCCGAAATATCTCAGGTATTTATAAAGATCGCGAAACGTGTGTGGAAGAGTGGGGCATTGAAAGTAAACGTCGTGTTGAAAGCTTCCTTCCTCAATTGGAACAACAGCTAACAGATAAGCCATTTATTGTTACTGAAGCACTCACTATTGCAGATATTACCGGTTATATATTTGTAGGATTTGCGGAAAAAGCCCTACAAATTGACGTTTTAAATCAGTATCCAAATATTGCTCGTTGGTTTAATGAATTATCTCAACGTCCAGCTTTTCAATAAGTTTCATAAGTAATTAATATTAGCCTCCTAATTATTTTCTTTTAACCGAATGAAACTGAGTAATATGTGTTCGGAATAATGAAAGGGAGGCTAAGTCCTAGATAACACTCTCTTTCGACCTTACTGTAATTATTCATAAGAATATTCATACTCCCTACCTATAAATCACATCCCAATCTGTTAGATTACATCTGATAATATTGTCGGATAGTGCTTACAAAAAACCAAAATATGCTTATTAAACATAAAGTTATAATATAGCTGAATTTGTTTGCTATTTGACTTTCATCCCATTTTTCTTATTCTTACATCCTATTTTTGATGTGCATGAGTAAATTGTGAACCGTTTATTTCTATTATTTATTTCTGCTATGTGTGTGGTTTTAGTACCTACACTTTGTCAGCGACAAGTGACAAATCGAATCCAATGCCAAATAAAATTAAAGTGGCATTGCTTTCACGTACGCTTGATAATCTTGCATATCATGACCCTACTTATGATATTGAGACAGATTTTGTTGATAGCTTGGCTAAAAATCTTAATCTCGATATCGAATATATTGTCTATCCAACAGTTTCTTCATTGCATCAAGCTATTGATAAAAAAGAAGCAGACTTAGCGGTAGGACTTTCTGATACGAGTGATTCCAATTATATCTATAGTCAAACTTTATATCAGAGTTCGATTGCTATTTGGTACCGAAATAAAAGCCTAATGCATGTTTCTCCTAGTTCAATGAAATGGGTATGTGTTAAAGGTTCTATTTATTGCAAAAAGCTTGATTTACGCGGTCTACCAAATATTTATGAAGCTGAGAGTTTTGCTGATGCCATCAATCTGGTTAATTCTGGTCAGGCGGATGCGGTACTTGATAGCTATGTGTCGCTGTTAGCTTGTGTGAATTCGTCTACCCAAACCATTGGTCGTATAGAAATACCGGATTGGTTTGATACTGAGAATATCCGTATTGCGGCGCATAAGAACAGCCAGTTGTTGTTGCAAAATATCAACTTAGTGTTGAACCAAGAAGCAAAATTTTCGGGTATCCATTCGGACAATATCTACCATCAAATAGATGTTGCTCGCAATGCGGTATCGAATAAAGGCAATCCAACGATTCGATATACAGTTTGGGACGACTCCTATCCTCTATTTTATCGGGACACCAGTGGCGAGATCGCTGGGTTTCTTCCAGATCTACTTAAGTTAATTGAAATCCGTACATCAATGCGATTCCAGTATGTGCCTCTGCATGATGGTGAAACGCCATTAGGGTTGCTGGAACAAAAAGAGATAGATTTTGTTCCGGCAGTATTGATGGATTCACATGCCCTTGACTGGACAGCGGTATCTAACCCCCTAGCATCCATTAAATACTATGCAGTGAACTATAAAGGACTGACATATAAGGACAATGCGAAAGAAGGTGTTTTGTTTGCAGATACGCCAGCTTACCAAAGTATTAAAAATCGAATATTTGGCGAAAATACCATAACTTACATTGGTATTAAGCAGCTTATTGAAGACCTGAAAAATGGCAAGTTGCGCCAAGCCTATGTACGTGAGGATATACTCGATTACCTAGTTGCAAATGATGATGACGATAAGTTGGTTATTAAACGTCAATCTTACAAAGAGATTGATGTAGCAATCACTGTAAGGGGAGACGACCGTCAGATCAGTGACCTAATTGATGGGGTAGCTTCGACTATCAACCCTAAAGAGTTGCATCGTCTGCAGAATGGGTATACCCAGTTCAATATTGTGTATGGCTATGACAAAAATTTCGTCATCGTTGGTCTGTCGATTCTTGCTGGCATTATTCTATTGCTGGTCTTTATCTTCTATCTGTGGAAGAAAAACTTTCAGTTAAAAGTCTCGCTGAATGAAAAAGAAGCGCAAAGAACGCAAAATAGCTTACGTTTCCTACAGAACATTATTAACAGTTTACCTAACCAGGTTTTTATTCACGATTCTAACCACAAGTTGCTGCTAAGTAATTGTAGTGGCGTAGAAAGCGGTAAATGTAAAAGTTGCAGCCTTGCTCAGAAAGATCGCCCAGAGCACAAGGTGATTGAAAACAATGAAGAACTGTCACGCGTGTTAAAAGTGGGTGAAACCATTCAACGTGACGTTGATGTTCAAACTTGCAATGCGGGTTTACAGACAATTGATTATTTCAGAACTCGCATCAACGGGCCTGCCGATGCTGAAGAGTTTGTATTAACCGTTGTACATGATGTCTCGGCTCAGAAAGAGCAAGAGCGAGCGTTACGTGCCGCGAATGAAACTGCTCAGCAAGCGGTACAAGCGAGAGAGCGTTTCTTGGCGAGTATGAGCCATGAACTTCGCACGCCAATTGCGGGTATGGCTGGTTTGTTAGAAATGCTGAAAATTCGCACTGATGACGAAGATACCCTAATGATGATTAATAACATCATTACTTCAACTCGCCATCTGCATTTATTGGTGAATGACATTTTGGACTTCTCAAAGCTTGAAGCACAACAGCTTGAGCTTGATCTCGGTGAATGCCATTTGCTGAGAGAAACGGGCGAATTGCTGCGTGTCCACTGTGCCTCTGCTCAAAAGAAAGGGCTGCAGTTTGAAGTGAACTGGGCGCCGACAACAGTCAAAGTAGTTCAGATGGATGCTTTGCGTTTTAGCCAAATTATCAACAACTTATTGTCGAATGCAATAAAGTTCACTGACTCGGGCAGAATCACCGTTGATATCACACTGGATGAGAAATGTGTGTCTCTTTCAGTAACCGATACTGGCGTTGGCATGAGTAAAGATGTCATCAAAGGCGTATTCAATCCGTTCTATCAGGCGGATTCAACAATTGCTCGTCGATTTGGTGGTACAGGCTTAGGTATGGCGATTGTCCATAATTTGGTCACAGTGATGGGCGGAAAAATCAACATTGATAGTGAACCCAATATGGGAACAACCGTATCGTTTACTATTCCTCACGAGTTGGTTCGTACGTATGAAAAATCTCAAAAAGTTGTTTGTGCTACTTATCACGGTACTGATCCTTTGATTTCGAGCTGGATAGACATATGGACGAGCAACAAGAACAGTTCGTGTTCATTAAAAAATATCGACATTTATGACGAAGAAAATTTCGATGATAGCTGTTGCGAACATCAACACAATATCGTGATTAAGAAAGACCTAGATGTTTTTCGTAGTCGAAATGGGCGTTGTGTGTACTTGAACTCTACGCCTTTCTTCCCAGACCTATTGTTTGATGCCGTTGTAGGGAATGAAAAAATGACTGCTTCTGATGAAGAAAATATGCGTTCACCATTGAAAGGCAAAGTTCTGGTTGCAGAAGATAATCCAATCAACCAATTGGTATTCAAGCAGCAGTTAGCTGAGCTTGGTGTCGATGTGGATATTGTCGACAACGGTTTGATTGCACTGGAGCTGTTACAAGCTAAGCCGATGGAGTATGACCTCCTGATCACAGATTGTCATATGCCAGTGATGGACGGATATGAGTTAGTAAATCGTGTACGCATGCAACCAGAACTTAGTCATATCACTTTGATTGGCTGTACCGCTGAAGATTCTCGAGTCGCGAATGAGAAAGCTCTGAACTCGGGCTTCGATACTATGTTGTACAAGCCTTATGGCATTAGTCGACTTTATAAATTGCTTGCACAATATCTTTCTTCTGATGAACCAGTCGCTGAGATTTGGTTGGCGAAATACGATGCTGAAGATGCTCAAATTTTGTCACAAGTGTATGTAGAGACAATGGAGAAAGACTTGGCTTTGCTGATTGAAAGCAAAGGTGACCGCAAGTTGATCAAGGAAATTGCTCACCGTATTAAGGGGGCTCTGGAACAGTCGGTGAAACCGCAGTTCAGCAACGTGCAATGGATTTGGAAAATGGGATGCAGAACTCTGAAGGTAACATTGACCCATTATTTGAGTATTTGGTAGCGGATATCACTACCAGTATTGAACAAACGAAAGCGTGGATAAACAATCATGTCGTATAACATTCAGCGTGTTCTCATCGTTGACGATGACCCTATTCAGTGTATTACGTTGAAAATTCAGTTGCAGACATTTGGCATTGACAATGTACGTGTCGCGCAAAGTAGTAAGCAGGGTTTAGCTATCTGTGAACAACAAGAAATTGACCTTGTGTTCTGTGATTTGTCTATGCCCGGAGAAGATGGTTTAACGTTTTTAAATGCGCTTAAAAAGCAAAACTTCCAAGGTAAATTATGTTTACTGAGCGGCCATGACAAAAGCATCATCGCATTGGCTGAAATGATGTGTCGCCAACTTGGGTTTGGCATGGTTTCATCACAGATGAAACCAATATCGAACACAGATTTAGCCTCCGTACTTCATTCAGCCATTGAAGCGGTGCCAAGCCCTAAGGTGAGTGACAAAGTCATTGAGTTCTTACGTTCAGATCTGGATTCAGCTTTTGACTCACATAGACTGGTTAATTTTTATCAACCACAGTGTCGTTTTGCTAATGACACTCAAAGCGGAAATGAAGTTCTGATTCGTTGGGACCATCCTCAGTATGGTTATATCAGTCCAATGGCTTTTTTGCCGATCATCGATAAAGAGCAATGGCATGTACGTTTGTTTTTCTACGTATTGGAACAAGCGTTGGAAGACCACCGCAGTGGAAAGCTGTCAGGATCTATTTCAGTGAATGCGGCCTTGGCCAATTTCGGGGACTCAAACTTTGCTTTTCAGGTATTGGAGTGCTGTGAACGTTATGACTTTTCTCCTCAAAACCTGATTATCGAAATGACGGAAATGGAAGTGTACAAACACAATCCAACCATGTTTGAAAATTTTGCTCGCTTACGTCTTAACGATGTTGAGCTGGCTATTGACGATTTCGGCGCGGGATACTCTTCGCTAATAAAACTAGCGGATTTGCCTTTCACCGAAATGAAAATCGACAGGGCGCTTATTACGTCCTGCCATCGCGATAAAAGGAAAAACGCGATTCTTTCTCTGGTTGTTTCAATGGCGAAGCAGCTAGATATGCGTCTTGTCGCTGAGGGAGTCGAAGACAATGAAACTTGGGCGCATTTACAGAGTATGGGGATAGATCTCTGTCAAGGTTACTTCACTGGCAGACCCCAACCAATTGAATATAAATTAATGGCTTAACGAGGCTAACTGTAATGATTCAAACAAATACTTCTTTAACTTGTCTTGTTGTCGACGATCACCCACTAGTATGTGCTGCAATTAAACAACTTTTGGATAAAGGTGGACGATTCGAAACTATCATCGTTGAACAAGATCCAATTAAGGCACAAAAACTGATTCAAAAAGAGCATATTGACTTTCTTATCTTAGACGTCAACTTAGTGAAGTCGGACGGTTTTGAGTTGCTTCGCCGTATCAAATCTCATGGTTTTACAGGGAAATCTTTGTTTATATCAGCAAACGATAGCCGACTCTATTCAGAAACAGCGTACAAGCTGGGGGCAGATGGTTATGTATGTAAATCCGAAGATTTAAATATTCTTAACGATGCTGTGGAATGTATTCTAAACGGCTATAGTTTTTACAAACTGATGAAAGATAGTGGTTCGAATGACGTACAGTTGTCTAAACAAGAACTTGTGGTATTTACTTATCTTGTAGATGGCAAATGTAACAAAGAGATAGCGAGCATTCTTTCTCTTAGTCCTAAAACAATCAGTACGTATAAATCTCGTATACTGGAGAAGTACAACGTTAAATCGATTGTTGAGTTAATGAGCATTAACAAAAACATTATCTAAATTCACCTCACAGAATATGGCGATGAAAACAAACAAAAACATCAAAGAAATTGTGCTGACCAGTTTTATGCTCAGTTTGATCCTTTACGTGATCTCTATGGTTTTTTATGTGGATTCGCATATTAATGAACGTGAATTGGAATTTGAAAAATTTTCCAAAACAATGGCGCAGTACAACCAAGTACTCTTTTTCACCAGCAAAATTCTTGAAAGTGAAGTGAGTAAGTACGACGCCATTGAAAAGGAAAATCAAACGTTACTAGACAATCAAGATAGCCGTCTTCAGCACCTAAATGACAAAGATGAACTATCGAACATTGATATTGTGATTGAAAGTGAGTTTCATCAGTTGGTTGATGAAATGCCGACTATCCTACCTGAAGAGGATGTGATGTATTACCGTTCTTACATCAGTTCTCTAACGTCAGTTGATAAGAAGGATGCAGACATTGAAATTGAACAATGCTTAGCTCAACGTAATTGCGCGTTGGAAGCATCGGATAGACGATTGTTAGACCGGATACTAATATCAGACCCTTATCGCAATGAAGAGGGGAAAGTGTTTATCACCGTATCTAGCCCTATTTATTTTAAAGACGGCATCATTGGTGATGTGAATATTGATATATACATGTCGCGTTTTGACGGTGCTTCGGATGTCCATGTCGATAAGAAAGTCATCAACGGTGTAACCTTCTATGAATTTATTTATGGAAACGATGCGACAGATGGAAAATTTGCCTACACCATCGATTTTGTAGCCGACAACTCAACAGTATATGTATACAAGGTTCCAGTGTTATCCATTGTCTATAGTACCTTTGTCTTTTTCTTCATTATTTGGTTAGTCAGTGGGTTTATTTTATTCCGTTTTAAAGAACTGCATCTAAACAAAATTGAACTTAGTGAGGCGCAGAGTAATATTGTGCAAGATCAGATGACGGGTCTCCTGAACCGAAATGTTCTTGAAAACGAAGACTTCAAAAACGCCATCAAGGAAAAGAGTGCGAGCATTCTTGCTATTGATGGTAATAAGCTCAAAGCTATTAATGATACCTACGGACACCATGTTGGCGATGAAGCGATCAAGCAAATTGCTAATGCGATGAAAGAAGTATTCCGCGATACGGACTACTTAATTCGTTCTGGTGGCGATGAGTTTCTTGCAGTACTCCCCGGTTGTAAACAAGACAATGCAACAAGACTGGCAGAGCGTCTAAAAGAGTGTGTAGGCGAAACGACCTTCTCTCCTTATGCACTAAGCGTTGGTGTCTCCGTAGGCGTTGTTGAAATGATGGAGAATGAACCTGTAGAGTCTGCTATTCGTCGTGCTGACGAAAATTTGTATAAAGATAAACAAGCGTAATCCTGTTCTTTGTTGGATTCGCTAATCCTCTTTAACAGTGATAGATTGGTGGCTAAAAGAAAATTGAATTAGCAAAACAAGCATTTAGTCGCTGTTTTGCAAATATGTGGTAGAGAATCGGATTCGTTATGCCAAATAATTTAGATTACAACTTACTGCAAACATTTGTTTTATTGTACAAACACAGAAACTTAAAGTTGGTTGGCCGCTCTCTTGGGGTAACGGAAAGTGCGGTGAGTAAGCATTTGTCCAAACTGCGTGAGCAGCTCGACGATCCTCTCTTTGTTCGAGACAGTCAAGGTCTTGAACCTACTGCTTTTACCGAAGAAGTGGTTCCAAGTATCATCGACGGAATTAACACCATTCAGTCGGCACTTGCAAAAAACACCATAGATTGTGCCAATTATGACGGTGAAATTACTATTGCTATCATTCCCGTGATGCACATCCAGTTTGGCGCACAGTTGCTGATGGAGTTGAAAGCAACATTCCCTTTAGCATCCATATCCTTACTGACTTATGACAACCATACCACTCAAGACATAGCCAATGGCAATGTTGATTTGGGTGTTAATTACTTTAACCCTACATTAAACAAATCGATGTATCAGGGACGCATAAAAACGTTAAGACATGGTGTTATTCTGCCTTCTCGAATGGCTGATTTGAGCGATGAAGAAGTATTAGACTTACCTTTTGTTGGAATGGCGGCGCGTGGTCGACATGACATCAAAATTCTTCTGCAAGAGATTACAGCATTGGCCGGGCATGACCTTAACGTGTATGCCTATGTCGATAACTTCATTTGTATGCTGGACGCAATTGATGAAGTGGGTGGTTTTTCGATGAGTCAGTTGTTTGATGTAACGGATGATAGATTCTGTTTCCGTGTTCTTCCGGAGGTATACCAAAAGATAGATAATTATTCGCTGGTAGCTGTGATGAAGGCGAGTAACAGAAGCAATCCCTTGCACATGTTGCTTTCAGATATTGTTAAAAAGAAAATTGAACAATTTTCTGTCCCTTAAGCAGATTCTTTCAACTGTACGAGCTCTATGATTGAATCGACATTACATTTGTTCAAAATGCGGCTTTTGTAGGTACTTACCGTCTTTGTACTGATTGATAGCAATTCAGAAATACGTTTGTTGGTGAAACCTTTTACAAGGTAGTTATATACAATCGTTTCACGCTTTGATAACGCAGAAAACTCGTTGTCACTGTTGTGTTTGAAGACGTTGTAGCCACGTAGAACACTAGAAATAGCATCTTGGATGATCTCTGTACTTTCCGTTTTTAGAACGTAGCCGTTAGCACCCATTTTTTTAGCCGCATTGGAATACATGCTGTGTTCATTGCTTGAGACAAACAATATTTTACCTGCAAATTGTTTTGCTCTCATGCGGCGTAGGAAATCTAGTCCATCAAACCCCACCAACTGAATATCCAGAATAATTAAGCTAATATCATGTTGTCTTAATGCTGACGCTGCAGTAAAAGCATCGCTGGCTAACAGTACTTTATCGAAGCCATTGTTTGTAAGAAGCATCTGTTGCATTGCTTGTTGTACCATTGGGAAACTGTCGATAATCAGTGCAGTTTTTGTATTCGTTGTCATGTTGTGTACCCTCGGTTAATTCGTTAAGTTCTAACTCTTGGAACTACTATAGGGTTTTTCTTACAGAAGGTGTGGAAAAGGGAAGTTTCCAAGTAGGAAAGTGAGAGTTTTGTAGGTGGAATTATTCTCCGGTGTAATATTGAATAATCTTCGCTATCTCTCCTGAGTTTTGAAGCTCAATAAGTGCAGCATCAAACTCTCTGACAAATTTCTCTTTATATGGATATCTCTCTTCATGGACATTGGTATAAGCCATATATCCCGATTCGGTATTAATATGCATGGCAAGGCTAAAGGTCAGAGGTTTTTCCAATACTTCTTCTTCAAGTAAGCGTTTTGTCTCCCAAAGAATAGAAATATAGTCATTTACATAACAATCAATTCGGCGGCTTCTAAGTTTAATAATATTGAGCTGATTTCCTTTTGCTTCTGAGATAGAGAGTTTGCCATTGTCTGATGCTTGCCAGAATTCAGGTCCACCAATATTGAATCCTGAGTTTATGCCAATCGTTAGACCATAAAAGTCTTCAGGCCAGATTTTTCGGCTGCTTTGCTTAATCACGTCATTGTTGCAAAAAATCACCACATCTTCATCGAGCATGGGGTGAGAATAGGGGGAAATGAAGCTACGACTTTCTGGGTGAAAATAAGGAGGCATTAAAGCGAAGCTACGCCCTGATTCAATAAGCTTCAGTCCTCGTTTCCAAGGCACAGGACGAATAGAGATATCGAAATCTACCAGTTTCTCATCTATGGCGTGAACGATATCCGGGTAAATACCAACGGCTTCACCATCTTCAGCATAGGTATAAGGTGGATAGGACTCATCGGTCAGTATTTCAACAGAGATTGTTTCCCCATAACACCAAGGCATGTATGTCAATCCGCTTAACATGGCTACCCAAACTTTGCGCATCAATCTTCGTCCTTTTTTATACGCTTACTTTTAGTTTAGTTTTATAAATGAGTTTCGGTTTATAAACAAAGCGTAAAACGCTAAACTGCAGAAAAATTTTATGGGTATGTGAAATGAACGAATTTGAGTCCGATTTCCATGATGAAGAAGAAATCGAGATAGAGGCTATTGGCGTAGAAGTCGATAATCAACCCATTGAACTTTATAAGGTTCTAAAAATTGCTGACGTGGTCAGTGGCGGTGGTGAAGCAAAGTACGCGATTACGGAAGGTTATGTCGCTGTTAATGGTGAAGTTGAACTTCGCAAGCGCCGGAAATTGTACGATGGTGATCTAATCGAATTCAACCAAGAGTTTTACTTGGTTATTTGTGATGCCCCTGTAACAGAAGACGTGGTTGAAGAAGTAAAAGCTAAGCCGACAAAACCACAAGCCGAGAAAGCAAAGAATAAGAAACAGGAAAAGAAAAAACCTGCGCCAGCTAAGGCCAATAACAAGGCTAACAGCAAGGCGAATAAGAAGTCTGATTCAAATACGAAATCTAAGCCAAGGCCAGTAGAAGTTGAGCCTGAGAAAGAAGAAAAGATAGGCGGTAGGGGAGCTATCAAGTTTTTCTAAAGCTAAGTTTGACAATGGGGAGCATAGGCTCCCCATTTTTTAACTCCAGTCGTCGTCATCGAGGAAAGCTCTGCCTTCCAAGGCGTAGGGATCTTCATCGAAAGGGTGTTCGGCTTTACCTCGCAATTTTTCTAGCTGCGCTTCAAGCATATTGACCGTTTCGTAGTCTCCTTCTGAGCAAGCGATATAAATTTGTTGCTCAAGTGCATCAATGCTTTCACGAATGTTCATTTAGCACCTCCTAATTGACGGTGAATGACACGAGATCGTTTCTCACCACAATTGTAGACCACATATGATTATTTCGTAGAGTGTTGGAGGTCTTCAAGTATTCAGGTTATGAATTCTTCAAGCTAGACAGATAAAACGCGCAGTCTCAAAAATGAAAATATAAAATAAATTCATTAAGTTATGTAAGGTTTTTGTCAATATTCCCCTCGGACATTTCCTAATAAGCAATTGATTGACTACACTTAATTTTTATCCAACTCAGTGGTGATCTTGATGAAAAGTAAAGCAATTAAAATAGCAGTGGTAACAGCATTAGGCGTAAGTTCTTTAACTGGCTGTATGGGTCAAATGGCAACCACAGGTTTGGTTGGCAAATTCAACTTAGAAGTCGTGGATAACCGTTACGCTCGTGAAGGTATGTTCTTACTTCTATCGCCAGTTTACGCAATCGCATCATTTGCTGACTTATTTATTTTTAACGCGGTAGAATTCTGGACAGGTACAAACCCACTATCAGGCAAATCACCTGCAGTGGTTGATACTCCAGCTGATGCTATGTTGAAAGTGAATGACAATCTAGACTCTTCAATGACAGAAGTTCCTCTTTCGAACAATGTCGATGTTAAGTCAGCAACAATGCAACAAATCGATGAGAACACCATGCAAATGGATATTTCTTATCTAGATGGTTCTCACAAAGTTTTACGTGGTGAGAAAGGGGAAGACAGCGTAGCGTTTTATTTGAACGATGAATATATTACAACCGTTTCTAATGAAGAACTGGTTAACTATGTTCAGACTTCAAAAATCTAAACTTACAAGTATCTAACTTAAGCCTCCCAATGGGAGGCTTTTTACGCTTAAAGCACTTTAAAAAAATGCATGTAGATGCAAATCTAACCGCTTTAACTTCAATTGCTTACTTAATATGCAAATGAACGAGTTTTTATAAAAAAACGGTTTCATTTTTTCTACTCTGTGGCATAGTAGCAACGTCCTTTCGATGCGCGCGTATCGTATAATGGTAATACCTTAGCCTTCCAAGCTAAAGCTGCGAGTTCGATTCTCGCTACGCGCTCCAAATCTCTACTATAAGATTAACCATCCCAACAAATTCATAGAACTGCGCTTTATTGCGTGCTTTGCAGTCTCAATTTTTCCATCTTGCTATGCTTTAAAACAGCCATGTTTTTAAACAAATTAGCTCTGTTCATTGATTGGCATTGACGGCTGTTTTACGTCTTTTCGAGGTTTGACAAAACTGCCAATGACAAATGCACACAGCCCCGTGATCATCGTAGGGACTATGGGGTGAATGCCCGCTATATCTGGCTTGACCAAAATTAAACTAATGTAAACACCAAGCCCAATGACCATCGAAGATAACGCGCCGATTGCAGATGCTTTCGACCAATATAGTCCGAATACCAAAGGCCATAAGAAAACGGCTTGTAAACCACCAAGAGCAACCAGATTTAGCCAGATAATCATGTCTGGCGGATTAGTTGCTGCGACAAAGACTAAGCTGGCGAAGATGCCTGTAGTCCACAAGGAAATTCGACTTAGCTTGTGGTCGGCATTATTTTCTTTAACGATTTGAGGATTGATGTAGTTGATATAGAGATCCTTAAGCAGCGTTGACGAAGCCTGTATCAACTGTGAATCAATGGTCGACATAATGGCTGCCATTGGACCTGCAAGGAAAACGCCAGCAAGCATTGGAGGAAGAACGGTCATCATAAGCGTTGGCATAATTTGGTCAGGACTGGCGACCTCTGGCACTAATGCTCGCCCTAAAGCACCGGTCAGGTGAGTTCCAAACATCAATAATGCAATCATGATAGTGCTAATCACCATACCTTTGTGCAGTGAAGCGCTGTCTTTGTAAGACATACATCTTACAGCTGCTTGAGGTAGCCCGATAACACCAAAACAGACGAGAATCCAAAAGCTCAAAATAAATGGTTGGCTAAGGAAATGATTTGACCCATATGGTGAGACCAGTGCCGGATCGATAGTGTGAAGCTGTGTAACCAGACTTTCGAGACTTCCTCCGGCGTGAATGACACCAGCCAGAAGAATGACAGTACCAATAACCATCATTACCCCTTGAATGGTGTCAGTCATAACCACGGCTCGGAAACCACCGATAGTGGTGTATATTCCGACTGTACATGCAAATATCAGCAACCCATTCTGATAGCTAATCCCTAAAACTGTTTGCAGAAGTCTAGCCCCGCCAACAAATTGCACCACCATAGTCCCAAAGAAAGCCAGAAGCAGCGCTAGTGAAGAGAAAATCACTACTTTTCGACTTTTATAGCGGGCATAAAGCATGTCATTTATTGTGAGTGCGTTGTGGCGTCTTGCTTCTATTGCGAATTTCTTTCCGAGTACGCCTAAAGTAAGCCAAGTGGCGGGCAATTGAATCATAGCCAGCAGTACCCAACCAAGCCCCATTTTATACGCAGCTCCAGGCCCCCCGATAAAGCTGCTAGCACTGGCATAGGTTGCAGCAAGGGTCATGGCGAGAACAAATCCCCCCATGCTTCGACTGCCAACAAAATATTCAGTAAGAAAATTTCCAGCCTTTTGATAACGCTGAGTCAGGAAAGCCAATGCAAAAACGGCGATCAGATAAATGAACAAAGGGATAATAAGCTGACTATTCATGTTGGTCATCGCCATAGCTGTTGAGGTCAACATCCTTATAAAGGTATTTAACCATTAGTGCACAGAGCGCGGTGAAAATGAGTGGCCCCAAAACGCAGGACAACAGAAACCATAACGGTATACCCCAATAGAGTTGAGGCAGTTGTTGTTCACCTTGTGGAGCTGAAAAAATGTAGGCGCTACAGTACCACCAGATGAAATAACCGAAAGCGAGAAGTATTGCCCATAAGGCTTCTCGTTTGGCTTGGCGATCTAAAGCTGAATGACTTTGCTTATCTGATTTCATAACTCACAGTTTAGCCAATCTATTGTTGTAGGCTATCTACTCTAAAAACGATTTTGCAGAAGAGTATTGGCAAGGAAAGGCAATGTAAACTGATTTAACCTATTTAAGTGAGTCTATAGCTCTGTGGAGGAATGTTTGTGCAAGACTGTCTCTTTTCACTTCACGAACAGCCTCAGCGAATGTAAACCATGCAGCATGATCAATTTCATGGTTAGTACCGGACAGATTTTCAGAATTGACTGTACAAAGGTAGTTACACATCAGTGTGTTTGAGCCTTTATGGTACTCACTACTCATGAAGCGGTAGCTTTGGACTGATAACCCCAATTCTTCTTGGATTTCTCTGATTAGGGTTGTTTCAAGGTCGTCTCCCTGAGCGACATATCCGGCAATCAGAATATTGTCTTTACGGCCATACTGCTGTATCAGCACTATTTTAGTTTGATCAGGGTTCAAAATGATAGCGCTGATTGCAGTGCTAAATGCTGGGAAACGGTATTGATTACAGTGGTCACAAAAAGGAACGATTCCTTCATTGGTGCAGTCTTTCTCAGTAAGCAAATGACCGCAGTCTTTGCAAAATTTCTCTTTCATAGTTTTGTGTCTTTTTGACGACCGGATAAGCCTATTTTAATGAAGATGGTTAAAGAGGATAGATACAGACGTTAACGCTTAGGGCATAACAGAAAAGGATTAGTACTGTTATAAAAATGGTATGTGACTATGTCTAAGGTGATAAGACAACTTAAAGTGCGCGTCTAAAATACTTATTCCCGAACTTTTATGATTTTTCCCCTTATAGCGTTAAGTGATGATTTTAAAAAATCCATTCTTTAGTTAGTAAAGTCGGTAGATGAAATGACTACATTTAATAGGGATATTATTATTTATTTAGGTTTAACCAGTTGTTTTTATATTTAAATAGCTTGGGATAACTGGGTGTTTTTGGGCATCTATCAAATCGATATATCAACGGGTTGTCTTTTTATGCGTGATCTAAGGCTCAATCGTGAAATATAAAAACTCGATTAAGAAAAAAGGTAATTGGCGGAAAAATTTAACATGGCAAGAATGATTGTTAATGTTAGAAATCATATTGGGATTAAGAATGTCTTCAGTAACCTTTAAGAATGTGAACAAGGTTTATTCTGGCGATACGCATATCGTCAAGGATATTAACTTGGAAATTGCGAGCGGTGAATTTGTTGTGTTTTTAGGCCCTTCGGGCTGCGGGAAATCGACCACTCTACGTATGCTATCTGGTCTGGAGGATATCAGCTCCGGCGAGATTCTCATTGATGGTGCCGTGGTCAATGACCTTAATCCAAAAGAACGCAATATTGCGATGGTATTCCAGAGCTACGCTCTTTACCCACACATGACCGTTGCTGAAAACATCGGCTTCTCATTAAAAATGGAAGGCAAAAAGAAGGCTGAGATTGAGAAAGAGGTCAATCGCGTTGCTGAAATGCTCCAGCTTACTCCGTTGCTAAAGCGTAAACCGAGAGCGCTTTCTGGTGGTCAGCGCCAGCGAGTAGCTATGGGTCGAGCTATGGTTCGTACGCCTAAAGTGTTCTTGTTTGATGAACCGTTATCAAACTTGGACGCTAAATTACGAAATTCAATGCGTAGAGAAATCAAGAGCTTGCATAACAAGTATTCAAAAACAACTGTGTATGTTACCCATGATCAAGTTGAAGCAATGACACTTGCAGACCGAGTGGTTATTCTGCGCGATGGTGAAATTGAGCAGGTTGGCACACCTTACGAGGTTTACCACAAACCCGCGAGTCAATTCGTTGCGAGTTTCATTGGAACTCCTACGATGAACATGATGGAAGGTAAGTTGCAACGTGATTCGAATAGCTGGCATGTTGTATTGGGTGATCAAAAAGTCGATTTGGGTAAGTCTTTCGACGAGGCTATGGATGGAGAAAACGTAACTTTGGGCATTCGTCCAACGGATATTCATGCCAACCAAAGTGAAGGCAGTATCGCTCTGAATGTTTCTGTAGTGAACAGTGAATTACTTGGCAGTACACAACAAATTAATGCAGCAATGGCACAGCAGAAATTAATTGCAGAAGTTGAAGCGGATTTTGATTTGGATGGAAAGACGTCAATGAACTTATTTTTTGATCCAAACCGATGCCATGTCTTTAACCAATCAGGTCATATTATCTAAGTGAAAAAGTTGCCTAAGGTTTAAAATCTTTGGCAACTTTACTTATATTCAAGAGGTACGTATGGAGTTATTACTACTTATCGATACCATGATTCACTACGATCGAGAGCTATTGAAAGGAGTAAAGTCTAAGCTCGATGAATTAAATATGAATATCAATATTCATATAGATGCAATAGAAAATGCGACCTATTTGTTATCGAGAAAATGGCACTACGTGATTGCTGACTTTGATAAGTGTGGTTGTGAGGAGTTTATTTCTCAATTGTCAGGTAAGAAGCTCATTTTCTCTAATGCTGAAGTGACCAACCCGCCAGACGGAATATTGTGTATTTACAATGACAACCAGTATGTTGCGGATATCGCATTAGGTCACTTTATCAATGATGGAATTCGCAATGTTTCTGTCTATTCTGATTTAAGCGATTATTACCAGCCATGGGCTATGGAGAGAAAAAATAGCTTCTCATCACTCGCTTTAAAACTAGGGTGTTGTTATTACTCTAATGCCCTCGAAGCCATTACAACCTCAGAGAATAGAGTTGGTGTATTTTGCACCACAGATCGTTCGGCCAGAAAATTTATACGTTACTGTATAGAAAATAATATTCCAGTACCGGATAAAGTATCAATTATTGGAACGGATTATGATGAATTAGAGCGAGATATTTCACCAATTCCAATCAGTTCGATAGATCTAAATCCTAAGCAATTAGGCAGAGAGTGTATTGAACTTCTGCTAAATCCCCGCCCTTCATGTAAACGGTTAATATACAAAGCCAAGCAGCTTTATGTCGACAGTTCGGCTAAGTCAGCGATTGAGTCGGATAGTGTGGTCAATAACGCTTTGGTCTATATTCATAAGCATTACAGTCGCAATATACGTGTTATGCAAATATCTGATTATTGTAAGGTTTCTAGAAAAACGTTAGACAATAAATTCCTTGGGCTGAAAGGTGAGACTGTCCATCAGTACCTGTCAAATCTACGCTTAGATAAGTCAAAACAGCTACTCAAGGAGACCTCTATGTCGGTAGACAGTATAGCGAGGCAATGTGGCTACTTAGGACAAAATTACCTTAATCAACTTTACCGAAAAAGCTTTGGCTATACACCGCTAGAGTATCGAAAAAGCTCATCGAATTAAGGGGCAATAAAATTCAAAAAAACCAAGTATTATTACTTGGTTTTTTTATGTGATGCACGCCATAAATAGCTGATGATTTTTAAGAAAAAACCATGAAACAGTTTCGTAGAATAACTTAACTGAAGACATTAATCACAAATAGAAAATATCGTAATTACAAACTCAAATATTGGTAATTGTGACTATTGGTGACCTGAATAATATGTTGTTAAGAAAGTTATTAATTACATATTTTGGTGGGGACATGGCATCAGTTCAATTTCGCAACTTGATAAAGAACTATGGTGATACAGAGGTTGTTAAAGGTATCAATCTTAATATTCAACATGGTGAGTTTATTGTCTTATTGGGACCATCAGGCTGTGGCAAGTCAACAACGCTGCGCATGTTGGCTGGCCTAGAGGATATAACAGACGGCGAGATCTGCATTGAAAATGAAGTCGTCAATGAACTTCACCCGATTGAGCGCAATATCGCAATGGTATTCCAGAGTTATGCCCTTTACCCACATATGACAGTGGAAGAGAACATGGCTTTCGCGCTCGAAAACTTGGGTTTCGATAAAGTAAAACGTAAGCGCATGGTTGAAGAAATCGCTGAAGTTTTGGAGCTTACGCCATTGTTGTCTCGCAAACCTAAAGAACTTTCAGGCGGTCAACGTCAGCGTGTTGCGATGGGGCGAGCCATGGTTCGAAGCCCAGACGTATTCTTATTTGACGAACCACTCTCTAACCTAGACGCAAAGCTTCGTGGTCAGATGCGTTCAGAGATCAAACTGCTGCACGAACGTACAAAAACCACTGTGGTCTATGTCACTCATGACCAAATCGAAGCCATGACTCTCGCGGACCGTATTGCGATTCTGAACAACGGTGTTATCGAACAGATCGGTTCGCCAAAAGAAATCTATAACCATCCAAATAGTAAATTTGTTGCCAAGTTCATCGGTACTCCTGAGATGAACATATTGGAAAACCTTGGAGACGCGGTTAAGCCATTTATTTTCCAATCAACGATCGATCGTGTAGGTGACGTTAAACCTTTATCTGTCGGTATCCGTGCTCAAGATTTCCATCTGAATCCACTAAACATTGAGGCTGAAAACCTTGCTTCTATTAGCGTTCAACTGAGACAGGTTGAGTTAATGGGAGCGGTGAAGCATATCGAATGTTCATTTGGCAATAAGAGGATCATTGCGGAAGTCCCTTACACCGACGACAAGATTCACGACAAATTTGAACTCTATTTCGATAAAAACAAGGTTCATGTGTTTGATAAAAACGACAAGGTCATAATCCAATAAGGAAAAATCATGAAAAAGAACATCATTGCTTCTGCTATCGCAGCTTCCGTGTTTTCGGTGTCAGTGTTTGCTGCACCTACTGAGATTACGGTTGCTTCATTCCCCAATTTCAACCAAGTGGCAGAAATTGCGGTGCCAATGTTTGAGAAAAAATACCCTGATATCAAGGTTAAGGTTGTTACTCTCGCGTATGCCGACCATCACAATGCGATGACAACGGCACTTGCAACAGGCGCGAACCTTCCAGATGTTATGGGAATCGAATACAGCTATGTGGGTCAGTTTATTGAGAGCGGCGGTCTGGATAATATGTCGCCTTATGGTGCCGGTGCATTTACCGATAAATTGGTACCTTACTCTGTTGCGCAAGCAACCAATTCTGACGGTGTTCTTTCAGCAATTCCTGCAGACATCGGTCCGGGTGCAACCTTTTATCGTAAAGACATTTTAGATGCGGCTGGTGTTACAGAAGAAGAGTTATTAAAAGATTGGGATTCGTTTATCAAGGCGGGTATTAAGATCAAAGAGAAAACGGGTAACTACCTGATCGCAAATGCGGTGGATATTAAAGATATTGTTATTCGTTCAAACCTTAAAGAAGGCGAAGGCATCTACTTCGATAAAGACCAAAATATCCTTGTTAACTCTGAACGTTTTAAAGAAGCGTTTCGTTTAGCTAAGAAGGCGCGTGATGCGGGTATCGACGCGAAAGTGGCTGCTTGGTCAAACGAATGGACGGAAAGTCTACGTCGCGGAACGGTATCTGTTCAAATGATGGGGGCTTGGTTAGGTGGTCACCTACAAGGTTGGATTGCTCCAGATGCGACAGGATTATGGCGTACTTCTCAACTTCCAGACGGTGCTATGGCGAGCTGGGGTGGTTCATTCTACGCCATTCCTAAAAAAGCAGAGCACAAAGCAGAAGCCTGGAAGTTCATCGAATTTATGGCGACAGACAAAGAAATTCAGCTAGCGGGCTTTAAAGAAATCAATGCGTTCCCAGTGCTTATTTCGACTCATAACGACGACTTCTTTAATCAAGAAATCGCTTACTTGGGTGGACAAAAAGCTCGTCTGAACTGGCGTGAAACAACCAAACACATCCCAGCATTGACTGTTGACCGCTACGACGAAGTTGCTCGTCAGGTGGTGAATGACGCTCTAGAAAAAGTGCTAGAGAAAGATGCAAACATTGACCAAGTGCTGGCCGATGCAGAGAAACAAATTAAACGTCGTGCTCGTCGTCGTTAATTAATCGTTAGTACCGGGGTCACATCGGTGGCCCCTTGTCATGTAGCAATTTTGGAAATAGTCCTATGACAACAATGACACGTCCCCTTAATGCCGCCAGACGCAAAAACTTCTGGCTAAGAAAAGGAAATAAGATCGCTCCTTATCTTTATGTCAGCCCTTTCTTTATCATTTTCGGAGCATTCGGTTTATTCCCACTTCTGTTCTCTTTATACCTGTCCTTCCATTATTGGGAGCCTGCTGCAGGATTGGCATCAATGGAATGGGTCGGAGTAGAGAACTATGTTTTCGCACTTGAAGATGAATGGTTCCAATCGTCCATTTACAACACCTTTATTATTGCGCTGAAATCCGGTATTCCTCAGCATGCAGTAGCACTGCCGCTCGCATACTTTATTCATACTAGCTTTACGCGTATGAGAAATACGGTGATTGGTATCTACTTCGTTCCGTATATTACTTCTACCGTTGCGATCTCTCTTGTATTCACTACGTTGTTTTCTCGTGACTACGGCATGATTAACCAAATTCTTACGTCTTTGGGAAATTTCACTATTGCGGACATTAAAGTTCTGGCGTGGCTCTTCCCAACTGAGAATGTTGACTGGTCTCGCCCTGCGTATACCAAAGACATGATCTCGTTTGTTGTTTTCTGGCGCTTTGTTGGCTGGAACACGGTGCTTTACCTTTCTGCGTTACAAACGATCCCGAAAGATCTTTATGAAGCGGCAACTATCGATGGCGCAAACCGTTACCAGCAGTTCTGGCACATCACACTTCCAATGCTGAAACCAATGGCATTCTTCGCAGTCACGCTCACCATCATTGGTAACCTTCAACTGTTTGAAGAACCGTTCATTATTACAGGCGGTACTGGTGGTATAGAGCAAGCGGGTAAAACTGCGGCGATGCACATGTATATAACGGCATTCGTTGAAAGTGACTTTGGTACTGCGTCCGCTATCTCTTGGATTCTATTTATGATCATCGCGTGTTTAACATGGCTGAATAGCAAACTATTAGGTGGGAGAAACGACTAATGAAATCAATGGGAAAGGATAAGCTGATCGCTTATATCACCGTGTTTATCGGTGCGATTATCATGCTAGCACCGTTTTACTTTATGTTTATTTTCTCGTCGCATTCCAACACCGGCATTCTATCTGTGCCGCCACCGATTACCTTTGGTGATTACTTGGTGACGAACTTCAACACGCTGTTAGATTTTCTGCCTTACTTTTGGCACAACCTGGCGTTGAGCTTGTTTATTGCCATCGTGGTTACGGCGCTGAACTTGCTGTTTTGTTCGCTTGCTGGTTATGCGTTCTCAATGTTTGAGTTTCGTTTTAAGAATGCGTTGTTTGTGATGATCATGGGTACTATGCTTATTCCACCGTTTCTGGGCATGATTCCGACAGCAATGGTTATGTCGCAACTAGGCTGGATGAACGATCCTAAAGCGCTGATTGTTCCTGCCGCTTGTGGAGCGATGGGTATCTTTATGATGCGTCAGTTTATTTCGAGCTCAATTCCGAAAGAGCTTGTTGAAGCAGCACGTATGGACGGATGCCGTGAGTTCAAAATCTACTACCGCATTATCGTGCCTTTGATTCTGCCAGCATTCGGTACCTTAGGTCTGATTACCTTCATCGGCACCTGGAACAACTTTATGGGACCACTGGTTGTTATGAACGATATGAAAATGTTCACCGTTCCTTTAGCACTTCGTGCGTTACAAGGAACCGGTCAGGTGCCATGGGGTGCGGTGTCAATTGGCGCAAGTATCGCTGTTCTGCCATTGCTGTTCCTATTTGTTATTGCCTCGCGTCGTTTAATCGACGGATTAACTTCTGGCGCGGTTAAGGGCTAATTTCCAAGAGCTGCTTGTATCATGATCGACCCCCGATTTAAGCAGCTCTCTTTTTATTCCACTTGATACTTCTCAAGGAAAATAGAATGAAAAAAACTATTACCACCTTGCTTGTTGCCACTTGCTCGTTCATTTCACCAATCGCTGTTCAAGCCTCTGAACTCCCAGTTATTAGTCTTAAATCACTAGCGAAACAGTCAAACATTTATGTTGGTGCAGCATTAGAAACGCGTCACCTTAAAGAGCCTGAATTTGCCAACACATTCTCCAGTCAGTTTAACCAGCTAACCCCAGAAAATGAGATGAAATGGGTGAACATTCATCCCCAGCGAGATCGCTTTAATTTTAGTAAAGGCGATGAATTGGTGGCATTTGCTCAGCAGCACAACATGCAGGTGAAAGGTCATACGCTGGTTTGGCACATTCAAAATCCTGACTGGCTAACACAAAAAGAATGGACCGCTCCAGAGCTGGAAAAAGTACTTGAGGAACACATCAAAACAGTGGTTGGTCACTATAAAGGAAAAGTGAAGTACTGGGATGTGGTGAACGAAAGCTTTAATGAAAATGGGTCATATCGCGAAACCCTTTGGTACAAGGTGCTTGGTGAGCGTTATCTGGAACTTGCATTCAAGTTTGCCCATGAAGCGGACCCAGAGGCGATTCTGTTTTATAACGACTATAACAACGAAGGGATGGGAGCCAAGTCGAATGCCATCTACGGTAAAGTCAAAAGCATGGTGGAAGAGGGCGTACCCATTCACGGTGTTGGTTTCCAACTGCATTTGATGGGCGAACATGCGCTTAGTGAGCAAGATCTTGCGCGCAACATTAATCGTCTAAAACATCTCGGTCTTAAGATTCACTTCACTGAAATCGATGTTCGTATCCGTGACAATGCTAGTCATTTCGCCCTTGATGCACAGGCGCGTATATTCGGTCGTTTGATGGATTTTGCTATTTATTATCCGGAGATTGATATGTACACCACTTGGGGTGTAACCGATAAGTACAGCTGGGTGCCAGGTTGGTTTACTGGTTATGGCCGTGCATTGATGTTTGATGAGAACTATCAAGCGAAAAATGCCTTCAAGGCGGTTTATAGTTCGTTGCTTTCTGCCTCCAAAGGTGAATTTTCTTATCAACCACCAATCAGTCAGTAAGCGAATTAAACCAGCCCGATCATTTGTTGCTGAAGCCAAAGAGCCATTGCGTAAGGATCGGCTCTTTCAAAACAGAGAAAAATAATAATGACAGAAACCTACATGAACAAAAACGCGCCGGTTGCCGAACGCGTATATGACCTTTTGAGCCGTATGACCATTGAAGAGAAAATCGGTCAGTTGACTCAACTTCCAGCGAATGTGGAAGGTAACACCGACAAACTGGAAGAGTGGCATATAGGTAGTTACCTTCATTGTACCGGTGATGCTGCAATGCGTTTGCAAGAGCGTGCAGCGAAAACCCGCCTTGGCATCCCACTTATTTTTGGTATTGATGCTATTCACGGACACTGTTTCGATAACGATGCGACCGTGTTCCCCACTCAGCTTTCCGCTTCCTCAAGCTGGGATCGTGAACTGATGAGAGAAATGGCAAAAGTGGCCGCTAAAGAGGTTCGCGCCACTGGTATTCACTGGACGTTTTCACCTGTGCTTTGTATTGGACGAGATGCGCGCTGGGGGCGTGTTAATGAAACCTATGGTGAAGATGCGTGGTTGATCGGCGAGATGGCAGCAGAGACGGTTAAAGGGTACCAAGGTGAGACTTTCGCCAGCCCGGATTCTATTCTTGCGTGTGCCAAACACTATGTCGCTTATGGCGAAACAACGGGTGGCCGAGACTCCTATGAAGCTGATGTGTCTCGTCGCAAGCTTAAATCGATTTTCCTTCCGCCATTTCGCAAAGTGGTTCAAAAGTCAAAAGTCGCTTCTCTTATGACGGGTTATCACTCCAACGACGGTTTGCCGTGTACCGCTGACAAATGGTTGCTGACGGATGTTGCGAAAACTGATTGGGGATTAGACGGCTTTATTGTAACTGACTGGGATAACGTCAAATCGCTGCACACTAAGCAGAAAGTGAGCCCGACTATTGAGGATGCGTGTTATCGCGCTTTGGTCGCGGGTAACGATATGATGATGTCGACAGCGGAGTTCTATGAAGCGGCGGTTAAGCTGGTTAAAGACGGGCAAGTGGACTTTGAAATTGTTAACAATGCTGTTTCCCGTATTCTGACGAAAAAGTTTGAGTTAGGCCTGTTCGATGAGATGCGATTCTATTCGCCAGATCGCCAAGAAATATTCGGCAATCCGCAGAACTTAGAACTGGCAATGGAAGCAAGCCTCAAGAGCATTGTGATGCTCAAAAATGATGGCATTTTGCCTTTGAAACCAACCAAAGATTTGACCGTGCTGGTAACCGGACCCAATGCCGATGATGTTATTGCGCAGCTAGGTGACTGGTCATTTGGTTCAATGCAGGCCGGTGCTACAAATGATAGTTTTCACCGTGAGCAGGCAGTGACGACGTTACAGGCGTTCCAAGCGGCGTCAAAGCAATATGGTTTCAAGGTTGAATACGTGAAAGGGGCGGACTGTATTGACGCTGAATTTGAGCAGGTCGAAGAGTTAGCCCGCGCATTAACTCAAACCGATGTGGTCATTGCTTGTGTAGGGGATACGTTAGCGCAAAATGGTGAGTTCCATGACAGAGCGAATCTGGACCTAACTGGTAAACAGCAAGCCATGTTGGAGCAGATCAAAGCTTCGGGCGTACCATTGATTGTTAACTTAGTTGCCTCTAAGCCGATGACAATCCCTTGGGTTGCAGAGAATGCGAATGCCCTGTTGTGTGGATTTAACTCAGGCACTAAGGGGGAGAGGCGGTAAAACGAGTCATACTCGGTGAGCATAATCCATCGGGCAAACTGACCATTTCCTTCCCATATCATGTGGGGCAATTACCTGTTTTCTACAACAAGTATGAGGGTTGGCATGCACAGAACTCACATACTACCGGTCATAAAGAGCGTTACATCGATATGCCGGAACATCCGTTGTTTAGCTTTGGTGAAGGTAAGTCATACAGCCAGTTTGAATACAGTAATGTTTATTTAAAACAGGTAGTAATAGAACCGAATACCGATATTGAAGTGTCTCTTACCGTAACAAATAAGTTGGTTATTGATGGTACTGAAATTGTGCAAGTTTACTTTAATGATCATTTCTCTTCTGTCACCACGCCTATTAAACAGCTGTGTGGTTTTGAACGCGTTGATATTCCGGCAGGGCAAAGTGTTGATGTGACTATTAAGGTTAATTTCTCTGATTTAGCACTGGTGAATTCAGAACTTGAAGAAGTCGTTGAAGCGGGCACGTTTAGTTTAATGGTCGGTGCTTCGTCAAAAGATGAAGATCTGATTACTTTAGAATTTGAAGTCACAGAAACAACTAAGGTTCACTGAGCGAGCAGGGTTCACAGAGCTTTCGTTGCTTAAGCAAAAGCGGTTGAGTGTTCAGCCGCTTTTTTCTATTTTTTAATTCCTTCCTTTAGTTTCTTAGCTTTCCATATCACGTTATTTCGTCAAATCACTATTACGAATATTTATATTGTATTTATTAAAAATGGTTAATTTGACCATATTCAAAAAACAGAAAAGCTTTATTTAACTATTACTCTGATAAAAATAAAGGCCTGACAATATATTTGGTAATCGGTCTCCATTATTTGGTAATTGAGTTCCTCGCGGAAGAAATAGGCAATATTTTGGTAGATATTAATCCTATCAAAGTCATCAGCATCGGTTAGGAAAATATATGAACTACAAGAATCCATCACTTTCGATAGCAGAACGTGTGAGCGACCTGCTTTCACATATGACGGTTGAAGAAAAACTGGCTCAAATGGGGGCGCAATGGTTGATACTTGATCCGACTGGCGAGCATAAAGAGCGTGAACTTGAAATGACAACTGAAAATGTTGAGCGCACCGTCAAAGAGAAGCTCAAATATGGCCTCGGTCAGATTTCTCGTCCACTTGGAACGCATACAGTTGACGCGGTCAATGGCGTAAAAGCACTAAATAAGCTGCAAAAATATTTAGTTGAAGAGACGCGACTTGGCATTCCTGCAATGGCACATGAGGAGTGTTTGGTCGGTCTGATGGCGAAAGGCGGAACGCTTTATCCTTCATCATTAAATTATGGTCATACTTGGAACCCTGAGCTGATCGAAGAAGCGGCAATGGACATTGGCCGACAAGCGCGAATGATTGGCACCAAACAGGGGCTGGCGCCAGTATTGGATGTTTCTCGTGATGTCCGTTGGGGGCGTACAGAGGAAACATTGGGTGAAGATCCTTACCTTGTTGGCATCATGGCCACACATTATGTGAAAGGATTACAAGGTGAAAAACGTGATTTTCTGGCGACACTTAAACACTTTGTTGGGCATTCAGCAAGCGAAGGCGCACGTAACCATGCGCCGGTAAATCTGGGTTTTAAAGAGCTCAATGATACATTCTTACTGCCGTTTGAAATGGCTGTAAAACTGGCGAATGCTGGCTCTGTAATGCCTGCTTACCATGACATTGACGGTGAACCTTGCCACGCTTCGCATTTTTTACTTACTGAGATTTTGCGTGAGAAATGGGGCTTTGATGGGTTGATTGTCGCGGATTACGGCGGCATTGATTTGTTAAGCTCGCACCATTCAATTGCTGAAGACCGTGCGGGAGCAGCAGCGCTTTCCTTTAATGCAGGATTAGATGTTGAGTTGCCCGATGACGCATGCTCAACGAAACTGACAGAAGCACTGCAACGCGGTCTTATTTCAATGGAAAAGATTGATGAAATTGTTGCTCGTATTTTAAGTAAAAAGTTTGAAATGGGGTTATTTGAGAACCCTTATACTGACGTTCCTCAAGCTTCTCTGCACAATGAAAAGAGTCAGGAGATTGCTTACAAAGTCGCGAGTGAATCAATTGTTCTGCTTAAGAATCAAGATCAAACCCTACCACTGAAAACGGATAAAAAAGTGGCGTTGATTGGTGCTACCGCAGACGATCAGCTTGCACTACTCGGTGGTTATAGTTTCCCTGTGCACCTGATTTTGAGTCAGGAAGACAGTACGGACAAAGTGTCGAAGACGCTTTTGGAAGCCTTTCAACAACGCTTTGATTCGGTTATGTACGCCAAAGGCTGTGACATTCTAACTGAGCGACACGCCAATGCTCCGGTTTTCCCTGGGGACGTTGATATGGCGATCAGTCAGGCCGCAGAGTCACCTATCAGCAAAGATCTTAGTCAGATTGAAGCGGCGGTTGCGACCGCAGCTGAGAGTGATGTCGCTGTAGTTTGTGTTGGTGACTTGGCCGGTTTGTTCCAGACAGGCACAGTGGGTGAAGGTTCAGATTGCGACAGCTTAGCGCTGCCGGGAGTGCAGCAGCAAATGCTTGATGCTGTATTAGATACAGGTAAACCCGTAGTGGTATTAGTGACCGGCGGGCGACCATACAATCTAGGTCGCGCTGAAGATGAAGCGTCGGCAATTGTGTTGGGTTGGGCTCCGGGTCAAGCGGGTGCTGATGCTATTGCTGATACTTTCACCGGCAAAAACAACCCAAGCGCAAAACTGACGATTTCGATTCCTAAAAACGTGGGTGCGGTACCGTATTTCTACAATCACAAGCTTAAGAGTGCAGGTACGCCAATTGCCTATCACTTTGGTTCGAGCTTCAATTTCGGTCACGGCTTGAGCTATAGCGAATTTGCATACTCAGGGTTTAACGTGGCTTCAGATAAGCTCGGTTTCGAAGACACCGTTGAGCTATCGCTAACATTAACCAATACAGGTCGTGTTGATGGGGCTGAAGTCGTACAGCTTTATACTCGTGATGTGGTATCGAGTGTTGTTCGTCCGGTTAAGGAGTTAAAGGGCTTTAAGAAAGTATTCCTTAAAGCGGGAGAGAGCAAAACTGTTACCTTCAAACTGCCTGTTGATATGCTCAATCTTACTGATCGTCATCATCAACGTGTTGTTGAAGGCGGTGAGTTTGATCTGATGATCGGCTCTTCATCGTCTCAGATACATTTCCGTCAAAGAGTTCACGTTGTTGGCGACGTTAAGGTTCTGCCTGAAGCATGGCGGATGGTATGTGACGTTACGGCTGAATAATCACATTAGCAATGCAAAGCCGGCCAGAGGTCGGCTCTATTCTCCTAGAGTTGTATGTTGGGGTAGTCATGACTTAACCAATCTGCGTAAGCCAGCTCGGTTACCGGTCTTATTCTGACTGCTTCACTTTACCACTCAAAATACAAATCCAAACGCATTGCTAAATGGATATCAGTAGTCTGTGTATTTACGCAGCGCATGTAATCAAAGACTTATATGGATATATGAACTATGGACATGATAACGAGTAAAAAGCCTGCCTCCATCTATGATGTTGCAAAGTTGGCGGGGGTTTCTCCAAGCACAGTTTCAAGATACTTGAATCGTTCTACTTATGTATCAGATGAGAAAAGTTACAGTATCGAGAAAGCGATACAGAAGAGTGGTTACAAGGTCACATATAAAACCAAAGGCCCAATCAAAGGGCGTTCGATGACTATTGGTGTTCTGCTACAAAATGCAGACAGCCCTTTTATGATCGGCATTCTGAAGGATTTAGAAGCCTGTCTGAGTAGCAGAGGTTACTCATTGGTGATTGCAACAGGCCATTGGAAGCGTCGACTAGAAAAACACGCGCTTGACTACTTTTTCAAAAGTCATGTCGATGGTGTGATTATTGTTTCTGGTGATCTCTCTGATGAAGAGCTTATCGAGTATTCGTTACACACTCCGATAGTTGCGGTTGGATACAATAAGATTAAAGCCAACAACATACTGACTATTGAGTTTGACAATGTGCTTGGCGGATATTTAGCGACTCTGCACCTATTACAGCAGGGGCATGTCAATATTGCGCATATTAAAGGATTGTGCACTCAACCCGACGGGCAAAGACGTTATGAAGGCTATCGAAGAGCATTGAAAGATAGGGGAATACCCGTCAACTCTCGCTTGATAAAACAAGGTGATTTTAGTTCAGAGCAAGGCTATCAAAAAACCATTGAACTACTCGATTCTAAAGTCTACTTTTCAGCCATTTTTGCTGCTAACGATCAAACTGCTTATGGAGCCATTAAAGCGCTGCACGACAGGGGTTAAAGGTTCCTGAAGATGTTTCTGTTATCGGTTTTGACGACCTTCAAACGTCCAGTTACTTTACGCCAGCACTCACAACACTGCGTCAGCCTATTGAAGAGTTGGGTAGTGTTTGTGCTGAAGCCATATTTAAGATGCTTAGTGGTGAAGAACACCAAGTACGAGTACCACCAATCGATCTGATTGTGCGCGAATCGACATCATCTATTTTTGATGTTTACAAAAATATAAATCACAATCGCTGATGCAGTTCAAACCAATACTTTTGTAAGTGCAGTCAATAAGGCGAATAAATGAAGATCGTATGTGAAACAGCTCGGCTGGTGATTAGACATTTTGAACTAAGAGATGCGGAATTCATTGTTCGCCTGCTTAATGAGGAAGCATTTATTCGCTGTATTGGCGACAAAAAAGTCAGAACGAAAAAAGATGCAATCCACTACTTATCCAATGGTCCGATGCTGAGCTACAAGATTAATGGTTTTGGCTTGAATATGGTTGAGTTGAAAGACACGCATACCCCGATTGGTATGTGTGGCATCTTGAAAAGGCCAGAGCTCGATTCTCCTGATCTCGGCTACGCGTTTTTGTCAAAATATCACTCAAATGGTTACGCCAGAGAGGCAGCGAGTGCAGTGATGAAAGCAGAGTTGCCGGCAAACAAGATCGAAAAGGTCTATGCAGTGACCTTCCCAGATAACGATACTTCAAACCGATTACTAAAAGACGTTGGGTTTCAACTTACAGGAACCATGATGCTCTACGGTTTAGAAAACAATTTGTATGAACACAGCTAACGGCATGCTTGTTATCAATTGCTAACTTGTCGATAAACGCTCAGGTAGCCGTTGTTTTACGTACTCTAAAAACGCAGTTACTTTTTGTGAACGATGAAACTGTTCGGAAGAAAGAAGAGCGACAATGTCTGCTTCTTGCAGTTGATAGTCAGCAAGTACGCGAACCAATTTCCCGCTTTTAAGTTCTTCTTGTACATCCCACTCAGAACGTTGAATGATACCCTGACCATCAATACACCAATCTTTGGTCACACGGCTGACATTGCTTGAAAGAACAGGAACCACTCTTACGCTGGTTTCACTCTTGGTTGTGGTGTGGGTAAGTCGCCACATGGTCGCATCTTCATCGTTCTCTCGTAACGCTATGCAGCGATGCTGTTCTAAGTCTTTTGGTTGCTCAAGTGCTGGCGCAGATTCTAGATAAGCCGGTGAGGCTAACAGTAATCGACGGTTTTTAGACAACACAATTCTTTTTAACGCAGAGTCCTGAAGGTGTCCTATGTAGAACATGATGTCTGGGCTGTTGTGTGCAGACCACTTTGGAATATCCGACAGATTAAGTTCAATACGAAGAGAAGGGTATAGCCGTTGAAATTCTGCTGCTAAAGGGCCGATGTGTTTTTCCCCAAACCCGAGGGATGAGACGAGTTTTAAATCACCTGAAATGGCGAGTTTCTTTTCTGAAAGATCTTGGGTTAAGTGTTCAAGATCTTGTAACAGCGCTTGTCCTTTACTGGCAAGCACTTCGCCTTCGGTCGTCAATGAGGTGATTCGAGCATTTCTGTCTATCAACTTAACGCCAAGCTTTCGTTCTATATTTTGCAGCCGCTGTGAAACGCTGGGAGGAGTCACATTCAGTTTTCGCGCGGCGGCAGCCAATGAACGACTGCCTGCTACAGTGATAAAAAATTCAATATCTTGTGACGATAGCATTAAGTTCAACCTTAATGATTAAGTAAGTTGCCGTTAATTTAACTACATATAGCCGAGTGGTACAAATAGTCATGCACACAAATTTATGACTAGGTGATGGAGATATGGACAACGTGTTTCAATTCAGTACGGCGGACTGGGTTTATGTATTTTTATTTTTAATCTCAATTATTGCGGGCGTTGTTGATGCCATTGCTGGCGGTGGAGGGCTGATCACTGTACCAAGTCTGCTGCTGGTTGGATTACCACCGATGACGGTATTGGGCACAAATCGACTGCAAGCGGTAATCGGCGAACTGACTACTTCTGTGATGTTTATGAGAAACAAACAGTTTCCAGTTCAAGGTATTGTTTTAGGTTTGATTTTTACGTCGATTGGCGCAGTGATTGGAACCCTTGCTGTTGGAGTCATCGACAAACAAGTGTTGGAAAAACTACTGCCTATCCTGATGGTTGCGATCACCTTGTATTCGATCTTTGCCAAAAAACTCAAAGCAACGGAAGCAACAGAACCTGTGCTATCAAATACGCATTTTATGGTGGTATGTGGTTTGCTGATTGGTTTTTATAATGGCTTCTTTGGACCGGGTACAGGCTCGTTCTGGATGCTGGCGTTCATCAGTCTGCTTGGCTACACCATTAAGCAAGCAACGATGGCGACAAAGCCATTGAACCTAATTGGCAACGTTATTTCTTTGATTCTGTTTATCTGGTTAGGCAGTGTTGATTATCAACTTGGCTTAATTATGGCTGGCGGCCAAATCATAGGGTCGGTTATTGGCAGCAAATGCGTCATTTCGTATGGTAATCGTCTTGTGAGACCTGTGTTTATCTCTGTCACCCTCATCATGACCAGCAAGCTTCTCTATGAAAACTTCTCTTCAGCGTGGTTTGTTTAAGCGTCGAAAAGGCAAGGCGAAGACGGTATACACCCTCTTCGCCGTTTAACCGTTAATCTTCATTCGAAGCGTTGTTGCGGTAGTCTTTTGGTGTTTGGTCGAGGTTTTTCTTAAACACGGTATACATGTACTGCAACGATGGGTAGCCACATAACTCCGCGATTTCACTAATCGGTAAAGATGTTGTTTTGAGCAAATTACAGGCGCGTTTTAACTTGGAATTGTGTATCTCTTCATGGATAGAGTGCCCACACTCTTCCTTAAATCTCGATTCCAAGTTGGATCTGGATATGCCTACAGCTGCTAGTACCTGATCGACTTTAATGCCTTTACAAGCGTTATGCCTGATGTAGTGCATAGCTTGAATGACATAAGAATCTTTCAATGCGTGGAAATCGGTACTTTGCCTCTCAAATACTTTGGTTGGTGGAACAAGTATGCGAGGGATTTTAGCTGGCGAAGAAGTCGCTTCACCGGAATGTTCGGTGAGTTGTTTGTGAAGGATTTTAGCTGCGCGGAAACCCATTTCCTTGCATCCTTGTCCGACTGAGCTCAGTGAAACCCGAGTCAGGTAACTTGCCAGTTCCTCGTTATCGATGCCAATAACGGAGATCTTGTCCGGCACCATAATATTGAGATGTTCACATACCTGAAGGATATGGCGCGCTCGTGAGTCTGTCACCGCAATAATGCCAGTTGGCGTTGGCAGCATTTGAATCCAGTCGGCAAGACGGTTCATGTCGTATTGCCACGTGTCAGAAGAAGTCTGATTACCTCTGAATATGGAGCCTTTGTAGCCTTCCTTTGCAAGAATGTCTTTAAACGCGGTTTCTCTTTCGTGTCCCCATCTTTTCCAAGAATGGGAAGGAATACCGTAGAAGGCGAAATTCTCTAAACCTTTTTGTTTGAGATGTTGAAAGGCAAGCTCAACCAGAGCGTAGTTGTCAGTCGCCACATAAGGGACGTTGGGGTAGTCTTCTTCTTTGGTATACGAGCCGCCAACAGCGACTATCGGCACGTTGATATCTTTCAGGCTTTCAACCACTTTAGGGTTGTCAAAATCAGCAATAATGCCGTCACCTTTCCAATATTTTAAATTGTCCAGATGAGTGGTGAAATCTTCTTCTAAAAATATATCCCAAGCACACTGAGATGCTTGTAAATATTCGCCAATACCTTCTATAACTTGGCGATCATATACTTTATTGGCATTAAATAGCAGGGTGATTCGAAAATGTTTGTTCATATTATATTTATTTAGTTTTTACCCAGAATACTAACACTTGAAATCACTTAGCTCACGTGATCTATAACACAATAAGCAAATTGAGGAATGGAGGTACAAAAAAACATAATTGTTCGCTCTAGTAATCCGGATGAATATTTAAAATGGGTCAAATTATTTATTAAATCCAATTTTTGGAAGGAGTTTAACCATGTATATGGGGATCGATTTAGGTACGTCCGGAGTAAAAATAATACTGCTGGACGAAAATGACAAAATCGTTGCATCAAAAACAAAGTCCCTAACGGTCTCGAGGTCGCATGAACTCTGGTCGGAGCAAAATCCAGAAGACTGGTGGACGGCAACAGAAAGCATTATTGGCGAGTTAAAAGATGAGTTTGCACTTTCTCAGGTTCGCGCCATCGGGTTATCTGGACAGATGCATGGTGCGACACTGCTTGACCAGAATGGCAAGGTGTTAAGACCCGCGATATTGTGGAATGACGGCCGATGTTTTGAGGAGTGTATTGAGCTAGAACAGCTTGTACCAAACAGTCGTGAAATTACCGGCAACCTGATGATGCCTGGATTTACGGCACCTAAACTGAAATGGGTACAGAAACATGAACCAGACGTTTTCAGCAAGGTTGAGAAAGTTCTGCTGCCTAAAGATTATCTAAGATTCAAACTGTCCGGCGATTACGCTTCTGATATGTCTGATTCCGCTGGAACCATGTGGTTGGATGTTGATAAGCGTGACTGGAGTGACGCGCTGCTCAAAGCGACAGGCTTAGGCAGAGAGCAGATGCCTAAACTCTTTGAGGGCACAGAGGTTACCGGACAACTGAAGAAAGAACTGGCTGAGTTATGGGGAATGTCGTGTGTACCTATTGTTGCTGGTGCTGGAGACAACGCTGCAGGAGCAGTAGGTGTTGGCATCACAGAACCGGGGCAGGCAATGTTATCTCTTGGTACTTCGGGTGTTTATTTTGCGGTGAGTGACGGTTTCATCGCGAACCCAGAATCTGCATTGCATAGCTTCTGTCATGCGTTACCAAAAACTTGGCATACCATGTCTGTGATCCTTAGTGCGGCTTCTTGTCTGGATTGGGTTGCCAATCTTACAGGGCAAGCAGACGTAGGCTCCATGTTGAAAGACGTTGAACAGCACGCTGCTCCAAAATCAAAAGTGATTTTCTTACCTTACCTTTCCGGTGAGAGAACGCCTCATAACGATCCTAACGCCAAAGGCGTATTTTTTGGTATGACCCATTCAACAACAAAAGCCGATTTAGCGTTAGCGGTATTAGAAGGCGTGAGTTTCGCTTTGGTTGATGGTCTAGATGCACAGCATTCAGTGAGTTCTGAGCCAAATGAAATTTCCCTGATTGGTGGCGGAGCAAAAAGCGGCTACTGGCGACAAATGCTTGCTGATATCTCTGGTATGAAGCTGGTTTATCGCTCAGGTGGTGAGGTTGGCCCAGCATTAGGAGCAGCAAGGTTGGCAAGGTTGGGCACTGAAGTCGGCGTAACGGTACAAGATGTTTGCCCTGTGCCTGAATTAGTACAAACTCACTTGCCTGATGAAAGCAAAAAAGAATTGTATCAGGCTAAGAGAAAGGTATTCCAAGCGCTTTATACACAAGTGAAAGATTTATTTTAGTTGTTAACTAAACAAGTTAAATAATCAAGTGTTGCTTATTTATAAGCAACACTTTTTATATATAAGCAACTAAGTTTATAAAAACAAAAATTGTAAAAATATAAAATGATAAGCATTGATTGACATATGCTGAAGGCAAAATAAAAAAGCCAACCTCAGATTATAAGGTTGGCTTTTGCAGAACTCAGAAATAATTATTTGTAAATAAAACCATTCACAATATTTTCTAGTAATTCTTGTTTACCAGATTCTTTAACTGGGGAAATGTTATTGTCCACAGCGTACTTAGCCACTGCTTCTAAAGACATATCGCCTGCAAGGATCTTCTTACCTAGCTCTTCGTTCCAGCCTGCGTAACGTTGAGAAATAGATTTAGACAGTACGTCGTTCTCAATCATGTCTGCAGCGCGTTTTAGTGAAAGTGCCATGGTATCCATACCACCAATATGGCCGTGGAAAAGATCTTCAGCATCGATAGATGGACGGCGTAGACGAGCATCGAAGTTAAAGCCACCTGTAGTGAAACCGCCAGCTTTCAAGATTTCGTACATGATAAGCGTGTTTTCTTCAACGCTGTTAGGGAACTGGTCTGTATCCCAACCTAGTTGCGCGTCGCCGCGGTTAGCATCGATAGAACCAAACAGACCTAATGAAGTCGCAGTTGCTACTTCGTGGTGGAAGCTATGACCTGCAAGAGTGGCGTGGTTTGCTTCAATGTTCACTTTGATTTCGTTTTCAAGACCAAACTGTTTTAGGAAACCGTAAACAGTCGCAGTGTCATAGTCATATTGATGCTTAGTTGGTTCTTGAGGTTTTGGCTCAATCAAAATTGCGCCTTTGAATCCAATTTTATGTTTGTGTTCAACAACCATCTGCATTAGACGACCAAGTTGTTTGCGCTCTTGACGTAAATCGGTATTCAGTAGTGTTTCATAACCTTCACGACCGCCCCACAATACGTAGTTTTGACCACCTAAGCGTTGTGTCGCGTTCATCGCGTTGAAAATTTGTGTTGCAGCATAAGCAAACACCTTAGGATCTGGGTTACTGCCTGCACCTGCCATGTAGCGTGGGTGAGAGAAAGCGTTCGCAGTACCCCAAAGTAGCTGCATTCCGGTTTCATTTTGTTTTTGCTCTAATACATCAACCATTTGTGCGAAGTTATTGATGTACTCTTTTAGGTTGTTACCTTCTGGCGCAACGTCCACATCATGGAAACAGTAGTAAGGAACGCCTAATTTTGTGAAGAAATCGAATGCATGGTCAGCTTTAACCTTAGCCATCTCCATGTCATTTGCGCCGTTTGACCAAGGACGGTCAAAAGTACCTGCGCCAAATACGTCACTGCCTGGCCAGCAGAAGTTGTGCCAGTAACATGCTGCGAAACGCAAATGATCTTTCATGCTTTTACCTAAGATCATTTTATCTGCATCATAGTGTTTAAATGCTAAAGGGTTTGTTGATTCGGTCCCTTCATATTTAATTTTGTTTATATTCTTAAAAAATTCAGTCATCGTCGAGGCTCCGTTAATCATTTGACTTAAATGCAGATTCAATATTTTATGAATTAAAGTTATTCGGCAATTATGTTTTTTTGTTTTCAATATTACCTATTTTATTAATGAGACTTCGGTCAAAAATAACCAGAATATTTTTGGCCTTGCTAATTTGTAGTGCTTTTAACTTGTTGTTTTTAAAGGGTTGCACAAATATTCATGGCTCGGAGTTATGTGGTGACTTAAATCATATATTTCTATGATGATCACATTTGAAATAAAAAACAAAAAAACATAAGACGCAAATAAGATGAGAGAAAAGACATTTCAATCTTATTCTACATAGAATTCTGTTGTTCACTTTTAATCGTGAATAAACCCTACAAATAAATAGTGCAATACAAAGGAAAGTATAATGAAAAAGCTATTAATTCTTGTATGCTCCGCTCTTGTTTGTCTAAGTTCCCCTGTTTTTGCTAAGTCATTAAAAATAGGCATGGTCATTGATGATTTACGACTAGAACGCTGGCAAAAAGACCGAGATATTTTCGTAGATAAGGCTGAAGAACTGGGCGCCAAAGTCTATGTCCAGTCAGCAAACGGGAATGAGCAAACTCAGATTTCTCAAGTTGAAAATATGATCTCGCGCGGTGTGGATGTTCTGGTCATTATTCCAACCAATGGCGGAGTGCTATCCAACGTAATTAGTGATGCAAAACGCGATGGTATTAAAGTTTTAGCGTATGACCGCCTAATTAGCGATGCAGATATTGATTTCTACTTGTCATTTGACAATGAAAGAGTTGGTGAAATGCAAGCGCAAGCAATGTTGGATGCGAAACCTAAAGGTAATTATTTCCTAATGGGTGGTGCTCCTACAGACAATAACGCGAAACTATTCCGTAAAGGTCAAATGAATATTCTTCAGCCTAAAATTGATTCAGGTGATATTAAAGTTGTCGGTGATCAATGGGTTAACTATTGGCTAGCAGAAAACGCTTTGAAAATTATGGAAAATGCTTTAACTGCAAATAACAACAAGATTGATGTTGTTGTTGCTTCAAATGATGCAACAGCCGGTGGCGCTATCCAAGCTCTAGAAGCGCAAGGTTTAGCTGGTAAAGTTTCTATTTCAGGTCAAGATGCTGACCTAGCTGCTTTACGTCGAATCGTTGATGGCACTCAAACTATGACGATTTACAAACCGATTAATACACTTGCTAGCCGTGCTGCTGAGATCGCAGTGGAACTTGCGGATGGCAAGACTCCAGCGCAAAACTCTTCTCTCAACAACGGTATGAAAGATGTACCGGCTTGGTTGTTAGATCCTGTAGCTGTTACTTCGAAAAACATTAAAACAACTGTTGTTCGAGATGGATTCCACGCTGAAAGTGAAATTTATCAATAATAGTAATAAAAGCGTTAAGAGATTCTCTTAACGCTATTTTTATTGGGAGTGACAACTATGTCTTCTTTATTAGAAATGCGAAATATCGTTAAGTGCTTTGGCCCAGTAAGAGCGCTTGACGGTATTAGTATTAGTCTTAATAAAGGTGAAGTTTTATCCTTGTGCGGTGAGAATGGTTCAGGTAAATCGACCTTAATGAAAGTCTTATGCGGTATCTATCCTCATGGCGATTATGAAGGCGAGATTATATATAACGGAAAAGTGATTGAACCAAAAAACATATCTGATACGGAAAGTATTGGTATCGCAATTATTCACCAAGAACTCACCTTAGTTAAAGAACTGAGTATTTTAGAAAATTTATTTCTTGGCTCAGAAATTTGCACGCGCGGAATATTAAATCACGAGTTAATGCATTACGAGGCAAAACTATTATTAGAAAAGGTTAATTTGCCTGTATCACCGGAAACAAAAGTTGGGGATTTGGGGGTAGGTCAACAACAGTTGGTAGAAATTGCCAAGGCGATGTCCAAGAATGCCAAGTTATTAGTGCTTGATGAGCCAACAGCGCCTTTAACCGAATCGGAAACAGAAATTTTACTTAATCTGGTAAAAGAACTCAGAGAGTCTGGGGTGAGTTGTATCTATATCTCTCACAAGCTTGGTGAAGTAAAAGAGATCTCTGACCATATCTGTATTATCCGCGATGGGGTACATATCGGTACTAAACAAGCAAGTGATATGACAACTGACGACATCATCACCATGATGGTTGGCAGGGAAATGAAGCAACTGTTTCCAAGAGAAGAGCACGACATTGGTGACGTTGTACTTGAAGTCAAAAATGTGAACGCTTGGGACAAATCAAATTCCGCTATTCCAAAAGTAAAAAATGCGAGTTTCCAATTACGTAAAGGTGAAATCCTCGGTATTTCAGGGCTGGTGGGTGCCGGCCGCACTGAGTTAATGGAGTGCTTGTACGGCAGTTATCTTGGCAGAAACGAAGGCCAATATTTCCTGCATGGAAAGAAAATAGAGATAAACAACAGTAAGGATGCCTTGGATTTTGGTATCGCGATGGTGCCTGAAGATCGCAAGAGAAATGGCATAGTGCCAATTATGTCTGTTGGGCAAAATATGTCGCTGTCTGCCCTCGATTCATTATCAAAATACGGTGTGTTAAATGACACGCTCGAATCAAACATTATCAAAGAAAACATCAAACAGCTTACCGTCAAAACGCCTAATGCTGAGCTAGCAATTAAGAATCTCTCGGGTGGTAACCAGCAGAAAGCCATACTGGCAAGATTTCTAATGGTTAATCCAAGCATCTTAATTTTGGATGAGCCAACACGGGGTATTGACGTTGGAGCGAAATACGAAATTTATAAGCTGATGTTTAAATTAGTTAAACAGGGCATAAGCATCATCATGGTTTCCTCCGAATTACCTGAAGTGCTGGGCATTAGTGACCGTGTGCTGGTGATGCACGAAGGTGTCATTAAAGGTGATTTGATTAACCAAGATCTGACTCAAGAAATCATTATGGATTGTGCATTATCAGAAGGAGTAACCGCGTGATGGAACAATCAACAGAATTAACTAAAGACTCCAACGCTAGCCTGCTAAGTCGATTAAAAGGCGGCAACTTTCAGATGCTGGTGATGGCATTAGCGATTGTATTTATCATGATCTTTTTCAGCATCATGACTGATTGGAGCTACTTAACGCCGCGAAACATTTCCAACCTGTTCAGACAAACTGCGATCACCGGAATACTGGCGATAGGCATGGTCTTTGTCATTATCAGTGGCGAAATTGACCTGTCGGTCGGTTCAATGATGGGCTTACTTGGTGGATTGGCTGCGATTCTCGATGTCTGGTTTGGTTTACCGCTACCTGTGACCATTCTTATTACACTTTGCTCAGGTTTAATTCTGGGCGCTTGGAATGGCTGGTGGGTGGCATACCGCAAAGTACCTTCTTTCATCGTAACCTTAGCCGGATATCTTGCTTTTAGGGGTATCTTAATCGGTATTACAAACGGTACGACAGTGGCACCGATTTCTGAAGTGATGGGCGTCATCGGTCAAAGCTATTTGCCAAACATGTTGAGTATTATTGCCGGCGTTTGCTGCTTATCGGTTTACTTTGGGTGGCAGAAAAAACGCAATGTTATGCGTAAGAAGTACGAATTGTCTGTGCCTTCAATGCAAGTATCTCTGGTCAAAAATACATTAATTGGCCTTGGTGTGCTTTCTGTTATCTTCATTCTTAATGAATACCGCGGCGTACCTACACCAGTGTTATTGCTGACTTTCTTTGTTCTTGTCGGTTCTTTCATTGCAACGAAATCGAGATTCGGTCGTCGCATTTACGCAATTGGCGGCAACATTGAAGCGAGCCGTTTATCCGGCATTAATGTTGAACGTACCAAACTGTTGGTTTACGCGATGAACGGTTTCTTAGTCGCAGTCGCTGGGTTGGTTTTGAGTTCTCGTTTAGGCGCAGGTTCACCTTCAGCAGGTAACATCGCTGAGTTAGATGCTATCGCAGCTTGTGTTATCGGCGGCACTAGTATGGCTGGTGGTGTGGGCACTGTGTTTGGTGCGGTTATCGGTGCGTTTATCATGGCGTCACTCGATAACGGTATGAGCATGATGGATGTTCCGACATTCTGGCAATACATTGTTAAAGGTGGTGTGTTGCTGCTCGCGGTCTGGATGGACAGCGCAATGAAGAAACAACGTTAAGATATTTTAATAATAAAAGCAGTCTCACACCCCCAATGAGGGACTGCTGCTCCTGACATGATTAACTTTTCCTAAGATATGGATCACCACTGTGTAACGCAGTGGTGTTTTTTATTATCAGCTCAACAGTGAACTCACGTTCAACATTCTTCTCGCATGTTTCCCGCTGCGCTTGCTGGTTGCAGGATGATTTAGCTTTCTGCCAGTTTTGCATCATAGTTCTCTTGCGCGGTGATCACGGCATCCATGTTTTTCTCTGCCCAGTGGGCAAGTGCCGCGACAGCTTCAGTGAGCGTGCCTCCCAATGGGGTCAACGCATATTCAACCGTAACTGGAACCGTTGGGAAGACAGTTCTTGTAACTAATCCATCCCGCTCTAATTTCTTCAACGTTTGCGATAGCACCTTTTGAGATATGCCTTTGATATCTCGCTTTAAGTGATTAAACCGAACTGGCTCATGGCTCAGTTTATCTAAGATGAGCATTGCCCATTTGTCCGCAATGCGGTCCAAAACTGCTCGCGTCGGGCAGCGGTTTTCATAAACGTCATACGCAAAATCCACGATTTATCCTCTATGCTCAAATCACAGGATGGTTACTTCAAAGTTACCTTGTTACCAAAAAGTGCCTTCTTCACAACTCGGTTTGAAGAGTATAGATTAATCAGCAAGTATCCTTCAACTACATAGTATCTTAAATATACTTAGGAGATTAGAAATGAGTAAAGTATTGGTCTTAGGCGCATCTGGTAATGTTGGTCGCCCTCTAGTAGAAGCATTATTGGCAAAGGGTGAGCAAGTGAAAGCGGCGTCACGCAGTGGAAAATCGTTCGGAGTAGCAGAAGGTGTGGTGTTTGATTACACTGATCCGTCAACATTTGAGTCAGCTTTTGACGGTGTTGACCGCGCATACGTCATGCTTGCGGGCGGTTATGTGGAATCTAAAGCACTGTTAATTCCAGTAATCGAAGCAGCGGCAGCGCGCAATGTCAAAGTGGTTTTCCAAAGTGTGTTAGGCGTGGATGCTGATGACTCTATCCCATATCGTCAGGTTGAAATTGCATTGGAAAACTCAGGTGCTCCTTACGTTATTCTTCGTCCGAACTGGTTCTCAGATAACTTCCACACTTACTGGAAAGCGGGTATTGACCAAGGTGTGATTGCCGTTCCTGCAGCAGAGGGCAAGTCGAGCTTTATTGATGTGCGTGATATCGCTGAAAGTGCAGCGGCAGTTTTGACCACAGATAAATTCGACAATCAAGCGTTCAATCTAACGGGTCCTGAGGCTTTCAGCTATGCAGAAGCAGCAGCTAAAATCAGTGCCGCGTTAGGTAAGCCTGTGCAGTATCAAGCTATGGAAGATGGCGCGTTTTGCGACATGCTGAAAGGGGTTGGTGTACCAGCGGATTATGCAGAATTTTTGACTTCAATATTCTATCCAGTTCGCGAAGGTTGGACTGCGGGCGTAAGCGACGCGGTACAGGTGTTAACTGGTAAGCCAGCGCGTAGTTTAGACACCTATATCAAAGATCATTTGGCGGATCTTGCATAATTAAAGGTGATAAAAAACGCCAGCAATGCTGGCGTTTTTGTCTATCAACAATGAACAATAGGAGAGTTAGTAACACTCTTCCAGAATGTTCAGTACTTCTTCTTTTGTCAGTTTTTTGTAGCCATTACCTAGAATAACGGTAGATTCTGCGATTTTTGGCAGCATCTCTTTGGTTGCACCGAGCTCCTCAAGTGACGTTACGATGCCACACTCTTTTGTGAATGCTTCTAATGCATCAATACCTTCAAGTGCGATTTGCTCTTTGGTTTTGCCTTCTGCTGAAACACCCCAAACCTGAGTTGCGTAACGTACAAACTTATCCAAACCAAATTTGTAGATTAGGCGATAGTAAGGCAGAGAAACCGCCGCCAGACCCATACCGTGAGCACAGTCAGTGTAAGCACCTAACTGGTGTTCAATCATATGAACTTGCCAGTCTTGAGTCTTAGAAAGACCTGTTACTGTATTGAGTGCCAAGGTTGCGTTCCACATGATGTTACTGCGAGCTTCGTAATCCTGAGGATTTTTAAGCGCAACACGTAGGTTATCGATAGAAGATTTCAGCAAGCTTTCGATGACGTAGTCGGTGGTGTTTGCACCTTGGTCAGAGAAGTACTGCTCCATTAGGTGCGACATTGTATCGAATACGCCACTCACCATTTGGTATTCAGAAACCGTGAAGGTGTACTCTGGGTTCAAAATAGAAAACTTAGGATATGCGATAGGTGGGAATACACGACCCGCTTTGGTTTTGCTCTCTTCGTGCGTAATAACCGAACCACCATTCATTTCTGAACCAGTACCGACCATAGTCAGAATTGAAGCAACAGGTACCACTTCGTTAGAAACGTCTTGCCACTCAATCCAGTATTTTTGGAACGGGTCTTGGTCAGTACAGTATGCCGCGACTGAAATGCCTTTTGCACAGTCAACTACTGAGCCGCCACCTACTGCCAGAATCAGGTCAACCTTGTGTTCACGCACAAGCTCAACACCTTCCATCATTTTGCTGTAAGTTGGGTTTGGCATAACACCAGAAAGCTCAACAACTTTCTTACCGGCAGCATTCAAGCTAGCGATAACTTTGTCGTACAAACCGTTTGATTTGATCGCATTACGACCATAAACCAGCATAACAGTGTCGCCGAACTTCGGCAGTTCGCTGTCTAATTTCGCCAGTGAGTCTTTACCAAAATGAATGGTTGTTGGGTTGTAGTAAGAGAAATCTAATTGCATTGTCACACCCTTCTTGAGAGTTACAGTTCGCGTATCGGCAAAGCCAGACGCTAACCGGTTATACATCCACATTTCAAAAGCAGATGACGTTTAGTATAAGAGATATTCTATATACAGAACGGTTACCTATGAATGCCAGATCCTCTCTTTGTTTTGCCTATTCTTCCAAAAATTCGCTCCACAGAAGAAATTATTGGCGTTAAACCATGTTAGCTTCGCGTAATGCTTTGATGTCTTTTGACGGTGGAGAGCCAAATAAACGGCTGTATTCGCGACTGAATTGAGAAGGGCTCTCATAACCCACTTTAAAGGTCGTCTCCATTGCATCAAGATTCTCTGTTAGCATCAAACGCCTTGCTTCACTTAAACGAAGTTTCTTCTGAAACTGAAGTGGGGTCATAGACGTCATAGAGCGGAAGTGTGTATAAAAAGCCGACTTGCTCATGCCACTGGAAGCGGCAAGTTCGCCCACGCTAAGCGGTTTCACAAAGTTGTTTTTCAGCCATTCGATGGCTTTTGAAATTTGATGGCTGTGACTGCCGTCGGTAACGATTTGGTTAAGCCTCGAACCTTGCTCACTCATCAGAAGTCGATAAAAAATCTCCCGTTTAATCACCGGAGCGAGAACTTTGATCGATTCAGGCTCATCCATTAAAGAAAGCAAACGGACAAAAGCATCAAGCAGTGGCTGCGACAGTGTACCGACAGCAATGCCTTTTTGTGCTTCTTTGTTTTGGGTACCAGAATAGTCACTGTCGACAATCAGTTGGGAAATTTCCTGTAAATCCAATTCTAAGATTAGCCCTAGATACGGCTTCTCTTTGCTCGCTTCCATAATGTTGGCGGTGATAGGAAGATTTACTGACGAAATCAAAAAATGGTTGGCGTCGTAGATGAAGCTGTCTCCACCTAATAGAACCTGTTTTTTACCCTGAGCAATCAGACAGATACTCGCATTATGAGTGTAACTGGTGGGCGGGGTTGGGGCTTCCCAGCGGCTTAACCTCAGCCCCGGAATGCCTGTGTCATTACCAAACTGGTTACTCGTTCTGGTCCATTTTTCGATCAAGCTACCTAATTTTGAGTGAGTGTCGGAGACAGGTGTTGTACGACTCATGGTGTTTCCTTTTAGCCATTTGCGAACCGCTGTGGCTAGATTTGTGAACAAGAGAATAGTGTAAGAATATTAGGCAAATCTATTTAATCAAGCGGGAATTAACATCGGTGACTAGTGCCGAATGACCTATATTGTTAATCCTTTGATATTTATGTATTAAAGCTAAGCAGTGAAGAGATCTCTGTATTTTGCAATGCCAGTTGTTTACACAGCACTGTGACTATTTGTGGATGATTAGGCAATTTTTCAAGTGGGTCAGGCGAATGAGTGTTAAGAAATCGGTGCAAATTTTCTTTCAGCTTGAACTGAAACGGGCATTTTAAGCGATAGCACCAAAGTGTTTAGTTACAATGTCACATATGTGGTCGAATTATCTATTTCAAAAAATAAGAGTGGCTAATTAGCCACTCTTTTCTCTTATCGTTCCGCTTCTGCAACCATTCGTTCTTGCTGCTGAAGTTGGTACATGGCTTTGTAGCGCCCGTGATCCACTTGCATCAACTGATGATGATTACCTTGTTCGATAAGATGCCCTTTATCCAGCACCAAAATACGGTCAGCGTGATGGATGGTAGACAGACGGTGCGCAACAACGATCAGCGTGACTTTGCCTCTCAACTCATTTAACGCTCTCTGTACGATTTGTTCTGTTTCACTATCGATGTTGGCTGTTGCTTCATCGAGCAGCAAAATCTTTGGTGAACCGGCTAACGCACGAGCAATGATCAACTGCTGTCTTTGTCCGGTTGATAATCTTAATCCGCCTTCACCTAGCTGAGTTTGATAACCGTCGGTCATTTGCATGATGACATCGTGCAAATGTGCCTGTTTGGCGGCCAGTTCAACAGCTTCTTGGCTCAAATTTCTACCCATATCGATGTTATCGAACACTGTTGTTGCCTGAACAAAAGGCTCTTGTGGGATAAAGCCAATCAACTGGCGCAGTGTTTGGGGTGCGTATTGGTTCAGTTCATGCCCGTCGATCTTGATTGAACCTGACTGCGACTGATAGAAGTTAAGCAGCAGGCTGAGTAACGTTGATTTACCACTGCCCGTATGGCCGACAATAGCGAAGAACTTTCCTGACTCTACGGTGGCATTGATATTGTGCAGCACCGGCTTGTCTACTTGGTAACTGAACGTCAGGTTTTCAATACTTAAATCACCTTGTTCAATGTGATTCCAGCGTACTTCTTTTTGTTCTGAAGAAGGCTCTTGCAGCAACTCGTACACACGATCACCAGCGACGACTGCCTGCTGATAAAGGCTGAAACGCTGAGTGATCTCAACCAGAGGTTCAGTAAAGCGCCCTAAGTAACTCAAGTAAGCGTATAGAACACCGACTTCGGCCACGCCTTCTACTACTTGCAAGCCAAAGAACCACACCACGCCAGCTAAGATCAGAATGCTTAACAAGTTAATCGCAGGACGAAGCAACATTGAGCCGACAATTACCGCTTTTAAACGTGTATCGTAATACTGGCTGTTAATCTGTTCGAACTGCTGCTGTTTATTTTGCTGTTGGTTGGTGGCTTGAATCACCGTCATACCGCTGATCGACTCGTTCATGGTCGAGTTAATATCAGAGCGTAGCTGACGGCTTTGCGTCACCGCTTTAACACTGAATTTCTGATAGAGGTAAATTAAGCTCACAACCGCAGGTATCAACGCCAGAGCCACCAGCATCAATTGCAAATCCAGTATTGCCATAGCGGTCAAGATACCAATCAGCAAAACCAAGTTGGCTAAGATATTCGATAAGAACTGCACATAGATATCTTTGATTGATTCGGTGTCGTTGGTAAGTCGGCTCACCAGCTGACCTGTACGTGAGTAGTCGAAAAACGACACAGGCAAGGTCAACACGTGTTTAAACAATCGCTTACGTATGTCTAACACCGCATTAAGCGCAATATCTAAAAAACGCAGGGTCTGTTGATATTTTAAGTAGGTGCCCAATAACACAGAAATGATGAACAGAGCGATAACGCCAACCACTGGCCAAACAGGGTAGTGATTCTGCATCACGAATTCATCGATAAACACTTTGCTCAGCATAGGGCCAAGCACGTCAAAACCGGTCGCGAGCACCACCAGTAACAAGGTTTTTATAAACAGTGCTTTTTCAGCGAAAACATAGCTCATCAGAAGCTTTATTGAGCCTGAGCTGTTTTTGTCTTTCATTGTGTTTGCCTTGCTCATATCAGCTCTTCCTCCAAAGCCTGCTCCATTTGCTGATAAGCCGCCATGCGTGAATACCAGCCATCAAGGCTAAGAAGCTGATGATGTTTACCGCGCTCAATGATTTCGCCATGAGAAAGTACAATAATCTCATCCGCGTGTTCAATGGCAGACAGGCGATGACTGACCACAACAACGGTTTGTTCTCTGCGTTGTTGAAGGTGCTTAATGATGAGTTTTTCAGTTTTAATATCAACGGCTGACAGGGCATCATCCAACACCAAAATCGGCGCTTGGCTAATTAAAGCTCGAGCAATCGAAATCCGTTGACGCTGACCTCCGGAGAGTGTGACGCCTCGTTCTCCCACAAGGGTCTGATAACCGTCACGGAACTGAAGTATGTCATCGTGAATCGCAGCCAGTTTCGCCGCGTGATAGACGTCTTCATCGGTCGCGTTTGGCATCCCAATACGGATGTTCTCCATGATGGTCATACTGAATAGGAAAGCATCCTGTGGGACGTAGGCATACAGACCGCGTAACTTCGCCAAAGGAATATCAGCTATCGAAACACCAGAAACGGAAATATCCCCTTGGGTAGATTCCCAATAACGCATTAACAGATGAAGCAGAGTCGATTTCCCTGAACCGGTTGCTCCCGTAACACCAAGCACTCGATTTTGCTCGACATTGAGTGATAGGTTTTTCAGTGTGCTTTGATTGGTGTCTGGGTAATCAAATGTCAGATCTTTTACTGCAAGCGCATAGCCTTCAGGCATTTGTGTGCCTTTATCTACAACGGAATCTGGCAATTTCAATAACGATTCCAAGCGACCAATAGCCGCGTTACCTCGTTGCAAAATGTTCATTAGCCAACCGAATGCGTACATTGGCCAAATCAGTTCAGATAAATACAGGGTGAAACTGGTGAGCTGACCAACGGTCAATCTTTCTTGGCTGATCTGCCAGCCACCCACGATCAAAGCAATCAGCAGTGCAGATCCAAGGCTGAGCTGAATAATTGGGTCGAACAGGGCTTCTGAACGCTGCACATTGTATGTAGTGCGAGCGGATTGCTGGGCAATTTGTGCAAACTTATCCGATTCAATTTCTTCACGCCCCATCGATTTGATCAAACGAATACCGGACACCGATTGTTGCGCCTGCTCGTTAAGTGTGGAGAAGGAATCGAGCGTTTCCTTAAACTGATGATGAATACGATTCGACAGTTTGTAGAAACCATATCCCATAAACGGAAACGGAATAATTGCTAAGATCGCCAGTTGCCAATCAATGAAAATAAACATCATGATCAGCACCAGAATAAAGGTCAGTAATCCATCGAAACCAGACAAGATACCTTCGCCAGCCGCGACTTCGACAGCATCGATGTCATTGGTTGCTCTCGCCATTAAATCGCCAGTCGAGTGGATGTTATAAAACGCCTGACCTTGGCGAAGAAGGCGGTGATAGAACTGTTCGCGAAGTATGTTGCCCAATTTATAAGAGGTGCCAAACAGCATTCTCCGCCATCCGTATCTCAGCAAGTACACAAGAATACTCACGCCTAACAACGCAAATAAATAGAATTCAGCCTGCGAGAAATCTTTGGTTTGTAGGAGCTTGTCTATGGCGTTACCAATAAGCCACGGTACCGCCATGTTGAGCATAGCGACGGCAAAAAGCATCGATAACGCGATGGCGTAAGTTAAACGATGCTGGCGGAAAAACCACTTTAGATGTTGATATAACTGCATTGTTTGTGTGTTCTTATATTTATAGAGTGTTTTTACACGGATGATTGTTGCAGGTTTTACCCAAAACAACTTTCTGTTGGAAAGGTTTAAAGTTGAGCAAATAGACTCTACCAATCTCAAGCGTGTTTTTAAATCGAAATTTTGACTGAATTCTAACGAATGAAAGTGCAGCGGTAGGAAATGGTGTAAAGGAGAATCGGGCTGTTAACAGCAAAAAGAAAAGAGAAGATATACAAGGGACGAGTTTAATCAAAGGCTGGGTAAGAAACATACCCAGCCAGCAGGGTCTTGTGGTTAGTACTTCTTATACAGAGAAAGTTTGCCGCTTTTATCAAACGCAATCACATTAAAATCTTTATAAGGCTGATTAGGCGCAGCCATACCCGGTGAATGTTGTGGCATTCCCGGAGCGGCTATACCTGAAATGTTCGCTGGACGCTCAGTCAGCAAACGCGCGATATCTGATTCTGGTACGTGGCCTTCAACCATGTAGCCGTCAATCACCGCCGTATGGCAAGACATCAACTGATTTGGCATACCAAATTGCTTTTTCACTGAACTCCAATCGTTTTGATGGTGTACGTTCACTTCGTAGCCTTTCTCTTCCATGATTGCTGCCCACTCTTTACAGCAGCCACAAGTAGGGGATTTGTAGAGCTCAATCGTCGGTTTTGCAAACACCGAAAAGCTGAAGGTGAGTGCAGACAGAGTAATCGCTTTCAATAGGGTCTTCATAATTCTTTCCTCTTGTGTGAAAGTTTCACTTCACATCAATGGTCAAGTGACTTTGATTGTAGTTTAGCGTGATAACCCCTTTACTTGGAGTCCAATCAATCGCTTTAGTCTCATAAGGGTTAAGTTGAACGGTTTTCTCTGAAGTTAACTGAGGCAGGGAAAGTTCAACAGGTTCAAATAGCTTATTAAAAACAACTAACTGGGCAGGGCTATCTGCTTCAATAGTGACGGTTGAACTGGTCGCGGTCTCTTCTATCGTCCACTCCACCAGAGTGATTTGCCCTAATGCTTCTAGGTATGCGGCCAGATTTTCTCTGTCATCGTTTGACAGTGTGCTGGCGAGAAGCTGCATAGTTGGTTCGTTAGCCAAGCTGTCATCGATGTCATTTAGCGTTTTGCCACGAATGTTTCCACCAACATTGCCTGCGCCGTTGGCAAACTGACCGTGACAAGCAACGCAGCCGTAACCGCCAGCGGTTCTGAAAAGCTGCATACCCGTTTCAACATTTGGCGATGTCTCTGCTTGAGCCGTTAAGCTCACCAAAGAGAACAAGGCGCCGACTATCAGGTTTTTTACACTGTTCATGGAATCGTTCATTTCTCCAACAGAGCCCCAACAGCTTACTGTCACTGTCGGGGCTGCTTGCCATTACAGGCTGATACTCTTCATCATGCCCGCTTCAGCATGACCTGGAATGTTGCACGCAAACGAAACATTTTTGTCACCGTGGAAGTGCCATGTAATTTGCTTCGCTTTGCCAGGTTCTACCGTTACTGAATTGCCCATGTCATGCATATGTTGACCGTTCATGTTCTTCATCATTTCACGGTGTTCAGTTTGTTCTGCAACTGAACCAATGTTGAACTCATGGTTTATTTTACCTGTATTCATCACAACAAACTGCACGACACTATCAGGCTCGATTTTCACTTCTTTATTGAAGGTGATTTTCATGTCATCAGAAAGCATCACGTGAACCACTTTGTCCGGTTTTGAACCCATGGCTGGCATACCGACATCAGACATCCCTTCCATGTTCATCATATTGCCATGATCCATCTTCATGTCATTCTTCTTAGCGGTTGGTGACATTTGGCTGTGGTCCATTTTACTGTGGTCCATTGAACTGTTGTTAGAACTGTTCATGGAACTATGATTTGAAGAACCATGGTCATTTGAATTTGAGTGGTTCATATCAGCAAAAGCGACAGAAGAGCTGATGGTTAGTGCGATAGCTAGAGTAAGTTTTTTCATCATTAATTCCTTATTCATTAATTCGGTATTTATTTGGTTTCACGCTGCTTCCACAGCTTAAAGATTGCAGGTATCACCAGCAGGGTAAGTAGTAAGGCTGAAGCCATTCCGCCAATCATAGGGGCCGCGATGCGTTGCATGATTTGCGAACCCGTACCATGGCCATACATGATGGGTACTAAGCCAATGATTACGGTGATAACGGTCATCATTACTGGGCGAACACGCAGCCCAGCCCCTTCGCGAATGGCGTTATTCAGGTCATCTTTGCTGAGTGGAATGTTACGTTCTTCGGCTTTGAGCTTGGTGTAGTGCCATGCTTGGTTAAGGTAAACCAGCATGATGACGCCTATTTCCACTGCCACGCCGGAAAGGGCGATAAAGCCGACTCCCACTGCAATAGACATGTTGTAATTGAGTGAGTACATCAACCATAAGCCGCCAACCATAGCCAATGGCAAGGTCGCCATGATAATCAGCACTTCACCTACGCGTCGGAAGCTGAAATAGAGCAGCAGGGTGATGATGGTTAATGTAATTGGAACGACGACACTTAAACGCTCTTTCGCACGCTCCATATACTCGTATTGACCAGACCATGCGAGTGAGTAACCTGCTGGCAACTTCAGTTCCTCTGCTACGCGTTTTTGCGCTTCAGACACATAAGAACCGAGATCTCGACCTTCGATATCAACAAACACCCAGCCGTTAGGACGCGCATTTTCTGTTTTGATCATCGGTGGACCATCTTCGTAGCGAATATCTGCCACATCCGCCAATGCTATGCGAGCACCGTTTGGCGTCACCAATGGTAGATTTTGCAGTTTCACTACCGAATCACGGTAGTCTTGAGGATAACGAACGTTGATAGGGTAACGCTCCAATCCTTCAATGGTTTCGCCCACATTCATGCCGCCAACGGCTGTGGAAACCACTTGTTGTACGTCTTTAATATTCAGTCCGTAACGTGCCGCTGCTTTGCGCTTGATATCAACAGTCACGTATCGGCCACCCGCAACGCGTTCAGCGTAAACCGATGCAGTACCTTCAACTTGGTTAAGAATTGGCTCCAACTGTGAACCTATACGTTCAATAGTGCTCAGTTCAGGGCCAACGATTTTGATACCAATTGGTGTTTTAATACCAGTGGCTAACATATCGATTCGGGTTTTGATTGGCATTACCCAAGCGTTAGTTAAACCGGGGAATTGAATCAGGTTATCAAACTCTTTACGCAGTGATTCTGTGGTTACACCCTCACGCCATTCTTCACGAGGTTTGAGCTGAATGACGGTTTCGATCATGGTGAGCGGAGCCGGGTCAGTTGCCGTATCTGCACGGCCGACTTTACCCCATACCGTTTTTACCTCAGGTACGGTTTTGATCAGTTTGTTGGTTTGTTGCAGTAACTCACGCGCTTTACCAATCGAGATACCCGGATAGGTGGTCGGCATGTACATCAAATCGCCTTCATCCAATGGTGGGATGAATTCGCTGCCCAGTTTACTGGTTGGGTAATAGGCGGACGCCATTAGCGCAACGGCCAATACCAATACCGATTTCGGGAATTTTAAGCTTAGGTTAAGCAGAGGACGGTAAAGACCTACCAGTGCTCGGTTAACTGGGTTTTTATGCTCAGGAAGGATCTTTCCGCGAATAAAATAACCCATTAATACTGGAACCAAGGTAATCGCTAAACCTGCTGAAGCCGCCATCGCGTATGTTTTAGTGAAGGCGAGAGGAGAGAACATTTTCCCTTCTTGACCTTCAAGAGCGAACACAGGCACAAAGCTTAACGTAATGATAAGCAGCGAGAAGAACAGCGGTGGACCGACTTCCTGCGCGGCATCGCCAATGACTTGCCAGCGGTTTTTATCCGTCAGTGGGGTGCGTTCTATATGCTTGTGTACGTTTTCAATCATGACGATTGCGCCATCCACCATAGCGCCTATGGCGATGGCTATTCCGCCCAGAGACATGATGTTGGCGTTAATACCTTGCCAGTGCATGACAATGAAAGCAGACAAGATGCCGATAGGCAGACTCAGTGCAATGACTAAAGACGAACGAATGTGGAACAGGAACAGCGCACACACGATCGCTACCACGATGAACTCTTCCGCTAACTTCTTCCAAAGGTTCTCAACAGCTGCATTGATAAGCGTAGAGCGGTCATAAGTTGGTACGATTTCTACACCATCAGGCAGGCCGCGCTGAAGCTCTTCAAGCTTGGTTTTTACGTTGTCGATCACTTGGCTCGCATTTTCGCCAAAGCGCATCACAATCACGCCGCCAACCGCTTCACCTTCGCCATTGAGTTCAGAGATGCCACGACGCATTTGTGGACCTAACGAAATGTCCGCAATATCGCCAAGTAACAGTGGGGTACCTTTGTTAGTCACTTTAAGCGGCAGAGACTGAATATCTTCAATATTGGTCAGATAGCCGGTGGTACGAACCATATGTTCGGCTTCTGCCACTTCTATCACCGAAGCGCCAGTCTCTTGGTTGCCGTTTTGAATCGCCATGTTGACTTGTTGAAGCGTCAAGTTGTAAGCGCGCAATTTGGCCGGATCAATCTGGATCTGATACTGCTTAACCATACCGCCTACGGTGGCCACTTCAGAGACGCCATCAACAGTTTGTAGTTCGTATTTTAAGAACCAATCTTGCAGGCTGCGTAACTGCGCCAAGTCATGTTGACCAGTTTTGTCTTGCAACACATAACTGAACACCCAACCCACACCTGTCGCATCTGGCCCCAGTGTTGGTTTGGCATTGGCTGGTAGCTTAGGCGCAACTTGGCTCAAATACTCCAGCACTCGCGAACGAGCCCAGTACATGTCGGTTTTATCATTGAAAATGATATACACGTAAGAGTCGCCAAAGAACGAGTAGCCACGTACGGTTTCAGCCCCGGGTACCGCCAGCATTGCGGTTGTGAGCGGGTAAGTAACTTGATCTTCAACCACTTGCGGTGCTTGTCCAGGAAAGCTGGTTTTGATGATCACCTGCACATCCGAGAGATCGGGAATCGCATCGACTGGCGTGTTTTTCACACTAAATAAGCCACCAGCCATAAGCGCAACCGTTGCCAGAAGGACAATAAAGCGGTTTTTCAGAGACCAGCGAATAATGGCATTGATCATTGTTTGCCTCCGATTCGCTCAATACTCTTCAGGGTGAAGTCGTTGTTCTGTTTCTGTACTAGAAATCGAACACGGTCACCTTCCTCCAGGCCGGACAGTTTAATATCAGGATCGACAGTGAAGTTCATTTCGCCCGCTTCCCAGTTCCATTCTGAAACCGGTAAGTGTTGAAGCGTGATCATACCGAAGTCTTGCATCAGCATTGTGATGTCGCCTTCCAGCCACACTTCGCCTGCTACGACGCTACCGTCTGATTTAATGTCGATGACCTGATACTGTCCATCCGGTGTTTTTTGCAGTTCAAACTCGACCACTTGTCCGGACTTAAGCGAATCAATATCAACATTATCGCCAGCAGTGAAGTTCATGGTCATGCCCGGCCAATTCCATTCAGGCACTGGCTGGTGGTTAATCGTGAGTGTGCGAGAAGAGGGTAAAATATCGCTGATTTCGCCTTTCGCCCACACACTTTCCATATCTACTTCAATACCATCGATACGAGCCAGATCCGCCGTTTGGCTCGATTCTGAATCAAGTAAGAAGTGCGCTGACGTTACAACTTTGCTTTGCTCAGTAAGACCTTGCAATACTTCCACTTTATCACCGGCTTCACGTCCGATTTGAACGCGCGCAGAGCGATACTTGCCGTCGCCTTCAGACAAGACTACTCGAGTCATTCCGCCAGAGCGGATCACTGATGATTTAGGAATTGTCAGTACCGATTCTTCCGTTACTGGCTGCAGCGAAATATTGGCGAACATATTTGGCTTTAGCTCGCCTTGTGGGTTAGGGAATTTTAGACGCAGACGTAAAGTACGGGTTTGCGGATCTAAGATAGGGTAGACGTAGTCAATTTCACCTTGCCATTCTTTGCCCGGTAAAGCATCTAACGTCATCTTGGCAGTGCTGCCAGCTTTAACCCAGTGTGACTGGCGCTCGAAGACTTCCGCATCAACCCATACATTCTCAAGTGGGCCAGCACTGATCACAGCCTGAGCGGGTGACAAGTAACCGCCTTCACGAACATTGAGATTAGCGATGATACCGTCAGCCTTTGCTTTGATATCAATCGACTGAGACGCTTTGCCACGTTTGACGATAGATTGAATTTGTTGACGATCTACGCCCAGCGTAACCAGTCTTTCGGTTGCGCCTTTGACCAATCCTTCTCTGCCTGTGCGATAGGCATTAATCAGTTCTTCTTGAGCTTTGACCAACTCAGGCGAGTAAAGAGTAAACAACACATCGCCTTTGTTTACTTTATCGCCGATTGCGTTGACGTTCAGCTTTTCAACCCAGCCTGCTACGCGCACGTTGGTTTGCCATAACTGGCTTTCATCGAAAGCCACATAACCCACGGTTTCAATACTTGGAGTAAGAGGTGTCATCTGCGCAGACGCCACTTTTACCCCTAAATTATTTTCAACGGCTGGGTCGATCTTAACGGTTCCCGGCGCTTGGTCTTGCGCCGCATCTTCTGCATAAACGGGGATCAAATCCATACCCATCGGTGATTTGCCCGGTTTGTCGCGTTTATAGTTCGGGTCCATAGGGGCAACCCAATACAGTGGCTCGTCATTGGATTTAGCTTGGCTTGATTGTTGTTCGTGCCCAGTACCATCTGTTTGAGAAGTGTGTATTTGAGACAACAGTGTTTGTGCACCAAAGCCCAAAGTTGCGCCGATAACAAGCGCGAGTGTTGTTACTTGAATTGTTTTCATTGTTGTTCTGCCTTGTTATTGCTGCTCTGACGTTGTAGTAATTTCTGGTTTATCAACTTGATAGCTGTAGCTATTGAGTAATGCGGATAAGTTGTTATTAACCAGATTCAGGTCGGTGATGAGGCGCTGAAATTCCAGCTTTAATGCAAGTTCATCACGAGTCGCTAATATCACATCGTTAAATTGAGCAGTGTTATTTTGGTAACCTCTCTCTGTTGCTTTCACACGTGAATCCGCTTGCGGAAGCAGAGTCGATTCGAAGCGTTCGAGACGTTGAGTCAGGTTATTTTTGTCAACAAGCAGAGCGTTGACTTTGGCGTTCATCTGTTTCAGCAAAGTATCTTTTTGTGACTGAGCTGCACCCACTTGGTATTGTGCTGCGGCTAAGTTTTTATCTTGCTTATTACCCGTAAAGAGAGGGATATCCATGGTGATGTAGGCGCTGACCAGATCCGATGCTGGCTGACCACGCATGTCGTTTGACTGACGATAGGCATACATCACTTCTACGCCGAACTGCGGAGCATAAGATTCGCGAGCAATATCGACTTGAGTACGACGTGCATCAATTGAAGAGTCCACCATTCGCACAGCGGGGTTTTGATTCAGTTGTGAATAGAAATTGCTGTTGCTAGCGGTATTTTCAATATCTTGCAGTGCACGCCAGTCCAATTGATTGGAAGCTTCAAGTTGATCTGTATTGATAAGCCAGTCTGAGCCTAACCACTCAGATAACTGAGCCTTCAAGCGTTGTTGCATCTGCTCATTTGCTTGGATTTTTTCGTCCAGTTTGGCGACTTGCAGTTGTGCATTGATTAGGTCTTGAGCTTCACTTTTACCAATTGAATAATTGGTTTGAATGAATCTTTCCATCTCGCTTAGTAGCGATCGGTTTTCAAGCAGAACTTTGTTTGCCACTTGCTGATAGCCGAGTTCAAGCCATATCTGAGTAATGGCATTCGCGACTTCAAGCTCTCTTGCTGAGACTTTAACTTCCAGCCCGCCAGCTTGCTGACTTGCTTTTCTATCGTTGAGATCGGAGGTGTCGCCACGGTTGAATTGTTGCATAAGACCAACGGAAATATTGGTCATAGGGTCTTCATCAAACGCGAAGCTGTCCGTTGGTAATCCAGTGACGCCAAATTTAAGTTTTGGGTCCATAAGGGTTGCACTAGCTTTACCCGTTTCTCGCATTGCCTGAGCTTCTGCGTAGTACTGACGGCGTGTTCCGTCATTAGAAAGTGCAGCTTCAATTAACTGCGATAGCGTTTTTTCGGATGTTGACGATACACTGCCCGCGGTTTGCTCATTTACGAGCGGTTCACCAGCGTATAGAGGTGTAGTCGTCAATACCGCTGCGCTGATAGACAGCGCCAAAAGGCATTGTTGAATTTTCACGATTTATAAATCCATCACTGAGCGCATGACGCGCACGATAATTCTTCCGCATGAATCTACGGAACCTAAATATGATTGATGGATTTAAGCGCTGGGTGGCCGTTCTAGGCTTTTTGGGGTATGGACAACATCACCGGATTTTGGCGATGTGAATAAAGCTAACGAAGTTTCTGCTGTTAACAAAACATCTGGAACAAGCAAAATAGCCGCGGCTGTAGTGCAAGTGGTGTCACAACAGTTATGAATGATGTCCTTCGACATTTCACATTGGCTGCCTATGGAGTCTTGCTCCATTTGCATTGTGTGATGCGCAGACATTTGCTGTGTTTGGCAAGCAGCAGAATAGGTTTTCATATCATGCGACATCGGGCTGGTCATCATTCCTGCACTTGAAGCAAAGCCGGACATAAGCAAGGCTGCTAATGTCAGGATTGTAATCCAAGTTGTTGAAATAATGTTTAAGCGCATGACAAACCGAATCTGGAAATTTGGCTAGAATATAAAGCTTTACCCTAGGGTAATGTCAACAACTTACATAGAATTAAATGTTTAAAGAGATGTCCGAATGGTAAAAAGTGCCTGTTTTACCGTACTATCTTCAAATCAAGTTGTCAGGCAGAAGCTTTTCAACAGTTCGAGAAACTAAAGAACAAGTAGACTGAAAATGAATGTAGAGCACTTAAAGCTGTTTGTGCGTTTGGCTTCCAGCCAAAGTATCAGTATGGCCGGGCAAGAGTTAGGTTTGTCTCCGGCTGTGGCAAGTTCGCATATCAATAAACTTGAGGAAAGCCTTGGGGTTCGCCTTGTGCATAGAACCACGCGCAAAGTCTCTATCACTGCCGAAGGACGAGCTTTTCTGCCTTACGCAGAAGAGGTACTGGCATCGGTAGAAGCCGCAAAAGGCGCGGTTGGTGTTGGTCACAGTAACCCAACTGGGACATTACGGGTTACTGCGCCTGCATCGTTTGGTCGTATGCATCTGATACCGGCAATGAACGGATTCATGCAACGCTACCCTGAACTTAATATTGAATTTCGATTTTCAGATTCGATCATCGACATGGTGGAAGGTGGCTTTGACGTGGCAATTCGAGCCGCAGAGCTAAAAGATTCATCATTGGTGGCTCGAAAACTAGCTCCGGACCGCCGCATTGTCGTTGCTTCTCCTGCGTACCTGAATCAATTTGGCGCTCCAGAAAAACCGCAAGATCTGGTCAATCATCAATGTATTAATTTGATCGGCTTAGATAACTGGACGTTTAAAACCGACGAGGGGGTTATAAGTGTTAAAACTTCAGGCCGACTTCGATGCGATAACGGCGATGCGATGCGAGATGCGACAACAGGTGGTTTGGGCATTTCCATTAACTCCATTTGGAGTGTCTATAAGCAACTAAAAAGCGGCGAGCTGGTGGAAATACTGCAAGATTACCCACTGGCGATGGAAGCGAGTATCTGGGCGGTTTATCCAAGTTCTCGTTTGATCGCGTTAAAGGTCAGAGCCTTTATCGATTACTTTTCGGAGTATTACGGTCAGCCTGCTTATTGGGAGAACGAACTTAACGAGGTGAATCCCTCTTAATCTTGTGAGTATTCTTTTGGTTTGCCTTTGGAAATGTGTGTTAACCGCAGTGACAGAAATTATTGAATGGGTTTTAGGATATTAAGGACTTAGTGATTTATCACTGGTTTTTATTTTCAACAAAATAAATAAAGTGATTATAGAAAACAAAGTATTCTCAATTTTTGACGAGTCTATATCATAAGGTCAACTCTGAGGTCCGTGACGGTTTTGATATCCAACGTACCTTTAATAATTGATGTTAAGGAGAGCAGTAATGTCTCATCAAATTATCAAAGATTTAAGCAAACGCTATACAACAAAAAAATACGATGAAGAGAAACGCATTTCTCAAGAAGATATGGCTGTGATCAAAGAAGCAATGCGTTTATCAGCATCATCAATTAACTCTCAGCCATGGAAGTTTATTGTTATTGAAAGTGATGAAGCGAAACAGCGCTTCTACAACACGTTTGCCAATAAACACCAGTTCAACCAACCACATGCAAAAACAGCTTCACACACGATTCTGCTTGCACATGATCCAAAGTTTACCAAAGAAAAATACGCTAAACGTCTGGATGCAGAAGTTACCGCAGGCCGTTTATCTCCAGAAAAATTTGATGCACGTATGGGGGCTTACGCGTTTGCAGAGATGAATACTGATGAAACGGGTAGCAACAGCAACTGGACCAAAGCTCAGGTTTACATTGCGTTGGGTAACTTGCTGCACACATTGGCTCGTCTAGGCATTGACTCTACGCCTATGGAAGGTGTTGATGCGGATCTTATTGGTGAAGAGTTCAAACAAGAACTTGAAGGTCATGTTTGTGAAGTTGCGCTGGCGATCGGTTATCACAAAGAAGATGAAGATTATAACCACGCTCTGCCAAAATCGCGTCTAGCGCTAGAAGAAGTCGTCACTACTTTGTAATTTCTACCTCTTCATTTTCCTGTCAGTGGCGAATCTTTAAATGGTTCACCACTGACCGATTACTTTCTTTCCTCTAGTGATCGTTCAAATTCCGTTTTGCTCGACAGCTCTTTATTCAGCCACTCTTTAAATGCGCCGATCCTTAATGCTCTCGAAGAGGATGGATCGCTTATTAATGAGTAACGAATCCCTGGTTTTAAGCCAATATCAAACGGTTTTACCAACAGCCCACGCTCTACAAAATCTGCAGAAATACTTTCAGTCGCAAGGCAAGCGCCGTGACCGGCGACAACCGCGTTGATGGCCATATCAAAAGTGCTTACTTCCATCCATTGTAGGCTTTCTCTTTTGGCCTTAACTTTCGCAGTGGCAAACCAGTGATCCCAACTGAATGATGCTGAGTGGAAATCAATTAACCAGCATTTTAGTAGTTGCTCAGGGCTTTCAAATTTCATCGATTGGGCGAGTTCAGGTGAGCAGTAAGGGAAGATAGCTTCTTCAAACAGAGTCTCTTGTTCCAATCCCAGATGCAGAACACTCTCTTCGCCTTGCCAAATAAGTACATCTGTTTCGGTATGTCGAATATCAATATCTTTGATGCTTTGTACTCGAATAGGAATGTGCGGATATTCCATTGTGAACTTCCATAACCTAGGCATCAGCCAACGCGTAGAAAAGGAGCGAGGAGCACTGACATTGAGCAGCCCTTCGAGTGGTTCATTCTGAATCCGATTCAATCCGGTGATGATCTGTTTAAACCCGTCATCGATATGTTTATGTAGTATTTGTCCTTTGTCGGTGAGGTGCATTTCTCGACCACGCCGAATAAACAATTTGCACTTTAGTTGCTCTTCCAGCTGACGCAGTTTCTGGCTAATTGCGGCTTGCGAAACGAACTGTTCTTCAGCCGCTTTACTGTAACTTTTCAGTCTTGCCGCTGATTCGAAATAACGAAGCGAAGAGAGATGACGTAGTCGTTTGTCCATAACCTGTACTTATAGTTCCTGTAAAAAAGCGTTGTTCGCAACGAGACTCTATTGTTCAGATAATATTCCTATCTCGAATGGACGCAAGGTCAAATTATGCAACTAATAGCGAAACTAAAAAGGGAAATAATCGATGCAACCTATATATTTAGTTGGTTTACAAAGAAACAAGCAAAACGAAACAAAGATGCGAGCACATTAAGCGAACATCTCAAAAAGGACGTTGGTCTGTCGAATGAGGTGAAAGAGTTGGAGCACTACTCGAAGTTTTTATAAGGTGAGCTAATGTTGCTTTTGCTGCTCATTTGGCGTTTCGCTAAACTCTTTCTGCAACCAAGATTTTAGGGTGACGACATTTTCGTTACGGAGCTTTTCTGGTCGACATACAAAGAAAAATTCCTGATGCGGGTTATTCACTGGTGTGCCGATTTCGACCAACATTCCGTGTTTAATATCATCACGAACAAACAAGCGATGAGTGACCAGGACACCCAGCTTACGAATCGCGGCTTGCACCGCATGAATGGAAGCGATGAAGTTAAGGTTCTTGTTTTGCTTCGGCACGGGAAGTGAATTTCCGTCGCACCAAACACTCCAGTCATGCTTTCTGCGCAGGTTTTCTGCATAAATGGCAGGATAGCGTTTTAGAAGATCAGCTGCTGTCGGATGCGTATCGAATGACTCCAGTAATTCAGGGCTGCATACCAATAGGAGTTCATCGTCCCCGAGCTTTTCACAATAGTAATCTTGCCACTCGTCAGTTTTGCCATGAAGGATCGCGACATCTACACCTTCTTGGTTTAAGTCAAATGAACCAATTAAGTTGGAAAGTCGAATATCGACGTTGGGTGCATATTGTTGGAAGTTATCGACTCGTGGTACCCACCAGTGCATCGCCAGTGAGTTGACCATATTCACCGTGATTCGGTTTGACTGAGGTTGTTGAGTGACCGATTCCGTCGCGGTGATAATTGCCTTTAATGCAGGAGCTATATCGTTGTAGTACCTCTGACCTATGGCATTGGGCTGAACCTGCCTGCCAACTCGCTGAAACAGTGGTTGACCAATTAATGATTCAAGACTTTTAACAGCTTGGCTGATTGCAGAGTGGCTTACGCTAAGTAGGCCAGCAGCTTCAGTCATACTGCCTGTCTCTGCTACAGCGACAAATGCGTAAAGAGATTTGAGTGGTGGTCGTCTATTCATATGTAAGTATTTCTAACAGGTTTGTTTAAATATATTCGTTTTTTTCTCTGTTGTCATTGCTCTACTATGAGCGCGTCAATAGGGGGAGATTATGTTGTTAAAAAATCGCGCTGTTCCTTATATGCTCATTTCCACATTCAGTATGTCGTTAACTGGGCTTGTATTAAAAAAACTTACCGAAACGATGGGCATCGAGCTCCTGACATTTCTACGATTCTTTATGCCTGCATTACTGCTTTTTGCCATAGTGGGTGTGTCCAAACTACCTTTGCCTCCTCGATCAGTCATAAAAGCCTTGATCATTCGTGGGTTGTGTATTGCGGCATGTCAGCTTTGTTTTATCGCTTCACTGAACACCTTGTCTCTTGTAGAAACAACCGTACTGTTTGCAACCGGCCCTATATTTATTGCCGTTTTGGAAAAGCTAATTTTTAAAGTAAAAATTAAGACTGAAACCAAGTTTGGCCTAGTTGCCACTTTTGCTGGTGTTTTAATGTTGGCAGGGGATGTGTCTGGAATTCAGTTCCGACCAGAATTGCTCATTGGTTTGGGTGCCGGCTTGTTCAATGCAGGATCGCAAGTAAGTTTATTTCGCGCCAGCAAAGGTGAGGTTAAAGCGTCAGTGCTCAATAGCTGGACATTTCTTATCGCAGCGGTAAGCGTGCTTCCTTTGGCGTTTATCTTTGGGTTATCTGATCTTGATACTCAGATACTGCTGGAGCCTCAAAATAATGCATTTGTATGGGTATGTTTATTGGGTCTTTCAGTAACCGTCGTGGGTAATCAAATCTTACGTTCGAAAGCTTACAAGCTGGTGGAGAGTAGCTCTCAACTAGCGCCGCTTATTTTCACTAATTTATTGTTTACGCTGATGTGGCAGGTTCTGTTTTTTGATGAAAGCTTTTTTAAACATCAGATAGTCGGAATTACGCTCATAATATTCGCGGCATTGATGAATACCTTTGCAGCCAAACTGTTTAAGTACTTCTCTCATATCAAAGCTCATCTTGTGTAGATGATTCAAAATGAAGTTTAAAGAGGCGTTATTTCATTGAAGTAACGCCTTTTGTCTTTATCAGCATTTCTTGCGATGGTTAGTTTCTAACTAACCCGTTTGCATCCCGTTCATGATAAATGTTCTAAAATGAAGGTGTAACAAACCTGTCGTTTCGCTGACTTAGTGATCTACTTTTTGACATAGTTTTCATAACTGTGACTAATATTAGAAATAATTTAACAAAAGTATTTTAACAGGCGTCGATTGGTGTAACGTTAGCTCGAAACATGGCTTAGGCATTGAAAGTTAGAGATTCATGTTTCAATACCGATAAGCAAGGCCTTCAAGAACGACTAGCGTTAAAACAGGTTTACTCAGCATGGGTAAACTGAACAAAACATAGTTAAAAGTGACAGGTTGGGAGTTTGGCTTTTTTGCAGGTTGGCCACAGTGCTAGCTTCGCAAATTGATTTTCAAGGATGTTAACAGGCTAATGCGAATATTGATTGTAGAGGATGACCGATTAATCAGTGAATCACTTGAGCAACGATTTCACGATCTTGGGCATGGCGTAGACTGTGCGTATGATGGTGCTGTTGCCTATTCACTGGTTTGCCATACTCAGTACGATTTGATTATTTTAGATTTAAATCTCCCTAATCGATCTGGTGAAGAAATTACCAAAAAGATTCGACAACGCTCAAACACTCCGATTTTGATACTGACTGCACGAAAAGAGGTTCACGATCGTATCAACTTGCTTGATCTCGGCGCTGATGATTTTTTAAGTAAACCGTTTGACTTAGGGGAGCTAGAGGCTCGCTGCCGCAGTATTGTTCGTCGCAGCCAAGGTAACGACCACAATGTAATCGAGCTAGGGAACCTAAGTTTTGATTCTGCTACTGCAACAGTACTGGTGAACGGTGAAAGTATAAAACTCAAACAGCGTGAATATCGCTTACTCGAAGTGTTTATTAGCCACCCAAACCGAGTGTTGAGTAAAGAGGAAATCATCGACCACTTATACGGTTACGACAATCCTCCCAATCATAACGCCATCGAAACTTATGTTGGTCGATTACGTAAAGCACTGGCTAGCAGCAATGTAGAGATTAAAACTCTACGTGGTCTGGGTTATGTGTTGGCTGTGCAATCATAATGTTTGGTCTATCTATTTCAACACGCTCGCTCCGCTTCCAACTATTTGCCTATTCTGCAAGCGCTTTGCTGTTTATTGGCTTGATTTCAATGCTGGCGGTAAAGCGCTATGCCTATGAAACAGCGCAATTTATCTTTGATAGTCCTCTAGCTAACGCCGCCTTACAAATATTGGAAGAAGTGGGCCTTGAAGGTGATGAGCTAAGTGTTGATCTACCATTTTCCGCATTCAGTGGGCTTTCTGATTCTCCGCGAGACAAAGTTTTTTACTTGATCACAACCAAACAAAAAGAGTTTGTGACCGGATACGAGTCTTTATTGCTTGAAGATATCGTGACGTCTCAAATCGATTCGAACCCTTTGAGATTGGAAGTCGTGCCTCATTTCTTTGATTTGAAGTTTAAACAACAGCATGTGCGATTTTCCTTGGTTGGCCGAGTCATCAATACGAGGCAGGGACCGCATCATGTCTATGTGTTAGTGGGGCAAACAACAGAAGCGAGAAAGCAGTGGGAGCAGCAATTATCCAGTGCAGCGATTAAGCTCATTCTCGGAGTCGTTATCTGTACCGTGATCGTCATTATTATTTTGATCATTCAGGTCTTGAAGCCAATAAAAAGTATCAATAAAAAAATTGCCCAGAGGTCAAACATTGACCTGACGCCAATAGACGTGGAGGGGCCAGAAGAGGTGATGCATCTGGTCAAAACGATAAATAGCTTCATGTTTCAGTTGGATGAAACCTTAGTTAACTTGAAAAACTTTACCAGTGAAGCGGCGCATCAGTTAAAGACACCGCTTGCGGGAATGAGGTCTCAGGTTGAACTGATATTGAGTAGAGACAGTTCTCCTCAAACGGCTCAATCGTTAAAACGCGTATTGGAAGCTTGCGGAATTTTGGAACGCACAATCGAACAACTTTTGAATCATGCCACGATTAAACACCGTTTTCGTAGCGTAGAACCCACGATTAACAACATTAACAAACTTGTACAATCGGTATGCAGAGAGCTTGCTATCAATGCACTAAAAAGAAATATAAGTCTAAGCTTCCAGCAAAGCGGTAAATACCAAATTAAAGGGGATGAGTTTGCATTAAAGCAAATGCTTTCCAACTTAATAGAGAATGCGATTAAGTATTCGCCTGATGGGAGCGTGGTAGAAGTTGAAGTTGGTCTGAGAGGAACCAAAGCCATTATATTGATAAGAGACTTTGGCATTGGAATTAAAGATAAAGATAAGCCACACGTATTTGAACGCTTTTACCGAACTTCAGAAAATATCCATTCTGGTACTGGCTTAGGGATGAGCATTGCCGCTGATGTGGCTGAAAAATACCACGCTCGACTGGTTTTGCGTGACACTGAGCCACAAGGACTAACTGTCGAAATACAATTTCCCTACCGGAAATGGGAGGAAATTCAATGATTAATTTTCGTTCTGTATATTTATTTATTGTGTTTTTTCTAGGGGCTTCTAATGCCTTAGCAACCGATAACTCCCCTAAAACACTCCGTGTTTTTGGTGCAGCGTATCAGGAGGAGATGCAACCATTACTTGACGATTTCTCTATGCGTAACCCCAATATAGAGATTGAATATCAATGGATGAGCAGTGAAGTTCTGGACAATTACATACGCGAGCAGAAAGAACCACAGCCTGATATCACTATTAGTTCGGTGATGCATTTACAGATTGGTTTAGTGAACGATGGTTATTCTCTCGAACACAGAAGGGAGATTAAAAGTGGGGAAAGTTATCCTCCTGCATTACCTGAATGGAGCCAATGGCGCGATGAACTCTTTGGCTTTAGTTTTGAACCAGCGGTTATTGCATTCAATAGTTCGTTTATAGAAGGCAAACAAGTTCCTACCAATCGTATTGAACTGTTGTCGTTTATTCGACGTCATAGTGATGAGCTTATGGGACAAATTGGTCTTTACGACATTCGTACTGTAGGGATTGGGTATTTATTCTGGTCTTTTGAACGTCAACAAGCGCGGAACTATGGGCAGTTTTTAGAGCTGTTCAACTCCCATAATGCACGCACATTCGGCAGCTCGCGAGCAATGTTGGATGCGCTAAGCCGAGGTGAGATTTCTATGGCTTATAACATATTGGGTTCTTATGCGCGTAGTTGGCAAAAGCTAAACGATAACGTCACCATCACGACTATGAAGGATTACACACCTGTGATCATTCGAACCGCCCTGATCAATAAAACGACTGAGAATGAACTCGAAGCAAAAAGATTTATTGATTATCTGCTTTCATCTTCTGGTCAGTGGGTGATGGCTGAACAAACGAATATGCCATCGATACGTTCTGATATTAATATCGTCAATTCTGCTTCATATATGCGAGAGCAGTATGCAGAAGAGCTGAAACCTATGCCTTTAGATGTTCGCCTGCTTGTATTTACTGACAAAAGTAAGCGTCAGATAGTGACTACCGAATGGGAGAACGCGCTGAAAAACTATGACTGACATTGCGTTAAGTGATTTTGCTATGTGACGAGTCAGTGATTTGACAGGTTCATTTTGTAGCTTGATACCACCACTTTTGGGACTTGAAAGTGGAAATAATGGTAAAGGAGCTAAAAATGACACAACCTCAATATATTCCTTGCATGCTTATCCGCGGCGGCACTTCAAAAGGTGCCTATTTACTCGCAAGTGACCTTCCTCAATCGCCAGAAGCCAGAGATCAATTGTTGATCAAAATTATGGGCTCTGGCGACGTACAGCAAATTAACGGCATTGGTGGTGGTACAACTTTAACCAGTAAAGTTGCGATCATTTCGCCATCCCAATCCAGTGACGCTGAAATAGACTATCTCTTTGCTCAGGTAGGTGTTGAAAATAAAACTGTTGATACCAAACCTTCCTGCGGAAACATATTGTCAGGCGTCGTTGCGTTCGCCTCAGAAAAAGGCCTAGTTGAACTCGGTGACGGTTCGACGACGATACGCGTTAAAAATATCAACACCAATACTATTATTGAAGTAACAGCAGAAACGCCGAATAAGAAACTCAAAATTGATGGCACCACTTCAATTGATGGAGTACCGGGTACAGGATCGCCAGTATTACTCAACTTTTTAGATGTCGGTGGATCAAAAACGGGCAAATTATTTCCAACAGGGCTTCTTAAAGAAGACATTAACGGTATTGAAGTGACTTGTATTGATGCCGCCGTTCCCATGGTTCATATCCCAGCCAGTGCCCTAGGCTTAGTTGGTAACGAAACCAAACTGGAGATAGACAGTAACGATGAACTGCTCAAAAAAATCGAGTCAATTCGTATCATAGCTGGTGAAAAAATGGGTTTAGGGGATGTAAGCGGCAGCGTTATTCCAAAAGTCTCGATTGTTTCTCCTCCTCATGGTGTTGGTAGTATCACTTCTCGCTATCTGGTTCCACATAACTGTCATGCAAGCCATGCAGTCACTGGTGCTATCTGTGTTGGCGCTGCTAGTTTGATTGAAGGAACGGTTACTCATCAGCAAGCCAAAGATCCTTCTTCGTTGGTGGTCATTGAACATCCGAGCGGAAAAATTGATGTCAAAATCACTTTGCTCGAAGGGGAGTTTGAGCCTGTTATTGCTCAAGCGGCGTTAGTTAGAACGGCAAGACCACTATTTAAAGGGGATGTTTACGTTGCCTAGAGTATGCAATTTGCATCTTATCAATCTCGGATAACCTGAGATCTATGTAGCAAAAATGTTAATAGTGTGTGCGTGTGTCAGTTTGGTGACAGTTTGAATTCTTACGGTATACACATCGCAATGACGCGATTGACATTAAATACTGCCAAAAGAGTTTTAGGAGGCGCTATGCTGCTTAACCATAAATTTAACAAAACAATGTTACAAGTCAGCCGCCATATCACATTCGCTGCCTTAACAACATTCTGTGTATCATCACAAGTGAATGCAAAACCTGTGAGTTTTGAAGGTGAGCGAGTTGAAATGACCGTACCTTATAAGGAAGGCGGTGGTACGGATACTTGGGCTCGCTTTTTCGGCCCTTACTTTACTCAGTCTCTTCCAGGAGAGCCTGTAGTTGTAATTAAAAATATACCTGGTGGCGGCTCGACCAAAGGCGCAAACCAGTTTGCACGACGCGCGAAAGATAACGGCTTGGACATCTTGGCCAGCTCTGCGTCAACTCACTATACCTATTTGCTGAACGATCGCCGTGTTGAATACGACTATAACGACTGGAAAGCGGTACTAGCAACGCCAACAGGCGGAGTCGTTTATATCTCTCCTAACGAAGGGATAAAAAATGCTGAACAGTTCGTGCAAAATTTAGACAAACTTCAATTTAAGTATGCAAGCCAAGGGGCAACAACCATTGATCTAGTTCCACTTTTAGCCCTCGACTTAATTGGTGCCGATGTACAAGCTGTTTTCGGTATGAAAGGGCGTGGTGCAGGTAGACTTGCGTTTGAAAGAGGAGAAGTAAATCTAGATTCTCAAACAAGCTCAGCTTACTTGAAAAAGGTGATACCACTTGTTGAAGAAGGCAAAGCTATCCCACTGTTTAGTTTCGGTGTGATCGATGAGAAAGGTAAGCTTCAACGCGATCCAAATTTCCCTGACATTCCTCATTTTGGTGAAGTATATCAACTTGCAAAAGGAGATATAGATAGCTCTCAGGGATTTAAGGTTTGGCGCTCATTCTTCGTAGCGGGCTTCGTTGCTCAGAAAGTGTTCTTCCTACCAAAATCAACACCTGAAGACATTCAACTAGCTTGGCGTGAATCAATGATCAAACTTGTTGAGTCACCAGAGTTTCTAGAGCGTTCTGAAGAGGTTCTAGGCAACTATAAACAGCTCACTGGAATCGAAGCGGATCAAGCGGTTGATGCCATCCTTTCTCTGGACGAAGAGAGTAAGAAGTGGGTTGCTAAGTGGTTGAAAGATAAATATAACACCAACCTATAATGACGCTACGCGCGGCGTTCCACTCAAAATAAATTGTGTCAAAAATACATCTGACATCGCACTGATAAATAAGCAGTGTGATGTTCAGATTCACCACAGTGCAATGTGAATATATAAGGATTCAAGGATGTTTAGTGAATTACTTACCGCTTTGCAGACAATTTTAACATTACACCACCTCACCTATATGCTTGGTGGTGTCATGCTGGGTTTAGCAATAGGTATTTTCCCAGGACTGGGAGGTATTGCCGGTTTATCTTTATTGCTACCATTCTTGTATGGAATGGATCCCGTGTCTGCTTTAGCGATGTTAATCGGCTTAGTAGCGGTTATCCCTACTTCAGATACTTTTACTTCAGTGCTGATGGGCATTCCTGGTTCTAGCGGGTCGCAAGCGACAGTGTTAGACGGATTCCCAATGGCTAAAAACGGTCATGCAGCACGTGCGCTTTCTGCTGCTTTTACGGCTTCATTATTTGGCGGCTTGTTTGGTGCCGTTGTCTTAACTGGATTTGTTCTAATTGCGCGTCCAGTAATTCTTGCTTTTGGTTCCGGTGAGCTGTTTATGCTCACGTTACTTGGATTAACCATGGTTGGTTCGCTAGCAGGGAAAAGTTTGGTTAAAGGCCTGTCTGCGTGTGGACTTGGCATTCTATTAGGTAGTGTCGGTAGTGCGCCAGCAACGGGTGAATACCGCATGACATTTGATAATTTCTATTTAATGGATGGAATACCATTGGTGGTTGTGGGCCTAGGTATTTTCGCTTTGCCAGAGATTATTGATTTGCTACGACAAAACAAGCCGATTGCGAATGCGAGCAAATTGGGTTCTGGTTGGCTGATGGGTGTTAAAGATTTCTTTACAAACAAATGGCTAGCTCTGCGTTGTAGTGTGATCGGCTGTATCATTGGTGCACTTCCTGGTTTAGGCGGTAGCGTTGTTGACTGGATCGCTTATGGTCATGCTGTTCAAACGACCAAAGATAAGCCTAACTTTGGCCATGGTGATGTTCGAGGTGTGATTGCGCCAGAGTCATCGAATAATGCTAAAGAAGGTGGCGGCCTAGTGCCTACGCTGCTATTCGGGATTCCTGGTTCAGGTAGCATGGCGGTATTCCTTGGCGGTATGGTGCTGGTTGGACTAGAGCCAGGTCCTGCGATGGTGGGCAAAGATCTAAACATTACTTACACCATTGTTTGGTCGCTTGCGTTAGCCAACATCTTCGGCGCGGCTGCGTGTATGCTTATCTCACCTTGGGTAGCAAGACTAACCACAGTTCGTTATGCACTTCTAGCACCTTTTATGGTAATGGTTATTTGCTTCGCCGCATTCCAAGCTACTCGCGACTTAGCGGATTTAATCACGCTACTGGCTATTGGTGTTCTTGGCGTACTAATGAAGAGATTTGATTGGCCGAGACCTGCGTTCCTTATTGGCTTTGTACTAGCTTCAGGAATGGAAACTTATTTGTATCAAGCGATTCAGTTTGACGGTGTAGGCTTTTTGCTTCGTCCGGGAGTGATGATTATCGGCGCAATTACTATCTTGTCGCTTGTATTCATGATTCGCCAAAATATGAAAAAGGACAATGCAGCAGATACAGTCGGCACGCCAGAGAAAGCTGGAAAAACACCTACACGTAAGCCTCAAGTGCTGTTTGCTGTTTTAGTTAATATCGTTTTTGCTTATGGAATTTATGATGGTTATCAGCATAGCTTCTTAGGTGGTATTTTCCCTATCTTTGTCGCCAGCGGTATGTGGTTACTGTCAGCAATTGTTGTCGTACAGCTTCTTACTCGTTCAGATGACTCAGCGGTCTGCTATGACAATGAGTATGCTCAGGGATACGCTTACGACAGTAATACTGCGTCGATTATGCACTACGTATACTGGATTGCAGCGCTTATCGTTGGTAGCTATTTAGTTGGCTACATTATCGCTATTTCTTTGTTTTTCTGTGCGTTCTTAATGAACAAGGCGGGGATGAGTCTGTGGAGGTCATTGACTGTGACAACTGCGGCATCAGGTTTTCTCGTTGGGTTGACTCACCTAATGATGCTTGATTTGCCTTCGGGCTTACTACAAGAAACTGTTTCGCTACCATGGCCATTAGGGTAAGGAGAGCAAAATGTCAGTAAAATCAATTATTATGCCATTTGCTTCAAAGGAAGATGGTGAACAGCGCTTAGAGGGGGCATTGAATGTTGCCAGATTCTTTGATGCTCATTTGGATGTCTTACATGCTCAAGTGGGAACAGAGAAGCTGATGCCCAGTGAGAAGCTGTTAGTTACAAGAAAATTTTACGATCAGATAGACAAGCTTGTTCGCGATTATGTTCATGATGACATGGTACAAGCAAAACAAAGTTTCGAACGTTTATGTGCACTGCTAAACATTGGTGATGAAGTCGTTGGTTCGAACAAGTCGAGTGCCAAATGGCACGACATATTTGGTTACAGAGGCGAAATCGTTGCGGTGTGGGGGAAGGTATCAGATTTGATCATTATTCCTCAATCTCTTAACGGTCAAACCAGTGTAAGTTTTGAGGCTGCGGTTAACCATGGAGGCAAACCTATTCTGGTTATGCCTCGCAAGCAAACATTCTTTAATCCTGAAACGATTATGATTGCATGGAATGGTGATAAACCCGGTGCGAATGCAGTAAATAGTGCACTTCCGCTACTGAAAAAAGCCAAACAAGTCGTGGTTGTAACGAGTGAAAAATATCTACCAAAGCAACCAACTCAAGTGGACTTAGCTCGTTATCTTTCTCGTCATAACATTGATGTAGAGTGCATTACATTTACTCATAAAAGTAGAAATACTGGCTCTCAGTTGTTGGAAGTCGCGTCTGAAATTAATGCAGATGTTATTGTTTCAGGTGCTTTTGCTCACCAAAAAATACATCAGAAAGTATTTGGTGGTGTGACGCAAAAACTATTGATGCGCTCAAATATTCCTTTATGGATGATGAGTTAAATTTGTATTTGTCAGCTTAACGACAGGTTTAGATGTTATTTTAAGATTATGGCTGGTTAGCGATTAATTCGTCCGCCCAAGAAAAGTTTCAAGGTTCCTTATCTCCGACCTTGTTAAGCTAACCAGCCTTCTTATTCCTATCTTTCACTTTCAAACACATTCATTCGCGTGTCCAAATAAAAAAGCAAGTGAGTTAATATCCGAAAATAATTAATTCACTTGCTTTTTCTATGAATGCTTTAAGATTTTATACGTCTATTTGAGTCGTATTTGTTGGCCAACAGAGCTCAATAATTGTTCCGCCTTTATTGCTTATACGACAATTAACGCTTCCTTCGTGCGCCGTTGCAATCGCAGCAACAACAGCTAAGCCTAATCCGCTACCGCTTTTTGGGTTGTCCTTAGCACTGCGAAATGCGGTGAAAATATGCGGAATTAACTCAGGTGAAATTCCCGGACCAGAATCTTCCACACTTAAATAGCAAAAACCATCTTTAAGCTGGGTAGAGATGGTTATTGCACCCGGAAGGGCATATTTACTCGCATTTTCCAATATAGCCAATAAAGCTTGTCTTATTCTGGTAGGGTCACAAAAAACAGGGTGTGTTGTTACATTAAGTTCTACATGTTGATTTGCTTCATTAAGCATATTTACCGACAAATCAGTAAGTAATTTTATTTCTGTCGCTAAGTTGGTTTCTTTTCTATTTATTCTTAATTCATCACTGTTCATTAAGCTAATAACACGCAGATCTTCTATTAATCGAGATAACCCTTCAATTTGTACTAGCAGTTTAGTGAACTGGGTTTTATCTGGCGTAAATACACCTTCTGCTAACCCTTGTAACCGGCCCCGTAAAATCGTCACAGGGGTTCTGAGTTCATGGGCGATCGCTGCATTCCAAAATGCGTGCTCTTCTGTCATTCGTTGAAGTTTATCCGCCAACAGGTTGAAATCGTCTACTAATAAAGCGGCTTCACCTAATGAACGGTCACCAACGTTAGCGCGAAAATGTAGGTCGCCTTCAGCGAGTTTCCGCATTCCCTCAGCAACAGCACTTAGTGGTTCCAAAATGCGTTGGGATAACTTAGTAGCAAGATTGACGGCTAGTAGAATGACAATAACGCAGGTTAGTGCGAGCCAAATCCATTCTGGCCAAGAAGGCGCGAGAGCGTCCTCACTTGGTATATAATTGGGCCAATATTTATCCCAAAGATAATAAAAAATAAACGAGCCTATCGTCGCAAGTAATGCTGATCCGATTGCGATTTTTATCATTGATAATGCAATCTGACGGCTCAAACCACTTAGTTTCATTGGTCGCCCTTAAAACGGTAACCGACACCACGGACACCTGCCGGAATCCCTTGAATTCCGTAGGCTTCAAGTTTTTTGCGGATCTTGCTGATGTGGCTGTCAATCGTTCGTTCCAGTGTGTCACCCTCAGGTAGGCACGTGCTTAATAGTTCTGCTCGACTAAACACTCGCTTGGGTGAGCGAATGAAGTGAGTCAACAACTTAAACTCAGTTAACGTTAGCAGCAGGGTATGACGTTCTCCGTCCACATTAACCGCGATTTCGTGACTCTCTAAATCGACTTCAAACGGTTCGGCTCGCAGTATATTTTTCTTGTGAGGTTGATTAACTTCTAATGTACGTCTTAGAACGGCTTGGACTCTCGCGACGACTTCTGCCGGATTAAATGGCTTAACAACGTAATCATCAGCCCCGATTCTGAGTGCCATCAATTTGTCTAAGTCTTGGTCCATGGCGGTAAGCATGATGACGGGGGTATTACTTTTCTGACGAAGTTCCGACAACACTTTCCATCCATCCATTTTAGGCATCTGGATATCAAGCAGTATAAGATCTGGCTTCATGGATGAATGAAGTTCGAGTGCCCTTTGACCATCTGAAGCGTGAATCGTACGCATATTACTGCGCGTTAGGTAAGCGGAGAGTATATCGACAATTTCAAATTCATCCTCAGCGATCAGAATTAACGCCTGACGATAAGACCCGGTTCCTGCATCTGGACCAGAATCTGCAGCAAATTTCTGCCCTTCAACGTACAAATTGTTCATCTCCATCAAATCTCCACATTCACTCAGCGGGACCTCCACACACAGGTATTAGACTCAACAACTATCTACAGCGGCTAGTCCGCTTTAATTTGTTCAGAGGATACCTCAGTGAAAAAGATAAATATATGTGTATCTAGCAGCTTACATATATTGGTACTTTTCTTTTTAGTTGGCTGTAATCAATCCAATAAAGACGAAAGTGAAGTCGGACTAAAAGAGTCTTTGCCTTTAGTTTCAACGATAACGACGCAACCACAACAATTAGATGTGTATGAAGAGCTTCCTGGAAGAGTGAAGGCCGTGCGCGTTGCGGAGATTCGTCCACAAGTGGTTGGGATTGTACAACATCGCTTGTTCAAACAAGGCGCTGAAGTTAAAGCTGGCCAGTCTTTATTCCAAATTGATTCCGCACCATTTGCCGCGGAAGTTGATACCGCCAAAGCTAACTTACAAAGAGCGCAGGTGACTTATAAACGTTCTCTGGATAAAGAACTGCGCTTAAAACCATTGGTGGAAGCCGACGCGATTAGTCGTCAAGAGTATGACGATGTTGTATTACAGCGTGATCAAGCGGCTGCAGAAGTTGCGGTCGCTAAAGCTACTTTGACTCGTCGTATGCTTGATTTGAAGTTCGCAAATGTAAAAGCCCCAATTTCTGGCCTGATAGAGCAAACCCTAGTGACTGAGGGAGCTCTGGTTAGTAGTACAGACGCAACACCGATGACGCGCATCCAACAGATCGATCAAGTTTTTGTTGATATTCGTCGACCAGCGTCTTCATTAGAAGCAATTCGTGAGGCTTTAGCGGCCAAATCTGATGGAGAACCTAGCGTTGCTGGAACAAAAATTGAAATTTTACGCAGCAACGGAGCTCCTTATCCAGTTAAAGGTGAAATCCTGTTTTCTGGAATCAATATCGATGTAGGTACAGGTGATGTGTTGTTACGTGTACTCGTGGACAACTCTCAACGTTTGCTATTGCCGGGTATGTTCGTTAAGGCAAGGGTACTTTATTCGAGTTATGACAGCGCGTTAGTTGTTCCGCAACAGGCGGTTATACATCTTGCCGGTGCTCCTCATCTTTGGAGTATTGATCAGGAAGGACATGCACATTTAAAACCTGTAAAGCTCGGAGAATTGATCAATGGTCAGTACCGCGTGAAATCGGGTATTAGCAAAGGAGAAAATATCGTAGTAGAAGGCAAGGAAAGACTTCAGGACGGTATTCTTGTCGACCAACGCAAATGGGAAGAATCTGAGATTCTTTTAACATCTGCGACAAACTGATTAAGGTTAGAGAGTCTTTTTTATGTCTCAGTTTTTTATTCATCGTCCCGTATTTGCTTGGGTTATTGCTCTTTTCATTATTTTGTTTGGATGCATTTCGATTCCGAAGTTACCTATTTCCCGTTATCCCTCTGTTGCGCCTCCAACGGTCAGTATTATGGCGACGTATCCGGGAGCCAGCCCGAAGGAAATGAATGACGGTGTGCTTAGTCTTATCGAGGGTGAGCTGTCGAACGTTAAGAACTTGATGTATTTCGAGTCGTCTGCTGACAACTCTGGATCTGCGTCTATTACGGCTACATTTAAGCCGGGAACAGACTCTGATATGGCGCAAGTTGACGTTCAAAACCAACTGAAAGCGGTCGAATCTCGTTTACCGCAGGTGGTGCGTCAAAGCGGCTTGTCCGTAGAATCTGCTACATCAAACTTTCTGATGATTGTCGGATTGAAATCTGATGATAACCGCTTTGATGAAATTGCATTGAACGACTATTTAGCTCGCAACATCGTAGATGAACTGCGCCGTATTGAAGGTGTTGGGCGTGTACAGTCATTTGGTGCTGAGAAGGCAATGAGAATCTGGGTTGATCCGAGTAAGCTTAATTCATTAGGTTTAACAATGAATGATGTTAGTCAGGCTATCACTCAGCAAAATACACAAATCGCACCCGGAAGTATCGGTGCTGCGCCGACGGTTTTAGGTCAACGAGTAACGGTTCCATTAACCGTTCAAGGCCAGTTAACCAGTGTTAAAGAATTTTCCAATATCATTCTTCGCGCAAATAACAACGGCTCGAAAGTCGTTTTAAGTGACGTTGCGCGTGTTGAAATCGGTTCTCAATCCTATGGTTATTTGAATCGTGAAAATGGTAAAACAGCGACGGCTGCGGCTATTCAGCTTACCCCGGGAGCGAATGCCGTTAAAACTGCAGATGCGGTACAAAAGCGCTTGGCGGAGTTGAGTCAAAGTCTACCTTCTGGGATGACCTATTCAATTCCATTTAATACCGCACCTTTCGTTAAAGTTTCAATCAATAAGGTTATCCATACCTTAGTTGAAGCTATGGTGCTGGTGTTTTTTGTTATGTTTCTGTTTTTACAGAATATTCGTTACACCTTGATCCCCGCTATTGTTGCACCGATAGCCTTGTTGGGGACGTTCACCGTCATGTTGTTAACTGGCTTTTCGATCAACGTGTTAACGATGTTCGGTATGGTTCTGGCGATAGGTATTATCGTCGATGATGCGATTGTCGTTGTCGAAAACGTGGAACGATTGATGTCGGAAAAAGATTTATCTCCGAAAGAAGCGACATCTAAGGCGATGAAAGAAATTACTGGCGCCATTATAGGCATCACACTTGTGCTAACGGCGGTTTTCATCCCGATGGCATTTGCCAGTGATTCGGTTGGCGCAATTTATAAGCAGTTTACATTATCGATGGCGGTATCAATTCTGTTCTCAGCATTTTTGGCTCTAACACTAACTCCAGCGCTTTGTGCCACGTTGCTAAAGCCGGTTAATGCTAATCACCACGAGCAAACAAGATTTGCAAAATGGTTTAATCGTGGCTTTAACCGAATGAACAATCGGTATGAATCTCAGGTCAACGTGTTAGTGAATCGCAAAGGACGAATGATGCTTGTCTTTGTGTTTCTGTGCGCAATTTTGATTCTAGTGTACAGGCAGTTGCCGTCATCGTTTTTACCAGAAGAAGACCAAGGATATTTTATTACCAATATTCAGCTTCCGGCAGACGCAACCACAGTGCGTACGTTGGATGTTGTGAAAAAATTTGAACAGCATGCGTTAAGCCGTCCGTCGATTGAGTCAACAATGACGGTTATTGGTTTTGGTTTTTCCGGTTCAGGCACGAATACAGCGCAAAGTTTTACCACATTGAAAGATTGGGAAACACGTAACGATACCTCAACACTTGGCGAGTTAAAACTTGCTGAGGAGGCGATGGCTGACGTAAAAGAAGGCACGGTTATGCACATGCTGCCTCCTTCTATTGAAGAGCTAGGAACCAGCTCTGATATTACGTTTTTCTTGCAAGACCGCGGAAATCAGGGATACGAGGCATTGAAAGTCGTTGAGACGAAGATGTTAGAGTTGGCGAAAAATAGCAAATCACTTAGCGATGTCTATTCTGATGGGCTTCCTGCGGGTACAAGTATTCATTTAGATATTGATCGCCAGAAAGCTGAGGCATTAGGTGTTTCATTCACGAGTATTAGTGAGACGCTATCCACTGCGATTGGATCGCTATACATCAACGATTTTCCTAATGAAGGCAGAATGCAGCAAGTCATTATGCAAGCAGATGCTTCATCAAGGATGCAGATTGAGGATGTGCTCAAGCTCCATGTACGAAATATTAATGGTGGTATGGTTCCGTTATCAGAAATTGTGACGCCTATTTGGTCTGAGTCAGCTCCGCAGTTTATTCGCTTCCAAGGTTATCCTGCGGTTCGAATTTCTGGTAGTGCAGCTTCCGGAGTTTCTAGCGGTGAAGCGATGGCTGAAATAGAACAAATGGCGAAGCAACTTCCATCAGGCTTTACCATCGCATGGACAGGACAGGCTTTACAAGAGCTTCACTCATCGAAACAAGCACCGATGCTAATGGCGCTATCGATGCTAGTCGTTTTCTTAGTGCTTGCGGCACTTTATGAGAGTTGGGCTATTCCTTTATCGGTAATGTTGGTCGTGCCCTTGGGATTGTTAGGAGCGGTACTCGCCATTGTGGTTCGTGACATGCCAAACGACGTTTTCTTCAAAGTCGGGATGATCACCGTAATTGGTCTTTCGGCGAAAAACGCAATTCTAATTGTTGAATTTGCCAAACAGTTAAGAGAGCAAGGCAACGGGCTGGTTCAGTCAGCCGTTCAAGCTGCGAAGTTGCGATTGAGACCTATCTTGATGACCTCTCTGGCATTTGGTCTTGGTGTTGTACCACTGATGTTAGCCTCAGGCGCTAGTGCAGAAACTCAACGAGCTATCGGAACAGGTGTGTTCGGTGGAATGGTTAGCGCTACATTACTTGCCATTTACTTTGTACCAGCTTTCTTCGTGTTCGTGATGAGTATTCAAGAGCGTTTAAAGTCTTGGCAACAAAGCAACAAGAAGTCAACAATGCAGCTTAAAGGTTAGTACTATGCATTACATTGTTTTTATTATGGTTTTATTTCTGTCAGCCTGTTCTCTGACTCCTGAAATGACTAAGCCAGCTGCGCCGGTACCGGAAGTATTTACTGTAAATGGTGAAACCATTACGGCATCTACAAATCCAACGGCGGAAATGGGTTGGCGTGAAATGTTCATTGATAAGCGCTTGCAGGCGCTTATCGAGTTAGCGTTGATCAATAACAGGGATCTTCGTATTGCGACACTGAATGTAGAAGCAGTGAAAGCCCAATATGGCATTGAACGCTCTGCAAGATTGCCGAATGTGGGGCTATCACTTGATTCTACAAGGCAGCGATCTGTTACTGGAGGAGATCCCAAGGTATCTCAAATAGAAGAGCAGAGTAGTTTAAACGTTGGAATTAGTGCATTCGAAATTGATTTGTTTGGACGCGCACGTTCGTTGTCAGATGCGGCTTTTGCCCGCTATCTAGCGAGTGATTACGGCCGTCAAGCGGCACAAATATCTTTGATTAGTTCGATTAGTGAAGCCTATTTTTCTGAACAACTCGCCTATGAGCAACTAAAATTGGCGGAAGATACGTTAGCGGATTGGAAAAAATCACTAGAGTTAACGATTCAACTACGAATGGCTAATCAAAACAGTGCTCTTGATGTCGCTCAAGCAGAGGGGCAAGTAGCAAGTGCAGAAGCGATTAAGATTGCGAATAAGCGAGCTTTAGAGCAGGCAAGGAACGCACTGCGTCAGTTAGTCGGTTCAGAGATACCGAACGATCTTCCAGAGCCAGATTTGCTCTCTGATCAATCAGTGAATACCTCTTTACCTGCTGGGTTGCCGTCTGACTTGTTGCTACATCGACCTGATATTTTGCAAGCGGAGCAGAATTTAATTGCCGCTAACGAGGATATTGGTGCAGCTCGAGCCGCGTATTTTCCTCGTATATCACTGACAACTTCGATCGGATATGTAAGTCAAGATGTGAGGAACTTAGTGGGATCCGGCTTCGAAACTTGGTCAATAGCACCGCAAGTGACACTGCCTATATTTCAAGGTGGGAGACTTGATGCGGAGTTAGAACTGGCGAAAGTTCGTAAATCGACTTCAATTGCAGAATATGAAAAAGCAATTCAAGTTGCGTTTAAAGAAGTCGCAGACGGTTTAGTTGGAAGTGAAACATATCAGTTACAAACTATCGCGCAAAAGAGAGTCGTATCTGCAGCGGAGAGAAGGGCTAAGTTATCTGATCTTCGTTACAAGGCGGGTGTGGAGCGACGTTTAGAACTGTTGGATTCGCAGCGACAACTTTATCTAGCTAAACAAACGTTACTGGAACTCAAACAACAAGAACTAAATAACGCGGTATTTCTATATAAAGCGTTAGGTGGCGGGCTGAAGTAATACTGAAGCAGATCCTATGCTTACCAGTGACAGTCAGTTTTTGTTGATTTGTTCGAAATAAAAAGAATTTAAAAGAGAAAATAACAAAGCTATTTTCAAAAGGTTAATTTAGGTTATGAATAAGAAATGTGTACGTTTAGTACCAGTAGAATTAGAAGAACTGTCGGCTTTTAAAACCAAGTTGCAGCAGACTTTTACCGATGCATTGGTCGAGCAATTTGGCCCATCGCACAGTGAGCCGATCCCATCAGATGCAGATATAACTGGCTCTTTTAACGCCAAGGGAGGCGTCATCAATCATATAGTATACGGAGAGGAGAAAGTGGGTGGTGTTGTACTGAATATTAATACGGATACCCAAAACAACAGTCTCGATCTGTTTTTTATTTATCCCGAAAGCCATAACAAAGGTTTAGGGCTGGAATCATGGAAAGCTATTGAAGCGGCGTATCCTGAAACTAAGGTTTGGACAACAGTCACGCCTTATTTTGAAAAAAGGAACATCAACTTTTATGTCAATAAGTGTGGTTTCCACATTGTTGAGTTCTTTAACCAATACCATCTAGAAGACGATTCTCAGGTTCGGGAGAGCAACATCGATGACTCAGGCTTGAATGAAGACGAGTTCTTCAGATTTGAGAAGGTAATGAAGTAATTACGTTATCTTGGTAGTCTAGTTTAGCAAGAGTGAATTGTTCATCTCCATTAATAGGGTGCATTTATGATTAGCTGTGGTAACTACGACTACATAGAGATAGTCTGTTTGTTCAAGTATCCGATTGAAACTACTTTAAAATCAGGAGAAGTTGTTTCTGGCAAAGCGCTGGATACAGCAAAAAACAGTCTCGGTGAAGAATGTATAAAATTGCTCACTCAAGACAGTGATGTATTGGTGGTATTAGATTCAGTTGCTAAGTTGAAAGTCACTATGGAGAATCCTCATTTCCAAGAAGTGACATTTGATTGACCGGCATTTCTAATAGGGAACTCCAATAGGGAATAGTTGCCATTTCGGTGAAGGAGATACCGTGCAAGACGCGCAAGAACTGACAGGCGGACGAGAGTCAATATATCGAGTGGGAGATAGTGTTTATCGCCCACTTCAGCCTTGGAGTTCCACAATTCATAATCTACTGAATCATTTACAAGCAGCAGGTTTAAGTGAGTCGCCTAAATTTATTGGTATTGATGGTGACCAAGAGATGTTGAGCTTTGTAGCCGGTGACACTTACAACTATCCGTTAACGAATGCTATTGCGAGTACGGAAGCTCTTATATCAGCCGCTAAGCTCCTGCGAAAAATCCATGATGCTTCATTAGGATTTGCGCAGCAGGAGAATATATCGAGCTTTACTTGGATGTTGCCCCCTCAGGAACCCTACGAGGTCATATGTCATGGTGACTTCGCCCCCTATAATGTCGCGCTAACGGGCAATTTAGTAACAGGTGTTTTTGATTTCGACACCGCACACCCTGCGCCCAGAGTCTGGGATCTCGCCTATTCGCTCTATTGCTGGGCGCCTTTTAAGACCAACAGTGACGACAAGCTCGGCACGCTAGAAGAACAAATATCAAGGGCCAAGCTGTTCTGCGACAGCTATGGAACGTCCGAAGAACAGAAAAAACAAATTCCCGATTTCATGATTAAACGGCTAAACGCCCTTGTTAACTTTATGCGTCAGGAAGCAAACAAAGGTAATCAACAGTTTTGTGAGAATATTGATCAAGGCCACCTTAAATCCTATCTACGAGACATAGAATACATTGAATCCAATAGACCTAAGATTCTTTCAGGGCTGTGTAACTAGTAGGTTACCTCAGTAGATGGCTAACATATGGCAAGAGCAAAAACAAAAGAAGAACTGATCTCTCAAGCAGAACAAAACTTTTCTAAGCTTTGCAACTACATCGACTCGATGACTGAGCTGGCGCTGAATACTGAATTTAATTTCTCCGGTGACCCGAACAAGAAAGAGCAGCACTGGGAGCGCGATCGTAACCTGAGAGACGTTTTGATCCATCTTTATGAGTGGCATCAGCTATTAATAAAGTGGATTGATTCTAACAAGCTTGGCCAAAAGGCAGATTTTCTACCTGAACCCTATAACTGGAAAACGTACGGCGAAATGAATGTAGAGTTTTGGAAGAAACACCAAACCACTGAGCTATCTGATGCAAGAAAGCTGGTTACCACAAGCCATCAAGCTGCACTTGAACGAGTATTGAGTTTTTCTGATCAGGCGTTATTTACTAAGCAGTTTTTTAATTGGACTGGATCTACAACCCTTGGAAGTTATTGTGTTTCAGCAATGCCAAGTCATTACGATTGGGCTTTGAAAAAACTACGGGCTCATGTTAAGAAACTTTCTCAGCAATAATCAATTTTGTTAGCAAATTAATAGCGTTTTGTTTGCTGCTGTTAGTGTTTCCTGTAGGGAGCACGATGCATTTGAAACATCAGATAACACACAGTTTCTAGACAATAAAAAACCAGCGTTTCGGCTGGCTTGATAATTCGTTCTATTGAGCCGTTTTGACTCGAATCTTACTTTTAGCAACACTGGTTTGGTTCAGCGCAGCAATAGCAGCTTTAGCTTCTGAAACGTCTGGCATTTCGACGAAAGCAAAGCCTTTAGAGATACCCGTTTCTTGATCTAAAACGAGAGTGCATTCAGTGACTGTTCCATGTTCTGAGAATAGTTTACGAATGTCTTGTTCTGTCGTTGTACGAGCAAGGTTGCGTACTAATAGTTTCATAGTTGTCCGTTAATATGGAAGTGACAGCAAGGATTGTCTCAATAAAGACTGTTGTCACCAAGCGATAGTTTAGCTTTATCTTAAAATAGTTTAAGGTAGAGCAACTAAATGCATAATATTCTGCTCTTTTGGAGCTTCCGACACCAATATTGATGTCTGGTGTTATTGATAAAAACACAACCACCGTGTTTAGCTATCTAGCTTGATCTTCATTTGCGGTGACTTTGTGTTATTGGAGAAATATGGAAAAGTTAGCTAATGAAATTTGGATATTTAACGGTGAACCAGTTCAATTCTTCGGTCTGCCTTATTCCACTCGTATGACAGTGGTTCGTTTGTCCAACGGTGATCTCTGGGTGCATAGCCCGATCAAACTGTCTGAAACAATCCAAGTTCAGTTAGAAGCACTAGGATGCGTGAAATACTTAATAGCGCCTAATCATTTACACCATTTGTTCTTGCCTGAGTGGATTTCGACTTATCCAGAGGTTCAAGTGTTTGGAACTGATGAAGTGATTAAAAAACGCAGTGATATTACTTTTGATGGTTCTTTGAATAGCCTGCAAAACTGGGCTTGGGAAGATGATATCGAGCAAGAGTTGTTTTCGGGTTCTCCATTGATGGAAGAGTGCGTGTTTTACCACAAAGTCTCTGGGACTTTAATCGTGACTGATTTGGTAGAAAATTTTTCAGGACATAGCTTTAACTATTGGCAAAGATTGGCAGCTAAGGGCGCTGGAATCCTTGCCCCTAACGGCAAAACACCGCTGGATTGGCGTTTAAGTTTTATGTTCGGCAAACAAGATGCACGTACACATCTCGATAGGCTATTGAGTTGGGACACCAAGACTTTAGTTATGGCACATGGTGAAATTGTCACAGAAAATACCGATGAGTTTTTAGCTAAGTCTTTTAAGTGGCTGATATAGAAACGTGTGAAGTTACCTGCGAACACCTGTTGTAAAGGTATAGTCTCGCATTTTGTTACGCTATTTTAGTTCAATGACTTTTTAGCTTGGTTTAGTATCGAAGCGTCAATTATTCCTCAGAGGCTAAAAATGAAAAAATCGGTAATGACATTGACTTTAACCCTTGCTCTGGTTGGTTGTGATGATGCGAGTAAGGTCATCGACCAAGCTCAAGAGGTCGCAAATAAAGCCGTGGATACTTTGCAACTGCAAGCTCAGTCAATCGATCTTAATAGTCTGAACCTTGAGGTTTTCGGAGATGCAGCCCAAAGAGCTAAAGAGTTTACTCAATCAATCGATACGCTTATGAAAACCGAGTTGGGAGACCAAGAGGCAATCCGCAACGTGACAGAGCAGATTTCCAACTCATATTATTGCTTAGTTGAAGTTTCCTCGCAGGAGACGGCGGAGAATCTACTGGATAAGATTGTGTCTTCAGTAAAGAACGACCAAATGCTAGCCATCATCGAAAAAGGTGTTGGTAAAGCTAATTCAGTTAAAGAGTGCGTGATTTAACCACTTACCGTTTGCGTACAAATATCAACGAAACCCAATATATTGCTCTCTGTTGAGTGAAGTGTTGGGTTTCGTTTTCATTTCAAAATGACTATCATCAGTTTAATTTTGTCAAATTTGCAATAAACGGATATTCGATGCGCACTCGTTCAGATGATTTAGAGATCTTAGTTAATGTTGTCGACAGTGGCAGTTTTTCACTTGCCGCCGAAACCATGGGTGTACAGGTGGCTAAAGTCTCGCGAGCAGTGAGCCGTGTTGAGAAGCAACTCGGAATCACAATCCTCAATCGAACGACAAGACGGTTAGAGTTGACGGAAGAAGGTAGACGCTTTGTTGATTCTGTGCGCTCTGGTCTGCAATATCTTCAGCAAGCGGAAGAAGATCTTTCCAGCGGCGGAGAGCTGCCCAAAGGCAAGCTTCGTGTAGATGCTGCCAGCCCGTTTATGCTCAATCAATTAGTGCCATTGATTCGGGAATTCAAACAAGCTTACCCCGATATTGAACTGGAACTTACCTCAAACGAAGGCTATGTCGATCTTCTTGAAAAGCGCACAGATGTGGCGATTCGCATTGGCAAGTTGGCTGATTCAACCTTGTATTCCAGTTTTCTTGGTAAGAGCCGTTTATTCGTTGTTGCTTCTCCAGAGTACCTGTCGAGAAAAGGCTTTCCGAATACGCCCGATGATCTTTCTCAACATGAGATTGTCGGTTTTACCAGACCAAAAAGTTTGAATGTCTGGCCTGTAGAAGGTGTAGATCATATTGAACCAACTATTGCCTGCAGCAGTGGTGAAACGGTACGTCAGTTGGTTCTTGCCGGTAATGGTATCAGTTGTTTGTCAGGATATATGGTTAGACAAGACATTGCCGAAGGCCGATTAGTTGTACTGTTAGATGAATACAGTAAAGAGTCTTCAGATCGTGAGTTGATCAATGCGGTGTACTATAAATCATCTCAAGTGGCTCGCCGAATATCGGCATTTATCGACTTTATCAAACCTCGATTCACTCTTTAAAACCAGCTAAACCTGTTCGTACGGATAAGTATTTTTGTGATATTTGCAAAAATGTTTTGTCCGTTCGTTGATTAATCAGTTCCTAGTTCACTGTTAGAATCTTCCCCATACAAGTATTCACTTATCCAACCGAGGAACTTATGACTGACGCATTGTTTCAACCGATTCAAGTAGGTCGTTTTCAATTAGCGAACCGTATTGTTATGCCTCCGATGACTCGTTCACGAGCAAGTCAGCCAAACGATGTGGCCAACGACTTAATGGCAAAGTACTACGCACAACGCGCTAGCGCTGGGTTGATTGTGAGTGAAGGTACCCAAATAGCGCCAAACGCAAAAGGGTACGCATGGACTCCGGGTATCTACAGTGATGAACAAGTGGCTGGTTGGAAGAAGGTAACGGATGCAGTGCATGCGAAAGGCGGTGTTATTTTCGCTCAGCTTTGGCATGTGGGGCGTGTCACTCATCCAGATAACATTAACGGCGAGAAACCAATTTCTTCTTCTGCTATTAAAGCTGAAGGTGTGAAAGTGTTTGTTGATAACGGCACTGATGCGCCAGGGTTCGTTGATACGGCAATGCCTCGTGAAATGACTCAAGATGATATTGATCTTGTGATTAAGCAGTTCCACCAAGCTGCAAAGAATGCGCTGTTGGCAGGCTTTGACGGTATCGAACTTCACGCGGCTAATGGCTATTTGGTCAATCAATTTATTGACTCTGAATCAAACAATCGTAGCGATATGTACGGTGGTAGCCTTGAAAATCGCCTGCGTTTCCTTGATGAAGTGGTAGCGACATTATGTGATGCCATTGGTTCTGACCGAGTCGGTGTTCGCCTTGCTCCGTTAACAACTCTAAATGGTACGGTTGACGCGAACCCTGAAGAAACCTATGTGGCAGCAGCGAAAGTTCTCAATAAACACGGCATCGCATACTTACATATTGCAGAAGCTGACTGGGACGACGCACCGTTAATGCCTGTAGCGTTTAAACAGGCGTTACGCGAAGCCTTTACTGGCACTTTGATATACGCTGGTAAATACAATGTTGAGAAAGCGCTTTTGGCTTTAGATTCTGGTTTAGCAGATATGGTTGCGTTCGGTCGCCCTTATGTATCAAACCCAGATCTGCCTGAGCGTATTAAAAATGGTCAACCTTGGGCAGCCCATGATCCTAATACTCTGTTTGGCGGTGCAGAAAAAGGATTAACGGATTATCCAAAATTTGCCGAATAAAGATAAGTTGAAACGAAAATAAAACCTCTTGATAGAGGTTTTATTTTGTCTGAGATTTGTTGCCAAGATGCTCGAATACTGCCATGTTGATGTTTATTTCGACCATAACAAGGGACGTTAATGAAATTTGAAATCACGACTGCACGTTCTGAGTATGCCAACCAGATAGCAACGTTAACGCAAGAACTTGGTTATACAGCAAATACGACAGACACAGAAACTTGGTTAACGCAATTGAGTTGTTCACCTTTGCATTGTGTTTATATCGCAGTAGTCGATAACCAAGTATGCGCTTGGCTGGTGGTTGAGAAACGAATGTTTCTAGAGTCTCGCACTAAAGCTGAAATCACAGGTTTGGTCGTTGGTAAACAATATCGATGTTTTGGCATCGCGCAAGCGTTGGTGAGAGCTGCACAAGAGTGGGCTATTGAGCAGGGATTAGAGACAATGGTGGTGAGATCCAATATTGAAAGAGAGGAATCGCATCTGTTCTATCCCAAAGTGGGATTTGAAAGAAGTAAGACAACCCATGTCTACACTAAGTCTTTGAAAGACATTGAATAACAAAAAGCACCGACTGTAAAAGCTGGTGCTTTATAAGTGAATCATGTTGTTAGCTTACTGATCTATTGGTCACTTAACTGAGCAATTGCACCCGGTTTGATGTAACGTGCTTTGATACCTTGCGCTTTTGCAGCCGCAATAAGTACCTGCTCAATCCAGCCAGCATCCATGATGTTCATGAAATTGCCTTCTTGGTCGAAGTTGATGTTCGCCCCTGAGATCACCATAAATCCGTCAGCACCACCTGAGTCTTTAGGGCAGTGGAAAGTATGGATTGAACCGCCTGGTTCGTACAGGTAGCTACCTGCGGTTTGAACTTGATCTGGATATTCCATGTAGTGCCAAGCACCACTTAACGTATAGAAATGCACGACGCCAGTGTGGAAGTGTTTTGGTAGCGTGATGCCCGGTGCAAACTTCGCACGGATAACCCAAGTACCGTTTTCCGGATCTAGAAACAGTGGGTATACGTCTACGCCCGGTAATGCATCTTTGACTATAGATTCTTCGTTGGTATTAAGTGTTAGCAGAAAATCTTGATGTTGAATCACTTCTGGTAATGACATTGTTCTCTTCCTTGTTGTTATTTCTTAACCCAAAAGAGGGTATTTGAAGTTTTCGAAACCATCGGAAGCACTAACAGTGCAACCATTAATGCAGTTGGCTTGATCGCTCACTAAGAATGAAACCACGTTGGCGATTTCTTCAGGCTGAGTGAATGTTTGACGCATCTGTTCTTTGCTAATGTGTTCCCAAAGGCCAAATGCTTCATATTGACGGAGCATCGGTGTATCAACACGTCCGGGGGCAATAGCAACCACACGGATACCAAGAGGCGCAAGTTCAAGTGCCGCGCATTTGGTCATCATATCAACGGCCGCTTTACTGACGTTATAAGTGAACGTCATCTCCGAAGCCATCTGTGCGTAGACTGAGGAGGTGTTAAGAATGACACCTCTCGTACCATGCGACTTAAACTGATGTGCTGCCGCCAAAATTCCGTAATACACGCCATTTTGGTTAACTTTTGTAACTGGATCGAAATCATGGATAGGGTCGTGCTCTAGTAATGGTTTCGCCATGCCGATACCAGCATTGTTAATCATGATGTCCAAGCTACCGAAATGTGTTGCTGCAGCTTTAACTGCGGCTTCGACTTGTCCGTAATCAGAAACATCAGCCGCGAAAGTGTGCAGTTGTTCTTCATCAAAACCTTGATAGATTTCCAGAGATTTTTCCGATAGATCCACAGCGAGGACTTTAACACCTTGCTCAAGTAACTGATTAATAATCGCTTTACCAATACCACCGGCAGCACCTGTAACGACAGCAACTTTATTGAAAAGCTCCACGGCACATCTCCTTGTTAATAAAATGTTAACTTGAGCGTAATCTACATCATGAAATTGTCGTTAACTTGATTTTTTGCGAAGGTTTTTTGATATATTGTATTCACAAATGATTAACATTGCTGGATTGGAATATGTATATCGTTAGAAGCGGAGCAGCAGACAAGTTTGACAGCTTGGTCCATGAGTTAAGCCAAAACCCAATAGATATATTGAAAGATGTAGGTTTGTCGGCGACTCAGTTCCGTGATCCCGATACATATATTGCTTACTCGCGGTTAGCCGATCTCATGGAGACGGCTGCGTTACAATGTAACCAGCCTCTGTTTGGCGTGATGTTGGGGCAAAGACAAAGCTTACAGAGTCTAGGCGACCTACCGATGTTGCTGTCTAGGGCTAAAACCGTCGGCGATGTATTTTCACAGGTTAACGACTACCTCTATTTGCACTCGTCAGGCGTGTCTTTAGATTTAAAAGAAAGAAATGGTTGGGTACAGGTATCACTGAATATTGATGTCGATAATGAAATAGGCAAAGAACAGCTCATACAACTGAGTGTGGCCCAGCTTGCCAAATTTGTTGCAAGCATTCTCAATACAGATGTTGAACGCATTACGCTTCACTTAACCCAATCGGAAGTAACGGATTACTCGCTACGAGCGAACTCAGGACTACTGCGTATTCTCTTTGATGAGTCATTTAATGGGATACTGCTACGACTAAGCCAGTTGAGTTCGAAGGTTTACCAAGATCCTGAATTGCTTGAGCGACATTTTGAAAAACATCTGAAGTACTTAAACAAGCGTTATCCCAACAATTTGTATGACCAAGCGTCTGATCTTATTTCTCGCTTACTAGCCACAGGTGAGTGCAGCGTAGAAAGGGTCGCCAAAGCGTTGGATTTACACCCGAGAGTTTTGCAGTCTCGTTTGAAAAGTTATGGCTCAAGCTATCGTGAAATATTGCAAAAAGTAAGGCAAAGACTGGCGGAAAAATCGCTGGCTGACCACGCACAAAGCATTACCGACATTGCTCTTCAGCTAGGATACGCCGAGGCTTCTGTGTTTAGTCGTCATTTTCGAGATTGGACAGGGTTGTCGCCGACTCAATGGCGCAATCAATGTGATAAACAAAGCTAACGCATAACCTATATGGTTAGCTTTGTTGATTTCTAGAGGCGTTTAAGCAGTGGTTGCCAAAGCTGGCTGTTGAGATTCTTCGACCTCTTCTTTTATTGAGCGAACTTCAACAAGATCTTGAGTCAGTTTGAGAACTTTACTGGTGTTCAGCAGGATCTCTTGATTGAGTTCAGGGTGCTCATTCAAAGCAACGCCATATGAAGGGATCATCTGTTTGATCTTTTGTTGCCACTCTTCAGTTGCCATTTGCTCTGCAAAGCAACGTTGCAGTAACTCAAGCATCACCGCCGCAGACACGGATGCACCAGGAGAAGCACCTAGTAGTGCGGTTAAGCTTCCGTCTGCTGCATGAACGAGTTCAGAACCAAGATGCAATTCGCCGCTTTTACCCGCCACTTTTTTGATGATTTGTACGCGTTGCCCAGCTTGCCACAACGACCAATCTTCAGATTTAGCGGTAGGGAAGAACTCTCTCAGAGCTTTCATTCGATCTTCGTTGCTTTGCAGCAGTTCACCAACAAGGTATTTGATCAAATCAAAGCTCTTTAAACCAACTTGAGTCATTGGAATCAAGTTTGATGGTGTTACCGAACCAAACAAATCAAGCAGCGAGCCTTGTTTTAAAAACTTACTAGAGAAGCTAGCGAAAGGCCCGAAAAGTACCACTTCTTTACCATCGATGAAACGAGTGTCCATATGCGGAACAGACATAGGTGGCGCACCTACAGCTGCTTTTCCGTAAACTTTTGCACGGTGCAGTTTTACGATTTCAGGGTTTTCGGTCACAAGGAACTGACCGCCCACAGGGAAACCACCATACTGGCGGGATTCAGGGATACCAGATTTTTGCAGTAGAGTCAGTGAAGCACCACCAGCGCCAATAAAAACATACTTAGTGTGTACGGTACGAACACTGTTGTTGTCTAAATTCTTGACGGTGATTTTCCAAGTACCGTCAGACTGACGGTGCAACGTTTTTACTTCATGTTTTGTGTTCAACGTGAAGTTTTCGTTCTGGTTTAAGATGTCGACCATGTGGTGAGTAAGCGCACCAAAATTCACATCGGTACCAAAACGTGAGCGCGTTGCTGCAATAGGCTGGGTTTCGTCACGGTCTTGAATGAGCAATGGCGCCCATGACTTAATTTGTTCTCTGTCTTCTGAGTAAACCATGCCATCGAACAGAGGTGAGCTGCGCAGTGTTTGATAACGCTTGCGAAGGAAATCAACGTTGTTCTCGCCAGTAACAAAACTCATATGGGGAACGCTGTTAATAAAGGTACTTGGATCGCGGATTAAACCTTGTTCAACCAAATAGGCCCAAAATTGACGGGATAGTTGAAATTGTTCGTAGATTTCTAACGCTTTACCCATAGTCACTTCGCCATCGGAAGTCTGTGGGGTGTAGTTTGATTCAGCTAAAGAGGAATGGCCGGTTCCGGCATTGTTCCATCCGTTGGAGCTCTCTTCTGCGACCTTATCAAGTCGCTCAAACATATTGATAGTCCAATTAGGTTCTAATTGTTGGATGAAAGTACCGAGCGTTGCGCTCATAATACCACCACCGATTAAAACCACATCGACCAGTTTCTCTGCAGCATTAGAACTAAGCTGGCTGAATCCTTTTTGACCAGTTACGTTACTCATTTTGGGGCTAAATCTCTCTAAATCGCAAACATTACAAGTGTTTAACTATCATTCGTTTTCTACAGCCACCGACACTTTATGCTCGATATTTTAGTTGTATTTTAGCTTTGAGCATTGTCTGTAGAAAAACTCTCGTTTTTGGTTGTTTTCGTAGTAAGTAAACAACCAAAACAGGGTTGAATGTTACACAATTTTAAAATTATTTTTAACAACAATTTAATCTAAGCTAGAAAAATTTACTAAGAAACTAAGTAATACACAGGTAATCTTAAGGGTTAATATGATTAAAGGGTGCTCTGTTCGGTTTGTTTGCATACAAATTGTGTAACAAAAACAACCTAACAATGATGTAATAATCCAACAAAATGAAAAGCTGTAATTGTGATGAAGTTTGAACTCTTGAGAATACGGCGAATCTTGCCAGCTATTAATAGTTAAAGCGTACTTGAGTCGTTCAATTAATATGATTTTGGGCTTCTTTACGCAAAATAAGATGGATCTCCTTTTTCCTACAAACCTCTAAGCTCTATCCTGATACGGCAGTATTGAGTGAATTGTTAACATGCTCATTAACTCAATGAATATGTTCTTGGTAACCATGGTTTTTAGCACTTACTTTCATTCCAATATGAAGCGATGTCCGCATTGTAAGAGCGATGCATTGCGCGTGAAAAAATACGCCAGTGACAAACATGCGTTAGAGTGCAGTCACTGTGGGGCTAGAGGCCCTATGTCTAAAATCGATGAACTACCAGCATTGGTGGCCTCGGTGTCGGGATTTAACTTACTTAGAACTGTGATCGATGAATCTCCGGATGTTATCTTTATAAAAAACTGGCAAGGGGATTTTTTGCTCTGCAATCAAGCCTTAGCAAGTTTGTATGGCACAACACCTGAGCGAATGGTGGGTAAAACGGATGCTGACTTTAACGACAACGCAGAGCAAGTTGCTTCCTATGAGCAAAGCGCTCGTGAAGTTTTAGAGTCAGGAAAAACAACAACGACCATAGAAATGTCTACTCATGCTGAAACTGGCGAGATTCGTTACTTCCAATCTGTTAAAAAACCAATACTCGATCCGGAAGGAAGCAACAAGCTACTATTGGTTATCGCACATGACATCACTGAACTAAAAAATGCCTATCAAGCGGTTGAAGAAAGTGAAAAGCGTTATAACTTTGCAATGGAAGCTTCGAACGTCGGTATTTGGGATTGGAATATTACCGATAACAAGGTTCATCACAATAGCAAGTGGTGTGACATATTAGGCTTACAAAGTAATATGCGTGTTCATGACATGTCAGTACTAGAAAAGTTTATTCACCCTAATGATGTAGAAAAAATGATGATGGCGGTTGGAAAGGCTTTGGAAGTTGATGGTCTTTACGATAGTGAACATCGAATGGTACGTACCAATGGTGAAGTCTTATGGGTCCATGATCGTGGCCGTGTGGTTGAATACGATAGGAATGGCAAGCCTATACGTATGGTGGGAAGCTTTAGTGACATTACACTTAACAAACGCTTTGAACGTCAATTAGAAAGGACATCAAAAGAGTTAGAACGAAATAATGAAACTTTGGAACAGATTGTTCAGGAGCGTACGGAAGCGCTTGAACTGGCAGTAAAAGAGTTGGAAAGCATAGCAACAAAAGATCAGTTAACAGGTTTAGGTAATCGCTTAATGCTTGAACAGTGGTTGGCGATGCAAACACGAAATCAAGAACTTGTCTCTATTCTGATCGATCTTGATCGGTTTAAATCGATTAACGATAGATTTGGTCATCAGGTCGGTGATGACGTCTTGGCAGCGGCTAGTAAATGTTTGTCTGATATTCGTGAAAGTGACTTACTTATTCGATGGGGTGGTGAGGAGTTTCTTATCTTGTTAACCAACGTCACCATCGAACAAGCCTGCATGATTGCCGAAAATTTGAGAGCTAATTTGCAGAATGCGAATATATTGCCAGTGAATGAACAAGTGACTGCGAGCTTTGGTGTCTGCGCGAAACCATTTAATAAAACTGAGTTTGAAAATGCTGTCCAACAGTCAGATGAAGCTTTGTATCAAGCTAAGAAGGCTGGTAGAAATCAAGTTAAAGTTTTCTGTAATCTCACTGGAACTAAAGATTAAACAATTGGAAAAATGCTTATAACGTTAATTTTGATAGCTCTGAGCTAAGCTGAATCACTAATATCGATTGAACAATAGCGAGATCAAATTAGTGTTGTGTCAAATTTTACGGATTATCTCAATTAGGCATTGCTGGTAGTTAAAATATACGGTAACTATATATGCAACAAGTCTATTTTTGATGGTTCACTAAGGAAGGAAAATGTTTAGTCACATTATGGTCGGCTCCGACGATATTGAAAAATCAAAAGCGTTTTATGACGCGATTCTAAGTGTTTTGGGTTATCCGCAAGGCGTTATCGATGCAAAAGGTCGCTGCTTATACATCAACTCAAATGGTGTGCTGGGTTTGACTAAGCCTATTAACGGCGAAGCGGCTACACATGGTAACGGTATGACGATCGGCTTTAAAGTTGATAGTCCTGAGCTAGTCGATGCGTGGCACGCGGCGGGTATCGAGAATGGTGGTGTTACGTGTGAAGATCCACCGGGAGTGCGTGCAAGTGCTGAGAGAAAGCTTTATCTGGCTTACCTTCGCGATCCATTCGGCAACAAACTTTGTGCCGCGCATTATTTATAACGTATCGGTAAAATGTATTGATCAAAAAATGGCTCGTGCAGTTTAACTCACGAGCCATTTTTTATTGTCTTTTTGCATTACGGTATTTATGTAGAAGATCCCAAGGTATATGACATAAGTAGTGATCTTCTTGGACGCGGGTTAAGCGATGTTGATGTTCTTCATCACTAGGGACAAAGTTAGTCAAAGGTAACACCTCAACTACAATCTTTGCTGCGTCATCTCGTGAGGCAATATAGCGTTTCGTGGCTTCAAGATGTGTCTGGTCATCGCTGTATACACCTGTACGGTACTTCAAACCTACATCGTGACCTTGTTGATTAACACTGTAAGGGTCGATGATCTCGAAAAGGTGTTCAACCAACTGCTCGACTGAGATGATCGCTTCATCAAATTGGACGCGAACGCATTCCGCGTAGCCATCATATTCGGTTTGGGTTGAATAAGTGGTGCCGTTGGCGCGACCAGCTAAGGTATCAATCACGCCAGGAACATACTTAATGAACTCCTGAACACCCCAAAGGCAGCCGCCTGCTAAATAGATTTGTTGCATAGTAAAGTTAACTAAGTCTTAACTGGATGAAAGTAATTATTCTTAATTTGTACTTGAGCGGAGTAGCTTGTACAAAGCAGTTCCAACAGTCGCTTTACTTGATCTGCTAACTCAGAATAAACACTGCCAGCTGCACATTTTTTCAGGTTGGAAAAGTAGTAGCCAGACCATGTAACAAGGTAGTCACCCAGCATCTCTTTTACATGTTGCTCTTGCTCATCTTCAATCAACATACCCAGTATTATCAGCATCAGACCGATATGGTCTTCTGGATCGGTTACATCTTCACGAAGACCCAAACCGCAGTGATCAATGAACTGACAATATTTCTTATGTGAATGACCAAATAAGATCGACTCTCTATCAAGATACATCGATGACCAAGGTGGGGCTGGCATATCATCTTGAATGGTAAACAATCGATCGTGTTCATCTTGAAGCGTATCTTGATTGGTAAACTTGAAGCTGTTCAAAACCTGATTCACTTCTTTGATTGGCGTTTCTACTTCATCTTCCTCAAAGTAGGTTCCAAAAGGGAATTGGTTAAAATCTCTGGGAGGGTAATAAAAAAGCGCACCAAAAAGCTTACAAACAATAGCTAATTCAGGTCGAGAGAGATTTTGTAGTTCCACGGCATTACCTTTATAAATTCCTTTTACTGCTAAATAGGCTAGTGCTTGTTTAACAGCGGTTAACTTCGCCGAATATATCACTATATGGTGTTTTATTGCGACACGTTTCATTTTGATGTGACACTAATTGGTACTAAGGTTTATTTTTAATCAGTCGTTTTGAGTTGAAAAATGAGATCAATTTAAAGGAGATGACGGTAAGGCAGGGGTTTTAGATTAGCGTGTAAAGCAAAGACTAAATTATGGGGAAGAAAGCAAGCCGTGGGATATCCATATCCCCGAGGCTTAGTGACACTTAGTTTGATTCTTTTGCGTTGAATTGATAATCCACATCAACGATAGCGCGGTATTGAATGTCGCCGGTGCTGTTTGCAAACTCTTCTACAGTCACTTCAGATTGACCAACATTGATGTTCTTAACCAATGTGTATGATTGAACTGGAAGATTAAAACGAAGTTGAGATTGGTCCATCGCTTTAACTGAATCTGAAAGGTCGAAACCTGCATTGTACGCTTCAGCTTTAGAGCTGTACGTGTCAGTTTTAAACGTTGCGTTGTCACTAACTGTTGTAGTTGAAGCAAACGCTGATGAAGCAAGTAGTAGACCTGATGCAAGGATAATTGTGTTTTTCATGATAAATACCTTTTGAATTCTGGGTGTTATAAGTTGTTTAAATGTGTTGATTAACGTGATTCTTTCGCGTCGAAGTGGTAATCCACATCTACGATAGCGCGGTACTGAACTTCACCACGTACTTGAGCGAACTCTTCAACTTTTACTTCAGTGTTATCGATACTGATGTTGTTTACATTTTGGTAAGCGTTAACTGGTAGTTGGAAACGTAGTTCAGTTTGGCTCATGTCTGATAGATTTTGAGCAACATTTAAGCCCGCATTCAATGCTTCTGCTTTAGTTGCAAAACTTGAAGTAGTTACAGTTGTATCGTTGTGAAGTGTCACGTTAGAAGCAAAAGCTGATGTTGATAAAAGTAGGCCTGCTGCTACGGTCATTAGTTTGTTCATAATATTCACCTTTGAAGAATAGACTTTATTGTTTCTTACGGAATGTCAGATTTGTCTGTCATTCGATGGGTGTATTATGAGTAAATTTTTAAGTGTGATGAAGATCACTTTTGGCATTTTACTATGGACAAAACAGCACCAATAAAGGGGTTGAAATTTCGCTCGATGATCTACTCGTCAATATGATTTTTTCTGAAGTCGAGAGTAAAAAATTGCCTAATGGCGTGAGAGAAATAGTTGTGGTAAAAAAGGCGCAGATAAGCCCTTACTTATTGATTTTTAGTAAGTATTATTTGAAAAATGAAGAGGCAAGAGGTTAATCGTTAAGATAGGATTCCCAAACTGGAGGGGTTCCTATGGTGTCTTGAACGGTTTCGATGAAAAGTTTGACCAGTGGCGGTGGATTGCGATGTGAGTAGAGAGCGTAAAGGCCACCGGTGAATGAGACTTGAAAATCAGGTAACAGCTTGATTAACCCTAAATCATCAATATTTTTGGTTAACATCATCTGTCCAACAATGACGTAGCCTAATCCTTCTTGAGCGGCATCCATTAACAGCTCAACTTCATTCACGCGGTAACGCCCTTGGGCATTAAGAGTGAACGTTTCGTCTTCAGTTTCAGAGAAAAGTTTTACCTTGTCTAACGTAAAAGAACGGTTTGAATAGATAACCGAAGGAAGTGATGCCAGTTGCTCTGGATTCTCAGGATATCCATGTTCTTCTATGAAGTCTTTCGACGCTAAGATTGCCATTTTATGGTCGGCAAGTTTCTTCGCAACAAGGTTGGAATCATCAGGAATGCCAATGCGAAATGCGATATCAAATCGGTCGCTAATAAGATCGACTTTTCTATCATCCAGAATGACTTCGATGCTGACCTGCGAGTACTTTTTCAGGAAATTTATAACTGCTTTTTTAAGATAAGTTCGGCCAAATAGTTGGGTGCTGGAGAGTCTTAAAACGCCTCTTGGTTCTTCGTTAAAAGTATTCGCAAGATGATGAGTTTCGTCGAGGGTATCTCGGATTTTTTGCGCCTGCTTAACGATTTCAAGACCAGCGGTGGTAAAGGATAATGAGCGAGTGGAGCGGTTTAAAAGGCGTAAACCTAATGAGTCTTCTAGCTTTTTGATTTGTTTAGAGAGAACTGAACGATCAATCCCTCGGAGTTCTGCGGCTTTAGCAAATGAACCTTGTTGATGCACTTCCAAAAGCATGACGAGTCGGGTAGCTAGATCCATTGCACAAAATTCCTGATAGTGGGTTCAGAGTTCTCAATTTTCTTTGTATCTTAAAGATAGATTAACGGCCCTTATCGGGCCGTTAAATATTCAAAGTATTAGAACCTTACACTAAGGTTTCTAACATTGCAGCATCGTATTCAACAAGTTCTTTATTTTGTTGTACACGGCTTACGTAGTCTGGGTTTGCGATGAATGGACGACCAATTGCCAACAGGTCAAATTTGTTCGCTTTAATTGCTTCTGCACCTGTTTCTGCATTGTATCCGCCAACCGCCATTAGGGTCTTAGAGTACGCTTTGCGCATGTATTCTGAGACTTTACCGCCTAAGAAATCAAATTCCATGCTGTCGTCAAACATGCCTTCGTGGAGGTAAGCTAAATCGCGTTTTTCAACTTCTTTAAGGAAGTAGTCGAACACCTGACGATCGCGAGCATCTGTAGCCATATGCGCATAACCAGCTGGTGACACTCGTAGACCGGTTAGTTCTGCGCCTATACGTGCAATTACAGCATCAATAACAGCAAGCGGGAAGCGAGACATGTTTTCCGCTGTCTGACCATATTCGTCTGTTCTACGGTTTGTGTCGTAGTGTAGGAATTGGTCAATTAAGTAACCGTTAGCACCGTGAATTTCAACACCATCAAAACCTGCTTCAATCGCGTTTTGAGCAGCCTGTGCGTAGTCTTCAACAAGTTGTGCGATTTCTTCGCTCGTCGCTTCTTTAGGAACGGTATAAACCAGTTCACGCATACGAGGAACGGTTCCGTCGAATGCTACTGCAGAAGGTGCTAACACATATTCACCACCCCAAAAGTGAGGGTGAGCCACACGGCCGGTATGCCATAGCTGAGCGAAGATCTTGCCGCCATTTGCGTGTACTGCGTCTGTTACTTTTTTCCAACCAGCAATTTGTGCGTCGGTGTAGAGTCCCGGAGTGTTTGGATAGCCTTGACCGTCAGGACGAATAATGGTCGCTTCTGAAATGATCAAACCAGCATCAGCACGTTTTGCGTAGTACTCGACCATTGCGTCTGTCGGAACTAGGTTTGCGTCTGCCATACAACGAGTCAGTGGAGCCATTGCAATGCGGTTTTTAAGTGTAATTTTGTCGTTGAGCTTATAGCTTTCAAATAATGTTGCTGTCATTTTGCTGTTCCTTTTATGCCCTACATGGACTTTATGTGCACATGCTAACCTTTTCTTGAATGAACATTCAAGTTATTTTTTGAATGAACGTTCAAGTATCTTGTGAAAGGGTATTCAAACCAGTACACTTAGTGGGTCTTAAAGCTGAAGAGCAAAGTGTAATGAGAAGTGCAGAATTTGACCGTGAGTATGTTTTACGCTCAGCGATGAATGAGTTCATCGCCAAAGGTTATAACAAAACCAGTATGCAGGATTTGAAACGAGCAACGGGCTTACATCCGGGGTCAATCTACTGTGCTTTCGAAAACAAACGTGGTTTGTTGCTTGCGTCTCTTAATCATTATGCTGAAACCAAATCCAAGTCGTTTGAAGAGTTCTTTGTTGATAGTGATTCCATCCTGCACGGCTTTGAAAAGTATCTGAATGACATTATTGAGTTTAAAGAGTGCCACGAAAACAAAGGCTGCTTGCTTCAGAAGTCGCTGAGTGAACTTGAGCAGCAAGATGAAGAAGTAGAAGCGATCATCTGCGGCATGCTGAATCAGTGGAAAGTTAACATCAGAGAAAAAATTGAGATAGCTAAGACTCACGGTGAACTGCCATCGGATACAGATTGCGAGTTGCTTGGTGATTTTCTGGTTATGAATATCTATGGTTTAAGATCTTTTGCTACCACCAAGCCGTCGAAAGAATGTTTAGAGAAGTTGGTGAAGAAAATCGTACAGAGCTTAAAAAACAGCTAAGCGTTTGTAATACAATTTTTGCCCAAAACAATGAACAGCTATCGCTTTGAATAAAAGCGATAGCTGTTTTTGTTTTATCTTCAGTCACTTGTTATTGAGTTATCTCAATAACTAAAATCCTCAATAAAATTATGGCTTTATACTTAATCCTAAAACCGTCACGTAGCACTTAACTTTATGCGTAATCAATAGTAACGTGCACGCTCAGGAGGTGATCTTGCCTCAAGCCAGTGCTTGTTATGTTGAGTTATTGATTATGTTTGACCACTTTTTTGTCGTAGATGTTAGCCCAGATAAACTTGTTGCTGGTACGTACAACGTTTGGCTTGTGGCGGTATCGATTTTTCTTGCATCCATGGCATCATTTTTCGCTTTGCGTTTAGCATCTACAGCAAGACACATACAGCTTGTCAGCCACAGACAGATAGCTTTACTCTCAGGGTCTTTTGTTATGGCTGGTGGCATTTGGAGTATGCATTTCGTCGGAATGCTTGCCTTTGCCATGCCTCATCAAATGGAATATGACCACCATATCACTGCGTTATCTTTCGTTCCTGCTGTATTGGCGAGTTACTTCGTCCTCAAGTCGTTAATCAATGAAACGTATTCACTGAAAGTCACATTAAGAAACGGGTTTATTGTCGGTGCGGGAATCGGTGCGATGCACTATATCGGTATGGAAGCGATGAACATGGATCTCGATCTTCGCTACGATCCATATTGGTTTGCTTTGTCTATCGTTGTATCGGTTGGATTGGCAACCATTGCTTTGACGGCGCGATCTAGATTGCGACACGCATTTCCATCCTTACGTTCTGTACACGTTAATCTGATTAGTGCCGCTATTATGGGCTGTGCAATTTCTGGCATGCACTATACCGGTATGGAAGCGGCGCGCTTTATTGAAGAAATGGAGTGTGTTACCCCAGCATTTACTGAACAAGACAACACACAGTTGGCGATCATTGTTTCAATCTTTACGCTGCTTCTTTCTACTTTAGCGGTGAACGTCAGTTCTCAACTACGCTATCGTCAGTTATTAAGAGAGAAAACAGCGGGAGAAGCGAGGCTTCAGGCTATTCTCGATACTGCTGCTGATGGTGTTATCACAATAGATGCGAAAGGTATCGTTCGCGGTATTAATGGCGCAGCATGTAAAATATTTGGCTGGTTAGAGCATGAAGTCATTGGGCGCAATGTTTCTATGCTAATGCCGTCCAACCATCAATATCAGCATGATTCCTACTTAGAAAACTACTTCAGTACCGGCAAGGCACAAATAATAGGCTCTCCAAGAGAACTATACGCTCGTCATCGATTTGGTGAGTTAATACCTGTCAGATTAGCTGTCGGTCGAGTCAGTTTGGAAAGTGGAGAAACACTGTTTGTTGGATTTGTTTCTGATATTTCTGAACGCAAAGCGATGGAAGAGAAGCTAAGAGAGAGCGAACAACGTTTAAGCTCTCTTATGCAAAACATTCCTGGAGCCTCGTTCAGACGTTTGCTCGATCATAAGTGGACACCTGTGTTTCTGAGTGAAGGCATCGTCGAACTTACGGGTTACAACGCGGATGAATTTTTGTCAGGCAGAGTTGCATTTGTTGACTGCGTTTATGAAGGAAAAGATCGCGACTTATGCTCGAACATGCGCGCAAACATCGATGAACGTGACACATACGAAATTGAATACCGCATCCACCATAAAAACGGCAATACCGTTTGGGTGCTAGAAAACGGCATGGTTGTTCGCGATGAAAATAATAATGTTGTTTGGGCTGACGGGGTCATGGTGGATATTTCAAGTCGCAAACAGATGGAACAAGAGTTGGTTGAGGCGAAACAACGCGCCGAGCATGCAGCGGAGAGTAAAGCGGCGTTTTTGGCTAATATGAGCCATGAAATTCGAACGCCGATGAATGCCATCATAGGCTTTACTGACATTCTTCTTGATTCCGATATCAGAGGCGAGGATCGCAAACATCTTCAAACCATTTCGCATTCTTCTCGCTCATTATTGCATCTTCTTAACGATATTCTCGACAGCGCGAAACTTGAGAAGAATAAGATGGAAATTGAACAGGTACCGTTCAAACTAGCGGCCTGTGTTGATACCGTTATTTCAACTTTATGGCTTTCAGCCAAAAACAAAGGCATAGAACTCAATCTCGCAATGGCTGATGACTTACCCCAAGTCGTGTTAGGTGCTGAGGATCGTATACGCCAAGTTTTAATGAACCTTGTTGGTAACGGCATAAAATTTACCGAGAGTGGCGGTGTATCGCTGACGGTTTCCGCCGTTGAACAAAAGCCTGATTGGATTCGATTCAGTGTGATTGATTCGGGGATCGGCATTGATCCTTCTCGTCTTAAATCCATCTTTGAACCTTTCACGCAGGCCGATGCATCAATGAGTCGCCGCTTTGGCGGTACTGGTTTAGGTACCACAATTTCTCAGCAGTTGGTTGAGTTAATGGGCGGAACGATTCAAGCAACGAGCGAACTGGGTAAAGGGAGTTGTTTTACCATTGAGCTGCCACTACCAAAAAGTGAAGCTGCAACGGTTTCCCGCACATCTCACATCTTCGATCTGCCAAGTTTACGTGTGTTAGTGTGTGACGATATCGAGCAAAACATTAACTTATTGCGGATCCTTCTTGAGCGTCAAAATCATAAAGTATTTACCGCTCAAGATGGTCATGAAGCTGTTGCACAGTTTAAATCGGTGCAACCGGATATCATCTTGATGGATATCCAGATGCCGAATTTAGATGGGTTGGGAGCGAGCAAACAAATTCGTCAATGGGAAAAACAGTACAAACTCGCGAGTACGCCAATCATAGCTTTAACCGCCAGTGTATTGGCTGAAGATCGCGTGGAAGCAAGAGAATCCGGCATGGACGGCTTTGCAAATAAACCCGTAGATTTTGCTCTTCTAACTCAAGAGATGGCAAGAGTGCTGCATCTTGAACCTGGCTCTCAGGATGAGCAGAACTCAGGTTCAGCTACTGACAGCGCTGTTGGGAAATTCAACGTAGTGAACCTGAATAAAGCGCTAAAACTGTGGGGTGATGAGCGTTTATATCTGGGAGAACTCATTCGTTTGAGCAGTAAGCAAGCCTCACTGAGTGAGAGCTTGATGGAGCTCATTGATACGCAAAACTGGTCAGAACTGGGTCAACAAGCCCATAGGTTGAAAGGTTTAACCGGAAATCTGGCCTTGATACCTCTCTTGCATGCCTTCTCTGATCTAGAGAGAGCTGTTAATGCTCATATGCCAACACAAGCTCGATCTGCTGTGACAAACATTGAAAAACTCTGGAATACGTTGAAGAGCGATATAGAGCAACTTCAAGTTCTCTATGCTTTGGATGAAACGGTTGAACCGGAGTCTTCATTAAGAAACACCGAATTGCAGGAACTGCTTGAATATTGGTTAATCGCAACCAGAGCTGGCGAACTGCGTGACGAGACAGTCGCTAAACTTAAGCAAGGCTCACCAGAAATAATCAAGAAACACATTAATGATGCGGTTAATGCTATTGAAGAATTTGAGTTTGAAGCTGCAGAACGAGCCATTATCAACGCTATTGAAACACTACAACAAGAAGGATAAGACATGACTTTGTTCACCAAACAATTACCACGAATCCTTGTTGTTGATGATGAACCGGCAAACCTCAAAGTGATGCGACAAGTTTTGCAGGAAGGTTACCGTCTGACTTTCGCTCGATCTGGTCAGGAAGCGCTGACGCGTTTAGAACAAGAGAGCGTCGACCTAATCCTTTTGGATGTCATGATGCCAGACATGACGGGATTCGAGTTATGTAAGTTGCTTAAGGATAATCCTAGTACCGCCTGCATCCCTGTAATATTCGTGACCGCACTTCGAGATTCCATTGATGAAGAGAAAGGCTTCGCTCTTGGAGGCGTTGACTATATTGTTAAACCGATTATCCCTGCAATTGTAAGGGCTCGGGTAAAAACGCATTTGTCGTTAGTAAAAGTTGAAGCGCTACGTGAAACTCAAATTGACTTAATTCAAAGGCTAGGGCGAGCTGCTGAATATAAGGACAACGAAACAGGTATGCATGTCCAACGTATGAGCCATTACACCAAAATTTTAGCGATGGCTTTAGGTATGGAAGAAGATCATGCCGAAGAGCTGCGAATGGCGACCACTATGCATGACATCGGAAAGATAGGTATCCCCGATAGTATCCTGCTTAAACCGGGCAAGCTTGATGAACAGGAATTTGCTGAAATGAAAAAGCATGTGGTCATCGGCGGGAATATTCTCTCTAATCCACGTTCAACGCTGATTTCGTTGGCCTACAAAGTTGCCACCGCTCACCATGAAAAGTGGGATGGTTCAGGATATCCTAACGGTTTAGTTGGTGATGCAATCCCTATCGAAGGGCGTATCGCAGCGATTGCTGATGTATTTGATGCGCTGACCAGTGAACGTCCGTATAAAACGGCGTGGTCAATAGAAGAGGCTATTGAGTTTCTAGAAAGCCAGTCAGGAAAGCACTTTGACCCACAATTGGTGCAACTATTCATTGAGCAACTTCCAGCTATTTTAGAAGTGAAAGAGAAGTTTAATGAGGATCAACATTACGATCCAACGACGAACTAGTTCTGACGCTGATGCACTAAACAATTTGTGATTATTTGTCACCTAGGTGAGAGATAGTTCTGATTAATCATCTAATCAATTTAGTAACTTACGTGTTTTGATTTCTTTTTGAAGCAAAGGTCTCTTATGGACAATTCCCACATAATGCATAGCCAGAAGGTTTACTTCTGTGATGACGAAGAGCTGGCTAAGGCTCAAATGCAATGCCTTGAAGTACTTTACGATTACAATCAGACTCGACCAAGTGAAGTTGAAAAGCGCAAAGCAATCATGGAGAAGTTGTTTGCCGAAGTTGGTGAAGGCTGCTACATCGAACCTCCTTTGCGTACGAACTGGGGTATTCATACTCATTTGGGTAAAAATGTATATGCCAACTTCAATCTAACGCTGGTGGACGATACCCATATCTATATTGGTGACTATGTGATGATTGGTCCAAACGTCACTATTGCGACGGCTGGTCATCCAGTTGATCCAGAAATGCGCAGAAAAGTTGCGCAGTTTAATATTCCAGTGACGATTGGAGACAATGTCTGGATTGGTGCGAACTCTGTTGTATTACCGGGTATTACCATTGGTGAAAACAGTGTGATTGGTGCTGGCAGTGTCGTCACAAAAGATATTCCTGCCAACGTTGTCGCGGTGGGTAATCCATGCAAAGTGCTACGTGAGATTGGCGAACGCGATAAAGAATTCTATTTCAGAGACAAAAAATTCGAATAGTCGATTTTTGAGTGTGAAAGCTATTGTAAAAGCCGCTGTTGGTCAGCGGCTTTTTCTTTGAAGCGTTGTTTTGTAAACGCATTTACTCACTGAACTCATTTGATCCGCGACATTTTAAAGCCACGATAATTGAATTCCTCAAACTGAAGTTTTTGGCCGTTGTTTACAAATAAGAACTCCATCTCACGGTTTTTGTTTTTTACTGTGATGCGATGGAGCATTCCTTTGTCCGTTTGAGTGGTGGAATAGGAATCGACTTCAACATCTTTAACCTTCTCTTTCAGCACATATTGATATGATTTCTTCAGCACTCCGTGAGCTAAATCAAGCGTTACTTGGTTTAGCAATGGAATAAATGGATAAGCATTTTTATCCAACTCAGAAACCTTAGCCTTACTGTCTTGTTCTGTGATTTCAAGTGAACTGAAGTTGTAGGTGTACGCCTCTCTATCCGAGCCTATACGTTCAGAGTAATTGGACGAAAGAGGGATGATTTGGCCGTCAAGCTCTTGATATGAACCCAGTTCAATCACATTCGCTTTGATAAATAAAAAAGCACCATAAGCACGCGACTTGTAAAAACAAGTGCTATCTTTACAAGTAGATGACATAACTACCTGACCTAAGTTAACAGGGCCAATATCAACAGAAAATTCGCCATTTACACCCTCAGTAGCTTGCGCGCGGCTAGTGAGTGTAACAAGGGAAAGCAGTAATAAAATAGATAAGTGTTTAGTTATCATAAGACCCACATTTAAAGGCTGGCTAAGCTACAACCATATTTATAAATCTATACGAATTAATGAAATTGTCCTAACTGATACAAAAAAATAATAAGGACTTATGTTGCATATAAATATTTGTAAACGTACAGGTATTAGGCATCAAAATTCAGAGATTGTTCAGGTTTTTTGGGGAAGAAAAATTTGTAAAGCAATAGCACAACACGCTTATGTTGCAATACTTACAGCTCTGCCATTTTGTGCGCTAGCAATACCAACTGGAGCCGTTCCAGATACCACTGATTTCGAGCGATCGAACTCAGACTTGCGTTATTCAGTACCGCTTACTGAAGAAGAGTTCTCGTGGGTTGATGAAACTAACGAGTTCCTGTCTGAGTTGGTACTGGACTTTAGTGAGTTTATCGATCATGGCCTAGCTAAGGAAGAGGATGAAGAACCTTTTCCAAATAAGAGCTATATCAAGATCGTGTCTTCCGGTAAATATTCGCATCGTGGATACTTAGATACTGACGAGAGAATTTCGGTTCGCATTGATTTACCCCACACCGAGCACAACTGGAAGATTATCTTTGAAACCGACCCCGATGATTATGATGATCTAGAGAGTAAGCAGCGTGGTCTGAATACATCTAACCCAGATTCAAAAGGTGCATTTGGTGGTATTCGTCTTCAAGATGAGAAGCTCAGTCACTGGATAACCAGTTTTGATATCGGCATCAAGATAAGACTTCCTCTAGATCCGTTTGCCCGGACCGAAATCTATAGGGTGGCTGAGATATCGGATACTTGGACAACCCAAGTGAGTCAGGAATTCTTCTACTTTAACTCCAAAGGGCTGGGATCGCTCAGTACTCTGAATTTTTACTACGATGTCGACAAAGCCGCTGGGCAAATATTCACTATCGGTTCTAGTGCTCAATATCTTTACGATGATGATAAATGGGAAGTTCTCCATCAAGCTCAATACTTTGATCGCCTGAGCGAAAAACAACTTCTGCAGTATTCGTTAGGGATTAGCGTCTTACCTTATGATGAAGATGAAGTGAGTAACATCTGGTTATCGGCCTCTTGGATACAGAAACTCTATAAGAACTGGCTATTTCTAACTGTTACTCCTCAAATCGAAGTACCGAGAGAATATGATTACAAACTTAATCCCGGTATTTTTGTCGAGTTTGAAGCGTTCTTTTCTAAGAATAGAAAAGTTGACCGGTTGAATCGCTATATTCCTGAGCAAACAACGAATCATGAATAGTTCTTCTTTGATGATCAATTGGACGATCTTTCGAAAAACAGTGTTTAGTTGTTGAGATTGGTAGGAATATGTCAATGCCCACTCAATAAGTGGGCACCATGTGGGGCTGTTATTTATCCAGTCTATGCGCAATAAGCGATAGCGATAGCGGATGCCAGTCTTGCATTGTTAAGTACAAGTTGAATATTGCTGCTTAGGCTGTCTCCACCAGTAAGTTCACAAACTCGAGCGAGTAGGAAAGGTGTTGAAGCTTTACCGTGAATGCCTTGTTCATCAGCTTCGCGCAGAGCTTGTTCAATAGCACTATCAATCACATCTTTTGGCATAGCAAATTCAGTAGGAATTGGATTGGTAATGACTGCACCGCCTTTTAAACCCAGCTTTTGCTTGGCTTTTAATACAGAAGCAATATCGCTCGCTGAATCTAGTCGGTAGTCAACTTTGAAGTCACTGGATTGGGTATAAAACGCAGGCAAACTTTCAGTTTGATATCCAATCACAGGTACACCATGAGTTTCTAAGTACTCTAGAGTCAGACCAAGATCGAGTATCGATTTCGCGCCTGCGCAAACCACGGCTACATTGGTTTGAGCAAGTTCTTGAAGATCTGCTGAAACATCAAAGGTGGTTTCTGCACCGCGATGCACGCCACCGATACCGCCAGTAGCAAATACACGAACGCCAGCCATATCCGCTAAGATCATGGTCGCTGCCACCGTTGTTGCACCGTGTTTTCCTGCTGCAACAATAAACGGGATATCTCGACGGCTTACCTTAGCCACGCTTTGACCCGCTTTGCCCAGCAGTTCAATTTCTTCCGGAGTTAAACCCACTTTGAGGCCACCGTTGATGATAGCGATTGTCGCTGGTGTTGCACCTGATTCTCGAACGGTGTTCGAAACCTTTAATGCGGTTTCTACGTTTTGTGGGTACGGCATACCATGAGAAATGATGGTTGATTCTAGGGCAACCACAGGCTGATTATTGTCTAATGCAGCGCGTACTTCAGGGTGGATATCAAGAAAATCATTCAGCATGGTTCATCTCCATTAAACGTTGGACTGCGCGGTCTGACATGCGCGGGTTGATAGTGTCATAAGATTGCGTTGCAAGTTCAGCGCAACTAAAAGCAAATTCGATACTCTTGTTCCAAGACCACATCTCTAAAGTTGCGTGTGCTAGCCCAGCCATTAATGCATCGCCAGCACCTGTAACGTTAGTTACGCTAGTGGTTCTTGGTTTGAGTCTAAGGCTCTCTTTTTGGTTGCTAGCAAAGATGCCTTTTGAGCCGAGGCTGAGAACCACTTCTTTTACACCAAGATGATGTAGCGCATCGCAAATTCGAGGGTAGTCATCTTCTGAACTCGCTTTGATACCGGAAAGAAGCTCGGCCTCAATAAGGTTGGGTTTTAATAAATCGATTTGAGCTAAATAGGGTTTGAGTTTTAACGCTTTGTTTGCAGAAACAGGATCGACATAGATACGTGTGTTGTCGATACAGTTAAACAGGTAGGAGAGTGCGTCTTCACTCAGGTTTGCATCTATTACAACTAAATCACTGTGTGAGATAAGAGACTTATGCTTGGTCAGTTGTTCAGCATTGAGTTGCTCCAATACTTTCATGTCATTCAGTGCGATTTGCATTTCACCTTCATTGTCATGAATAGAGAGATAGGTCGCCGTTCTACCTTGTTGGCAGCGTAGAAGGTGGCTAACACCAACCCCTGCATCTATGCAGGCAGAGACTAACTGCTCTCCCCACTGGTCGTTGCCGATGCTGCTGATCAGTTCGACTTTGCTACCAAGTCGAGCTAAGTTGTCCGCAATGTTACGAGCAACGCCTCCAGGGCTGTAATGAAGTGTGCCCGGATTCGAATCACCATTGAGCAAAGGTACAGAAGCCTTGCCACAAAGATCCATATTGGCACCGCCAATAACAATCGCAGTTTTTTGCGAGGCAAGAATATAACCTTTGCCTTTAATTAGTCCTTTATTGGTTAAGTTCATGATGTGACCGGCAATCGCACTGCGACTGATCATCAGTTGATCCGCCAGTTCCTGTTGTTGAATCATTGGGTTCTCGCGCAATATGGCGAGTATCTGCTGCTCTCTAGGTGTCACAAACATATGTCCGTTTATCAAACATATGTCCATATTATCGACTTGTTGCTATTTGTGTTGTGGAATACGGACATGTTTCATAAATAGAACAATAATTCATCTATTGCAGTTTAATATGTGACCGATGTTGCTTTAGGGTGGTGTGTGAGGAAAACGTTAGCTTGATAATGAGTTAGGTAGTTGAGCCGTTGAGTCAATATACACAAGCAAAGTGCTTGTAATCAGAAAGGTAAACAAAGTTGTGTTTGGAGATGAGTGCCGTGATAATTGGCGCAATGTGTTTTACAGGTGTTGGTTGTGGTTTTGAAAACCTTGAGTGCTGAGCGCGAAAAAATAACGGTCTTTTTTCCTTCTTTAGTTCGACGTATCGGCGGCGAAAAAGCGAATGAGTTAAAAGCAATTGCATCTGAGCACAAATGTGAGCTTAAAAGAATTCGACGTTCAAGGAACTGGCAGATATCAGGTTTTTTCGAGCAACTATCTGACTACAACCAACAGCTTAAAGTCGCTGGCATAGTTACAGATACGCCATTCATCGTTGAAAAAATCAGTGAGGCTTTGAAACCTTATGAGCAAGCTTCTCTTCCTGAACGGTTAGCCGCTCTGATTTCGAAAAATGAAAATATTACTCTGGCAGAATTGATGGACAAAACGGGCTGTACTATTGCACAAGCCCGTTTAGCACGAGACGAAAATGAGCTTTAAGACTGTATGGCTCTCTTCTTGTCCTTAACTTGCTCGTGATCGTTAGTCGAGTTCTTTTAATAATTCTTTTAGCACCACTAGGACGCCACTGTCGTCGTTGCTCGGTGCGCTGAAGCGAGCAAAAGATTTAACCTCTTCATGGGCGTTTTCTACCGCATAAGAGTGGTAGCTGGCTTGTAGCATCTCCACATCATTAAAGTAGTCACCGAAGCTCATGGTTTCTTGGGAAGTAAAGCCAAGTTGATTTTGCAGATAAGCAATGGCGTCGCCCTTGGAGGCTGCAGGGTTCATTACATCTAGCCAGATTTTTGCACTGACCACGACTTTTTGAGTATCACCGAAAGCAGGGTTAATCACAGGGAAAATATGCTTTTCTGAACCTTCAAAGTGACAAATTGCAACTTTCAAGAAATCGTCTTCGATAGTCGTTAAGTCTTCAACGATTTCACAGCGGTGGTAGTATTTCTGTACTTCCTCTCGAGCACGTTGATCTTCCGTCTCTATGTAGGCCGAACGTTTACCACAAAGAACAATGTGTGCGCCGTCAATCGAACGAGCTGCTGCAATCAACTCATTAATCACCGCTGAGTCTAAAGGCAGACTGTACAGCTCTTGGCCTTTATGCATCACCAAGGTGCCGTTTTCAGCAATAAACATGATCTGGTCTTTCACATCTGAAAAGGTATCCAGCAAGCTGTAGTACTGACGGCCTGAAGCCGCGGCAAATATGATGTCTTTCGCGACGAGTTTTGGGTGAAGCGTAAAAAATTCAGGGTCAAGCTGTCCGCGGCCGTTGAGAAGTGTTCCGTCCATATCGGTTGCAATAAATTTGATGTTACGTTGTGACATATATTGAATTCTCTCGTTTGAATGCGTTTGGCTACGGAAATTAAGACGTTAATCCTGTTAAGACTGCGTACGATACAACGTATCGAAACAAATGATAAGTGCCGAATAAACCAGTTACTTAGAATTCTGCCTGAACTCATTGAGTGCATTGTTACCACAACTACCACTCAATGTGCCAATGCAGGATAAGTAAAGAAAACAAGATGAGCAAAGTTAAATGCAAAGTGGGCAAGTACTGAGCACCAAAGTCGTCCGGTGAAATGGAATATTAGTCCATATCCTAAACCTGCAAATGTCGCGAACAGCGCAAGTAACATCCCACCACCAATATGAGCCAACCCAAACAACACGCTGGCAGTAATCAAACCGATCCACCAAGCGTAGCGACGAGAAAGAGACTGTTGAATCAACCCGCGAAATAACGCTTCTTCCGCGACACAGGTAATCATCAAGTTATTGAGTGCAAAAAGCCACCACCAGTCAGGAATGCTAAGTTCTACTTTTAAGGCTCCGGTTAAAGAGGCTAAAGGAAGCAAACTTACGAGCAAAACTATCGCCAGCAAGATACCTCTGAAATGAAGTTTCTGTTTATTCCCCACAAGCTGCGGATAAGCTAACAGCAGGGCAAAAAACGCTATCGGTTTGTCCAAATTTAAGTACATCGTAAATGGCAGACTTTGCGGACCCGCATAGACATGATCCAAAACCAGCAAATTGTTAAAACCGGGTAGGCGATGCAAGAATAGAAGGCCACAAGTCAGGATAACAACTGTCCAGCAAAGGTAGACAAGCAGCTTACTGTACTTTTGATTTACTAAAGTAGGAATGTAATGGGCAACCAAAAGTAAAACGATGGAAATACCTATTGCTAAGGGTTCTATACGCCCCAAGATAAGCCCGCATACCAATGCTACCGCCAATAAAGCAAAGGTAATGAGTTTATGGCGAGTGAACCCGCTGAAGATTGCGGCAATCAAAGGTAACCATATCCAGATGGCAGGCGTTAAGAGCATTAAACATTCCTTATTGATTAGAGAGCGTTGCCGTTGCAAAGCGAGAATAGCACTAAATCACGGTGTGTTGCTGTTCAATAGTAAATATTCAAAAAACAAATGAGTGATGAAATTTACATGCGCTGAACATTGTGTTTGGTGATCTCGTGTAACCTAGCGCGCGAGATTGGACCTCAATATGGCTTAACCAATTACAGTGTTAGGAAAAGTAAGGATCGTGAATGACTTAGCATTGCAATTCTATATAAAGGTACAGATTTGAAAGGTATTGCCCGAAAATTGAAGAGACGAATTGGAAGATTATTGGTCACATTGATCACTGTGGCTTTCTGTATGCCTTTGGTGCTGGTTGTTATCTTGAAGTTTGTGAACCCACCGACTTGGGGCTGGCAGGTCTCGCGTACCTTGTTCCCTCCCAAGGGATACCCAGAACAGACTCAGCATCAATGGGTATCGATAGATTCCACATCTCCCTCATTGCCTTTAGCGATTATTGCTTCGGAAGACCAGAGATTTCCTTATCACTGGGGCGTCGATGTTTCGGCATTACTGTCTGTGATCAGTAGCAGTGGAGACCAAGGACCAAAAAGAGGTGCGAGTACCATTACCCAGCAGACAGCAAAGAATATCTTCCTGTTCCCAAGTCATACTTATCTGCGCAAAGCCTACGAACTTTATATCGCGTTGCTGATCGAGTTAGTCTGGGGCAAAGAACGAATCATGGAAATGTATTTGAACGTTGTTGAGTTTGGTCCCGGTATTTATGGCGTTCAGGCGGCAAGTGAGCATTATTTTGGTGTTTCGGCACATCAGTTAACGCCTTATCAAGCCGCACAATTGGCGGTTGTATTACCAAATCCTTACAGAATTCAGCCGGTACCTATGACTCCTTATGTGCAGCAGCGAGTTCATTGGGTACTAAAGCAGATGAGAAATCTAGACTCACAGGCATTTTAGTAAAAGCAAACGACCTATTTATTCATATTCATAAACGAGTGTAAGCTGTTCTCATATATAACTAATTGTGTTAGTAAAACGTTTTATCTATAACTATTGTTTGCGAGGTAAAACGTTTTACTTGAATTGATTACTTTGTAAATCAGCCTTTTAGAGAGTCATATTGTAAGTGAAACATGGTGTTTCCCCATGGTGGTTACAATTTTAAGGAATGAATATGACGAAATATTTGCGGGCATTGGCAACCCCTCTATCTCAGCTATCGCTCATAGGGCGTGCGCTGATGTTGCCTATCTCATTGCTCCCAGCCGCAGGCTTATTACTTGCGTTTGGTGACAAATTTGGCATGCCATTAATGATGCATGCTGGTGGTGTGGTATTTGACAACTTGCCGTTACTTTTTGCGATTGGTTCTGCGGTAGGTTTGGCTTCAGAATCAGGGATCGCTGCTCTATCAGCAGCCGTTTCAATACTCATTATCAATTCAACAATTAGCGCGTTACTTGGCATTACTCCAGAAATGGCAAGTGCAGGTGGTAAATACGCATTAGTGCTTGGTATTCCTTCGCTACAAATGGGCGTATTTGGAGGCCTGATTTCCGGTATCTTAGCGGCCTACTGCTATAAGCGTTATCACGACATTCGATTGCCTGAATTCTTAGGCTTCTTTTCCGGTAAACGATTTGTAGCCATTTCATGTGCGTTTTACTCTTTTCTATTAGGTTTAGTTTTACCCTACGTTTGGCAATACGTTCAGAATGGCATCGATGCTTTATCCACCGTGGTTAATGGCGACAACCAAATGCTATCAACCTTTATCTTCGGACTGACAGAAAGGGCACTGATTCCATTGGGTTTACACCATGTATGGTATCCATCATTCTGGTTCACTTTTGGTGAGTATGTGACACCGACAGGCGCTGTTATTAATGGCGACCAAACTATTTGGTTTAAGATGCTGACAGATGGAGTGAAATCATTCAGCTCTGATACTTACAACGATGCTGGCAAGTTTATGCAAGGGGAATTCCCTCTGATGCTTTTTGCATTACCTGCCGCATGTTTGGCGATGTATCACGAGGCACACACGAAGAACAAAAAAATAGCAGCGGGTATTTTGTTTTCGGCAGCGTTGACCTGTTTCATCACCGGAATTACTGAGCCGGTTGAGTTTACCTTTATATTCGTTGCGCCAATTTTGTATGTGTTTAATGCTGTAATGGCGGGGCTGTCATACATGATGATGTATGTGCTCGATGCACATATCGCGAAGTCATTCTCGGCAGGGCTGATAGACTATATTTCTTTTGGCATCATGCCTTCACTAAATGGCTTTGAAACGAATTGGGTCAAAGTGATCTTCATTGGTATCCCTATGGCGATGATCTATTACGGAGTATTCAGAGTTGTGATCCGCAAGCTGGATGTAAAAACGCCGGGTAGAACGGATGTTTCTAACAATCTGGATGAAATTACCGATGAAGAACTCACGACACAAATTTTGTTAGCCATTGGCGGAATGGACAATATTGCGAGCTCAACCGCGTGTATTACGCGCCTACGTTTGCAAGTGAAAGATAAGGATAAAGTGAATCGCGATGCGTTGAGCGACTTGGGTGCGAAAGGCGTGGTTTATGTTGGTGATACTGGTATTCAAATCATATTTGGTGCACGAGCTCAGTTCCTTTCTGACCAAATAGAGTCACTGCAACAGCAAATGGCATAGTGACACGGTAACATAAAGCAAAGCGATGGGTTATCCCATCGCTTTTTCTATGCGGAGTTCCGATGAATGAACTTAGCTGGCAGTAGCATGCTTTTATGATCGGAATCGGAAGGGTTACGAATACTGTCTAGCAAACGCAGTGCCGCAGATTCCCCAACCGAATAAGGATCTGTGTAGACACAAGTCAAAGAGGGGTGATTGAGCATAAGCTGTTCAGAATCATCAAAGCTGATTAAGGCTACACGCTCATCAATAAACAGTTCTTTGCCTATCTCTCGACCACTTTTTCGAACACCGTTAACACAGCTTAGAGCGCTGGAAGCATCGTGACAGAGTATTGCTGTAATTTGAGTTTGCTCTGTAAGTAGCATATTCACAGCTTGAACCAAATCTTCGGAGATGAAATCTCCGTCTAAAATCCATTCCTGTTTTGAAGGTAATCCATATTGGCTTAGCGTGTAACGGTAGCTAGCGATGCGTTCATCTCTGCATGGAGAGCCAGTTGTTCCGCCAACATAAGCGATACGTCTATGGCCCTGACGAATCAGGTGCTCTGTCGCCAATTTTGCGCTGTGTGTATTGTCTGGAGTGATGTAATCAATATCGCTATCGAGTTTTGCTGAAGATAGACAAACTAACGGGATTTGAAAGCTTTCTGGTTTTCGAAGTGATAGCAGATGCTGATCATCGATAGGAGACATGATGATCCCTTCGACCCCTTGCTGATATAGGGTGAGAAGCTTTTGATCGTAGACCTCAGCGTTTTGGCCGCAATGTGTCAGATAGAGCATGTAGCCATTTTGCTCGAGAACGTCGCTAATTCCCGCCACCATACGATAAGTCGAAAAGTCATTTTTGTTGTTGACCATCAAACCGATCGTTTTGGTCGATTGAGTACGTAAGTTTGCTGCAGTCTGATTTCGAACAAACCCCAACTCATCAATGGCCTTTTGAACACGAGCGATTGTCTGGGCGGAAATTCGACCTTTTTGACTCAGTACAAGTGATACAGTGGTAACCGAAACATTGGCGTGTTGAGCAACGTCTGTAATGGTTATCTTTTTATTGCTTTGCGACATAAAAGGTCCAAATCCATGTGGTTGAACGGAGTGTAACAAAAAGGTTCTTATGGGTCACAGTTGGCTATCTAAGTTATAAAACAGATCGGCAATCTGTTTGATTTTGTCGTCGATATCGTCTGCTGAAATATTACCAAACCCGAGTACTGCACCTTGCCAGTTGCGCAGCTTGAAATCAGGATGCTCGTAGTAACTTAATGGCCTTATGATAATTCCTTTTTCGAACGTCTTTTGTGACAATGTCACCTCGTTAATATCTTTTAGCCACTTAAGCGTAACGTGAAGGCCCGCAGCTTGGCTGATAACCTCAGCATCATCACCAAAATGCTGGTTTATGGAGAGAATCATCTGATGATATTTTTCTTTATAAAGTCTACGCATCTTTCTGATATGGCGCAGGAAATCGCCTGAACTTATGAAATCAGCAAGGGCAGCTTGGATGTGTGCCGGGGAGTCTCCGGTCAATGCATCTTTTATTTCTAAGCATTTCTCAACCAAAGCAGGAGGAACGATGAGATAGCCCATTCTCAAACTGTTGAACATAGTTTTGCTCATCGAACCGATATAGATAACTCGCGAATCGTGGCCGATTTCAGACGATAGACCTTGCAGACTGGTATAAGGACGATGTGCAAACTGAAACTCACTGTCATAGTCGTCTTCAATAATCCAGTGATTACCATGAGTTGCCCATTCAATCAGCTTTAAACGTTGCTCCGTATTTAACGTTGTGCCCATCGGGTATTGGTTACTTGGCGTAATATATAAAGCGCGGGCTTTACTGTTGAGGATGCTCTCCAAGTCAAAACCTATATACTCTTCAACATGAACAGGCTCAAACCGGTAGTTTAAAAGCTGAATGATTTTACGCATTTTGGAATAGCCCGGTTGTTCCATCAATACTGAATCATGGCTCTTCATTACTGCCATCAGCGCTATCATTAACGCTTGTTGTGCGCCCGACGTAATAATGATTTGGCTTGCATCGCAATGTACAGAGCGGCTGGTAGCAAGGTAATCTCTTAAGGCCATTCTAAGAGCACTATCGCCTTGGATACCATTATTGCCAAGTAAGTTTTGGCGGGTGGAGTGTAGCTGAACATACTTGTGCCACTTGGCAATAGGGAACTGATGCAGATCGGGAACACCCGGAGCAAAAGCGCTGTTAATAGAAGGTATGCTTTTGTTGGTCTCGGTTGATTTGACGATGTCTGCACATGGCAAGTAGTGATCAGGCAGTTCAACCGTAACGTAGAAGCCAGAACCGGAGCGTGCTTCAATGTATCCTTCTGCTGCGAGCTGTTCATAGGCCGCAATAACAGTATTTCTGCTGAGTTGAAGTTCTTCGGCAAGCTTACGTGTTGAAGGAAGCCTTCCTCCTTTATGCCAAAGCTGCTTTACTATTTTTTCGCGAATAGCGTGGAACAGGCTTTCCTGTTTCGATGATTTGTCGTTTTGAAGTACTAAATCACCGGAGTCGATGGGTTGCAAAGTGGATCTGTCCTTAATCCAAAACTGGTTCTTATTAAGGTACCAGTGTGTTGCTACATTGCAACCATGAAAACAGATTTAGATAGGGATAGACGATGCTTTCAAATACACCGAGAACGCAGATTAAAAAAGCAGTACACAAAGCTCAGTTTGATTTGGAGAGTCTTCACCAAATTATTGATGAAAGCCTAATCGCACATATTGCGATTAATAATGAACAGGGATCGGTGGTCATTCCGATGTTAGCTTGGCGAGTGGACGATCATGTCTACATCCATGGTGCCAATAACAGCCGCTTGCTACGTTCACTGAAAAACGGGGTGCAAACCTGTTTAACTTTTACTTTATTTGACGGATGGATACTGGCTAGGTCTGCTTTTCATCACAGCGCTCATTATCGCTCTGCTGTTGTCTTTGGTCACTTTACAGTCGTAGATGACAATAGAGAAAAAGATCGTTTGCTGAATCATTTTGTAGAACACATTGCACCTGGGCGTACGCAAGAAGTGCGTTTGAGCAACGAGAAAGAACTTAGTGCCACCATGTTACTCCGCATTCCGCTAACCGAAGCATCGGTTAAAGTCAGCAAAGGGCTGGTAAATGACGATAAAGAGGATTTGGAGCTGCCTGTATGGGCTGGTTATATGCCTTATCGAACCGTTGTTGGGCCACTAAAAGCGGTTGATGAGTTAAGTGATGTTGTAGAAACACCTGATTACAGCGCCGCTTACGGACATCGTTGGCACAATGCTTAAACAAAGCTAAAATGAAAAAGCTCCCTTTAAGGGAGCTTTCTGAATTCATTTTATGTTAGCCAATCATGCGTTGGCTGCTTTCTTCACACTCATTAATCACAATAGTTTGAGCGCGTTTGAAAAAGTTGAAATCTGTTGCTGTTGCGCTTGTGTATGCGCCCATCATACGGCCGATAACCAAATCGCCATTTTCCAATTTTGGTAGCATGATGTTCTCTGCAATCACATCGATACTGTCACAGGTTGGGCCTGATAAAACGCTAGGTACTAATTCGCCATCTTGCTTTAATGTCACTAGCGGATATTCAGTATGGTCAAACATCAAGCCACTGAATGATCCGTAAATGCCGTCATCTAGGTAGTACCAAATCTGGCCTTCACGTTCTGCTTGTCCCATTACTGACGCAACGCTGGTTACTGCAGGTGCGACAATGAAACGACCAGGTTCCGCAATTACCTGTACTGTTTCTGGCAACTCGTTTAACGCTTCGTTAATCGGCATGCAGAATTGGTCAATAGGCATCACCTGTTGAGTGTAAGTCACTGGGAACCCACCGCCGATATCTAGCGTACTTAGCGCTGGCAGTCCACGTTCAAACACTTGGTCCATTACTTGTTTACAGCTGCGAATTGCATCTACATATTTTTGTGGATTAACCGTTTGAGAACCCACATGGAATGACAAACCTTTGATGTGAATGTTCCACTCTTTTGCGGTTTCAATGATCACTAACGCCTGCTCAGCAGAACAACCAAACTTTTTAGATAAATCAGCGAAAGCTTCAGTGTTGCGGAAGCTCAGGCGAACAAGCAGTTCAACTTGATCTTTGTACGGTTTGAATTTTTCTAATTCATTGAGGTTATCAACCACAAACACATTGCATCCGTAGGCTAGTGCATCGCGAATGTCGCGGTCACGCTTGATTGGGTGTGTGTGGATTGTACGCTCAGCGGGTACACCTTGTTGCTGAACAAGTTCAACTTCACCTGTGGTTGCTAAATCGAAGCATGCACCTTCCTCCAAAAGTGTTTTAACAACATTTGGATGAGGGAGTGGCTTAAGAGCAAAGTGCAGTGCGACATTTGGTAATGCATTGCTTAGCGCACGATATTGAGAGCGAATAATATCGCAATCAAGAATCAGTAAAGGAGCACCAAACTTCTCTACAGAGGTTTCGATTAGGTCGATAGATTCTGCAGACAAAGCTTGAGAAGAAAAAGATTGAAAATCCAATACAGAAGCTGAATTAGCCATAGCAATTCTCCAAAATAACAAGGCACTTTTCATGGTCTTGGATGATGAAAAGTGGAGCGTCAATAAAAGCGCATTTGCGCCGTCAAAGTCACTCTTGGATAGTTGCTCTATCGCCTTGCCACAAAACTGCTGTGATGTACTCGGATTGGCTATCATCAAGAAGCAGGGCGATAATAAGGTCATACTTTTTCTCACGCAATAAAAAATATCCCAATAAAACTAAAAATTTTTTATCGAAAAGATAATGATTGGTTGTGAATAAATATTCAGTTTTTGAATCCTCATCCTTAAGGATCTTTATTTCAATTAATGGCCAACTTTAAGCAAAACAACACCTGATAAAATCAAGAACACACCAAGATAACGAACCAGTGAAGAAGCATCCCCATAGACAAATACACCAACGAGGAAAGTTCCTGCTGCACCTATACCTGTCCAAACCGCGTAGGCAGTGCCCATAGGTATGACCTTTTGCGCCATAAATAACAGTGTTCCACTGATTGCCATAAAGCTGATGGCCATTAGAATCCCCAGCCACTTGTATTGTCCGCTTTGCGCAAGTTTCAGGCCTACGGGCCAACCAATTTCCGTCACTCCAGCCAAAACCAAATACAACCAACTCATAAACAATACACCTTCAATTTAACAAACATGATTTGCGGCTAATGGTATCTGTATCTATGATGGATAAAAGTTAATACCTATCGAATAAATTCATATGTTGAGTCTTGAACAAATTAAAATGATGGTACTAGCAGCGGAACTTGGTTCGTTTTCTGCCTGTGCGCGCAAAATGGGGAAAGTGCAGTCAGCGGTAAGTCACGGCATTAGTACTTTGGAAATAGATTTAGGAGTTGAGCTTTTTGATCGCTCTTCTCGCAATCCCAAATTAACCGTTGCCGGTGAACGGTTGATTCGAAGCGCAAGAAACTTGCTCGCGCAAGCGAATGAGTTTGAGAAAATCGCTCAATCGATAGAGCGAAAAGAAGAAGGTGCATTAACCATAGCTATTGATGATGGGGTAATGAATAAAAAACTGGCTAAGTTGTTTAAACGCTTAGATGATACGTTTCCTTCAACTCAAATTGATGTACTAACAATTGCCTCTACAGATATTTGTCAGGAAATTGCGTCTAACAATGTCGATCTAGGTGTGATGTTTACGGAGTTAGATATGACAAAAGAAGTGGACTTCTGTTATGTCGGCAGCGTGGATTATATTGCGGTTTGTCATCCTCTTTATCCTCTTTCAAAATTAGAAGTGAAGCTTCCATCTGATTTGTCTTCATATCGGCAGATAGCTGTGCGAGGAAAGCTGAAACAAGAGTCTCACAATTTAACCAGTATAAGTCCTAAAGTTTGGTGGAGTTCAAGCCACTACAATGTATTAGAATTGGTGAAACAACAAGTCGGTTGGGCTTACTTACCCTCTTTTTGGTTGAAGAGTTACTGGTATCAGGGGAACTTCGTAAAGTGAGCATCGCTTTTGACCACAAAGCCTGGAATGTGCCAGTAGATTTAGTTTTCAGTAAGGGGACAGAGAAAGGCCCTGTATTCAAATGGTTATTTGATGAGCTTAAGTTGATATTCAATTAATCAATATATGTGATATGTGACGGTTTACTCATACAGTACGCGTGAAAATACGTGCTTGATTTAGGTCAATGTATTTATTCAGAAAAATTGATGAAGATGATTAATACTTTTAGGTGATACTGTGCGCTATAGGCTTCTATAGTAGAGATTATTAGACCTAAAAGGATGGTTGTCATGATCGAAATCTTAAATCAATTAGATAAGCAGTTAGCAAAACCGGATATAGGCAAATTGGTATTACGTGTCAGTTTCGCATTTATGTTTTTATTACACGGTATACACAAAATCTATGGCGGTACGGACTTCATTCAAGGATTACTGGTACAGAACGGTTTACCCGCATTTATTGCCTATGGTGTTTACTTAGGAGAGGTGGTTGCTCCAATTCTGATTATTGCTGGCGTATTTACTCGTTTGTCATCAATCGTCGTTATTGGTACCTGTGTAGTTGTCATTTATCTATTACATATGGGCGACTTCTTTTCGTTAAACAAATACGGAGCTTGGGCTGTTGAAGGGATAGCTGTCTATCTGTTTGCCGCTATTGCTACCTTATTCTTGGGTTCAGGTAAGTACGCTTTAAGACCTGACGCATAACACATAAGAACTAAGCCGGATGCAAGTTAGCATCCGGTTATTTTTAACACTTATAATGCACTATAACTTAATCTTGGTATGCTAACTTCTAAATGGTTAAGCGAACATCTCACATCCTCAAACCACGCAACAGGAGTGTTCAACTTATACACCACAAGCTTATTACCAGAGAATGCGCCAGATCCCAAAAAAGGGCTGAAATAGGTTCTATGATTTAGATACTGAATGCGCAACTCAGGCCGTCGCAGAAAGCTTTGGAGCACGTTTGAACTATGACCTCAACTCAACATTCGCCAGTTCCTTGTCTATTAGATACTTGGGCGACAACTGAAGCTGCTCTGTATCGATGGTTAACTCAGCATTGTTCCTGTCAGGACTTGGCGTATGACCTGTTGCAGGAAACCTTTCTTCGAGCATTACAAAGAGAGCGAGCATTTTGTGATATTGAAAATCAAAAAGCTTGGTTGTTCACGGTTGCGAAAAACTTACTTATTGATGAATGGCGAAAATCGGGGCGGCTAGAACCTATTCCAGAGAATAATGATCTATACACGTTGGACTATAGAGCAGAGCGGGAGCCAATTGACAGTCTTGCTCAATGTCTTCCTAAAGCTCTGGCATATTTGAGTGAGGATGACCGTTCTGTTATCGAGTTTTGTGATTTACAAGGACACAGTCAGCAAGAATTTGCGAAACTCCATCATTTAACGGTAACGGCAGTAAAGTCACGTATTCAAAGAGCACGGCCGAAGCTTCGAGCACAGCTTAAAGTGAACTGCCACATTACCTTCGATGAACAGCATAAAGTCTGCTGTTTCACACCTAAACGTTCATAGTTTTTCCTAACAAACGTTGAATCTCGATCTTTTTCATTTCTTCATGAAAATTTATTGCGTCTTTTTAGCGCTTATCGCGTCTTCATTAATAAGCAACGAGCGGGTTGCCCTTTAATGTTCGATGTAGGGAGAGTGAAAGATGTTCTGGGTTTTTACATCATTAGCTGATTGGTTTACGTATCGACTACTGGGATTAGATGCCGAGACTCGGTTAGGCCAAGCGGTCCATTTTTTTGTTGAAGACACCAGTAAGATCCTCGTTTTATTGGCAGTAATGATTTATTTGATAGCTCTTTTACGCGCCTCTCTCAATGTGGAGAAAGTGAGAGACTATCTCTCTGGTAAAAAACGCGTTGTTGGCTATTTTATGGGGAGTGTTTTTGGCGCTGTTACTCCATTTTGTTCATGTTCAAGTATTCCGGTATTTCTTGGTTTTACGACAGCGGGCATACCACTAGGTATCACCATGGCTTTTCTTATTACTTCTCCCTTGGTGAACGAAATCGCAGTATTACTTCTCATCAGTCTCTTAGGGTGGAAGTTTACTCTTCTGTATGTATTAGCCGGTATGATTATTGGCATGTTCAGTGGTTGGTTACTTGATTTGCTAGGTGCTGAACGTTGGCTTCAACCTTTTGCAGCTAAAGCGATGAAGAATGCACCTAATATTGCTTCTGGAGTCGTTAATCAATGCGAAACCAGCCCGATGACATTCAAACAGCGTAATGAATTTGCGAAAAACGAAACACACGAAATTTTCAGTCGAGTGTGGAAGTGGGTTTTGATAGGTGTTGGTGTTGGTGCTGCGTTACATGGTTACGTACCAGACGGTTGGATTGAAAGCCACTTAGGGAGCAGGCAGTGGTGGTCTGTACCTGCATCAGTACTCATTGGTATACCTCTGTACTCAAATGCGACGGGTGTTATTCCAATTATGGAAAGCCTGCTACGGAACGGGTTGCCCGTAGGCACAACGCTAGCGTTTTGTATGAGTACGGTCGCTGCAAGTATTCCTGAGTTTGTGATGTTGAAACAGGTTATGCAGTGGCGTTTGCTAGGGATACTTTTTGCTTTATTACTTAGTGCATTCACGATTATCGGCTGGATGTTCAATTTAATTACTTGGGAAATTTGAAGAGGTTATATATGAAAGTGTTCAAAGTGCTTGGTTCTGGTTGTGCAAATTGTATCAACACAGCAAAACTGATTGAGAGCGTGGCGGAAGCGGCAGGGGTTGATGTGAAGGTAGAAAAAATCACGGATATGGAAGCCATTATGAACTATGGTGTTATGTCAACGCCGGCAGTTGTCTTGAATGAGCAAGTCATTCACGCAGGAGGGGTTCCCTCTGAAGAGAAAGTTAAGTCTTGGATTTAAAAATGTGAGTAATGGTGTAACTTATTTTGCTACAGTGTCACAAAATAATTTGCACCATTTTTTGAAACATAACTTATTGTAAAATAGGCTTTACTTGATTTTTTCCGCATTTCTTTGCATCCAACAGGAAGTTGTCGGCGCGCTCAAAAGCTGAAACAAAAGTATCGTCTGAGGTAATTTCCACGACTCCGAAGCTGCATGTGATGTTTCTTTCTAAAGATGGGATACTCAAACATTCAATACTATCTCGGATACGTTCCGCGGCTTGAATCGCATGCTGCAAATCGTCACTTGGCAATAACAGCATGAACTCATCACCACCAAAACGCCCAATAAGGTCTGCAGGTCGTATCTCCTTACTTACATGCTGTGAAACCGTTGTTAGCACTTTATCTCCAACTGTGTGACCAAAGGTATCGTTGATTTGTTTGAAACCATCTATATCAAATAACGCCAAAGATAACGGTTGGTTAATGCGACGACAGCGACTAATTTCATTCTTCACATTTTTAATAAAATACTGCCTTGTCTGAGCGCCAGTAAGTACATCTCTTTCTGCAAGAATTCGAAGATTTCGGTTATCAAGTAGTATATGAGGTACCCATAAGCCAAAATAGGTGTTTGCAGCAAGCAGAGATATCGTAAATTGATAAACCATCGCGTGATTTCCCAACTGCAACCATGAGACTAAGATGGCGGTCGTTGTGCTGAGTATTCCCAAACTTAGAAATGCTCGTCCAGCACTCTCGGTAAATACAATCCACATCTGAACTATGCCTAAAAAGAAGACACAAAACACCACGCTGGATGCTGGATATATAGACACTAAAACACTGATAAGAGCCAGTACAACAATAGCGATAGTTTGTTTATACAGATAGTTCAATAATGATGATTGCTCATAAACAGACTTAAAATTTTCAACCAGCCAATGGCTTTCTTTGGGGTAGTATTTTGACAATATCGCAACCGTTATGGGAGCTATAACGACGACCCCAACTAAATCGCCTACCCACCAAGGGCCCCAAAGTGACATGATTTCACTTGGTAAAATGATTCCAGTAATTGCTAGAACGTTGGAACCGCCAATAGCCGCTATTAGCGATGAGGTCGCTGCGATGGTGAGAAACATCAAGATCAAATAGGGTATACGGAATTGTTTTCCAGTTTGGCTGAGCTTTCTTAATATCGTTGCACCTAGCCAATAGGAAAAACAGTGTGCAGTTGCAAAGAGCAGTCCGGTTAATAATAGAGTGGAACTACTCTGATGAGCTTCATAGATGCTATCTTCCCAAAAGGTGGTTGTTATCGAGGCAAATAGAACGATTGGAATTGCTCGCCAGCCGAAAATAAGAAATACAGCGTAAGTGACTCCTGAAGGTGGAAACCATATACTCGCGTGCGGTGCATATTCCATAAGTGCCGCCGCTCGCCACAGTAATATCCAGGCTACTGTAATTAATACTGGTTTAGATAACGTACTAAACCACTTGTTTCCAAACCTCGAATGTCTTTCTGGGCAAGATCCTTCCATCCCTATACGTCCTTTATATTTGCTTTTAGTTTTTTTGGGGAAAGCACTCTATTGTTCTAAAATTTAACGAATTTATTATTTATTTAGTTGTACCATTCCAAGATTAGCTTTAGGTTTCAAATATCGCCACTTTTACTGATACTTAAGGCAGTAAATGAGATTTATACTGCTAAATTATTACTATAGATGCATACTTCCATTAAAGTTTAGTTTGATTTCCAATCACAAAGGATCGGTAATAAGTGTTTGTTAAAAGAACCACACTGTTTGCACTTTGTTCTCTTGCTTTTGCCTGTAATGTTCCTGCAAAAGGGTTTGATGTCATTGAAAATTTTTTAGAGCAGAGTTTTGCCTATACAGTGGTACTTAGTGATAGTGATGTGTTCACCGTTGGGATTAAGGATTTCAATCCAAACGAGCTTTTCAATACCGACAATCCAGAGTTGGGAACTGAAGACTCGGTTGCCAATCGAAAGAAGTATGGAATATCGACGCTACCAATGTCTTTTCGCCTCAATGACGAAGAAGAGCAAAACAAACATGAACTCTTTTTCCGTATGTCAGGTCTAGCAACTGATGAAAATGTTAGATGGGGCAACGAAACCGTCTTTGACGATTTCCGGCAAGTTATCTTAGATGTGTATACCGCTTATCGATATGAGTACAAGTTCGACGAACACTGGACAATAACCCCAGGGATAGGTACGCATTTAATGCGTTATGAAAATACCATGGACTACAACAGCGCCACAGGTAAATCATACGCTCCCATTTTGGATGGGTTGTTGTTTAACACCACAGCTTGGGCCAACATCTACGAACCCCATTTAAAGCTCAGCTATAAGAAAATTGAAGATTGGGGCAAATGGCAAGTCTCCTCTGCTGGACACTATTTCTATGGCTACGGATGGGGTGAAGCAAACCAAGGCGAAATCGGCAATAGTGAAGGATGGTATATCGTTAACAGCGCTACGCTCGTATACGACATAGAGCAAATAGGCCGCTCAATTCAATCGGTCTATAGCACAATCCGAAGGGTCGATGTAGGCAGTGATGTGTCACAACCTCTTGGTACTACTTTCTATTATGAAGCAACGGTCGGGTGGTTGATGACGCCACCATTTGAGATCAGCTTTGTTGACAATATAGGTTTAGGATTAACGTTTAACTACGGAAGTGCTTTTAAAGGAGGAAGCTTGGTATTGTTCTTTAATCAAGATTAAGACGCAATTTTGATTCTGTTTCTACCAGCTTTTTTTGCTTGATAGAGTGCTTCGTCTGCTCGTTTAATGGCTTCTTTTGCTCTTCTTTCCAAAGAACTGTCACACACACCAACACTTATTGTAATGTTTACGGATTGGCTACGATTATCTGAACGTTTCGTTGCACCATATTTATCATCTTTAGGACGACTGTCTGAATCTCGAATCACTAGGTCATATTGTTCTATGTCTTGGCGAATATGCTCCAAATACACTTTCGCTTGTTCGGCTGTTTTCCCTTTGAACAGAATCGTAAACTCCTCGCCACCGTAGCGATAAATCTTTGCTTTTCCTTTAACTAGGCGAATGCGGCTAGCCACAAGTTTCAATACATCATCACCTGTATCATGCCCATAGGAATCATTGAATGACTTGAAATGATCGATATCAACCATAGCGATGGCGAACTTGCGTCCCGGGCTTCTTAAGTCGATTTCGAGTGCGTGTCGTCCGGGTAGCTGCGTCAATTGATCGTTAAAGGCCATCTCGTGGCTGGCTGAAATTAAATAGAGCATCATCAGCGCACCAGACAACGAAAACATTGTGCTGGAAACAAACTGAAGTTGAAAAAATATAAAGGTGGTCGAAGACATCAAAATGGCGGTATAGATGAATACATCCATAATTCGGTTCTTAGTCAAAACAAAGATACCGGTGATACCAACCATTGCGAGCAAGTAGAGTACCAGTATAAATGGAAGCTTTGATATCTCAGGAACAGAAAACAAGAAGGTATCTTTGAGGCTGCCGTACCCACCAGAGACATAGTAATCAACTGTTACATACGCCCAAAGCCCGAAGCATGCCAATAGTATTAAGTAGACAAAAAATGCGCGGCTAAGCAAATCGCCATTCTTAAATGCATAACTCAATAAACAGGCGACAGGTAATACAAAACTGAGTATTGAGAGTTCAAGCAGGGTAGAGCCTGTATAGAGCGGTGACTGCAATCGGTACTGAATTACCCAATAGCTAATCAGCATGGTACAAGCAACCATTGCCATTCGGCTTTGTTTGAAAATAAATGCAATGGCAATAGAACTGAGAAATAAAGCGTAAGGCAAGCCACCCGCTAAACCACTATTGGCGCGGGTAAGAACAATAACGTTGTTCATTCCATACCAAATAGCTGCCAAGAGCATCAACGGGAATGTAAAACGAAACCAAGGCGACGTAACTAAACTCGACGACATGCTTATAAACTAGCCAACAGAATAACTACTAATTGTGTTTATGATTAATAAACTAAGAATAACTTTATTTAATGAATTTCCAAGCTTTTTGCTAAACTTTAGTTATAAAAGCGCGCGCTTGAGCAAAGATTGTTCAAGTAGGCTCTATCTTCGTTTGATTAAAGATCATTGATGCAATAACTTTGTTTGAACGTATCACATCGACACATCGGTATAGGAGAACTCGTATGCAACTGAATGTTGAAGTGCACAATTATATGGAAACACTCGTTGGACAAGTGATAGCACAAGACAAGTATGCTACGACATATAATCACGACCAATTAGCAGATCTCGCGTGCTTGGCTCTTAGCCAACTTCGTCCAATCTATATTCGATTTGATATTGATTTTCTCTCTGCCTTACCCGAAGAGCGCCTCGTTATTTTAAAAGAGCACGCACAGACAGCGGTTGAAGCAGCGGAAAGTATGATCATTGATGACAGACGTAAGGATCGTGATACTGATATACCTATTGTTATGTCTCAAACGCAATTTGATGAAGATGCCGAGTTAGAATGGTATGAAAAACCAATTCTGGGCCATAAGCAGCACAACTTACCTTAAGGAGTTATCGTGGGATTTTTTTCTCGTTTTTTCGGTAGTAAATCAGAAGTAAAAGAAGCGTCGGTTGAACCCGTAGAGTACAAAGAGTTTTTGATTTACCAAGAGGTCATTCCTGAAGGTGGCCAGTATAGAATTGCAGGCAGAATAACTAAAGAAGAAGACGGCGAACTTAAAACTCACCGTTTCATTCGATCCGATGTACTGTCGAACAAAGCTGACGCAGAAGAACTCATGTTAAAGAAAGCGCAGATGTTCATAGATCAAATGTCTGGTCGGATCTTTTAGTTACCCATCAAGTCGTTGACAGAAATCATAAATTTAAGAGCTACAAGTGTATAGTCTTGTAGCTCTTTATTTATTTTGGCACTACGAAATTTCAATACTTGCCTATACTGGTTTGAGCGATTACTTCAAATAAACGCTTTGTAATTTCAGCAAAATTGATAAACAGTCGCAACTTAACGTTATAACCAACAAAACTAAAATATTGTTATAAATATCTTGAGTTTGAATTAGGCGTTAGATAAAAAAGATTATTCACAGTGCCAATAGTCAAGGAATCGCTATGCAGATTGGTGTACCAAAAGAAATACTCGCGGGCGAAACGCGGGTCGCTGCTACTCCTTCATCGGTTCAGCAGCTTGTTAAACTGGGATTTGAGGTTTCAATCGAATCTCATGCCGGTGATTTAGCCAGTTTCGATAACGCATCTTACGAACAGGCTGGAGCCAAAATCGTTTCAAAGGATGAAGTGTGGAAGTCGGAATTAATTCTGAAAGTTAATGCTCCGCTATCTAATGATGAATCGGATGAAATTGCTCTTATTAAAGAAGGCGCAACATTAGTTAGCTTTATCTGGCCAGCACAGAATCCAGAGTTAATGGAAAAACTATCCACAAAAAGCATTAACGTGCTGGCTATGGACTCTGTACCTCGTATCTCTCGTGCTCAGTCTTTAGATGCATTGTCTTCAATGGCTAACATCGCGGGTTATCGCGCTGTCGTTGAAGCGGCGCATGAGTTTGGTCGCTTCTTCACTGGGCAAATTACAGCTGCAGGTAAAGTACCACCAGCTAAAGTATTTGTTGCTGGTGCAGGTGTTGCAGGCTTAGCTGCTATCGGTGCCGCTGGTAGCCTAGGTGCAATTGTTCGAGCATTTGACGTACGCCCTGAAGTAAAAGAGCAAGTTCAGTCAATGGGTGCAGAATTCTTGGAAGTTGATTACCAAGAAAACTCGGGCTCAGGTGACGGCTATGCTAAAGAAATGTCTGACGAGTTTAATAAAAAAGCAGCAGAACTTTATGCAGAGCAAGCTAAAGATGTAGATATCATTATCACAACTGCTCTTATTCCAGGACGTCCTGCACCAAAATTAGTCACCAAAGAGATGGTTGACTCAATGAAAGCGGGTAGCGTTATTGTCGATTTAGCAGCAGCGAATGGCGGTAACTGTGAGTACACAGTGAAAGACCAAGTGATTACCACTCCGAACGGCGTAAAAATTATCGGTTATACCGATATGGTAGGCAGATTACCAACTCAGTCTTCGCAACTTTACGCAACCAACCTAGTGAATCTACTAAAACTGCTATGTAAAGAGAAAGACGGCAATATCAACATCGATTTCGAAGATGTGGTACTGCGTGGCGTTACGGTGGTTAAAGAAGGTGAAATTACTTGGCCAGCTCCACCAATTCAGGTTTCAGCACAGCCACAAGCTAAACCACAGAAAGTTGATCCTAAAGCAGCGAAAGTAGAAGAACCTACCTCTCCAGCTAAGAAAATTATTGGCTTGGCTGTTGGTGTCGGTGCGTTCGCATGGGTTGCAAGTGTTGCACCTGCTGCATTCTTAGGTCACTTCACTGTGTTTGTACTTGCATGTGTGGTGGGTTACTACGTTGTATGGAACGTGACTCACTCTCTGCATACTCCCCTAATGTCAGTAACCAACGCAATTTCAGGCATTATCGTTGTGGGCGCATTGCTACAAATCGGGCAAGGTAATGGCTTTGTAAGCTTCTTGGCATTTATCGCCGTTCTTATCGCAAGCATTAACATTTTTGGTGGCTTTACCGTTACCAAACGTATGCTTGAAATGTTCCGTAAAGACTAAAGGAGTAAGCAATGTCTGCAGGATTGGTACAAGCAGCTTATATTGTTGCTGCTTTATTCTTTATTATGAGTTTGGCCGGATTGTCGAAACAACAATCCGCTAGAGCAGGTAATTACTACGGCATTACGGGCATGGCAATCGCACTGATTGCGACTATTTTTAGCCCTAATGCTGAAGGATTTACTTGGGTCATCATCGCAATGGTGATTGGTGGCGGTATTGGTATCCATTTCGCTAAGAAAGTTGAAATGACAGAAATGCCAGAGCTAGTGGCAATTCTTCATAGCTTCGTAGGTATGGCGGCCGTGTTGGTTGGCTACAACAGCTTTTTAGATGCTCCAGAAGTTGCGACTCATGCTGAACACGTTATCCATATGGTTGAAGTGTTCATCGGTGTGTTCATCGGTGCGGTAACATTTACGGGTTCTATCGTCGCGTTTGGTAAGCTTCGTGGGATCATTAAATCTTCTCCATTAAACTTGCCACACAAACACAAGCTAAACTTAGCGGCAATTGTTATCTCAACACTGCTAATGATTCATTTCATTAATGTTGACGGCAGCATGTTTGCAATGATCGTGATGACACTGATCGCTTTCGCTTTTGGTTATCACTTAGTTGCATCTATCGGTGGTGCCGATATGCCAGTAGTCGTTTCAATGCTGAACTCTTATTCTGGCTGGGCAGCAGCAGCGGCTGGTTTCATGTTAGCAAACGATCTATTGATTGTTACAGGCGCATTAGTAGGTTCTTCGGGTGCAATCCTTTCATACATTATGTGTAAAGCGATGAACCGCTCTTTCATCAGTGTTATTGCCGGTGGCTTTGGTCAAGAAGTAGTAATCAGCGAAGATGAAGAGCAGGGAGAGTACCGCGAAACAAATGCGGAAGATGTAGCAGATATGCTTAAAAACTCTAAGTCTGTCATCATCACTCCTGGATACGGTATGGCGGTAGCGCAAGCTCAATACCCTGTTTATGAGATTACTGAGAAACTAAGAGCATTAGGTGTAACTGTACGTTTTGGTATTCACCCTGTCGCAGGTCGTCTTCCGGGTCACATGAACGTGCTATTGGCCGAAGCTAAAGTACCGTACGATATTGTGCTTGAAATGGATGAGATCAATGATGACTTCTCAGACACAGATACTGTGTTAGTTATCGGTGCAAACGATACTGTTAACCCAGCCGCTCTTGAAGATCCGAACAGCCCAATTGCAGGTATGCCTGTACTTGAGGTTTGGAATGCGCAAAACGTTATCGTGTTTAAACGTTCTATGAATACGGGCTATGCAGGTGTTCAGAACCCATTGTTCTTTAAAGAGAATACGCAAATGTTATTCGGCGATGCTAAACAGAGCTGTAATGATATTTTGAGCCACATCTAATGGGCTGACCTTTATTGAAACGACAAAGAGCAACTTATGTTGCTCTTTTTTTTGCTTGGAGTAGGCCGTATTCTCAAACAAAATTGGTACAAACGTACAGGTTCAGCAAAATCCGACAATTCACACATTGCAATCAATAAAACCGTAAATAAGTATTATTGACATCGATATAACATGCTAGATGTTCATTTTGAGCATAATACGTTATAGTTTTTTAAACTTATGATTTAACGAACAATCAAATTGATAAAAGCGATTAAATTAACATTTGCCCTAATTGTGACGACTTTTTCGGCTACTACATTTGCAGATTCGCTCCCAGAGCGTATTGATCTGTTCGTGTCGCTATTTGATTATGATTCCGCCGTCGACTTTTATGATATCAGAGGAATACAAACCGACTACCCAACTCGTTTACTTACCCCTGAAAGCATGCTCCCGCAAACAGCTCAATATCCAATAAAAGATATTCAAATGTTGTACAAGCTTGCATTGAATTGTGCTGGAAACCTTCCGCTAAATCCGTTGGTAACAGAGCCACTCGTTTTTACCAGAGCAACATGTAAAGGCACCCAGTTGTCTTCACGTTGGTTTGCTCGAAGTGGCCTGATTCACCCAGGTGGAGGCACATATGCTGAACGTTATGTAAAAAAGTATCCTGAAAAGCTTAATGAGCTAGAGCAATATATGCATATTCAGGAACGCGCAAAAGCGGAACCTAATACTTTATTAGGGCGCTTACAAGCGATGGATGAAGAGTCTATAACAGCATTGATCTCTGGAGCGATGATGTTCGCAGAAGGAGAGGAGCTTTGGCTTAGAAAAGGAGACGAGTATTACATTTTCGATAAAGATACGTGGGATGCGAACTCAACTCAGGCGGGATTAACATACAGTATTGCTTCAATAGACAATACTTGTTTTGTTCAACGAGGAAATATTTGCTGGAATGTTGAAGATCATTCCGATCTTTTGCGTATAAGTATGATCGGACTTGTTATCGCCAACATTTTGTTGGTGATCGGCTGGTCTATTTATCGTTGGAACAGTAAGCGACAAGAGATGAAAAGTCGCATGCTGGTACTGCAAATACTGACACATGAACTAAGAACACCCATCGCGAGTCTATCTCTTACTGTTGAAGGCTTTAGGCGAGAGTTTGAACGCTTACCAGATTCCTTATACGATGAGTTTCGCCGGTTGTGCGAAGACTCTAGACGTTTAAGACAGTTGGCTGAAGCAAGCAAAGACTATTTGCAATCAGACAATAAACCACTTGCAACTGATTGGGTTCCATCTGTGCAAGAATGGCTGCAGTATAAAGTGGAAGAAGAGTTTAATAATGATATTGAACTCGTCATTAATGATGATATTGCTGCGAAATTAAATGTATATTGGCTAGGCACATGCATAGACAATTTAATACGTAATGCCGTGAAGTACGGTGTTGCACCAGTGACGTTAGAAGTAATCACAAAATCTGATTCAGTGACGATTAAAGTTACTGATCAAGGGACACTAACAAACAAGGATTGGCGTCACCTACGTAAGCCATTTGTAAGTAAGAGTGGCTTAGGACTTGGCTTAACTATAGTAGAATCGATGGTCGATAGAATGGGCGGTAGAATGACCCTAATTGGCCCACCAACTACTTTTATATTGGAGATACCCTGTGAAACAGACGTTGCTTCTTGTTGAAGATGACAAAAACCTAGCTGATGGTCTTTTAGTAAGCTTAGAGCAAGCAGGATATGACTGTTTACATGCAGAAACAATCGCAGATGTTAAGCAGCATTGGGAAAAGGCTGATTTAGTGATTCTAGATCGCCAGCTTCCAGATGGTGATTCTGTTCAACATTTACCGGATTGGAAAAAGTTAAAAGATGTACCAGTCATCTTATTAACCGCGTTAGTAACAGTAAAAGATAAAGTAGCAGGCCTAGATGCAGGCGCTAACGATTATCTGACAAAACCTTTTGCTGAAGCAGAATTGTTCGCACGCGTTCGCGCTCAGTTACGTTCTCCGGAATCAGATGGTCAAGACGACACTAAAGTTGTGTTGCCAGAATTAACAATAGACAAAGCGACTCGTGATGTATTTTACAAAGGCGAATCGGTGACACTTACACGTACTGAGTTTGATTTGCTGCTTTTCTTAGCGAGCAACTTGGGTCGAGTATTTACGCGTGATGAACTGTTGGATCATGTTTGGGGTTACAACCATTTCCCAACAACACGAACGGTTGATACGCACGTTCTTCAACTACGCCAGAAATTGCCAGGTCTTGAGATCGAAACATTACGAGGCGTAGGATATAAGATGAAAGCGTAATCAATGCGAAAAATAGCATTCATCGTTGGCACGCTATGTTGCGTGCCATTAACTGCAAATAGTGTAGAGTGGTTTGAAAGCAATTCACCACTGACGCAAGCTCATCAGCGTCTTCTAAATAATGATCTCGAAAATATGTTCGTTTCACTTGTAGAAGTGTGGCAGCTCGAACATAACAAAAATATCAAAAATCACCTTAATGATTTGCTGCTCCAAGCCTTAACCGTGGATTGCGGCAAAGGATTAGATGCAAACCCTTTACCTAGTTGGATCTCATCAATCAATATTCGTCGGCTCGATATAAGAAGCCCAGGCAGAGATGCCTATCAGGTACTGGTTGATGCAAAGAGTCAAAAAGAACTCAATTCCATTGAACTCACACAATGGGTGGATAAACCTTTATCTGGTGATACAACGTTTACCAAAATTAACCGTGACAACGTCACTCAAGGTTCTACGTCATTTATCAAACGTTATAACTTAAACAATAAACCAGATATGGGTTTATATCGTTTAGATATTTCCACGTCAGACAACGAGTCATGGAGTACTTGGGTTATTTTTACCGAAAGTAGAGCAAAACAGACGGTTCGTTGGGCTTCCAAAGATCAATGGACAGTAGATAAGAATGCATTACTTAATCGTTTTTGCCCTTTACCCAAGCTAGACATTAATGTCTATGACTACATTGATGGAAAATATAAAGAAGTATGGTCAAAAGAATACGAGTCCGATTATCCAACAAATCTGGAAGCAACAGATCTTTCGCCTGATAGATACATTTTAGCGGTATCGATGACGCATCTTCGTTGGCAAGGACCGATTTCTATTGAGCAATCTCAGGTTATCAGTAAGACATATGATATTTCCGTAGAGGAATAACTAAAGTTAGTTCACAATATGCCGTTATAAACGAAAAGGAACTAACGCTTATATCGTCATGAATAATAAATTTAAATTTCTCACACTTTCTATTATGCTAAGCGCTCCTACGGCGTTTGCGGCTAACTATGCAATTGAAGCTCGCGGTGACGCAATGGGTGGAGTTGGTGTCGTATCTGGAAGCTTTCTTACCGGCCCGTTTTATAATCCCGCTTTAGTTGCAATATATCGCCGCAATGACGATGTAGGTATGATCCTTCCAAGTATTGGTTTTTCTTATGATGACCAAGATGGAATGATTGATGATTTGGACACCATTTCAGATATTCTCGATAAAGCAAATAATGGTGATTACAGCAATGTCGATCAGCTAGGAACAACTTTAGATCATATCAACGGCAGCATTCTCAATGCTGAGTTGGGTGGTGTTGTAGCATTCGCTATTCCAAACCAATTCATCGCTGCCAACGTTTACGGCAAAGCTTATTCAGAAACCTTCTCAAATCCGAAAATAGCGAGCGCGAGTTCTTGTGATCCGTCACTTACTACTCAACAGTGCACAGTTGACCGAGCACAACGCAGTACTGTAAATGCAGTATCAGTAGCAGTTACAGAAGTAGGGATATCATTAGCCAAATACCAAACCTTTCTCGGACAACATATAGCGTTTGGCGTAACTCCAAAGTTACAACGTATCTACACATATGTTTATGAAGCAAGCATGTCAAACTACGATTTGGCTGATGTTGCAGACAACGGCAATGGTGAAACTATGTTTAACCTTGATGCTGGTGCACTTTGGTTCTATGGGCCATTTCGAGTGGGCTTAGCTGCAAGTGACATGGTTAGTCGTGATGTACAAACACTGACAATACCATCTGCAGTGTCAGGTAATCCTTCACTTAGCTACCAATACGAAATGCGACCTCAATATACAGTGGGTGCAGGTATCGTTGCTGATTACTTTACGCTAAGTGTGGATTACGATCTCAATGAAAAAGAACGCTACGTTGATTTTAATGACAACACGCAGATGATTCGAGTTGGTGGTGAAATAGATATCCTTCGACAACTGAAGCTTAGAGCAGGTTATTACAAGAATCTCGCTTATGATGATAGCGAAGGAACGATAACTGCGGGTGTTGGTATTTCACCATTGAACTTGTTCCAGTTAGATTTGGCAGCAAGCTACACTAATGAAAATGCTATGGGCGCATACATTAACTTCCTTGCGAGTTACTAATCAACTGACTATAGTAGGGCTCCTATATTAGGAGCCTTTTTTATGTTTGATGATTTCCCACCTTTAACACATGCAGAACAGCAAGAAGCAGTCGAAAAGATACAAAGTTTAATGTCTGAAGGCATGAGCACTGCACAGGCAATAAAAATAGTTGCTGATGAGATTCGAAAAGCTAAGCAACAAGAGCAACAAAACTGAGACTGATAGGGCACGTAAGTGCCTTTTTTATTACCTCCAATTTCACTTCTCACACTCATCTAAACACTTGTAGCAATTACCCCTTAGGTATTGCTGCACTCTCTGCTAGCCATTAAAACCACCGCTGTAATTGTGTAAATCACAAAACCCCCATACCAAAACACAACAAAACCGTTAGATAAAACTATAAATCTTTCACTTTCAATAAGATGCAGCAGAGCTTTTCCCTGGTAAGTTTAGTGCCTTTTCTCGTTTTGTAATAAAATTACAGGTCACTTACGAGCGAGGTAATGGGCTAGTGTATTATTCTGTTTGGTTACGGTGTGATTGCTTACTTATCTCCAGAGCCTTATATACAGTTGCAAATTCGATATGGATTTAATCTATGAAGGATTATGAGTTGGTGCACTTAGTGAGCAGATAAAAGGCTATCTCGCTTGAGGTTAAATCAAGTGTTTGGAGTAATTCACTGGGGAAAGGTTGATACATTTAGCTAGTGACATTGTCACTTACTGCTTGTACAGAACGTTAAAATGCGTCGATTCAGAACTAACATTACTTCGCCTGCATAACATAAGCCGTCTTTTGCTTAATAAAGTCGTTGAATTTGGCTTCTCGATGAAGCTAATTGATATAGAAAAAGAATGTTCAAGCAGCAGGCCTAACCACTAAGTTCTTCGCTAAAATCAAAGACACCGATATGCAAAAGCTATTTTGTGGATACTACTATAGATATACAAGATGTGTGGAAGATGGATTCGTAACTCATATAGACAACTCTTTTGAAGAGATCTTCCCAGAACGTTCGTGTAGAAACTCGTAGCATCTCAAGTAAAGACGACAAACCAGGTCGCACGATCTACGAACAAATCGCGTACGCACATTTAGGCGGTAAGTTCCCAATAGAAATGAAGCTGACGCTTGAGAAAAACCAAGATCCGTACGCAGCTGGAACATACACGCTGCACAGTTCAAGTTATGTGGTAAATAACTTTGGTGGCTTAGAGCTAAAACGCTTTGGCATGTTGATTGAATCACTTGATGAGTAAATGCATTAATAAACATATGAGAGCTCCTTAGTTAGTATCTCTAAGGAGTGGCATTAATCTACGAACAGCATGAAATCAGCGCCTTATCTTCATCACATCTAAGTGCGCATTATTTCGCCTTATGGTAAATCAAATTAATTAGATTTCAGGCATTTAAGGGTAATTCTCTAGTGTAACATTCATTTACATTTCACCTTTTAATAAGGTGAAATCATATGAAGTACAACAAGATGCACAAAAATCTATTTTTCAGGGAAGTGATATGCGGTTTAACCGTCGAAGAGACGGCAAAACTGTGTTTTAAAACTGTGAGACAGGTCAAATTGTGGGACGGTGGCAAAACAGACATACCACCCGAGTGCAAAAGACTCATGCGAATGATTAAGGGCAGAGAACTGCACCACAAACCCGATTGGGAAGGGTTCCAAATGCGTGGCAACTATTTGATCCTTCCTAATGGTCAACAAATCACTTCACAACGACTTCTTACCGCTATTAGCGTGTTGGAAATCGAATCCGAGATAGAAATCAAAACAACGTCCAAATTAATTAAGTATGCACGTATGCTATCAAGAGTGATTTAAAGATTTTCGTGTCGGCTCAAACAAATAAAACGAACGGATTTTTATAGTACAAGAGCTACTGTTCGTTTGGCATGTTATACCGACACGGTCTACATTTTGTGTCTGAGGTCATATTTTGATTAAATAAAACAATGGTATACAAAATTACGCTCTGTATTTTCTTCTAAGCTAGTACAGAATGATTCTAGTTAAAAGATACTGTTAAGCGCTTCACATAGGAGTTAGAATGCGACTTTATCATTATGAAAAGTATTATAAGTTCTACCTCGGTACAGAGGAGAGGAATGATATAAATGAAGAAAATGCCAAGAAAGGGTATGAAATACCAGCAGGTTCAACTGTTAAGAAACCACCATTGGAACAGTGCAATGCTGATGAAATTCCCATCTTTGAAAATGATGAGTGGAAAATAGTCAAAGATCATTTTTGGAGACCTACTGTAGAAGAAATTAATTATGATGCAGGACGAAAAATGGACACGTTCCAATATATCGAGCCTAACATGTATGATTTCATGAAATACCCAAGCATGCCTCAACTATGTAACACTGGTTTAGTTGGCATGAGAATTCATCAATCTCTAATTATTATTAATAAAAAATTCCACCAATGCGTAGAAATGCATCGCTTAATATTGCAAGGTGGCGGGAATAATACTGTTTTTTCGCCAGCTAAGGGGACAGCAACATTTAACCCTTCAACGATGCATGAGTTTAAGACTGAGATGGAATCAATTGTCTTTATCATGCGTAGAGTATTGGATTCATTAGTTCAACTCACAGATCTTATGGTGAATTTTTCATCATTTGAAAAAACTAAAACCCTTGGTCATGAATCCATCGGTTCAGTGCTTTCACCAAATGCAAATAGAACACCCGTTGTGGGCATCATTATGGGTAATGAAGAATATGAACAGGACACAACAAATTTCCTAAAAATCTCAAATGATCTGTTCAATGGCTTCAAACATTCACTAATGCATGATGAGTCATTCAACCAAATTGGTGCTGAATATCCTACATTTGTAGGTTTCCTTGTTAAATATACAAATCATACAAAGACTATTCAGTACCATAATCACAACGCTTACCACCTTATGATGGGATTCCAGGATTGTATCGCTCGAATTCTACGCAACCAAGAAACCTATAGATATAGAACAGCAAAAAAAACAGCGCTTAACAAACGCTTCAAGAGGGACAGCCAACGCGTGGCATTTTTATTATGCGTTGGTTTTTGTGATTACGGTGTTATGCGGAAAGTTAGTAGTAGCGTTGGCTACCCCTTAATCGGGCGTTAGTTTTAGAAAGGAGTTAATCGTTGGAAGATGGATTAAATGCTATAGCACGAGCTATAGCCAGTTTACAGTCAAACCCAATCAAAGATTATGTATTTCCAACCGTAAGTGCACTTTCTACTGCGGCGCTGGGTGCGTGGGCCGCATTTTATGCGGTCTCGACTCAAGAATACAATCGCGTTCAAATTCAAAATGTCGATGCACTTAATGGGACGCTTTTGAACGCAAGCGAGGCGCGAAATTGTTTAATTGCAATAAAAAGTAATTACTTCCAGCGGTTAACGACACATCCATTTGAACGAATACTAGCGATCCCTCCATTAGTATTGAATGCGGCGCCGATTAGCTTTCATGTCGCTTCTTTAGCTTTTCTTGTTCCTTCAGAAAATACGGAAAACATTTCTAAGTGGCAGCGAATTGAATATATAGAAACACTCTTTAAAAATTATAATAACTTGCTCAATATTTGGAAAATGCGAAATGAACTGATGCAACAGATTATGCCTCATGTTATGCAATTTCGTGGCAGAAACGTTGAATTTGAGAAACTTGACCAAGTCATTGGCTGTGGTCAGCTAGCTATGCTATCTGATCTGACTGAGCATGCATTAATGATTACGGATGACTTAGTAGTTGAGCTAAGCTGCTTTTTATTAGGTTTTTCCGATGTTTCTAAAAAATCTGTACCGAAAAAAATTAAGAAGAAGTATCGAAAGATAATCAATGTCAACTTGCCTGACAACGATGAATCCAAGAATCTATTATCTATTTCCCCAGAGCTTGATTTTAATCTTGCAAGTAAAATACATAACGTAGCTCAAGACGATCTAAGACACAGATATCGTAGGCTTTATCTATAATAAAACTAACAAACGGCTCAAGAGGGATTGTCAAAGAAGAAAAAATAAAATGCGTAAGTGGTCGGTTTAACCAACGCACATAACAAGGCGCTTAAGTCGGACTGCCAACGCTTGGCATTTGCTGTCACCTTGTAGTTATGTGGAAAGTACCCCCGTAGTACATACTCGGGGGTTTGCTCCGTTCCTCCGCCTCCTCAGTCCTCGTCGTTGTGCGTCCCGTCGCCAAAACCCCAAAACAAAACCCATTAAAGAAAGATGAAAACCTCTTTCGACACTCAAGAGGTTTAACGCTGGTAAGACATCGAGAAAATGCTTTAGGCTCTTGCGCTTGTTGAAGCTCTTATTCAAGCTTGGCAGGAAGAAGGTGTTTTTTTCTGATCTAACCAACGCAGAATACTAACCGCGCCAGTTAAGTGTCGTGGAAATGCTGAACTTTGCCGAGTGGCTTGGTGTCACCGTTCGCAGGCTTGCTCACTGCATCCCCCTAAAGGGGGATAGTTGTCAGGTATGTCATTTAAAATGACATACCAAGATTAGAAAACAGACCCGAGTTTGATGTCTGCTTGTTCGGTGGTGTTTTGTGGTATGTCTTTCTCTTTGGGCTTACAAAAAACATTCAACTGGACGGCCTCCTTAGTCAGCCGCAATAAGCAATCATCGAAATGGACATAGCTGATATTGTTTGCCCTTAGAAACGCATCATTAAACCTGTACGTTCCATCGGGCGTGTTGGCCTCCAACGTCACCATAAATCGAAATTCTTTACCGCTACGTTGCGTCACATGGCCAGTGTAATAGAGGTTCTGAATCTCATACAATCCAAGCATTTTGCGCATCAGTTCAAGCCTGTTTGATGCAAGAGAAATTGAATCACCGGCACGAGCGTTAGACGTACCGCTATTCCCACCATTAGATACATCGCCACCACTTTGAGCGCCGCCTTTAGCCACCCCAGTGGACGAGTCAGAAACTTGAGACTCATTGACCGACGAGGACGGTTGCGCATCTTTCTCAGAAGCACCAAAAACCAGACCGGATAAACCATAAACAAAGTACCCCATGCACCCTATACCAATAACAAACGTCGCTAAGAACTTCGGGTTCTTATACAACACATTCACCGCACCAGACTCTTTTGCGGTACCTGTCGCAGTGGACTTGTAAAGCAAGAACGCCTCAAGCGGTATTTTTACACTCAAAACGTTTGGATCTTTTCCTTTGGGGATGACAGGCGTTGCCGTATTTTTAGGGTGTTTGTATATGTACGGCTTACGACGCGCCCAAAACATGCCGTCATTGCCTTTGTGGAAAAAGCATTGTTCAGCACAGGCGCGGATTGCCGTATCAATCTGACCCCAATCAGGCGACAGTAACTCAATATCCCAGTTGTATTTGCGGTGACGCATGAATCCTTCATTGAACGAAAACGGATAGATAATCCGTCCTTGTGCGTCGTATTCCGCTTGCCCTCGGTCGTCCACTTCCGACGCATCGAGTTGAGTCATATCAACGGGCAGGTATCGAGAGTGAAAGAACGCTTCGTAGTCTTTGGGCAGGTTCGGCAGAAAATCCGAAAGAGGGCGACCGGACACTTTTTCCATACGAAAGCCGATGTTCTTAGAAAAGATATCCTGGCATTCATCAATCACAATCAGTGCGCCCAGTGGACACCACGAGAAAAAGTGTTGCCATAGGTCAATACCGTTCTTGTCTCGACTGAATATCCGAATCAACCGAGCCGTAGAAGGAAAGGTGATATCGAGACGTTTCTCGATTTCCTCAAGTGGTTGCATCCCTTCAATGTTGGTCACAACCACACGGCCAGCTTTAAGGGCAGGGAGTATCACAAAATGACATACATAGGATGATTTGTAAGAGCCATTCGCCCCCGTTCTTATCGTAATCGCCATGTCATCACCTCAGCATCTTCATCACAAAGCCAGTCGATAGAAAGTTGAAGTAAACGCCAATCGCGTGAGGCACACCGAACGCATAAGCGTAGTACCTCAACTCGTCCGGTAAAGCATTAAACGCACTGGCAACCACCGAGTTAAACCCGATTTCCTTGAGTAACAACTGCGCGGTGGTGTAATAGACTTGCATCGTCCAGATAAGCCAAGTCAGTTTGGCTTTGATGTACCAAACGTTAATGTAGGCCATGAGTTGTTGGAAGTAGGTCGGAATGAAATCGAAGAACTCGACAACGGTCTGACCGACATCCCCAAGCGCATTTAAAATGTCTAACAGAAATTGCATACAAACCTCCGTGTTATTTCACTAAGAAACGAACGCCAAACAGCACCGCTAGGAACACCAGAACGGCAGCGATTAGGCTTGAATTGTCTAAAAGAGCAGGGAATACACTAGAGCCGAAGGAATACTCACGCCCTCGAATGTGAAACTTCCAACGGTGCTCAACATACTGGCCGCCATTGAGTTCAGAAGAATCAAACGAAAACAGACCTTGCATCGCTTTCATTTGCTCGGAGTATTCGGTTTTCAGTGTCTCGATTTCGGCTTGCATGTCAGTTAGAGTATTTTCGCCATAGAGACCCGTACCGTTGAAATCAATTTTTCCCTCAGAGCCACGAGTCGAAAGTCCATCACCGTTCAGTGTGCCAACGATTGAATCAATCCCATCACCAATACCTTGCAGCTCGGTATTGATGCCCTCAAAGCCGTCACCCAATGCAGTGGATAAACCGTCAACCGTTCCTGATAGGGTGCCGATGTCGTCAGACAGTCCAGAGACATCACCGGACAGAGACGAAATTGCAGACATCACCTCCGTATTGTCACCAGAGCCGCCCTCGATATTGTTAATGGCATTTTGAACAGCAGAAAGTTGAGTAGACAATCCAGCAATAGAGGCCGCATTGTCTTTGACCAGTTTGGCGGTTGGCGTGGTATCGCTATAAAGCGTCTGCATAATACTGCCGTGCATGTTGCCGATTTGATTAGAAAGATTTCCGGCTGATATACCAATCTGGCTATTGATGGAGCCCGCCGACATGGCGACTTCAGAGCGAATCAAGGAGGTATTAGATTCAGATAAAGCATCTTGCTTTTCAAGCAGTGAGCCCAAATTGGAAAAACCAGACTCAAGCGCATCAATGATGCTTGATTCAGTGTCGTTCAACCAACTAGCGATAGTGGTAGACTGTGTTAACACTCTGTCATTGGTGTATTTATTGATTCGGTCTTCTGTATAAAAAAGTTTGCCATCGATATCAGCGTTAAGCTTTTTATTTGATTGCTCATGTAAGTATTTGGCGTATTTAGCCACGTCCTTTAAACCATCACATTTGATTTTAAGGTCATTACCAATACTTCCCGCATTTTCACAGACCGTTTCAACATGAGACGGTTGCGTGACAGGATTATTCGAACTGTCGCCACCATCACCACCGCTACCATTATCATTAGGTGAACAGTCACCGTTAACATCACAAGAGCCGTCAGTATCATCAGACCCCGAACACGATTCCCCAGTGGTAAAAAACGCAGCCGTACAGTAACCAACCGTTTCACTGCACGTCCATGTTGAGGTGCTGCTAAAATTATCCTCTGCTCGACACCCGTTCGTACAGGTGGAATAAATCTGACTGGTACCCAGAGGAAACTTTAAAACAGGTGTATCCCCAATGGGACAATCCGCAGCACGAGAGAACGACGAGAAAAGGACAACCAATAAAAAGAGGATCATCAAACAGGTATTAATCGCACTACGCATCGTCATTCCTTTAAACAAAAAACGCCCCCATCAGGAGGCGTTAATACCAGTGTAAAAGCCGTATATAAACGCTCCACCATTCGCCAAGGCGAGAAATATAGTGGTGACGTTAGAGACAACCTCGAACATCGTCTTAACGCATAGCGCCGACAATGGCACGAAGGCCGAAACCGATAGCAGCCAAGCCGATGAGACCAATCACCACAATACTGTAGTTACTTTGACCAGACGCCACCGCAGCATCGAGCGCTTCATCAACTGGACCAGCATTCGCCACACCAGAAGCAACAACCGCAGAGACAGAAGCACCGATTTTTAACGCATGTTTTTGGATAAAAGTTTTCATAGAAATTACTCCGTTTATTTCAACAATTAGCCTCGACCGAGACCCTTCACTATACGACCCAAGATGTGACCGCCCACGAGTGACAACAACAAGTAACCTGTCACGGAGGTGTACAACTGTGAGTCAATATTCAAGTTGCCATCCAAACCCGTTTGAAGTTCTTCAAGCTCAGTAGCAGAGAGCAGTACGTAGTCACAACTAGAGTTAGACGTGACAAGGTAACCGTTAAGAAGCGCTACGCACTGACTCATAGAAGTTAAGCTCCGACTTTCGGATTCATTGACGTTTCAAAGTGTTTTTTGATTTCGGCATCAACGGGTATCAGCTTGGTAACAATCGAACCGGACAATGGGTCGTCCATGTTCAGACTGATTTCGACCTCATACTCACGACGAGGTACGAGTGCGCCAGTTCGTTCAAGTTCGAGTGCGTAATTCAAATCAATGGTGAGTGGTGTATCGTATTTTGACACCTCACCAGATTCACCGATGGTGCGACGTTTCATCTTGATTTTGTCGTTAGCAATATCGAGAGGACGAAGCGGACGCGAGATATTGAGTTGAGCAAATTCACCGCGAAATTCATTCCAGAAAATCGACACACCTAATACAAAGACTGAGTTCTTAGCCATAGTTAGTTACTCCAAAGCGTTGATTAGTTTTTGATGCATTGAAGGATAGGGCAGATAAACGTCGTCCTTGACCAACGTTGAAACGACCTTTTGACTATCGCCTTGATACAAATCCAACAAGCTGTTTATTAAACGTCCGTATTGTCTCTTCGCCCAAAATGCCGAGGCTAAGACGTCACACGAAGCGCGCTTAATGCGTTTTGATTGTGTTTTCACAGGAGTGATATCTTCCGATATCAAAGAAGCGGCATAGGCATTCAAGCCAACGAAACCGCCAACGGGATTGAGCAAAATATCGATATCCCATTTTTTCAATTCGACTTCCGAGCGATACCAAGAGAAATTGTCCGCTTGGATGTTCTGCTCAAGCTTTTTGTTGTAGATACGCCAGTACACCAAAGACTGACGAGAGCCGATGTTGCGTTCTTCACGGGTAAAGACCTTACGGCCATCGACGATTTGATATTCATCGACAATTTTGATGATTGGCGCAAAACCACGAGAGCGTTTGAAAGCTCCCAAAGTGGCTGCACGTTCAGCCGCTTCACAAGTGTGTAAATCGTCGTAACAGTCAAAAGCCAAATCGATACGGGTAAGCTGTTTACAGCACAGAATGTTACCGAGCCAGTGATGCAAGAAACGACAAGAACGCTGTGCAAATAAGTGTTTGCAGCCATGCGCGGGGATTTGAAAATGCACGGTGTCGCGATTTCCGCCAATTCCGACTTGACCGCAGTAGTCATCACCATTGGCCGAGGTTAAGACAAACGAATCTTGATAGAACTGGAAACCGTAACCCCTTGGCGCACCATAATTGAACCCGAGCACGTATTGAATGAAGCGTCGAACGCATTCCAGTAAGTAGTCGGAATACACTTCACGGAAATAATGGTTGTAAGCCTCGATATCACTGAACGATTGCGCCTTATGAGTCGAGAAAACAGGTTCAACCGGAAAATGGATACCTGAATAAGGCGACTCTTTTTTGCAATGACGAAAATCGGCTAACTTGACCGTAAAACAGAGATAATCAATGGTCACTGGCGACTGTTCGTAGTCCTCGATGAAAGTGTATTCTTCAACGGTATGACTCACGAACTCAGACACCACAGGGTTATTCTTGGTACGGAACAGGTAATCTTTTGGCGTTTTGTGTGCGTACGATTTGCGCTTGAACACATCGACATCGTCCATGCAAAGCTGGTTAATCACACCAGAGCCACAATGAGGACAACAACACGTCAACACTGATTCGTAGTTAGTTCCACAGTCCATACACGCGCGTTTCATGGTTGAATCCCCATGATTTCTAAACGTTCATCGAGCGTGGTGTTCGTGATGTTGATTAACTTGTAATAGATACCGTTAGAATTGAGGTAAGCCACAAGGCCGTTGTACGAGCTGAAAAAATCCCATTCACCGAACATATAAACGGAGACAGAATTGTCAGGCATGAGGTCATAAAAGATTTTTTCAGCAGCCATGAGTTACTCCTCACGACCAAAGAAACGAGACAAAGCGAAAGACAGCACATCCCACACAATGCGAGCGCCAAAATACCAAGCCACACAATAGAACGCGATTGCTTCGGCAATCATATCTATGTCGTCAACAGTTAGGAGCATTGCGTTTTCCATGTTAGTAATCCTCAGACATAAACATGTAAAACTGCTCATCCAAATCATGAGGACGGCAAGGCGCACAACGAACAACATTAAAATCAACATGTTGACGAGTACCATATACACACAATTTAACGGGCATATCTGGCAATTTAGCGGTGTGTTCTAAGAACAAGCCAACGGTATAGGGTTGAGGCTCTTCAATCTCAAAAATGGGTTGAATATCCAAATCATAAGAAACAATAAGAAGCTTAATCTCAAGTGGTAAAGAGAACTCACCCGTATCAGCATCTTCAAAACATTCAGCAAATATAAAAAAATCCTTATCATCCGCTTTAAGCGGCATCGAGGAATCCAATTTGGCAAGCGCTTCACGTACTTGTGAGAGCATTTGAGGAGATGTTTGTTTTGAGTATGTTTGCATGACCAACCACCTTGAACAGTTGAAATAGAGGCGACCACAACAAGCGAAAGCTTCAAGGGCTAACGCCCGAAGTGGTCATAGGAACGATTTAGCGTGACTATAGAGCACGATTAATCGTTCTCGCAAGTAACAAATTTTCGTGACTAATAAGCTAAAATGAAGAAAAAGGAGGACTTGCCATGTATGCAAATGAACTGTTAGACGCCTACAAAAAGGCGAAAAACTACGTACAAGACAAGCAAATTGCCCATGATTTGAACCTACCAAGGCAGAGAATCACCGAAATACGCAATGGCAAGCGCTATGTATCTGATAATGAAGCGGTATTTTTAGCAGAAGGTGCAGGAATTGATCCAGAGGTCGCTTTGCTTGGTTGCCATGCTGACAGAAACGAAAACCCACAAATAAAATTGTATTGGCAAAACATTGCAAAAAAGTATAACGGGCTAGGTTTTACAGCAATATCAATGATTTGCGGTGCGATTGTCGCCCCATTGGAACCCATTAGAGACTACGTATTATGTATGTTATGTTAAATATGCTTTTCTAGGTTCGATTAGCATACCTGTATTACACGGATAACTACTCTGTTCCCTCTGCGTTTTACATAATTTGCATTTACCATAAAATACCAATAACGACATTTATCATCTGTGATTAAAAATGTCGTTATTAGGCTGCAAACCTTTCTACAACTGATGAAATTTCATTGATACGCATCGGTTTAATTCATGCCGGCTTTTAGGCATTCATTGTTTGCGCTACCATCGATGCTTTGAAAAGTACTCAGAGATAAAATCGATATAAGCCCTGACAGCTTGAGATAAATATTTTCTCGATGAATACAAAGCGTAAATCTTGAGCTTGCTTGGTTGCCAATCAGGTAAAACATGAACCAGTGAACCCGATTCTATCTCTGAAGAAACTAGATACGTAGGTTGAAGTGTCACCCCCATCCCACACTTTGCAGCATGCAATAGTACTGTAGCCTCATTTGCAGATAAGCAAGGTTCAATTTCAATAGACTCATGCTGTTCACCATAGCTTAAATGCCATACATGTTGTTCGAAATGTTTATAACCAAGACATTTGTGATTCAACAAATCTCTAGGGTTAATAATTGTCGTATGCTCAGCGATATATTCTGGTGAAGCGACTAAAACCGATTGGCAATCACCAATTGGTTTACCAATCAAGGAAGGATCAGGATTTGAAGAGATTCTTATCGCTAAGTCTATCTGCTGCTCAACCAGATCAGTGACTGTATCTTCGACATTAATATCTACAACTATATCTGGATAATTGTCCATAAAGAGCTTTGTGGCTGGTACTAACTGGGAAAATCCAAAAGACATACTGGTTGAAACTTTTATTCTGCCTTTTAGAGAATCTGATGAACCAGAGTGAGTAATATCTGCAAGTTCTTCGCCGGCAAGAAGCCAGCTTTCCACCTGCATTAAACAGTTTTTGCCTGCTGACGTTAAAGTCACCTTTCTCGTTGTGCGATGTAGCAACCGAACGTTTAGCCACTCTTCCATCGACTCTATATAACGGGTAACCATAGGCCGAGACATACTCAGCCTGTCGGCAGTTACAGTGAAACTTCCGGACTGGGCGACATCGATAAACACTCTTGCGGCTTTTAATCTATCCATGTGATTAGTACGTTTTATGAAACACTGATGTCTATAATTAGATATTTTTCTGAACTTATCAATTTAATATATTAGTAAGCATATTAATGAAAACATCATTTGGAAGCGATAATATGACTAATATTCACTATTTCTATGACCCTATGTGCGGTTGGTGTTACGGAGCTACAGCTTTAATTCAAGCAATAGAAGAAAATCCATCGATGAAAATAATTTTTCATCCAGGTGGAATGATTGAAAAAGAAGTATTTCTGAACAATTTAAACAACACATCATGATTGCAGACCCTAGAATTGCGGCTTTGACTGGTGTTGAGTTTGGTGAAAGCTACATTTCGCGCATTAGGAACAGTGAACATTTTATTGTTGACTCATACTTACCTATCAAGGCTATTCTGATTGCAGAATCTCTTGGTGTAAGCAGCTTTAGAGCACTAAAAGCGATTCAACACGCTCATTATGTTCAAGGAGTGGAAGTCTATAAGCTAGAAGAACTACAAAATATAATGAGTCAGTTCGATATTGATATTACCGTATGGCTTGAATTAATGGTCGCGAATTCTAGCCATACATTACTTGAAGATAACATCAGTCATTGTCACTCATTAATGCAAACATTGTCGGTGTCTGGATATCCAACACTGATTGCAGAACGCGAAGGTTCTCTTGTCAAATTGCCACATGAGCAGTATTACGGACGCCTAAACGAATGGAAAAACTTATTGACGACAATTTAAGCAGTAAGAATATGGTCTATTCCGCTACTTCTCTTAGAAATGTAAAGTTATTGAATATTGCTAATTTAGTAACTCAATAACTTTTGATGACTCCAGATTATTAGGCTAAAACGACTTACCTATTAACTGAAATCTAGTAAAGAATTCTAACCCTGAAGTTTTCTTTACTAGATTTAAATGGGCATGAATTAACTACCAGCAAGTTTTACTCTCATACCTTTTTTTTCAAGGTGTGCTTTAATTTTATCGCGCATATCACCCTGAATTTCAATCTCACCATCTTTGACCGAACCGCCACATCCACATATTTTTTTAAGCTCTGCTGCCAACAATTTTAGTGGCGCATCATCTAGATCTAGCCCTTTTACAATGCTTACGCCTTTTCCTTTCCGGCCTTTTGTTTCACGGTGAATTCGAACAATGCCATCTCCTTTAGGTCGTTCAACTTTTTCAGGTTCCTGCTTAATACGACCAGTCTCGGTCGAATATACTAGAGTCATACTACTTTCTCTGCTGAGCTGCTGCTCTTTGTTTTGCCAATAAGTGTGCTTCAATATGTTTTTGTAACGCCAATTTAGAGCCTTTAATTAGACGCCCATTAAAAAAACAGTACCAACCGTTAGCTTGCCCAGTATCATTCTTTAAGGTGAACCCATTAAAGTTCTCTTCTTTTGAGCCCTGAACTTCTCTTGCTTTACCTACAGACTCAAATTCACTAGGGTCAATTAATGATGCAGTATCACACCACCAGTCGATGCTTTTTTTACAGCGGCTAAATTACCAGACAGTACATGGTTCTTGATTCGAACCTGCCATATATCTGCGGACTGTTTAGCTGTTTGAAGAGTGAAACCTCTATAACTCGCATTAGCCATACTTTAATCTGCTCATATTGATGTATTAACTAAATAATAATTGTATATGCCTGGTTATCAAGTATATTATTTAACAAATGCTTAAGTTATAGTGCCTTAAGATGAAAAAAAGCTAACTTGCGTCACAGATCAAAACATTCTAAAACATAAGCTTACCGAGTTTAATAAGACGGTAAGTCTAGAACAAATGAACGACCTAACACAACATTCTTATGCACATAACTCTCTGTTAGCGCTAAAGAATGATTGGAATTTGTTTGTGAGTTTCTGCCAAAGTAAGTCTGTTATGGCACTTCCCGCTTCAGTAACAGCTACTCGCTTATTTCTCGAATCTGAAGCTAAAGTGCGTAAATATAGCTCGATAAGACGCTACAGTGTCACTATTGGTCTAATTCATCGCTTGTTGGCGCTAAAAGACCCTACAAATAATCCACAGGTAAGACAATCACTTATGGCTCTTCGGCTTAATAAAAAGGGAGACGAAGAACAAGCAACGAGTTTTACCAGTGTTCACTTAGAAGCGTTATATTCAAGCTATTCAACTTCTAAGTCGGTAAAAGAGATCAGAGATTTAGCGATTTACCATGTGATGTTTGAATGTGCCTTGAAGCGCTCCGAACTGAAAAGCCTAACGTTCAGCCAGATCGAAACTAATAATGAATATTTGGTTTTATCATTTGGACAATCTCATTACCAACTCTCCCGAAACGCAACAAATTGTTTGAACAAATGGCTAAAAATAGTCACTCGTGATAGCAATTATGTTTTTCGGTCGATAGATAAACACGGTAACGTTGCAAACAATATTCTCAATGATTCTTCGATATTTCGAATTCTAAGAAATGCTGGTACTTTACTCGGTAAACCAGAACTTAAATTCTCTGGCCAATCAGCGAGAGTTGGTGCTGTTCAGGAATTGTCTGAACAAGGCTATAAAATCAAAGAAATTCAGGAGTTTGGAAGATGGCTTAGTCCAGCTATGCCATACCAATATGTCGGTAATAAAGGCACAGCTGAACAAGAGAAGCTTAAATTTTTCTCATTTAAGCCTTGGGAATAAGAGAACTCTTTACACACTGAGCCAAAAAGTCGGAAAACTTATGGCCGTTGTGCTCTAGCATTTTAGGAAACATTGAAATTGGCGTCATTCCTGGGAATGTATTGACTTCATTTAAATACACATCCCCTTCTGAAGTAAGGAAAAAATCGATGCGTGAAAGGTGTCTTAACTTCATATGTTTAAACACTTTTACAGCACTTTGATGGATAACTTGGCGCTGTTCATCTGTAAGATTTTTCGCTTCTACTTCTGTAGTTGAGTGGCTGTCCGCACTGTATTTTTCTTCATAGGTATAGAAAGCATCCTCTGGCGCAATGATTTCACCTGGTTGAGAAATGTGCAATTCACCATTAATCTCGTACGCCGCCACTTCAAGCTCACGAGGTTTCACTGCTTTTTCGACTAGAACCTGCTCTGAATAACCGAATGCTGCATCTACGGCCGCTGCGACATCATCAATATTTGTGACCTTGTAACAGCCTACAGATGAGCCTTGACGTGCAGCTTTGATAAACACTTTTCCCCATTTATTGAACGCTTTTTTTGCGAGCTCATAGGACTCTTGAGTGTTCTCAGTTAAGAATAAATAAGGTGTATTTGGAATGCCTAATGCGTCATACCATAGCTTAGAAGTGATTTTATTGAAGCTATTGCTGCTGGCTTCAGGAGCACAACCCAGATAAGGGATTCCTGCCAATTCTAGCATTGACTGAATATCACCCGTCTCGCCCGGATACCCATGAATACATGGAACGACAAAATCCACTTTCTTCACAAAGCTGTCACTATTTATTGTCGCGGTATTGGTATCTAAATAGACGAGTTCGTTGTTTTCTGCGAACCAACCATCTTGATTCATTTCGACACGAATGACTTCGAACTCTGGAGTTAATGCTAATTGCTGCTGCAAATAATTAGCAGAAACAAGAGATACAGCATGCTCTGAAGATCCGCCGCCGCATAAAAGAAGGATTGTTGTTTTTGTCATTGATATATCCGTGACATCTTTGAGTAAATTGCTCGTCTATCATAGTAAATTCAATCGGAACTTACACCGTTATTAGCAACTGTTTGAATTAACTGCTTAGATAACAGTCAAAAGGGGCAAAAATGCCCCTTCACATTTAATCAGCAACGCTTAATTCAACTTGTTAAGCGTTGGAAATTCTGAGTTCTTGATAGAGTCAATACTTTTTGCAAACGGCTTTAATGACTGAAAATCTGCAGGTAGTTCAGAGATAGCCTTTACAGCTTCTTGACGCGTAGCGTAGTCGCCAAACAGAATCGTGTACCATTTTGTACCATTAACCACTTTGTAGTTTTCCCAGATCGGCTGGCCGTCTTTTGGCAATTTGCTAGCAAATTGGTCGACTTTATTTTGGCTGCCAACAGCGACAACTTGAATTGTGTATCCGTAGCGAGGATTCATCGCAACTTGTTTTGCCGTAGGTGGAGTGATAGAAACCGTAGCGTTTTTAGGACTCATCTTAACCACTTTCTTTTCCACCGGTTGTGGAGCTGTTTGAATGGCCTGAGGCGCTACGTTTGATTCTGTAATACCTGTCGCCATGCCTGAATCAGAGACAACAGGCTGTTGAACTGTAGCGACATTGTAATCTTCGCGGTGACTTTCTGAAGTGACATCAGTGGTATATGAACCTGATGAACATGCAGCTAAAATTGCTGACAAGCCTACTATTGAAATTTTTTTCATGGAATTATTAACGCTCTGATTGTAATTAATTAAATCATGCCGATTGAGGCGCCTAGAATCAAGCTTAGGCCACTAATATATAACGGTAACGTGTGATTTAGAACACAAAGTAGCCTTTGAACTGTGCTGTTATGATCACAGTGATACTAAATACGCAAACAGATATATCATTAATTGGTTAGGATATAAGCACAGTCAATTTATGGCGAGATTATCATGAACAATTTAAGTCAGTTGCTTAAACCTCAATCAGTCGCTGTAATTGGTGCATCTATTCGCCCTTTTCGCTCTGGCAACATCGTTATGAAGAACCTCCTTCAGGGCGGATTTGACGGAGCCATTATGCCCGTTACTCCCTACTATCCTTCGGTGTGTGGTGTTCTGGCCTACAAAACTATTGCTTCACTTCCTTTGGTGCCAGACATCGCCATTCTATGCACTCATGCCAGCCGTAATGTGTCCATAATAAGGCAATTAGCTGACCTCGGAGTCGCAAATGTCATTGTATTATCGTCTGATATGTACACTTTGGACGCACAAGGTTTTGAGATACAAGCTCAATGTAATGAAATAGCAAAACAGTCGGGTATGCGTATATTAGGCCCTAATAGCCTGGGCTTAATTTTACCTTGGGCAAATTTCAACGGTTCTTTTTCACCCGTTACAGCAACTAAGGGCAATATTGCTTTTATTTCTCAATCTGCCGCTGTCTGTACAACGATTCTTGACTGGGCCAACGACAAACAAATTGGTTTCTCTGCATTTGTATCTTTAGGGAATGCAACAGATATAGATTTCGCAGACTTACTCGATTGCCTGAGTACCGATAAACATACAGACGCAATTTTGTTGTACGTCGATACGATAAGAGACGCCAGACGGTTTATGTCTGCCGCAAGGGCCGCATCACGCAATAGAAGAATACTTGTTTTAAAAGGCGGCAGAACAAAAGCCGGTAAGAAAGCGGCACAAATGCATACTGGCGGAGATGATACGCTGGATATCATCTATGACTCAGCAATTCGCCGTACAGGTATGCTGAGAGTAAACAATACTCATGAACTATTTGCCGCAGTAGAGACCTTAACCCACTCAGTACCATTACGCGGTGAAAGACTTGCTATTATCACCAACGGTGGTGGTCCTGCAATCATGGCAACCGATACATTGTTAGATCACGGTGGACGTTTAGCAGAATTAGAAGATTCTGTTTACGAAGCATTGAACCAGTGCCTGCCGCAAAGCTGGTCACACGGAAACCCCATCGATATCGTAGGCGACGCGGATCATAACCGCTATATCAACGCGTTAAAAGCGGTGTTGGATAGTGATAACGCAGATGCCATTTTGATCATGCACAGCCCTTCAGCCATTGCACAATCAGAACAAACCGCTCAAGCGATCATAGACATAGTTAAATCTCATCCAAGAGCAAGACGGTTTAACATTCTGACGAACTGGTCCGGTGAACTCACTGCGAGACCAGCAAGGCAATTATTTAACCAAGCAGGTATTCCAACATACAGAACTCCTGAAAGTGCTGTAGTGGCCTTCATGCATTTGGTTGAATACCGAAGAAACCAAAAACAGCTGATGGAGACACCAACAACCTCTGAGGCTGTGCACGTGTCCGAGGTCAATGCGGCCAAATTGTGGATTGATGAACATTTAGACAATAACGATAAGCTACATCTAGATACCCATCAAATCGGTAACTTTCTGAAATGTTTCAACTTCAATCTACTACCCACATGGATCGCAAGTGATGCGAGTGAAGCTGTCCATATTGCAGAAACGATCGGCTATCCCGTAGCCGTAAAATTGCGATCTCCGGATATCGCACATAAATCAGATGTTCAAGGCGTGATGCTGAACCTAAGAACATCACATGAAGTATCCAGTGCAGCTGAGGCTATATTTGACCGAGCGCAGCTTCACTACCCCTCAGCCAATATCCATGGCCTACTTGTTCAAGGCATGGCGAAACTTGCTGGCGGTGAAGAGTTAAGAATCAAAGTTAAGCACGATAGTACTTTTGGCCCTGTCATTTTGCTTGGTCAGGGTGGTTCAGAATGGAATGAAGCTACGGATGCTGCGGCAGCGCTTCCTCCACTAAACATGACGCTTGCGCGTTACCTTATCGTGCGTGCTATCCGTAGTGGGAAGATTCGTCTGCAAAAGCTTCCTGTTCCAATCGATATTAACGGGCTTTCTGAGTTTCTTGTGCGTATCTCACAGATGGTGGTTGAATGCCCTCAAGTCTTTGAATTGGATATTCATCCTGTACTGGTAAACGGTAACCAATTCACCATACTTGATGCCGACTTAACCTTGAAGAAATTTAAAGGTGATGCACAAAGCCGACTCGCTATACGTCCTTACCCCACAGAATTAGTTGAAGAATGCAGGGCTAAAGATGGAGAGCTCATCACTGTAAGGCCAATTCTTCCGGAAGATGAACCGCATCACGCGGAATTCATCAAAAAAGTCAGCAAAGAAGATTTGTATAAACGTTTCTTCTCAGATGTTGGCGAGTTTAACCATGAAGCTTTAGCGAATTTAACCCAGATTGATTACGACAGAGAGATGGCTTTTGTCGCCGTAATCAAAGACGGAACCAAAGAAGAAATCATTGGCGTATCTAGAGCGTTGATCAACCCAGAAAACACCGATGCGGAGTTTGCAATACTCATTCGTACCGATGTAAAAGGAAAAGGCCTTGGGAAAATATTGATGAGTAGAATCATCGATTACTGTAAGGCTAAAGGCACGAAGCAAATGTCTGGTATGACAATGCCAACCAATCGAGGAATGTTAACACTGGCTCAAAGATTAGGCTTTGAGGTTGATGTGCACTTTGAAGATGGTACGGCTGATATGCTGTTGCCTCTCAACCCTGAATCATAATAAAACGGGCAATAGGATCATTAAGATCCTATTGCCTAGTGTCGATCTTAAACGAGCTTCCAATTTTTCTTGAGGTATTTAATACACCAAGATTTCGCTTCGCCAATCTTATTTCTTCGCCACGCCATGATCAGTTCCATATCCCATGCCTGAGTACCGCTGATGATTTTTAGCTTACCTTCTTTAATCAAAGGCTCAGCGACATGTTTTGGCAAAGACCCAATGCCTAGACCTTCCACCAGCGCCTGACATTTAGCATTAAAATTCGTAACCGTTAAACGAGGCTGCTTCTGAAGAATATTCACACTCATCGCAGGCTGATCTCTTGCCGTGTCGGCAATAGCAATGACGCGATACTTTTGCCTTGCTTCTTCATTAAATTCACCACTCCGTTTATGAACATAGTGGTGAGTTGCAGCAACCCATACCATAGACATAGTGCCCAGAGTTTCAGATTTAACATCTTGAGGTAGCGTATCCACTTTTGGACAAACAAGTATATCCGAGCGATCTGTTGCTAGAGATTCCCAGCAACCAGCTAGAATTTCTTCTTGTAGCCTGATGCGCGTCTTACTCACATTGCCTAATTCTTCAACCATAGGGAAAAAGCAAGCGACAGGAATAATGCCATCGAAAGCAACGGTAATATCGAGCTCCCATCCGTTGGCCAACAAAGTCGCATCATTAACCAGTTTTTCGGTCGCAGAAAGAATTGCCCTACCTCGCTCTAAAAGCAGCTTGCCTGCTTCAGTGAAGTTGGCTTTATGTCCAGAACGGTCAAAGATCATGATATCTAGGTCTTGCTCTAACTTTTGAATCTGATAACTCAAAGAGCTAGGCGCTCTATTCAGTTCATTAGCAGCAGATGCGAAACTACCTCTTCTATCAATTGCATCGAGAATATGCAGGGCTTCAAGAGTAATAGGGCTGTGCAAAACGATATCCTTATTCTAAAAGTAAAACTCTAAGTCAATCCGCAGATGAGTTTGCAAATCTCTTATAGATTACATAAATGAATGACGGATCGATATTAGCGACATTTTCTTAGAAATTATACTTAAGAAGTTGTTTTACTGAGGCTAGAACGAATGAAGCCAGCTAAAGCTGGCTTCATGATAGTGATTTATTGCATTCAAAAAGGTATAGAAAAGTGATGTAAATGCGATAAATTATTTGTTTTCTGCCATCTCTTTTTTCACCATGACTAAAGCCGCGACGATAAAAGTGATGATTAGCGCTAATTCCATGACAACTCCAAGAAATTGAAAATGATTTGGCCTAATAAATTTAACGGCGCAATTCTAACACTTATATGAACTTAATCTACTCATAAGAACAAAAATTAACGATTTTATCGACCTTGATCAATTTCCGTACATTTCTGTTAAAAAATTTAAATTTTCATTCGCTTTCTTAACCTTTTTAGCGAAATAAAAATCATGCGAAAGGACTACTTTGTTGTGACTTTCCCACCGATAATTTTGTAGGCTGGAGCGCCCCTTATCATACATTCCCGAGCAAATTCACTGGCACAATTTGGACATTTACACGCTTCTGTTACGTAGTTTTGTACGATCCGCTCTTTGAAGCATTTTACTAGTGCCCCTTTGCCACCTTTCTTGTACTTAAATAGTTGGGTGCGGCATTTGCTGCAATAGATATCGACACTTTTTTCTGGTTGTTTTTTGTTAGGTTTTGCCATTTCGAACTCTACTCAGCAAAGCCAGACTCAAATTCAGGCTTAACCCATACCTGACTAAAATCAAACCAGCCTAAAGCGTTACATTTAGCATTCTGCAATGAACCACATTGGTCCTTGCTGACACCCAACCAACAGTGAAACATCGGAATAACCTGTCGTGATTCTACAAGAGACTTACCAATCTCTTTGCCCGGAAAGTTTGCTTGCGATTCAGCACGCCATTGGTCAATTAAACCCGACCACCTACGGAAATCGTCTGGTCGGCTCAAATGTTCAATATCAGAATCATTAAGAAGCCATCCGGCTAAGGCATCATCTCTATGACTAGCAATCCCCATCGGCTTAATCCAAATATCCACTTCTCTGGCATTTTCAACCGTGAGTTCATATTTAATAAAATCAACGCCGATACCATCTTCCTTAAGAAGTTGTTCGATGGCTTTAGCAATCATAGGAAACGTTGGGTGCTGAGCATGATAAGCAACGGTAAGTCGCTTAGGTTCAGTAGGTGTGACACTGTGACTTACAGGGACTTGATGATACCAGCCGGGTTTCAGACCGTGAGCAGGCAATACACCTAGCTCCACAATGTTTTGTTCAGGCATCAACTTAAACAAGTTCATTGCGCTTAATTTGTGACACAAGTATTCAGCCCATGTTTCATCTGCGGCAATACCATCGCGACGGTTGAGCAGCAAATAAGTGCAGCCAGGGTCTAAATCTACATCTTCAGTCGATGAGCCCCTTTTATTTTTAACGGGATTAGAAAGGCTGGGAAAGACCATCGACGAATGTGTTTCATCAATGACCCATACCTCAACGCGGTCAAGCAAGGGGCGAAATCCGAAATAGTTGTCAAAAGCTTGCAGGACAAGTCGTTTTTCGTCGTTCAACACAACCTTATACGGTCCAGTACCAATAGGCAGCAAATCAAAGTTTTCTCCACGCTCCGATTCAGGTATAAGCACCTTTGCACAACATTCTGCTAACAGCAACGGTAAGCGAGTATCAGGTTTCTGTAACCAGATATCGACAATGCAGTCCGCCGGCGATTCAACTTTATCGATGTGTGAAAATAGATTAACGAAGCGAAGATTCCATAAGCTTTCAACAACCATTTCTGTCGTCAAAAGATTCCCATTGTGGAAACGGACTCCCGGGCGCAAGTAAAACCGCCAATGCTGAGGTGTAATAGGTTGCCAGGCGTGGGCCAAATCGGGTTTTAGCTGTTCTGCTTCGTCAAAGCGGGTTAAGCCACTATAAATTTGACGAGCAATATGCTGCTCCGAGCGACGCATTGGTTTTAATGGATTAAGCACCGAAAGCGGACGATAGTAAGGAAGTCGAACAACTTGAAGCCCTTCTTGGTGCTGAACGCCAAGGTAGCTTTGAATCACTTGAGTTAACTTGCTGGCATCATGGTCAAGTACAGAAAAAGCCTGAGCAATTTTACCTTCATCAAGATATCGCCGAGCAAGATTTTCACTGACGTCAGCCCTACTTCGCTTAAATATGAGTTTGGATAGTTTTCCTCGTCCTGCCGCTGGATGCCATTCTATCCAACCTTCTTCTTCCATTTTATTAAGTACTATTCGCGCATTTCGGCGTGTACAAAACAGAATATCAACGACATCTTCAAGCTGAGCATTGGCATCTTGACCATTGAAGTGCTCAAACAATGTTTCGAACTGAACTCTTAAGCGGGGGCTACTCATAAAGAGGAAATCTCACATAACTCAAACTTTCAGTGAGTTTCCCTATTTTCAATTATTGATGCAAGTGAGTTGATAATAATTTTAGTGAATAGAACAACCTAAACATTCAGCAAGTTGCTCCAACTGTGTTTGATTATCCAGTTTCATTGACCATTTAGCTTCACTGCAATTAACCACAATGACATTTGCCCCATTGCCTAGCAGTTGAACCGCATCCGTGCTCGCTTGTAGAGTGACACGATGTTCACCGTCGAGACGAATCACAATTTCGTGCTGAGTGGCGATAATTTTACCGAATTTGAATTCAATAACCATTTATTCCTCTGTACGCAATTGCTGGCGTTCATTGCGCATTTTCTTTACCGCAATAGTCAGACGGCTTGTACAAACTAAACGTTCGCGATCATCTGTAATATTGATTTGCCAGACTTGGGTTGAAACACCAATATGTACTGGATGAGCAGTACCGATAACATGCCCTGAACGCATCGAACGAATGTGGTTTGCGTTAATGTCTAAACCGACACAATAACTCTCATTATCCACAGCGAAGTTTGCCGCTACTGAACCCAAAGTCTCTGCTAAGACGACTGAGGCGCCACCGTGCAACATGCCTAAAGGTTGATGAGTAAAATGACAAACGGGCATGGTTGCAGTAACCGTATTCTCAGTAAAAGCGGTATACACAATATTGAGATGTTCCATTAGTGTATTTTTGTTGCTTGCATTGAGGATCTCTAAGCTTATTGGTTTCTTCCATATTTCCATCGTAACGCCCTGAATCGATTTAAAGATTTAGTATTGTAGTGGTAAAGATTTGGATTGATACTATAACCCTATTATTTATGACTGGGAACGAACGATGAATAAGATAATAAAAGCTTCCTTGCTCTTTACTTCACTCGGTTTAGCCGCCTGTAGCTCGTCTCCTACTGGGCGAAATCAATTGATCCTTTTTTCTGATCAAGATATGAGCAGTTTAGGAGCAAAGTCATTTGAACAGATGAAAATCGATACACCTATTAGTAAAGATGCTAAAACCAATGCTTATGTGCAGTGCGTAGCAAATACCATTACCGCTTATGTACCGAAACAACCAAACTTTTCTCAATGGGAAGTGGTGGTTTTTGACAGTGACCAAGTCAATGCTTTTGCGCTACCTGGGGGTAAAATAGGTGTCTACACAGGGTTATTGAAGGTTGCGGTTAATCAGGATCAGTTGGCTACCGTTATAGGCCATGAAGTTGCCCACGTCCTAGCGGATCATAGTAATGAGCGTTTGTCACAATCACAGCTCGCCAATGCGGGACTACAGATAACAGATATTGCACTTGGTGCTTCTGAGTATTCTCAATACCGTGAATTAACCATGGCTGCGCTTGGTGTCGGTGTTCAATATGGTGTTCTGCTTCCTTATGGAAGAACGCAAGAATCCGAAGCTGACATTGTTGGTTTAGAACTGATGTCTAAAGCTGGTTTTGACCCAAAACAGAGTATTGATTTGTGGAAAAACATGGCAAAAGCTTCGGGTGGAAGTGCACCACCAGAACTACTGTCTACTCACCCATCGCACAGCACTCGAATTCAAGAGTTGGCGAATAAAATACAAACATTACCTGCAAGCAGCGCTAAGAGTCCAAATTGCCAAATATAGAAAAGGGAGCAAATGCTCCCTTTCTGATATGAGTTCTAGATTCTCTTCCTCAAGCTTTATGTTCCAAGTATTAATAGCGGTAAGCTGAGCAAGGTGTCACCGGTAGTCGCAAAGCCCACAATAATACTGATTAAGCCTATCAATAATCCTATATACCAGACAGAGGAAACAATCTGCCCATATCTATCTAAAGGTAATAGATGGCTGTGATGCCTGTGTTTCCATTCGAATGCCAAATCCAGTGACCCCATGATAAGCAGGAATCCCAGCAAGGTTAGTCCCAATGCATAGCTAAGCGCAATACCGCCAATAATAGCCACAATACAGATCAGCATCCCCACTCGGCTGTTCATCGAAAAGCTAATGCTCTTTAATACGTGCCCGCCATCTAAAGGCAATATAGGCAACAGATTAAACAGGTTTAAGAACGCGTTAAACACAGCCAGAGCAGCCCATAACTGACTTCCTGTTATCCAATAGACGACTAACAAAATCAGCGACAGTATGAAACCAAAGCAAGGCCCCATAATCGAGATAACCACATCTTGCCAACGCGTGTTTATCTTTTCGTCACTCAGTGCAAGCCCACCCAAAAACGGAACTAAGTAAATACCTTTGGTACGCATACCAAAATACTTCATTGCCTTTACATGACCGTATTCATGAAACACTAAGCATAGGATTAAAGCCAACGCAAACTGATAAGAGAACAACCAAGAATATGCAGCGAGGCTTGCTGAAGCGAGCACCACTTTAATCAACTTGGCACTTTTCAGGGCTTTCATACCAAGCGATACGATACCAATCAGACTAAAGCGTTTTTCAGCAGGTGGCGGCGTAAACGGAACCTGTCGCTCGATGTCCTTTTCCGTTCTGACGCTCTCTTCAACAAGCTGCTCATCAACCAATACGCGATAGTTGAGACTAAAAGGTTGCCATGTTAAATCCACCTCGAGCCGACATTCAATGACCTGCTCGCCTCTTTGCAGCTTAAAGTGATGATTGATTGTAGTCGAATCATCAACTTGGGCTTCCCGTTGTGAGACCAAGGTATTGTTCCAAAACAATTGCTGCCATCCAGCCATGGAGCCTTCGAGACGAAGAGGGTGACCGAGTAATTCCGTGTTTAATAGTTCCACAAATCTGTTCTACTCTTAGTTTAACTTGGAGCGCGATTATGCCATTTGTAAGATAAACGTAAAACTATAGGTTATATGTATATGATATTTGTAGATTGTATCAATAACCCTTTAAATCCTGTGCATAAAGTGGATAATACGCCCTCACGAAATTTACAAAGGTGGGTAATATGTCTACTGAAGCAACTTTGCTTGAACGCTGCGAATCTAAATGTGAGCTATGCTCTGCTGAAACTTCTTTAACTCCGTTTGTGGTTGCGCCACATACACAAGTTACCGTAGATCACTCTGCGATGCTTTGCGAGACTTGTAAGAGTCAAATCGAAGAACCAGGGACGGCAGATGCGAATCACTGGCGTTGTCTGAATGACAGTATGTGGAGCCAAGTACCACCTGTACAAGTGCTTGCATGGCGTCAGCTTAAACGTCTGACGGCGACTGAAGGCTGGGCACAAGATCTTCTAGACATGATGTACATGGAAGAAGAAATCGCAAACTGGGCTGCAATCGGCATGGACGATGACGCAGAGAAACCACGCGATGTTAACGGTGTAGAACTTAAGAAAGGTGACGACGTCACAATCATTAAAGACCTACCTATTAAAGGTTCCTCTCAAGTGATTAAGCAAGGTACAGTGGTACGTGGTATTAGCTTAGCTGATGATCCTAAACTTATTTCTGGTAAAGCTAACGGTCAGTCAATGTACATTATTGCTGAGTATTGCCGTAAAAAATAATGCCTGATGTTGCTTGTGAAATCGCTGATATTGACGCAGCCATTTCACAAGCCACGCACTGCATTGCAGAGATCAAAAAAGCCGAAGACTCTTAGAGTTTTCGGCTTTTTAATTCGTACGCATTTGATTAACGCTGCAGACCAATATCACGTTGGATATGGCTAGACAAATCAGCACTGTAGTAATGAGTCGCTGGTTTGTTATCTACAAACAAAATATCAATCAAATGAGCTATCAATCCTTTGAAGTTAACCGCATAGGTTTTTTTATCCATAGAGGTGGTCGTTGCTACACTACCCATATACATTGCTTGTGCCATGATAGCCTCTCTTAATAAATCCGGTAACTTTCTGTATTTGCAGCAATGATAGGTAATAATTTGCCCGTTAAAAAATGACAAAATTTGGGCATTCGAATTAGATATTCTAATGAAACAAGCTGTTTACATACTACAAAATATAAAATCAAATTACATGACTAAAAAACCAGCAAACCGAATTCGAACTGACTAATTATTCCACAAGCAATCATGGACTAATAAATTTATACAGCTTGTTAACAAATGAAAATTTAACTATTTTGCCAACACTATCCCATTACTTCTCTGCGACTGACACACTGTAAGATAAAGCCCTATTCCTCTGATTTTACGTGAATTAATTCATTTCTCTCTGACGGCTTCTGTTTTATGACTAAACACAGAACTGCCACAGTCATTGTGAATAGAAGAACAAGCAAAGAAATTTAGGTCGGAATTTCCCATGAGGAGCCCACCAACAACATTTTCAAACCAATAAACAGCATAATGAGGGTCAGTGCTGGCTTAAGATAGATAAAATTATGCATCATTCCCTGTAAAACAAAGAACAATAATCGCAATCCAGGTAATGCGAAAATTTAACTCCTCACTGCTTTTAGCGTCTAGTATGAGGATCAAAAAAGGAGCCTTTGATAGCTCCTTCCTTCTTATGCCTTAAACAGCTTGGCAAATGTTAAAAACCAGCAATGGGTAATAAGTACACTAACGCGGACCACGCACCTATCCACCCTACGACAACTGCTGTATCAAACCAGTCTTGAAACCACATGTTTCCCCCTTTCCTTCTCGTATTTTGAGAAATAAAGACTGAAACTTAACCAGCAAACATTATGCCATGTTATTCGTTGTGGCTATGTAATTGCTCTATTGGTCTGTTATTTAACAGCTCTGGCTGAGCTGACAGTAAGCCAATAAAGGCATCTGCCATGGAAACGTTACTTACGTAACCCTCACCTTTCATTGCAGTTATTGCATCATAGCCTTCTTTACCTTTCATCGTATAGGCAGATGATGTACCACAATAAACTGTCTCAGTTTCAACAGGTTGCCATTGGTTATCAATACAGATTTTTAAGTCTTTGATGCGCTGACCAACAGGTTTATCTGCGTGATAGCGGTAGCTTAAGTTGTGAGTATAGGGATAGCTTCCCGAACCAGTACCATCAACACCGTTGTTTATTGCGTTATTAATAGCACCTTCAAGTGTGAGTGCAATTGTTTTCCCTTTCACAGAATAAACGCCAATCGGCACGGCAAACGGCAATAACTTTCCAGCTATATCGGCAACCGAGAGTCTTCCCGGTTGGATGGAGGTTCGTACACCGCCAGCATTGTGAATGGCAAACTGCACCTTATGTCCACGCTCACGCATAGCATGTACAAATGATTGGGCGACTAAGGGCGCTAGTTCACTTGGGCCATTTTCATCGGGCACACGCACATGTCTTAATGAGTTATGCGCTTCGGCGATCATTTGCGTCTGAAGCTCTCTGACTCTAGGAATATATTTGTTGATCAAAATACTCTGCACATCAGGATCTTTTTTACAGACCACCACATTTGGATGATTGTTTACATATTCGCAAGCTTCTAGGTGCGTACCATCACTGCCCGCTTCACTCATACTTGCATCGATAAACAGACGACGCCCTAACAACAATTCATTTCTGCCTTCGAAACTAATGACATTACCTTGCTCATCAAAATCAATTTGGCAATGTCCCAGCGCTAACGCATACAAACCAGACTGGACAACATATGTATTGTTGATTCGTTGGCCGTACTCTTCTTGAGCTTCTAAGCCCAAAGCGCTGAAATCGCCCTGCAGCACATGGCTATGGCCACCAACGATGACACTGATGCCATTCACTTGTCGTGCAAGTTCTTTGTCTGCGTCATATCCCAGGTGGCTCAACAGGATAATTTTGTTGATACCAGCCTTGTGTATTTGTTCAACTGTGGTCTTCGCTGTTTCTAGTGCATTCATAAACGGCGTATCACTATCAGGGTTTGCGATATCAACCATTTTGTCTAATGAAAGACCAAAGATAGCAATGTCGCTACCATCTACATTTTTGGTAATCCAATTGGCACAACCCAATGTTTGATTAAACGATTTAACCGATTCGTTATCTGATAAGCGATGTTGTTTATTTGAACGCTCATTAGAAAGATCCCAGTTTCCGCACAGAAGAGGAAAGTTGGTACGCTTGGCAAAGATAGCGACCGGTTCATTCCCCATATCAAGTTCATGGTTACCCAATGCCATCGCGTCTAAGCCAATTGCGTTTAGCATGTCTGCGTTTGCCTTTCCTTTAAATAAGGAGAAATACAATGTGCCTTGAAAGCAGTCTCCTGCATGCAAAAAGATAAACCCTTTTTCCATACGGAGTGCATCTTCGCGCAATTGCTGCACTCGTGTTGCAATACGAGCAAATCCACCAGCACTAACGAAAGGCGTGAGTGTCTTACCATTGATATCTAAAGTTAACTGTAATGACGTAGGTTCAAAATAAGAATGGGTATCGTTGATGTGTGTCAGAGTGATTGACGTTACTTTTTTCGTGTCTTTTCTATTTTTCATATTGTGTGTTCTCTTTTCTTTCACTCTAATCCTAGCGCACAGATCATGACAGATTCGTGATAGTAATGAAACGATAATGCAAAGAAACTTGGGAAGTTTGACATAAACGCATCGCTTGATTTATCAACACTTAAACCACTTATAAGGTTTATGTGAGGTAACCGTCTGCTTATATTGCAGTTTTACATTATGCTTAAATAAAAATCATAACTAGCCTCCTTGGTATCCGAGGCATGAGGAGTTGGCCGATGCTATTAGAACGTATCGAAATTTCTGGCTTTCGAGGTATTCGTCGCTTATCTCTTTCATTTGATGAATTAACAACCTTGATTGGTGAAAACACGTGGGGCAAATCATCTTTGCTCGATGCTCTTTCAGTTATGTTACCCGCATCTTCTGAGCTTTATCAGTTTGAACTACAAGACTTTCATGTAGATTACGCCGTATCCCATCCACAGACTCAAAATTTACAAATCGTGCTGAGCTTTGTCACTACAGACAAAAACGAATACCGGGCGGGTCGATACAGAAAGTTAAAGCCTATATGGTGTGAAGACGAAGAAGGTATGCATCGCATTATTTATCGCGTTAGTGCTTCTCGAGTTAAATACGATATAGCCACTACCTATACTTTTCTCGATTTAAAAGGCAACCCAATTGCTGTCCATCATAGTGAGAAACTGGCTCGCGAGTTGATGAGCTTGCATCCTGTCATTCGTCTGCGCGACTCACGCCGTTTCATTCGACCATTTGGTAAAACCAACAGTGAAAATGAACGGGTTGAAAAACGCATTGATAATACCTGCCGTCGCCTAATGGCCATTCCCGGTCACGTTAACAAGGGTGAAATGCGAAGCAGCCTAAATGCGATGAATGCATTGGTTGACCACTATTTTTCGTTTAAAAGTCAGAGCCGAAAAAATCCTCGCCTAGAGCGAGACAGTTTGGTTTATTCAACACCGACCAACGGAAAAAGTTTGAAGCAAATTGTCGGTGAGACGAAAGACAGACAAACACGGCTTTTATTCTTAGGGCTTCTCAATGCTTACTTGCAGGCAAAAGGACCACAAGATATTCGCCGCTGCGCTAGACCTATATTGATCGTCGAAGATCCAGAAGGCCGTTTGCACCCTACTCATCTGGCTAGAGCATGGAGCTTGCTCGAACTGTTACCAATGCAAAAAATATTAACCACCAATAGTGGTGAGTTATTAGGTTCTGTTCCCATTCATTCAATTCGCCGATTAGTGCGTAAATCTGACAAAACCATTGCCACTTCAATGCCAATAAAAGGATTCGGGCAAGACGAACTTAGACGAATTGGTTTCCACATCCGCTTCCATCGTACAGGCGCTCTTTTTGCTCGTTGCTGGTTATTAGTCGAAGGTGAAACAGAAGTTTGGTTGTTCAGCGAACTGGCAAGACAATGCGGTTATAACCTAGCTGCTGAAGGTGTGCAGATCATCGAATTCGCGCAATCTGGACTCAAGTCTTTGATTAAGGTGGCCAAATCATTTGGTATCGATTGGCATGTGGTCACTGATGGCGACTCAGCTGGGAAAAAGTACTCAGCAACGGTTATCAATATGCTTGAGCATGATCAACAAAGACATCGTTTAACTGAATTACCAGACAAAGACATCGAACACTTCCTTTACTCACACGGCTTTGAATTTTTCTTTAAAGACATGGTGAAGATCCCGCATGACCAACCTATCCCTGCAAAAAAAGTGGTCACAAGAGTGCTCAAAAAACATGCTAAACCGGATCTGGCATTAGCCATTGTTTCTCATTGCGAAGCTGGTGGCGTGGAATGCATCCCCGTGCTTCTTCGCTGGACGCTAAAACGCGTAATCACTATGGCCAATGGTAATACATAACACTCTATTAATCTGCTCAAGTGAGCATTAGCAAAAAAGGCATACTTTGGGGTATGCCTTTTTGCTATTAATAAGTTGTTCAAATAACAATTGAAGAGAAATATAAGAAATATTGATACTAGCTATTACTCACTGAGCTTGTTCATTTATCACTGAATGGTGAGGTGATTTTTCTGTTGATGCACGTTTATGCAGCCATAACCCACTCGCTTTCATTGAAAAACCAAACGCACCACCTAGCAATAATGATGGAATCACAATTTGCCATTCGCCACTTGCAGCAAACGTGGCACAACAGCCAATAAATGTTCCTGGGATATAACTAAGCCATTGCTTTTTCGCTTGAATACACATCAAGAATGATACGATGCCGGTCAATACGTAGCCAAGAATGTCGATAGACATATACTGAGCACCACTGATAATGACCATCGCCCAGAAAACACCCGTCAGGTTCGTCGCATAACTTTCCAGTAAGCCGCGAACACCATCTTTGGGTGCAGCGAAGTAGCTAGTGCAGCCCAGAAATCCTGCCCAAGAGAGTAAACCAAATGAAACGGCTACCCATCCCCATATGCCAGAAAGGATACCAGTCGTGATTGCGATTGCTAAAAGTGTGCTCATCATACCCTCTAGGAAGCGGCTTTTGCTTGTTAACCGCATCAGTGAATTGAGCATAGATACTAAAGGTAGTGATGTTACTATAAAGTGATGCATATCACATATAAAATGTACACCACAATCTTGTTACACATTTTTAGTGACGCAAACGATAAATCAACACAAACCGTAATGAACCATCTAGTGGCTGACTGCATCAACTTACAAAGATAAAAGTAGAACGTATGAGCAGATATTTTATAGGAAAAGCGATCGCCCTTTCATCATCCTAAAGCCTTCACGCATAATGCATTCTGCTAAAGGGTTTTCGGCCATATCGGCTCGCCAAATAAATGAAAGTGTTCTCTCCATATTTAGCTCGGGCACATTTAACGCAACCAGTTTTCCCATTTCAATGTAACGTTCTACGTCCAAATACGGCAGGCAGGTAAGATAAGGACCATTAGCAACTAGGCTACGAAGAACAGGTACGTGTTCGTATTCTCGCCACACATCCAGATCTTCCACTAAATGGTGAATAGAACTATCAAAAGTTTTTCTAGTGCCCGAACCTCTTTCTCGTAGAACCCATTTGGCTTGTTCTAACTGAGCGAGACTGACCGTGGCACGTTTTGCAAAAGGATGATGTGAAGAAGCAATGACAGTTAAATGATCTCTACACCACTCTTCCTGATGGATACGGTTGTCATCGCTGCGACCTTCGATGATGCCTAAATCAAATTTATAGTCCAGTACACCTTCAATAACCGCTTGGGTACTTTTTACGCTCAGATCGATTCGAATCTCAGGGAAGTCGTTATCAATAATACTTATGAGGTCTGGCACCAAGTGTTCTGCGGGCGTTTGACTGGCTCCGATAGAAATCTCACCACTGACTAATTGCTGATCGTAAAAGCCCATTTCAATCTGCTGAGCGTCTTGTAATAAACGCTTAGCCTTTGGACGAAGCCACATGCCCCAATGCGTTAACGCCATTTGTTTACCTTGGCGTTCAAAGAGCGGGCGACCAAGCATTTTTTCCAATTGTGCTAGTGACATACTTGTTGCCGATTGAGTTAAAGCCAATTTCTCTGCAGCAACACTGACACTGCCAGTGTCGGCAACAGCATCAAATACAGCCAACTGCTTCAGTGAATATCTCATCGCACTCTTTCTCCTTTTACCAAATCCTCTTGCTCTTCTATGAGCATTCGGTTGCATTCTACCGACTAAACACAGCATATCAACATAATTGATAAGGGCTTTTAATATTATCAATTTTACTTAGTGAAACTCCGACCGTTAACCTAGTAACGAATCAGCACATAAGGTGTTGTTTTCTAATAAGGAGTATCACTATGGTTATCTATTGGGAGACCAGACATGGCGTCAACTGAGTCTTACAATCAACATTATTTTTCGCCGAAAGAGATGATGGCGGAAGCTGAGAAATTCGCATTAAGCAAAGCTCAAAAATCAAGCGGAATGACCATAAGTCTTGCCATCATGGCGGGTGCTTTTATAGGCCTAGCATTCTTGTTTTACATTACTGTAACTACCGGTAATGCAAACGCGGAATGGGGCCTGAACCGTTTTGTCGGCGGCTTAGCATTCAGTATGGGCTTAATACTTATTGTTATCTGCGGTGGTGAACTGTTTACCAGCTCTGTGTTATCCAGCATATCTTGGGCAAACAAACAGATTAGTTTGAGCAAAATGCTTGCTGTATGGGGAAAGGTTTACATAGGGAACTTTATAGGTGCGATGTTTTTGCTTCTACTGGTCTCTTCAGCGGGCCTTTATCAATTAGATCATGGTCAATGGGGTCTAAATGCCCTAAATATTGCTCAACACAAACTTCACCACACCACACTACAAGCTTTTTCTCTTGGTGTTTTGTGTAACTTATTGGTCTGCCTAGCTATATGGTTAACCTTTAGCTCTGCAAATGCCATGACCAAGGCCGCGATGACAATTATGCCGGTAGCAATGTTTGTATCAAGTGGCTTTGAACACTGTGTCGCAAACATGTTTATGGTCCCTCTAGGCATAGTGATACATAACTTTGCTCCAGATTCATTTTGGCAACAAATAGGTGTCAGTTCTTCAGCATATTCCGATCTCAACATTCTGCATTTTATAACTTCCAACTTAATCCCTGTCACTCTCGGGAACATTGTTGGCGGCGCAGTTTTAGTGGGACTTGCAAACTGGTCTATTTATAGCCGACCAAAACTTATCTCAGCCCAAATTTCATCAATAACACAAACAACACCAATTTCGTCAGGTAAGGAAACAACTATGAAAAGTACCATTACTATGAAAGACATTATGGATCCAAATCCGTTGACTATCAGTGCAGATATGCCAGTTCAAGCTGCTATCGATAAACTGCTAGATCATCAAGTAAACGTTGCAGCAGTGGTGAATATGGATAATCGTCTAGTGGGTATTTTTTCTGCTCATGATGTGATGGTAGAGCTTTGGTGTCAGAATTACATTCCAGCTAAGGATCAAAAGGTGGTTGATTTAATGTCACGTGATGTTATCGCCATTGATGTCAATGACAAGTTGGTTGATGTTGCCGAGTTTCTTTGCATCGACAGAGAACAGCTTTACCCAACGACAAGCATGGGAATTGCAACACGTCTAAGTACTTTATCAGTTGAAGAACGAGCTAAGAGCATGAAAGTTCAAAAGCCACACCAACTTCCTGTATTAGACAACGGACAGTTTGTTGGAATGATTGAGCGTCATCACGTACTACAAGCCCTTCGTCCAATTTATGGAGAACGTCTAACCGTTGTAGAAGAACAGCAGCTAGAACGTGCATAACAGACAATAACAAAACAAAAACATCAGTTGGCAAAAAAACAAAGCCCCTGCATGCAGGGGCTTTCTTAAATCTTACAAATTACTTTTTAACACCTTCAATATGAAGTTCCATATCTACATAGCTCGCTGGACCCATCACTGCAATATCGAAGTCTTTGAGTTCTAAACGTGTCGAACCTTCGAAGCCAGCTCTTTCACCACCCCATGGGTCTTGACCAGCGCCGATGAACTCAGCATCAATCGTAATGCTCTTAGTGTGACCGTGTAACGTCAAATCACCCATAACATCTAGTTTGCCGTCACCTTTGTCGACAACTTTAGTGCTCTTAAATGTTGCAGTACTGAATTTAGCCGCATCAATGAAATCTGCACTACGGATATGTTTGTCACGTTCTGCGTGGTTTGAATCCAGACTTGTGGTATCTACATTCACCTCAACAGAAGATGCGTTGATGTTATTTGGGTCATAAGAGAATTCTCCATCGAACTTATTAAAGCGTCCTTTAATAAAGCTATAACCTAAATGGCTAACTTTGAAACTGATGGAAGCATGAGCTCCCTTTGAATCAATCACATAATCCGCTGCGCTTGCACCAAAAGATGCAATCATGCTTGCAGCTAATCCAACTGCCAATAACGTTTTCTTCATTACGATACTCCTATCATTTTGCGTAGCGTATTATCTTTACTAATAAAATGGTGTTTAAATGCTGCAAGTGCATGTAACACAGCAACGACGATTAAAGCCCAGGCCGCATAGAGGTGTACAAAACCGGCTAAGTCAGCCTGCCCCTCAAATAGAGCTCCCGCTCCCGGAACGGTAAACCAATTAAACACATCGATCCCACGACCATCTTCGGTTGAAATTAAGTATCCAGAAACAAACAGCACCATCAAATCAAAATAGATAAAGAAATGGGCAGTTTTAGCCATTAATCTCTCTAGTGGTGAACCATCCATTTTGGGTGACACCGTCACACATTTCCAAACAATGCGAAATAGTGTTACTACCGCAAGTAGCAATCCGACAGATTTGTGCCAGTGAGGTGCCGTTTTGTACCAAGTACTGTAGTAAGAAAGATCCGTCATCCAAAGACCGACGGCAAACATTCCAATAATCACCACCGCAGAAACCCAGTGGATAATTCGCGTCACCGCGTTGTAGTGTGTAACTTCGGAACTCATACCTATTTCTCTCATTACCATTATTGATACCATCACTATTGTTGATACCAACATCCAATTAAAACGGTATCACTGGATACATAGTGTTAACAGAGTATTTACCAATATTTACCTTGCCGCTAGCCATACAGATTGAAGAACTTGTTCAGAAAAATCGAATGACTTTAAAACACGAAAACGAGATGAAAGATTAAAATTCGCTTTCTTTTTCAATTTGATAGAGCTCATCTGCGATATCAAGCATTTTTCTTTCGATGACAGATTGAGCGTCAGACAGACCTTTATTGTAATAAACTGGGCCGATCTTATTTGTAACAAACTCTAACAGAAACCATGCATCAAACTGTTCAAGCTCTATGCCTAACTCATCAGCACAGTATTTTTGTAGAGCTTCGGTAAGGCCCTCTTTCTGTTGTTGAGTAAACTCAATATCACTCATCGTCATCTCCCGAAATGAAATTAGGTGCTTATTATACCCAACAAGACTGATGATTTTCACTGAAACACTGCGGCAGTTCAAAATTAGGCAATTAGAGAAACATTAAAATCGAATTTTGGTGAAGTAAAACCATCATTTATCACTAGAGACAAGATGTAACTGTGATAATCTAGCTGAGCTTAAATTATGGAGAATAAGTAATTGTTATTGGACCTGGTCACACAAAGCGTCAATGAATTTCAAACAGACTGCTTGAGATTGTGTGAAAAGCACTATCCTACTATTCATAACAAAGGAATGAGTGAACACCATTTAGGGCTGGCTTTCGCTCGTCGCTTGTCGCGCACCTTAACGGAATTTGGTCACACCTGCGATTATGATTCGATAGAATCAACTCATCATACCGATATGCCTCACCATTTCCGTGTATCTTGTGAAATGGGAACAGTTTGGATACTCACTCATCATTTAGTCAGTGCCGGCAAAACGTGCCGAGACAAGTTAATGAGAGATATTTTTCAGTGGAAGCAAGAATATGCCTATGCTATCCAACCAAACGATCTTCTTATTCTTTTAACGGATCACTGGATAAGCAAAAGTCAAAAAAGCCGTGAATTACTTCACTGGTGGACAGGGCAATTACCCGACGAAATTGATGAGTACAGTGCACAAGGCATAACGCTTTACGAGAGCGATTCACTTTTAACTCAAGCTTTAGAAGCTCGATATCAAATCAGTCCTTGCTACATTAAGTTTGGACATCCATTAAAACACTCGAAAAATCAGCAGTTAGTGAGAAAATACATCCAACTTTATGCGGTATTACAGTGGGGATAACTCTTCCCCATATCCCCTAACCCTATCTTCTCAAAATTTATCCTGCTGTCACTTTTTCTACATATTTCTGACTCATAGTAAATCAAAACCTAACCGTTAAGTTTATCGTGAAAAGCCTAAAGCGCTATCAGTACGAAAGATATGCAGTGCTATGTAATCTCGCTTATCCAAGAATATTCAAACAGACCAATTACGGATTCGATCCAAACGGTCAGCGCATTGTCTATAACCGATTTGGTAAAGTCATGATGCGGGTACTTTGGAGCAAGAAAAGCGAGGAAGTTATTGTTGTGATCAAAGGATCTCATTCACTTTGGGATTGGCTATTAAATCTGGGGATGTGGCAAATTACACCAAAGACACTTTGCACTCATTATCCCATTCATGCTGGTTATTCATACTTGATATTGCAAGAGAGCCGACCGGGCTACAACACCGATAAGCTTGGAGTCTCCGTTTACGAACGATTGTTAAGCTATATTGTTCCTCTGATTGAACTAGGGAAAAAAGTTACCTTTACTGGCCATTCATCAGGCGGAGCAATAGGGACTGTTCTGGCAGACTTAGTTGAGAAGAAATATCCGAAATCAATAAAACGAGTGGTAACGTTTGGTCAGCCAGCTATTGGTGGTTATCAATTTAAAAGACAATATTCGCTGTCACATAAAACATATCGTGTGTGTTGCGACTTAGATATCGTCACATTTTTACCCCCTTGCCATTTTACTATTGGCACGTGGGTAAATTATTGTGGTTACACAACGAAAGAGTTTATGAAAATACACCAACGTTACTCAGGTTAGGTAAAAGTATTGTTTCATGGGCTATAAGACCATTTTCATATCATTTAATGAGTCGTTATATACGAAATAAAGATTTTTTTGACGATCGTTAATAAACATCAAACAAGTAAAGCATCTAAATAGGATCATGTATGGCTAAAAATAAAATTTAAGATCATCATGAAAGCATCAAAATATAACACTTAAATACAACGTAACTACACAATTTTTAGCATCACACACTATATAATATGGCACTTTAATGAGATTCAACTTGTACGAGTTAGGTTTTCTATTTTTACGATCATTAAAACGATCCACGTCGCGATCTTTTGCTATTTTTGATCTCGATATTAATGATTGACAGAATATTAATATCGTCAATACTATGACGTGAATCAAAACAATTTGACGCATGGATGCGTAAATTAAATATTATTTTTGGGATATAGCTGATTCTATGATTCTTATTAATAAACACCAATACGATAAGTACATTCGTTTCGATAACACGGGACAATATGTGGCTCATTATAAAAACATGACGCTACGGAGTGTATTTCAACCCATATTTTCTAGAGAAAAGAGAATTGTTGGTGTGGAAGCCTTGGTCAGAATATATACAAATGGACATAGACAAATTCGTCCTGATTTATTTTTTTATTCGGATCAATATAATCAAGTTGATCAAATTAATGTCGAATTATTAAGCAGAGCGATTCATATAAGAAATTTCGCCAACTCCCCTTTCAAAAACATCAGGCTATTTCTAAATCTGTTACCTTCTGTTGGCCAACTTCTTGTCCAAAACGAAAATTTGTCCTGCCGATTATCAAATCGTATAAATGATCTCAACCTTAGACGTCCACAGATAGTCATGGAAATTGTTGAGCAACACTCAGACGATAATGAATTGCTAAAAGAAGCGACTCAAACCCTTTCAAATTACGGTTTTCACATTGCTGTCGATGACTATGGTTCACAAGCTTCAAACTCTGACCGAGTTGACCTCATCTCTCCAGATATCATCAAATTTGATCGTACCCTTCTGATGAAATATATGAACGGCGATACGTCACCACTGCTTGATGCAATTGAAGTAGCGCAGAATGCTAACGCTAAAACAGTAGTGGAAGGAATTGAAACAGAACAGCAGTTTGAAGCGATGAAAGCACTGAATCTTAATATGTATCAAGGCTATTTTCTTGGCACCCCTGAGCGTGTGATGCCAAGAGTGCAGCTAGCATGTGGCTAAGCTGTATTAATCAGTATTAGCCACAGCTCTCTAACCCAAGCAGTTTAACCTAAACAGTTTTCTGCCAATCATATTCCATTTGTTTTGCAGTATTCACAGCCAAATCCATAGACGCAATTTCAGACACCAAAAACAAACTCATATCGATACCTGCCGAAATGCCAGCTGAAGCAACCAAGTTACCTTGCTTAACCCAGCGTACATTCTCCTGCACATCCAACTTAGGAAAGTCACGCCTTAAATCTGCAATGTCCTCCCAATGTGTTGTAACGGAATGATTATCTGTCACACCCGCTTTTGCTAACAAAAATGCGCCGGTACACACTGAGGCAGCAATCTTTGACTTTGCTGCATGTTGCTTAATCCAGTCGATGACTGTAGGTTTTTTGAGTTCTTCAGTGTGAACGCCACCAACGACGATCAGAAGATCTATGTTGGGGACCGTCTCAAATGAAAAATGAGGCTTCACCTCAAAGCCTCCGCGAGCTTTCACCAAATTCGACTTTTCAGCAAACAAAAACACATTCCAATCGTTGTTCGCTAATCTCTTAGCTGTGCTAAACACCTCAAACGGTCCGGAAAAATCCAAGACTTCGGCATCGTCATAAATGTATATCCCTATGTTCATTCTCATTCCTTAATAAACAATCTGAGTGACGACTTCAGTTTTCACCGAGTTAGCAATGAAGCAGTTGTCGTGCGCCTGATGGTGCATTTTTTCTAGCACTTCGTGGCTTGGGATATTGTCACCAACAAAAGTGACCTTTGGACGTAGAATCACTTTTGTCATAGATTCTTTGTTGTTTTCATTAAGCTCAAGCACACCTTCAGCATCATCAATATACTCGTCGATGACGTAACGCTTTTTAGCAGCGATAGAAAGGAAAACAAGCATATGGCAGCTTGATAATGCAGCTATAAAGGCCTCTTCTGGGTCAACATTCTCTTCCACCGAGTACGGCAAAGGAACAACACTTGGTGAAGGAGACGCGGGAACGGTGATGCCACCATCAAACTCCCATACATGAGCTCGACTATATTTATTATCGCTAAACACTTCGCCATCCTTGCGAAACCACGAAATTTTAGCTGTATGCTTAGACATAGATACTCCCTTTTATCGATAAATAGTGAAACTAGAGGTCAAAAACACCCCCAAATATAATTTTATTTTCAATTATTTACTTAAATTACTGGAAGGTAGGACGCAGCTTTGCAATTCCCATTTTTGCTGTTGTTCAGCCAAAGAAATCTTTTGCCTGGCTTTAATATCGCTCCATAAGAAGCCATTTTCTAGCCCGCTGACTCTCTGTTCAAACTTGATACACGCTCTTTCAAGAACACTTTCTAACTGGATTTCACTCTCAGATTCTAATGCGAGGAGAAGATTCAGGTAGTCCCAAAGCAAATCCCCCAGTTCTTGCTCTAGATAACAGCGACGATTAAGGGGGATTTCTTCTAATACTTCATCAAGCTCTGTACGCATCTCGTTGAGATATGTCTGAGATCCGTTGAACCAATCGCTCGTGGTATCAATGACACTTTTACGCCTTGCAATACTGAGCAACTGCTCAAAGTACATAGACGTCATCGGCGTTAATTTATCCATTATTTCCCTATTGATAGTAACTGAGGATCCTTCCTCAACATGTTTCTGACTAAACTAATTCTTCATCATTAGTTTTTCAGCCACGTTACCGCATCGCTATAACTTTCGAAATATTTAATTTCACCAGAGACAAACCAATTACCGATTTTTGCCGAGACTTCTTGCCATTCTCGATTACCATACAAGGCGATCTTGTCAAAATCTGAGCCATGCTTTAACCCAAGTTTGAAATCATCCCAAGCGGCTCTTAGCTCCCATCCTTTAAGTTCAGTGGCATCGAAAAGTACTTTTACTTTGGGTTGATTTACTTTAATCAAAGCTGCATCGATCATCGGTGAGATAACTTGATAGTCGTCATGGGTAAGACGACCAACGGCTTTGATTGAAACAAAAAACTCATTCTCAATTCTATCTAAACCTATCGATAAACCATGTCTTTCAATACTCATAAGTCCTCCTAAACATTCAATCTAGGAATAAGCGTTAAATATCACCAAGCGATATTCAACACATCATCATTTAAGAGATTAGTTAACAATCGAAGGAATGAGTTGAGCGTAAATCACTTTTTGAACAAACCGTTGTTTTACATCAATCGAGATTAACGCTCAGACAAAACGCAACAAATGGTACGCTGATTGCCAAGATCAAGATGGGAAAGGTTGATAACGCCTACTTAAGTTCTCAATAAAACACTTCGCCTGTACGAACATCCAAATAAATCTTGTCTGCTAGTTTAAGCCCACCACAGTATATAAAATACACATCGCGATCAGCATATTTGGTTGACTTCACCCAGCCACCAAGTTCTTCAAAGTCAACCGGTGAGCAGCTTCCATCGTTAAGTAGTTTGTCCGTCGTTTTTAAAAACATCTCTTCGAATTGCACGAGATCATCTGAAGCGGCAATGTAGCCCTGAATTGTTTTCTTCCGTTCTTCTGCTGTAATCACAGGAGCTTGCTCAACGAGTCCATCCAAAGGAATCCACTCAGCAATTTCAGGCCCACCCTGTTCATAAACAAAGTATGCAGAGACGCGCCCCCAGCCATTTTTCTTTTCTAGTAGACGAACTTTTTCGCCTTTATAAAGATAGCGCTGAACAAAGGCATCTAAATTTGCTGCTTCTCGTATCCCAAGCTTTTCTGCATCAACATAGAATTCCATATTCTCTGGCTTTAAATCCGCAATGTTTTGAGGTTTTACTTCCTCTGTTTTATCTGCTTGATCGTCGACAGCAGCAGCTTGGTTGGCCAATTCTTGTTGAGGTTTGTAGTAAAACAGGTAGTAACCTGCACCGGCGCCAGCAACTCCAAGAAGCAAAAATACAACCATCAGCAATTTTTTCATTTGTATACGCCATACCTTATGGTTTGAGCCCAGAGGATTCTCAATACTTTCTTTTCTTTAACTACAATAATACTAGCCGTGGTGATTATTTGACCACCGCTAGGATTACCACTCTTGTGAGTACATTAGCATTCGACAATGAAACTATCTAAAACGCACTTGATCTCTATAACGACCATTATCTTGATAACTTTATCTTGGCTTACCCATGCGAGCCAGTGTAATGAGCAAGATTGGAACAAAGCGCTTGTTTCTCAACAAGCGTTAGATCGCAAGTACAATTCGTTAGCGCAGAAATACAACAAGTGGTTACCAAGTTTCCAACAGTCCATTTTTCTCCATCTTGAGTTTTCGAACCAAGAACTCACCTATCTATGGGCTAAGAACTCAAATCACTTTCGAAGCAAGATCGATAGACAAATAGAAGCTGCGTTGGAATCACGGCAAAAGATCAGCTCATTAGTCTCATACTTAGATGAGATCTCTGAGGAAGTGACTACGCAAATATCTGCATGGAATAAAATAGGACAAGACTGCGAAGTTGATAGGCTGATAACAAATGAAGTGGCAGCGCAACACTATGTGCAATCTAACAGGCAACTGATACAAGAGTTTACTAACTTTAAACAGCAACTCTTTACAATGAGGAGCTACTACGATCGCGAAATCTTAACCTTGCAAAATATCACTGCACCTTTACCACCATAAGCCATGCCATACATGAGATTTACATTGTAAACTCGACAAAAGATTAAGGGTTTAACTCTATTAGTTAACAGCCACAATAGAGAACTTTTTATAGACAATTATTTGCACCATTTAAAAGCCAAATAGTCGAGCTATTTGCATTATTTTGGTGCATTAGTGTTTTCTCATATAAATGACCCAAGAAAAGACTGGGTATTCAACTTTGGCTCGAAACTTGTACTACTCTCTAAAAAGTGAAAATGAATTGCACATATTTAGGGAGAAATAAGATGCAAGACACCTTAGCGGTAATACTAGCCGGCGGTATGGGTTCACGATTATCCCCCCTCACTGACGATCGTGCCAAACCCGCAGTACCTTTTGGCGGTAAGTATCGAATTATTGATTTTACCTTAACCAACTGCCTACATTCCGGATTACGTCGAATCCTCGTATTGACGCAGTACAAGTCCCATTCCTTACAAAAGCATCTACGAGATGGCTGGTCTATTTTCAATCCTGAATTGGGTGAATTTATCACTGTTGTCCCCCCACAAATGCGAAAGGGTGGAAAATGGTATGAAGGTACAGCAGATGCTCTATTCCACAACATGTGGCTACTCTCTCGTAGCGACGCTAAACACGTCGTCGTGCTTTCTGGCGATCATATCTATCGTATGGACTATGCCGCCATGCTGGAGGAACATAAGGCTAAGGGCGCGAAACTGACGATTGCTTGCATGGAAGTTCCAAGAGAACAAGCGTCAGCCTTTGGTGTTATGGGGATTGATGAAGAGAACCGAATCACTTCGTTTGTTGAAAAACCCAATGACCCACCGTCAATGCCAAATAGCCCCAATTCTAGCCTTGTTTCTATGGGGATATACATTTTCTCTATGGATGTACTTAAACAAGCACTGCATGAAGACTCTGAAGTAGAAGCTTCTACGCACGATTTTGGTAAAGACATCATTCCAAAACTCATTGAAGGCCGAAGCGTCTATGCGTATGAATTCTGTAATGAGAAAGGACGTGTTGATCGTGATTGCTATTGGCGCGACGTCGGTACCATAGATTCCTTTTATGAAGCCAATATGGATCTATTGGAGCCAGTTCCGCCGATGAACCTTTATCAAAAGAACTGGGCGATTAGAACTTATGAACCGCAGCTTCCACCTGCCAGAACTGTCTCTTCAGCAACTGGCAATGAGGGGATTTTCATCAACTCCATCATTTCTAACGGAGTTATCAACTCTGGCGGTTCAGTTCATCACTCGATCATTTCTGGAAGTGTAGTGATCAATGACAGTGCTACTGTTGTCGATAGTATCTTATTTGATGATGTTGAAGTTGGTGAAGGATGCCAGCTTGTAAATTGCATTATTGATAAGCACGTGAACATACCCCCCAATACACAGATAGGATTAGACTCTAAGGAAGATGCTAAACATTTCACAATTTCTGAAAAAGGTATCGTCGTCGTTCCTGAAAGTTATAAGTTTTAGCAACAAATAACATATTGGACTTCCTACAAAACTGGCTGGCTGTTCGACACTGTATCCGGCTAGTTTTGCATACCATTCCCATCTCTTCCCCGTTCTAAGTTCTGGTGTCTCAAAATATTTGATGATGAAACACATGCAACCAGAGATTGTCACAATTTAACCAATTGAAACCTGTATCATGGTTTTAAGGAACGAATAGGCGAAATAACAACATTTTCAATAAAAGAGATTGAATAACCACAGGTATTTCGTTATTTAAGTAACAAATCCAATTGTTGGGAACAAATAGATGAAAATAACAACCCGCACAATGGCTGCGTCAAAACACGTAGCTCTTGTCGCACATGACAACTGTAAACCTGAACTTCTACGCTGGGTAAAAGAGAACAAAGAAAAACTACAGGGTCACTTTCTATACGCTACTGGTACCACTGGTAACATGTTGAACAAAGAAACTGGCCTACCTATCAAAAGCCTTATCAGTGGCCCAATGGGTGGCGACCAACAACTAGGCGCATTGATTTCTGAAGGTAAAATTGATGTATTAATTTTCTTCTGGGATCCGCTTAATGCAGTTCCACATGACCCTGATGTTAAAGCATTACTGCGTATTGCTGGAGTTTGGAATATTCCTGTTGCAACAAACCGAGCAACAGCCAAATTCCTGTTTAGCTCAGAATTCATGGATAAAGAAGTGAGTATCGAGATCCCTGATTACCAAGCTTACTTAGCAGAGCGTCTATAACCAAATATGCAAAATCCCCTTCTCAGGGGATTTTTTCTTGATAAAAACAACGTTCTAGATAACAAACAAGGCAAGGTAACTAACCCGCAATGTCATCCGACTGGATGAGTTTGCAACCAGCCTGCTTCATTTGCTTCCAAGCACTTTCTACATCGCCTTGCGCCATTTCTACGCCTCGGCAAGCATCTTGAACAACCGAAGTTTTGAATCCAAGAGAAACCGCATCTAAGGCCGTGAACTTGACACAGTAATCTGTTGCGAGACCAACAATTACTAACTCTTTAATTCCTCGTGAATTTAAATAGTCTGCCAATCCCGTCGCTTGAAGTCTTTGGTTGTCGAAAAAGCCGCTGTAGCTGTCAATCTTAGGGTTGGTTCCTTTGTAAATGACCTTTGTAATCGCCTCAACATTGAGACCAGAAATGAACTCCGACCCTTCGCTGTCCTGAACACAGTGATCTGGCCACATGATTTGCGGTATACCATCTAAAACGATCACTTCCCCAACCTTCTGATCATTAGAAGAAGCGAAGCTTGAATGCCCGGCTGGATGCCAGTCTTTAGTTGCAACAATGTGTTTGAAATGAGGAATTAGCCGATTAATTACGGGGACAATTTGGTCACCATCCGCAACAGGTAAAGCACCCGATGGTGAAAAATCATTTTGAACATCCACTAATAATAATGCTTGGGTCATATGGAATCCTTTTAACTTTTCTTAGTCACTGGATAATCGCCATTCAACAACTCCTGCACAAACACTGAACCATTTCCGGTATAAGTAATCCATACTTTCTCACGTGCACGAGTCATTGCTACATAAAATAATCGTCTTTCTTCTGCAAATGCAAAATTGTCATTAGAGGCTGTCAATGCGCCATCAAGGTGTAACGCTTTAACTCTCGCAGGGAACTGCCCTTCATCCACAGAAAGAATAATCACATAATCTGCTTCTTTACCTTTGCTGGCATGACAGGTCATAAATTCTAACTTAAGTGATAAGAAACTGTTTTGCCAATCTCGCAACAGTTCAGGTTTGTGGTAATGATTACGGCCAAGTAAAAGTACCGTTTTTACGCCTGATGCTTTGCGATTTAAACCATCTAAAATTTTCTCAACGCTGCTACTCGGCGATAGCACTACCGCTTTGCTACTTTGTGTCTTCACGCTGTTGAGTGTCTTTTCACGTTGCTGTGGGTTTTGCTGAACAAAACGATTCGCCACTTCACCCAACTTATCGTTGAAACGGTAGGTTGTATCTAGATGATGCACTGTCGAATATGGCATACGTGATTCGAAATCGGTGGTGAGATCGACATCGGATCCCGCGAATTGGTATATCGATTGCCAATCGTCACCAACCGCGAACAAATTGCACTGGTTTGTATTCTGTTCACACAAAGCTTGAATCAGATCCAAACGCTGCGGTGATATATCCTGATATTCATCAATCATGATGAACTTCCAAGGAGCAGCGAACTTCCTTTTCGTCACATAATTCGTAGCACGACTGATCATGATGTTGAAGTCGATGTGGTTGCTTTCTTTGAGCATTTCTTGCCAAGCTTGATAGCAAGGCCAACATAGAGCGAGTTCACTATTAAGACGAGGATAATCAGGATGCTCAACCAAACGCTCTTGGACCGACTTTTTCGATATGCCAAGTAAGGCCAATTGGTCTAACTGTTTCTCAAGCCAAGCAATCAATTTTGGGTTCTCGACATGGCTGCCGAGTTCATCATCTCCCGCCAGATATGCAATTGGCCATTGTGATAAATGTTTTTGCCAACGCTTAAAGTTTGTCGGTGTCATCCAGTGGCGTTTAAGCCAGTCGATACACCATGCCTTCTTAAGCTTTTCATCTAAAGCAATTGGTGAGATAACGGCATTACCACCATCAACCTTGTTTAGAATACTCAAGCCAAGTTGATGGAATGTGTTTACTTGGATCTTCTCTGCCGCTAAGCCTATTTTGTTCTTTAATCTCTGCTCCATTTCACCGGCAGCGTCACGGCCAAAAGCGACCAACAAGATATCTTCGGCTTGGGCTAAATGGCTCTGTAAAAGATAAGCGACTCTAGCGGTGAGCACGCTTGTTTTACCTGAACCTGCACCCGCTAAGACGAGGTTGTGATCATCATTGAGTAACACGGCATGCTGCTGAGAAATGTTTAGTGGTGAAGACTCAACCTGATTGAACAAAACTTCCCAGTTCAATCTTTCATTTTCAATCCAACGACTGTTTCTTTCTAAGAGTTGGTCAGAAGTATTGAGTATCCAAGGTGACAAACTAGCAATGTGTTCGGGCAAACGCTTATGCGCTTCTTCTAATGACATACCCATGGTAGTCAAATCGTCGTAAACGCGATTAACCCAGCTATCCACTAGCGAATGCGGTAAGAATGAAGGTAATCGAACAAGGCGCGTTAGCTCTTGCTGCCATTGTGGTAGATACTGGCTCAACTGAGCACATTGTTGATTGTGCCAATTTTGATAGATAGCAACAGCTTTGTGGGCAAATTGGCGGCAATCAGGCCAAGGTAACCCCTGAACTAACCAAGTTCGCTGTTTACCATTTTCTTCATGTGCGAAGAATTGAAGTGCTCCCCAAATGGCACCACGTTGAATTTTTACTTTTCCATTCCACACGTTAAAAGGAATATGCTCTTCAGTCATTAACGATGAGAGAATGACACATTCATTACCAAGCTCAACTTGATTATATTCACTAGAAATAAAAAACTGTGCAGTCTTATTTGCTCTCAGCTGCATTGATATTTGCTCTTTGAATTCGTTGCCAACCATCATACCCTAACCACTTAGCGTGAAGCCAAAATAATGTCAATAATGTTTGATGTTTACTTTGTGCTCGCATGAGATTATTTATGTAATTTGATCAAAAAGTTATCAACACAGTCTGATACACTCAATTTTTATTTTTAACAGTGATGGGCCATCGTGTATTTGCTAAAACGACTTCGTGTTCTCTGGGCTAATAAAACCATCAACTACAGTGTGCTGATTTGCATTGCACTACTCGGTGTTGTCGTTCCAACTTGGTATTACAGTCTAAATACTTGGGTGACTCCTCTGATATTGGGTGTTATCGCTGCGGCACTTGCCGAGCGAGACGACAGCTTTACAGGTCGACTAAAAGCCATCACTCTGACATTTTTCTGTTTTGCTCTTGCTGCCTTCTCAATTGAGATCTTGTTTAAAACGCCGATTCTTTTCGCCATCGGCCTGTTTACCTCAACTTTTGGCTTCATCATGCTCGGCGCTATTGGTAGCCGTTATGCAAGTATCGCCTTCGGCTCCTTGCTTATTGCTATCTACACCATGTTAGGCGCTCATCACAGTACGAATATTTGGTTCCAGCCTTTACTATTACTGACTGGTTGTACTTGGTATTACTTCCTTTCAATGATCTGGCATGTTCTCTGGCCGCTTCAACCAGTGCAACAAAGCCTTGCCAACGTGTTTGTTCAGCTCGGTCAGTACCTCGATGCTAAAGCGGAACTGTTCCACCCTGTATCCGGTTTATCGCCTCAACCGCATCGTATTACTGAAGCCAACTTAAACTCAGCCACAGTTTCTGCACTCAATCAGTGTAAAGCGGTATTTCTTACTCGCTCAAAGAGAGGCCACGTAGACAGTGCTAGCGACCGTTTTCTTAATATCTATTTTCTGGCACAGGATATTCATGAGAGGGTAAGTTCAACCCATTATCGTTATCAGGAGCTTTCAGGACAGTTCGAGCGTTCAGACGTGCTGTTTCGGCTTAAGCACTTGTTACAGAAACAAGCTCAAGCTTGCCATCAAGTCGCGCACTCTATTCAGTTAGGTTTGCCTTATACCCATGATAGTGATTCGATCATCGCGCTTGATGAACTTCAACTATCCCTTAATCATCTTCAACAACAAGAGAATAAAGAGTGGAAAGTGTCACTTGCTCAGCTTGGATATCTGTTCAATAACCTCGCGACGGTAGAAAAACAGTTATGTAACGTGAGCAATCCTGACACGACAAAACTTGAAGATGGCATCTTACAAGATACTGAAGCACATACGTTCAAAACGGCTTGGTTAAGGATTAAATCTAATCTGACGACTGATTCACTACTGTTCCGACATGCCGTTCGAATGTCTCTCGCGTTAACCGCTGGGTATGGGATCATTCAAGGGTTAGGGATTGAGCGTGGTTACTGGATTCTGCTAACGACTTTATTTGTCTGCCAACCAAACTTTGCCTCAACACGTCAAAAACTGAAAGCGAGGATCATTGGCACTATTGCAGGCCTGTTGATAGGCGTGCCGCTGTTAACCTTATTTCCCTCGCTTGAAAGCCAGCTAGTATTTATCGTCTTCTCCGGCGTGATGTTTTTCGCCTTCCGTATTAACAATTATGGCTATGCGACCGGATTTATTACCGTACTCGTACTGTTTTGCTTCAACCAGCTTGGCGAAGGTTATGCCGTGGTATTCCCTCGCCTTGCAGATACGCTAACAGGTTGTGCGCTAGCAGTGTTTGCCGTTTACTTTATTCTTCCAGACTGGCAGTCAAAGCGTTTACACAAGGTGATGGCCGATGCTGTAGATGCAAACAAGCAGTATTTAGATCAGATCATCGGTCAATATCGAATTGGTAAGAAAGATAACCTGAGTTACCGAATTGCAAGGCGTCAGGCGCATAACCAAGACGCTGCTTTAGCCGTAGCAGTAAGTAATATGCTTGCAGAACCGGGTAAATATAGAGCCGCAACAGATGAGAGTTTTCGTTTCCTCACTCTTAATCATGCTTTACTGAGCTACACCTCAGCATTAGGCGCTCACCGAACTCGAATTGATGATGAGACGGTGCACCAATTGGTCTTGGAGTCTCATCGCGTGATTCACCAGCACTTAGATGCGCTCTATCAGCAACTGTATAATCACTGCACTGAATCTGACGCGATCAATATTGATGATTCAGGGTTAAAAGAACGTCTAAGTGAATGGCGTGAAGAAGATAGCAGTTCTGCTCGCTTGGTGCTTCAACAACTCCATTTGATCTACCGAATGCTACCCGAGTTGCATTCACTGGCGGCCAAGTTCGCTGTACGTGTCCCTCCTAGCAAGCAACCGTCCTTGTAGAATCAATATTGGTGCCATTGAGAATAACTGGCACCAATATGCGTTTTTTTACATTAACAGGCGTATAACCTGACACTTTTCGGACATAAGCATCAGCACGAATACTAACATGAATGTCAGTCTTATCTTACACAGTAAGGTTTAGGTGCTCATGAACTACAAGACCATGGCGAGACGTGAAAACAGGTTATTACGGGACATTAGGATGAACAGCGTTCAGTTTGACAATTTCAAATCACAGTTACAGCAGTTAACACCTCAGCAACTGCGTGCGCTGCAAGGTGAGATTTCTCATTCTCTAGAAGGGGAAAGATCTGAGCTGGTGACTTCTGAAGAGTTAGAATTAATCTCTAAGTTGTTTTCGTAACTGCGTTTGTGCACCGTTAACTTGCATAATAAATGAACAAGGCATAAGCTTTTATCACTAAGAGGGATTAGCGTATGTCAATTTCATCTCTACAGTCTGGTTACCCTATTGTTCAGCAGTCATATAAAATGGCTGACGAAGCAGCAAGAGAGATTCAAGAGTCCAATTCATTCAAGAATGACTTTTCGGACAATTACGCGCTCAAATTCAATGCTATTGAACACAAAAAAGCCCACCACCCTTCAAAAAACGATATTGAACCAATGCTAAAGCTAAACCAAGCGGCTCAATATAATCGCGTTGGAACCAATGTGATTCAACGCGAGCAAGATATGATTGGCAGTCTGCTTGATATCCATATCTAACCCCCACACTTCTCTTTTAAAGATTCGCTATCGCAATATCTCTTTGTGAAACACTAACGCCTTTGATCTGTGCGAAAACCTGCATGCCTTCCTCTAACTTTAGATCGTCCAAGGCCCATTTGGTGATAGTTGCCCATAGATAACAACCTTGTTTCAAATCCAGCTTTACAGCGACACTCTTTTTATTATCACCATAGTGCTGATATTCAATACTCGCGATACGAGCTGGCAAGATGTTTCGAATTGAAGATTTTTCATTTTTATCCAGAGCGATCGAAACGTCATTTGCTCTAATTTGCAGACGAACGGTTGATCCAACTTCGGCATCAACTTGTTGAACCCAAAAAGTTAAACCTTCGACAAATTGCAATTGAGTCAAACCATATTCCAGATTGTGTTTGCTAACCGTGGCGGAAAATAAAGTGCTTTGCTCACTAAAAGATTGCCAAGGACGCATCACTTTTGATGACCAAACATCTTCTATTCTTCCATCTGAGACAACCTTGCCCTCATCTATCACGATAAGATGATCCGCTAATCTTAGAATTTCGCTTAAGCTGTGCGACACGTAGAGAATCGGAATTTTCACCTTTTTAGATAGCATCTCTAAGAAAGGCATGACTTCACGTTTACGAGGCAAATCTAAAGAAGCTAACGGCTCATCCATTAGCAATAAATCAGGTTTCGACAGCAATGCTCTGCCTATCGCAACACGTTGCTTCTCGCCACCTGAGAGCCCTTTTGGATAACGAGACAATAAAGGTTCTAGAGACAATAACTCAACGATGGAGTTGAAATATTCATCGTCTTTTTCTCTTACGCCATAATTTAAATTTCCCTGAACCGTATAATGAGGGAAAAGCCTTGGTTCTTGGAACACATAGCCGAGGTTACGTTTTTCAACCGCAATATTTGTGCCCTGAGTACTATCAAATACGGTTCGACCGTTCACCACGATCTTACCTGTGTCGGGGCTTAATAAACCACTTACAGCCTTCACTATCGAGGTCTTTCCGGCACCAGAACGTCCGAAAATTGCGGTAATACCGTGGCTTGGCGCAATGAAATCCACGTTCATTTCCACGTTTTCCAGATGCTTCTGGAAAGTCACCTTAACGCCTTGGTTCATTGGCTCACTCCTAAACGGCGTCTTACTCGTCGACTTACCCATTCAGAAGTCAGAAGTGATAACAGTGCAATAACGATTGAAATAATACACAAGCGTGCAGCCGCCATTTCTTCTCCCGGTGTTTCAAGGAAGGTAAACATAGCTAACGGAATGGTTTGAGTCTCAGCGGGGATATTTGAAACAAAACTGATTGTGGCGCCAAACTCTCCTAAACTTCTCGCAAAGGCAAGCATGACTCCGGTTATTACACCAGGCAGTGTTAAAGGTAGAGTAATAGTAAAGAATACTTTTATCGGTGAAGCGCCAAGCGTCTTTGCCGCTTGTTCAAGTTTAATATCAATACTTTCTACGCTTAAACGAATCGCTCGCACCATCAAAGGAAGTGACACAACCACACAAGCCAAAACTGCGCCACGCCAACTAAAGCTGAAAGAAACGCCAAACCAGTCATAGAGCCAACTGCCAATTACGCCTCTCCTGCCCATCGAGATCAACAGCAAATAACCGATCACCACAGGCGGAAGCACTAAAGGCAAATGAATTAGGCTATCCAACACGCTTTTACCAACAAACTCTTTACGAGCAAGTACCCAGCCAAGTATTACTCCAACAGGTAGCAGCCACACAACAGCGTATGCGGCCACTTTCAAACTTAATAGCAGTGCGGTTAACTCATAATCACTGAGCATATAGTCACTAAGCAAATAGTCACTGAGCAAATTTCTCGTTTCCCATGTCTGTACGGAATCCGTATTTATTTAGTATGCTTCTGGCTTCGTCAGACTGAATAAAGTCCACCAGTTGTTTGCTGCTTAACTTGTCGTTAAGTTGTACCAATGGATAGTGTATTGCTCCATGCAGCGAAGGTTCAAATGACTGCACCACTTCTACTTTATCAGAAAGTAAAGCATCTGTTTTGTAGACGATGCCTAATGCTGATTCTCCACGCTCAACCAATGCTAACGCACTGCGAACGTTATTTGTCTGAGCCAATTTAGATTTGACCTCACTCCAAACACCTAAGTTAGTGAGCGCCTCTTTGGCGTAAATACCGACTGGTACGGAATCTGTATTCCCTACCGCTATTCGAGAATCATCAAGCACTTTATTCCACTCTTGCTTTTGATCCAATTTGAATGACTGTGTCGGTGAACTCGCAGGTTTTATTAACACCAATTGGTTACCGGCAATCAATGAGACCTTATCTATATCGGCCAGTTTCTTTTCGACAAGATAGCTTACCCACTTCTCATTCGCAGAAAGGAAAACATCCGCAGGAGCACCGCTTTCAATCTGACGAGCTAATGAGGATGAACCTCCGAACACGGTTACGATATGACTGTCATGTTGTTGATTGTAAGCTTCAACTAAATCACCTACCGCATTGGTCATTGATGATGCGGCATAGATTGTAACGGTATCTTTGGCCAAAACTGAATGACTAGAAAGGAGTAATCCTAGGCATAATATGATCTGCTTCATTTTATTTAACCTTGAATGCACCGTCCCATAAGGAACTCCAATTCATATTCTCTTCTATTGCCTCTGCAATTCTATTGATTGCCAACTCTTTAGTCGCCACATGATCATATTCTTGCAATTCTTCTGCTCCCGCCCAACGGCAAATTAGACTCGCTGTTTCAAACTCATCAAAGACACCGTGCAGATAAGTACCAAGGATCTGACCACAAGGGCTGACTAGTCCATCACTATTACCATTATCAAGAGTAATAATAGGCTTTGAATGCGAATCCACCGCGAGTTCAGATACCCCAACGTGAATTTCATAGCCGGAAACACGGGCACTTTCGTTGTTGAGATGGAGCGTACCTTTGACATTCGTTAGTTGTTTTTGCGACGTTAACGTAGTGCCCATATCCAACAAACCAAGCCCTTTTGAGCTACCCGCTTTGCCTTCCACACCATCTGGATCGTGTATCCAGTGACCAAGCATCTGATAGCCACCACATATTCCCATGACCTTGCCACCAAGACGAATATGACGCTGAATATCTTTATCCCAACCTTGTGAGCGCAAATATTCCATATCCGCACGAGTTGATTTGCTGCCGGGCAAAACTATCAGATCAGCATGTTGAAGTTTCTCTCCTTTACCGACATAACGCAGGTCAATATCAGGGTTTAGTCGCAAGGCATCAAAATCGGTATGGTTGCTAATACGTGTAAAAACCGGAACGACGACTTTAAGCTTGGTTTGTTCAGCTTTAACTTGATTAGCAGTAATTGCGTCTTCTGCTTCTAAATCAAAACCGTGCAAATACGGGAGTACACCAAGTACAGGCTTGCCTGTCTTTTCTTCCAGCCAATCTAGCCCTGACTGTAAAAGAGCAATATCACCTCTGAAACGGTTAATAACAAAACCTTTAACTCTAGCTTGCTCAGACTCAGATAATAGAGCTAACGTCCCGTAAAGATGGGCAAAAACACCGCCTCTATCAATATCGGCAATGATAATCACAGGTACATCTGCCGCCTCGGCAAAACCCATATTGGCAATATCGTTCTCTCTTAAATTCACTTCCGCTGGGCTGCCTGCACCCTCTATCACAATATACTCATACTGCTGTTGAAGTTTGCCAAATGAATCTAGAACCGTCTCCATCGCAACCTTTTTATAGTCGTGATAACTCTGCGCTTCCATATTAGAGAGTGCCCTACCTTGCAAAATAACTTGCGCACCCGTATCCGAATTAGGTTTGAGTAAAACAGGATTCATGTGTACTGAAGCTTCAATGCCACAAGCGAGAGCCTGAACAGCCTGTGCTCGGCCAATTTCGCCGCCATCAGCAGTAACCGCACTATTCAAGGCCATATTCTGTGGTTTAAATGGCGCGACTTTGCAGCCTCGTCTTGCCAACACTCGGCATATACCTGCCACTAATACACTTTTACCCGCATCAGAAGTGGTACCTTGTACCATTAGAGCTTGAGTCTTCATTTTCATCGTATTTCTTGTACTGATTTTTTAAACATACTATACCCAAATTTGAACTAATGTCCTGAATATCAACACGAATGATGTAAAAATAGAGCAGATAAAAAGCAAACAAACATTACATCCATCAAATTTTTTAATCACCTTATATTAGTTAAGATACAATGGCCTGTAATTTGCTAATAAATAATGTATCTTTACATTTTAATTCACTCAGGACGAATACACTTATGTTAAAAAAGGCAGGTCTATTAAGCTTAATTGGTTTTGCTTTCGCAGTACCAAACACCGCAATGGCGAACAACTTTAGCTACAATTTTCTTGAAGTAAGAACTGCTATTAGCCCTGAGTCGTTTGGCGGTGAATTTAGTACCCATTTTACAGATAACTCTCACTTTATCTTACGTGCGGATACTCGCTTTGATGAAGATTGGGATATGGCTGGTGGTATTGGTTTCAATGGCCCTATTAACCAATTCATGGACATATACGGACAAATGTTGCTGCATCATGTCAATTACACCAAAGAAGAAGGTGATGATTCCGAATTTATTTACGAGTTGAATATTGGTGGCCGCGTATGGTTGACTAACCAACTTGAAGTTCATGCCAAGATTGGTCGCGCTGATGAAAGCGGTGTGTTTATTGGTGGTGTCCGTTTCCATTCAACAGACCAGTTGTCTTTGAGTGCTGAAGCGAGAAACGCGGGTATCTGGGGACCTCAAATCGCTATGGGTGTACGCTTCAATTACTAATTGAACGTTAGATCTCATTCCCAAAATGATGTCGTCATATTTAATTTAGATTCGACTAAAATTCGAAGAGTTTTGTAATATACTCAACCTTATACCGTACTCAATAATAAAAACGACACGGCAAGGTTAAAATAGATATGTCGACATCAAGTTCCAATAACATCTCTGAACTCGAAAAATACCTCCAGAATGGCATGAAGTTGTCGGTCAGTTTCCAATTCGGCCCAAACGACAATTACGATTTCACAACCACCCTAGTCGGACATAAGACCCAACAGTATTTGATCCTCGATCTTCCAATCAAAGCATTGGAATTACTCGTCATGCGTAAGCTTTCTAATGTACAAACCGTGGTGAGGGGCATTTGCAACAAAGACTACGGACATATTGTTGCGTTTAAAACTTCAACTTATCAGTCGATTAGAAGACCTTTTAACCTTCTGTTTTTACGCCCTCCCAAACATTTTGCGACGAAAACTATTCGGGAGCATGAACGTTATTCAATTTCACTACCTGCTAGCATCAGCACAATAAACAGTGAAGTATCTGGCGTCATGGCGGATTTGTCCGTTTCTGGCTGTGGAATTTTTGTAGCTGGAGAAAACGAATTACAAACTGGCAGTAAAGTTGATATCCGCTGCGAATTGATAACTTCACTGCCTGAGAACCTTGGCTGTCACATTGTAAAAATCAGTAGAGAGCCCAAAGGGCATTTGATAGGTATTAAGTTCGATGAAACTATCAATATGTCAGACGAAATGAGAAAAGAAGTGCTGGAACATGCCTTCAGTGCTGGTTCGATATAGAGCAAAGTCTAGTTAAAGGCCTGCTCTATATCACTAACAATAGGTTTGTTTGTAATGAACCAACGCTTGATACAAGCTCTCTTCTCGGATTGGTTTAACAATGACATATTCAGCACCCGCAGCTAAAAATGCTTGTTGAGTAGACTCCATTCCATCGGCAGTACAGGCGAAAACAGGTGTGTTCAGTTGCATCTCTTTCTTGAGGACTTTCGTTGCATCAACACCATCAAGGAAAGGCAATTGATTATCCATAAAAATGATGTCGTATTGCTGTGTTTTCGCTTTCTCTATCGCTTGCAAGCCATCTTTGACCCAATCTACATCCATTCCATACTTTTCACAGAATGCTCGAGCAATAAACGCGTTGGTATGATTGTCCTCAACCAGTAATACTTTCAATGATTTATCAAATAAAGCAAAGCGTTTAGTTTCTTCTTGTTTCTCATCCGAAATGCTTTTCCGAGAAACAACTTCCATCGGCAATATAACCGCAAACTCGGTTCCTTTACCAAATTCAGATTTCACTTGAATTGAGCCACCAAGCATTTCAACAAGGCTGTGAACAATAGCCAGACCTAATCCACTACCGCCATACTCCCGAGTTGTTGTCGGTTCAGCTTGCATAAACGGTTCAAAAATAATCTTTAAGTCAGATTCTTTAATACCAATACCAGTATCCCTCACGGTGACGTATAACTGGTCGGTGTCGCCATATTGCATAGAAATACGAACATAAATTGAACCTTCATTCGTAAACTTGAGGGCGTTATTAATAATGTTGTACAAGATCTGATTTAAACGTACCTGATTGCTGTTAACGATTACGCCTTCGTTAATGTCAGTTTCAATTTCAAACGCCAAGTTCTTGTCTTGACACATTGGTTTGTAAATTTGTTCAATGGCAGAAACCACATTAATTAACGGAAAGTCAGAAGATGAAATACGGAACTGCCCTTGCTCAATCTTAGAGAAATCAAGAATATCGTTAAGTACCGCAAGTAAATGTTCTCCGCTGCTGCACAGTACATTGAGCTGATCGATTTGCTCAGGGCTTGTTACGGAGCGTTTTAATAACTGTGATACACCTAAAATTCCGTTTAATGGTGTGCGCAATTCATGGCTCATCTTGGCTAAAAAGTCTGCACGAACTCTTGCGGATTCTTCTGCTTCTTTGCGCGCTAACCGACTTTGTTTCTCAGCTTCCGCAAAACTTGTTACGTCTTGCCCCTGAGTGATAATCGACTCAATTTTGTTTTCGATAACTATCGGTGAGATACTCCAGCGGAACACTTTTTTATCGATTTCCGTCATCACCTCTTTCGACAATTCGCCGGTTGCTGCAGATTGGATGTCTGGTAAAAGTTGTTTTTCTAAAGCCCTGAACGACCTCTTGCTTTCACCTTTCGCACCAATAAACTCCTTCTGCGCGGCTGGGTTCATACGAATAATGTACCCTTCCGTAGACCATAGAATGATTGGTGAGAGTGAGAAATTGAAAAGATCTTCGAACTGCTTTTCTTGCTCAGCTAAACGCTGGAAGGTGTTTTCAAGCGTGCGTCCAAAATGGTCAAACTCATAAATCGCAGATCCCGGAAAGAAATACTCTTTGCCCTGCACCGCCACTTTGTGGGTGTAAGACATCAGCTGATCAATTTCGTGTTTAATACGTTTATGTAACCACCAGCGAGTAACAATGGTTACACCCAACAAAGCGATTAACGCAAACACAATCCAAAAATAATAGCTGTCTCTTAATTTCAATGCATTCTGGTTACTTTGTACTGAAAATACCGCCAGATAGGTAGGCACTCCCTCAAGCTCCAGCATGGTTTTGCTAACGATATTTTTTTCATCCAGAGCTTCACCCGTCACACTTCGGATAATATCTTGTTCATTGTAAAGATCGTTGCCATTCAGGGTCGAAGACAAAATATTTTCATCCACAGCAAGCACCAGATTTTGGGCATTGCTGTTATCTTTAATCGTTTCAATCAATGCGTAGTTATCATTGAGAACAATAGATACATAGAGAAAGCCAAGTACTTCACCCGTTGCAGGATCGACGATTGAGGACCTTCTTACCAAAAGGTAAGTAGGTCCAAGTAGCGAAGGGCTCTTAATCAGATGCCAGTTACTGCTTATTGACACTCTACGGACTATTTTCCCAAGCTCTTTGGTTTCAATACCATAGAACTGAGAGTTGCCATCGTCCCAAAGCATTTCTTTCTGGCTGGTAATAAAACGAATGTCTGGTGTATTAGAAAGCTCAAGCTGGTCAACAGTAAGAAAGTATTGATCCAGCTCTTCTTTACCGCTGTGAATAGCCTGAACCAGTGTTGCATTCTTTGCACTACTGTCTTGATGTATCTGCAGTGTAGCAAGACGAAAATCGAACAAACTTTGGATTAAGCTCGAAGTCTGCTTTGACGTTCTCATGACTTCTTGAGCAATTAAACGACTACTGATTTGATAGCTCTGGAACAATACCATGATGATCAAAGTACCAAGCGCAACAACAATTGCATGACTTATAAAAGATGCAATATTTTTCTTCTGCTTAATCGGGTTGATACTTTTTACCACTGCTTATCTGCCTACTAATTATCTGAATATCGGAAAGCGCGTTGTTTGAGCTTCTCTATCGTTTCTTTAGAGTCATTTTTAGTCACAACGGCTAGATTGCCTGAATAGACAAGCGGTACGGGTTTATTTTCGATGTCCCATTTAATGGCTTCCGCCATTGCAATACCAGTATCATCGTTCATTCGCATCACAGTAACATCCAAATCACCTTTCACGATAGCGTCTAGCTCAGCAGAACCGCCTCCCCATCCATTGATTTCAACGTCCTGACGATTCAATTCCTTTAGCGCTTTTGCTGCACCTAATGCAACGTCGGTTGAACAGGCATAGATGAATTTAATATCAGGATCTTTTTCAATGATCTTTAACGTCGACTCATAACCACTCTGTTCGGTAGTTTTGGTATAAAAAGACGAAGAAAGTTTGTAGCTATTACTCTCTTCCATCATTTGAATGAAGCTACTACCACGAGCATCACTGATATAACCTTCAGAAAAATAGAGCACCGAATACTTACTGCCATCTGGAATAGCTTGCTTGTAATAATCAGCAATTTGATTTGCACCGAGCTCATGATCGAAACCCACATACATCATGGGTTGTCTCTCTTCCCAACCTTGCACTGGTGTCGTGATATTTTGCAGAATGAGTTTGGTGTCTGATGAATTCAACACGTGCTCGATAAATTTCCTATGACGTGTTGTGTCTAGAGTAAAAATTAAATAGCCAGTGTTGTTTTTTATCGCTTCCATCAGAGACAAACTTTGTTGTCTCATATCCACGTTTGGTCTAGTAAATACTTGGTTTAACTGATATTTGATACCCAACTCTTCCATTCGTTTCTCGAATGCCTTGATATTGCGAACCCAATAATCAGAAATTTGTTGGCCGGGATAAACAACAGAGATAGTGACAGGTTTGTCTTGAGTGACAGAGATTGGGACAGGTTTGTTACGCACGGTTTCCGAAAGCAAAAGCGTCCGCTCTTTCTCCGTTGGGTTGATACTTAAAAACTCTTTGTAGTGCCAATAACCATCTAGAAATTGAGCCGACAATGCAGGTGTGGCACTAAAAAAAAGTGAAAACAATAAGGCTCTTTTCATTCTATCCGTATTCTTTTTGTACGCTGTTGATTGATTATTCACTCAGTAAGCCCTTAAGTTTGACCTTAGTATCAGTGCATCATTTAGACATGAAATACCTACACAGATTACTAAGAAGTTGAAAGGATGCAACTTGGAACATCAGCTATTCAAATGAATATTTTCAATAACATAGTGGTTCTAAGCTTAACGAGTATATAAGGATTATTATGCATATATTGCCGAATTGATAGTACAGGCACCTAAAATTTCTTCTAGGTGCCTGCGTTCGATGAAGTATTGTTCAGCTTTAAGGGTTAGAAAGTGAAAGCTAGGTTGGTTGAAACCCCAAACTGCCCGTCTCCCGCATAATTACCAGCCAAGTCAAAACTGACGAGATCTCCAGGGCTAATCCCGATACCAAGGGTAACAGCATCATCCAACGTATCTTCAATATCAATCTCGTAGCCCGCTCTCAGCTGAGCCCATCCCCATGCATTACCTTCAACACCAAACCGAACATATTGAGTATTATCTTTATACCCTGAGAATCTTTCCTGCTTGGTTAAATCGATATCCACAGAGGCAGTAAACAGCTCAGTTACGTATCCACCGGAAACCGTGACCTGAGTATCTAATTGATAGGTGTTAACTCCATCATAGGTTTTAAGCTCTTGTGAAAAGAGATCTTTAACTGCAATACCTGCCCGATAATTATCGAGCATCCATACCGCCCCCAAATCCAAGTTGAACGCATTGTCTTTCACTTCGCTTTTGTCATAATCATCCAAATCAAAGTTTTCTACCGTGACAACTTGTTTATATGTACGCAGTTGTTGGAACTTAGGTGTAACACCAAACGCAAAGTCTTGTCCTTTGATCGCTACGGTTTTCGCAAATGACAGGCCATACTCTGTATAGCCGAAAGCCAATAAATCCACACTTGAATTTTCGTAACGGTTTCTGGCATCAGCCTCTGTGTTCCCCGTAGAAGCCTCAATATCTGTTCTTACCAAAACTTCAGCGTACCCTCGAGCGATAAAGTTCACTGAAACAGCCTCTAGAGGTACAGCAACAGCCATACCTGCGCCAGCAGAAACACCCAAAGGTTTGTCGTCAGAGAGTTGATCAAGATAACTGTTTATCTGATTAATGTTTTCTTGAGTCGGCGTAGCTGCGGCTTCAAAGGCTTTAATGCTGTCTTGCAGATCATCAATTGTTGTTAATGACTCGTCTGGGTCACGAGCCGTTGCTCCGATTGCGGGCAGTAAAATACCGAAGGTATCACTGTCTCGATATATTGCCCCTAATGCTGGGTTGTAAAAAGGAGCGAGAAGATAGTCGGCAGTTGTCACACCAGTATTGCCCATACCGTTACCACGTGCATCGGCGACTGTATTCGCCGCATTTACTGAGGTTGCAACCAATCCACACACTGCTATAGAAAGTACTTTCTTAGAATTATTCATTTCCACATCAACCTTTTGTATTGTCCCTTTTCAAGATTAATACACAAAATCAATATTTACAGAAAACCGTGCGATCGTTATCTCAGAAAACAGATATTGTTGATAAAAATAAGGTAGGAAAAGCTCAACGCTTCGCAGGGAAAGCACTTAGTTAGGAACGTATACGCTTAGTAATGAAGGTTGTTGAATGAGTTTTTCTTTTTGAATCTTAGACAGACGTTTGATTCGATATTCAAGTCGAAGAGCATCACCTTTCTTGTCACCAACCTGATGTGACCAAACCAACTCTAAAGGCATCTTCCCTCTTAAGGCTTTTGCGCCTGTGCCTGAACAGTGTTGACCAAAACGACGTTCGACATCTGTGGTAATACCGCAGTAGAGGGAATTTTGTGGTGTGCGTACAAAGTACACCCACCACGATTTTTCTTTGTTACTTAACGTTGTCATTAAAGAAGCTTTTCTAGCATGGCTCTTAGTTCAGCAACTTCTTCTCGTAGCTCTGCGACTTCAGCCTCAAGCATTTCCATTTTGTTGCTTGAGAAAGTACTTGCCGAAGATGACTCAACCGCTAGAGCTTCCAAGTCTACTTCTCCGGAAAACAGATGCTGATAACGCGACTCTCGTTTACCTGGCTCACGAGGCAGTTTCACCACTAATGCGCCTGATTCTCGCGCAGCTAAACGTTCTAGTACTGCTTCTGTTTCTTTAACATCGTTAAATGAGCATAAACGATTGGTTCTTGTTCTTAGCTCGCCTGGCGTTTGAGGGCCTCGTAGCAACAGACAACAGACAATGCCTAGTTCTTGCTCATTCAGCTTTAAGTCACCGAACTCGGTATTACAAAATCTATGCTGAAACTTGCTTGCGCGGCTGTTAAAACCACTCTCATCACTCACTAAACGGCGAGAGATAAGTTCAGACACTACATCTTGAACTTCTGCATCACTCAGCGACAAAACTGGCTCACGATTACTTTTTTGGTTAACAGCGGCAGTCAAACTATTTAAGGTTAGCGGGTAATAATCTGGAGTTGTGACTTCCTTTTCAATCAAACAGCCAATGACTCGCGCTTCTAAAGGACTCAATTCTATATTCATTTTTTTATTTCCTTCTATGGAGAAATGACCGCAACTAAAGAACAGTTTAGTGTTCGAGAGTCATTGCAAACTTCAATATATTGCCGTTCTCGTCCATGATAACGATTTTTGCTCGGTTCAACTCAATATCAATATGTTCCATGACTTTACGCTCGAGAAGGTAGGCTTGACGGAGTTTAACGTTGTGTTGATCTTCAACTGGTGCGATATCGGCTTTAGAGACAACAATTTCAGAGGACAGCATGATCATTTCGGTACTTAAAGTTTAACTGCGCACATGATATAGCGCTTATTGAGTGAAGTACAATCAAGCCAAGCGCTAACTGGCGAATAAATGGACAAGTTGTTGTAAGGTTTGATCTTAAGTCTGTTATGAGTTGCAACGATGTGCTTTAATCACTGTTAGTTGCATTGAGATAGGAAAAGGGACCTATGAACAGCGTATTTGAAATCGTGAGCTTAGCTCGTCGCAAAAACAAACTGAAACGTGAACTTCTTGATAATGAAAAGAAAGTTCGTGATAACCGCAAACGCGTAGACTTGCTTGAAAACTTGGTTGATTACATCAAACCAGAAATGACTCAAGAAGAGATCATGACTATCGTTAAGAACATGAAAGCAGACTACGAAGATCGTGTTGATGACCACATCATCAAAAGCGCAGAAATTTCAAAAGAGCGCCGCGACATCAGCCGTCGTATCCGTGAGCTAACAGAACAAGATAAGCAAGCGCACCAACCTAAAAAATAAGGTTGAACCCAATTAATGAAACCCGTCATTTGACGGGTTTTTTATTACCAATAACAATAGCTTCTCTTCGCCAAAAAACCTAAAAAGCCAATACCTGCCATTGATAAGCCAGTAACAGTGGATAGAGTGAAAAGTAAGAAACGAGCAAACTTGAATCTGGATGTTGCAGATTTCGGGTTCAGATACAATATAAAGAGAAAGAGCAGGCTTAATAACCTGCTCTTTGTTTTTCAAAACTGTATTTCAGCGCTGAATGAAACCTGCATATGCCGCTCTATTGGATTTAGTTGAGTTCTTCGATGTCATTAACAACAGTATTAGCAATCGCCTCAACGAAATCATTTTCAACAGATTTGTCTCTTAAAGCTCCCGCTATCACCTGAAGATTCTGTGCGAAACTACCTTTGTAAACTAGGTTATTGCGATTGATGAGTGGTTTAGTTGGCTCATCACCTGCACGTTGCACGTTAAAGTTAAATTCAGGATATCCAAGTGAGTCAGATGGAATTGGTGTTGCGTCACCTACAAATCGTCTGGTGTAGTCGATGTTTATCGTAATCGTATCCATTCCCGGAGCATCTGAAAGCATACCTTTATCAGCTAGTTTGGTAAGTACTAGACTCTCCACCATTTTAGATAGCTCTTCTTTACTGTGATACTCAATGGCAGGTTCATGAAACTGAGTAACCTGAACGTTAATTTTATCGATGTGGAACTGGGCTGTTACTTCTTTACCTTTTGAAGTGCTGCCACAACCACTTAAAAGTAAGGTTGCCATAAGTACAGGAATAGACATTAACCACTTGCGTTTCATAGGGATTTTCCTTTGTTATATTGATTATGCAATTAGAAACTATTCACGAAATCTGTAAAGTGAATAGTATTATATAATTGAGCTAAATCAATAATATACATTCATTTGCACGATAGTGTATTGCTAATTTAATGTAACTTTATTGATGACGTTCTAGGTCTATCAGAATTCGAATTACCGAAAATTGAATTTATATGTCTTATGAAATATTCAGTATTTCCATCCATTACGCATCCAATTAAAAGACACAGTTATGTTTCAGATGTGATGTAGGCAATTGATTTCTCATTGTTCAATCATTAGCATTAAATACTTATTCATACATAAGTAAAGGATTGACTATGAGATTAGTAGCAAAATGCAGTTCGATATTAAGTTTGGTTTTATTGGCCGGTTGTGTTGCAACCGTTGCGCCAGAGGATGTCAAATATCAACATTACTTAGCCAAACATGTCGATCTAAGTAAAAAAGCTGAGTCACTAGTCTCGGGCATAGGGAATGAATTTGGTATCGAAGATAGAGTTTATGTTTTATCAATTGCTAATTGGGATCCTGAGCTAAAAGGCGAAAAGGTTGAAGCTCGTTGGGATTGGTACACCGGAGATGAGCTGCGTTACACACATGGTCGCGATATTTTAATGAAGGAACCACCTCATCGCTTTTGGGGAAGAAAATCTGGAGTTGAACTAGGTAAAGGAGAGCATAGAGTAGTTATATACCTAGATGACAAGAAAGAAGAAGAACTGCACTTTTCCGTAAAATAAACAAAGCAAATTTTCAAGATATTTTCCTAATTAATCAGATACAATTTAGCGTTATATAGATAAATTGTATCTGACCTCAAAAAGTTTAATGCTCAACCGCGTATTGTTTAACTCCTTGCAGTTGGTACAGGAAATATCGGCATATCACCAACCTTTTAGCCACTTGATAAACGACCTTTTTTATCATTAGCTACGTATAGTTATGAGAGACAATATCAAGTTCAATAGCGATAGAGTCCAAATTTTTTCCACCATTTAAACCGTTTTCGATAACATAAATATTATTCAATATATTGTATATTTGTGCATACTAATAAAACTTTTATGGATAGCATTAGAGGCTGACTTTGATACTCTTAAATTGGACTAAGCATTTTTACAAATCAGTTAAAAAAGAGACAGGCTATTTAGTTATTGGCTCATTGATAGGCTTGTATCTCACGGCATATTACCTAGTCGAAGCGAAATACAACAGAGATTCTTCTTTGGCTTCTACGACATTATCAAACTTCTATAGCTTAGCTAACTCTGGGCATCCTATGGGATTCAAAACTGCAATGGCTCAGTTTAGAACTACATATCAAATAGAATCCATAAAAGAGCCAAAGATTGTAAATCCATTCTCTTGGTTCTCTGTATACAAACCAAATTATACCCCTCTAAGAGATTGGACCCTGTTCGCTTTTGAATCTTGTACAAAAGAGATATGTGGCAGTGAATTATATAGAATAGATTTATCTAAAGTTCCTTTAAATGATGCCATATTTACTAATGTAAATTTTGATAAAACTAACTTTTCAAGTTCATATTTAGACAATATTAAAATTTTCGCTTCAACAGCCAAAAACTCAAATTTCAGTAATATACAAGGTCAGTTTGCAAACTTTTCCAAAACGAATTTGGAAAGCTCTAAGTTTGACAATGCCATGCTTGCTGGCGCAAATTTTACAGGAGCTAATCTACAAAATTCAACTATGGATAACATACTTGCATACGGAGTTATTTTTGATGATGCAAACCTTAAAGGCGTATCTTTTCTCGGAGCGGATCTAGAAGCGTCGTCTTTTAAAAATGCTATTTATGATGAGTCTACTATATTTCCAAATGGATTCGCTCCTTCCCTAAAGAGCAAATAAGTATTCCTATGAAACAAAACATTGTACATATTGCATTAGTCGTCAGAGATTATGACGAAGCGATTGATTTTTATGTGAACAAGCTTAAGTTTGAGCTTATTGATGATACCTACCAGCCCGAGCAGGATAAGCGTTGGGTGGTGGTTGCTCCACCAAATTCACATGGCGTTAGCTTGTTGTTGGCGAAAGCTTCAAAGCCTGAACAACATGACTTTATCGGCAATCAAGCTGGAGGCCGAGTGTTTCTCTTTTTAAATACTGATGATTTCTGGAGAGATTACGAATATATGAAATCAATTGGTATTAAGTTCATCAGAGAACCTCAACAACAAGACTATGGTACTGTTGCTGTGTTTGAAGATCTTTATGGTAATTTGTGGGACCTATTGCAGCTCAATTCTGACCATCCTATTGCCGAGCGATAAGCACTATTTGCACGTTAGAAGGGTTTTGATTCGATAAGTCGGCAGACATTATTCTACTTTGTTGTTTAGTTGAAATGAGGAATTATTCGCTCGCTCACAGAATTAATTTCATTGGATTGCTACGTAAAACGTTTGCGTAATCGCTAACCTTCTATTTCCTAAATATTGAGGCTTTCATCACACTTTGACTATTGGTATATTAGCGCCAGTTAATCAACTTAGACCATTCGAGGCATGGAGCTCCCTCATTTATCTCAAGACGAGAAGATTGGTACCGGTGATACCAAGTCCGGCAAATAAAGAGGGTCTATATTATGGATATGCAAACAATTGAAATCATGGGTTACGCAGCATCAATCATGGTTGCTATTTCTCTAACTATGAAAGACATCGTAAAGCTTCGTATTCTGAACTTTATCGGTTGTACGCTATTCTCAGCTTACGGTCTTATGATCGATGCGCTGCCAGTTGTAGCAACAAACACTTTCATCGCTGTTGTAAACGTATACTTCCTAGTGAAGATGTACCAAGAGAAGAAAGCCGCTGAAGCAGAAGGTGTTCAAAACCCAGCTTAAGTCATGATTGCTTAAAACTGATTAAAAAGGGAAAACCCAAGTGTGAATCACTTGGGTTTTTTCATATCGTTAAAGTAGTAGCGCACGCAGTAACGCTACGTTGTCACTCTTACAAAATCGTTAAATCTGAAAAACGATACCAACCAGAATCTTGCTTTCCAACGTTAGCGAAATTTAAGCGCGCATCACCATGACTATCCACCAGAGCGAGCTCAAGATAATAATGCCCTGCTTCAAGTGTACTTGGTAAGGTGAGGCTACTGTGTGTTTCGTGTTCACCCGGTAACCATGAACGGACATCGTAGCTAGAAGTACCAAAGAAAGCGGTATTACCATTTACATCAATTAACCTGTAAGCCAAATAACGATGTTGGTAAGGTGGAGCGACACCTTCGTTGACAAACAATGCGTTCACGTTCAACACACCACCAGCTTTGAGTTCAACTTGGTGATTGAGTTTCTCTAAACGAATTCGGTAGCCAATCTTAAGCAGAGCGTCATCGAGTAATCCTCGATATTGAGTCGGGATCGGCTTTGATTTCAAATTCAACGTTGATGCATGGTGCTCAATTGCCCAATCCAAACTGGCTTTCACTTCTTCATAGCTATAGCCTTGCGTCGACTCCCAGTCTTGCATTGTTCCACAGGTTTCAAGACTGATAGGCCCTCGTTGCCAACTGGTATCAAAGTTCTGGTCGTCATATTGAGCTTGCTGAATACGATATGGGTAATCATCTCTCATGTGGCTCCAAGTGGTTGAGAAATGGTGCCAGTCTCCCCAACAATCTGCTCGCCATCCTGCACCTTTTTTAGTGGCGTAAGCTAAACTGTTACCGCCACTGATTAACATCACTTTCGGTGTTTTAGGAAACGCTTCAAAATGCAGGTCAACCCACTTGTTCAAGTCGGCATCGCTGTATTTCTGATGTAACGGCTCTAAACCGGAAAAGTTACTGTTGTGCCATTCGCCCCAAGAACCGACCATACCAATATCAATATGGCTTAAGTTAGAGTTGCCATCGTAACGCTTACCAAACGCTTTCAGCAGCTTTTCACCGTAGTAAAGGTACAAACTGTCATCTAGGTTGGGTACGAAGGTCTTATGATCTTCTGTCCAATAGCCGCTAATGCCTTTGTTGATTAACCATTGTGGTACTTTACTGCCAGTTTGCGGTTCATCCGCTGTCATAAAGCGAATCGCTACCATTTTAGGTGGAGTTTCATGGCGGTTTTCACTGAGAATTTTATCCAGCTTATCAAAGGCATACTTACCTTCTTCTGGCTCTAATTCATTCCAGTAGAATCGGTAGTAATCAATGCCAGCATCCGGATATTCGCTAGAGCTTAATGTCGAACCCCAATTATCGTGAAAGGTTTCAACGCCCATCCCCGGGTTAGTAACAGAGCCAGTAAGCGCTGTAGGATAGACGGTAATAAAAGTTTGGTTGTTCAGATCCACCAGCTCGCTTTCGCCACCGCCAGTACTTGTTTCAGTTTCAGATCCTTGATCGTGCTTATTATTTGACGGATGGTTATCCGGCTTTTTTGCTAGTCCAGAACTAAGAGGCAACATTGTCAGCATTGCCAATACAACAGCTTTGTAAGGCCGTATTTTCATAAAAACCTCGGGGTTAATTTACAATAATAATCCTTTAAACCAATCCCAAATTCCGAATGAAAATCCCTTAAAAATATCAATACCAAGTGCTGACTTTATTAAGTACAGAGCCAGCATTGCCAAAAGGCTGATTGATACCACTCCTATTAGGATTAATAACGTAAGAACAAAGTGAACCAACTTTGAACGCTCACGCACATCTTTTCGATGATCTCTGCCACACAGAAATACAATATAGAAACGTTTACCGAACCAAGGAACGGTTTCTCTAATATCAATGGAATGTCTTGCGACCAACCCCATCGATTTGACTGCATGTTCTATGGCTTGCTTTTGCTCGTCATTTAACGTTTCAGCAATACCACTATCTAAAGTGTGATAGAACTGCTTAATAACTTTGTCTGCGCGGTTGTTAGACGACACTTGTTAATACCCGTTAGTTACTTTGAACTCTGCGCTTTTTTATAAACTTCAACAGTTTGAGCGGCTATCTTCTCCCAGTCATACTTGTCCAAATAAGTGGCATAATCCACTTCAGTATGTTCTGGAAGGTTCGCTAGTTTACTTGCCAGTGAATTCACATCACCGACTGGAAAATAACTTTGCTCATTTAACCCAACTTCGGTATTTGCAGGTATATCGCTGACAATCGCAGGAAGTGAGAATGACATGGCTTCTAAAAGCGCAATGGGTAGACCTTCATGATAAGAAGGCATAACAAACACTTTTGCTTGAGAGAACAGCACCTTCAGTTCATCCCCTTTGACAAAACCTGTTAACTTCACACCTTTTGTATTGCGCGCTTTGGCTTTTAGTTCCGAGCTATAAACTGTTTCGTGGTCGGTATCTCCCACCAATACTAATGGCAGGGTTAGTCCCGATTTTGCGTAAGCATCAATCAGATCATGAAAGCCCTTTTCTTCAACAAATCGACCAACCGCCACAACATAACCTTTAGCCGACAACTCATGATTGGCTAAATACTTATCAATAATGGCTTTATCCAACGGCTGAGCTTTAAGCACGCCGTTATAGATTAAATTGGCATCAAAGCGATGGTACTTGTCTTTGATAATAGTATTGATCACATCGGATATCACAATCACTTCGCTTGCCCACTTTGCAGCGAATCTTTCACCTAATTGCAGAATTTTCTTAGCAAAACCTCCCCATTTCTGACGATCGTAGTCAGGGCCATGGTGAGTAAACACGACTTTCTTACCCAGCAGACGCAGCAACGGCACCACCAAACCCGGCCCAATGGCATGTACGTGTACCACATCCGAACCATCGGTTAAGGTCGAAAATGCGGCTAGAGTTGAGTGGACAATTGCTTCGAGTGATTTCTTCTTTGGCGCCCAAATAGCTTTGGTTTTCACACCTTGGTATTCAGAATGCTGATAAGGAACGTAAGGAGAACGTGCAATCACACACACCTCCGCACCTGTTTGTCGCACTATTTCCGGATACAAGTGCTGGCAATGAGTTTCAACGCCACCAAGCACATCTGGAATTCCTCGCGTACCTAGTACAGTGATCTTCATAGTCATATTATTTCTCACTCAGTAATTCTTGGTACAAATGCATAAGCGTATTTTCATGACGAGCCAGAGAGTACTTGTTCTCTAAGCGATGACGAGCGCGATTTCCGTACTCGACAACCAGTTCTGGATGCTGGGCAAAATCATCCATCACTTGTGCTAAAGAATCTGGATTCCCAGATTCAAACAAACGCCCTTCTACACCTTCTCTTACTTGTTCTGGAATGCCACCGATATTGGCGCCGATGATCGGTTTGCCATAGGCCATGGCTTCGATAACCGACATAGAACAGTTTTCATAACATTCAGAAGGAACAATGACTGCACTGCACTCTTTGATCAATGTGTGTAGAGTATCGCCGCTCTGGAAACCAAGAAAATCGATATTGTCGTAATTAGCGGCCAACTCATTGTACAAAGGCCCGTCGCCAACCACTTTTAATGGCATCTCCTGCTTAGAGCGTTGATAAGCTTCAGCCAAAGTCACTACGCCTTTTTCAACACTTAATCGTCCCAAATAAAGGAAGTATCGCCCGTCTTTTACACCATTTCGATCAACATGCTCATCAATCCCATTCACAACAACTTCAATACGGTTATGAGGTAATTTTTGACGAATGATGTTGGCGAGAAACTCACTGGGTGAAACGATCACATCCACAGCTTGGTAGTTCTTAGCCAATGAATGATACGTTGCCTCAAGCGATAATAACGCACTCTTAAACAGCGAACCTTCCTGACAACGATACTTAAACGCGTTCCATACCGATCCCTGTAAGCAAGCTTCGCAGGTATGTCCATCTCGGTACATGGTGTAACTAGGGCATGCGATTTTTGTGTCGTGAGCTGTCAGCACTGTTTTGCAGCCAAGCGACTTGGCGACTTTAATGATCGATGGCGTTAGCTGATGATAGATATTGTGAAAGTGAACAATTTCTGGGCGCTCTTTGGTAATTAAGGCTGTTAACTTCTCACAAGCTTCACTGTTATGAATAAAATTGATCGCCGTTTTCACGCTGCCTAACAAGCTCTTCTTGCCGTCATGGTAATCAACATTAGAAACAAAATAGTCACTAAAAGCCGAATCAACGTTTTTCTCATGCTGCATAGAGAAATCAATAATTGTTGCTCCTGAACGCGCTAACATCTCGCGTTCCTGAAAAAACACGGTTTCCGCTCCGCCTTTCATAAAGAAGAACTTGTTTACTAGAAGAATTTTCATTGTTCTTCTCCTTTAATCAGTCGGTTATCTGGCGCTTGATTCGGATCTTTTAAACGGCAACTTAATCCTCTAACAAGCCCTGCGGAAAACACACTCAGATTCACCACACTTTGAAGTGCATCTCTTAATGAGCGGTTCTTAATTGCCTTCAGTGTAAAGAAAGCCACCAACGGCAGTAGCGCAATCGAGATAATCTTTGCATGGAAAGTCAGAATGGATATCGCCAGTAAGAACAAATAAAGAGTAAAGATCGCCTCGTTCTTAACTACGAGCAGCGCGTCTTTAAAATGCGGCTTTCCCCAAGCACTTTTTAATAGTTCGCCAGAAGCAAACAAATAGCCACTTCTCCAGCGATATTTCATTAGTTCGATGGAAGACATGTCATAAGAAGTGTGAGAGAAGTATGGAACAGCCAGTCGGTGCAGCTTGTAACCCGCATGCTTTAATCGCATACCCAATTCTGCTTCTTCATATGCATGTAGATTGCGATTGGTTAAATAACCGATTTTTTCAATGGCAGAACGTCGATATAAGCCGCCTCCACCAAGATGAGAGGCATCTCCGACAGGATAGATCTTGTGAATACGCTGCTTACGGGACTTGAACTCGTAGCTTTGTGCATCATCCATTTCCACCATACCGGCTACGCCAGCGTAATCGCGGTGAGTATCTAAATAAGCAATCCCCTGCTCTATAAAGCCGGGCGCCAGTTCCATATCTCCATCCATGAGAAGAAGAAACTCGCCTTGTGCATGAAGATAGCCTAGCTGATGCCCTACACCACAACAGCGTTCATCACCATTAACCAATGTGGCAACCTTGGCTCCATGTTCCAAAGCTATCGCTTGAGTATCATCTGACGACAGGCTATCGGCGACAATTATCTCATGAGAGTAATTGGATAAATTTTCGCGAATACTGGTAATAGTTTTCGCAATCCCAGCCTGTTCATTATACGTTTTGATAATGACACTGATTTTAATATCTTCACCCATAGGAAGGCTCACTTATTGTTAATACTGACTTGCGGATAACTAACGCAGCACCTAATGAAAAATAGAACAGAAACTGCGGCATCGGCACTATCATCAGAGTTTGACTGTAAGGAAGACTCAAAAGCCCAGCAATACCAAAGGCAATAAACGCGGGCTGGAAGGAAAGTAAACGCACGTCTTCCTGCGTAACTCTGTCTCTGGAAATAAGTGGTTTTGGCATCACAATCCGTAACGTATAGCCGATGACGCCAAAGAACAGTAAGGTTCCAATCAGACCCATTTCCCAAAGCAACATGCTCAATGATGTTGAATCCAGAAATACGTTAAAGATGATATTTAAAAATCCTGGCGCAACGGTACTGCCTCGGTTGGTGGCATTAAGACCATAACCAAACAACTGGCTTGGTAGTCCCCACAAGTCACTGTGTTCTCCCCAAAAGAAGATGGTGGTCATCCTCCCCAGTTCTCCGGTTTCTGCCATGATGTAATTTGGGTCGAACACATATGACAAAGAGTCGATAAAGATGTCCAAAGCGCCTTTATCTGAACTACCCGCAAAGGCGGATGAATAAGACGCAGCCAATATCATGATCGCAAGAGAAATAAGGCCGAATAAACCGCCGATGATCATCAAAGCAGTTTTAAGATCGAGCCGTTTCATTCCAGCCAGATAGCTTGGCGAAAACCAGACGAACGCCAGCAAGAACGGTGAAATCAGAATAACGAATTTCACCTCGCCCAAAATACACAGGATAAAAGCAGCAATGATGTGCAGACCGGTGTTTAATTTCGTTGTCAGACCATGTTTATATTCAGAAAGCTTAAGCAGCATGATCAGTAAACAGAACAAGCCCATGGCGGCAGTGTTCCCGCCTTTCATCGGGTCACCACCAAACGTGCCCACAACCGCATCCCACTTTTCATACTCACCACGAAAGGCGACGCGTTTGGGAACAACAATCAGGATCTGGTACAAGATAACGGGGAACTGGATATAGAAAACCCAATAGAGCGCTTTAGTAATACGGTAAATCTGCGACTCACGAACAAAACCCAGCAACAAACAAAACATAATCAGCGATATTGCTAACTCGTTTTTCATGCCGACAATCGTTACTTTAATGCCGCTTTGTAATACCGTTGATACGGTTGCCAACGCAAATAAACTCACGAACAACACCAATAAGACTCGTTCTTTGTTGTCCAGATAAAAGGCGCTGTAACGAGTTTGCATTGGTAACAGCAGTACCATTAAACAGGTCATCAAAAACGGTAGCCAAAGAACCGCGCCAATCCCTGTGAAATACTGGACAACTCCACAAAATATCAGTGTGGTCAATGTGACAACTTGGAGGTAAAGCCCGCTGTTTAAACTAAGGTTCACTTGGCCTCCATTCCTTCTCGCATAGAACGAGCCCGTTGATTCACTTTCAAATAAATGAATCCATAACGTACAGCCGAAAGCACCGCATAAGTCATCACTGAATACGCGTAGTCGCTGTAGAAATAAGGCAGGATGACAAACGCCATAACAACGACGGCCAACTGCTCAAGTTGAATACGCAGGAAATACTTGGGAGACCCAAATACCAGTTCAATAACCGTCAACGGGCAAATAGCCAATGCGGGGAACAAATACGGCAGCATATATTGTGAAGTCGGAATCGATTCTACCCATTCATGAGTGATCCAGTTTTTGGCCGCTGCAAATTCCATCACAATCGGATAGAAGATAAAGACGCCAGCAGTAGCAATGAGACCAAGGACGAAAAGAAGTTTGCGTACCTTTATGAATTCCGGGTAATTGAAACGCTGATTGCGAAAATCTAACGACCATTTAGAGAAGATAGAATTGCGTACCGCATTCCCGACAATCACGACTGGCGATAAACAGAATCGGCTAACAATCGCAAAATAGCCTGCCGTTACCGCAGAAAACCAATAGTTGATGAGAACTGTCGGCAAATTGCTGTTGGCCATAGCCAACACTTCGGCACTACCGATACTAATAATGTGTTGTTTATTACGCTTAAAGAATTCTCGGTTGGATGACCAGCCCCATTGATTCCATGCCATGCGTCGAAATGGCATCGAGTAAAGTAACCACAGAAAAACGATAACAATCAGCGCAATCGCCCAGCTCCAGTAAAGCAACTCTGCTGTTGGCGTCATCAGCACACACACTAAAACTAAGCCTGAAGCAAGCAGACGCTGAAACGCCAACAACTTCATTTTCTCATCGCGTAATAGCAGGTTTTCTGAGATCAAAATCCAAGCATGAGCAAGAGTCAGCAGATAGTAGAGAGCAAATGGTTTGTTGAATAACCAAACAATAACAGTCGTAAACGGAATGGCTAATACCACTGTTTGAATAAGACAAAATACGATGTTTTGCGCGAGATGTTCATCCTGCTGTTTTGGAATCAAAAGCTGCGAAGCAAAAGTACATATCTGTGCACCAATCAGTACAATGCTGTACACCATGGCGTAAATACCGACTTCGTTCATACCATAGCGATTTGACACAAACCAGATGGAAGATGCCCCTATCACTTGGGTGAGCATCGAAGAGCTGGCAATCGTTGAGATACTTTTGATCAGCCCCATGCGATTAATCCTCAGCTAACAGCGCTGAAAAACTGCCTTGAGCAATAAACTGCTTACTTTCTTCACTCTGTAAGTTATCCGCTTGAACTCGGTTTAACACTGCGCCAATGGTATTGATATCAGGCTGATTTAACTTCTCGATATCTTGGCGAATAACTGGAACCGAGCGAGAAGCGGCTTGCATCACCACAACGACTCCATCTAATGTTTTAGCGACCAACTGGGTATCTTTGTTTTCCGTAAGGCTTGGCAAGTTCACTACGATTCGTTCATAAAGCTCAGGCAACTCTTGCATCATGTGCAAAAATTGCTCACTAGAGAAATACACCAACGGTGACTGTTCAAGAACCCCTCGCGGCAAGAAATCGAGCTTATCATTGAGAGAGATAAACAATGGCTTGTGATTGTCACTAGCCCCGTCAGCCCATTGAGCTGCACCTTTAGCTTCTGTTGCACCATTCATCGCCTCGTCCGCTTGTGGAAGAAACTCAGGCAACATTGACAAGCCTGTTTCACTGCGAAAATCGAGATCCAACAAAAGCGTCTTATGGTTACGGCTTAAACTGTCGGCCAGCAACTGTGAAACTAGCGTCGCCCCTTCCTTTTCAGTACTGGAGACAACACCTAAACAATAAGCTGACGGTGATGCTAGTTGAATCGCGGTTTTTATGCCGTGAAATGATTCCATCGCATAAGGATTACTGCGAATTAGGTTAACGAGTTCGTTTCTGTCCTCTGTTTGCCCCATATCCGGTAAATCAGCTAATGGATTCAAACCTAATTTCTTCAAGACTTGTGTCAGGTTATAGATCTTCTGATCCATTGCAGCGCGAATAATCACGAACAAAGTGGATAGCGTGAATGACATAATGAACACCATTGCCAGTAGTAACAATTTGTTCGGTTTTGCTGGCGTTTTGGCAACTGCGGCCGGGTCATATAAGACAGCATCTGGTTCACGATAAGTAGAAGAAAGCTCTTGCTCTTTGCTGCGTAAGAACATGTCTTTGTATAAGTCTTCCGTTTTTTGCAAATCAGTCTGCATACTTTCATAAGTATCACGTTTCGCCACTAATGCTTTGAAGCCGTTCTTCTGTTCATTCAACAGCGCTTTATAGCGATTCTCTTTCGCCAACTGAGCTTGATACTCTTTGTACAAGCCTAATTTCAACTCGACTAACAGACGGCGAAATTGAAGCTCTATCGCTCTGATCTGCGCTTCAGCTTCAAGGATCTTGTTGTGTTTCGGGCCGTAGCGATTTTGTAAATCAAACAACGTTCGCTTCGCCTGAATCATTGCGATACGCAAATCCTGTAACTGTGGATGACTGGAGATTTCAGGAATAGATGCGAGATCTTCCAGCGGTGCATCTAAATTCTGTACCACCAGCTCATAATGAGATTGAGCAAGCATTCGGCGTTCAGTAGCATTAGCTAAACGCTCCGTCATAATGCTGAGTTGTTGAGTTTCAAACCCATCAATGCCTTTAAAAGTAATCAAGCCTTCTTTGTTAAGAAACTGCTCCATTTCCTTTTTCTTACTTGCCACTTGCTTGCGCAGTTCTTCCATCTGCTGCTCATTCCACTGTTGAGCGGCTAGGGTTTTCTCTACTTTTTTATCAACGGTATACTCAATAAACGCTTGAGCAATACCGTCGGCGATTCGTGCGGCTTCTTCAGCATCTTCCGATTCAAAAGAAACATGCACCAGCTGCGTTAAACGTACTTCTGAAAAAGAGAGGTGTTTACGAATGTTTTTAACCGTAGCATTCATTAAATCAGCTTCGGTCATTGGCAATTCTCTAATGCTGTCATCTACCGTTACACCACCGTTGTATCGAGGATCTTCATTGAGCTTGAGATCTTTGATGGCTTTTTCTAGAACAACACGAGATTGCATCAGATTAAATTGCGTAACGTAGTAAGGAGAGCGAGTTGAATCGTATCCGTCCACATTATCAATTGGCGTGGCGTTGTCTTCTTGCGCTTTGATCAATACCGTTGCAGTAGACACATATTTGGAATTCATACCAGAAATCAGCGGAAAGCAAGCTCCCGTTACCACGACAGTAAAGAGCAATATCTTCCACCAGTGTTTCTTTAATGCTTTTATAAATGGTACAAAATCGATGCTGCTTTCCATCTTTTGACCATTTTCAATCATGCCTACTGCCATATTAGAAAAACTCTGCTCTACGATTACGGTATCGCCAGGCTGCACAGGATGAGTGAGCTCAACGTCTTCAATTACTTCATTTGTCGTACCCGAACGAATACTAATGTCATCTCGGTCAGCACGGTCAGTAAAACCGCCAGCAATCGCAATCGCCTGCTCTACCGTTAATCTCGGTTGAAACTCATAACCGTTAGGGAAGTCACCTCGCCAAAAATATAAAACAAACGGAACGATTCCATGTTAATGGTGACCATAGGGTTCAATAGGTAATCACCTCGCAAACGTTCTTCTATCTCAGTTTCAATGGCACTTGGCGTACGACCAGAGATAACAACGTCACCAATATAAGGAAAGTTAACCACGCCCGACTTACTCACTTTAAACTTCATAGACATATCAGGTTCACCGTAAACGATGATTTCAATTCTGTCGCCGGTGCCCAATAAGTAATCATCCAAGTTATCATCTACTTGAGGATTCGCTTGTTGTGCAGATGCCTGCTGTTCATTTATTGCCACTGAACCTTGCTGTGCGGCTTCCTCAGCCATTAGAGGCAAAGCCATAATCAAAGTAAGAAGAAATACCAACCATTTACGCATCTATATTTGCACCTTTAACTGCAACTCGACATACGATTGGTCGTAACCTAATCGTCTGATAATCGAGTACTGATCAAATTCACCGATGTTGAGTACATCTATGTCTTCATTTGAGCTGAACTTTTTCCACTGGTAGTTCATTTCGAAGCGAATCGACGGTCTGAAATCATAACCAATCGCAAACTTGGCGGTTTTGGTTTTGTCGTATCGATTGTTGTCTTCAATACGATAGTCTTCCGTCTCATATTCATAGCTAATGGTGGTAGAAAAGCGATCTACCCACCAAAAATGCTGCCAAGAAATGCCGTAAATCCCATCAAGGATATAACCACCTTCTTGCCTCGGGTCTTTGACACGTTGAGAGGTGTGCAGAGACCAAATATCGTGCTTTAGCGGTTTCCACTCCAGAGCGACATTCCAGTTAGCTCCCAGAAAACTTTCTGAGCGGTCATTTTCGGGAAACGCTTTGTACAAAGCGGCAATATCCGCATCAATGGTTGTTTTACCGCTTCTGACGCTTTTAATGCCAAACAACAGATAATATTCGTTACTGTCTTTGCGTTTGTTCGCCTGATAGTGACGACGGTTAGTAATCAAACTGTAGCGAAATCGACTGTCGTCGCTGTATTGGTCAAACAGCTCGATCAAACCTGTGGTTTCTTGCCACTCTTGTTCCAAAACGTATTGATAGAAATCATTATCCGCGATTTGAATATGGTCTTTGTCATCATAACCAAAAGACTTAGTCTGTAGCATGACATCCAGTTTCCCACGCCCCTTTGGCGCACCGTAGCTATAGCGAAGGCTGGTATTAAATTGTGAATAATCCAGACCAGAGTCACCAAAGCCATAGTGTTCCATCTGAGACTCATCAAATCCTTCTGTTAAACCAAGCCCTCTTTTCTCTTTTCCATAACCCTGTTGGACATTCCACTTGAGTCCGTGTCTTAGCCCGTAGCGCCAGTAACCATCGAACATCATGAAGTGACTGTCAGAGTCATCTTCATGAGAATCTTGGTAGCGGTTGTAGTCGCCCTTATACATTAGGAGGTACAGGTCTTCTCCTCTTTCTCCGATGGCTTTTAACTCAGGCGAAACGGTCAAATAGTTCGACTCTATTTTATCTTCATCATCAATCTGAAACGTGACGTTGTCATCAATACCATAAGCAGTGCCGACTTGACTCTGGAAGTCGATACCTGCGATTCCAATATGCGATTTTGGTTTCAAATCAGCGTGGGCAGATACGTTAACCAACAAGCTGCCCACACACAGTAAAAAGCTAGTATGCCGTTTCACTGACAAAGCCTTTAAAAATGGTCAAAAAGATAATTTTAATATCAAGCCACAACGTCCAGTTTTGCATGTATTGGATGTCGTATTGAATGCGTTTTTCCATCTTGTCGACGGTTTCTGTTTCACCACGATAGCCGTTTATCTGCGCCCAACCGGTAATGCCAGGTTTAATTTTGTGTCGAATCATATAGTTATCAACTATTTTTCTGTATTCTTCGTTGTGAGCAACAGCATGAGGTCGAGGGCCAACAATCGACATGGAACCTTGAAGCACATTAATGAACTGAGGCAACTCGTCTAGTGACGTTCTGCGAATAAAGGCGCCGAACTTGGTTACCCTAGGGTCGTTTTTGGTCGCCTGTGTAACAACATCGCTGTTTTCCATCACTTTCATGGAACGGAACTTCCACACTTTGATTTTCTTGCCTCCCAAACCATAACGATCTTGTTTGAAGAGCACAGGGCCTGGCGAACTCATTTTTACACCTATCGCCACGGCTATTAGAACGGGAGAGATCATCAGTGTAATCATTGAACCGATGATAATATCTTCGATTCGCTTGATAGCAGCACCCACCCCATCAAAAGGTGAACCAAAAACACTAAAGGTTTGCACACCATTGACAGACTTCACTTTCGAAATACTGATGTTGTAGGTGTACAGGTCTGGAACGAGATAGGTATCCACCGTACTGTCAGACAGTTGTTCTAAATAGTGACGAATGCGGTCTTTCGCCACCATAGGTAAAGCGACATACACTTCATCAATTTCGCCATTGCGAGCTTTTTCCAGCAGTAAATCAACTTTTCCTTTGTAGGGAATTTTGGTCAGGTAACCGAATCGTTGCTCACCTCGGTCGTCATAATACGCGAGCTCAATATCGTTCAGATGGTAGTCACTGAGCAGTGAACGGGAAATAGCGATACCAGCCGGTGTCATACCGATGATGGCTATACGCTGTTTCTGGTTCATTTTCTGACGAAAGGTTCGTACAGTGGCAATTGGCAAAACCCTAGCCGCTGCCAGCACAACAAATGCTAATACATACCAAAAAGCAAAGACCGTTGGGTTTAGGTTTGTGATGGTCACGCCATCCACATTCTTGAAGAAGTACTTCACCACTTCCATGGCTAAAACTGAGATGGTTAACGTTGCAAGCAATCGAAAAAACGAAGCCCTAATGCGACGTAGAGTTCGATAGCTGTAGAGTTTGCAGTACTCTCCGACTAAAAGAAAAATAATCGAGAAAATAAATGCGGCCAGAATATCTATTGCCGTTTCATGATCACCAAGCGATTTAATAATACTCGTTAGCATGAGATTAATAAGAAGGAAATCAACCATCTTTAACAGCGTTGCGTAGCCGTCATCCGCAAGCTTTAATACTTTTCTCGGTGTCATACCTAGTCTGCCTCAAACGTCTGAAAAATGAATTACTGATTGCTTGATTATCTAATTATTCTGTTTCACTAAGAGTCTATTTAACTTTTAGCTGTGAATTCCATTTAGTTTCAGTCTAGAACAATTCCACTAAACCTATGAATAAAAAGCAGTAAAAGTATATTTCTTAGTTGCATAGAATGTTTGCAAAAATACTACCTTATTTCGTGATGTGCATTCCACATATGTGCTGTAGGACTATTCTTATATTTGAGAATTATTTTAATTACTTTCTGTTTCACACGTTCTGAATATTGACCTAAGAATACAGTTGTAGGATTTCAGACTGAAAATGTAAAAAAGGAACTCCTTGAGTTCCTTTTTGATTTCATTGAAGTGACTGTTTAAGAGTCTGTTTACTCGGCAGATTTTCGTTTGCAGTGTTCAATCGCATCATGCAGTAGCTCTAGTGCTGACTTATCGCATTCCGGTAACACAGCATCACTTCTGTTGACAGGAGTAACACGCTGACCCCATCGGATATGGCCGGCTCCCCACGTCAGTCCTGCGCCGAAAGCTGCCACAAGAATATTGTCGTTTGGATTAACCTTACCCTGTTCTAGCGCTTCACAAAGAGCAATTGGAACCGTCGCTGCAGAAGTATTGCCATACTTGTGAATATTGACGAAGGCTTTGTCTTGGCTGATACCAGACACATCACATAAGGTTTGGATGATTCGAATATTTGCCTGATGAGGGATCACCACATCGACATCATCATTAGTTAAACCACTTCTTTGCAGTACTTGTTGAGACGCGGCACCCATACCACGCACCGCGCGTTTAAAGATGTCTTTACCAATGAAGTTAAAATCCCAATGACCATTATCAGCCGCGAAACGATCCATTGCCGTACCAAACTTAGGCACTGCCAAAATATCACGACCTTCAGCATCGCAACCGATTTGCGCATCTTGCAAACCAAGCGTCTCTTCCGTACGACTTAATATTGCTGCACCAGCACCATCACCAAACAAAACTGCGGTGTCTCGCTTAGTCCAATCTAGATAGAAAGAAAGGCGTTCAGCACCAATCACTAATGCATGCTTGTAGTTACCCGCCTGAATCAAACGAGTCGCAGTTTCTAAACCATAAAGGAAACCAGTACAAGCAGCATTCATATCAAACGCAGCCGCGCCTTTGTTACCCAAATTCAGTTGAACTTTCGACGCAATATTCGGAATCAAGGTATCTGGAGAACAGGTGGCAACAATAATCAAATCAAGATCGCCAGCTTCTAATCCAGCACACGCCAAAGCTTGCTTAGCGGCAACGGTTGCCAAGTCAGACGTGTTAACGTGGCTAATGCGACGATTTTCGATACCAGTACGAGTGCGAATCCACTCATCGTTGGTGTCTAAAAAAGTACTCAGATCTTCGTTTGTAAGGGTTGCTGGAGGCAAACATTTACCCCAACCTGTAATTTCAGCGTAAAACTTGGTCATACTCGTTCCAAATCTATAATTGTTATGCCAATACCAGCGTTGAATTAACCTGTAGCCTATGATTAATTCCGTGCCGATATTGTCTATTGTATTTATATCAATTGCCCCAACATTAGGCATAAGGGCGGATTATACGCTCATTTACCATATAGCGCTATTTGCCATAAAGAGCTGTAAAGACCATAAATACAAATCACGATTTGAGAGGAAACTATGTCTACCTTCAATACACGCTGCCCTTCTTGCCATGGATTAAACCGTGTTCCCAATGAGCGAGTATCAGAGAGCCCGAATTGCGGCAAATGCCAAACACCTTTGCTGGACGGCTCACCAATAGAAGGTACAGATGCTAATTTTGAGGCTATTTTGCAAAGTTCTCAGCCTGTCGTTGTCGATTTTTGGGCTCCTTGGTGTAACCCATGTGTGGGTTTCGCGCCTGTTTTTTCAGATGTAGCAAATGAAAGAAATGGTTCAGTACGTTTTGTAAAAATCGACACTGAAAGTCAGCAAATTCTTGCTGCTAAGTTCCAAATTCGCAGCATTCCAACCATTATGGTGTTCAAGAACGGACAAAGAGTTGATGTCATAAATGGTGCGCTTCCTAAATCCCAGTTTAATCAATGGCTGAACCAAGCTTTAGCAAAATAATTCTTGTGAAATTTTTCTAGTTAAGTTGGCTATTTTTAGGATAATATGCCGACTTAACTTAGTATTTTATAGATTAGATATTTAATAAAATTTATTAATCGTAAAGATCACAAATTTTAGTTTTACCTTTCCTCTCATAAGTCCCATATTCGCCGCAAATTCTATCTTCCCCCTATAAACTTTGAGGCGACGTCGTTGGACAACTTGTTGGTATCAACTTCTTCTCAACGCATTTCTGTTCCAGTAATTGCGTTAACTTTCTATGCAGTGGCATCGGGCTATTTAATGAGTCTGATTCCCCTTATGTTGCCTCATTATCAGTTAGAAACCAGTTTAGCGAGTTGGCTAGCGAGTGTGTTTTACGCAGGGCTGTTAATCGGTGCGATGATCGTAGATCCTGCTGTAAACCGTCTTGGTCACAGAAATGCTTTCATTGCATTCTTGATGATTCTGCTGGTCTCTATTGTCACCTTACCTTTAGTCGCGAATTCAACTGTATGGTTGGTTTCACGTTTTATCGCTGGCATTACAGTCGCAGGTATATTCGTCGTCGTTGAATCTTGGTTACTGCATGGGGATGAATCAGGTAGAGCTAAGCGACTTGGCATTTATATGGCTGCTTTATATGGTGGTTCCGCAATTGGTCAGCTAGGCATTAGCTACATAGGTATTAACGGTACGCTTCCATTTTTAGCCATCTCAGCACTGTTACTCATTGCATCTGTTGTGTTGATTTTTGGTAAATCAACACAACCAGCTTCACAACAAGCGGCAAGCCTGTCTTGGCGTCAAATGACCAAGTTGAACCATGCCGCTATTATGGGATGCATCGTATCAGGGCTAACTCTAGGTGCTATTTATGGTTTGATGCCTGTAGAACTGGAAAAGAGAGGTTTAGACCATTCCAATATGGGTGCGCTGCTTGCTCTAGTTATTCTGGGTGGAATGGCGATTCAACCTAGCGTTCCTTGGCTTTCGAAATATTTAGGTCGTACTTTATTGATGGCATTGTTCTGTTTAATCGGCTCTGGTGCCGTTATGCTGCCATTCCTCGAATCTGGCTTAACAGTGCTTGCGATCAGCTTGTTTGTATTGGGTATGGCGACATTTGCACTTTACCCAATCGCTATCAATTTGGGATGCGATAAACTCGATGCCAGTTACATTGTTTCTGCAACTCAAGTGATGCTGTTCAGCTATAGCGTAGGGTCTGTGGTTGGTCCTGTCATTGCAGACTGGTTCTTACAAAATGGTCAAGGTTTGTTGGGGTATCTATTCGTAATTCAAATGGCGACCTGTCTTTACATGCTACTTGCAAGTATGAAAACTAAACGCCAATGGGTTGCAGGTGAATAAACCGTTCACACTCATTCCACCTGCAGCTATCTGAATTATTGATTGTTACTACTTATTGGACGCTTTAAGTCGTTGATGACGATTTGAAGCGTCTTTTTCTATTTTGACGGGTGGTTCTTTTCGCTCATGTAGTAAATGACGAATCGCAAGAATAGGATGTGGCAGTAACATTCTTGGACCAGAGTATCGCATCACCAATCTCATGCTTTCTTTCGGTTCTGGCTTATAACAATGGATTGGGCATCGATTACAAGTCGGCTTATTTTGACCGTAAGGGCATCTGTCTAAACGTATTTCTGCGTAATCGAGCAGTGCTTGGCATGCTTCACACAATCCATTTTTACTATTATGGTGTTTTTGACAGTAGATGCCCATCATCGCAGCTACGGTCTTATATTCTGTTTGTAATGAGCCGATTAAAATAGAACTGGGTTTTGTCATTATTACACCCTATTGAATAACAGCCTGGTTAATTTCTTACTGGCTATTGAGCTTAGTGTTCAAAACCATTAAGCTCCCCTCCCTCATGTTCCTCAGATGTGAAAATCATGAACCGTAAAAAGAAGATCAACCAAATTTTAAAAAAGAAGATTAAGCAACAAAATGCGAAGCTTAATAAAAGTAATAAGCCTCGCTACGTCTCTAAAGCAGAGCGCGCTAAAATGGAAGCAGAAGAAGCTTCACAAGCTATTGAACAAAGTGAGACTCAATCACCAGAGTAGTAACTCGTCATCAATAGCAATGTATCTGTCAGCGGCTTCTACTAGGCTGTTCGCTGTTAAACCGGGTACACCATAAACTTCTACTTGCTTGCCAAATCTTTGTTGGATGCGTTTGGCGAGCAAGTCAAAATCGCCATCACCAGAAACCAACACAACCACATCAACTTCTTCTGCTAGCTCAATTGCATCAAGCGTAATACCCACATCCCAATCGCCTTTAGCACTGCCATCCCTACGTTGAATAAACGGCTTTAACATCACTTCGAAACCGATACCACGCAATATATGGTGAAACTGACGTTGACCCGCATCTTTGCTGGCAATAGCGTACGCATTGGCTTTCACTACGGCGCGCCCATGAGTCACTTTTTGCCAAAACTGGTTGTAATTGAAGTTAAGTTGATAACGTTCTTTACAGGTGTAGTAGACATTCTGCACATCTACGAGAATGGCGATTTTTTCCATATTGATGTTGGTACCCTTATAGAGTGTACTTTCTAAACGCGAAACATTGAGCCAAATAACAGCCTCGAAACAAACGAAACCATATCACAGCCTAAAGCTGAAAGTTACACGATTATTGCTTATTGAGAATGTGTGGCATCATCGCGAAGACGTTTATCTAAGTGACTACGACAAGAGAAAGAGTCTTTTGAGTTATTTGAGAGAGTACTAAGAGAAAGTGGAGGCGCGTACCGGAATCGAACCGATGTACACGGATTTGCAATCCGGTGCATAACCACTCTGCTAACGCGCCTTATTTGGAATTTGATGGTGCCCCGGGCCGGACTTGAACCGGCACGACTCGAAAGTCGAGGGATTTTAAATCCCTTGTGTCTACCAATTTCACCACCAGGGCAACGCATACTGCGATGGTGACACCATCTGTTCACGACATTGCTGTGTGAACGAGGCGTACTTTAGCGAAATCAGCCCCAAGGTCAATAAAAAACTATCAACTTATTTACCGACTGCTGAATAAAACAACTCTAACGTATATATGAGCAACAATTTGTACATTTATCCCACACCACAAAGACTTCTGGGCTGTGTGTTTATCTTTGACCTTTGCCAAGATACAGCTAATAACATTTAGTATGGCATGTTCTGCGTTTTCTATAGTACCGACCTTAAAATCTAACACATGGCATCTTCTAGCCACTTCAGACCCACTAACGTCATCGCATATTTCACAGATCGATGTACTTCTCGATGTGAAGTTATATGTATTGCATTTCAAATGTCGCTAAGTACTGAATGAATACCAAGAAATAGTTGTGAGAAGATGTAAAAGCCAGTGAGTATTGAACTTTTTTGATTTAAAGAGTTTAGAAATAGAAAAGAGAGAAATGGAGGCGCGTACCGGAATCGAACCGATGTACACGGATTTGCAATCCGGTGCATAACCACTCTGCTAACGCGCCATATTTGGAAATTTGATGGTGCCCCGGGCCGGACTTGAACCGGCACGACTCGAAAGTCGAGGGATTTTAAATCCCTTGTGTCTACCAATTTCACCACCAGGGCAACGCATACTGCGATGGTGACACCATCTGTTCTCCACATTGCTGTGTGAACGAGGCGTACTTTAACGGATTCATTTTGTCGGTCAATAACAAATTCTATATTTTTCAACTGAATGGCTAATAAACATGCCACCACGCATAAAAGACACACAAAAAGAACAAATGCTCAGCGAATCTCAGCTTGATAATTAACGTTTATTGGTCGTCCAAGATCCAAGAGGTTACGTACTATTCCTTCAAAAACTCATGGTTTTATTTATTTTTGGAAAGAGGCATAGTGATAACCTGATTTACTTGCAGATAAGTTTGTTATGTCTCTACCAAAACTCTCGATTTTAGATTTAGCACCTGTCTCTGAAGGTGCAGATTTCCACACAACCTTTCAACATACGGTTTCACTTGCGCAACATGCCGAGAAGTTAGGCTACGAGAGATTCTGGATGGCGGAACACCATAACATGCCGGATATTGCGAGCGCAGCGACTTCTGTTTTGCTCAGTCATGTCGGTGCACATACTCAATCGATTCGTCTAGGTTCAGGCGGAATTATGCTGCCTAACCATGCCCCTTTGGTCATTGCAGAACAATTTGGCACTTTGGAAGCACTCTACCCGAATCGTATTGATTTAGGTTTAGGTCGCGCTCCGGGAACTGACCATTCAACCATGCATGCTTTACGAAGAGAACCGGATCGAATGGACCCTGATTTCGATGAACTACTGGAAGAGTTACAGTTTTTCATGGGACCCATTTCGACTAACCAGCCAGTAAAAGCTTATCCGGGCAACAACTCTAAAGTACCAATCTGGTTGCTGGGCTCTAGCACCTACAGTGCCCGTCTAGCGGGAATAAAAGGACTGCCATTTGCGTTCGCCGCGCATTTCGCCCCTGACGCTATGTTGAGAGCCATCGAGATTTATCGTGATAACTTCCGACCTTCAGACCAACTTGATAAACCTTATGTCATGATCGGGGTAAATATCATAGTGGCTGAAACAGATGCTGAGGCCCAGTATTTGGGTACCACTGAAAAGCAGAAGTTTCTTTCCATGATCAGAGGCGGGCGAACCAAACTTGCACCTCCGGTGAAAAGTATGGAACCGCTTTGGCTACCCCATGAAAAGCATCACATTCAGACTCAGCTGCGCGAATCCATTCATGGAGGTGTCGATACAGTGAAAAGCCGAATAATGGATTTAGTCGCCAGAACCCAAGCCGATGAGATTATGGTCAATGCTATGATTTTTGAACATGAAGCTAAGCTACGTTCTTACGAGTTACTGGCGAACATCGATTAAAAGCACTGAATAAATCGCCTTAGATACCACAAAGGGAGGTTATAACCTCCCTTTTCTTTTGCGGATTTTAACCAGCACTAGTTGTGACGCTTAACTGACATTCTTGCTGAATACAGTTACCACTGCTTTGCTATGCGCCCAAAGATATTAGGATGATAACGCCAGCAATGGTCAAACATACTCATTAACTCTGGGTTGCCATAGCGCGACAAACTGATCGCATGAAAGCGATTTTTTGCGGCCTTCAATCCATTAATCCGAGCCAAAATTTCTTCGTTCTGTTTAGGCGCGATGAAGTCAGAAATCACCACCAAATCGGCATTCTTATATGTGCCGTCAGCCATTAATTCCACTGACTTTTTCAGAACAGGCTCTAAGTCTGTACCACCGTGGAATGAGTAGCTCAAAAAGTCACTCACTTCTCGCAAGCCATCCTGCTTGGTCAACTCATAAGTGATGTGTTCAGTAGAAAACAGCATGACATAACAATCACGATCTTCGGCTAAAGCAATTTGCATCAATGCGTAAGCCATCGCTTTTGCACACTGCTCAGGAAAACCATGCATCGAACCAGATGCGTCAACACAGACGATGAAAGGTCCTTTTTCGATATCCGCTTTCTTGTTATCTGGCTTATGCGCACGAACTTTTCGAAGTGTGCGTGACTTACCTTGCATCCGATAGTTCATCAAACGCTTATCAACTAAGTGTTTATAGAAAACCACTTCAAGCTCTGGGTAAGCGAGAAAGAGGGTTTCATTTGGCAGCATCTTATTAAGATCATCACTCTCATGAATACCGACAATGTCGTCTGTCGCTTCATCGGACTTCTCTTCCACCATTTGTGGCTCTTCGGTAGGCGAGCGATTTAAATCTGGGTCATCAACGTCACTTGCCATTCGCCCTAAGCTTTCCGCTATCTCTTGCAACGCTTGATGTTTTTTCAAAAACTCGGCATGGCGCTTCATAACCGTTAGGTCACTGCGGCTTAATTTAGCAGAAGCCATATCCCATAGTCTGCCGACACTGCTTTCATCACCCGCTTCGGTGACCTTATCCATATTGCGCATGGTTTCCATACGCTGATAAAGATCCGTCAGGAGTTTTTCTTTGTTCGTTTCCAGTTCCATCACCTGAGCTTGCTTAATTGCATCGCTTAATGACTTGTACCATTGGTCACAAAAGAAATGAGGGAACATAGGGTTATAAATACCCTTGTTCTTTTCCATCAAACGTCGTGCTTGTAAATAGAAAGCGGAGTGCCATTCAAGCTTTTTGATCACATCATCAATGCGGTCGAAAAAGGTCTCTTCGTCCCAGTGAATCACTTCTTGATAGTAGCTAAGCTCTTGCTGAAAGCGCTCAGTCTCACATACTCGTGTGATACGTTTTTTAACGCTACCACGCCATTTCAATAAGTGATTTTTTACCGTTGAGCGAACACCACGATCTTCCGCCATCAACATGACTTGTGAGCGAGCAAGGAGATCGTTAACTGCGGTATCAATAATTCCGCTGTCTGCAATCATAAGAGCGAGGTTTAATCCATCAGCGCCAAGCATGATGCCTCCTATTCAAAAAACTGAGCGAGATTTCGATAACGCTGCGCGCTTTTCTCGCATTCAGTTTGTGTCGCTTCCAACAGCTGCTGAAGCATATGTAATGTTGCTTCCATCGCTGTTGGTAAAGTTGGGTCGATAAAGTTGTGAGGCAACGCTCCATGGAATACAGAACGTACTTTGCGTAAATGATGTTCTGCGTGTTTTAGCTGCGCCATCGCTTGCTCAGTTTTTGCCAACCAGTCTTGATACAACCCTTGGTCCAATCCCTCTTTTGTCACTAATGACACCATGACAGAGCGGTTAGCGATGTCTTTAATCACCAAATTGTTTGTCGCATCAACATCGAATTTGAGTCGGCACATATTGGTGTTTTGGTTGACGTAACCGTAGACATCACCTTCACCATCTTTAATGACTCTTTCTAATTCACTCTTTGGAACATAAACCCAACGGCTGTCCCCTTTCTCAGACTCAGATACCGACATATTACTTTGCAATAAAACCAGCTTAACGAGATCATAAGCCGCACCGACTTTATAGCTCTTAGCGCCTTTGATATCGTACTGATTGATGACTTTTTCTTTATCAAGCCTGTAGCCGTCTCAAGCGACAACATCATGCCAAACTCTGATTCCAGCTCATCCTGAATCGAGGCTAACTCTTCGCGGCAAAGTGAAATTTGATGTTCAACTTCCATTTGATCGAAGGCGTAACGTAGTGCGAACTCTTTTACGACACTATGAACCACTTCACGTGACTCAGGACTGTTCCATAAACAGTCTTGCAGCAATAGAATATCCAAAGGATTAATCGCATCACGACCATTAAAGAAAGCGCTCGCCTTTAACAACTTCACTGCTTTCTTCCAACGTCGGTCAGACACATACATGTCATGAGTCGACAAATTGCTGTCTTCCACAGCTGATTCCAACATACTCTTAAGCTGATAGAGTTTCTCAAAAACGTCGTCGCTCAGTGTCAGGCTGTCTAACTGTTGTTGCCATTGATGATATTCTTGGTCAGTGATCGCCAAACCTTCTGGAATACGTGCTTCTTGCGGCGTTCCAACTGTTAGCATGGATTTGAAATTCTGTTTGTTCTGAATTCGGTTGACGAACACTCGCACCAGCATCCGGTCATACAAGGCTTCAAGACCGCTGTCTTCATCAGGCAGTTCGTTGGATGCAGAGATCAATAAGCGCATCGGTACACGCTCAATATCACTGCCGTTTTTAAATGTTTTTTCGTTAACGACCGTAAGAAGCGTATTCAGAATCGCAGGGCCCGCTTTCCAAATTTCGTCCAGAAAAACGACCTGCGCGGTAGGAAGATAACCATTTGTTAAACGAACATATCGTCCGTTATCTTTCAGTTCTTGGATGCTGAGTGGACCAAACACTTCTTCAGGCGTGGAGAAACGGGTCATCAAATACTCAAAATAACTGCTGTTATCAAATGCTTGAATGAGTCGTTTCGCGATAAGACTTTTTGCAATGCCGGGAGGGCCTAAAAGGAAAACACTTTCACCAGCTAGTGCGGCTAGCAAGCAAAGTTTAATGGTACTTTCTCTTTCGTAAACACCATCAGAGAGAGCTTTGGAGAGCTTATTAATACGTTCTGACAATAACGCTTTTTGTCCATGAGAGGCTTGAGTTGGACTGATCATGCTTGCACTCCTAAGCAATACCTAAATTCGTTCTTATATAAAATTTTACACATTTGTTATCATTTAGTTACAACTATAATCCGAATTTGGACGGACTGTTATATCAGATCTACCTAATGTGCAAAATGATGTAATCATAGTTTGCACTTATGCGACATAGCGCTCATAACAACCGTATGAATTTTCAACGTTGAATTTATTTCCGATTGAGATTCTGCAACCAAATACGATATGGTAGACGTACTACGCCAAAGTGGCTCTCCTCCACCGATAAGAACTATTTTTGTATGAGCAATACCATACACACGTGGAAACGCATTTCTCTTGTTGAAGAGAATGTCGTACTTCCCAACGGTAATAACGTCAAACACACAACTATTGTGCATCCTGGTGCCGCAGTCATTCTTCCGGTCACTGAAGACAACCAAATTGTCATGATCAATCAGTTCCGACCTTCGCTAAAAAAGTGGCTACTAGAACTTCCGGCGGGAACGATTGAAAACCAAGAATCGCCACTTGTTTGCGCTCAACGAGAACTCGAAGAAGAAACAGGCTACAGCAGTGATTCCTTTATTAGTTTAGGTCTGTTCACTCCTTTAGCGGGTTTCTGTGACGAAATTCAGCATCTGTTTATCGCGAAAAACCTTGTGAAAACATCTAGGTATAGCTGCGACGATGATGAAGTTATTGATGTCATCACTTTTTCAGTGGCAGAAATTGAGCAAAAGATCATAAGTGGCGAGATTACAGACTCAAAGACTATCGCTTGCCTGAGCAAAGCGAAGCTATGTGGATATTTATAATAAGTTAAGTTGGTTATAAGGAAATAAGATGGATTTTCGTTCTGATACTGTTACTAAACCTACTCAAGCCATGCGCGAAGCAATGGCTCGTGCCGAAGTCGGCGATGATGTTTATGGTGATGACCCTACTGTTAATGAACTTGAAACATGGGCAGCAGAAAGACACGGCTTTGAAGCTGCGCTGTTCACCACGTCAGGAACACAAGCGAACTTGCTGGGTTTAATGTCTCATTGCGATCGTGGCGATGAGTATCTATGCGGTCAACAAGCGCATAACTATAAATTTGAAGCCGGTGGCGCGGCGGTATTAGGCTCAATCCAACCTCAGCCAATCGAAAACAATCCTGATGGCACAATTGATTTTGCAAAGTTAAAAGCAGCAATCAAGCCCGACGATTTTCATTTCGCACGGACTCGCCTCTTGAGCTTGGAAAACACTATTAACGGTAAAGTTCTGCCAATGGAGTATTTAAAGCAAGCGAGAGAGTTCGTCGATCAGCATAATCTCAAACTGCATTTGGACGGTGCTCGCGTTTATAACGCAGCCGTTGCATTGGATACTGACGTAAAGAACATTGCTCAGTATTTTGATTCTATGACCATTTGCCTTTCTAAAGGTTTGTGTGCTCCTATTGGCTCTTTGCTATTAGGAAGCAAAGAATACATTGCCAAAGCAAGGCGTATTCGAAAAATGCTCGGCGGCGGTATGCGTCAAGCAGGTATTTTGGCGGCGGCAGGTAAACTTGCTCTCACAGAACAAGTGGCTCAGCTTAAAGTCGATCACGACAATGCAAAACACTTGGCCTATGGTCTTGCTCAACTGCCGGGATTCTCATTAAACCCAGAGTGGGTTCAGACGAATATTGTGTTTGCAAAAGTTGATGAAAATATTGATATCAATGCGATTGCTGATCAACTAAAACGAGACAATATTATTGTATCTCCGGGCAATCCTATTCGATTTGTTACACACCAAGATGTTACCCGCGAAGACATTGATCTGTTACTCAACAAACTGAGTTCTCTACTTTAGGTTTTTCTTATCAATAATCCTCTTATGCTGCGTATCAGCGCACAATTGGATTATTGATAACTCTCTTTTCCGTGAAAATTTCCGTAAATTCTGGTAAAAGGTCGCTCATACACAGCAATGAATGAATTGAGTCTGTTGACCTTTTGCAATGTTTATTACCGCAACTTATGAGTTATTCATACATGGCCACGACGATGGCGTGAAACACTCTTAGCATCTAAGCGATAACGCAGAACAAACAACTCAGTACTGCTACCCGAAGGTTCGGTTAAATTCGTTTAATCGAACAACGTTTAACCTTAAAAGGTCTACAGACCACAATATGACTGATAAAAAACAAGGGCGTCGTAGCGCAGATGATGCCCATAAAACTCGACTGCATATTCTCCGGGAAGCCACCAATTTATTTTGCGAGCTAGGCTACGCTCGTGTTTCGTTACGTAATATCAGTGAGAAAGCTGGTATATCACACAGCCTGATACGTCACCACTTTGGCAGCAAAGAAAAAATATGGCGTTACATCAGTGATGGCATGCACAGTTATATGGAGTTTTATTTACGCAAAGTATTATCTGAAATACCTGACGATACCGCGGTAAACGTAAAACTCTATCGGTTTACCATGTATCTGCTGGCGCACAGCCTCATCATTAAACAACCGATTCAGTTTATTGCTGACGCAGTCCGTCAAGAAGGAGCCTTGTTTGATTACTTTATTGATACTGCAGGTGAGCTAGAAGAGATTATTGAAGGCTTAGCCGACTTGTACAACAAAGAGTACCCAAACGCGCCGATTAAGGTATGGGAAATAAAGTGGCAAATGATCATGTTTAGCCATGGTGCAGCAAGCTTAACTCCATTTATGAAAGAAACATGGGCGGATGAAACTCGTGATTTAGATATTTGCCTATTGAAACACTGGTCACTGTTCAATGACATCATGATTCACAAGTTCAGCATTCCTGAGCAAGATGTCATGCGTCCAAACAGCGTAAAAGAGCTGGTGTACGAAGTCCGTTATGACTGGGAAGAAGAGTGCGAGAAGCGCATTAGCGCGAATCAATAGCATAAGGGCTGCGTAACGCAGCCCTTATCGTTTTACTCGGAGTTGGTTTAGCGTCCTAACCGCCTACTTTTTCTTTCCTCGGCTAGCATGGATTTTCAACTTCGCTTTCATTTTACGTTTCTCCGCTGAGCGGCTGTTGCGCTTTGCAGGTTGGTTATCATCAAAGACTGGTTCAATACTCGGCTCGAATCCCTGCAACCACTCTTGCGGTAACCTTTCATCTAATAAACGTTCAATCGCGTGTAGTAATGGCTCTTCGTCTTGACTCATCAACGATACAGCTAAGCCCTCTTTACCTGCTCGACCAGTACGACCAATTCGGTGTACGTAATCTTCAGCTTTAAAAGGCATATCGTAGTTCACTACTTGCTCTAGCTGTTCAATATCTAAGCCTCGGGCAGCTACATCAGTAGCAATCAGTGCGCGTATTTTTCCGGCTTTAAAGTCATCAAGCGCTTTCTGTCTTGCTCCTTGGCTCTTATCACCATTGATAGATGCTGCTTTTATACCGTCAAGTTTTAACTCTGCAGCAAGCGCATCACTACCCTGTCTTGTTTTTGTGAACACTAGGACTTGCTGCCAGTTTCTTGAACCAATTAGATAAGCAAGCAACTCTCTCTTGCGCTTCTTGTTCACTGGGTAAACCATCTGCTTAACCGTTGCCGCCGTTGAGTTACTTGGTGATACCTGTACTTCAACAGGTTCCATCATCATTCGGTATGCGAGTTCTTTGATCTTTTTATCAAATGTTGCGGAAAAAAACAGCGTTTGGCGAGCACGATTCAGCTTACGAAGCACTCTTTGAATATCTGGCATAAAACCCATGTCCAGCATGCGATCGGCTTCATCCAGAACCAAAACTTCTACCGTACCCAAATACAACGTTTTAACATGGGCATGATCCAACAATCGCCCCGGCGTGGCGATAAGAATGTCTGCACCGCCACGGAGATTATTCACCTGTACTTTCATGCTTGTGCCACCATAAGCGGTCACAATTTTGATGTTTTGACCTTTTGCATACGCCGTCAAATTATCAAAGACTTGTTGCGCCAACTCTCGTGTTGGTACCAACACCAACGAGCGAATGTCTTTACCTTTTCTTTCAGGATCAGAAGGATTATTAATAAAACGCTGTATGAGAGGCAAACCAAACGCAGCCGTTTTACCCGTTCCCGTTTGAGCTCCAGCCAAAACATCACGCCCCTCTAATACTTGAGGAATTGCCTGCGTTTGGATAGCCGTTGGAATTTCTATACCAATACTGGCTAGCGTTGCCACTAAAGCAGGTTGAATACCTAATTCTTGAAAGGTAGGAGTTTGTTCAGACATCGGATACCAATTAATTCAGCTATATAAATTTCATTACCTAAAGCTCGCCAAGATTGTATTGGTAAACACATAAAAACATTGGCTGCTAGGATGGGCGGCGGATTGTATCAAAAGCGAATGCTTTTGGCTTTCTCTAATACTTGTGGATAGAGTGAAAAGAAAAGCGACTCTAGCTCCTGATAGGAATCTTCAAGGCTGACATAACATTCAGCTAAAGGTTTCATTCTCTCTCTTCGCAAAGACATGCGTTGCAATGCGAAATGGATATTTTCAAATTCAGCGTATGACTCTAACCAGCGCCCTTGCCACATTTTGTCACTCACCATCATATAACGCTCGGGTAAAGACGAAGAGTGGTCAATCTTAACTTTCCTCCAGCGCCCTTGCCACATTTTGTCACTCACCATCATATAACGCTCGGGTAAAGACGAAGAGTGGTCAATCTTAACTTTCCTTTCCGCATCTAATACAAACTGCCGTAAAGACTGTGAATGAAAACGCTGCCAATGCTTGGCTAAACAGTGGTCCCAAAACATATCTAATGCAATAGGTGAGAAACGACGAGTTGTTGCTGGGAACAAGGCTTTAGCTAGAATCATGACCTCATGGCTATCTGTATAGGCATCTACCCATCTATGGAGTCTGATTCCTTGCACGATTTCTTCTGAATACTGCTCACTCGGATTGCCCTTGACGAAATCCCCCAACAGATTGCCTAGTAAATTGCTGTCCGACGCTTCTGCTATATGTAAATGAGCAAGATAATTCATAGTAAAAACTTAAACTCTTTCTTTGATTGTTCGCTTGATTATAAGTGTATTCATATTTAGCAGTTGAATTAAAAAACCAAACATATAAGCCATAACATTACTCACTAAACAATCCGTAAATATTTATTTACACCAATGGAATTTAATCTGTACAAATTGATTGACGTTTACAGATAAGTTCTACAAAATGTCGCAAAACCAGCGAATAAAACCAGTTTAACTGGTCACAATTCGAACATGATCTTAAGCAACACAACAACAGTAAATATAAGTTTACAAAATGATGAAATCAAAGCTTTTGGGCAGTACTTTGATAATTGCGGGCACCACCATTGGTGCAGGTATGCTTGCTCTGCCACTTGCATCCGCAGGAATTGGGTTTTCAACCTCTCTGATTATCATGCTTGGTCTTTGGGCATTGATGTCATTTACAGCATTACTCATGGTGGAGATCCATCAGTACGCCGATAAGGATGCGACATTACATACCCTAGCGAAACAAATTTTAGGCGATAAAGGGAAATGGGTGGCGACTTTTGCCATGCTATTCTTGTTTTACGCTTTATGTGCTGCGTATATCGCAGGTGGCGGCGCTCAGTTTACTCACCGCATCGCAAGTTTTACGGGCGCTGAGATCAATGGACAAATCGGCACTCTGATTTTCACTTTAATCGTTGCTGCTGTTGTGACTATCGGTACAGCGACGGTTGATAAAGTTAACCGCCTTTTGTTTGCAGGTAAAATCATTGCAATGGTTGTGGTGCTGACGTTTCTTGCACCTAACGTGACACAATCATACTTACTCAGTATGCCTGTCGGCCAAGGATTGATTGTTGCTGCTATCCCTGTAATTTTTACATCATTTGGTTTTCACGGCAGCATACCTGCAATCGTGAATTACTTGGATGGTCACACGCCTTCTTTACGTAAAGCGATCATTGTTGGTTCTGCTATTCCTTTGATCATTTACATCTTCTGGCAAGTAGTAACACTTGGTGTGGTTAGTCAACCAGACCTTATTGGCAATGCTGGTTTGAGTGCTTTAATCTCAACGCTTTCTCAAACAGTTCATCAATCAAATCTAGGCAATATCATTGGTATCTTTGCCGATCTCGCACTGCTTACTTCGTTTTTGGGTGTAAGTTTAGGTCTGTTTGAATTTATGGGTGACACGATTCGTAAGAAAAACGGCGGCATGAACAGAATTGCGGCATCGCTTGTAACTTTCACGCCTCCGCTGATCTTTGCTTTGTACTACCCTCAAGGTTTTATCATGGCTCTAGGATACGCAGCGATTGCTCTTGCGGTTTTAGCTATCTTCCTGCCACTAGTCATGGTTGTGCGAGTTCGCCAAACAGCAACAGCAAACCATTACCAAGTTGGTGGCGGCAACGTCGCTCTATTAGCAACTGGTGTGGTCGGAATAGTGATCATCGGTTCACAACTACTGATTACAGCTGGTGTTCTCCCATCACTCGGTTAAATAATTAATAAAATCTTTTAGGGTCAAATACATATGTATTTGACCCTTTTTTATTTCCGGAACACTAGTTGATCTAAATCTCATTTATAAAATTTATCTTACATTTATTGCAAATTTAAATACGACGTATAGCACATAAATAGTAGGATACTAGCTACACAAGAATCTCTTAAATTTGCCTCTCGGAGTAACAATGAAAGAAGTTGAGTTCCGAACGATAGACCGCGTGTTTATCAAGATGTCTATCAACGATAAAATGTGGGTTGTCTTCACACTGTTTCTATTAGCGATCGCAAGCATCTCGGGCGCTCGCTATTTCGATACTTTGGACAATATTGAACAGCAATCAAAACTCGCTGTTGAATACAAACTGCAAGGTATTGTCTCCCAATCAAATATCAGCAAAGTTTCGGGTTTAGAAGTTCGCTCATCGTTAAGCGAGACTCGATATAACAACGGTGTGGTAACAGCGACTGCGAAAGCATCCGATGGCAAAATATATGCGCTTACCGATGATTTTGCTAAACGTGAGCAAAATGCCCGCTCGGAAGCCTTCACTACTTTCTTACTTTCATTTTTGTGGGTAATCCCGTTCGCTATTTTTATCTACTGGGTAGCAACATTTATCGGTGGCGCTCTTTGGGTTCTTTACACGACGACGCAAAAAATTGCTCAAGGTGACTTAACTTCACGTCTAGGATTCCACGCTGGCCGTGATGAGTTTGGTACTATCGGCTGTGCATTAGATAACGCGATGGATACCTTGACTGATCTGGTAGTCGCAGTAAAAGGCAACTCGACAACATTAAGCGAAACATCAGCTTCTTTTGCTGAAGAGATGCGAGAAAGCGAAACACAAATCCAGAGACAATACTCTTCTTTAGATTCTGTAGCGACGGCAATGGAAGAGATGACGGCATCAGCGCACGAAGTTTCAAACATTGCTCTAAAAGCGACTCAGCAAACTGAGAATGATTCTGAACAGGTCAGCAATAGTCACAAGAGAGTTCAGCAAGCGATCAGCGAAATTGAACAGTTAACGGGTTACATTGCTCAAACCTCTTCGTCAGTGACAACGCTGAATGAAAATGCCATCAAGATTAATGATGTGATTACCACTATCAATGCGATTTCTGAACAAACCAACCTTCTTGCCCTTAATGCGGCTATCGAAGCTGCACGCGCTGGTGAGCAAGGTAGAGGTTTTGCTGTCGTTGCTGATGAGGTTCGTACATTGGCAAGCCGCACACAAGCTGCAACGGTTGAGATTCAGACCATGATAGGTAAGCTGCAAAGCGAGACACAGAACATTGCAAAAATTACTGATCAAACCGTCAGCCAAGCACAAACCAGCAGCCAGTTAGTCACAGAGATTGGCAACGATGTAAATCTCATCGCTGAATCGGCAAACCTGATTAACGACCTGAGTATTCAGATTTCAACTTCAGCAGATGAGCAAAGCTCAGTTGCAAATGACATCGCTTCTGAACTGAGTGATATCCGCAATCAATCAAATACCATTCGTGGTGTAGCAGAGCAGTCTTCTATAGGTATTCGTAACATTGCTCAAGCCACTCGTAACTTAGTAGAGACCTTAAGCCGCTACCGCACCAATTAATACGAACAGATGTTGTTTTAGAAATGTCCCCAGCCTAGCTGGAGGTTTCTCTATACAAAGCAAAAAGCGGCCAGAAGGCCGCTTTTATTTGTTTATAGCATTAGGCTGAAGGATAACCTTGCGGATTATTCGACTGCCAGCGCCACGTATCTTGAGTCATCTCTTCAAGTGTACGTGAAGCCTTCCAACCTAACTCTTGCTCTGCTTTCGCAGGATCAGCCCAGCACTCTGCAATGTCACCTGGTCGTCTATCCACCAGCTTGTAAGGCACTTGTTTGTTAGAAGCCAGCTCAAACGCCTTCACCATATCTAACACGCTATAGCCTACGCCTGTTCCTAAGTTGTAGATATGTAAACCCGCTTTATCACCCACTTTCTGCAGTGCTGCAATATGACCATCGGCCAAATCCATCACGTGAATGTAATCACGGACACCCGTACCATCTTTAGTTGGGTAGTCGCTACCAAACACAGAAAGAAACTCTCTACGTCCTACTGCAACCTGAGAGACAAATGGCATTAGGTTATTAGGGATACCTTGTGGATCTTCGCCCAGTTCGCCCGACGGATGCGAACCCACAGGATTAAAATAACGCAGTAGAGTAATGCTCCAATCAGGGTTTGCTTTTTGAAAATCAGTCAGACACTCTTCCACCATCAGTTTACTGCGACCATATGGATTCGTCGCACTGGTTGGGAAATCTTCGGTAATAGGTACAGATGCTGGATCACCATAAACTGTAGCGGAAGAACTAAAAACTAACGATTTCACACCAGCTTCTCGCATCGCTGAAACCAAGACGAGAGTCCCATTAACGTTGTTATCATAGTATTCCAGTGGTTTCTGAACCGATTCTCCCACGGCTTTTAAACCTGCAAAATGAATGACGGCGTCAATGTTGTGCTCAGTCAGTAATTCCACCATCAAGGCTTTGTTACGGATATCACCTTCAACAAACTTAGGTTTTACCCCAGCCACTTTCTCGATACGATCAAGCACTGTTGATTTACTGTTGTATAGGTTGTCCAAGATCACTGGCGTCATACCTGCGTGAATCATCTGGATGCATGTATGACTACCGATATACCCCATGCCACCAGTCACTAATACGTTCATTATTCTCTCCATCAGAGCAGCCTAACGCTGCTTACCTTACCTAACCATTTATCAAATTTGTTGTCATCTGTGCCGTTTACATCAATTCTTGTGTTGATTTATCAATAAGCACAAATTGACCTTTACCTAAGTTTTTTGCCTTATACATAGCGTTATCCGCCATTTTGATCATCGCGTCTAAGCTATCTTCATTGCTGTCAATGAAGTATACGCCTATGCTCGCCCCGACATTAACACTGTGTTGTTTGTATTGAATATCTTGCTCAATCAGCTTAATCAACCTTTGTGACATCAGCTCGACACTTTCTCGTTCACTCGGATTGATCACAATAACAAATTCATCACCAGACAAACGGGCAACAAGATCCTGACTGCGAACCTGAGAAAGTAATCGCTCAGACACCTGCTTGAGAACTTCATCTCCAGCTGAGTGACCATAAGTATCATTAATCTGCTTAAAACCATCTAAATCAAGGTAAAGCAAAGAGAAAGGACGAAATGACACTTGATTCTCGGCAATGATGTCGTTGAGTACTCGATACAACTTAGAGCGATTAGCCAAACCTGTTAGTGAGTCATGATGCGCAAGATATTCTAATCGTTCCATCTCTTTTACATTGGAAAGATCTGAAATGATGATAACCATATCCTGTCCTTTAGACAGGTCAGATTTAGCAATACGATTAACTTTGGCAAACAGAGGAACTAGGTGTCCATCCGTATGCCTCTCCCACACCTCTCCTTGCCACTGCCCAAACTCTTCCAACGACTGTTCGATACTTGGCAGCAAAGAGCTGAATTGATTCCAAGCCAAGACTTCATCAATCGGTTTGTTCATTACATCTTCGTTGCTATAACCAAGTAATTGGGTCACCTTAGGGTTAATCACAGTGATCACACCTTGATGATTAAGTAGAATTATCCCGTCTTGGCTATTTTCAAACACGCCTGCCGCTAACTTTTGACGTCTAAGTGCAACTTCAATTTCAGTCACATCTTCAATCGCGAACAAAGTTTGGTCAGGTCTGGATAGCGGGCGACTACTGACTCGCAGTAACTGTTGAGTATTATTGCCGTTTTGCCTGACTATGAGTTCTTCATCTAGCTGCTTATGTTCATTTAACGCTGAATCGATGATGGAATCGTTATCTACTTGTAAAATATCAATAATATTTTGCCCTAACAGCCCCAGTGATGAATGATGGAAAACCCGACTAGCTTCGCCATTTGACATGATAATTTCGCCATTACTATTCACCACAATTAAACCATGTTGGACAGTATCGACAACTTCATTGGCAAACGACTTCTCTTGCTCCAACTTTGCAAGCGTGTTTCTGTCTTGTTCTTCGTGTGCTTCAATCGTGTCAAGCATAGTGTTAAATGCACTCACCAAATCACCGATTTCATCTGTGGACTTGCAATTGATATCTACATTTCGCTCTCGGTTATCAATGTATGATTTCATTGCATGATTTAGCGAATACACCGGTTTTACGATCAGATTTTGTACTAGCTGATAGAGCGCAATACCAGAAAGCGTCAACACAGTAAAAAAGAACAATGCATCATTAAGCGCTGTCTCATATATTTCACGTAATGACTTTGCCGAAACCGTTACACTTAATGAAGCAACTGTCAGCCCTTCAATTTCTATCGGAACGGTAAGGTAGATATATTGGTCTGAGATAGCATACTCATTCTGCAATGCTTTTTTACGTAGAATCTCGTTGGGAATCGGTGCATCACTGCCCACTTTCTCATACAAGGCAAACAACTGGTTTTCTTGATCAAACAGTTTAACCCGCACAACATCATCGTCGACCGCAAAAGCGGACAGAATTTCCTGAGCGATGAGTTGATCATCAAACAAAATGGCCGCTTGCAAGTTATAGGATACGCCTTTCGATAACACATGAACGCGTTCGATTAGACTTTCCTCTTTCTGCTCAATATCTTTCTGAAAACTAAACCACTGTGCAATACAGAAAATGGACGACATCAGAAAGAAAATCGGAAGGATGAGTTTAAATCTTAAAGATAGCGAGTTCATATTTTCTCCCCATCTTCAATGATAGCTATGCGTAACAAACTGGAAGAAATTGAATAGGCACCTATATTGGCCATGTAGATCTTCGGTTTTACTTTACCTTCTAATGTCGCTAATTCTATGGTTCCACCTTGGGAACCTATGGATTGATTGTCACTAATGACAACCGTGTGTGGCAAAACATCAGCAAGATTTAATTCACTCTTAGCATCCACAAAGAGAATGTCACATTGCTCCCTATAAAAAGGGGTAACAGAAAGAGGCAACTGGCGAACGGTTTTATCTTGGGTAATTTTTTCCAAAGTTGACGCGATTTTATCGTTGCCGACAATGCAGAATTCTATATTGGTCATCTCACTTTCGCTGTTCCAGTGGATGAAATTTGAAATACGGAAAATATAAACCGCTTTAATATCCGTTGGATCATAGGCTGCATAAGACACGCTTGAAAAAAGCATTAACATCAATACCCAAGCGCGATGTAAATTAAAACTCATAAGAAGCCTTTAGCACTCCAGTTTCTTCATTAATTGTGCTAATCCAATCGGTTCTATATCCATCTTTCTCCCCAATATTTTGCAAAATAAGTTCTAATCTAGGTGCCTTCGAATTTGCCTGCCACGCTAACCGAGCATCAAAAGCAATATAATTTGGGATTTGCGGGTAATAGTCATCGTATTTAATCGAGTGACCACGAACGATAAAATCTAGCTTCCACTGGGTAGAAATATCCCAAAGCGTCTGTAAGCTTGTATTGTGCTGAGCATCTATGTCATACCAGCTTTCAAAGCTGCCGTTAGAGTAACGCCCACCATTCCATTCGCCTTTAGCATGCAAATAACTGTAACTTAGATAGAAACGCAAATTTTCTAAAGCGATATACCCAGCACTTAACTCCACACCATGAGTATCAAGCGAATAGTCATCGGTAACGGCTAAACCAACCACCTGATCTGGTACACCGGATATAACCACACTATCTCGTCCTCGCACATATTTATGTTGGCTTAGAAAGAATATTGCATCAAATTCAAAGCCTGTCGCTGAATCATAACGATAACCAACTTCATATGTACTGACGCTTTCGGGTTTCATATTGCTTTCACCAAGCATCACTTCCGTAAGGTACCTATCTTGATTGGCATCATAGTAATTTGTGATGAGGTAAGTATTAGATGTCAAATATGAAGGAGCCACAGAAGCTCGCCCATACCCCACCCAAGCCGTTTGATTGGCATCTATCGTCAACAGCGATCGCAACTGAGGCGAGATTTCAAACTGATTTGAAAGCTCAAAGTACTCCAGTTTCACGCCAGCGACTGTCTTCCATTTACTATTCCATGTTCTCTCAGATTGTAAGTATAAGTTTGCGATACTATCCACATCTCTCTGATGAAAGGCGTAACGTTGATAATTAGGCAAATTATTGAAATCTATACCTTCAAATGGGTGAAAGAACTCGACTTCGACGAGACGATAACCACCACCATAAGTGAGTAAATGTTCGTCATTTATCTGATAGTTGTAGTTAAAATCCAAATCAAAGGTATTGGACAGTCCAGCTCCATCTGCCATTTCATTCGAGTTACGTTCAAACCAAACTTGATAGTTTCCGACCAGTTTGTCCGAATGCTGTTTATCGTAACTAAGTTGTGTATAAAAAGAATAACTATCAACGTGTTGCTCAACGAGATCAACGGAATCTAAATAGCCGTTTGAATAATGTAGCTGATACCAATCCTGGCTATAGGTCAGACGCTCACCTCCGAGACGAAAAGCCCAAGCATCGCTATCGTCATCTGATTGAGTGACAATACCTGCCGTCTCTAAAGTCCAGTCAGGGTAAGAATTTTTCCGATCATTGCGTAGCTGACGTCTTTTGTAAAACGCTCTTGCGCTAACATCCTCGCTCCATTGCAGCCCATGTCTGACACTTGCATCGTAATCACCACCTTCTGCCCATCCAGCCGCTACATAGGTTCCCTGAGTTTCTTTTGCCGACTTTGTGATGATATTAACAACGCCATTCACCGCATTACCGCCCCACAACGCTGCACTTGGTCCCCGAAGCACTTCTATTCTGTCTATATCTTCCAGAACATAATCGATGTCTGCCCAATAAACTCCGCCATAGAGAGGACTGTAGACACTGCGTCCATCAATCATGACAAGCTGCTTATTAAAAAGCCCATCGTGAAAGCCTCGTGCGGAGACTATCCACTCGGTATCTGAGAACTTGGAAACATGCAGCCCCGGAACCAGTGCTAGCGCATCGGGGATAGTACGCGCACCACTTCGAATGATGCGTTCATTACTCAACACATAAACTGAAGACGGGATATCCGCTAATCGCCGCGACGATTTAGTGGCTGTTTCCATTTGAACATTCAACATTGAGAGCTCTTCAATCGAAAGGCTCATAAGATGCTCAAGGACATTGTCGTCAGCGTATCCTGCTGCTGAAATAAAAACTAACGTTGTATAAATACACGTCGCTTTTTTCATTTACGATCTCTTCCATGTGTATGGGCGTTCAGTAGGGACTAATGTATTGGCTAAACCAGTTATCAGCTAAGCAAGCCTTCAATCATGTAATGCATGCAATAAACGATGAGCTTTATCGCTGTTTATTTATAATTAATTCTGTATTTTATAGTAGCTTAAATACTAAGGAACGATGATTCACGTGAAAAAACGGACTATCACTCTTAACTGCGACATGGGCGAAAGTTTCGGTCATTGGCGCATGGGCAACGACGAATTGGTAATGCCATGGGTCGATATGGCCAATATTGCGTGCGGCTTTCACGCTTCCGACCCGCATGTCATGAGCCGAACCATTGATTACGCGATTCAACATGATGTTCAGATTGGTGCGCACCCTGGCTATCCAGATTTGCAAGGATTTGGGCGACGTTCAATGTCGTTTTCAGAAGAAGAAATTTGCGAGATTCTGATCTATCAAATTGGCGCACTAAAAGCGCTATGTGAAAGCAAGAATACTGAAGTCACATACGTTAAACCTCATGGCGCCTTATACAATGACATGATGAAAAATGAAGATGTGTTTCGGGCAGTCACTGATGCTGTTTCATGTTTCAATATCCCTTTAATGATATTGGCTTCAGGAAACAATCAACGTTATTTAGATATTGCAGACAGTTACGATGTGCCACTGCTGTTTGAAGCTTTTGCCGATAGAACCTATTTATCGAACGGGCTATTAACACCTCGCTCTTCGCCAAATGCGGTATTAACCAGCGAAGACGCTATCTTGAGTCAAATTAAACAGATCGCAGAATATGGCAAAGTCAGTACATCTGACGGGGCGATTATCCCAATTGAAGCCGACACAATTTGTGTTCATGGTGATAATGAAGCCGCTATTGAGCTTATCGCTAAAATTAGAGCTCAACTGGATGCCTAGGCTAGATTTCTAAAAATCAGCCCCATAGTCGATAAACTCTGGGGCTAATACATATCGGGTTATTTCATACCAACAAACTTGGCTAAAGCTTGCGGGTATCCTCGCTCTTGCGCTAGTCGCTTCGCTCTCGATTCAATATAGTTGGGCGTCAACGACATGCTGATCGGGTGCTGTTCTTCAATTGACTTATCCGATAGTGCTTTCACAAGCTGCCAATTGGAAACTATCTTTCTCACCGCCTCTAACGCAGACGACCCTTTCACAACTTCCATTCGAGCATAGTTGTTGTCTTCAAACGTCACATCTGCAGCCCGCAGAGTCGCATCATATCCCGGAATTTGCTGAGCACCGTACAACGGTTTACCACCGACCTGCGCACTTTCAAATTCGGGCATAAACTGACTGATATGTCGAATGGCTTTATGTGTTCTTTCATTAAGAGCATCACTCTGCCAGCCTTCGAGTATTTTGCGCTGCAGATATTTAGGCAGTATTGGCTGAGAAGAATTGTCTTCAGAGGTTACCAAACCATCTTTAAACAAGGTGATATCTTCCGTCATGCCATGCAACTGAAACACACCATCGGCATAAGGTGTTAGTTGCGCCATGCCTCGTGGCGTACCACGCTCACCGTGAAATACAACTTCAGGCCACTCATGTTGGCACTGCGGCCAGTGAGTGACATAGGCCGCTTTAAATTCCACCATGCGCTTACGCTGATAATGTGCCATGTCATCGACTTTACCTGTCTCATAACCACAGGCATTGATCAGATAATCGGCTTCCACTTGGTGATGTTGACCATCAATATCCACATACGTAAGCTGCCAACAATATCCGTTGTATTCTGCACTAACCAAAGTAGCGTGAGTCTTTACCTGACAGTTAGCCATCGCGCTTAACGCCAGCTCCGCACTCGCAGCAAGTCGAAATACACTCCAGCCATACTCTTGAACAACCACTACAGGATATTTAATCGAGTTCAGGTCAGCGTACTTGGCAAACGGAATCAACCACTCTTCGCTGGTCAGCGGTTCCTTCGGTTGAACTTGGTTGGCTAAGATCTCTAACTGCTCACGTTGGTAAATCGAATAATACTGCTTAGGATCGCCCATAATCTGGTTACGAGGGTCCTCATCGACCAACTGTTGATAACATGCCTGAATGGTATCCAAACGAGGAATGATATCTTGTGGCTCTCCTAAATCGGTGTCCGGAATAGCAATCACCGTTGGGCGCTTATTCAAGGTATGCGGATACAGACGGATCGTTTCAACCGACTGACGCAACAATTCAATACATTGTTGCTCTGAAATTTCTCTGTATAAGTTACCCCCGGCGTGGAGGTGACAAATTGGCGGTCCGTTCACTAAACTCGGACCTTTTTCCAGTAACAGTACATTGACGCCCAGTTCACCTAAATGAACCGCAGCTGTTGCACCGGCAACGCCGCCGCCAATAATGGCGACGCGAGGTGACTGAAAGTTTGTTGTATTCTGTGACATGTCGCTACCGATAGTCATTCAAACTAAACCCATTCTAAAGCTTATAAAGTGTTATTAAAATCACATTTTTTACGTGGCTATAGCTCGACAGAATAAAAGTTGCAATACAAAAAAATGAAATAAATATCTTGACTCAATATTCTGTAATCGGTGCTTTTTTAACCTTGTGCATAAAGCTCTGTCTGCAGCCAAAGGTTCTACGGGGCTAAGGCAGAAATACACTGCATCAGAGCTCTTAGTTATCCCAGCATTTATCCACCGTTTTTGTGGATAACTCTCGCACTTACTCAAGGAATCACTAATTAAATGCTTTATTTATAGGAACTAACAAACGCTTAATTAAACTATTCACAACCGCAGCTAATGTGCAAAAAGTGACGATTGGCAGCACCAGCCACATGTTCAGATGTAACGAAGGTGACAAGTCAAAACCGAACTTCATAACACTCGCTACGACCACATCTGCGCTTAAAGCAGCAACGATACCGGCAACCAAAGCCATAAGCCCAAACTCTGACCAAATAGTCTGAGTAACTCGGCGACGGCTCGCGCCTAAAGTTCTATACAGCCTTATCTCTTGCTGACGCTGACTCAGACTTAAGCGTAATAACGTAAAAATCAGGAGTATACCAGCGACTACGCCCATCAAAGCAAGTACTGTTATCGACCAAACAATTTGTGTCAGCAGATCTTGGATTTTCGCTCCCATTGCTCGGATATCCATCAAGCTCACTGTAGGGTGATTACGTGACAGTTCTGTAAGTAGCCCATCATGCTGCTGTTCTATTCGAAAGCTAACCAGCCAAGAGCTAGGAATTTCCTGTAATAAATCCGGTGTAAAAATGAAGTAAAAGTTAGGCTTCATAGCACGCCATTCAACATGACGAATAGTATTTACCGTCGCTTCGATAGGTTGGCTGTTAATGGAGAATGTCAGTTTATCCCCAATTTTCAGGCCAAGGTCTTCAGCGACATCTTGCTCAACTGACACCCCTTTGCTTTGCGTCCACTCTCCAGCAATCAGGTCGTTATAGGTTGGCAGGCTATCACCCCAAGTGAAGTTAAGTTCACGCCTTAACGCGTCGCTGCTCCCTTCCCCTTGTGCATAAGTTTTCGCTTCAACACCGTTAATTTCAGTTAATCGTCCTCGAATGATCGGATAGGCATCCGAACGTTCAATTCCAGCTTTGTCTATAGTTTCCAAATACGCATCTTTTTCATAAGTGGCAATATTGAAAGCAAACGCATTCGCCGCATTGGCTGGTAGTGTTTTTTGCCAGTCAGACAACAGATCTGTTCGAACCAACCACATTACAGCCAATAGCATCAACGAAAGTGATAAGGCGCCAAACTGAATGCCCGTAGCCACAGAAGAACGATTGATCCGGCTAAGAGCCAGCTTCATTGCAGTATTAAGCGGTAACTTTGCCAAAGAACGTGTCACCACAACGCTGATTAAAGCAAGAATCAAAAACAGCACCGTTATTCCTGCAAGTACGATCCAAACCAACTTGTTTTGCCAATAGAAAGCAAGCATGGGCAGTAAAGGCACAAGCGCAAGAGTGGTATTCCATCGCATTCGGTTCTGCTTTTGTGTGTTCTGCATAACACTAGCTGCATTTACATTAAGTAGATGCCCTAGCGGGATTCCCAAAGCAGGTACAGCAATTAACACACTTGAAGTCAGCGCCACCAGCGCTGGCTTATAACCATAACTTGGAAGCGGCGTAGGCAGCAGATCGACCAAAGGAACTCGCAACAGATATTCCAGCCCCATACCTATGACAATGCCACTCACTGCGGCAAATCCAAGTAGTAACGCCACTTGAATGGCCAACCAACGCCCTACCCATTGCTTACTGGCACCCAAGCTTTTAAGCATCGCAATCGTACGCTGACGAGTGGAAACATAATGCTGACAGGTCAAAACCAAAGTGGTAGCTGCCATGATGATCACGATAGCCACAGTCAAAGACAGATATTGCTGAGTTCTTTCAAACACTTCATTGGTTCTGCTGCCGCTGTCTTGATCTCGCCATCGCTCACTCGGGGACAAAGTGACTGCTTTTTTCAGTTGTTCAATGACAGGCTCTTCAGCATTGATGAAAAACTGATATTGAACTCTGCTGCCGATTTGGATAGCACCGGTGCGCTCAACATCTGATAAGTGAATAAAAACGGACGGCATTTGCTGAAATGGGTTGAAGCTTAAACCGGGTTCTTGAACGACTCTGCCTGATACGACAAAGTCAGCATCGCCTATCGTGACACTGTCACCCAAATTTACGTTCAGTTCGTTAAAAATTCGTTCGTCCAGCCATAACTGATTTGGCTGGATTTGATGCTTAATGGTGTTTCCATCCGACAATTCCATTTCTCCACGCAATGGATATTGGCTGTCTACGGCTTTAACCGTGACTAACTTCATACCATTGTCACTGAACGCCATGGAGGAAAAACGAGTCATGGTGGAAGTGGTTAAGTTTTTTTCATTGGTCAATTGCAACAACGTTGAAGGCAAAGGATTTGCCGAAACAAACACACTGTCTGCCGTCAATGCATCTTTTCCCTGCTTAACAACCACCTGCTCCATACGGTCAGCCAATGCTGTTAACGCAAACACACAAGCAATGATGAGAGTTAGAGCTACCGAAATCGGCCACAATTGGCCGTGGCGAATCTCGCTAAAGCTCCATCGAAACAGACGTTTGTTTAAAGATGGGGCAACAATCATACTCGCTCCTCCAACATACCTGCCGTCATGTGAAAGCGTCTTTGGCATCTTGCAGCAAGAACAGGGTCATGAGTGACAAGAACCAATGTTGTTCCATGTTGTGAGTTCAACTCAAAAAGTAAATCGATAACCTTCGCGGCGGTTTCCTGATCTAGGTTGCCTGTCGGTTCATCAGCAAATAACACTTGTGGGCTGATCATAAACGCCCGCGCCAGAGCAACCCGCTGCTGCTCGCCACCTGAAAGCTGACTTGGCGAGTGATGAATACGATGCTCTAACCCCACAGATTTTAATAACGCTTCTGCCCGTTGTTTATCTTCGGCTTCGCCCTTTAACAAACACGGCAGAGTGACATTTTCTAATGCAGATAAGCTTGGTATGAGCAAAAAACTTTGGAATACGAACCCTACCGACTGACTGCGAATCGCGGCTCTTGCTTCATCATCAAGCTCTGTCAGTGATTTCCCCAACAGATGAACTTCTCCGCTGGTCGGCGTGTCCAATCCTGCAAGCAGTGTCATCAATGTCGATTTACCTGCACCAGAAGTACCAACGATGGCCACACTTTCGCCTTGGCGAATATCAAGATTCACCTCTTTGAGGATTGTTAATTGCTCCTGATTGGTGGAGACTACTTTAGATAAAGACTGAGCTGAAATAACGGATGATTGCATGACTAGACTACTTTCCTTGCTTCTTGTTGTATTTTTCTCGACCAACGCTAGTAGTAACACACTCTTAGTGTTGGGTGATAGTTTGAGCGCCGGCTATAACATGTCTATAGAACAAGCTTGGCCTAATTTGCTTGGTGATGCTTTAAAAAACAAAGGGAAATCTGTAACAGTAATTAACGGAAGTATATCAGGCGATACAACCGGAAACGGATTATCGCGTTTACCTTCATTACTCCAACAGCACAAACCTGACTCCGTTCTGATTGAACTCGGTGCCAACGATGGGCTACGTGGCTTCCCCCTCAGCTTGTTGAAAACAATCTGAAAACCATGATTGACACCATTCATGCGCAAAACAGCCAAGTGATCTTGATGCAGATCCGTATCCCGCCCAATTACGGTAAACGTTACAGTGATGCGTTCTCGCAACTTTATCCCAACATCGCCAGCGAAAAATCCGTGCCACTGGTTCCATTTTTTCTAGAGCAAGTCATCATCAAACCTGAATGGATGATGCAAGACGGATTGCACCCAAAACCGGACGCCCAACCATGGATAGCCGATTTCATGGCGGAACAACTAGAGCCTCTGCTTTAAGGTGTTTTCCTACATTATGACCAACTAACTGTAGGTCTGTTGCCTCAGCTCAATAAACTTTACCTAACTTTACGCTATTGTTACTGCCCCACAGAACCAGAAGGTACCAATAATGCTCATAGAACCCGTAATTCAGGGTGTGGTTGCTCGTACCGCACATCCTTTCGGTTGCGAACAAGCCATTCTAAAGCAAATTCAATATGTTAAATCAGCAAATCCAATTAAACATGGTCCTAAGCGTGTCTTAATTTTGGGTTCATCATCCGGATTTGGGCTTGCCGCTCGTATCGCGTTAACATTCGGTGGTGCGAATGCTGACACTATTGGCGTTTCTATGGAGCGCGGGCCATCTGAAAAAGGTGTGGGTAGTGCTGGATTCTACAACAACCATTTCTTTAAAAAGCACGCAGAACAAAATGGCAATGTAGCCGTCAATATTGATGGTGATGTGTTCTCAAAAGAAATTAGAGAACAAGTGATCGAAGCAATCGAAACGTACTTCGAAGGTGAAGTCGACCTAGTTATCTACAGTATCGCCAGTGGTATGCGCCGAAAAGGCGACAGTGACGAGTTCTGGCGTTCCGCCATCAAACCGATTGGTGATGCAGTATCAGGCTCCACCATCATTCTGGAAAACGACAGTTGGGTAAATAGCACACTAGAACCTGCGACAGATGAAGAGATTGCCAGCACCATTAAGGTCATGGGCGGTGAAGACTGGGAGAACTGGATTGATACTTTGATCAACTCGGACTCTATCGCTGACGGCTGTAAAACCGTTGCTTTCTCATACATTGGTCCGGAAATCACTCACCCTATCTATCTTGATGGTACCTTGGGTTATGCAAAGGTTGATTTGCACCAAACCAGCCACTCTCTTAATTTGAAGTTAGCGAATTACAATGGTGGCGCTTACGCTTCGGTTTGTAAGGCGTTAGTCACAAAAGCGAGTGTGTTTATTCCAGGCTTAAGCCCATACATTTTAGCGCTCTATCGAGTGATGAAAGAAAAAGGCACCCATGAAGGCTGTATTGAACAGATGCAACGTTTATTCAGTGAAAAACTGTATCTGGGAGAGAGTGTCACCACGCCAGTTGACAACGAACGTTTGATCCGCATGGATGATCTGGAACTTAACCAAGACACTCAGGAAAAAGTATTGGCGATTCTCGGCGAAATGAATGCTGATAACTTTAAACAACTGGGCGATTACCAAGGATTCAAGCAAGAGTTTCTTAATCTCAATGGGTTTGGTTTTGAAAATGTCGACTACTCAAAGGATGTCGACTTAAAGCCATTCTTAGCGCAAGACTATTAATCAATTCAACCGCTGATGGGAATCAGATCATCTTGTCTGAACCCGCCTCTTTGTTGACAAATACCCCTCTGCCACTAAAACTGTACTCCTAAATAGAGTACAGTTTTTGTTTATCCCACAAGGATTAAGCAACACATGGCTTTACTCCCTTGATAGGGCTACCTATAATCGCCCCCTTTTCATTATTCCAAGAGCAGTCGTGATGGATGTATTAACAGCAAAACTGAAAAAACTCGAAAAACAGAATTATCGCGCATACCAGCAAATCAAAGGCGAATATGATTTCGGCGACTACAATCTGTACATCGATTATGTTCAGTCAGATCCGTTCGCGTCAGCTTCGCGCTTGCGTGCGAAAAGAGCATGGTCACTCACTGGCTTAGCATGGTTGAAAGATAAGTCTCCGGCTTATCAAATGGCAGCCCGAGACTTTATCGCTCGCTCATTCGCAGAATTCGCCAAGCAAGAAAACTCCGTAACTATCCATATCACCGGCCAAACCGTAATGGATAGCACCGCCGTATTATTTACTGAACACGGCATTGAGTTGCGTTTCCGTATGTCTCTACCTGCTGAAGGGCGTGACATTCTCGCGAAAAAAGCACTCAACACGCTTACATTTCATATGCCTAAATTCATTCGCAAAGCAACCAATGCTCGTGAATTGGATATTGAGGCGCTGACTCATCACTGTGAAACCATCGAGGACCAAGAAGCATTGCGCTCTCAACTTGATGAGAAAAACCTGGTTGCCTTTGTGGCAAACGGAAGTGTGCTGCCACGTATAGCTGGTAACTGCGACCTACCGATGAAAGATGCTGTTGCATTCCAGTCACCAAAAGAATTGGAAACCATTTTGCTGGCACCAAATAAAGGTGATGTACGCGGAATGGGCATTCCAAAAGGTATCACTTTGATTGTCGGCGGCGGTTTTCACGGTAAATCAACCCTGCTTACAGCAATAGAGCGTTCAATCTACAACCATATTCCGGGTGATGGACGTGAAGGTATTGTCGCTGATGTTAATGCCATGAAAATACGCGCTGAAGACGGTCGTTGCGTACACAATCTCAATCTTTCTAACTACATCAACCATTTGCCGCTAGGCCGCGATACTCGCGACTTCAGTACTCAAGATGCCTCTGGCTCTACCTCACAAGCGGCTTGGCTTCAGGAATCAATAGAAGCTGGCGCTAGCACTTTGCTGATTGATGAAGACACCTCGGCAACCAACTTCATGATACGTGACGAACGCATGCAAGCATTGGTAAGCAAAGGTGATGAACCGATCACTCCGTTAGTCGATCGCATTGGTCAACTGCGTGATGAAATGGGGATTTCCAGCTTAGTTGTTATGGGTGGTTCTGGGGATTACCTTGATGTGGCTGACACTGTGATTCAAATGCATGATTTCCAGCCGATTGACGTGACTGAAAAAGCACAGCAAGTGATTGCGCTTCACCCTACTGAACGTAAAAACGAATGTGAAACGCCTTTGGAAAACATTGCACCTCGTTCTCTAAACTGCATGGCATTACAAACGATACTGGCGGAAGGCAAATTCCGAGTATCAGCAAAAGGCACAGATTCACTTCGCTTTGGCAAAGAGTTTACTGACTTAAGCGCTCTTGAGCAGATAGAGTCACCTTCTGAAGTTAATGCTATCGGTTGGCTTTGGTTCCAGCTTGCACAGACGCCAGGTTGGTCGAAAAACCCAGCTAAAAATTTCGAAGCCTTTCTTAACGACAATTGGCACGAGAACATGCCAAACCACGGCGATTTGGCGAAACCTCGCATACTGGATGCGATGGCAGCACTGAACCGTATGCGCAAAGCTAAGTTCAAGAATTAAGAGTTAAGAGTTATCGAAACAAAAAACAGCGCAAATTTGCGCTGTTTTTTTCTGCTCAAAGATCTCTAAGCCTCTTGGCGCAGAATGTTCCAAGCCTCACATAAGATCCTAAATTTCTCCGCATTGCCGTTATCTCTGTCCGGATGCCATCTTAAAGCGAGCTTTCGCCAAGTTTTGCGGATTTCAAAGTGTGTAGCATCATCGTGGAGTTCGAATAAGCGTAAGGCTTGTTGTCGATTTAAGTCTTTGCTACTGCCACCAACAAACTTACGATAGCGAGTCCAAAACTCATTGAGAAGGCGTTTAACTTCCCCTTCGCTTGCTTCATAGTGCTCCCACTGTGAATAGTATTCGCGCAAAGGATCTTCAACATCAATTACGTGGGAGGCATTGCGAAACATCGGCATCAGAATAATATCCATCGCCTCAACTTGAAGCCATTGCTTCGGATAGAGAGTCTCTTGCAGTTGGTAAAGCGCATTCATGATAAGAAAATTACGTTTGAACAAATCTTTTTCTGGAGCTTCATCCAGTGTCGGCATCAGTTCAAGTTCACCCAAATGCGCCGCAAGCGTATGAACTTTCCAACCGGATGGTTGCCGTTTCAACACTTCCAAAATTGGCCACAATAAAGGATTCTCAACATAGTTGCGAAACGATGCAGACAATTGCTGTGCTTCAGTCATATAGTTTCTCTCAATTTTCCCTTCTTTTATTCAAAGCCATGAGAGGCTTTTTGTCGAGTAAGAATAGGACGAAACTATTAAGGCTTTGACCTTTATTCAACTTTTCATCTCTAGAATACGAGTAATTCCTAATTACCTCTAAGATTAATCTACTCGATTTTTACTGCAACTTAATTGAACACTGTTTCAAATGATGTAAACATGTTTTATGAAATTGAGTAAAGGATATTTAAAATATGACAGCACCGAGAAGCCTGACACTACTGACTCTGGCATATACAGCCGTGTTTATTTTTTCCGCCATCTCTCCCGCATCACGAGCAGTATGGGTTGCCGAAATTATACCTGCACTACTGATTCTTGCGATTGTGTGGCTGGTTTCAATGAGACAGAGATTGAGCACAACTTCTTATACTCTCTTTTTCATTTGGCTGACTCTGCATACGATTGGCGCGAAATATACCTTCTCAGAAGTTCCTTTTGATTGGTTCAATACCCTGATTGGTTCAGAGCGCAATAACTTTGATCGTGTCGCGCACTTTTCCATAGGCTTGTACGCATACCCAATTGCCGAACTGCTTATACGAAACAAACTGGCTAAACCATTTTTTGCCAGTAGCTATGCTCTGTTTTGTATTATGAGTATTGCCGCTGGCTACGAAATTGTTGAATGGTGGTATGCCGCTTTGGCTGGCGGGGACGAAGGTATCGCCTTCTTAGGTTCTCAAGGTGATATCTGGGATGCCCAAAAAGATATGCTGTGCGATACCTTAGGTGCATTAGCCTCATTGTCATTACTCGCAGTACAGATTCGAATTAACCCCAATCGATTAACTGCCTAATTCGTATTGGCTTCGATCCATTGCAAGTAAGGGTTGAAGCCATCATTAATAGGCACTTGAACAATTTGTGGAACTTCATAGTTATGAAACTGCTCAATCGCTTCCGTTATTTGCTCGAATAATTTGGATTGGGTTTTTATCACTAGAAGGATCTCTTCATCATTACATACCTCACCTTCCCAGATGTAATGACTGTTGATAGGCATTGTTTGAATACATGCAGCCAATTGGTTTGATAAAAGATATCGAATCAGTTGCTGGGTTACATCTTGACTGTTTGTTGTGGTTAAAACGATACAGAATTTATCATCCATTTCTTCGACCCCACTAAAGTTTTTCTTTTTGTGTATTTGAAGTTTCTTTCAAAATCACTGAGTTCGTTAATTAAGGTTTAGAAATCAACAAACTCAATTCATAGATTTATGAATTGAATCTCAAAAAATGAAAGAATAATGTAATTATAACAATCACCGACCGACATTCCGTTTATTCTGAGCATAAAAGAAGCAATAGCTAAAACTAAATAATAAAAACGATTTGAAGAGAATGTGTGATGAAAATGATCGAGTGCTGTCCACTGTGTCAAAGTGATGAATATTTGCTGTCTGAAAGCGGTGAAAAATTTCTCTGTGGCAAATGTGGTTTCCACACGGAAGAATTGAGTAACATTGAGCCTACAATATTAGCCACTAACCTGGTGCTAACCCCGTACATCCACGTGCCGGAGAACACGCTTCATTAATTGAATTTTTAATATCAATACTTAAGCTAAATACAAGGTTAGCTGTTCTAAGCTCTCTAGCACTGTAACTTTGGGGTGAGACACTCTATTTTGCCAAGTTAAAGGCGTGATTTGAAAGGTGGTTACACCGGCATTAAGCCCCGCCTTCACACCCTTGTGCGTATCATCAACGTAAACACATTCATCTAACATAAAGCCCATATTCATAGCGCAATAGCGGATCAAATCCGGTTCTGGTTTCCAACTATTTGCTTCGAAGGCTGAAAAGATTTTTCCTTGAAAATAGCTGTATAAACCTGCCGATTTTAGAATCGATTCAATACGGTCTTTGGGCGCGTTCGATGTAACGCAAAATTCTGTCTCTGTTTCTCTAAGCCAATCTAACAATGCAACTGCACCGCGCATTGGTGTGAGCTTCTGTAAGAAGAGAGGTTCCAACACTTCACGATATCGCTGTTCCAACACATCAATATCCGCAGTTTTTTCTGCTAGTTGCAAAGTGGAATGCATAATGTCGGCAATTTTGCCACCTTCAAAGTTATCAATAATATCTTCGATAGATAGCTCTGCCCCAATTTCATTAAAGACTTGCACAAGGGCTTCACAACACAAGCGTTCACTGTCGACCAATGTACCTTCACAATCGAAAATAACGCAGTTCGTTTTTTTGCCAACCATAATATTTCTCCTTTCTATGCAGTTTAATTACAAACAAAATAGGAAAAATGATTCAGTTAACAATTTGAAATCTGCTTACACAGCAATGTCGATATTTTGTAGCACCGTCACTGTTTAAAACAATCCGGAATTTTCTGACTCAATTTGCCGCTTAATATTAGAGTTCGATATAGAAAGAGCCTGAAAATTCGTTACTTTTTAGCCACTTTTTGCGTTGCTGCCAGAGCGAATTGCTCAGCAGAACTATAGGTAAGGTCTTTTACAACAATATCTGAAACCAAAAGTTCGTTTTCAGATTGTGTAATTAAAGCAGCAGCCACTGGTTCAGCTTGCTTAAATCCGACATAAAGGTAGCAAGGCTCAGAGAAGATAATTTGGTGAAAAACTCCAAAAGATAATTTTGCTCTTGTTCGTCACGTCCTCGCAATGCTTGAAGTAATGAGAACATCACAGTCAAACGATGAAAATCAACCAGATATATTTCATCTAAATTGATGTCTGTTTCTTGCGTACTTTGAATCAACGGAGTCACAGTATTCTCTTCACAAAGAGACTGATAAATGGCTCTGCCTTTTAAACTTTCAGGCGTCGGAAACTCAACCTCAACTTGATCAAACAGCCACTGATTTTTCACTTTAACGACGTTTGGATAGGAATCTGTCATGAAATATTCTTCTATTGAAGTACTTACGCTAAAACCACATTTAGCAGTAATGAATAAGCGAAGGATACTTAGGTACACTCAATCTCACAAGTCTTGATATCTCATCTACACATCTTTCTTTATTTACAGTCAGATATTTGCTTCGGCATCTGTTTGCAACTTGAGTTATGATAAGTTCAACTTTGTATGCGGCACCATAGGATAAGCAATGAAAAAGTTACTTTTGATGGTAGGACTGTCTACTCTACTAGTCGGATGTTCAGATAATGAAGTTGGTGATGTATCTCTAGGCGTATTTACCATGAAGGATATTAAAATCGCATCGCTTCATGATGACAAAATACAGGGTGTGACTTGCCATATAGCGTCCATCGAAGCAAATTTAAGTCTTTCAGACCCGAGTGACAGCTCAATCTCGTGTCGACAAACGGGCGATATCACTCCGGACATGATCGCATCAATCGATAAGAGTAAATCTGGTGAGGTAGTGTTCAAGCAGTCGAAGAGTATTTTCTTTAAGACTATGAAAGTCAGACGTATTTTTGATCCAGAAAATCAAACACTTCTTTATTTGTCCTATACAACCAAGGAAACGGACGGTAGTTTTAAACACAGCCTGTCAACTGTTCCACTTTGGGGCACAAAAGCCTATAACGCTTTTCCAGACAATCAAACCACCACTCAACAATGAGTCAGATGCACGGAAAGTGGTACCCACAAAAACCATTTTCCGTGTAATAAAATGAAAATATAAAAATATATTTGTGATATTATGCACGAAATATTTCTTTCCCCTTACAGTCAAGATGAAGTTTCCCGGACAGCGTAAATCTAAGCACTACTTTCCGACACATGCTCGAGATCCATTACTTAACCACATTCAACAAGCACCAAAGCTACATCGTCCAACTATCGTTGGTGTTGGCCAAACAATTGTTGATATAGAAGCTCGAGTCGATAACGATTTCTTAGCCAAATACAATTTGAGCAAAGGTCATTCTCTTGTCCTAGAAGAGGCTAAAGCAGATGCCTTATATAGGGAGCTGGTTGAGCTGAATCTCATCACCCATCAACATCCGGGTGACACCATTGGCAATACGCTACACAACTATTCCGTGCTGGCAGATAGCAAATCTGTGCTTCTTGGTGTTATGTCTAAAAACATCGAAGTAGGTTCATTTGCCTATCGTTACTTATGTCGAACTTCTTCACGCATGAACCTCAATCATCTTCAAACGGTTGATGGACCTATAGGTCGTTGCTATACGTTAATCACCGAAGATGGCGAACGTACCTTTGCCATAAATGAAGGCCACATGAATAAGTTGCGTCCGGATAGTATTCCTGAGCAAGTATTCGAAAAAGCGTCGGCTTTGGTTGTCTCTTCTTATCTTATGCGTGGAAAGCCTGAAGATCCTATGCCTCAAGCGGTTCAACGAGCGATTGAATTAGCCAAGGCAAACAACATTCCTGTAGTGTTAACTCTGGGCACCAAGTACGTCATTGAGGGCAATGAGAAATGGTGGCAAGAGTTTCTAAAGGAAAACGTCACTGTCGTGGCTATGAATGAAGAAGAAGGTGAAGCGTTAACGGGGCATAAAGATCCGCTTCTTGCATCAGACGCCGCTCTTCAATGGGTCGATTTAGTTCTCTGTACCGCAGGACCAATCGGCTTGTTTATGGCTGGTTATACTGACGAATCCAGTAAGCGTGAAACAGAACTACCACTACTTCCGGGCAACATTCCAGAGTTTAATAAGTACGAATTCAGCCGTGCCATGCGCAAAAATGACTGTACAAACCCAGTCAAAATCTATTCACACATTGGCCCTTATCTTGGTGGTCCACTAGAAATAAAGAATACCAACGGAGCGGGTGACGGTGCTTTATCTGCGCTGTTGCATGATATGGCGGCCAACGCCTTCCATCTGATTAATGTGCCAAATTCCGTTAAGCACGATCAGCCATATCTGACTTACTCTTCTCTCTCTCAGGTATGTAAATACGCAAACCGTGTCAGCTATGAAGTGTTAACACAGCACTCACCTCGCTTATCTCGATCGTTGCCTGAACGCGAAGACAGTTTGGAAGAGGCGTATTGGGAACGCTAAACACATTTCTGACGAAAACAAAAATGCGGCGCTTAGCCGCATTTTTATAGGTCTATTGTTTTAAACATCAAAGAGATGCGCTATTACAAGTGTACTTTTTGTTATTAAAGCTTGCGCTATAGCACGATTAGCAACAATTATTATTATCAATAATTGAATCACTATTCATTTAGATTTAAATTGAAACATCGTTTAGGATTAATGCTCTAAAGCTCTAGCCTTACAGATGTTTTAGGTTCATATTTCTTTCATCCATTTTTCGCATTATGGTTAGCAGTTGTTAGAGTTGGTATGCGGTTATGTCGTTAAAACAAGATAAATTATCTGTTATAGAGAATGCTCTAGATGACACGTATTTAAAGCGTTTAGTGCATATATTCGACGTGTTTAAACACGGTGTTTTCTATATGGATGAACAGGGTTTAATGACTTTTTATAATCCTGAGTTTTATCATCAATTCGGATTCGAATCGAAGACTATTGAACTCTCAGATTGGTTCAGCATAGTACACCCTTTAGATGCAGCGTTGCTTGATAGCCGAATCGGCCAACATATTGATGAAGGTGGGAATGTCGTTACTCAGTACCGTTTAAGAAAGACTAATGGACAGTACATATGGGTTGAAGGTGTCGCAACGACAAAAAACATATGCGGGCATGCCTTTATGATTGGAAGTCATCGAGATATCTCCGACCAAAAACTGATGGAATCCTATCTCCACCAAGCAGCCTTTTTTGACAACGCCACTGGTCTTTCAAATAGAACCAAACTGATACACGACATAGAAGCCCTCGCCAAAAAACCACAACTAAACGCCGCCCTTATCTATATCCAGATCGACGATATTAAGTCATATCTTAACCAATATGGCACAGATGTTTTTCAGCAGATTATTGAACACTTAACGGGTGCGTTACGTGTACTTCCTGATGATGATTGCGAGCACTATCGCGTACGTTCCGATGATTTTGCTGTGTTGCTTTACGGCGACTACACCACTGGAGAACTTCAACGACTTTGCCAAAATATCCTTAAGCACTATGCAGAATCTACACTCGAATATGGCAAGTTGTATGGGGACAAAATTAGTATTGGTGTTTATCCTTACATAGACACCAATTTAACGCCTTCTGAGTGCTTAAGTATAGCTTCGAGAACTTGCCAATTTGCAGGTGAAAACAATTGCTCTCGTATTGAGATCTATACTGGCAGAACTCAGAACAGTGTTGACCGTTTCTTTTTTATTGAGAAAGAACTTAAAGAAGCAATACACTCTCGCTCTCTGAGTGTAAAGTTCCAACCCATAATCAACGCAGCCAATGGCAAAGTTGCCAGTTTCGAGGCTTTAGTCCGGTGGAGGTCTAAAGGTTATGGCGAAATATACCCCGATGAATTTATTCCTATTGCTGAAAAAAAAGGACTGATTAATGAGCTGGGGTATTTAGTTTTTGCTAAAGCGTGTGAATTCATTAGTCGCTACAACCAATTAAACAAAGCCAACATACGTGTAAACGTAAACGTTTCGGTATTGCAACTCTTAGACACTAACTTCCCAACCAATCTTTTTACTCTCGCTGTAAATTCTAATGTCGAACCAAAATCCATTGTTCTGGAACTAACAGAGACCGTCATGCTCGACGGGAACAAGAATGCACTAAACCAGATTTATATTCTAAGCAGTATGGGATTTTCGTTGTCACTTGATGATTTTGGGTCCGGTTTCAGTTCGATTCACAGCTTCTTAGGCTTACCGCTAAAACAAATTAAGATAGATAGAGTGATGACAACGAAGTCGATGACCAATGATGCGTATGAGCAGTATCTACAGTTTATTACTCAATTATGCCGCTCAAAAGGGATTGATATTGTGTTTGAAGGGATTGAAGATCAAGCCATGTTCCAAAAATACAAAGACATGGGCGCATCTTATTTTCAAGGTTATTGGTTCTCTAAACCCCTGTCTGTTGCCAGCGCTAGCCGCTATACACTGCTTAGAAGTGACGTTATTCCTCAAGCAGTGCCAAAAACAACTGCTTGAGGAGATTCTTGTTATTGATTCACAGCGTAGCTCTTTTGAGCCGTATAGTAATTGTTGTCAAATGCTAAATTCCCCCACATAGCGTTGGCGTGAGCTTTAATCACCGTCGCTTCACTGAGAGGTGCTGCGGTCAACGAATCTTCATTTGGATTATAAGTGTAAGTAGAAATGCCCTTCTCTGGCTGAATAATCACCACCTCGTTATCTGCTGTCATCCAAGCAAAGTTCTTATCGCGCTGCATCATTGCTCGTTGTTTTTCAACAGGGACTTCATGTGTTAAATCATGTCCTATCATAGGGTTCTGGCTACTGATGCCAGCCAACGATAGTAGTGTCGGTACCAAATCTATTTGACTCACCAAACGATCATCCATTTGAGGTTCAATACCGCCACCAAAGATCACTGCAGGGATTTTAAAATGTCCAATTGGCACTGGAAGCGTTCCTGTCGCACGAGCATCATGATCCGCAATCACTGCAAAAACAGTGTTGTTCCAATATTTAGATTTCTTCGCCTTTTCGACAAACTCGCCTAAAGCATAATCAGCATACTTAACCGCATTTTCTACGGTTTGTTTAGGTTGGTTGTGTGGCTCAATAACACTATCTGGATATTCAAACGGGCTATGGTTAGAAGAGGTAAACACCAAACTAAAAAACGGCTGTTCTGTTTTTGATAGCTGTGCAAATTGTTCATCGGCTTTCGTAAAGAGGTCTTGATCCGAAGCTCCCCAAGAGCCAACATATTTTGGAGAAGAAAATGTTGGAAAATCTTGCATATCGACAAAGCCATTACCTAAGAAAAAGCTCTTCATATTATCGAAATGGCTTTCCCCACCATAGATAAATTGAGTGTGGTATTGGTTTGCTTTCAACAAATTAGCGATGGTAAAGAAGTTCGTCTGGCTCTTACCCAGTTTAACCACAGCTCTAGCTGGTGTCGGAGAAAAGCCTGTTGTTACCGCTTCGATACCGCGAACTGAGCGAGTACCTGTGGCGTACATTCTTGTAAATGCCCAGCCTTCTTGAATCAGTTTGTCCAGATTTGGAGAAGCATCAATACCACCCAAACTCTTTACGTAACGTGCCCCATGGCTCTCCAGCAACAGAATCACAACATTCTTTCTTGGACCGGTATAAGACGCAACATGATTAGCCAGTGTTGGTTTTTGATTATCAGTGAATGCTTTTGAATCAATATTCATAGAATCTTTGATCTGATCAACAATCAGTTGCTTATCCATTTTTGGATAAAACTCAAATGCGCTCGCTTCTGAGCCCATTTGTTTGGCTGCGAATATTACTGAATAAGAGGAGTTTAACGTCAAGTCATTTACTAAAGGGTCAGCAGCAAATGCCACCATCGCAGGGTTCAATGGTCGGTGTCCAAGAGATGAACGAGCCCCCATCAAGCATATAGCAACCACAGCAACAGCAATCAAAGGCCGCCAGTACCAACGTGGGTATGTTAATGATTTAACGAGAGACGCAGACCATTTCCAACCAACAATAAGCGTTATGGCACTTACAGCGATCCCCAAAAATAGCTCAAGCTTGTAGCCTGACCAAAGCATGCCAAATACTTCTTTAGGATAAATAAGATATTCAACAAACAATCGATTAGGTCGCAAATCGTATTCAATGATAAAAGGCGGTGTCGCGGCTTCCATATAAACCACTAACCACAAACCAGCCGTTATCCAAATCCTAAGAATCCAGTTCCACACGCGACCAATAACGTGATCACCAGATAGAAATGAAGTTAATAGCGCTGGAAGAATAAAAAGATATGAGACAGATGCGAAATCAACGCGCAACCCACTCAATAGGATATCTCCCCACCCATTAACATCCGATACACGATCGAAATGCCATAAGGACAATCCTATGCGTGAAAGAGTAAACAATACAATCATCGCAACGGAAGCTGCGGCTAAAGGGTAAATCGGCCCCAATAAAAACTTAAACTTTTTCAAGAAATTCTCTTTATAGTTAATCAGTTATACAAATACAATTATCAATATATGATAACCATTGCGCATGTAAAGAATATGTAAACAAGCTGGGAGCAGTAAACTATAGAACTAGATCCCAGTAATTAGAAAGCGGATGAATTGTGCATTACACGATGTGAAAAAAGTCGTCGCGCAAGTATATGCGCAACGACTTAAAGAAATAGTTGAAAGGTAGTTAAGTATTTTATTGAGCGTTACGCCTCACTAACGCCAAAATAGTCATAAACAATAGTGACATAAAACCGAATGCCCCTCCGCCAGAATCTCCTGAGCTAGAAGATTCTTGTCCAATACGGTCGACGTAAGACTGTCTTTTTGCATCAGTCGAGATATATTTTGCTGTTTCGGTACCCGCTAGTACGGCGTCGATCCAATCTTGATAGTCATAAACTTCGGTAAAGACTGAAGTAGAATTAAAGCTAGCATCCCCGCAAAATGTAGAAGGGCCAAAACTGGTTAATCCCACTTGAATGTAACTGCCACCGGAGTACCAATACAAAGGGCCTCCAGAATCCCCTTGGCAAGTGCTGGCTTCTAAGCCGTTTGATGGATTAACCGCTCCCTCCATACATAGTTTGGTGTCTGTCATATTGCTGTAGTTACAAGAACTATTTTCGACATAAGTTAATGAAGCCACTTGTAAATCATCATTATCATCAACACCAGTTTTGGTATTACCATGCCCGACCGCATAAAAAGTCTCAGAGGCACTACGGTAAGTAGTACCTGTCGAAGGTCTAGTCGCATAATAACTAGAGTTGATAGTTGTTAGTGCCGATTCCAGTTGCAGTATTGCCAGATCATTATTTAACGTGGTGCTATTGTAGTCATCTCTATAATAGACCTTTGAAACGCGTTTTTTTTCATTGATGCTATAGGGGTAAAAACTTTCCTTCTGCAACTCAGGTACAACTACAGTAAACAGCGAATAGAGGTTGTTATCTGGGTCCGAGCTATAAACGCAGTGAGCAGCCGTTAGGATGTGATTGGCATCTAAAATTGTTCCACCACAATAACTTCCAGTATAATAAGTATTGTTGTATTCAATCAAATCGACGAACAAAGCAACGTAGGAAGAAAACTCAGTAATATTGGCGTAAGAGCCATTTACTATATACGCGGTATAATCTTCCGCGGCTGATACATGGCTACACACACCGATTAGAGTTGAAAGTATTGCAGCCTTTTTCTTCATAGTGGTAATCCGTTACTTACATCTGTTACTGATAATTTTAGACGGCTACTGTAAATAAAAAAGAGCCGTAAGACTAGACTTACGGCTCTTAGGACTAACCTATTTACTTAGATTCACTTAACCGCGGTAGTATCTTTGCGGTACAAACGGCATTTTTTCTACCAACATAGGGAGCATTTTGCCACGAACTTCTGCAAATAATTCGGTACCGACTGCTGAAAAGTCAGTACGAACATAAGCCATAGAAACTGGTTTTTCCGCTGTAGGCCCCGCAGTACCACTTGTAACAACACCAATATGTTGACCATCTGCGTCAAACAACTCGGTACCTTCACGTACTGGTGCTTTAGTCTGACCAACTAAACCAACGCGTTTGCGTGCCACATCTTTAGTCGCGATCTGATTGAGGATAATATCAGCACCAGGGAAACCGCCCTCTCGTGCACCGCCTGTGCGGCGTACTGGCTGAATCGCCCATAGCAAGCTTGCTTCTACTGGCGTAGTTGTTGTATCTAAATCATGTCCGTATAGACATAGACCACACTCTAGGCGTAGAGAGTCACGAGCACCCAGACCAATCCATTCAACTTCTTCAAATGAAGTCAGCTTACGAGCCAGTTTTTGAGCTTGGTCAGCTGGAACTGAAATCTCATAGCCATCTTCGCCGGTGTAACCACTGCGGCTAACAATGCATTCAATGCCATCAATGCTAACTTGCTGAATATCCATAAAGAGCATATCGGCAACAGCAGGTTGCAAACGAGCTAGAACTTCGACGGCTTTTGGGCCTTGAAGTGCTAACAGCGCTCTGTCTTCAATAATTTCAAGTTCAACCTCAGAAGGTAAATGAGCTTGCAGATGATCGATATCCTGTTCTTTACAAGCCGCATTAACGACCACGAACAGATGATCACCTAAATTAGCGACCATAAGGTCGTCTAAAATCCCACCTTCTTCATTAGTGAAAAATGCGTAACGCTGCTTACCTTGAGGCAAGTCCACGATATCCACAGGAACTAGAGTTTCTAGTGCTTGAGCAGCACCTACACCATGCAGACGAAGCTGACCCATATGCGAAACATCAAACAGTCCCGCAGCCTCGCGAGTATGCAAGTGCTCTTTTTTTACGCCTAGTGAATACTGAACAGGCATATCATAGCCTGCGAAAGGAACCATCTTTGCACCAACTTCAATGTGCAAAGCATGTAAAGGAGTAACTAGAAGTTCCTGAGTCGCATGTTCTTGAGTCATTTTATTCTCCATTTTGCCAAGCTCTTATACGTAGAGTCAGCCATCTCAAAAAGCAAAAGTTCCATAAGGCGGAAACCATGTTTCCAATAGTAAACAAGAATGCGCCTGTTTTCTCTGATTAACAAGTTTCAAACAGTGACCAAGATCTAAGTTAACAACTCAATCACATTCTGAGTAAGCAACAAAAACGCCGCATTGATTCTATAAACATCAATGCGGCGTATTTTTCTTCAAATCAAAACAAAATGCAAACGTTTGCCTTCACTATAGGAAACTTTGTATTTTTGAGTCTATTTTGCGGTTACCCAGAGAATATGAGCATCATCTTCACTTAATGAAACCAGCATATGCCCCATTGTGGCGTCATAGTAGACGCTGTCACCCTCTTCTAGGCGGACAGGTTCATAAAACTCGCTATAGAACATAACCACACCTTCGAGAATAAGAAGAAACTCCTCTCCGTCATGGCGAACCCAGTCACTGTACTCTTCAAAAGCACGAGCTCGAACTCGACTTTTAAATGGCATCATTTTCTTATTTGATAACTGAGTGGCTAAAAGTTCATGTTCATAGGTCTGTGTCGGATGGGGTTTACCCGCACTGTTTCTTGTAATATCTCTACGGCCTGTCGCTAAAATTTTCTTAGGCGGCTCAAACAGTTGCGGCATATCGATTTGCAAACCATGAGCTAACTTTTGCATTGCTTGAAAGGTTGGCGAAATCTGTTCATTCTCTATCTTGCTTAATGTCGAGCGAGCCAACCCCGTTCGATTACTTGCTTCTTCTAACGTGATCCCTAACTTTGTTCGGATATCTTTTATTCTCTGCCCAAGTTTTAAAGGTTCTATATTTTGTTCACTTGCTTCTTTGGCAAGTATCATTGATGGGTACTCATCATAAATGTCTTCTGACATGCTTTCCCTCTAATGAATAGCATTCCTGTATTTGAAAATCATTGTGGCACAAAGCTATTGATTCATTAAAGAGCACATATTGAAATAAAGCGTGCTTTGGCTAACAAAAACGTCATGCATGTTTCCTATAGGAAATTTTTCATTGATTGTTGTCACACCAAAGAGTATGTTACTGGCTTGTTAGCTAAGCCAATAATGGTGGTATCGCTGAGCCGGTTAAATTTAACATTTTTACTTAACAAAATGCTTATCAGAATCGACCGAGTTCACATTGCGAAGCTCAAGCAATAATCACAATACCAAGAGCACAACCATTCAGTATTTTTGAAGCGAAGCATAGACAAAATAAATCATCTCTTTTTGCATCAGAGATGCCTATCATTACTTTTGATGTGGAATTCACACATCATCACGAATAGATAGGTTTAAGCTGTTTAGAATTTGAAATCGTTGTTGATAAGGTCTATCTAAAAAGTCTGTCGACAACAAAACATTTGATAATGCTTGAAGATTGAATGGAACATTAACACTCAAGGCCCCATTCAATCGGTAGTACAGTTTGGATACTTTTTTGGAGAATTAGCAATGGACAATACACTGAAGTTTACAGAAAGCCATGAATGGGTTCGTGACAACGGTGATGGCACTGTAACTATCGGTATTTCTGAGCACGCTCAAGAAATGCTGGGTGATGTGGTTTTCGTTGAGCTACCAGAAACAGATACAGAGATTGATGCTGGAGACAGTTTTTCACTTGTTGAATCTGTAAAAGCAGCTTCTGATATCTATGCACCAGTATCTGGTGTGGTAGTTGAAGTAAATGAAGAGCTACAAGATAGCCCTGAGCTTATCAACGAAGAACCTTATGAAGGTGGCTGGATTGTGAAAGTAAAAATGTCCGATCCTGCAGAGCTAGACGATCTTAAAGATGCCGAAGAGTATCTGAGCTCAATCGAAGAAGACTAATTTATACAACAGGAAAGCTGTCCATTTGGGCAGCTTTTTTCAAAGCCACGCAAGCGAGTTGTCTCGTGGTTTAGAAGGTAAAGGGAAAATGACTGAACTACTTCATAGCCTAAGCACGCAAAATGAATTTGTTGCTCGACACAATGGACCTAATCATAACGATCAAGCAAAGATGCTTGCCACCATCAAGGCTGAGAGCTTAACCGCACTTATCGCAGATACGGTTCCAGCAAACATTCGCCTAGAATCTCCGCTTAATCTTGCTCCAGCAAAAAGCGAAGCAGACATGCTTGCTGCTATGCGTGTTTTCGCAGAGCAAAACCAAGTCAAAAGAACATTTATTGGCCAGGGTTACTACAACACTTTCACGCCAAACGTAATCTTACGTAACGTGCTTGAAAACCCAGGCTGGTACACCGCATATACACCATACCAACCAGAGATCTCTCAAGGTCGTTTAGAGTCTTTGTTGAATTACCAGCAAATGGTAATGGACCTAACGGGTATGGACATTGCCAACGCATCACTACTTGATGAAGCTACAGCGGCAGCTGAAGCAATGACTCTGTGTCAACGCGCAGGTAAGAGCAAGAGCAACAGCTTCTTTGTAGCGGATGATGTTCATCCACAAACTATCGAAGTGGTGAAGACTCGTGCAGAGTTCTTTGGTTTTGAAGTTATCATCGGCGCAATCGATTGCCTTGCAGAGCAAGATGTTTTCGGTGCACTTGTTCAATACCCTAGCACTACAGGTGAAGTTCGCGATTTAACCGATATCATCGAAAAAGCACACGCAAACAAAACGTTAGTAACAGTAGCCACAGATCTTTTGGCGAGCACTCTACTAAAACCAGCAGGTGAAATGGGCGCAGACGTAGTAATCGGTTCTGCTCAACGCTTTGGCGTACCTATGGGTTACGGCGGTCCGCATGCTGCGTTTATGGCAACTCGCGAAGCTTACAAACGTACTATGCCAGGCCGTGTTATCGGCGTATCCATTGACAGCAAAGGCAACCAAGCACTTCGTATGGCAATGCAGACTCGCGAACAACATATTCGTCGTGAGAAAGCGACCTCGAACATCTGTACAGCTCAGGCTCTGCTTGCAAACATGGCCTCTTTCTACGCGGTATACCATGGTGCAGAAGGTTTATTGAAGATTGCTCGTCGTACACATCATTTAACTGCAATCCTTGCCGCTGGTTTAACTAAATCAGGCTACGAGCTTGCCCACAATAGCTTCTTCGACACAATCACTATCAATACTGGTAGCAACACTGAAGCAGTCTATCTAAATGCACAACAAGCAGATATCAACTTACGCAAACTTCCAAATCAGCTTGGTATTAGCTTCGATGAAACTACAACCCTGGCAGATATAGAAGCTTTGTTTGCTATCTTCGACGTTAAAGAAGATATCTCTGAACTTTCAAACACAATCGCAAGTAATGAATTCGCGGCTATTCCTGAGAACTGCCGTCGTGCTTCTAAGTATCTGACTCACCCAGTGTTTAACACGCACCGTAGTGAAACGCAGATGATGCGTTACCTGAAGAAGCTTGAAAATAAAGATTTCTCTCTGACTCACGGTATGATTCCACTAGGCAGTTGTACCATGAAACTGAACGCGGCTGCAGAGATGATCCCAGTGACATGGCCTGAGTTCGGAGCACTACACCCGTTTGCGCCAAAAGCACAAGCTGCTGGTTATACAGCTCTAGCGAATGATCTAAAAGAGAAGCTATGTGAGATTACTGGCTACGATGCATTTTCTCTTCAGCCAAACTCAGGTGCTTCAGGCGAATATGCTGGCCTACTTGCGATTCAACGTTACCACCAAAGCCGTGGAGAAGGTCATCGCAACGTATGTTTAATCCCAAGCTCTGCACATGGTACTAACCCAGCTACAGCATCAATGGTTTCATTGAAAGTGGTGGTGGTTAAATGTGATGAGAACGGAAACATCGATCTAGGCGACCTTGCAGATAAGATTGAAAAACACAAAGACAATCTCTCAAGCATTATGATCACTTACCCTTCTACACACGGTGTTTACGAAGAGCAAGTACGTGAAGTTTGTGACATGGTACATGCAGCTGGCGGTCAGGTTTACCTAGACGGTGCAAACATGAACGCTCAGGTTGGCCTAACTTCTCCGGGCTTCATCGGCTCAGATGTTTCGCATCTGAACCTACACAAAACGTTCTGTATTCCACACGGTGGTGGCGGTCCGGGTATGGGACCAATTGGCGTTAAGTCTCACTTAGCACCATTCCTTCCGGGTCATATCGAAGATGGCGTTGAAGGCACCGACTATGCGGTTTCAGCAGCCGATATCGGCAGTGCTTCTATTCTTCCTATTTCATGGGCATATATTGCAATGATGGGAACAGAAGGCCTAACTGATGCAACCAAAGTGGCCATTCTGAACGCTAACTATGTGATGGAACGCCTACGCCCACACTACCCAGTATTGTACCGTGGTAAAAATGGCCGTGTAGCCCATGAATGTATTATCGACATTCGCCCATTAAAAGAAGAAACAGGTATCAGCGAAGAAGACATAGCTAAGCGTTTAATGGACTACGGATTCCATGCACCAACTATGTCCTTCCCTGTTGCTGGTACATTAATGGTAGAGCCAACGGAGTCTGAAGATTTAGCTGAGCTAGACCGTTTCTGTGATGCAATGATCGCAATTCGTGAAGAAATCAACCAAGTTCATAACGGTGTTTGGCCACTGGAAAACAACCCATTGGTTAACGCTCCTCATACTCAAGTTGATCTATCAAGCACAGAGTGGGATCACCCATATTCACGTGAAATTGCTTGCTTCCCAAGTAAGCAAACGAAAGAGTCAAAATACTGGCCAACAGTTAACCGAGTTGACAACGTCTATGGCGACCGCAACCTAATCTGTTCTTGCCCTAGCATTGAAAGCTACGAGTAGCGATTGAATCTGTTGATGACTATTAATAAATTTTGTGACTAACTAAGTTACAGAGAGTAAAGGCGAACCGAGTGGTTCGCCTTTTTGCTATTAAGCCAAAACAATCTTGGACAAAAGCGGTGTCACATATTTTCGATTTGCATACACCACATATACGCCCAGAGGTTTCGGCTCCCACTCTGTTAGCAGCCCTACCAACTCACCACTTGCAATAAGAGGTTTGGCTGCAGCTACTGTCTGTAAACTGATTCCATGGCCTTTTTCTGTTGCTGACAACAAATGCAGCTATCAATACTACGAAAAAAAGGATATCAACGTATAGATACTCGAACTAATAGTTATGACCCACAGGTGGAACACTACACCTATATCAAAACACTCATTTAGTGGAAAGAGTTCGTTATTGGGGCTACTAAATTTCACAAGAAACGATAGTTCAATACCAAAGCCGACCAGAATAGGCCAATTCCATAGAAGCTGTGAGCCAATAAACTGAGTCCCCTAGCTTTCCATGGAGAGGGAGTTTTACTCGCTGCAACCCCAAAGCCCAGACAAGGTTGGATGATGAAGAAAGGAAAAATCAGGGTAACTATACCGGTTATTAGAGCTGGAAGCATATGCGGATCAACTAGCCATACTTCGCCCAATAGTAATACATGAACTAAGGCGAAAACGATTCCTATCAAATAATGTAGGCTCCAACCCAAAATTTTTTCTCCTTGTATAGGTGTTGTGTCCATTATTGTATGGTGAATCAACTGACCTCTTGGGATTAAACTTACCCACCGTGCTACAAGTGCATAATCGAGAGACTGAATTCGTAGTACTCGTTTTTGAAAACATGCCCATGCATCCATAATTAGAGTGGCACCAATACCAATCAAAATTGTTTGTAGCCAGTCCATTGTATCCATTCGATATTCCTCATTGTATTTCATCAAGAACTTGGTAGATTAGCTCGCATGATACAACTTGAAGTTGACTTTAAGTCAATGGTGGATTTTATGGATATTGCGACCGTGTCTAGTGAGTCTGGGTTAAAACCTTCAACACTGAGATATTATGAAAAACTCGGACTTATTCATTCTATTGGTAGAAAAGGGCTACGACGACAATACGCGCCAAATGTGTTGAATAAACTGAATATTATCTCCTTAGGGCGTTTGGCTGGATTATCACTAAGTGAAATTTCAACGATGTTTAATGAAAACGATGAATTGGCTATTGATCGAGTTTTGCTTACTCAAAAAACGATAGAGATTGATGCGCAAATTAAACGGCTAAAAGCGGTACGAGATAGTCTAAATCATGTAGCGACGTGCCCTCAACCATCTCACTTAGAGTGCCCATCATTCCAAAAAATGATGAAGTCAGTTAAGCACTATATGTCTTAGACGCTGTATAGAAAGCCATTATCCTCCAGTCATTAAGAGAATCGTATTCGATGGCATTTTGGAGTATCAAACTTTAAAGTTCTGGTACGGAAAAACTGGAAGACCATATTGCATATAGGTTTACATGAGAGAGCATTCTCGTCCCATTTTTTTGCAATTCCGTCTTCCTATGTGTCTGACTCTCTCCTATTTATCTTCCAACTCCCAACAGTTAAACATTCACATACCAATAAAATGTGACTGGTAATATTTGGGAGTAACCGCCAAACGCTTTTTAAACTGGCGTTGGAAGTGAGCTTGATCTGAAAAGCCTAAACTATGAGCCACCTCTGTTAGAGAGCTTCCCGTTCTCAACATCACCTTAGAACGTTTTATCTTCTCATCCATCAAATAGGCGTAAGGAGGTAGCCCATACTGGATCTTAAATGCTCTAAGTAACTGGTATCGACTCATCCCGGCTTCCTTCGCTAAGCTCTCAAGTTCATGATGCTCTGCTATTCCATCAAGTAACTTTTCCTTGATACGCTTGATAGGAGGAGCGAGGAGTTTTTCTTCTTTGATTGACCTCGATTTGTAGAGACTGGACTCAACAAAATCATAAAAACAAGACTCTATGTTCAAGCTAGAAGACTCATCTTCTAATGCAGAAAATAGTGCTAGATATTGATGTTTCAGGGATTCATTGCGTTCATAATCAGCGTTGAAAGGCTGGTAGTCTAAGCTAATACACTGACTTTTCTCACGTAAGACATCTTGCTGCATCTGCCCCATTTTAAAAGCATTAACAAACAACATGCTATAGGACCATACATCTTGCTCTGGATTACAGGAATGAATATCAGAAGGGTTAATTGTTACTAAGTCTCCAACCCCTATAACATGAGATTTGTTTCGATTTTTATAAACAGCACAACCTTGGCGAATAACACCAAAGGAAAACTCGTCATGCGAGTGAGCTCCGTAGCAAGCGTTGCTCTTATTAGCAACTCGCAATTCTACCCACGGAAGAACAGAGTTTTGCTTAAAACGAGTACTGTTATCTCTTTTCATACCAGATGTTTTCTCAGTTCCAAATCATGATTACAGACACAAGTAGTATCATCGCCATTACTCGATTAAATATCTGCTGTCTTCTTTTGCCATTTAGGTAATTGGTGAGCATTGAACCAACTACTGCCCATATACCTACACCGACCAAGCAAGCAATTAGTGATACTAATGTGTACATCCATAACCATGACTGTTGTTCATGCTGCCCAACAACAAAAAGGCTAACACCTGACATAGACACTAACCAAGCTTTAGGGTTTAACAACTGAACCAACGCCCCATTTGCCCAACCTAAATGATGCCCATCTTCGACACTCAATCTTTCCAAAGGAGCCGAATATAACTTGTAGGCAAGATAGCATAGGAATGCACTCGCTATAAACTGCATCCAAAGCTCGACCTTGGGCAACCACTCAACAAAGGTATTTAGAGTAATACCAGTGATAAACACAACAATTGTATAAGCTATCGAAGCTCCTAACACATACGTTACTGCGACATTTTTACCGCGTTGAGCGACCGTCGAAGCTGCAATGAGGTTCACAGGGCCAGGAGTAACTGCGCCAACAAATGCGAAACTAACCATCGCGACAAATATACTGTCCATTCCATTCCTTTCTCTATCTAGAGCCATATAGGTAAAAATAACAGGTATAAAATGACAGTATTGAATGATATTGCAGTGACGTTTCTGATTAAAAGATTCAAATATTCATTAGGTCAATGATTGATACGAAGACAGTATGGAACACGAAAGAAAGCTTGCTGAATTAATGAGCCCAAATTTGCCCAATTAACTCTAGTAAGGTTTGAAAGTGACGGATGCAGAAAGCATGTTAATAATAACCAACAAAAGTATAGTAAGTGTGTTACCTTAGTTTTTATCCCTACCGCTTAGTAGGGACTTCTTTTCTTTTCCGAACTCGCATCTCGGCACTCCTTAGTTGCCCTCCTAAGCCTCACAACAGGCTTTAGTTATGCCCATTTCAACCCCAAAGTTAATAAACATATTCAAACTCACTAGAAGTGAAAATGTAGAAACTAACAATGACACCCACCGTATAGCACCTTGGTTACCGCTAGCTCAGAAAGTAAAACCTATCATCCCGTCTGCGATTATATATTGTGAAGGCAATTTCGGTAAAATTGATGGTAAAACAGCAAATGGTCTAGTTAGGCATTCATTAAGCTATCGTATTCTATCGGTTATTGATAGTGAATCTGCCAGCTTAGATACTGGAGAAGTACTAGATAACAAAGCCAATGGAATACCTATCCTTGCTAATACAGAAGAGGCTATCAATCACGCAGAAAGCATTCCCGATTACTTCATTTTTGGTATTGCGCCATCAAGTGGCTTTTTATCTGACTTAGATAAAAGCATCATTTTAAATGCCATGTCACTAGGAATGAACATTGTAAATGGTTTACATGAATTTCTTACCGATGATCCTCTATTTTTAGAAGCTAGCTTAAAGAATAACGTTCGAATATTAGATACTCGCAAACCCAAAAATAAAAGTGACATGAAAACGTTTAGCGGGACAATACACAGCGTTAAATGTCCGAGAATTGCTGTAATGGGAACGGATTGTGCGCTAGGAAAACGAACAACAGCAACGATATTGGCAAGTGAACTAACAAAAAAAGGCCTTAACGTTGTTCTTATTGCCACCGGTCAAACGGGCATTATGCAAGGCGCACAATACTGCGTTGCACTTGATGCTGTTCCTTCACAATTTTGTGCAGGTGAGTTGGAATCTGTCATTGTACAGGCCTATGAGAAAGAGGACCCTGACTTGATTATTATTGAAGGGCAAGGAGCCTTAAGTCACCCTGCGTTTTCAACCAGCGCTTTTATCTTACGTGGCAGTTGTCCTACAGGTGTGATATTACAACACGCCCCTAAGCGTTTATATCGTATTGATTTTCCTGATTGCCCAATGCCCTCTATTGCCTCGGAAATCAATCTTATCGAAACATTTTCTAATACCAATGTAATTGGACTAACGCTCAATCATGAAGGTATGTCTTTGGATGAAACATACCGTGCGATAGATAGGTATAACACCGAATTTGGTATACCTGTTACTGATGCATTATCACAACCTGTTGAAGATCTACTGAACATCGTAGTGTCAGCCTTCCCTATAATCGCAAGTAAACTGGCCGGAAAAGAGTGAACTACCCTAGGTTAGACATCGACTGTGGGAAAATTCACCACAACGCTCAGTTCCTTATTACTCAGCTCTCACTGAAAAACATCTCAATTACGCCTGTAACAAAAGCCTTCCTCGGCCACCCTATCATCGCACAAGTTCTTATTGATGCTGGCGCAACAATGTTAGCGGATTCAAGAATTGAAAATCTTCAAAAGATGACAGAATCTGGCATTTCTATCCCTAAAATGCTGATACGCACACCCATGCTAAGCCAAGCGGCTAGCGTAATTAAGTATAGTGACGTGAGTTTAAATTCTGAAGTAGAAGTTATTCAGAGGCTTTCATATTTAGCGGAACAACAAAATTGTCGTCACGATATTATTATTATGGTTGAGCTAGGCGATCTTAGAGAAGGTGTGATGCCGAATCGCATGATTGATTTTGTCCGTGAGATTATTTCTTTACCGAACATCACAATAAAAGGAATTGGTGCAAATTTGGCCTGTCGGTATGGTGTCGCTCCAGATGATCAAAATATGAAGATTCTTTCTGATCTTGCCGATGGGATTGAAGTTACATTTGGAATCAGCCTAGAGATTATTTCAGGGGGAAATTCTGCTTCTGTTAACTGGGCTCTTCAGAGAACTGGCCTAACTCGAGTAAATAACCTTCGTATAGGAGAAGCAATTTTTTTAGGCTGTGAACCTTTAGAGCAGGAAAATATTAAAGGTTTACATACAGACGCGGTTTCTTTGACCGCAGAAGTGATTGAATCCAATATTAAACCGACTTTGCCTTGGGGAAATCGGGGGTTAAATGCTTTTGGTGAAAATCAAAGGCTTCAAGATAGAGGGGTGGTCTCACAAGCTATTCTTGCATTAGGCCGCCAAGATGTTTGTGTCAGCGGTCTTAAGGCTCCGAATGGGATTAAGATCATGTCCTCAACCAGCGATCATCTTGTCCTTGAATCTTCACAGAAACCATTATTTGTAGGGGAAACAGTCACATTCAGTCTAGATTATAGTGCTCTCTTATCTTCTATGTCTTCACGTTATATTCATAAATACTTCAAGGCACCTAAAGGGGCAAAAATATTTCAGCCGGGTGTGTCCAAGTCGAAGCTGAACATAATCAGTTACAGCTCTTGCTAGATTAGTAAATTTCAAATCATTGGAAGTTTGGCAAAGACCTAACCTTCAAAACTAGACGGCTTATCCAGAAAGTGTCTATCAAGTCAGTAGATATTCAATCTAAGCGCTACTATCTATGGAATCATCGCAATTAACCAAAACGTTAAAAATATTGCTGATATTTTTTCATAAATATCATCACCGTATAACTAAAAGAATATATGGCTGAGGACTAAAGCAACTATTTTAAAATTAAGTCTTATACTTAAAGTAGTTCTGCCAGTTTGAGTTATTTTTTTCATTATAAAACAAGTTTCCTTTCACAGTAATTCTCGAAATTTTTCGTTTAACTTCTGCGACAGCCCTCTTGAGTGACTATGAAATAACTCAAGTTATCAGATCCTTAGGCTATAAAATAATCGTGGTATATATGTCTGATAGAGGCAATGAATCAGTAAAATGGTTTAACGAAAATAAAGGATCTGGTTTTATCACCAAGGATAGTGATGGCAAGAACATTTTCGTTCGACTTCATCTGATGGATTTAAGACCCTATTGGACGGACAAAAAGTCAGTTTTGAAGTTGAACTTGGTGAGAAAGGTCCGCAAGCAACAAAAGTGGCTCTCATCTAGATACGGTTGAAGGCACAGTAATCACAAGCTTTCCTTCATTTTTTGAGTCTAGTTATTGTTTGGTGGCAACAGTCCATTCCAACTTATTCCTTCTTTTGGATTTTCAACTCTGATCCTTTCACTTTATAGATTTTGAAATGATTAAAGTTATTTGGATATGGGAAAAAATAAAAATGCCCAAAAAACATCTCTACGACAAGGAGGTTCCTTTTACAAAGGTCAACCATTATTGAAAGGAAACAAATCATGATACCTACCAACGAAAAATCATGGTGCCAAACATATCTAAGATCACTGGATGTAAAAGGTATTGAATATAGATACTGGTCGTTAAGAAAACTTGCCCAAGATTATCAAGTAAGCCTGTCCAACATTCCCTTTACTAAGCGCCTGCTTATTGAAAATGTAATGCGTCAACCCTCTGACTTAAAAGAATCATCTCGAATTATTGAAGCTTTATTTCTTAAAAAATCGACGTTCGATTCCGAGAGCAGCAGTAACTCATCAGAATTTAATTTCTATCCCAGCAGAGTGCTAATGCAAGACTATACCGGCATACCTGCTTTGGTCGATCTTGCCGCGATAAGAGATGCTGTAGCTCAAGGGGGCGGAGACCCGTGCCATGTAACACCTAAGTGCCCGGTAGATCTAGTCATAGACCACTCGTTAATTGTTGACCAGTCAGGTTCTGAATCCTCAATACATACGAATCGTAAACATGAAATGGCTCGAAATAGAGAGCGCTATACATTCCTTAAGTGGGCACAAAAAAACTTCCGTAACTTGACCGTTATACCGCCAGGTAAGGGCATATGCCATCAAGTGAATCTGGAGTATCTATCTCAAGTGGTTCGTGTAAACGAAAATGGAGTGTTAACACCAGATACTGTTATAGGAACCGACAGCCACACTACTATGGTTAACGGGTTGGGTGTGTTGGGTTGGGGTGTGGGAGGTATAGAAGCCGAAGCTGTAATGCTGGGTCAACCGCTCAATATTGCCGTCCCACGTGTTGTCGGCGTGCGTCTTGATGGGCAATTGCGTCCCGGCGTTACAGCTACTGATCTGGTTTTAACGATTACAGAAAGATTGAGGTCCCACGGAGTGGTCGGTAAGTTCGTAGAGTACTTTGGTTGTGGCGTAGCTCATTTATCTGTGCCCGACCGTGCTACTCTAGCCAATATGGCCCCAGAGTATGGCGCCACATGTGGATTTTTCCCGATTGACGAAAACACGATTACCTATTTAACACTTACAAACCGCCCCTCTTCATTAGTTGATAGAGTTCGTGCTTATGCTCAAGAACAAGCACTATGGTTGGATACAAACAGCCCTTCACCGGAATATGATGAAACTGTTGTGGTGAATTTATCTGATATTGTCACTTCAATAGCAGGTCCCAAACGACCGCAAGATAGACTTAACATCAGTGCAATTAAGCAAGTGACTCTTGATCATTGTTCTATTGAAGGTGCCTCAAAGTTGGACCGCTTAGACTCATATAAGCACTTAAACCATGGCGATGTCGTCATTGCAGCTATCACATCATGCACTAACACATCGAACCCTTCTGTTATGCTTACTGCTGGTCTGGTTGCTATGGCAGCAGTTGAAAAAGGGTTGACCGTTCCTAGTTATGTCAAAACTTCTCTCGCACCCGGGTCATTAGCAGTCGCTCGATATCTCAACGATACTGGTTTACAACACTACCTAGACCTATTGGGATTTCATCGCGTTGGATACGGCTGCACAACATGCATTGGTAACTCTGGCCCACTGAAAAATAATCTTGAAACCGAGATCGTAGAAAACAACCTGAACGTATCGGCAGTATTATCAGGCAATCGGAACTTTGAAGGCCGAATTCACCCATCCGTTAGCCTAAACTGGCTTGCCTCACCACCATTAGTCGTCGCATTTGCGCTAGCGGGTACAACCTGTATTGACTTAGAAAACGAACCAATTGCTATCAATGGTAACAATGAACCTGTATTTCTAAGAGATCTTTGGCCAAGCCAATCCACGCTAAATGAAATGCTGAATCAAGTACATGAGAGCCACTTTAGATTGAGCTACAACGATATTACTGAAGGCAATGAAGAATGGGAACAATTGTCGATGAAAGATAGTCCCTGCTACCCGTGGGACGAAAACTCCACTTATATACAACGCCCACCATTTTTGGAAGTACCATCACCAACTTTTCCTATTGAATCAGCGCGTGTATTAGCAATTTTGGGGGATTCGATTACAACCGATCATATTTCACCAGCAGGCCTCATTTCAGAAAATAGTCCGGCGGGCCAATATTTACTTTCGAAAAACGTCCCACCAGGGGAGTTCAATAGCTATGGTTCACGCCGAGGAAATCATCACATCATGGTTCGTGGGACTTTTTCAAATTCACGTTTGGAGAACAAAATTGCCTCCCCGACTATAGGCGGTTTCACGAGATGTCACGGCGATACCAAACTTAATGACTGTAACATGTCGACCACTGAGAAAGCGTCCCCAGTTATTCCTATTTTCGACGCGAGCAGGAGATCAATTGAACTTCAAGTTCCTTTGGTAATATTTGCTGGCAAAGAGTATGGATCAGGTTCTAGTCGAGATTGGGCGGCAAAAGGATGTTTGTTATTGAATGTAAAAGCGGTAGTCGCGGAATCGTTTGAACGGATTCATCGCAGTAATTTAGTCGGTATGGGCGTGCTGCCTCTTCAACTGACGCGACCAGATGAATTGAATTCACTGACTCTAGAGGGTAATGAGACCGTATTTATCGCCCCGAATGAACCTATAAAGCCCTTATTAGACTTGAATATTATCGTGGTAACCGCTCAAGGTTCCGAACTCACCATTCCAGTTATTGCACGTATAGATAATTACAAGGAGCTAGAGTATTTCAACTCAGGAGGTATTCTTCAGTATGTTCTGAAGCAGCTGAAAGCGAATATACCTAAAATGTCATAGTGAAATCTGCCCCTCTGGAGATGGAATAGCGGCTTCTGCGATAATTTATTACCGCAGACTGCCGCCCCTCTATATTTCAGATCTGATGTTGTTCTTCTTTTCTCTCTCACAGAGAAATACCGTAAAAGTTAGAACGAGCAATGTTGCACAGATGGAAGCTGAGAAAGTCCCAAGATTTATAGCATTAATGTGGTCAGGGCTATATGCCAATTCCTAGATAAACAAGACCATCGTAAAACCAAAACTGGCTAACATATCGCCTGATAAATCATTCCCTCTACTAGAGAGAAGAGTAAAACGTTGCGAACTCCCAAGAACCTCATGTTTCTCGAAGAACAATAAAACCTACCATTCATAAAAGAAACCGGGACAAAATCGAAGAGCCGAGAAAATACATTGATGAAGAAAGAAAAGGAGGCATAGCTGATTTTGTTCCCATAATGGATTCAGAATGAGTAACAGTGTTTGAAGATTAGGTATATTTTTAGAGTTAAATAACTCCTTTTAAATCAATTTTTAATTGATGAAATACCCTGCCACTCGCCATTCACTGGCTATTTTCTGCAACGTCACAGTTTCTATAGCCGAGCTTTTTTTCCCAAAACTTACTGCGAAATTGATAACAAGATACTGACCATCAGTAACCCCAGGAAGAGAATTGTGTTCAGAAGCTCTTTTAACTGAGCGAGAAATAACTTTGCCTAAAGGTGTGCGTACTTCAGTAAGCATTTTTATCCATTTGGAACTTGAAATCCTTTCTTGAAACACAGGCGCAGCTTTACTCCAACTCAAGGCATATTCACCTGAATCAACAATCTCTAACCATGATATAGCCGCATCTCTTTTACTATCATTTATACCTAAAACCGTTGAATTTGATTCAACACTTAGATCAGCAACATCTAGTTCAAAAGCAGCTGCAATAGCTTTCTGTGATTCCAACGAGCACTTACCTTCATTTTCCGCTCTTTGAACTGTGCGAAGACTGATACCTGCAATGAGTGCCAGATGTTCCTGAGACCAGAATTTTCCTGAACGAAGTTTTTTGATTAGTTCTTGATTTACCATCTATTCCAACTTTCCCAGAGAAAATACGAAAACAAATTATTACAGGAGTGTTATTAGTTTTCCACGTCAGTCATACGACACATACGCCAAACACTAGCCTAAGCAATTAGCTTTACTAAATTATGCAGCGAGAATCCGTTGAGGATTGAATATTCACTTTAGGAAATAGTGAATAGCCAACATGATGTTAGTCTCTTTTAAAATTACCCAAAATCGGTCAATTAATGACAAAAGCGATATGTCCGAAATTTGGGGCAGGATCAATACTTTAGCGCACAAGAGTCAAATCGCTCATGTGCTTTAGATTCACTTCTTCATCATCTTTGCTAAATCAGCAAATGGATTGTATGTCGCCCCTTTGTGTTCATCTTCACCTGGTTTTATCTCACTACCATAAAGTTCATGTTCTAGGTATTTACTATGCTCATGATCGTGGCAGTAGAGACACAATAGCTCCCAATTGCTGCCATCCTCGGGGTTATTCGTATGATCATGATCTTTGTGGTGAACCGTTAATTCACGCAGATTTGAATATACAAACTCTCTAGCACACCTTCCGCATACCCAGGGATAGAGTTTTAGAGCTTTTTCTCTATAGCCTGCTTCTTTACGTGCGTAATTGGCACTGGTTCCGTAATGGTCTGATGACATGTTTGTACCCTAAGTCGTATTTAAACTCAGATGCTAGCACGAGTATAAATTGGGGAAAAGTGACCAATGTTTCGCTGTTCGCAATCAGGGATTGATGCAAAATGGACCTTAACTCAACCAGCCAAAGCAGTCTGCGCCTTGTTGGCAAAGTTTGTCAGTACTTTTATTAAGTTAGCGATTTATGAATAGCTACAGGTATAAAAAGTCGCTTAACGTCATTCAGTCGTAATGCCGCAAATAATAAACTTTATAAACTTTTTAATTCTTCCAGCTTCTCTTTCACAATGAATTTTATGAAACTATCTCTAGCAGAATTACCCAACTCCTCGTTCCAAATTAAACCAACATCCCATATAGCACTTGAACTAGGTAATGGAATAAAACGAACACTTTCATTGGCTATATTTTCAACACTGGCAGGAACAATGGTAAAGCCTATATTTGCTGAAACTAGTGCTAGAAGTGTCAGAATATCATCAGCTTCCTGTGCTGGATGTAATGTTTGATTTTGCTCTATCAGTAACTTTTCTATCTGTTTGGCTAACCCTAACCCACGTTCTGGTGTGAGTCTTAAGTAATCTAAATGACGTAATGAATTCCAAAGCTCGCTTTCGTCAATCAATTGGCTACGATGAACTGCGGCTACTAAATGATCTGAGGAAAACTTTATACCTTTAAGTGGAGGAATGGCTGGTAGTCGGTTAAAGCCAAGGTGAAGTTCTCCGCGTAATAAGGATTCAGTTTGTAGCTGTGATGGCATGTCATTGAGCACAATATGAATATTCGGAAACGCCTGTTTAAACTGTGCGATATAGTGTGGAGCAAGATGATAGGAAGATATCCCAAAGCCTATTTTAAGGGTTCCCGTCGTTCCCTCAGCCACCAAATGAGTTAAAGCCTGAAAGGCATTAAAGTTATCCACCATACGTTGTGCTTCGGGCAGAAGCGTCAGACCAGCCTGAGTCAAACAAGCACCTTGTCTTCCTCTCTCAAAAAGAACCAATCCGGTATGCGCTTCGAGACGCTGAATCTTTTTGGTTAAAGCCGACTGCGTGATGCAAAGATGTTCAGATGCTACTCGGTAGTTACCATCTATAGCTAACTGGCAAAAAGTGCGTAATTGATCGAAATCCATTCCATACCGTCATTAAACATAGAATATTTTTCATTATATGGAATGTATTTGAATTTTTATACTGGTGACGTCAATTCAGAACAGCAAAGGAGCTCTCAATGAAAGACGTGCGTGTTGCCTCAGTCCAGTTCAATCATAAAGCTAATGACAAAATCTACAATCTCTCAGTCATTAAGCACTATGTAGAAAAAGCCGCACTATTAGATGTGAAAATTATAGTGTTTCCCGAAATGTGCGTAACTGGATATTGGCATGTATCAAAACTCAGTAGGTCGGAGATTCAAACCCTCTCTGAGCGTGTTCCCCAGGGAGAGACATGTCAGGCTTTATTAGTTATGTCCGCTAAGCACAAAATCAGTATTGGTGCGGGTTTAATTGAAATAGACGATGCAGGTAACCTCTACAATACCTACATAATGGCGATGCCTGATGGCCGACTAAAGAAGCATCGAAAACTTCATACATTTGTCAGCAAACACATGGCAAGTGGTAGTGAATATACCGTTTTTGACACACCACATGGATGCCGTGTAGGTATACTTATCTGTTGGGATAATAACCTAGTCGAAAATGCCAGAATCACCGCTTTGAAAGGCGCAGATATCCTCGTTGCACCTCATCAAACCGGTGGCTGTAATTCCCGCAGTCCTAATGCCATGGGACTCATTGACACCCAACTATGGTATGACCGTAAACAAAACCCTGACGCCATACGTAACGAAATGCAAGGACAGAAAGGACGTGAATGGTTAATGCGCTGGCTACCGTCACGTGCTCATGACAACGGGATGTTTCTAATATTCAGTAATGGCGTTGGTGTCGACATGGATGAAGTCAGGACAGGTAACTCCATGATCCTTAATCCATATGGACAAATCATAGCTGAAACAGATTGCGTCGAAGACGATATGGTCATCGCCGACCTCAAAGCACACGAGTTAGATATGTGTACAGGGCGACGTTGGATTCGTGGCCGCAGACCAGAACTCTATCAACCGCTCACGGCCAAAGGTAGTGAACTGTCACCTTTTGATGCTAGATTTTCAAAAGAAAAAATAGATTAGGTGTGCCTCTACATTGGACACTGACACAGTTAACAACTGTAGTCAGTGTCCATATTGAGTATTCCAATAACGCTAACAACTTGCCAATCTTTTGATGCTAATTAACATCAGATAAAAAGGACGCAAATCTAGTGAAATATAAGCCAATTCACTTTTGGACAGTAGTACACCTTCTTCCTTAGAGCACACCGAACTGTGAACATTATTTTGAGAGCTTCACACTACTTTCAATACTAAACGTCTACTACGCTTTTAGCTGTTTCACTAAACAGGGACGCTAGGATGACAAAAATCAAATTATCACAATATGTTATCGCCCTTGGGGCAATAACAGTACTTTCCGCTTGTTCTTCAACATCAACCCAAATCAGTAGTTATGGTGCTGCTGTAGAACAACTTACAAGCCAGATTGACGCTACCATAAACGAGACTAACCAATTGAGTGTCGACTATAAGTTGTCAAGAATAGCGGAGCAAAGCCACTACGGGGCTAACAAGGATTCTTCCAATGGTGGATGCTTCATCGTTGTTTCGCAAATAACAGACAACGTTGACGGTAATAGCAATCTCTGTACTCGTATAGGATTACCGACATTTGAAGATATTACACCCGTCATTCCAGAGAATGAGATAAAGTCACTCTACCTTTATAAGGCCAACAAAGCATTGCAATCTTATGCTCAGAGTCTCCAAAAGCTTAATGACGCAGGCTCCGCTCAAGAAATTACATCTGCAACGATCAAACTCGATAGTTCACTCGTGGGGTTATACACGCAATACGAGGCTCTATCGGGCGACACGGCATATAATGAAGATTTCCATAAAACCCTAGATATTGTCTCTGGCTCGATAGCTGCCATAGGACGCTCAGTAGCTGAAGCAAAACGACGTAAGGCGCTAAAAACTATTATAAAAGAAGCTGATCCATGGATTATAAGAGTAACGAAGTCAATGGAACAGGAACTTAACAATGACCATTTTGGGAAGTTAAAAAAAGCCTATGAGCAGACCTCTTTAAGGGAATTATTCACAAACTATAATGACTTAGTGCGAGCGAACAAACTAGATAAACAACAGCGCAAACAAATGATCAAGGATATTTATGAAACATGGAAAGATTACAGTGCCCGTGAAATGAAGAGCAATGCTTTAGTCAAAGCCGTTGAGAAAATAAGAGTCTCACATAACACTCTAAAATCCGAAGTTTCAAAAGATATATTTACCAGCTCAGAAATATCGAATACTGTCAGCGAACTTAACGACTATTACAAGCAACTTGACTCTTTTCATGAACTGCTCGCTTCATGCAAAGGCATACTTAAGTTAGAAGATGAAACATACACTTGTAGCAATGAAGGCTAAGGACGTCAGAAGGAATGATGTATGGATATTGAAACCCAATTAGAAGAACATTTAGTTAAAACGATAAAGATCACAAACAGAAATATTCCGATTTTAAGTGACGAAAAACGACGTATCGCTGAACTTACTGTAATCGAAGCAATAAACAAACTAGAGCTACTTATAAAAGGCAAATCAACAGCAACGTCTCAAGAACAACAAGAAGCTCTGGATGCACTGAAGGAGATCACTAAAGAGGCAACGGAAGCTAAGAACGATATATCTAAGATATCGAATGCCATCGACAAACTGGCGGGTGCAATTAACAAAGTGGAAAAAGTGGCATCGAAAGTCGTTAAGTATATGTAGCGATGTACTGGATTACGACGAGTTGCAAAATGGTCTTATCTTCAGAAAGTGAAGACAAGACCTTAATTCGAGTGTCAGACCAATCAATCTCGCTTGCCTTGTTTCTCGGCAAGCGATGTCTCTGACCAGAGTTTCCCTAGAGCGATAATTCAGTACGGTTATTTTGCGAGTTTATCCAGCATAGCTTTAGTGACCAAGGTCACTCCTTTTTCAGTCACGCGGAAACCATTCGCTATATCTTGCTCTCTATCATAACCAATACATAAGCCGGCAGGGACACTACAATAGCTGTCAAGAATAACTCGTTTCAACTTAGCGCGCTCACCCACATGGCTACCATGCAACAATACTGACTCTTCGATAAGGCTGTATGAGTGGGCATGAACACTCGAATATAACAATGATTTTCGAATGGTAGAGCCTGAAATAATGCACCCTCCTGATACCGTTGAATCTACGGCCATTCCGCGTCGTTCGTCGTTGTCAAAAATGAATTTAGCAGGTGGAAGCTGCTCTTGATATGTCCATATTGGCCAAGCTTTATCATAAAGATCAAGTTGTGGCTTAGGAGTAACAAGCTCCATATTGGCTTCCCAAAATGAGTCTAATGTGCCCACATCACGCCAATAAGGTTGATTGTCACTGTCAGGGTCTTTGAAAGAATACGCGAAAACATTGCTCTCATTAATAATTGAAGGAATGATGTCGTGTCCAAAATCATGGGTCGAGCCTTCGGTATCCACATCTTTGAGTAACTGGTTGAAAAGAAAATCGACATTGAAAAGATAATTTCCCATTGAGGCCAAACACTTACCCGGTTTATTAGGTATTTCATTTGGCTGGGCTGGTTTCTCATCAAAGGCAACAATTTTACTTTTAGAATCTACAGTCAAAACACCGAAACTGCCCGCTGCTTCTTCGGTATCGACTTCAAGACAACAGACTGTCATATCGGCATTATTCGCCACATGCTCAGCGAGCAAAGTACCATAATCCATGCGGTACACATGGTCACCAGACAAAATTAGAATGTATTTAGGATTATGAGAACGAATGATATCAATATTTTGATATACCGCATCTGCTGTACCAGCATACCAATCATCACCGGTTCGTTGTGAAGCTGGCAAAATTTCAACAAATTGTTGAGCCCTAAAACTTCCCCAACCACGGCTAATATGGCGGATCAACGAGTGTGATTTATACTGAGTTGCGATACCTACTCGGTGAATACCTGAGTTGAAACAATTTGATAATGGGAAATCGATAATACGAAACTTGCCACCAAAATAAACAGCTGGCTTGGCTCGAGAATCAGTGAGTTCAAAAAGACGGCTACCACGGCCTCCTGCCAATATCAAAGCATATGTATCTTTAGTCAAATTACTGATATGTCTGTCATAGTTATGGGACATAGAGGCCTCCTGAGCGTACGATTTATATAGATTTATTAGTTAGTTAGTTTTGTTATTAAAAGGCGTAGTTAAAGAACGGGCAGCGGTGCTGTCTATTGAATCTATGTTAGTTACTATATCGTTCAATCAACCGTTAAACTGTGACTAACTCAGGGCATTGCAGTTAGACAGGTTGAGCTAATTTGAAATAATTAAAGAACTAACAAGGCATTGCTCACCTACAAGTCTCACTTACTTTAAAGCTAGGTCGAAACCTATTTGCCTGCTTCACTTCTCGGTTGTTTTGCTGTTTGAAGTCACAAACTTTATTTGCTCCAGTGTTATGCCTAACTATTGTCTAATACTCCTCGGCTACACACTGAGTTCACCTTTTGCGAATAGTGAATACATCCAAGTAAAAACTTGCACCAAGTGTCACTTATTGCTCGCTGACTAGTAAAAACTTGCCCACCACTTGATAAAAAATCATTAAGCCACTGAAATATAGACACTTTATAATTGGCACTTCACTTGCCTACTCCCTCTACTCGTATGCGATAAACGTTGTTCAGAGGGATACATGACAAAGCTTAATTTCACGTTAACGGTTGATGGACTACCTGAAGACACGTTTGTTGTACGCGAATACAAAGGCTATGAATCTCTATCCGACACCCTTTTAGACAACGGTGATACTTGCTATGGATTTCGCTACTACATTGATTTAGCAAGCCGTCGGGCAAACCTCACGGCTAACAATATCGTCGACCGAAATGCGCATTTGAAGGTGTACAGAAACGGAGAGGAGGTTCAGCAGGTCAACGGCATCGTTCGAAGTTTCAGCCAAGGTGACACTGGGCACTCGCACTCTTACTATTCCGTCACTTTAGTTCCCTCATTAGAACGTTTGTCGCTGCGCCAGAATTGCAGGATCTTTCAGTTAAAAACCGTTCCTGAAATCATCACCCTGTTATTGAATGAAATGGGCATCTGTGATTTTGTCTTTTCCTTGAAACAGTCCAGTAAGAAACGAGAGTTTTGTGTTCAATACCGTGAAAGTGACTTGGATTTCGTGCAAAGACTCGCAGCAGAAGAAGGCATCGTTTACCACTTCGCCCATAAGAATGGTAAACACTCGTTATTTTTTAACGATGACAGCAATACTCAACCAAAGCGCAATACGCCAATTCCTTACAATGCTGCCGCTGGTGGGACGGCGGATTCCACCTTCGTTTTTTCTCTCATCAAGAGCACTCAATCCGATGTTTCTGAGATTCAGCTTTCTGACTATAGCTTCAAAAAGCCCGATTATCTTTTCCGCCAAACTAGCGCTGGCACTGAATTGGATTACCAATTAGAAACATACGAACACTTTGATTTTCCAGGACGATTCAAAGACAACGAAAACGGTAAAGCTTACAGCCAAGCTCGATTAGGCTTTTTGCGCAGAGAAGCGAAGACAGCAATTGCGAAAAGCAACGAGCCAGCACTTCAAGCGGGATATAAATTTGATTTAGAAGAACATCTGGACGACACCAATAATCGCGATTGGCTGGTCGTTTATGCTCAACATTCCGCAACCCAGCCACAAGCTTTAGAAGAAGCCGGTGGGCATGGCGCGACCACCTACTCAAACCAACTCAAACTGATTCCTGCACACATACACTGGCAAGCTACGCCAATGGCGAAACATCAAGTGGACGGCCCCTGTATTGCCACCGTCGTCGGGCCTGAGGGCGAAGAGATTTTCTGTGATGAACACGGACGTGTAAAACTTCACTTCCCATGGGACAGATACTCGAAAGGAGACGAACACAGTTCTTGTTGGGTTCGAGTATCGCAAAGCTGGGCTGGAAGCCAATACGGTGTTATAGCGGTTCCACGCATAGGCCATGAAGTGATTGTCTCATTCTTAAATGGCGACCCTGACCAACCTATCGTGACAGGGCGTACCTATCACGCAACAAACACTCCACCCTACTTGCTGCCGGAGAACAAAACCAAAACCGTTATCCGCACTGAAACCCATAAAGGGACAGGATTTAACGAGCTCAGTTTTGAAGACCAAGCCAACGAGGAAAAAATCTATCTGCATGCTCAAAAAGATTATGAAGCCGATGTTCTCAATGATCATTCAACCCACATAAAACAGGACAAGCACTTAACGGTTGATAACGACCAATTTAGCTATATCAAAAACAATCAGCACATCACTGTAAACGGAGAAAGCCGCTTAAAAGTCGTGAAAGACTTCACCCAAATAATAAGCGGTAACCATCACCATAAAGTGGGTAGCCTGTATACCACTATCGCAGGAAGTGAAATTCACTTACAAAGTGGCACCAAAATAGTCATTGAAGCAGGAGCAGAAATCACATTTAAAGCCGCTGGTAGTTTCGTCAAAATAGACGCTTCTGGTGTCAGTATCGTAGGCCCAGCAATCAACCTGAATTCCGGCGGTCGAGCAGGTAACGGAAGCGGATATAACGGTCAATCTCCCACACTCCCAAATGGTGTTGAAAAACGACAACCTCCAGTAAAAAGCTCCAGTCAAGTCTCATATCAGCAACTTTTGAACGCTGAAAAAAATCACGTACCGGCAGTTAAAACATGCCCACTAGTAAAAGAGAATAGATGATGAAAGAGTGGGTTTTAGATCATTCAAATCACATCTACTGGTTGGTTACCGCTGATCTATTTAAAAAGGCACTCAATGAAAACATGCCAGCAGATGAAGCCATTCCCCTTTTCTGTATCGGTCAATTTAAAGACTTGATGCCGATGTCACCTTGGCTGCTACCCTCTGAATCGTTAACAGTTCTAAATGAAGAACTCCTTCAACAAGGATTGCTGCTGGAATCAGACTACCCGACAAATGAAGTGTTGGACCATCTGCGCAGCCTGCTGCTTGCGGGATTAGACGGTGAAGAGGTTCTTTTTAGGTTTTATGACCCTATCGTCATCGCGCCAATGTTAAATCTGATGCAAGAGTCAGAAAAATACCTTTTTATGGGAAACATTAAAACGTTACGTTATTGCCATCTCGAAACCACCATCACGTTGAACAATCCGCTACATGATTGCCATAAACAACATGAAGAACCTTGGTGGGTTATTCAACCTGAGCATTTAGTGAATTCCTATGATCTAGATATTCATTGCCAGATTTTAGATAGACGTTTTTGGAATGTCGTACCCGAAGTCATGGAGGCTAACGTTACTTCCAATATCATCATCAAAGACGCACTTATCTATGCTTCAAATCAGCAATGGTCTATTGATGAGGCTGAACTTTATGCTCTTTCACAACTGCTAGTAACAAGCAACTCTTCTATCGCAGACATAACCAAAAAATTCCACTTATCCAGCAGTGACGCTACCACATTAGTAAAATTTAGTGAGGTTAAAGCATGAGTACACTTGGCGTTAACAGTTGTTGCCTCAGCTGTGAACAATATAAAGACTGGATAGAAATTGTGATTCGTGATGAACACAATAGGCCCTTCCCAAACATAAAAGGCATCCTCACAGGTGCTTGTGGTGCTACTTATCCAATCACTGTTGGAGAACACCCAATCTTTTTAGACTCATTAGCTTCAGGCCGTGTGTCAATAACACTAGAAAACGATTTGTGGCTAGAAGCAACTCAAAGTCGCTTACCTGCAGAAGGTAAAGCCAAAGGTCTCAAGGATTGGCTTAGTTTACATCCACATGGTTACAACCAAAGCGCTTGGAAGAGTCAAACATTAGCTTTGGGAGATTTCATTCAACTAAAACCAAATCAAGAGATCCCTAAACGTCACCTCGCTAATGCATGTGAAACGCCAAACCTCGTCACAGGCAAGAGTCACTATATAACCATTCAAGGGTGTCGATATATCACTTTACGTCTGGGAGTATTTTTTGATGGTACAGCAAACAACACCTACAGTGCCAAATGGGGCAAAAAGCAACTCGATAAACATGTGAATCTTTGGAAAACATCGTATGAGGCTTCAAACGCCATCCTACGTGACAAGGGGATATTTAAGGAACACCTATCGGCCGTAGAGCTAATAGATAAATGTTTTGAATACCCAGCAGAAATAGAAAATCTTGAATGTGCTAGCGCAAAAAACGAACTCACCAATATTCAAAAGTTGTTTGATTTATACAGAAATAATGAATTCAGCGATAACAAAGATGCTTACTATCATGCTCAATACATAACAGGAATTGGTACAGGAAACAGTACAGAGATAGCTCCCGCTGATGAAGATCAAGAATGCGGTCAAGGCATGGGTATAGGTAAATACGGAGTCTCGGAGAAAGTAAAAACTGGTATAGAACAAATCTGTAGTCAAATGGAACAAATCATTCTCAATGTAGAAAGAAAGTTCGCGCTAGATGGGTTTCATAAAGTTGAGTTCGATGTTTTCGGATTCAGTCGAGGCGCGGCGGCGGCAAGACACTTTATAAACGACGTTCTTGATACTACAGAGGGCTTATTCCAGAAATCGTTTTCCGCAACATGTAAATCATACAAGCTCGACATGACTCATAATTTCGACTGGAATAGCAACGAACATTGCTGCATTGCCTTTGCGGGATTGTTCGATACCGTTGCGGCAGTGGCAAACTTTTGGGAGCTGGACTTTTCAGCTCATGATAATGATAACGGTCCTATCAAACTCTGGTTAAACCCAGACCGCGTAGCGAAAGCCGTTCATCTCGTAGCAAGTAGCCATACTGAATACCGCCACAACTTCAGTGTGAACTTATTAAATAAAGCACCACACTTTGATGAAATAGTGGTGCCGGGCGCGCATTCAGATATAGGAGGAGGTTATCATTCTAGACAAGCGTTTAGTGATAAAAGCTACTTACTTCCGTTACTCGAAAACCAATTAATTAAGTCTATCTCAAAAGACAATATTCCCCGCTTTGAGGAAACACGCATAGTTAATTCAATGCTATCCCGGCTAGAAAAATCAAAAGAATTCGACCAGTCACATGGCTGGAGTAAAGACAGCTATCTTATACCTAAACATAAAATTCGTTTTGCAGCCAAAGACAATAAGTATGCAGAAGCGAGGTTATTGTATCGTAACTGTACAGAAGGCGATTTATCTCGATTGTACTTAAGAGTGATGTTTGGGCTTGCTGAACACGCAGGAGTACCTATGAATGACAGAGATGAAACTACTGATGTTTGGAACTGCACTGAAAGCTTACTTGAAAGACATCTCTACTATCCTATTTCAGAAAAAATGTCGGCTAAACACGAATCAAGTCAGAGCTTCACTTTTAATACTTACTGCGAAAAGATCTTGGAGTTAGCAAAAAAAGGACAAATTGAGGAATTGCGCAATGAATTATCTCAGACTGACCTAACAAAAACATTTCATTCGCTAAATCTTGTACATCATTCAGCTGATGAAAGCATTAGTGGCGGCGTTATCAAACCATTCAAACCCAACTTAGTTGGTAATCGTTATATGCGTGAGGAATATGATTGTGAACATTAGCTTAAAATGTATAACTCTAATATTGATTGCTTCAAATGTTTCAGCATGTTCAACCACTGACGGCTTCCCTCAAGACGCACGATTCCATCCATGGAGAATTGGTGTCGTTATTCCATGGGTCTATGTTTCCGGTGTAACACAAGCTTACGGTATAAATGAGAAAAAAGACTGGACCAGTTTAATGCTTCCATATGGTCAGATGCTCAGTGATAGCAGACGAAACATCAATTACATTAGGGAAGATTTGCAACGGCAAGACTATGACGGATATGGAATTGCACTTGGACATTCAGACTTTACCCCTAACCAAATTGGCTTAGGTTACAAAACTCTGCCAGATGAACTCTATCTCTATTGGAACTCAAGTTTCACTAATAGACATTACGCAACCGTGGTCAAAGTTACACCACAAATAAAAGCCGCTATGAAAAAGCCTTATCCACATCCAAGTTGGCGATTCGAAGGACAAAACTGCTATCAGACTACTTTTAAGTTCGGATTATTGCCCGATGGACGAGCAAAACTTTGGCTGGAGGGGTGTAATATTTATACGTATGTTGGAGTGTTTGCCCCTGCTCGCTCCGAGTTAAGAAGCCCAAATTGGACGAAAGAAACTTCAAGTGCTTATCACGCGGCTAAACAGGAAGGTTTAACTATAGAACCAATACCTTGGGAAAAAGTAGACAAAGTCTGGTACAACGAAAAAAGGGATAAAATGCAAACACTTGAAGAAGCGTTGAGATAGTAGATTCAAACATCTAACAAAATGTTAGTTGATATATATCGACCGAGTACTTCTCCAAAATCTAATACGCCCGATAAAATTCATCAGGCGTATTGGACTCAAATGAACATCAATCTACTCGGTACATAGTTTCAATGCGGATGTATTACCGTAATTTTGAATGTTTACAAACGCTTTGTCTTGACTGATACCTGATACATCACACAACGACTGGATTATACGAATGTTCGCTAGGTGTAGAATAACGACATCAACATCGTCGTTTGACCGACGCTTCGTTGCTGTACTTGCTGAAAAGCGGCTCCTATACCACACACTGCACGCATCTGATGTAAGTATAGGAGCTGGCGCTATCAAACCATTTAAAGCCAAGTTGGTTGATAATACTTATCAACGTAAGGAACTTGAATGTGAACAAATGTGAACAGTAGTTTAAAACTTATAGCCGTGATACTTATGGCTTCGAATGCATCAGCATGTTCAACCACTGACGACTTCCCTCAAGACGCACGATTCCATCCATGGAGAATAGGAGTCGCTATACCATGGGTCTACGTATCCGGCGTAACAGAAGCTTATGGAGTGAATGAAAAGAATGATTGGACAAGTCTAATGCTGCCATATAGTCAACTATTGTTAAGCGATAGCAGAAGAAACATCAATTACATTCGGGAAGACCTGCAACGGCAAGACTATGATGGCTATGGAATTGCACTTGGACATTCAGACTTTACTCCCAATCAAATTGGCTTAGGTTACAAAACTCTGCCAGATGAACTCTATCTCTATTGGAACTCAAGTTTCACTAATAGACATTACGCGACCGTGGTAAAAGTTACACCACAAATAAAAGCCGCCATGAAAAAGCCTTATCCACATCCAAGTTGGCGATTCGAAGGACAAAACTGCTATCAGACTACTTTTAAGTTCGGATTATTACCCGATGGACGAGCAAAACTTTGGCTGGAGGGATGCAATATTTATACGTATGTTGGAGTGTTTGCCCCTGCTCGCTCCGAGTTAAGAAGCCCAAATTGGACGAAAGAAACTTCAAGTGCTTATTACGCCGCTAAACAGGAGGGCCTCACTATAGACCCAATACCTTGGGATAAAGTAGACAAAGTTTGGTACAACAAAAAAAGAGATACAATACAAACACTTGATGATGCTTTGAAATAGATAATTAAGATTTACTTCGTGCAACTAACACAGATAATAATTTAAATGCCTCTTAGTTTAACGGTAAGAACGCTCTCTACTATCTCTATTGTCACGTCTCTCTAACAGAATACTTGAATACTATAGAAATCGATTCGTCTTTAACCCGTTAACTAATTTATCATTGCTCACAATATAATTGTGCGATACCTTGATATTGTGAACGTTAATCGGACTTGAAGTCTCGGCTATTGCCGCTAAAACTTCATTGAGAAAATAAGAAACTAAAAGTACTTCAACCGGAATACAAGGACAGAATAATGAGCTCAATTTATGATATTGATTTAGTGACAATCGAAGGTAAACAGCAAAAGCTAGCTGACTTTAAAGGTAAAACACTGCTGATCGTTAACACTGCTTCTGAATGTGGTCTCACACCTCAATATGAAGGTTTAGAAAAGCTTTACCAAGCTGAAAAAGAGAATGGATTAGAGATTCTTGGTTTTCCATGTAATCAGTTTGGCGCACAAGAACCAGGTCAAGAGGCAGATATTCAGTCATTTTGCAGCATGCGTTTTGGCGTAACTTTTCCTCTATTTAGCAAAATCGAAGTTAACGGCGAAGGTCGTCACCCTCTATACCAACATCTGTTTTCTGCTCTACCAGAGCGCACTACTGCGCCAGAAAGCGGTTTTGCAGAAAAGCTCAAAGGTCATGGTATCGAAGCGAAAGAAGGCTATATTATGTGGAACTTTGAAAAATTCCTAGTAAGTAAGGATGGCGAAGTTATTGGGCATTTTGCTCCAGATATGACTCCAGACCACGAAATTCTAGCTAAGGCGATTGAAAAAGCTCTAGCATAATTCCTTACCCAGTATTTAATCCCCCGAGCCATCAAGTTCAGGGGATTATGTCTTATCTATTTAATTATTTTTATTGCCTTTTCCGTTGCTGTTGTTGCTGTTGCCACCACCATTATCATTTTTAGATTTGTTGCGGTTAGTCTTTTCTTCTTTATACATCTTCATTTCACCTGTACCGTTACCAGGGTTTGAATAACGACTATGGGCTGAAAATTCTTCTTGGGTAATCACACCATCTTTGTTCTTATCGAATGAGGCAAATGCGCTCACTGAGTCTCTCTTATTCAATTGTTTTGCATTCGTAGTTGAATCACTTCCCTGATTCATTTGCATGGGCATACTTGAACGGTATGTATCCAATTCAGACATACTGATCACGCCGTCACCATCGGTGTCCACGCTCTCAAATGAAGGCATCATTCTCATTGGTCGAGTATCTGTCTCTTCACTCGCAAAACTGTTAACAGACAATACGCTCGCACACACTAGTAATCCGACACTTAGTTTGTTCATAGTTAGGTACCTACTCATGACTAAAGACCTTTTAATAATAGAATAGTTAACGCTAACTGCAGCCCTATAAATGAAGTAAATAGTTTTAAAAATAAAGATTGGAATCAGAGTTTAAAAAGGCCTCTGATTTCTTTCATAACCAAAGACCTTGATGCGAATAAATACTAGATTATTTTGACTCTACAAATTCAAGTTTGGTACTAGGAAATACTTGAACGATATAGCGGCTAGTTGTGTAGATGAGAAGAGCAATACCCAACATTTCCAGCGTTTCTTCACAGGTGTAACTCATGGCATAAATAAACGACTCTGTTCCCGATTTCTGCGCGATCACACCGCCCACCAGTTCAAGCCCTATCGCACCTGATAAGAACACTACGCCAGATAGCAGATACAGTCCCAACATATTTTTTGGCAAATTCAGCAGGAATCGAAAGTAAGCAGTACCCAACACAATTGCCACAATGCCATATGGAATAACCCATGCGAAATAGAAAACACCTGAAGTATGTAAAGTCTCTCTTACTGGGCCAACCAGCATTTCATGGAACTCTGAAGACTCATCGATTGATAAGAAAATAAAGATAAATGCCAACCCAAACCAAGGAAAACCGGACTCTCTCCTCACTCTATGCATATAACCAACCAAAGCAAGTAAGGCGCTTGCAACAAACATTGCAAATGAAGAATAGAGTGTTGGAATATTCATTTCTGTATCGACGTCAACAAGACGAATGAAGCTCTTAATATGAGGGAACTGTAGATAAAACCGAGCCCAAATGCCCGCCATATTGGCAACAACAATAAGTAATATAATAAATAAAAACGTCAAAAGTATCGATTTAGGATTTAACTTTAAACTCACCGCTGCGCTCCAACCATTTGCAGGATCAATAGATAATAATGGATACATTTAATATGCAACCATACACATTAAAAACATTTCATGATGCTAGCTAACTTGTTGATGTAGCGTCTAGGAATTTCTCGTATAAATTCAATTAATAGCAATATTAAGAATATAGGAGTCTGGAAAAATTCAGACTCCTATTACAGTAATAAAGCACTAGAACACTAAGGAGATATATTCGTAAAAACTAAACCGCAGCGAATCTTGTAAACAACAACTTTTGTAAATAGCGTTCTAAGCTTTTGGGGCTATAAAGTGTAGATGTAACAATCCAACAACTAAGCCCCACACCACGGAACCAATCCCAAGAAATGTTACTCCAGACATGGTAATCAGAAATGTGTACAGCGCGGATTCGCGAATATTTTCGTCTTTAAAAGCCGTCTGAAAACACATCAGTAAGGTGCCTAGCAAGGCGAGACCTGCAAGAATCTGCGTCACTTCTTTAGGCAAAGCTAGAAAAGTGGCCACCACCGTGGTCGCCCAAATACCTGCTATCACATAGAAGATGCCAGCCCAAATCACAGCTCGGTATCTTTGAGCAGGATCTTCATCAACATCTTTGTTCATACAAATAGCTGCAGATATAGCCGCCAAATTCACGCTAAAGCCACCAAAAGGGGCAAACAGAATATTGGCTATACCACTTCCAAGAAGCAATGGTTTAACAGGGACTTCATAAGCGTGCGATCTCATCATTGCAATACCAGGTAAGTTCTGAGAAAGCATAGTAATGATATAAAGCGGAAAACTCAGGTTGATCATCGCAGCGATACTAAAACTCGGCGTGATCCACTCCGGTTTTGCAAACGTCAGATCAATACTTTGATTATCGAATGCACCACTAATCACTGAATAAACAATGCCAACAATCAGCAATATCGCCATAGTGTACTGAGGCACAAACCTCTTTCCTGCTATGAATGCGGCAAACATACAGAAGAAGATAATCGGGTCTGTCATCACAGGACTAAAGGTTTTCACGCAGAACGAAAGCAAAATAGCTCCCAACATCGCTGTCGCCAGCTGCGGAGGGATATTAGCCAGTGCTTTACTCAGTGGCGATATCAGCCCGGTCAATACAATCAATAAGCCTGAGATGACAAATGCGCCTAGCACCACTGACATATCATATTGCCCGACAGCGGCGACAAGCATAGCCGCTCCCGGCGTTGACCAAGCCGTTAAAACTGGCTTCTTGAAATACCAAGAAAAGATAATAGAAGTGATGCCCATTGCCAGACCAAGAGCCAGTAGCCAACTTTCTATTTGAGAAGAAGTAGCGCCTGCGGCCGTTGCAGCCTGAATAATTATTACCACCGAACTGGTGTAACCCACTAATACTGCGGTAAAGCCTGCCGAAACGTGACTTAAATTAAATATTCCTTTTTGCATTTCATACCCTTTTCCTAGAAATCTTTTCACGCGTGCGTTATAACGTACACTACTGAGAATATCACCGTGCGCTATAACGCACAACAAGGATTTTTATTTGTGGACGACACCATTTTCAAAACTCAGATAGCCAATTACTTACGCTCTTTAAGAACAAACAAGGGATTGAGCTTAGATGCTGCGTCAAAACTAACTGGAGTTTCAAAAGCCATGCTTGGGCAAATCGAAAGAGGCGAATCAAGCCCAACCATTTCAACACTTTGGAAAATAGCCAGTGGATTAGAAACCTCGTTTTCAGCCTTCTTTGCTGATGAACCAGAGCTACGAGGCAGTGAACTGACCTTTCCTGACGATCCAAAAATGAAAGTAAATACTTTGTTCCCCTTTAGGGAAGACGCAGGCTTTGAAATGTTCGAAATAACCTTAACCGACCAGCATCAACAGATGTCGGAAGCCCATGATGTAGGAGTAATAGAGCATGTCCACGTCCTAAGTGGCGAACTAAACCTCTACTTTGAGGGGCAATGGCACCTTATTGGTCAAGGAGGAAGCATTCGTTTCATGGCTGATCAACCCCATGGCTATAAAGCGGTTACAGATAAGACTGTATTTCAGAACATAGTCTGTTATCCAAGAAGATAATTAGCTTTATATCTAAGCGCTGATTTAAAAAAATTTAATCACCCACACATTATTGAAAAGGTGTTTTAATATTAATTGTAATTGATGTGCTTTTTGTATATCGTACCAACGATAAAACACTCAGATACTGATGAATAGTAGTTTACTTGGCGTTTCTAAATACTTGTTAAAATTGCATTTGATTAGAATCAGTGGGAAGAGTGGATAGGCAAAATGGCTCGCTGAGCATGTCAAAAGGTAAACATCAAGCGCAGTCCATTTGAAAAGGGTTCTGAGTAATTTTTATGATTTGCTCAGTTGTCTATTACTTTTCGAGTGTGAGAGTTTGATGGATTTTTCTTTGGCTCAGGCTTTAGGGTTAGTCAGTTTTGCTTTGGGTATATCAACGTTTTATCAAAAAGATGACCGTAAGTTGAAAATCATCATGCTGATTTTCAATATGAACCATCTGTTGCATTACTTGTTACTCGGTTCAATGACTTCGGCTTTAAGTGCTGCATTATCTGCCGCAAGGACCGGGACATCGATTTATACTTCCTCTAGATATGTTGCCGCCGTATTTATAGTTTTGGGGCTAAGTTTAGGGTTAAGTATTTCAAACCACTGGTGGGACATGTGGCCGATTGTTGGGACAGTTATTGGGACGTTCGCAGTGTTTATGCTTAGAGGGATAGCGATGCGCATTGCCTTCTTAGTGGGAGGAGTCTGCTGGTTAATCAACAATATAATCGTCGGTTCGATTGGTGGAACCATGCTTGAGGCGACATTGATTTGCGTGAACTTACTGACCATGTTTCGGTTGGTTAGAGACACCAAGAAAGCCGTAATTCCATCAGAAGTTATATAAGTAAGGACAAGCTATGTTCATATACAACAAAGACGTTAAATTGGAAGATCTAGGCAATGGTGTATCTCGCAAAATCCTTGCATACAGCGAGAACATCATGAGCGTAGAAGTCTATTTTGAAAAAGGTGCGGTCGGTACTCTACACAACCATCCACACGAACAGCTAACTTATGTCCTTTCCGGCGAATTCGAATTCACCATAGGTGATGAAAAGAAAATCGTGAAAGCAGGAGACGCGCTCTACAAAGAACCAAACGTAATGCACGGTTGTGTTTGTTTAGAAAAAGGCGTCTTGCTAGATAACTTTACGCCAATGCGTAAAGACTTCATCGCCTGATCAAAAATTTATTAAAACAACGATATGACATGTACTAATTCAGACCTGATCTGACAGTTACCCATTTTTGACTCAGTGCCTGTCAGATTATATCTGGGCTAGATTTTTTTCAGCCCAGATTTATTTCCCATCTTCTAATGTCTCTATTGGCGTTCTGCCACAGCACATTTTTCCTTGATGAGTACGATGATTGTTGTAGTAGTCCATCCATTCGTCCAGATCTTTCTGCAACTCTTCCATCGAGCCATATAGTTTCTTTCTGAAGGTGACTTGGTAAAACTCATTTAATATCGTCTTGTGGAAGCGTTCGCAGATGCCGTTCGTTTGCGGCGACATCGCTTTGGTTTTCGTATGATCGATATCGTTTATAGCGAGGTAAAGCTGATAGTCATGTTGCTCAACTCGGCCACAGTATTCAGTACCTCTGTCAGTGAGTATTCGCAGCATTGGTAGCTCGTGTGCTTCGAAGAACGGCAACACTTTGTCATTTAGCATATCTGCTGCGGTAATAGGCGTTTTCGTGGTGTAGAGCTTAGCAAAAGCGACTTTACTGTAGGTATCGACAAAGGTTTGTTGGTAGATGCGTCCAACTCCCTTCAAGTTGCCTACATAGAAGGTATCCTGAGAGCCTAAGTAGCCTGGATGAGCCGTTTCTATCTCACCGCAGGCTTCATCGTCATGCTTTTTACGCTCTAGAGCTGCAACTTGCTCATCCGTTAAAATGATGCCGTTCTCATTAACCTGTTTCTCTAAAGCAATAAGTCGCTTTTTGAAGTTCTCAAGATCGTTCCTAAGCCAGATTGAGCGGACACCACTTGGAGAGATGAACACACCTAGCTTTCGCAGCTCATTGCTTGTTCTCACTTGGCCGTGTGCAGGGAAATCAATTGCGTACTTTAAAACCGCTTGTTCAGTTTCATTGTCGACACGATTTTTAAGGTTTGGTGCTCTTCGACTTTGGTTAATCAATGCGTCAACACCACCAGTTTCAACCAGCTCTTGATAACGGTAGAAAGTGTCTCTTGATACGCCCATAACCTTACAGGCTCTTGATACATTGCCAAGTTCTTCTGCAAGATTGAGAAGACCAGCTTTGTGTTTGATAATTGGATTGCTAGTATGAAGCATGAGAGTTACCTCTTAGTTTCTTTGATTTCGGATTAAGCACCTTTAATCAAAGTGGGTAACTCTCTTCATTTCAAATTGAAGTGTCAGATCTAGTCTGAACTAATACATAGACAACACCCTAGAAATAGAAACTCATCGATCTCCTTGCCAGTCTCTATGACTGGCTTTTTTATCAATCTACAATCTTAAATCGCGCCCATTCTCGTTACAACTTCGCTACATGCACATATTCAATGATGACTTGATTACCTTCCACATGTACTTTCTGAATCTCGCCATCCACACTAACTCGGTTCTGCAAATAAACGACAGACTCCCCTCTTCCACTCTTCTGTCTCAACGTCGGTAATACGTTTTCCGGTTCAACGTGAAGGTGTTTACAGAACTTTGTCACGAATGACATAGATAGGGGTTCGCTACCACGTAGAAGATTTGAAAACTCCACTTGGCTTACACCAAGGCGTTTGGTTATTTCCATTTGGGTAAGATGCATTTTCGCTTTCTGCGACATCCATACATCATATAGGGCTCTTCGATCTTCTTGGCAAAATTCCATGTCATATCTCTTAAAACATTACTCAAACATATAAATACAATGCCAAATCATCATGAGAAAAATGTCAGTCCAGAGTGAGATTCTGTCCAAGGTTTTGGTAATTTCCGTTCATTCTGCTGTTGCAATATCTGAATGAAATATTCTGTTTAACATTTAAGCAGAACAAAGTAAAAAGCCGTGTATAGATAAGGCTATACACGGCTTTCATTTGTTAAAGATGGTTAATTAGTCTTCATACGGATAATCAGCGCAGCCTAGCTTCTTAGAAATACGTCGAGCAGCAGCATGCAACTCAGTAACATATTCCACTTTCTTCTCTTCGGTAAAACGTATGGTTGGAAGAGAAATACTTAAGCCCGCGATCACTTGATGGAAACGGTCGTATACAGGTACGGCAATACAGCGCAAGCCGATTTCTTGTTCTTCCACATCTTCTGCAAAACCTTGCTCTTTAACCAGCGCTAGCTCAACGAGTAAAGAATCCACATCTTTATGCGTACGCTCTGTTGTTTGAACAAACTCAACTTCAGAAAGAATGTCGCGAACTTCCTGCTCAGGGCGAGTACATAGCAATACTTTACCGATTGCCGTCGAGTAAAGCGGATTGCGTCGTCCTATACGAGACTGCATACGTAAGTTGTATTTAGAATCCAACTTATGCACATAGATAATGCTATCACCGTCCAAAGCCCCTAAATGGAGGGCTTCCATAGTCAGGTCAGAGATGCGACGCATTTCGATGTTCGCTATCTCCACCAAATCAACATACTCAAGTGCAGCTGAACCGAGTTCAAACAGCTTTAGAGTTAACGAATAGTTCTCGGTTTCACCTTCTTGAGCAACGTAACCAAGAGATTTCATCGTTTGCAGAAAACGATATACCGTGCTTTTAGACATCATCAATCTTTGAGCTAACTCACTGATGCCAATATCCTTTTGCGTCGCAAGTGCCTGTAAAATACCAAATGTCTTCAATACGGAAGAAACAGATTCGGGTTGCTTGTCAGCTGTCATCTTGTCTTACCTATTATTCATATTCATTTTTATCGACATACTCTTTATCGCCCAATGAGCAGTTGGCATGAGCTCGATTCAGATAGAATGCCGCCTAGAGCAGCTTTCAAAAAAACTAAAACACGTTTCCAAACAACTAAACGTCTACCCGTTAATTTAAAATAATGTGCTCAAAAAAAATAGGGTTCAGTTATCTTTTTTCACAATTAATCGCCGAAGTGAACTGTTTTAGTGATTTTCATGGCCTTTTCAACAAAAAATGGCTGATAGTCAAGAAATTACATACAGTTTCATTAACATTATCTATCTTGAGCTCAGATGACGTAATCACTGACTAAGGCGCGCTGTTTAGAAGAGACTTGCTTGATCTCACTGATGCTATCGGAAAGAGCCTCAACACTTTTGGTATTGTTTTGCGCGCTGATTTTAATTGCTGTCAACTTTTCCACCATGACATGACTTGTTGTCAGTTGTTGCGACGTTGCAACGGATATTGCATGTGACATCTCGGCAGCAGTATCAATGCATAGTTTTACTTCCTTCACCGCATCATAAGAGATTTGAGAACTGTGTGTGGCTTCTAACATGCTACTTTTACATTGTTGAATCAGTTGTACCGATTGAGAAACACTTTGTTGCAGTGATTGAATGTTGCCCAAAATACCGTTGGTTGATTGCGTGGTGTTAGTCGCTAATTGGCGAACTTCATCAGCAACAACGGCAAAGCCACGGCCATGTTTTCCTGCCCGGGCGGCTTCTATCGCTGCATTCAATGCGAGTAAGTTTGTTTGATCTGCAATTTCTTCGATCATCGCAAGGGCAGATTCTATTTGCTTGGCATCTTTTACTAGATGGCCAATCGTTTCTACTGCTTGATCGAGTAACATTGACGTCGAAGCTATGCACTGGTCATTGAGCTTTATATGTTCATAGCCTTTTTGAGATTCATCAACCGCTAACGCCATTCTGTCGCTGGTTGCTTTGGCCTGCTGAGCCACATGTTTGATAACGCCCTCCATCTCTTCGGTTAATGAAGCGACTTCATCGGTTAACTCAACTTGGTGTTTTAACGCTAGCTCAGTTTGGCACGCATGGGCGCTGTTATGTTCCACGACCTCATTCAGGGTATGAGAGGATTGTTGCAGTTGCCCCAATAATCCACATTGTAACTCACGAACCGATTCTACGTGCTTAGCCAACCACGCCATTTCTCTACTTTTGCTATACGATGCTTGCAAGGTGAGATCACGATTTGCCATCGAATTTAGAACCGCTCTTAATACCCTTAAGCCAGCTTGTATATTTCGAGAAGTCGCGATGACAAGCCCTAATGACAATACCCCCACAGCGGCGATGAAGGCAACCAACTGCAACATATAACGACTCTGCTGCTCTTTTACTTCCAAGACCTTGTTTTGGGCTTTAACAATTAAAACATCTCTAAAGGTCTCTAAAGCATTTATTTGTTCTCGCACATGAAAAGAGAGATTCTGCGTAATGCTTTTCTCTTCGGCAGATAACTTGATCATCTGTAAATGATTAAAAACCGCACCATCATGCTGAGTACCGTGCGCTAGTAGTGATTCAATTAACTTCTGATTTTTTTCGACACACTGTTACTGCGCTCGGCGAGTTCCGAAACCATAGCAATGATTTGGTTACTGACTTCTTTGTTCTTGACGAAAAAAGTTTCAACCTCTTCTAGGTTGGTTGAATCCAATGCCTTGTCTGTATTGAACATAAGGGAGTCTAAACGACTACTTAAGTTCTCCACCATCATGGCACTGTTCATATCTTTCTCAGTAGCGCTCAAGGTATAAATAAAGCGCTTTACCTGTGAAGAAAGTAAGCGGTAGTTTTGTTTGCGTTTTTGCTGTTCCGATAACAGTTCACCGTGCATCTCCATCATGTTCATCAAACGTTGAAAATCTTGCTCAAAGCTTTCTGGTACCACCCACTGTAAACTTAACCCATTGTGTTGATTGTCAATTTGAGCGATTTCTTGTTTTGAGAAGTTGACGTGAACCAGTACGTGCTCACTGATCTCCTTCCAAGTCTCATTGTTAAAATGAGCGATATCGTTTTCCAAATCGACCAACTCAGTTTCAACGACCGATAAGCGAGACAGCTCATCCATAGAAAACTTGCCAATGTAATCTAACTGCTCCGTCAGCTTCTGACTTTGCCAATAGCCAATGCCTCCTATCGCTGTAATGACCACCAGCAAAAGGCTAGTGACAAAATAGAACCTACCAACAATAGACATTTTGTTCCAAATACTCATGCTAGATCTCCAACGAAAGAAGCCTTCTCAATATCCCTAATGAGAAGGCTATGAATAATAGAATTAAACGGATATTTCAGGCGCTAATTCTGCGACGGGAACGGCTGAAATTAGCTGTTGGGTATAAGCCTGTTCCGGATGGTATATCACCTGTTCCACCGCACCCTGTTCCACGATCTTTCCATGCTGCAATACTAATACTCGGTCACAGAAGTACTTAACCGTCGCAATATCATGAGTAATTAAGATGAATGCTGTTCCATATACGTTCTGAAACTCGATAAGCAAATCCAGAACCTGAGAACGTAACGATACATCCAGAGCTGCCGTCGCTTCATCTGCAATAACAACTTTCGGAATAGTGACCAACGCACGAGCAATAACGATACGTTGCCTCTGACCACCAGAGAAAGCGTGGGGATAACGGCTTGAGAACTGAGGTGGCAACCCAACCCACTTCATGATGTTACGAACACGCTCTTCACGTTCCGCTTTGTTCATTTCAGTACGCAGTTTAATTAACGGCTCTTCGATGATATCGAATACAGTCATACGTGGATTTAACGACGACCAAGGGTCTTGGAATATCAATCGAAGGTCCGCAAACAGCGGGTCACGTACCACACGTTTGTAGTCAGATAGCTCAATGTCAACGTTACCTTTCTCATCAACGTATTGAATCGTACCTGATGTCGCAGGAGACATACCAAGAATGGCTCGCCCTAAAGTACTCTTACCCGAACCAGATTCACCCACAATGCCCAACGACTCTCCCGGATACAGTTTGAGGTGAGCATTATCAACCGCTGTCATCGTGCTTTTTTTCTGGAACATTTTTGCAGGCTTATGAAAAACTTTCGTTACACCATTCAAATCCAGAATCGGACGAACATTACTGCCCTCATGCAAGCAATATGGTACTTTCACTTTTGAAGGTTTTTCTAGAGATCGCGTCGCTTCCATCAACTTTTTGGTATAGGGATGTTCAGGACGTTCAAAGACTTGGCGAATATTTCCACATTCAACCACCTCACCCTTTTCCATCACAACAACTCGGTCTGAAATTTGTGCTACTACACCAAGGTCATGAGTGATGAACAGAATCGCCATACCTATTTCATCTTGCAGTTTCTTAAACAGATCTAAAATCTCTGCCTGCGTGGTAACGTCAAGCGCCGTTGTCGGCTCATCCGCAATTAGAATGTCAGGACGAGAAGCAATCGCCATTGCAATCACGACCCGCTGTCTCTGACCACCCGATAACTCAAATGAGTATTTATTAATTAGACTTGATGGTTCCGGCATCTGCACTTGTTCAAGCAGTTCAATTGCTCTCATGTGCGCTTGTTGTTTCGTGATGCTTGGGTCAACCAGACACAATACTTCTTTGATTTGATCACCGACAGTGTGCACTGGGCTCAACGCTGCCATCGGCTCTTGTGAAACTAGTGAAAAGTTGAAACAGCGTAATGAACGCATACTCTTGCTGCGTGGATCCACTTGTGCAATATCAATAACATCGCCCGTTTCGGTGGTGTAAAGAATCTCACCGGAATCTATTCGCCCTGGTTTATCTAAGAGCTGCATAATTGCAGACGAAGTGACCGACTTACCTGAGCCCGACTCGCCGATAACAGACAGTGTTTCACCACGATACAAATCGAATGACACATTTTTAACCGCATGGAAGTGCTCCATACTGGTCGGGAAACTCACATTAAGGTTTTTAACTTGTAGAATTTTATCGCTCATTATTTTGCTCCCTGATCATGGTATGGGTCACAGGCATCACGCAGACCATCACCAACGAAGTTCATCGCTAGAATAACAATAATTACCGCTACCGCAGGAATGAGTAGCCAAGTAGCTTCAGCCAAAGCTCGAATGTTTTGTGCTTCTTGAAGTAGTACACCCCAGCTCACCATAGGAGCTTGTAGACCTAAGCCAAGGAAACTCAATGCTGTCTCACCCAAAATCATCATAGGAATTGCGAGTGTCACTACAGCGATAATGTGGCTCATGAAGTTCGGCGCCATATAACGTCGGATAATTTCAAACGGGCTATTGCCATCCAGCCAAGCCGCTGCCACATATTCCTCGCCACGCAATGACATAAAGCGACTACGCACCACTCGAGCCATATCAGGCCAAGAAACTAAGCCCAGAATGATGGTGATTAAGAAGTATTTGGTTAGTGAGCTCCACTCAGCAGGCAGAGACGCCGATAGCGCCATCCACAGCGGAAGTGTCGGAATCGATTTGATGAACTCAATCGTACGCTGAATGATGTTATCGACTGTACCGCCAAAATAACCTGATACACCACCGATCAAAATACCCAAAACAAATGTTGTGAATACCCCCATAAGGCCAACAGACAAGGAAATACGTGCACCATAAATAAGACGCGACAACATATCTCGTCCCATACGATCTGAACCCAAAATGAAGAAAGGTTGCTTGGTATCGTGCGGTACGATGAACTTGTAACTCATCGGGATAAAGCCCATCAGTTCATAAGACTCTGTTTTTCCAAAGAATGAAAAGTAAACTTTAGTCTCTGGATCCAACTGATAATGCCTCTTTAAGGTGCGCTTATCTGTTTCACTCTTATAAAACTCCAAATGAGGAGCCCAGCGCCATCCATCATGGCTATTTTCAAACAAGCTCACAGATTGTGGCGGAGCATAGGTATAGCGTCTCCAGTTATCACTCGGATCAAACGGTGCAAAGAACTCGGCAAACGCAGCAATAACATACACAATGATCAAAAACTTCAAACTGAACCATGCCAGCTTGTGCTGACGCATTTTCATGCCTATAAGCTGCCACTGGGTTGCAGTACTTAAATCAATAGTTTTCTTGCGACGCTTAAACAGATGCCCAAGATTACTAATAGCAGACGTAGTCATAATTAAAACTCCTTCGCAACGCCAACACGTACTCGAGGGTCAATCCAGTACAGTAAAAGGTCAGAAATCAAGGTACCAATGATGGTGAGAATGGACATGATCAGTAGAACATCACCCGCAACATACATATCTTGAGAACGTAATGACGCGAGCATTAGTGGGCCAAGAGTTGGGATGTTCATTACCTGGCTTACAATAATGTCTGCACCCAGCAACGCAGGAAGCATCCAGCCAATAGTTGATACAATCGGAAGAATCGCAATACGAACTGGGTATTTCAAAATGAGTTTTGCCTCCGTTTGCCCTTTCGCTCGCGCTGTTTTTACATACGGCTTTTTCAGCTCATCGAGTAAGTTCGCGCGCATGATACGAATAATGCCAGCCATACCTGCGGTACCGACAACTAGGATGTAAATCCAGCTTCTTGAAGCAGCATCCATGAGTTTTGCCCAAGACATAGGCTGGTCAAGATATGCATCGGAATATAAGCCGGAAACCACAGTATCAAAGCTGTAATAACCAATCAGCAGAGCGACGATTGCAATCACAAAGTTAGGTGTTGCCATGCCTATAAATCCAAAAATCGTCGCTATGTAGTCTCCCCAAGAGTACTGACGTAACGCTGAATACATGCCAATTGGAATAGCGATTAGAAACTGGAAAATGAATACGGCTGCAGCAAGTGAAACTGTAGGCCATATACGTGGCTCGATCGTTTCCCACACAGACTGGTTAGTGGTTAGCGATATTCCTAAATCGCCAACTAACAGTCCTGCAATCCAATTGACATAGCGTTCGCCCAGAGATTTATCCAAACCATACATTTCGCGCATGGTATGAATCATCTGCGGATCCACAGTTTGTCCCATCGCTTGAAGTTCAGCGATCTTGGCCGTAGCAAAATCTCCTGGAGGCAGATCTATAACGGCAAAAACGACAATTGATACGGCCAAAAGAGTGACAAATATAGACACTAGCCGCTTACCTGCAAACAGAAAAAAAATGTTCATTACTGTTCCTTAAATAGTGACACCAAATTGTTTACCACTGACGTGTGATGAATGTGAGCTTGGAGAAATTGAACACTTCTCAAGCTGCAGCTTTATAGGTTTATTTATTGTTATTCGTGCTAATAATTGCCCCACGGTCCCGTGGGGCAAGGACGATCAGACATTATGGATTATTGGCTTTTCCATAACTGGCTCATGCGCATTGGTCCAGGCGTTGGGAAGTTCCAAGACTGAGGCATATTTTCCGGAACGTTATGCAGTTTATTACTGACCACAACACCAGCAGGCATAGCTTCAACAATACCAATCACGTAGAAATTTTCTTTCGCGATTTGCATGATTTCTTTCATGTATTTCTGTTGTTCTTCCTGAGAAGAGGTTTCTGTTACCTTTTTCCACAACTCAAGCTGCTGTTTCACGTAAGCTGGTGGTTCAACGGCAAACTCGTTGGTTGGCTCATTTGCCCATAGGTAGTAACCCATACCCCATGTAGATTCAGGGCTGAATGGGAAGTAGTAACGAGCTTCATCAATAACACCAACACCGCCTTCACCTAGGTTAGGAATCAAATCGAAATCATTCGTTAGACGAAGGTTGATCAGGTGATTAGATTCAATGATACGGATGTCTAGGAAGATGCCGACGTCTTTCCATTGGTTTTTGATCAGTTCTAATGCATCTGCAAATACGCCTTTTCTGCGAGTTTCAGATATCGCTTCAATACGCAGACGCTCGCCATTCTTAAGCAAACGATAGCCTTCCGAATCACGTTTAGTCAGGCCTAAATCATCAAGGATCTTGTTGGCTTTCTTAACATCATATTGCGTGTACTGCTCTACAGCATCTTTGTCATAGAAAGGCGAAATATCCGTTGGAGCAGCCTGATGAGGGCCTACAACACCTGAATATACTGTTTCGCTGATTTCCGAACGATCAATCGCATGTGATAGAGCAATACGGAAATCCTTATTCGCGAATAGCTCACGTTTTAGAGGATCTTTAGATGTTTGGTTCAAAGGCAGTGCAAGCTCAGTGCTTAGTGTGCTAGGACGGAACTTGTAGGTGTAATTGCCTTTCTCTTCATTTTCAATCAGCAAAGAACGGTACGATGTCTGACCGATATCGCGGTGTTGAAAATCCGTTTCGCCATTCGCGGCACGAAGCACCATTTCTTCCTGATCTTCACTGTAACGCCAACGAACTGAATCCAAATATGGTAGCTGGTTGCCTTCAGTATCGACCTGCCAGTAATAAGGGTTACGCTCATAAACTGCATACGTCGCGTTTGGTCCCGGTGGTGTGGTCACTTTCCATGCAGTAAGTACTGGGCGGTCTACGTTTGCATGGTGCTCAAGGAAATAATGCGCTTCACAACGTGTTGAAGCATATTGACGCCATGAATCAAATCCTTTTGCTTTCGCGTTTTCTACCGCTTTGTCATTGAACTTAGGCATAAATTGAGAACAGTAGTGTTTAGGGAAAGCGGTGAAACTTTCACTATCTACAGTCGCTAATGTGCGAATAAACATGCCGTTTGGTTTGGCTAAAGTGATTTTCACAGTATGCGCGTCAATCACTTCTGCTTTTGCTGAATCATGAGCAGGCAGTGCTAAAGGACGGTTACCAGAATGTTCTGGGTCACCAATAATTTCATTGATATAAAATGCAATATCGTCCGCAGTGAACGCAGTACCGTCAGACCATTTCACACCCTTACGTAGTTGAATAGTGAACTCAGTATTTTCGGTGTTTGAAGTAAAACCAACCGCTAAGTTTGGAATGACTTTCGAGTATGTAGTATCAAAATTAAACAAGTTGTCATAAGCGATGGTGCGGATGCGGTGACCGTTATCCATTGCTTTACCAACTAGGTTCAAGGTTCCACCGTATTGACCGATAGACTCATTCGGCTCAACAACCAATGGATTTTCCGGTAAACGTTCCTCAACTTTAGGTAACTTACCGGACTTCACCAACTCATTCAGCTGAGGCGCTTCATTATAAGTACCTGCCCAACTTGAGAAAGACAGAGCTGCAGCAACTGCTAAAGCCGCTTTGCCCAAATGAGGTATCTTATTGTGTTTCTTCATATTTAACTCCATAAGATGATCTATTGTTTCAAGGTTTTTGTTTTAAGGAATTCAAGGCATTACATAAGCAATGCTCATATATTTCCGGCCAGAACATGGACTTCTATGTCCGTGTCACCAACATTGATGACACCCGAAATAGCGGGAACACTGGAATGCGGATACACAACGTTGGTGTTCGGAGCGCACGGGTAGCAACAGGCTTGCCCCTGACCTCTGACCAACCGCAATTCACTAAATAATTTTTTGGATTCAATTCGCGAAGGCGCTGCGGCAGCGTGACTAAACCAGCCTCGCCACTCGTCCACACAATATCCGGTCATAAGGAACGACAAATCTCGGTCACTCGTTATTCGATGAATACGAACTTCTCGATCTGTTTGAAGACTTTGGTAGGTGGTAACGTTGCAACCATTGAATGGAGACCAGACAGAGACCAACGCCTCTCCCTCTCGGTAGGCTTCAATATGTCTCGGTCTGCTGTACCACTGCAGCGTTTCAGGATGCTGGAAAGCAAGAATGTTATCGCCCGCCCAGCCTTGGTTTATCCAACGGACACTGTCGATGCAGAACCCATGGGCAGAGCTGTAAGCAAATTTATAGTATTTATCGACACATTCACGTAGCTCGTTGCTGCCAGAAGCATTGGTTAATAAGTAACTGCCACCATTACGCCACTGAAGATGTCTGTCGTTTACCCACTGTGGTTTTGTGGTAGGCGTCAGTGATGCTAACTCTGCCTGCCAGAAAGGATGAGTATCTTCCATCGCTAAGGCATTAAACGCTTTAAAAGCTAATAGTGGTGACACCGAGCTGGTATAGAATTCACTCATGAGCAAGTTAGGGTAAGCGAATCCCGGTAGAAGTAAGCCGTTGTTGTCAGAAATAGGCTGATTCGCCCACCAGTTCATCCCTTGTGTCCAAAGCGTTCGCCATAAGCCAATATCAGGATGCTCTGGGTTAACTCTGGCAAGTTCGGCCCAAAAAGCTAATGCTGCGAAACGGTAATTTAATGAACGGCCGTAGGCGAGTTGACGTCCTTCAACGTCAAACCAGTCACTGTAAGTTTTCGCGAACTCTAACGCGTTACTAAGCAGTAATTCTTTACGTGGTGATTCTGGATTCCAGCGACAATACATCAAGGCGTAAAGCTGAAATGCCATAGGATTGTAGTAATCCATAACACCAGTGGCGCCATCTTCATACCAACCTTGCTCAAGCTGCATATCATCGATGGCTTGTAGATCGAACTCTAAGTTCAACGCATCAACAGCAATACCAAGCGAAGACAGAGATTCCAAAACAAGCACGCGGAACCAATACCAGTTGTTGGGTGGCAGTGCGATGTACGTAGACGATAGCAACCATTCAGACAAATTCGCTTGTTGCTCTTCAGTTAATGGTTGCCAGTAGATTTCAGGCGCTTCCACAAGCGCCATCGCGATGGCCGACATTTCTACAACTCGTTGGTCATAGTCCTTTGCAGGTTGCCAAAACTCACTAGAATCAGGCGTAGTTCCATCAATGATTCTCTGACTCAACAAATGATTGATTTCAGGATGAACATGCTTTGCCGGAACCGCTAACCATAATAAACGGCATACATATTCAATATCTGCAGTTTGACGCGTGTAATGGGCGGCACTATTTGCTTGAACATCTAATTTAACTTGGTCTGAAATAATCATTACGTGTTGATGCAACACATTCTTGGCTAATTCTGCAACGCTCTGACGAGTCGCAAATAAATTGTCTTTCTCGGTTAAATCTTTCCAGCACACAGACATTATAAATAATCACTCAGTTAAATAAGCTGCTTCGTTGGAAATAATTTAATATCACGAGTTATTATTATTAAAACGACTTTTTATATTTTCGATATCTGAGTCATAACTCCATCCATTCACCTCAATTATTTTTCGATTGCATCGCATTTTTTGACGAAAGATTAATTCACACTTTTACAAAAATTATTAAAAACAAATTAACAGAACATAAATCAAGAAAAATGGAACCCAAAAAATCATTAAGCGCATCGCACTTATAGAAGAAGATATTTACTCACTTCAATATTATTTATTCTTCCCCTTTGACGAAATGTGAGTAATAAATCACCGGCAATTGTTGTCTTAAACATTCACCCATCGCTTTTAAATACGGTTCAATAAAAGAGAAGAACATAAAGTATCCTTCACACAGATGGTGCTTCTCAGTGAACGAGATCTCTCCGTTTTGATTGATCCTCTGAGCAGGACAAGCCCCATGACACAAATAACGTTGTGAACACTGACCACAGTGCAGCGCGCTTGACGATGGTTTTCCGAGAGAAAAGTTCTGCTGGATTGGTGTTTCAATCAGATCTGGATAGTCACTGCGTTTAATGTTGCCCAGCTTAAATTGCGGATAAACAAAGTGGTCACAACTGTACACATCACCGTTGTGCTCAATGACTAAGTTATTGCCACAACTTGACGAATGAACACAGCTCGATGACGGCATACCCAAACTCATGCCCAATGCATTGTCGAAGTGGCTTACAAACACACGACCAATATCGTTTTCACGCCAAGTGTTAAATACCTCAATCATAAAGCGGCCAAATTGTTTTGCTCCGACAGTTCGATCTGTGACACCTTTGCCTTTCTCAGCTTCAACGACCGGAATAAATTGAATAAATTGAACGCCAAGTGATGTGAGATGTTGATAAACCCTTCTACCGTGATTGCCGTTATTTGCTTGAATCACGGTTAACATGTTGTATTCCACATCATACTTTTGAAGACAACGTAGCCCTCTTACTACCTGCTGATAAGATCCTTTGCCGTTTCGATGTTTGCGGTAGCGATCATGTAACTCTTCGTCGCCATCAAGACTAATACCCACCAGAAAACGATTCAGTTTCAAAAACTGGGCCCATTCATCATTGATAAGCACACCGTTGGTCTGAAATGTGTTCAACACATTCATGCCCTCTCGTTTGTGCTTTTGCTGATAGGCGATGGCTCGCTTGTAAAAGTCGATACCGCGTAGAGTCGGTTCTCCCCTTGCCAACCAAAGGTCACCTCTACTGTGCCGCGGGGCTGACTTTCGATGTATCCCTTAATATGATCTTCTAAAAGTGCGTCACTCATATCAAAACGATTTTGATTTGGAAAATATTCTGTCTTATCGAGATAGAAGCAGTAGTCACAATCTAAGTTACACAAGGGGCCAATGGGCTTAATAAGTACATGAAATGGATTTAAAGCGGTTGGTTTCGATGTAAATATGTGCATATGAGTTGCTTTATTGAGTTTCGATAAAGAAAATACTAAAGCATTAAACTCATGAGGTAGATAAGAATATATCGAACAAATTATTAATTTATCGTTTGCGAGTAAGTTAAAAAAATGCCATAAAAACACTCAACTAAATAGTTATAAAATCCCGTTATTTTTCATACATAAGTTGTCTATATGAATAAACCAAATTTACTCTATATATTCCCAGATCAATTCAGACAAATGTCGATGAGTTTGTGGAATGAATTACTATTTAAAGAACATTGTTCTGGGAAAGCTGACCCAGTATATACGCCTAACCTCGATAATTTCGCTCAACAAGCTTATTTATTACCGAACGCTGTAAGTAATTGCCCGGTATGCAGCCCTCATCGCGGAAGTTTATTTACCGGCCAGTATCCAAATAAAAGTGGTGTTCCTCTTAACTGTAATTCTGATCGAGTAATATCTGACCTCCCCGCTAGTGCAACTTGCTTTACCGACATTCTGGCTCAATCTGGTTACCACGTTGGTTATATTGGTAAATGGCACCTTGATTTACCAACCCCTAATGCGCCTGATAAGCCCGGAGAGTATGTCGATTCCTCAGTACCTGCCTGGGATTCTTATACAGAGCCACAGCGCAGGCATGGTATTCATTACTGGTATGGTTACGGTACCTTTGACGAGCATCGTAACCCCCACTACTACGATACTGATGGCGTGAGACACGAACCTCGCACTTGGTCTGCTGAACACGAAGCAGACAAAGCTATCTCTTATTTAAAAAATGAGAATGCGGAAAGAGACCCAAGCAGTCCATTTGCTCTTTTTGTTTCTATGAACCCACCTCATAGCCCTTATCAAAGTTTAGAAGACTGTCGTGAGCAAGACTTACAGCTTTATGAAGCATTCATCGATGAACAACTTCTGGTGCGTGACAACGCCAAACTGGATTTAGAGAAAGCCGCAAGCGCGAGATATTACTTTGCCAATGTCAGCGGCGTTGACCAGCAGTTTGGACGAATTGTTGAAACTCTAAAAGAGATTGGCGAATGGGATAACACTATTGTGGTGTTCACCAGCGATCATGGTGAAACCTTGTGCAGCCAAGGCCTAACAGATGCGAAAAACGTAATTTTTGAAGAAGCGTTCCTCGTTCCATTCTTAGTCAAAAGCGTTAATCAAAATCTGCCTAAAGTGTCTGAAACCTTTCTAAACAGCGCAGACATCATGCCAACGATTTTGGATATGCTAGGTCTAAAAGAGAACTTACCAACCAATATCACAGGCCAAAGTAAAGCGTCGTCTATTACCGACAACAAAAACAACGTTCATTCGAACTGTGCCCTTTACATTCGCAATTTAGATGGCGAAAAGGACGAGAATGGCAAAGTAGTTAGCTACTTCCCACAAAGCAGAGGAATTAGGACTGACCGTTATACCTTTGCCTTGGAAATCGACCGCAAGCTTAAGCTCGATAGCATTTTACTATTCGATAATAAGAGAGACCCTTACCAGTTAGCCAACATCGCATGGCAAGCATCCGCTTCTCTCACTCAAGAACTACTTTCACAACTTGCTGCAGAACTGGCTCGTATCCAAGACCCTTGGGCAGAGCTGAAAATTCTAAACGATATATTACCTTATCCTCATTCTAAGGACTGTTAATGAACAATACTCCTCCTAATGTCATCATTCTCTATGCCGACGACTTAGGTTTTGGCGACTTGAGTTGCTATGGCGCCAATGATATTCCTACGCCAAATCTCGATAAGCTGGCAGACGAAGGCATTAAATTTCATCAGGGTTATGCCACTGCAGCAACCTGTACTCCTTCTCGCTATAGCTTGCTGACGGGCAGCTATCCTTGGCGAAATCCTAACGCAGCAGTGTTACCCGGTGATGCCGCTCAAATCATCAGCAAAGATCAGCCAACGCTACCTAAAATGTTCAAGAAACAAGGTTACAACACAGGTATTGTGGGCAAATGGCATTTAGGTTTGGGAGATGGCAAGCTAGACTTCAATAAGTCAATCTCAGGCACACCGAATGATGTCGGTTTTGACCAATCCTTTATTATGGCCGCCACCAATGACCGTGTACCTTGTGTGTATATCGACAATCGCAATGTAGAAAACCTAGACCCAAACGACCCGATTGAAGTGACCTACGACTGGGACAAAGCATTTTCTGATGTGCCAAATGGGCGTAGCCATCCAGAGTTGCTCGACGTGATGTATGACCATGGGCATGACGGCACCATCATTAATGGCGTGAGCCGTATTGGTCATATGCTCGGTGGAGAATCTGCGATTTGGAATGACGAAACCATGGGCGAGCGTTTCGCCGAGAAAGCGATTGAATTCATAGAACAAAACCAAAACACGCCGTTTTTCCTATACTACGCGATGCATCAACCTCACGTACCGCGTATTCCAAATCCCAAGTTCAGAGGCGCTACCCCACACGGCGTGCGTGGCGATGTCATCGTAGAAATGGACTGGTGCATTGGTCAGGTTCTTAACAAAATTGACCAACTGGGGCTCAAGCAAAATACCATCGTCATTTTCTCCAGTGATAATGGGCCAGTGCTCAATGATGGCTATAAAGACCAAGCATTAGAGCTCAATGGTCAGCATAAAATAGCTGGGCCTTTACGTGGTGGAAAATACAGTTTGTTCGAAGGCGGTACTCGCGTGCCATTCATCGTTCGCTGGCCTGAAACTATCAGCGAAAAGCACAGTCATGCATTAATCAACCAAGTCGATCTTTACCACAGCCTGGCAAAAGTTATTGGTTACGAGCTGACGGAAGACGAAGCACCAGATAGTGAACAACAGCTCGAAGCGTTAATCGGTCGTGATCCATATGGACGTGAAAGTATGGTGCTGGAAGGAATGCAATATAAAAAAGTGTTCCGTGATCAACGTTACGCCTACATTCCACCTCATGATGACGACTTCATCTGTCAATATACTGGTAATGAAAAAGGTAATATGTCATCGGCTCAGTTGTATGATCTGTTTGACGACATCGGCCAGTTAAACAACCTTGCGGATACAATGCCGGAAAAGGTGGAGCAAATGCAGAAGCTTCTGGATGAGTCAATCAAGAACGAAAAGACTCGTTAAAGTGCTAGGTTAATCACGGTCAGCGATTAACCTACCTATCGACACTCTTAAACGTAAAAAAGGTGCAATCCCATGCACCTTTTGTTTTATCCCTGTTTAGCGAAAGGTTAGATGGAGATCCACTTCCATTCATAGCCTTCTAAACTGATGTTCACGAACTCGCCTTTAGCGTTAGATATCGTCACTTGCTGAGGCTCACTTACGTAGTTAACGGCAGCGACCATGCCAGTTTGTGGATAATAAGCGACATCAACATTTGGATAGTCCGACAACCAAGCATGCTGCTGTGTCTCATTGTGGCTTAGCCATATCAATACTTGCTGTAGCAAACGAGCATTTTTCATATTGAATGGCAGATTACCCATGTATACCGAGCGCCCTTGACCATAATTACGTGCCGTTAAAGCAAGGTGCTGACCTTGTGCGGCCAACACTGCAATATCTGTCGCCTGCGGATATACGTAGCTAGGGTTGCCAAAGTCTAGTCCTTCAGTGACGAATTGACTTAGGTAATGTTCTTTCGCGATAGACAGCGGCATCGCCACGCGACCCATAGTCAGCGCTGTCTCTTTCTCTAAACCAAATACATCACCGAGTTGGAAATAGCGTCCATTTTTCTGAAACGCTGAAGGATCACAGACGCCAAGCAAACCACCACCTTGGCCGACAAACTTGCGCAATGCCACCAGCACTTCACTGTTGTCCCAGCATTCGCCACCGCTCCATGCAGAGTTGGCATCCCCCGTATTAATGATCACTTTGATATCTTCACTAATACCGTTTTGGATAATGTCGTCGAAACTGATGAACTCTACTTCAAACGGCAGACCCGCCAAACACTCCAGCAAGTTATTACCGACAAATTCCATCACATCTGGGCGTGGCGGAACATAGAAACGTTGATCTCTCGCTTGGTTTTGCAGCCAACTGCGAGCCTTACCCCAAGCACTTAATACAGCAATTTTGCCCGTTAACTTTTGAGATTCTGTACCTTGTGTATGCTGCAGATAAGCACCAAACTCTCGTGATATCTCAGTCACATGGTCAATAAAATGCGGGAATTTATTAGCTAAGGACAAGTAGCCACCGTAACCAATTCGGTCCAGAGGCTTCTGCAACATCGCTCGACGAATTTTCACCCAGTTAGACATCGACTCAAGGACAGGATCATTACCTTCACGGAAAACATCTGGGAAGAAATAAGGATAAAAACGCGCTTCACGGGTTTGTTCTCCCATGGAGTCCGTTAAACGACGAAGTGCGACCCCGTCTTCCACCGCGCCAATGTTGATATCAAGACCAATGTTTTGGTAGCTTTCCAAAAATGGCTCGGTACCAATCCAGTGATCACCCTGGAACATGGCGGTTTTCTTTCCAGCTTTGTGCGCCATTGCGACTAACTCAGCGGCGAAATCAACCACAAACTCCTGAACGAAAGTCATCCAATCTTGATAACGCTTTGATGGTGCTTTATAAGTGCCGTTGTAATAACCCGCATCCACGAAATCTTCTGGCGTTAAAGCATAACCAAAACGCTTTTCAAAGTCCTCTAACGCTCGTGGGCTGACGGTTTCTCCGTAGCCAGTCCAGTCACGATAGATATCCTGATTTTGCTCACCAGTGTCAATTACGAACAAGAATGCGAAAGTCGTAAATCGTACGACAGTGGTGTTCGGATGCTCATCCAGCCACTGAGCAAAGTGCTTGATTAAATGTGCGCGACATTCTGGATGATAAGGATCTAAGCTCTTGATACGCGGACCTTTCCAATCATTGGTTAGCGCATTGTACATAGATACGCTGTCCCACACCTGACGAGCCATAAAAGTCACGGTGTATTCATGGTATGGCTGTGTCTGCTTAATCAAAACTTGTTGAGTAGCAGCGTCAAATTCCCACAGCGACACATCGATCACGGTATTGGTCGTGCGGTTGCGTACTTCCCACCAGCATTTTGGATCGCTGTCGTCATCAAGCTCATACTTGTCTTTGCTATAGCCATCAAGAGGCTGGATAACAAGCGTCTCAGCCATAGCTGTGACAGGAAATGACATCAGATATTTACGATGTAAATACTCAGGGTGTTGATTGGCAAACTGTTGGTCAGCGCGCACCAAACACACGACAGAATAAATATCGCTGTCTTGCTTTGTTAATGATTCCGGCATAGTAGTACCATCGCTGTCTCGCAATGCGTCCGCTTGCCAACGTTGGTATAAATCCAATACCACTTCTTCTTGTCCAACCTCAACAGGCAATGTCATGTGCCCTTTAGTTGAAGAAACCTGTTTCATGTTCAAACTCCAAAACGTTAAATCAGCGGGCAGACTTGCCCGCGTAAATCAAAAAATAAAGGTAAAGACAATCAGAGGGCTTACCAGAAGAAGTTCTGATATCCGTTCGCACGCATTAACGCTTCTAAGTAGTAGTAGTCACCATAAGGAAGCATGTTGTCGCATAGACCCACTTTGACAAAAGATGCCCCATGAGCCAGCAGACCAAGCGCACTTTCATCATGAGTTAGGTCACACTGCTTCATCAGTCCTTGAAGCAGGTACAATCCCCAGTCTCGATACATTTTTGCTTCTTGTTCGTCTTCAATACATTGAGCGATAAGCAGTAAACCGGCTGCAGTAATGGCTCCAGCAGAGCTGTCTTTGTATTGAATTTCATGATTTGGAAGCAGGTAATCCCACACGGGTACACCATCATCGGTAATATGATCAGTTGCGTACTTAGCCAGTTTCTTTGCCAGCGTTAAAAACTGCTCATCTTTTGTATACAAGTATGTCTGAGCAAAACCATGAATAGCCCAAGACTGACCACGCGCCCAGCAAGAGTCATCCGCATAGCCTTGGAACGTTTCACCTTTCAAAGGTTGCTGAGTAATGGGATCGAAGTTGAAAGAGTGATAGGTAGAGAAATCATCTCGGACAATATTTTTCGCTAGCGTCTCGCTGTGACGCTTTGCCGCATTTGCATAAACAGGTGATCCTGTAATTTCAGAAGCCCAGAATAGCAATGCTGTATTTTGTAAAGAGTCGATAATTGACTTGCCCAGCGTCACTTCAGGGCCGAGTGGATGGGTATCATTCCATGCCACGATATAGCCACCAATTTTTCTGAAGCGGTGAATCAAATGATCAGCGGCCCTCAACGCCATCATTTTCGATTCTTCATCTTCAGTAAGTTTGTAATCTGCAACACAGCTAAGACTGTATTGAAAGCCTAAGTCATGATCGAGCCAGAACGGATCTAGAAGCATATTGGCAAAGTAGTTCTTACGCAGTTTTGCACTGTTCTTGAATATATCTTGCCCTGTCATTTGGTAACTCAGCCATAATTCGCCAGTCCAGAATGACGAAACCCAATCGAATTGATCGCAGTAGTCCCACTGATGAGTTGCCGTACCTATCTTAGGGTTGCGCTCACCAATTTTAGCGATATTGCGACGAATCGATTCCACAACAGTTGGTAAATGATTAACGACACTTTGCTCGTCCAACGCTGATGGCAATGGACGTAGAAATACTTTCTCGGTCATAGTGAATACTCTTTATAGATTAAAATTAATAACTTAAATTTATTTTTCTCGGTAATGAACATTACTTACAGCGCGGAGTTTTTCTGCTGCTTGCTCTGGCGTTAAATCTCTCTGAGACTCAGCAAACATCTCATAACCCACCATGAATTTTCTTACCGTCGCGCTACGTAAAAGAGGAGGTAAAAATGAAGCATGCACTTGCCAATGGTCGCTGTTGTCTCCCAAGGAGAAAGGCGCACCATGCCAACCCATGCAGTAAGGGAAAGAACACTGGAACAAATTGTCATAACGGGTAGTGATCTCTTTAAGAGCTATAGACAAATCGGCTTGCTGCTCTTCAGAGAGATCAGTGATGCGACTTACTTTTGTTTTTGGCAGAACAAGTGTTTCAAAAGGCCAGCCTGCCCAATAAGGCACCACCACCGCCCAATGTTCTGTCTCTACGACAACTCGTTCTTTATGCATCAGTTCGCGCTGAACATAGTCATGCAGTAACGGCGAACCATGTTTGTCAAAATAGTCCCTTTGGTGATGGTCTTTTTTACTCACCATGGTAGGAATGAAACTGTTTGCCCAAATCTGTCCATGCGGATGAGGCTGGGAACATCCCATGGTTTCACCTTTGTTCTCAAAAATCTGAACCCACGGATAACGCTTACTTAAGCTGTTCGTTTCTTTAATCCAGGTTGCAATTACTTGCTCGATTTCAGTGTGTGAAAGCTCGGCCAATGTGCGACTGTGATCTGGAGAAAAACAGATAACCCGGCTTTCTCCTTTTGCACTTTGAAGCTTAAATAACGGATCATCCGTCGAATCCTTTTCCGGCGTGTCACCTGTTAACGCAGCAAAATCGTTTTTAAATACAAACGTACCCGTATAGTTTGGATTCACATCTCCACTAATTCGCTCATTACCTGCACATAAAAAGCATGACTTGTCATAACGGGTTGAAACCTCTGTTGCCGGCATTTCTTGTTGCCCACTCCAAGGTCGCTTCGCTCGATGTGGAGAAACCAACACCCATTCCCCCAACAAAGGGTTGTAACGGCGATGGGGATGTTCAATTTCATCAAACTGGGTTGCTTTCATAGTGACTCAATATCCTTCTATCCAATGTAAAATTCGCAACTTTCCACTTCTCGAATGCAGACTATCAATGCACATCTATACGCCACCCCGCCAAAAGCGGCGTTAGGCGTTCAGAGAAATGGGTTTCTTTGAAAACGGAAGAACCATGGAGCAATGCTTGTTTAGCGTTCGCTTTAAAGTGGCAGAAATAGATTTCTCGATTTCCTTGTGTGGAGAGTTCAGCCAGCATTTGCACACCAAGGTGGTCAATAAAGTTGATCCCTTTTCCTAAAATGATGAGTCGCTGCGCCTTGATCGAATCCAGCTCTCTATGCAGGTGTTCAACACAACCGAAGTAAATAGAACCATTGATTCTGACGATCTGCGTGTCCGAAAAACTTACTTCATCAATATCCAGCTCAGTTGGGGTTACCTTGTCGACCAATGGCCGAGAGGTTCTTCTCAGATAAAAAAACATCGACATCATGATGCCCACGTAAATAGACAGCTCTAGGTGCAAGACGATTGCAGCAAAAAAAGTAGTCATTAGAACTGCGGACTCTTTCTTATCTTGTTGAATGATCGAACGTATGTAGGGAATATCAACGAGGTTATAGGCAACAACTAATAAGATGCCTCCCATACCAGCGAGCGGAATATAGCTGACATACTCAGCCATCACTGGTATCAGCAATAACAGAATTAACCCCGCAAAGACTGCTGCTAAGGGAGTTCTGGCTCCGCTACTAAAATTCACGCCGCTACGGGTAAAAGAACCTGAAGACATATAGCAAGAGAAGAATGCCCCCACTAGGTTTGAAATACCCTGCCCGATGAACTCTTGATTGCTGTCTATACGTTGTTTTGATTTCAACGCCACTGCACGACCAATTGAGATGGCTTCAACCAGACCTAATAATGCAACCGCTAGAATCCCACCGGACAGTTCTCCGATAATTGCTGAATCGAGTTCTGGTGCTGACAGCTGGAGCGTTGAGCTTTGAATTTGGTCTACGTAATCGATGTGAATACCAATTTGAGTAAGCAAAAGAGCCAAAAGCACAGACGCCAACATCGCGACTAACATATTTGGAATGGCAGGCAATAATCGCTTCGCTACAATACAGCTTGCGATGGTGATCAGAGCGATAAGTAATGAGAAAACCTGAACTTGGTTAAGGTGCAGTATTACCAACCACAGGTTTTCAATCGCAGTATTTGCCGAAGAGTAGTCTAAACCGAGTACATGTCTCAATTGGCTAACGGTAATCACAACCGCGGCTCCGGCTGTAAATCCGATCACAACCGAATGAGAAACAAAATTGACTACGGCTCCTATTCTCATCACGCCCATCAAAAGCTGTACTATGCCAGCGCAGAAGGTCAGAGTAAGGCATAGCTGAATATAGAATGGCGTCCCTGTATCAGCAAACTGGCTGATAGTACTGAAGACAATGACGGACAAAGCGGCGGTTGGCCCAGAAATCAAATGGTTTGAAGAACCAAATAGAGCCGCCAGAATGGCGGGAATGATTGCAGTATATAAACCATATTCAGGAGGAAGGCCGGCAATCATTGCATACGCTACACCTTGAGGCATAACGATCACAGCGCCCGTTAGTCCCGCTAATAAATCCGCTTTTACAACGTCCATTTTTACTTGCGGCAACCAAGCAATAAAAGGGAAACAACGAACTAAAACTGTTAGAAACCGACCGCTCATAATATCTCTTACATTTAGAATTCAACTATTTTAAAAATGCGAATCACCACACAAAAACAGTCAAAACCAGAATAGAAAACAAACAAAATCACTTATTTAATAAAAGCTATTATAGTCAACAAACCACCTTGTTCAATTCAATTTGAAATTGCGTTTCAAATAATAACACACAAGTATTACAATTTGCGATCCAGATAAAATTTAACTCAAGAAAAATATAAAACCCTATCTACTTATTTGGCCAACCTCAGACGTAAAGAACTTCACCCTCCGTACAAAACCTATGTGACCGTCCTTCTCAATTACAAAACAACGTAAGGAATATCAGTACTTAGCTGCCATATAAACCAATCTTCTCAAATGTAAACAAGCACCCAAGAGCTATCGCGAGGCACATCTCAAAATAAATAGCCATGTAAATTAAATTAATGAATACGTTAAATAATATCGAATAAATAAATTTATTAATTGCATTGAAACTTGTTACTTAACAACAAACAGTAATATCGCAATGATTATGAAGTAGATCGTAAAAAATATTTCAAAAATAAATTTTCAATATATTTAAAAGTTGTTTTGTATAAGATTCCCCTGTCGATTTGATTAATAAAAATATATTGCTCACTAGCAAATAAATTAGGTTGTTAAGCAAATTAATACACTCGATTACGTTCTTGAGTAATCAATATAAAAATATGGAGTAAAATATGAACATCAAACCATTAGCAGCAGTGGTATCTCTTTTAGCAGCAGGTTCTGTAGCGGCAGGCGAAATCTACGCTACTGACACAAATACTGTTGAACTTTCAGGTTGGGCTAAAGCAGTTGGTCTATATGTTGATGCTGACTCAGCTGAAAAACAAGAGCACGTCTTTACAGATGCAAGCCTAAGCATTAAAGGCACACACTTCCTTAACGAAGATGCAAAAGTAATTGGCTCGTTTGCTCTAAACACTGACGATACTAGCGTAAAAGACAAAAAAGCTTCATTTGGTGACATCAAACTTGAGTTTGACCATGTAACATTCGGTAACCTATCTCTAGGTGACACTGGTAACTCATTCGGTGTGGTAGAAAAAGCAAAATCTGGCGAAGGTTCTAACCTTGCATTCGTTAGTCAAGGTGGCGTTAATGGTCAAGGTATCCGTTATAAGAAAACGGTTATCGAAAAACTAGAGCTTTCTGCAAACTACGAAACCGACAGCGATTCTAGCAACGAATCTAACTACGCTCTTTCTGCTAACTACAAAGCAGACAACTTCTCTGCGGCTGTTGCGTTTGGTTCTGACGGTGAAGATGCTGATTCACTAGGCCTAGCAGCGGACGTTAAATTTGGTGATCTAAAACTAGGTGCAACTTACATCACGTTTGAAAATGCAACAACATTGAAAGCAAATGACAGCGTTGAACTAAAACTAGACGTTCCTAACGAGGGTGACACTTACGCGTTCGCGGCGACATACACTATCGATACTATCCGCATCTACGGTTCAGTGCAGTACGCTGAAGGCGATTACCAAGGTAAAGCATTTGAAGCACAAACAGCATACCTAGGTCTAGGTTACGACGTAACTAAAGAGTTCAAAACTGACTTCGTTGTTCAAAACGGCGAGATCGAAAAAGATGGCGTTAAAGAAGACGGCAGCGCAGTTAAATTTGTAGCTAAATACTCGTTCTAATTACGAGAACTTTATCTACTGACTTTTCTTATTAATTCCGCATTTTGCGAAAGCCACATCAAGGTTGATGTGGCTTTTTTTATTTTTGTAGCTCTCACTGAATATCCCTGTTCACTTAACTCTGGTGATTACTTTCTTAAGCGTTTAATCTGTTTTTGCTTATAAATGTGTACGTAAGGAGAGCTCTCTTGAAATTAGCAATGATCGGTGCAGGTGGTATTGGTTGCTACTATGCGGCAAAGCTAGTTAATGCAGGACACGATGTTGTTTTTGTTGCCAGAGGTAAACATTTAAAAGCGTTACAGCAACAAGGTCTTGAGATAACACATCCAGATTTTTTCTTTTCGGCCCCCGTTTCGGCTACCGATATTCAAGGGCTTTGTGATGATTACAACGGCAATGATTTTGATTTGCTAATTCTTGCATCAAAAGGCAGCACAACCAGCTCAATGATGGATCAAATGAAGCCATGGCTTGATGCGTGCGATACTCCTGTTTTGTCCATTCAAAACGGCGTGATGAATGAAGGCATTATCGCCAATACGGTTGGATTAAAACGCACCATTGGCGGACTGGCAATACGAATCGGAGCCCATGCTCTGGAACCCGGAAAGATAGAAGCGACAGGCAAGGCACAAATCGATTTCGGCGCGTGGCCATCAGAATCTGCAAACCCACACCTGAAAGATTTCCTTTGCGAACTTGGCTCAGTTTTCGACTCTGCAGATATTCCAAATCAGCTTTATGAAGATGTAAGTTATGCGTTGTGGCGTAAACTGCTCATAAACAACGCGATAAACCCAATTACCGCTTTAACAATGAAAGATACTCAAACCGTCACAAAAGACCCAGTATTGAAACAAGCCGTTTATAAGATCATGCAAGAAACAGCAAGAGCGGCAAAGTGTGCGAATGTGAATATGACTGAAGATGATGTAGCAGAGATGTTTAGTCTTATCTGTGAGTTTGATGCTATCAAAACATCCATGTTGGTCGACCGAGAAAAAGGACGCCCAATGGAGATCCAAGAGATCTGCGGCCCGGTAATAGACTACTGTCGGCAAGCTGGTGACCCAGCAACTACCACAGAATTAATTTGCCATCTGTTACAGCATGCCAGTGATCAAATGATCGAAGCCTAAAACTGCTTTTTCTGCATATCCCAAACTCATCTAATTGGAATATGCAGTGAAATATTATGTTACATTCAGGCTCTCAGCGTTTACTTTACTTGCATTTAGGAAACGCTTTTTACCCTTATTTAACATATGTTTATTGGCTAAATCTATTTCCTGCTAAACAGCACACTTTTGTATAACTAGAGTTAACAATCTAAATCTATTGCAGTATTACTAATAGCATAGTTAGGGCAATAAAGTGACGTTGAACTGCTCAAGATACCTCGCACATTCAACGCCTATATCTGAACCCTCCAGCCGTAGACATAACCACGTTTTAGTTCTTACGCCTACCCCTGCCTGATGTTCAACAACGATTGCCCGTCAACCGTTTTTGTAATTGTTCAGGAGACTTACTATGAGTGATATCGCACTCTCTATCAGTATCCTTGCTCTGGTAGCGGTGTTAGGTCTGTGGATAGGGAACTGGCGACTCTATGGCGTTGGTTTAGGGATCGGCGGAGTGCTGTTTGGCGGCATTTTCGTTGGTCACTTTACTGGAGCATGGGGCGTTGAGCTCAACTACCACACCTTACACTTTATCCAAGAGTTTGGATTAATCTTATTCGTTTATACGATTGGTATTCAGGTTGGACCCGGCTTCTTCTCGTCACTGAGAAGTTCAGGCTTAAAACTCAACGGCTTTGCCGCATTGATTGTGTTGTTAGGGTGTCTGGTTACTGTCGCTCTCTACTACCTGTTTGATGTCCCTCTTCCTGTTATTCTTGGTGTCTTTTCTGGTGCGGTGACTAACACCCCTTCTCTTGGTGCGGGTCAACAGATCCTGACGGAACTCGGGGGTCAGGAAAACCTACTTGATATGACGGGTATGGGCTATGCCATTGCCTACCCGTTTGGTATCTGCGGGATATTGCTCACTATGTGGTTGATTAGACTTATCTTCCGCGTCAATGTGAACCAAGAAGCCGATGAGTTTGAAATCAAAAATGGTCACAAGAAATCAAGTTTACACACCATGAATATCTCTGTTAAAAACCCCAACTTAAACGGATTGTTTTTGAAAGATATTCCAGCACTTAGTGACGGTAACATTGTGTGCTCACGCCTAAAACGCAATGAACAGTTATTGGTACCAAAACCGGATTCTCGTGTTGAAGTCAATGACCTGCTCCACCTTGTCGGCGACAAGAACGCTTTGGAAAAAGCGCGTCTCGTGATTGGCGAAGAGGTTGATGTATCGCTCTCTACCAGAGGAACAGAACTGCGAGTGCAACGTTTGGTTGTTACCAATGAAGTGGTTCTGGGTAAAAAGCTCAGAGACTTAGATCTAAAAGAGAAATATGACGTTGTTGTCTCACGCCTTAACCGTGCAGGTGTTGAGTTGATCCCCACCAGCAACTCTACCCTTCAGTTTGGTGACATTTTGAACTTAGTCGGACGTCAGGAAGCCATTGAAGCGGTTAGCGGCATGGTCGGCAATGCTCACCAAAAGTTGCAACAGGTACAAATGCTGCCTGTGTTTGTCGGTATTGGTCTCGGAGTGTTGCTCGGTTCAATTCCTTTTTACCTACCGGGTTTCCCCGCTGCAATCAAACTCGGACTGGCTGGCGGCCCACTGATCGTTGCACTCATTCTTGCCAGAATAGGCAGTATCGGCAAAATGTACTGGTTTATGCCACCCAGTGCCAACTTAGCGCTACGGGAAATTGGTATCGTACTGTTCTTGGCTGTGGTAGGTCTTAAATCTGGTGGTAACTTTATTGAAACGCTGGTGCAAGGCGATGGACTTAGCTGGATGAGATATGGTGTCGCTATAACAGCAATTCCGCTGATTACGGTTGGCATATTGGCAAGAGTGCTTGGTCATATCAACTATCTCACCATTTGCGGCATGTTGGCTGGTTCAATGACTGATCCACCAGCGCTCGCATTTGCCAATGCCCTACATGAATCAAGTGGTGCATCAGCATTAGCTTATGCCACTGTGTATCCGCTGGTGATGTGTCTACGGATACTGTCACCACAGATACTCGCGCTGATACTTTGGGCAATGTAACCCGCAAATAAGAAAAAAACCGAGCTTTAAAGCTCGGTTTTGATTTAATCGCATCGCTATTATTACAGAACTTTCGCCAAGAACTGCTGCAAACGAGGATGGCTTGGATTATCAAACACGGCTTGCGGGCTGTCATCAACCAACAATTTACCATCTTCCATAAACAACACGCGGTCTGCGACTTCACGGGCAAAGCCCATTTCGTGAGTCACGATAACCATGGTCATCCCTTCTTTTGCCAGACCTTTAATAACGTCTAGTACTTCCCCAACCATCTCAGGGTCAAGGGCTGATGTTGGTTCATCAAACAACATCAAGTCTGGGTTCATTGCTAAAGCGCGGGCAATCGCTACACGTTGCTGCTGGCCACCGGATAAGTGCGTTGGGTAGTTGTTCATGCGATCTTCAAGGCCGACACGTTTTATCAACACTTTCGCGGCACCTTCCACCTCATGTTTAGGGCGCTTCGCCACTTTCATGGGTGCAATCATTACGTTTTCCAACGCAGTCATATGCGGGAATAAGTTGAAGCTTTGGAACACCATTCCCACGTTCTGACGCAATACGTTAATGTCCGTACTTTTTGCGTACATATCGAAACCATCAACGATGATAGTTCCTGAGCTGATCTCTTCTAACTGGTTCAGAGTACGTAAAAACGTCGATTTACCTGAACCTGAAGGGCCAATGATAACCACGACTTCACCACGTTTTACCGTGGTTGATACCGATTTTAAAGCGTGGCAACCGTTAGGATAGAACTTGTCGACATTGCTGGCGTAAACCATATCTTCGCCGTTGTATTCACTAGTCACTGGCTGATAACCTCTTCTCTAAACGTTGAATTGCCCAAGACAGAGTCCCGGTTACTAGTAAGTAAAGTGCTGCGACGGTAAACCACACTTCAAAAGGTGCAAAGCTGCCACTGACCACTTCACGACCTGCTTTAGTTAAGTCCGTAATTGAGATAACAGAAACCAGCGATGAGTCTTTGATTAGGTTAATAAACTGACCAGCCAGAGGTGGTAACGTGCGTTTTAAGGCTTGTGGAAGAATGATGTAGCGCATCGCTTTTGGATAAGTCATACCCAATGAACGCGCTGCTTCCATTTGCCCTGTCGGAATAGCCTGAATACCTGCGCGTACGATTTCGGCAACATAAGCACCTGTAAATACTGATAGCGCGACAACACCGGCAGTAAAACGATCGAAATCGAGTACGGTTCCGATAAAGAAATAAACGATGAAGATTTGAACCAGAAGTGGCGTACCACGTATCAGTTCAACATAGGTTAGAGATAAGTTTCTCGCCGCCTGATTTTTGGACACCCTCATTAGGCCAAACACAAGGCCAAGCAAAACCGCAAAAATGAGGGAGATAAAGGAAATTTCAACCGTCACCCATAAACCATGAGCAATCGGGCCAAACTTCCATTCATTCAGTTGTGCAACGGCATCGCCTTGGAAAACCAAATCACCGTTTCCAACCAAAAGTGTTGTGTAATGATCAATGATCTGTGGTTGGCTAGCATCGTCGAATTCAATCGCTAACTGACCCGCTTTAACCACCGCTGTACCATCTCCGTTTGCACGAAGTTGTTGCATCTCGGTGTTAACAACGTACGGCCAGAGACGATCCCAATGCCAGTTATAGTTAATACTCTTCCCAGAGAAATAGACCGCGCCAATAAGCATGGCCATAATTAGGACGTAAATTCCGTGTCCTATCCACTTTGAGGATTTTGACTGCATCACTCAGATTCTCTTTATTCTTTTTAATGAACTGGGCAACGTTACGCTGCCCAGTTGACTACAGCTTAAGACGTTAATTATTGAACGTCTTTCAACCAGTCGTCAGATTTAAACCACTTGTCGTACATACGATCATAAGTACCGTCGCCTTTGATTTGACGTAAGTAGTTATTCAAGAAATTTAGGAAGTTCGGGTCATCTTGACGAATCGCCCAACCTAGAGGTTCGTAAGTGAACGGTTCTGCTAAATGCGCAACTTTGCCTTTGTTTTGAGCAGCGTAGATCGCGTTGTATGGGAAGTCATAAACGAAAGCGTCTGCTTTACCGTTAACAACCTGCAGAACGGCGTCTACTTCAGTGTCGTAAAGGTCAACTTTTGCATTGAAAAGGTGTTTCTTCGCAGCTTCAACACCAGTAGTGCCAAGCTTTGTTGAGACTGTGTATTTAGGATCATTCAAATCAGTGTAGCTTTTAATTTTACCTTCAAGCGCTGGAGAGAAGATTATAGATTGACCGATAACAATGTACGGGTCAGCAAAGTTAACTTTCAAGTTACGCTCAGGAGTGATAGTCATACCACCCATGATGATGTCACACTTGTTGGTTTGAAGTGCAGGGATAATACCATCCCATGCGGTGTTTACAGGTGTGAACTTAACACCCATAGAGCGAGCCATGTGCTTACCTAAATCGATATCAAAACCAATGAAACGGCCATCTTTGGTTTTCATTTCGAAAGGCATGTAGCCCGCGTCGAAACAAACTTTTAATTCACCTGAGCTAAGAACACCTTCTAGGTCAGACTCCGCCATTGCTTGATTAGCACCAAGCAGAGAGCAGGCAAAAACAAGTCCAGCAGCTGAAGATTTAATAAATTTTTTCATAATATCCCTTATAAAAAATTTTGTTATTTTTCTGTTCGTCCAATGACAAATACGATGTTGTATTGAATATCACGCAAACGCGTACTGACATCAAAAACCACCAGATAATGCAACACAATCTAATAACATTTCAATAACTATCCGAATTTAAAACCAATAAAATGCTATAAAAATTCAGCTTTCATCTAAGAAGATGACTTAAGTCCCGAATCAAATCAGTTGGTGACTCAAGACCAACTGAGAGCCTGACCACGCCTTTGCCAGCTTCCCTAGAAAACTTCGCTTTTTGTTCCGGACTAAATCGATAAGTCGACTTGTCCAAATCATCGGTTTTTAACACCACTGCTAAACTGCGTTGATGTCCTATGGAATAAGCGTAATAAAACATCCTCGACTCATGTGCAAACCGTTGCTCAATCAGTTCGATATCCTCTACTTGGAATGCAATAATGCCGCCAAAAAATGTCATTTGCTGCTTAGCCAGCGAAAATTGTTGATGAGACGCCAAGCCGGGATATAAAACCCTTAGCACCTTGGGGTGGTTTTCTAACCACTCAGCAATGGTTTGAGCCGATTCACAAAGGGTTTTCATACGTGGATAAATCGTCTCCATACCCCGCATAATTAGCCATGCGCTCTGCGCACTTAAAGATGCACCAAAATAGACGCCAGCAACGCTTCTAAGCTTGCTAATCAAGGCTTTTGAGCCCAGCACGCATCCGCCAAGCACATCTCCATGCCCGTTAATAAACTTGGTTAAAGAGTGAATCACCAAATCTGCCCCAAGTGCAAGTGGTCGGGTAATAACCGGGGTTGAAAAGGTAGAATCAGCACTGAGCAAAATGCCACTGTTTTTAAGCAGCAAAGAGACCTCTTGAATATTGGTTAGTCTTAATAACGGGTTGCATGGCGTCTCTATATGCACCAACTTAGTGCTAGGTCGTAGTGCATTTTGCACGCTTTTGATGCACGAAGTATCCACTGCCGTGACTTCTATTCCATACTGGGGCAATACTTGGGTTGCAAACTCATACACAGCGGCATAGCAGACATCGCTGATTACTAGGTGATCCCCTACTTTGAGTAAAGACATAAATACCGCAGTGATTGCGGCCATTCCGCTTGCTGTCGCGAGTCCATCTTCAGCCTGTTCTAAAATAGCCAAGCGCTGTTCGAGTAAGCGCACCGTTGGGTTTGTCCAACCGGCATAGAGAAACGGAGAGTCGGAGATATCTTCCATGCCTTGTGCTGAAAATGCGCCTTCATTCGGCAGAAAGCTGTGATTGACCGACATCACAATGTTCGGAGCAATGGCATTGGTATGAGGGTCTGGTCGAATAGCCGCATGCACCGCAAGTGTTTCAGGAGCGAAGGTTTCAGGGTTTAACCCTGTATCAAAATCATCATTAAGCATTTTTTAATCCAGTCATAGCCATTAGGCCAGCCATAATCATTAAACTAGCCAAAGTTACGAGCTAAAAACCATTTGAGGTTGATAGCCGTTTTTCTTTCTAAACCGTACGAATGGAGTAATTGTGGATTCCAATTGGTAAGTAAAATCCGCTATTCTTGGCACCACATGGAAGATTTACCGCATTTAGACGCCAATAATGCGGAATAACCGCAAGAGGAAAACCATGAGTGAAACCACTCTGGATAATTTCGATAAGAAAATACTGGAACTGATGCAAAGCAACTGCCGTATGGCGAGTGAAATCATTGCCGAACAAGTGGGTCTGTCCGCTTCTGCCGTGCAAAGACGCATAAAACGTTTGAGGGATGAAGGGGCGATTAGAGCCGAAGTAGCGGTCATCAAACCCGAATTTTCCACTCACCCAATGACCTTTATTGCCGGAATAGAAATCGACAGAGACAACTACACCGTTCTCAATAAGTTCAAACGCTGGGCAGAGACTCAACCTTCGATACAACAGGTATTTTACGTTACTGGTAATGTCGATTTGATGGTGGTGATGACGGCTGAAAATGCCAAAGGCTACGATGGATTTATTGAACACATCATGGAACAGTTCCCGCAAATTCGCCGTGTAATGACTAACGTGGTACTAGATACTCCAAAGCAAAGCCTGTATCTGCCTGTTGAATAATTATCCCGTGAGTTACGCGCATAAAAAAGCCGAGAAGATTTCTCCTCTCGGCTTTCAATTTGGTGATTTAACCTGCAGTAAACGACTTATTCACGCTCAGGGTTTGAAGCCCAAACGTAAAGCAGTTCTAGAGCAATTGTCGCACCGGCAAGTGACGTTAAATCACTTTGGTCGTACGGCGGAGAAACCTCTACCACGTCCATACCAATTAGGTTAATACCTTTCAGTGCACGAATAATTTTCAGAATCTTATCTGAAGTTAAACCGCCACATACTGGTGTACCTGTACCCGGTGCAAATGCTGGATCTAAACAGTCAATATCAAACGTTAGGTACACTGGCTTGTCGCCAACGATTTCACGAATTTGCTCAACGATTTCGTCCGCAGACATATCGTTCGCTTGCATCGCGTTGATTACGTTGAAGCCGTGACCTTCCTGTTTGTACTCAGTACGAATACCCACTTGCACAGAATGACGAGGAGAGATCAAACCCTCTTTCGGCGCATGATAGAACATAGTGCCGTGGTCATACGCGCTGCCGTTTGCATAAGTATCAGTGTGCGCGTCAAAATGAATCAGCGCCATTTCACCGTAGTGTTTCGCGTAAGCACGAAGGATTGGCAGAGTGATGAAGTGGTCACCGCCCAATGCCAATACTGTCTTACCACTCTTTAGAATCTCACTGGTTGCCGCTTCTAGGCGGTAAGTGAAATCTTCTGCGTCACCACAATCAAACACCAAATCACCCGCATCTACTAACTTGATGCGTTTGAACAGGTTGAAATCCCATGGGAATTTTTTGCCTTCCCAAGCTAGGTTAACTGAGGCACGACGAATCGCGTCTGGTCCCATACGAGCACCTGGTCGACCTGAAGTCGCCATATCCAAAGGCACCCCTAACACCACAACATCAGCATCCGACTCTAGCGGATCTCTCTGGTACGGCTGGCGAAGGAACGTCATTGCATTTGAATACAATGAATAATCCGTTTTAGTAAACAAATCATTCATTTAAAAATCCTCCAAGTAGGTATAACCATTTAAACCATGCTCTAATTCTGCTAACACGTCTTGCTGTTCGTTTTCAGCCACACGCTGAGAAACCAACTGACGGTAGTTAGCTCTAATTGCGTCTACGTCGATATGCACGTAACGCATCATATCTTCAACCGTGTCACCTTCATTGATGAAAGTGATTTCAGATTCGCCTTCGTCTGTGATGTTCACAACTGCGCTGTGTGTATCACCAAACAGGTTATGCATATCACCAAGGATCTCTTGGTATGCACCCACTAAGAAAAAGCCCATCAAGTAAGAGGTATCTTTTGACCAAGCAGGAACCGGTAACGTTGTTTCAATACCCTGACCTTCAACGTATTGCTCAACCGCACCGTCTGAGTCACAAGTAATATCCAACATCACTGCGCGGCGATCTTCCACATTCTGCAAGTTAGACAGAGGCAGAACTGGGAACACCTGATCGATACCCCATGCATCTGGTAACGATTGGAACAATGAGAAGTTGACGAAGAACTTGTCCGCCAAACGCTCTTGCAACTGATCTAAAATCGGACGGTGAAAGCGGTTTTTCGCACTCATTTTCATGCGTAGTTCATGATAAATACGTAGCGATAACTGCTCTACCCATGCACGATGTTGCAGGTTGATTACGCCAGTTGAGAACAACATGTGTGCTTCATTCAAATCACTTTGCGTATCGTTAAAAATTTCGATCAATGCACGAGCATCGGTATCATCGTTCAACGTTTGCCAACTACGCCACATGTTTTGTAACAAGGTCGGTGCATCCGCTTCTGGCTCAACAATCGCTTCAGGAGTGTAACCTTCTGTACCAATTACGTTAGTGATCAGCACTGCGTGATGCGCCGTCACCGAACGACCAGATTCCGAAATAATGGTCGGCTTCGGTTGATTGTATAAGTTACATACGTCGCCAACAGTGCTAACTATGTTACGAGCATATTCAACCAGACCGTAGTTCATTGAGTTTGACGACTGGCTACGCGTGCCATCGTAGTCGACAGCCAAACCGCCACCTACGTCAAAGTACTGAATGTCTGCACCCAGCTCACGAAGTTCACAGTAGAAACGAGCTGACTCGTTTACACCGTTACGCACGTCGCGAATGTTCGCCATTTGCGAACCTAAGTGGAAATGCACAAGTTGTAGCGCATCAAGCTGATCTTCTGCTTTCAAACGGTCAATAACAGACAACACTTGAGCCGCAGCCAAACCGAACTTCGATTTTTCACCACCGCTTGATTGCCATTTACCCGCACCTTGTGATGCAAGACGAATACGAATACCTAAGCGAGGTTTAACGCCTAAGCTTTTTGCTTCTTTCAGCACTAAATCAAGCTCAGAAAGCTTCTCTAGTACGATAAATACTTTGTGACCGAGCTTCTCGCCGATCAGCGCAAGACGCATGTACTCACGGTCTTTATAACCATTACACACGATGACAGAACTTGCTTGTTGCGCCATTGCAAGTACTGCTAATAATTCTGGCTTACTGCCCGCTTCTAAACCCAGTTGCTTTGTTTCTAGCTGAGCTTGGCTCGCTAGGATTTCATCAACAACTTCACGCTGTTGGTTAACCTTGATTGGGTAAACCAGCAGGTATTTGTTCGGGTAATCGTATTCATCAATCGCCTGATTAAATGCGTCACAAATGTTGTGAACACGTTGATGCAGGATTTGAGGAAAACGAACAAGCACCGGTAAATTCAAACCGCGTGTTTCTAGCTGACTCACAATTGAACTCAATTGCGTTTGATATTGGCCATCTTTCCTTGGTGACACATAGACTTCACCATGGTTATCTATTCCGAAGAAACCTTGGCTCCAATAATGAACGTTATAATCAGCACGTACGCGATCTAATTTAGATGATTGTTCCACATTTAATCTCACACACTAAGAGAGAATGAAGTGGCTTCAAGAGCCACACCTGACACCCTAAATGTCACGCGCTTTATCGGACAAAACAGGGGGTGTGTCTAATCATAATAATTTGTCGTTAAGACAAACTTTTATTGTTTCGGCACACCTGATAAAGGGTAGTAAAAAAAACGCAAAAATGTTGTTTCAAAAAAACGTTCATTTCTATCACTCCATCCGAAAAAATTCGTTTAAACGGTTCATAAAATTTCCATTCTTTGTTGTTCTCATCTGCTGAAATTTCAAAATTTAATTTCCACACAAAACATTCCTACTCAAATTAATTTAAAATTTTTATGATTGAAAATATTCTTTATATTTCAATATTATAGTGATTATTTTCTCCTGTAGCACACCAGTAACGCCTTGTAATATTATAAAATATTAATTAGTGTACTAATAATTATTTTGATATTTCACGTCAAAACCGTACAGCAACAAGGATGAAAAACATGTCTACCATGCTGGAGGTCAAAAACCTCTATAAAGTATTTGGCGAAACTCCGAGTGAAGCTTTCCCCCTGATAGAGAAAGGGTTAAGTAAAGATGAGATTTTTGAACAAACGGGACTCACCGTAGGTGTCAAAGATGTCTCTCTCACGGTTAACGAAGGCGAAATCTTCGTCATAATGGGTTTGTCAGGTTCAGGAAAATCAACATTAGTTCGATTGCTTAACCGCTTGATCGAGCCAACAAAGGGCAACGTTCTGATAAAAGGTAAGGACATTGCCCATATCTCAGAGCAGGAACTGAGATTAGTTCGTCGTCAAAACATCTCTATGGTTTTCCAAAACTTCGCATTGATGCCTCATATGACTGTGTTGGAAAACGCATCATTTGGGCTTGAGCTTGCTGGTATTGATGAAGCAACCAGACATAAGAGTGCAAGAGAAGCGTTAGAACGTGTTGGGCTAGATGCCTATTGCGAATCTTTTCCAGATGAATTATCAGGTGGTATGAAGCAACGCGTTGGTCTTGCACGTGCACTGACGAATGACCCTGACATACTCTTGATGGATGAAGCCTTTTCAGCACTTGACCCACTGATTCGAGCTGAAATGCAGGATGAGTTGATTCGTCTACAAAACGACGACAAGCGAACCATTGTTTTTATCTCCCATGATTTAGACGAAGCAATGCGTATCGGCGACCGTATTGCCATCATGCAAGACGGTGTGGTGGTTCAGGTAGGGACGCCCGACGAGATTCTACATAACCCTGCCAATGATTATGTCAGTTCGTTTTTCCGTGGCGTAAATGTGGCATCGGTATTCAGTGCGAAAGACATCGCACGCAAAAAACCTGCTGCTGTGTTTAAAAAACACGACAACGATGGTCCCGCAGCCGCACTGCAACTGCTCATGGATCACGACCGTGACTTTGGCATCGTCGTTGACCGAACCAACAAATTCAGCGGCATTGTTTCCATTCACAGTTTGAATGAAGCGAAGAAAGAAAAACGTTCGCTAAGCAGTGCCCTGCTTTCTGACACCATCACTATTCATCCTGACGTTTCCGTTGGCGATCTCATCAGTCAAGTGGCAGAAGTACCCTATGCGGTACCCGTCGTCGACGACCAAGGACAGTATTTTGGTGTTATTACCAAATCTCGCTTACTTCAAACTTTAGACAGGGAATAAACATGGCTACAGAAAATGTTTCTAGCGCACCGGAAACAGCCGACCCGTGGGGAGCCGCTACACAGTCAGCAACCGATGCAGCGAACAATGATCCTTGGTCAACGGCTACAAATGCATCCACTTCAGGCAGTGATTGGCTTAATTCCGCGCAGGTGCAACCTGAGTCATTTGACTGGATGCATCCATTTAAAGACGCCATTATCCCATTTGATCACTGGGTTGAAACTGCACTTAATTGGCTTGTTACACATGGACGCCCGTTATTTCAAGCAGTCAGAGTACCCATAGATTTTATTTTGAGTTCATTCGAAGGTGCGCTGGTTACTACTCCAGCGCCGATCATGCTGCTCATTCTATTTTTATTGGCATGGCAGTTTGCAGGTCCTCGCTTAGGTATTAGCTCATTTTTATCACTGCTCGTCATCGGCTTTATTGGTGCGTGGGATGAAGCTATGGTCACGCTGGCCTTGGTAATGACGTCCGTCTTTTTCTGTCTGCTGATTGGGTTGCCAATGGGTATTTGGCTTGCCAGAAGTAATACAGCCGCCAAAGTCGTACGGCCAATTTTAGACGCGATGCAAACCACACCCGCATTCGTCTATCTAGTACCGATTGTGATGCTATTTGGTATCGGTAACGTACCGGGCGTCGTCGTGACAATTATCTTCGCCCTGCCCCCTATTGTTCGTTTAACCATATTGGGTATCCAACAAGTGCCTGAAGAATTAATTGAAGCAGGACACGCTTTTGGTGCAAGCCCCAAGCAGATGCTTTATCGCATCCAGTTACCATTAGCAATGCCAACCATTATGGCGGGTATCAACCAGACACTGATGTTGTCGCTTTCTATGGTGGTGATTGCTTCGATGATCGCTGTCGGCGGGCTGGGACAAATGGTACTACGCGGTATCGGTCGCTTAGATATGGGACTGGCTGCGGTAGGTGGCTTAGGCATTGTGATACTCGCCATTCTGCTCGATCGAATCACGCAAAAAGTGGGTAACGAGAGCCATGATACAAAAACTCGTTGGTATCAAAAAGGCCCTGCGTCTTTTGTATACCGCATTAAGCAGAAACTCACACATACCGAAGGAAACAAAAAACTAGGAGAACAGAAATGAAATTAACATGGAAGACTTTGTTAACCAGCAGTATTGCAATGAGTTCAATTATGAGCGCATCCGCATACGCGGCGTCATTACCTGGTGAAGGTATTTCAGTCCAACCAGTACAGTCGACAGTAGCGGAAGAAACGTTCCAAACCTTAATCGTTAACAAAGCCATGGAAGCGCTCGGATACGAAGTTAAGCCGACCAAAGAAGTGGACTACAACGTTGGTTACACCTCTATTGCGGAAGGTGATGCGACTTACTTAGCCGTTAACTGGGCACCGCTACATGATGACAAATTTAAAGCTTCCGGCGGTTACGACAAGTTCTATCGTAAAGGTGAATATATCTCAGGTGCTGCTCAAGGTTATCTGATTGATAAGAAAACCGCTGAAAAATACAACATCACCAATATTGAACAACTGAAAGATCCAAAAATTGCCAAGCTGTTTGATGCCAATGATGATGGAAAAGCAGACCTAACAGGCTGTAACCCAGGCTGGGGCTGTGAAAGTGTTATTGAACACCAACTTGATGCTTTTGGCCTAAGAGACACCATCACGCATAACCAAGGTAACTACGCCGCAATCATTGCTGATACCATCTCGCGCTATAAAAAAGGTGATTCCATTTTGTATTACACATGGACGCCATACTGGGTAAGTGGCGTATTGGTTCCGGGTAAAGATGTAGTATGGCTAGAAGTACCTTACTCTTCACTTCCTGGTAATCGTGCAAACGTTGATACCGCCTTACCAAATGGTAAAAACTATGGCTTCGAAATGAACTCAATGAAGATCGTTGCAAACAAGAAATTTGCTGAAGAGAACCCAGCAGCAGCGAAATTGTTTGAAATCATGAAGCTGAACATCAACGACGTCAGTGCTGAAAACATGATGATGAGTCAAGGTCATAACTCAGCGAAAGACATCGAAGCACATGCGAATGGTTGGATCAAAGCGAACCAAAAAACGTTCGATTCATGGATTGAGACAGCTAAAAAAGCCGCGATGTAATGAAGCGCTATAAAAATAGAGTTAACTGATTCTATTCGTCTGTGGGGTTGCTGTCATTCAGTAACCCCCTTTTCTAAAACACGGCTTAGGAGGTTTACTTGAGTACCCACGATGAAGTGTTGATATCGATAAGGCAAATTGTTCGCGCAATAGATCTGCATTCAAAGCAATTGAATAAGAATTTTGGCTTAACCAGTCCTCAATTACTGTTGATGCGGACTATTCAAACATCGCCGAAAATGACGCTCCGTCAGCTCTCGAATAACAGCAACATGAGCCAAGCAACAGCGACCAGTATCCTTGATCGACTGGAAAAACGAGGCTTTATCAAGAGAGAGCGCGACACAAAAGACAAACGTAAAGTACATGCGGTTATCACAGCCGAAGGTGAACAAGTTTTAGAACAAGCGCCACAGTTACTACAAGATAATTTCATTGAGCAATTTCAAGCATTAGATCAATGGGAGCAAACGCAGATTCTATCGTCTCTCCAACGGGTTTCTCGCATGATGAACACTCCGGATATTTCACCCGAAGATTTGATACTTGCCATTGATCCTGAGGGTATCCATTTTTCTTAACACTGCGGAAATAGGAACTGCTTGCTCGCTTTTTGTAACATATTCACCTTTAAGCCCATTTTTTAAGCACTTACAGAAAAATATATACCGAACGCCCCTCGAAAATAGCCATGCATTTAAAAAGAATTATGGTAAGTTAACCACGCTAGGAGCATGGCGCTATATTCATACATATCTATAAATACAAAAGCCCACCCTAACAATACGTTGCCAACTTTACCTCGGCATCAATAATATATTTACAACCTTGGCTAATCGGAGTTACACGTTGAGCGAATATCAAGACTTAGCACAACACATTGAAATGCTGGCGAAAGCAGATGATGACCAGCAGCAAATTAGCCTTCTAAATGAACTGGTCGAAAACGTTCTGGATTCAGGCTCCATCGCGCTTATTCTCGAAGCATTCCCCGTTGAGCAGCGTGTTCGAATGTGGCGTAGTCTGCCACTGGAAATGCACATTGATGTACTGACAGAAATGCGTGCAGATGTACGTGTTTCCGTTATTAAAAGCCTTTCTGAGACAGAGCTAAAACTAACACTAGCAAAGCTGGATAACTTATCTCTTATCGAATGGGAAGACTCACTTCCTGACGATATTGTTACCGAAGCTCTGCGTTTAATCAGTCGCGACGAACTTGAACTCTATGACCAAGCAAACGAGTTTGGTGATGATGAGATCGGTCACTGGGCGGACAGAAAAGTCTACACCCTGCCCTTTAGCATTACCGTTGCCCGTGCAAAAATGCTGTTAGATAAATACCACTATGAGTCGCCACAGTATATTTTTCTGATCAACAAAAAGAAGAAGTTCATTGGTATCGTCACCTATACCGACATTCTACTTGCTGACAGCGCAGAAAGAATAAAGACTCTCGTGCTGGAAGATACCTCAGTGATCAATGCACACTTAACGCTTGCCGAAGGTGTAGAAGCTCTAGAGCACGCAACACAATCTCTTGTGCCAGTGGTTAATGATGACGGCACTTTAGTGGGGATAATCGACTGGCAGTTTGCACTTGGCACTCAGCGTGAGATTTACGAAGCCCGTTTGATGGCGGGTACGGGTATGGACGAAGGCGACGACCTTTTCGCCCCTATTCTGCGAAGCTCGAAACGACGCGGCGTTTGGTTAGGCATTAACTTAATAACTGCGATATTAGCTTCAATCACTATTGGTATGTTTGAAGATGTTATCTCTGAAGTGGTTGCACTGGCCGTACTGATGCCGATTGTCGCGTCTATGGGTGGTATTGCTGGAAGCCAGACACTGACACTTATGGTTCGCGCTATGGCGCTCAATCAGATCACCGTTGGTAACCGTCTCGCCTTACTCAAAAATGAAGTAGGAATCGGCTCAATCAACGGCTTACTCTGGGCGCTAATAATCGGTGCAATTGCAGCGTTATGGTTCCAGTCACCTCTGATTGGCGGCACAATTGCTCTGGCGATTGTGGTGAACATAGTCACGGCGGCTTTTTTCGGCGTAATTATTCCAATTATCCTCGACAAGTTTGAACTAGACCCTGCACTGGCAGGCTCAGTGATATTAACCACAGTCACTGACGTGGTTGGCTTCTTTGCTTTCTTAGGCACCGCAAGCCTTGTGATGCTGTAATTTCATCACTGCACAAATGCAAAAAAGGTCAGAACACTCTGACCTTTTTTTATTCACCCATTTTCCGCTGAGTATTTTAACTTAGGAGCAAAGCTAGTTCACTTTAACGCAAAGCTAAACGCAGCTTTTCTACCCTGCTGAACAACAGCCAGTCCAACATCAATGTGATAACGATAGTGATGCCACCCAAAGGGAAAAGGACGGCCAGTAATATCAGCGTAACCAAACCTGTCTTCCAAATACCTGAAGTAGCAAACCGAGGCGGCACGCCTAAAGCTGAGCCACCTGACGGCCTGCGAATCCACCACATCACAATACCTGTCAGGGCAATAGCGATAAACGCCAGACAAAAGAACACGTTTAATCCTTTGTTTAAGCGACTTAAATCGCCTTGGTGCAATGACACGCCAGCGGCCATCGCTTTGGCGTAAAGAGTGTAATCAGCCCAAGTGACATCCACCAGCAAGTTGCCTGTGTATTGGTCAAAGTGAGAAGTGCGATCGTTTCGCGGGTCTGTGATATCGCCAGCCATAGTATTAGCGGCAACCGTGTACACCCCTTTCTCTCCATTGGGAAAATAAACACGGTATTGAGTAAAGCCGAGCTGTTCTGCTTTCGCGACAATCTTATCCACACTGATAGAGCCGTGAGCCATTTCAGGCATCTCCATGTTCATTGCAGAGTGATCATGGGCGGCCGTAGACTCTGGCATTGGTGCTTGCTCAAGGTTCCAAGGCATCTCTTCTTCAGCGCCATGATTAAGGCTGGCGTGAGTCAATGTCGACTGTGGTTTTTCTCCCCACGTGTAGTAAGTCGGGAAGGTGTTCCACGCCTGAACTAAGGTTTTACCCCAGATACCCGTCCATGAAAGTCCCGATATGAGGAAGAACAGCAGCACAATAGAGAGCACTCCGCCAAGGTTTGCGTGCAAGTCACGGATAAACACTCTCGTGCCATGAGTCATTCTCAGCTTGAGAAATCCGGCTTTAGAGGCGTTGTCACGTGGCCACCACAAGTACAAGCCTGTCACTAGCAGAAGCAAGCCCAAGCTGGCTGCAACTTCAATTAAATAGTCCCCTAAGTCACCCATCAATAAGGTGGCATGAATTTCATTGGCCAACGAATACCAGCTTTCGCTTCTATCAATAGTGCCAAGAACTTGTCCAGAATATGGATCTACCATTGCGAAAAGATTGATTCCATCCGGCGTGCGGACTGAAACCTTATTCGCCAGATCATCAGCCTGCGAGGGAATAAACTGAGTAACAACATAATCTGGGTAACGCTGCTGCACCGCTGCAACTTGTGCCGATACCGCCAATTCATGATGTTGTGGGGTTACGACTAATAAATCGTGATAGCGGGCTTGTTCAACTTCGTCATCGAACAACATCACTAAGCCTGTCAGAGACAAAATCAGAATAAATGGGATAACAAAAAGACTAGCGTAAAAATGCCAGCGCCAAGTCATAAAATAGAGTGATTTTGCCCGCGAAACCGATTTGGGCTGAGGAGGTGTTGAGTTTCTCAACATGAGCTTTCCTTTTTGTGTAACGCACCCAGATAGAGTGCCTGAAGAGTGACTTTTTAATGATTATTAGAATGATTCTTTTATGGGCGCGTACTATACCAGCCACAGTCAGAAATAACATCGATAATACATATCATTTACAAAACAGCTTCTTGTATAGCGTCTTCAATACGCTTCTTTCACACGACTTCTTGAACACAAAAAAGGTAGCCGTATGGCTACCTTTGATATTCTCATTTGATGCTGTTGAGCATAATAATTTGGGGCTTTTAACCGAACAAACGCTGCCAAATACTTGGATTACGTTTGTCATGGTACTCCTCACGAAGACCATCGATTTGTTTCAATGACTCTTTTGCCGCCTCAAACTGACCTGCTTGCAGTTCAGTTTCAATCTTCTCTAGAGTAACCGTTAGCTTGTTGAAACCTTCAAGATAGATGTCTTTTTTCTCAGGTGGATAATCCCCCTGCTTCGCTTGCTCTACTAGTTGATTTAAGTCGATGATTGGTTGCTGCATCTCTTCAATCGTCTGAGCCTGCGCAGCTTGTTTGAATGTTTGTTTCATCTGCTTCATTGTCGCTTTAAGGTCAAAATCAGCAGCAAACAGTTGAGTTGACAGCAACAACCCTAGGCCAATGGTTAATAGTTTTTTCATTTACTTTCTCTTCCGTGTTCGCCTTACTTTTTACAGTAAGCCAGAATCATTATTGTTATTTATACCAGTCCGCAAACTCTTCTATTGGCTCTCTTCCTCGAAGTACCAAAAAGTTTAGGAACTGCTGTGCACTATGAGTAATTACTTGCTTGGAATCAACACCAACATTGTTAAGAAGTTGTTCCGCTTTCGTCAGTACACCGACATCTTGGCAAAAATGAGCATCACTACCGGTTGTTATCCAAGCGCCTAGTCGTTTTGCAACTTCCGCAATTTGATAACAGCGATCGACGCTACCTACTCGGCTGTGACCTTTCAGGGTGCTGTTATTGATTTCAATTGCCACGTTGTGCTCGACCGCACAAGCAATCACGGCTTCAAAATCAAAATCGTAGTTTGGATTACCCAAGTGACCTAAAGCGTCAACGCGTCCACCTTTGATAACATTGAGCAGTGCTTGAGTATGATCTTCTTTGCTAGAAGGTCTAAAAACCGCTTCATGAAAACTGGCAATTACCCAATCCAACTTTTCATCTAACGTAGGATGAATATCCACTTCGCCTTCAACGTTCATAATGTTGGATTCAATACCGCGAATAATTGCCACCCCTTCTAGAAAACGCGGAACAACACGTTGGTTGGCAAAGAACCAATAATGAGGCGCACCGGGCATAGTTTCAGCGTGGTCAGTCATACAAAACATGGCGAGATTGTTCTGCTTTGCCAGTTTGGCATTTTCAATTAGGGTACTGTATGCGTGACCGCTAGCGTAAGTGTGGGTATGGGTATCTACTTCGAGTTTCATTTTTCTTTCCTTACATCACGATATACGCAGTGTATCAGTCCCACTATGAACTACAACCGTACAGCATAAGTAAAACTAGATGAATATCAGCCCACACCTGATTCCAAGCCAGATTGATGGTCATTTACCTTGTACTTATGGCTAGAGATTACCGACAAAAAGACTAATAAGTTAATGATTTTGTGAAATTTTCAACACCAATTTTTGCGGATATTTTTTTGCAACTTTTCTAAGTTCGACAATACTTATACAACCAATTGTTGAAGGGATTCTGCATGAAGCGCCGCTACTCACTCAGTATTCACATTAGTTCTCTTTTTTTCATATTAACGGCTATTGTAGGAGCGGTACTGATTAGCATCAGCTCTCAACATGCAAAGCAGTTACTTAGTGGCAGCGCTCAAGAGTTGAGTCAGGAAAACAGCCGCAAACTGGAGTCCATCTTTCAAAGAAGCATCGCGCCTATCTTTTCCACATTGGATTTCATGGCTTACAGCAGTTTTATCGATGAAAACAAACCACCTTCCGAACAAGCACGTTGGCTTTCCTCGATGCGCTTATTGTTCGAACGACAACCCAGTTTAGTCGCCCTATATTTTGGTAATGAAGATGGCGATTTCACCATAGTTCGCCCCTTGTTTGACAACCAATCCAGAGAGCGCGTCAACGCACCAGACACCGCCCGCCTATTTATTAACTACACCAAGATGGATGGTACCAACAAGTTTATTTTCTTCGACCAAAACCTAGCGCAAGTGGGTCATGTTGATCACCAAGGCAACCAGTTCGATCCACGAACACGCCCTTGGTACACCTCTGCGGAAGAAGACGATGTTATTCGCTTAACAGAACCTTATGTGTTCTATCTGTTTCAAACGCCAGGTGTCACACTGTCACGTCGCTCTGCGGATGGCAACAAGGTAGTCGGTGCTGATTTTACGCTGGATTCGCTTTCACAAGAGCTTTCGCATATCGGCTTCTCACAAAACGCTAAGTTAGCGCTTTTTGATCATCAGTTCCGAGTATTAGCCCAACACAATACGTCACTAAGCCTGACTGATGATGAACAAACGACTCAGCAAAAATTAAACAGCAGCATTTTCACTCCTGTTGCGAATCGAATCAGTAGCTCAACGTTATATGAAACGGTAGAACGAGATGGTAAATCGTGGTCTGTTACTCTGACACCTGTCGCTTTAAGTCCAAGTATTCATTTGCTTCTAGCCGATGCTACTCCACAGGATGATTTGATTGCCAGCTTGCTTTCAATGCGAAATAAACAACTGCAAGCTGCTTTTGGCTTGATGGTGATATGCTTTACAGCGGTCTGGATTATCTCTGCTCGCCTTGCTAAACCTCTCGTGAATTTAATGGAGCTGACTGACAATATTACTCGTTTCGAGTTTAAGAAGACTCGTTACCCTAAAAGTATTATTAAGGAGGTAGCAAACCTCACCAAGTCGATAGAATTGATGGAACACACGTTACACGATTTACTGCGGCTTCTTCGCGATACTGCGTCGAATCAGGAATTTAGCGTGTTAGCAAAAACCATCACCCATCAGAGCTATCTTGTCACTCGCGCCGAGACGATTCAGCTTTACACCTATTCTCCTGAGGAAGCGACATTCACCAACGTCGCAGACCATGCCATCATTCCATTTAAGATCGACCTCAATTCACTGATCACTGGCACACCGTGGCTAATGGCTGAGCTTAATAAAGGTGAAACGGTTCACTTAACTCGAAACGACAATATTTTGAAAAAGCATCAGGATTATCTGTACAACTCAGATATCTATTTCTTCCCGCTGCTCAACCGTCAAAAACAGTTAGTCGGAGTATTGAATTTGGGTTACGAGCGTGCGATTACCTCAGAGCAATATGACAAGCACGCCTTCTTGCGCGAACTTTTAAGCTTTGCCGAAATTGCTAAAGACAATATCGACAAGATTCAACAACAAAAAGACATGTTGAATGCATTCGTTACTCTAATAGCATCCGCCATCGATACCAAATCTCCGTATACGGGTGGTCACTGCCAACGTGTCCCTGCGTTGACCAAGATGCTGGCAGAAATAGCAGACAAAGATACTCACTATTACCGCAATTTCTCAATGACTAAACAGCAGTGGGAAGAACTCAATCTAGCAGCTTGGCTACACGACTGCGGTAAAGTGACCACGCCTGAATACGTTGTGGACAAAGCAACAAAACTCGAAACCATTTATGACCGAATACACGAAGTTCGTATGCGTTTTGAATTATTGAAAACACAGGCCGAAGCGGATTACTGGCAAGGTGTTGCTCTGGGTGGAGATGAAAGCCAACTTAAAGCGACCTTAGCGCAGACTCATCACTCACTGGATGACGACTTTGCTTTCGTTGCTAAATGCAACATCGGCGGTGAATACATGTCTGATGATGACGTCGCCCGATTAGAAACCATAGCGCAGAGACAGTGGAAACGAACCCTCGATGATCAGCTGGGTATCTCTTGGATTGAGGCACAACGAGCAGGAGAAAAACAACCATTACCCGTGATGGAAAACCTCATCGCAGACAAACAAGTTCACCAAGTAAAATGGGAAGCCAACAACAACCCGAAAAACACATGGCAGGAACCTTTTGTTCTTCAACCGGGAGAATACCAATACAACCGTGGTGAGTTATACAACCTCTCGATTCGCGGTGGCACATTAAATAACGAAGAACGCTTTATGATTAATGACCACATAGTACAAACCATTACCATGTTGCAGCGTTTACCCTACCCTGAACATCTCAAAAATGTTCCTGACATTGCAGGTGGTCACCATGAACGTATGGATGGTAAAGGGTATCCAAGAGGCTTACACGAGGAAGAACTTTCGGTTCAGGCAAGAGTCATGGCTATCGCAGACGTATTTGAAGCGTTAACCTCCAATGACAGGCCTTACAAACAGGCCAAAACCATTGATGAGTCAATCTCGATCATGACCAGAATGGCGACCTCAGGACATATCGACCCGAAACTTTATCTGCTCTTCCTAGAACAGGATGTGTACCAGAAATACGCCGACATGTTCTTGGAAAAATTCCAGCACAGTGACATCGACAAAGAAGAACACATCAAAACAGTGAAAGCGTATATGAAACAGCAATTCTAAACCGGTTAATAGAGTCACATATTCTGGCTCTATTACCGAAAAAAATGAATTTATGGTTACAAATCGAACAAAAGTTAATCGATTGCGCGATCAATAGTTGATGTACGTCAAATTGTCGTAGACAATACCGACCTCGCGTTGGTTTGAAGTCACATTTTGACCCCAAATCAGCCATGTCCCGATGTCCAATGTAAAATAATGACATTGAGTACAAAGGGCGTTTCGGTTTTTCTAATTACAGAAATAGACAAAACCAATTACTTATTTGTGCATTGCGCTGCTAGGGTAAGCCATTGCTAAATATACCCAAACAACTCCATTGGTTTTTGGGCACACCTAGTTTCTAAGGGAAAGAAGATGTTAATACCTGAAAACAGCAGCATCGTGATATTTGGTGCTTCGGGCGATTTAACCTACCGCAAGTTGATTCCTGCTTTATACCACCTATACGCAAGCAACCAACTGCCAAAATCCTTTGCAATCTTAGGCGTAAGTCGTACTGAATACAGTGACGACTCTTACCGAGAAAAATTGAAACGCTCGCTTCAAGAATTAGAGAAAACCGAACCTGAGATTCTTGATGCTTTTTGTGAATACATTCACTATCAAGCCATCAATACATCGGATGTCGAAGATTATGTAAAACTGAAAGATCGTTTAGACTCACTTTCAGACCATTACGCATTTGAACAACGCAATACCCTGTTCTACCTTGCTACTCCTCCTAGCCTTTACGGCGTGATCCCTTCTTGCCTTGCTGCTCACGGCTTAAACGATGAAAAAGATGGTTGGAAACGTCTGATCATCGAAAAACCATTTGGCTACGATTTAAAATCAGCACAAGAACTGGATATTGAGATTCACCACCATTTCAAAGAGCACCAAATCTACCGTATCGACCACTACCTAGGTAAAGAAACTGTTCAAAACCTACTTGTGTTCCGCTTTGCAAACGGTATGTTTGAGCCACTTTGGAACCGTAATTTTATTGATTACGTTGAAATCACAGGTGCTGAATTCCTAGGTGTAGAAGAACGCGGCGGTTACTACGACGGCTCTGGCGCGGTGCGTGATATGTTCCAAAACCACTTGCTACAAGTATTAGCAATGATCGGTATGGAGCCACCAGCGGCAATCAATGCTGACTCTATCCGTAACGAAGTGAACAAGGTTCTGCAAAGCCTTCAGCCACTATCTGAAGATGACTTGCGTAACAACCTAGTGCTTGGTCAGTACACGGAATCAGAAGTGCGCGGTAAGTTCCTACCGGGTTACCGTAACGAACCGGGTGTTGCAGAAGATTCGCGTACAGAAACGTATGTTGCACTAAAAATGTTTATCAACAACTGGCGCTGGAATGGCATCCCGTTCTATGTGCGTAGTGGTAAACGTCTGCCGACACGTGTGACTGAAGTGGTGATTCACTTTAAACGCACTCCTCACCCAGTATTTGGTAAAAATGCGCCTGAGAACAAACTGATCATCCGCATTCAGCCAGACGAAGGCATCCTGATGAGCTTCGGCCTGAAAGAGCCGGGCGCAGGCTTCAAAGCGAAAGAAGTTTCAATGAACTTCCATTACGCATCTTTAGAAGAAACGAAGATGCTGACTGCCTACGAACGCTTATTGCTAGACGCACTGAACGGTGACGCAACGCTATTTGCTCGTACAGACGCAGTAGAAGCTTGTTGGAAGTTCGTTCAGCCAATTCTGGATTTCAAGCAAGACCCACAATCCCTATACGGATACGCATGTGGTACTTGGGGACCGAAAGAGTCTGATGACCTTTTAAATAATGATGGAAGAGCATGGCGTTTCCCATGCAAAAACCTTACTGACACGGATTACTGCGAACTATGATCAATTCAAAGATTTTTCAGACAGCTGAGCAGGTTGTTGAATCGTTAGCCAATGAAATGCAACGCTACAGTGAACAAGGCACACCAGTGCACATTTCACTGTCTGGCGGCAGCACACCTAAAATGCTGTTTAAGCTATTGGCAAGTGCACCTTATGCTGAAGCTATTCAATGGCAAAACCTTCACTTCTGGTGGGGTGATGAGCGTTGTGTGGCACCGGATGATGCTGAGAGCAACTACGGTGAAGCGAATGCGCTGCTATTTAGCCAAGTAAACCTGCCTGCAGAGAACATCCACCGTATTCGCGGTGAAGATGATCCACAAGCAGAAGCAGAACGTTTTGCAAAAGAGATGGCTGATGTTGTTCCAACTGAAAACGGCACTCCTGTTTTCGATTGGATTCTGCTTGGTGTTGGCGCTGACGGCCACACAGCGTCGCTATTCCCAAATGTAACCAACTACGATGATCCAAACCTTTCTTTGGTTGCGACTCATCCTGAGTCTGGTCAACTTCGCATTTCAAAAACAGCGAAGGTTCTGGAAGCAGCAAAACGTATTAGTTACCTCGTTCTTGGTGCAGGTAAAACCGAGATCGTCAATGAAATTCACACTACTCCAGCCGCTGACCTGCCTTATCCAGCAGCTAAAGTTCAGTCAAAGACTGGCGAAACCGAGTGGTATTTAGATTTAGACGCAGCAGCAAAGATTGCGTGAAGGAGAGAAACAAATGAAAGGTGATATCGGTGTAATCGGCCTGGCGGTTATGGGTCAAAACCTGATCCTAAACATGAACGACCACGGCTTCAAAGTGGTTGCTCACAACCGTACTGCGTCAAAAGTTGACGAGTTCCTAGAAGGTCCAGCGAAAGGCACTAACATCATTGGTGCTTACTCTCTAGAAGAGCTAGTAGAGAAACTAGAAACTCCTCGCAAAGTGATGCTTATGGTTCGTGCGGGTTCAGTAGTTGACGCATTCATCGATCAACTAGTACCACTTCTAGACAAAGGCGACATCATTATTGATGGCGGTAACACTAACTACCCAGATACAAACCGTCGCGTTGCTGCGCTACGTGAAAAAGGTATCCACTTCATTGGTACTGGTGTTTCTGGTGGTGAAGAAGGTGCACGTTTCGGACCTTCAATCATGCCTGGTGGTGCTCCTGAAGCTTGGGAAGCGGTTAAGCCAATCTTCCAAGGTATCTCTGCAAAAACTGACGCTGGCGAGCCATGTTGTGACTGGGTTGGTAACGACGGTGCTGGTCACTTCGTTAAAATGGTTCACAACGGTATCGAATACGGCGACATGCAGCTGATCACTGAAGCTTACCAGTTCATGAAAGACGGTCTTGGTATGTCTGCAGACGAGATGCAAGCTGTATTTGCTGATTGGGACAAAACTGAGCTAAACAGCTACCTAGTTGAAATCACAGCTGACATCCTTGGCTACAAAGATGAAGACGGTGAGCCACTTGTAGAGAAAATCCTAGACACTGCTGGCCAAAAAGGTACAGGTAAATGGACAGGTATCAACGCGCTAGACCTAGGCATTCCTCTAACTCTAATCTCTGAGTCTGTATTCTCTCGTTGTCTATCTGCACTGAAAGACCAACGTGTTGAAGCTGAAAAACTGTTTGGTAAAACTATCACTCCAGTTGAAGGCGACAAACAAGAGTGGGTTGACGCACTACGTCAAGCTCTGCTTGCTTCTAAGATCATCTCTTACGCTCAAGGCTTCATGCTAATGCGCGAAGCATCAAACGAGAATGGCTGGGATTCTAAACTACGGTAACGTAGCGCTAATGTGGCGTGGTGGTTGTATCATCCGCTCTGCATTCCTAGGTAACATCCGTGATGCATTCGAGAAGAACCCAGAACTAGCATTCCTAGGCTCTGACGAGTACTTCAAAAACATTCTACAAAGCAGCCTAGTGGCATGGCGTAAAGTAGCTTCTAAGTCTCTAGAAGCAGGTATCCCAATGCCATGTATGACTTCAGCTCTAACGTTCCTAGACGGTTACACAACGGCTCGTCTACCAGCGAACCTGCTACAAGCTCAACGTGACTACTTCGGTGCTCACACTTACGAGCGTACAGACCGTGCACGTGGTGAATTCTTCCACACTAACTGGACTGGTACAGGCGGCAACACTGCGTCTACTACTTACGACGTTTAATCGTTATAAGTGACCAAACAGAAAAGGGATGCTTGAGGCATCCCTTTTGTTTTTCTGATGTTGATTTAGTGCTTATGTTTATGGAATGAAGACTCTTCAACATACTTTTTCTTGTGGTGGCCTTTGCCCGGATGTTTTCCGTGTACAGGGTGGCTGCGATAATGCCCTTCTTCAACCACTTTGACGACCTTAACCACTTTCACTGTTTCCACTTTTCTGTTGCGACAATCTCCTGTTTTTATTGAGACGTCTTTATTTGCAACAGAGACACAGCCTAATTCTATGTCTACCTGTGAATCCGACGCCTGAGCGTGAGTTGTCATTAATGTACCTAGCAGTACAAGCGGTGCAATTATCCCATATCGTTTCATATTGGTTCCTTTTGAGCTGATTCGTCACCAATTTAAACGTGTGTTAACAACTCACTCAATACGAAGTCGGCAACACTGACAATCATCTAACCTACCTTGAACATGGCATTGAAGAGCGGACAAAAAAAGAGCACCTATTGGTGCTCCTTATGACATTTGAAACAAATCATTAATGAACTTTAAACTGCCCCACCACTTGTGACAGATCGCTTGAAGTTCCACCGAGTTCACGGCTGATATTGTTGGTCTGCGCTGCGCTATCATTCAACTGACCAATTAGAGCCTGAATGGCAGCCATATTACGGCTGACTTCTTCAGTCACATGGCTTTGCTGCTCAGCAGAGGTTGCCATTAATGTGTTCAAGTCGTTAATTTCTACCACGGATGTCGTCACTGTATTCAAGGACTCCATCACTTTGTGAGTGCTTTGCGAAGTCGCTTCACAGCTCTTACGTGTGGTTTCCATCTTGCTCACGACATTTTCGGATGTGTTGTTGAGCTTAGACAGCATCTCATTAATCTGCCCTGTACTCTGCTGCGTACGAGCTGCCAGTGCGCGAACTTCGTCAGCTACCACGGCAAAACCACGACCTTGCTCACCTGCACGCGCGGCCTCTATCGCAGCGTTTAATGCCAACAGGTTAGTTTGCTCAGCAATATCACCAATCACCTGAAGTACAGTACCAATCTGTTTGGTATCTTGATTCATCGCACTGATGGTGTTCGACATTTCTGCTACATCCGACTCCAATGCAGTTACGCTTTGTACCGCTTGATTAACCGTTTTCTTAGAATCGTTCGCATATGAGTTTGTCAGTTCTGTGAGCTTAGCTGCGTCTGATGCACTTTGAGCAATAGACCCTGCTGTTGCGCTCATTTCATCAATCGCTGTGATCACCTGTTCTGTCTCAATGGTATGCGCATTTAACATCTGCATGTTTGATTCAGACTGGCTGCTAAGGTGATTAACCGCAGAATCAATTTTCGATGATGAGCTAGAGACTTCAATAAACATTCCCTGAAGCTGTTCGATAAAACGGTTAATAGAAGTCGAAATCTGACCGATTTCATCATTCGATGTAACGCTCAAACGTTGAGTTAAATCACCGTTACCTTGTGAAAGGTCAGCTACGAGTTCTTTTAGACGCAGTAAAGGTTTGAATGCAAAGTGCAGCATTGCAACACTTAAACCGATAATGATCACTGCACAAATAAGTAGTGCCATTGTGATCTTCCAGTTCAAACTGTCAGTATTGGCTTGAATGTCATCAAGATCGATATAACCGTTCAACCTCCATGTCTGGCCAGCCAAATCAAAGTTGCGCTCAACAGGAATCAAGTTTTCACCGGTTTTATCAGTGAAAATGGTGACCTCATTTGAAGAAATCAGTTCCATGTAGCTGCCTGACAGCGAATAGGCTTCTAAAATTGGTTTTAATCCACTCAAATCAAGCGTGAAAAAGTTAGCAGAGCCGTCCATATGCTTAATTGAGATATTTAAACTTGGACGCCCTTCAATGATCGTCACTTCGCTCACCGTTGGTTCAGCGGTCAAGCCTTCTGCAAGTGTTATGTACTTTTGAGTTTCATCTTGTTCTAGTACTCTGCCCGTATCATCGAACGCATAGCTGCTTGCAAGACGCACAATATGAGAGAAACCAGCCGACTCTTTGGTGGTGCCGATATCCATCATGTTGAATTTAAGGCTTTTCGCCAGACTAAGCTTGTCGCGTAACTCACCTTCCAGTGTTCGGTTCACTAACTCAATGTTATGTTCAATTTTCTCTATATCTGACTGATAAATATAGGAACTGATAAAGTGGTTTACACTGAGAAACGAAACAAAAATGGTGATTGAAATTATGGCAACTATTAGCGATATAATTTTGTTTTTAAAGGAAAAACTCTTCATTATTCTTCGCGTCCTTCACAAAGTTTTTAGCTTACTGACCCCGATAAAATCAGTGAGCGAATGGTGAATAGAGTATTAATTATTATGCGGGTTCTCAGTTAACTGCTTGTTGGCTAGCACTTGGTATCGACTACCAAGCTGATTTTCTACTCTTTGACACAACAGTTCGAAGTGGGATTATTCCTACAACTTTACTAAGCCACGTTTATTATTCGGCACATTGTATCCAAACTTAATATGAAACAATGAGTATTAGTTCAAAATTGAGACAACATCGTTCGGTAAATGAGACTCCGGTCATATTTTTTTAGAGTTAAATCGCATTTTATTTAATACATAGTTTCATTTTTTATAGATATATTTTTCAACCTTACCGTTTCTACAAAAAAAGAGCACCATGTGGCGCTCTTTTTCAGTCATCTTGGGAACGACTATTTTCAGTGAACTTTGAACTGAGTAACGACGTCAGACAGATCCGTCGAAGTGCCTCTCAGTTCCTGACTAATGGTGTTTGTTTGTGAAGCGCTATTATTAAGCTGGCCGATTAACTCTTGAATCGTTGCCATATTACGACTGACTTCTTCAGTCACATGGCTTTGCTGCTCAGCAGATGTTGCCATTAGCGTGTTCAAGTCGTTAATTTCAACCACAGATGTGGTCACTGTATTCAATGACTCCATCACCTTATGAGTGCTTTGCGAAGTTGCTTCACAGCTCCTACGCGTGGTTTCCATCTTACTCACGACATTTTCGGATGTGTTGTTGAGCTTAGACAGCATGTCGTTAATCTGCCCTGTGCTTTGCTGCGTACGAGCCGCCAGTGCTCGAACTTCGTCAGCAACTACGGCAAAACCGCGACCTTGTTCACCTGCACGCGCCGCTTCAATCGCAGCATTCAATGCCAACAAGTTAGTTTGTTCAGCGATATCACCAATCACCTGAAGTACCGAACCAATTTGCTTGGTATCTTGATTCATGGCACTGATGGTGTTCGCCATCTCAGCCACATCGGCTTCCAATGCGGTCACGCTTTGCACCGCTTGGTTTACGGTTTGTTTAGACTCATCTGCATAAGCGTTAGTTAACTCCGTAAGCTTGGCGGCGTCTGCGGCACTCTGTGCGATTGATCCTGCTGTTGCGCTCATTTCGTCTATCGCTGTGATCACCTGCTCGGTCTCAATGGTATGCGCATTTAACATCTGCATATTTGATTGAGACTGACTGCTGAGATGACTCACCGCAGTATCAATTTTGGATGATGAGCTGGACACTTCAATAAACATACCCTGAAGCTGTTCAATGAAGCGGTTAATAGAAGTCGAAATTTCGCCGATTTCGTCGTTCGAAGTGACACTTAAACGCTGAGTTAAATCTCCATTCCCTTGAGACAGATCAGCCACCAGTTCTTTGAGGCGCATTAGAGGTTTGAATGCAAAATTCAACATTGGCACACTCAGACAGATAATGATTGCCGCAGAGATCAACAACGCCAGAGTGATTTCCCAGTTGAGACTGTCTGTGTTTTTTTGGATATTGTCTAAATCGATGTAGCCATTCAACGACCAATTCTGGCCATCAATCGAGAACTGTTTTGAAACTGGAATGACGTTGTCACTCGATTTATCAGAGAATATGGTGATTTGGTTTGCCGATATCAGTTCCATATAGCTGCCCGGCAATGAATAAGCTTCTATAACGTTTTTCAGGTTGCTAATGTCGAGAGTAAAGAAGTTTGCCGAACCATCATATTTTCTAAGTGAAATAAGAACCGTTGGCTTTCCATCCACCATTTCAACATCACTCATCGTTGGCTCTTCCGTTAACTGTTCAGCCAACTTCAAGTAAGTTTCCGTTTGCTCATCATCAAGCGAGTTAGCAGTATCATCGAAAGCATAACCATTCGTTACCAACACAATGCTCGCAAAGCCTGTCGACTCTTTGGTGTCTGCAATATCCATCATGCTGAAATTGAGACTTTTCGTCAGTGTTAACTTTTCTTGCAATGCTCGTTCTAGCTGAGCGGTGACCAAATCAATATTGTGTTTGATTCTTGCCGTGTCTGACTCATAGATATAACCACTGATAAAGTGGTTCACACTCATATATGACACAAAAATGGTCACAGTAATAATGCTAGCAATCAACGCTATAATTTTGTTCTTAAAAGAAAAGTTTTTCATGTATATCAGTATCCCTACTACAAAATGACTAGCATTGTTTTGAATAATCAATGGATTAGGATTTATATGCGCTAGACCAGATTTACTTATTGTTACATTTGCCCGATGATTGTAACACCAATTGAGAATATTAATTAATAATGTTCTCAACACATTAGCCTAATGAATATCATCATTTTGAAGCCACCCAACAACACACTTGTAATAAAAACTCAGCGTTTGGCGGCATGGAGATCGCTGGCTAAACTTCGCCATTCAAAGACAGTCTCTTTAAAATGCTCGATCTGTTTGGGAGTAGAGAGGTGGACAATACTGAGTATGTATTCGTTTGATGCCTGTTCGTTGTAGTTGAGCTTTGCTTTGAGCACAGGGCTGTAGGACTCTTCTTGGGAAAAGAGAAGTTTCTGTAATCTCTGATTGAAATCAGTTTGGTTATGGCGTTGATTCAACAGTGATTGAATTTCGTTTCGTTGCGTCTTTTGAAACGCTATCCAATCATAGGTCGTTATTTGTAGAGCTTTCGCCCATTGTCCTGCTAATTGTTCTTGGTCAGCAGTTAGAGAACCTAACCACTGTTCCATACGATCAATAATTCGTTCTTCATACTTGGCTCTGGTTTCACTTTCATTCAAATCCGCATACTTATCGGCGTATTTTTGATGCCGCTTTGCTAACCCCTGCATAAATTCATCCACCTGTTTGTCTGACAAAGCGGTGGCTATTGGAAAAATACTCGGAAAGATTTGAGTCACTAAACTCTGGTAATGCTCATAAATCCACTCTCTATGCTGTTGAAGCTGTTCCAGTGTGAGAGTTTTAGGATTGAGCTCAAGCAGTTGATCAAACTGCATAACATAGTTGTTTAGCTCCTCAGTTTGATGCCATTGACTGAGCGCATCAATTTGCGTTTTCACCAAACTTTCCTGCTGGTCAGTCAAAGTCACATAATCATCTAGGTACTCAAGAATAAACCAGTCCATATTATGGTAAACAAACTTGGTACTGCACCCTGCTATGAGTAGTACCGACATCAACAGCAGCGTTATCCTTTTCTTCATAACCACGTCCCTAGTCTTCCTTTTTGCCGCCAAGTCATTTTTAAAAGCATCACTTCTAAAACATAGCTGTTCTAACACCAGATGCGAAGATGAACATAGCTATATGGCCTTTTCTTGTTGAAAAACTAAACATTCAGGTATGCGTATGAGAAGCACAACATTGAACGTAATCAACTGATTTTTAAACTCACATACGCAATGCGTCAATTATCGCTACACTCTTTTTCTAAAAATAAATGATAATAGTTTGCATATGCATTTTCTTTGGCAATATAATCATGCCCTTCGCAGTCAATGCGAATTCGTTTCATCACTATCTTTTCAACAAGGACAAAAGTAGGTTCCAATAAATGATTCAGAAACTGATTAGCCTTTCTACTTTGCTGTTTGCTTCTTACAGCTTTGCACAAACGACAACCATTACGGATGTGCTTGATCGTGAAGTTACTTTCGATGCGCCGGCAAAACGCGTTATCGTCGGCTTCTATCCAGAAGATTACATGGCAATTGGTACGGAAGCTGCGTATGACAACGTTGTGGGTATGTCGAAATACATTTGGCAAGCGCGCTCAGCAAACTGGGAAATGAACGTTAAGCACCGTCCTTCTCTAGACGAGATTGCCGCTATTGGCCGTGTTGATACCAACACTTTCTCTGTAGAGAAAGTCATCAGCCTTAATCCGGATCTCATCATGCTGGCTGACTGGCAATATAAAGCCTTGGGTAGTGATATCCAACGCCTTGAAGGTGCTGGTATTCCAATTGTAGTTGTGGATTACAACGCTCAAACTTTAGAACGTCACATCAAAAGTACTGAGCTAATCGGTGTGATCACAGGTCAAGAAGAACGTGCAGCGAAAATCGCTAGCGAGTACAAGCAGAACATCGAAATGATCACTGCCCGTTTAGAGAAAGCGAACCTTCCAAAGCCAAAAGTTTACACTGAATTCGGTGCTTCAGGCGTAAACGAAATCGGCTACACCTTTGGTAAAAACATGTGGGGCGCAATCTCTACTGTAGCCGGTGGCGACAACATTTCAGCACCTTATGTTGAATGGTGGGGCAAACTAAACCCTGAGCAAATCATTGCAGCAAACCCAGATGTGATCGTTATGACTGGCTATGAAAATGGCGGCAGCGATGCAATGTTAATGGGTCAAGGTGTAGAAGAGTCGGTAGCGAAAGAACGTTTAGAAGGATTCAAAAAGCGTACGGGCTGGTCTTCAATTTCAGCAGTGAAAAACAACCGTATGTACGCAGCTTACCACGGCGCATGTCGTACCATTCTTGATGGCGCGCTGATTCAGTTCTACGCAAAAGCGATGTATCCAGAATTGTTCGCCGATTTAGATCCAAACCAAGCGTATTTGGACTTCTACAAGAACTACCTACCAGTGGTACCTAAAGGTACGTTCGTTACTCAACTGTAAGCAGTTTTAGTCACCGGCTCTGAGAGCCGGTGTTATCCATGCAAAAAGGCCAGAACTGATGTTCTGGCCTTTTTATATCTTGTTCATATCACAACAGCATGAGTAATTTTCTGGGTTACGCCGCGCTAGGTCTGCGGGTGCGGACGAAAGGTGTACCATTTTCATCGGTAAGAACATCCGCTTCCACATGATACAGTTCGTGAATCAGTTCGCTGGTTAACAGTTCCTTCGGACTACCAAAGGCTCTCAATTCACCTTGTTTTAATATCAAAAGGTTATCAGCGTATTGTGCCGCTAAATTGAGGTCGTGCAGCACCATTAAGGTGGTGTAATTTTGCTTTTTCGTCTGAGTAACCAAGTGATTTAGCAATACATGTTGGTAATGCAAATCTAACGCACTTACTGGCTCATCCAGCATCAGAATTTCAGGACAACGCATCAGTGCTTGTGCAAACAGAATCATCTGACACTGACCACCACTGAGAGTTCTTACATCACGGCTGGCAAGATGTTCCAAACCAATGCTCTTAAGAATACTCAACGCTTCTTGGAGCATTTTAGTTTCAATTCGCATACTGAGTGCATCAAGTCTGCCTAACAACACCACTTCGATTACCGTCATATTGACATCAAGGTGAATGTCTTGCGGCATGTAACCAAACTTAGTTCGCCACTCAATCAGCGATTTGCCAGATAAAACATTATTTCCATACTGAATTTCTCCGCTTACGGTTTTGATATCACCGAACAGAGTCTTCAACAGAGTACTTTTACCCGTACCATTTGGTCCAAGAATAACGTTCACTTGCCCCGGTTGCAGTTGGAAACTGATGTCTCTTGCCAACACCAAGTCGCCTAATCGTACGTTGAGGTTATTCACCTGCAATTGGTTACGTTGTGGCACTGAATCGTGCGCTTGCGATAACTGACTGACTTCAAACATATTATCTTCTCTTCGCGATGATGAGCCAGAAGAAGAAAGGCACACCAATGATGGCTGTTACGATGCCGATTGGGAACAACGCCCCCGGTACGATCACTTTTGATAAAACAGAAGCAGTCGACAACAAAAACGCACCAATTAGGAATGAAAGTGGAAGGAAGAAACGCTGATCTTCACCAACCAGAATTTTAGCGATATTAGGTGAAACAATGCCGATGAAGCCAATTATACCAACGAAACTGGTCACTGTTGCTGTCATCACCGCGACAATCAACAAGGTTTTTAAACGCAGTTTTACGATGTTCACACCAAGGCTTTTCGCACGTTCCTCGCCGAGTTTCAATGCGGTCAATTTCCATGAATCTTGCAGTAACAAGAACAGGCTTACCATGACTACCGTCGCGGTAATGGCTAGGTTTGTCCACGTGGCTTTTGAAAGACTTCCGAATAACCAAAAAGAATCTGTTGGCTCAGTTCAGGTGAAGAGACGAACTGTACCAATGAGAGTAAGGATTGGAATAGAAACAGTAACGCGATACCCGCAAGGATCAACTGCCCCGACCCGATATGACGTACAGAAGCCAATGCAAACAAGAAACACGCCGAAATCATACAGAAGACAAATGCACCGATAGGTACGGCTAAGTTGCTATCGATACCCAGAGAGCCCGTGTAAAGCATTAATGCCGCGCCAAAACCCGCAGCCGCAGCCATACCTAAAGTGTATGGGCTTGCCATGGAGTTGTTCAGCAAGGTTTGCATTTCCGCACCGCCCATCCCTAACGATCCGCCAACAAAGATGGCCATCAATGCAATTGGTAAGCGTAGATTACTAACAATGACTTGCGTGGAAGCATCCACTTGAAATGGTAATCCTACCCACTCAAGCAGCGCATAAATAACCGAGCTGGCATCAATCATTGAAGGGCCGGTCATAATATCGAGAACAAAAGAAGCGGCGAGTAATGCGCCAAAACTGGTTAATATCATTCCGCGACGCTTTTCGCTTTTTCGCTGCGCCTCTACGGCCTGCTGTACTACATCCGATAGCATCTTAACTCACCAAATTTAGAATATCGCTTAATCTCCAGACCTTGCTAAACGTGGCTTTCAACGCCACATAGCTGCAAGATCCGGTCTAATTTTTAGGGTCAGATGGTAACATTATGTAAATGATAATTGCTAGTATTTATAGTTCTATTTGCAATTGAAGAAATAAGTCGCACAAGCTTCAGTACGTGGTTATAGCCAAGTACCCAAGGGAAATTTTCACGATAGAGAATATTGATTGTATTGAAATGGTTCCGCGAGCAGCATAGATGCTCGCCAACAGTGTGGAAGGTAAACATCCTGAAGACCCGATTGGATCTGACATTTACTTTTAAATGCAAAGAGCCGTTGAACGGCTCTTGCTTTTTGGAACTGTTTGCCTGCTCTTATTTATCAAGCGCTGGCGCTTTAGCTACCCTTCTCACACCAAACCAGTTCTTGCCAAATACGTTGATTACTAGGCCCATTGCGATCACTATCACGCCGATGATTTGATAAAGGCTTAGACTTTCGCCAAGCAGTATCCATGCGCTTAGCAAACCAAATACTGGCACTAACAACGAAAGCGGAGCAACCATGGAAGTTTCATAACGACTAAGTAAGTAGCTCCAGCCGCCGTATCCCAGAATTGTCGCCAGTAGAGACAAGTAAACAATGGAAAAAACGTTATGCCATTCGATATTGAACAATGATTCAACAATAAGCTCAGGCCCTTCAATCACATACGAGGAAATGAAGAATGAAACCATTGGAACAAGCGCGCTCCATACGATGAGCGACATGGTCGGAACCGGATAACGTTGCATGATGACTTTATTCACGATATTACCCAGAGCCCAAAAGGCCGCCGCACCGATAATTAAAACCAAGGTGAATAAGGTTAATGACGTTGAATCATGTCCCTGAGCTGCCGCGAGAAGGTATATCCCCGCCCCAGCAACAGACACCGCAATCATATTGTGAATGCGTACTTTCTCTTTCAACAGCAAAACGCCAAAGCCTAGAGTAATAAACGCTTGCGCCTGCAAAAGCAGAGAGGCTAAACCTGCCGCCATACCCACTTTTAAAGCCCAGAAAAGTAACGAGAACTGTAGAAAATTGATGGTTAAGCCATAAGCCACTAGCCATTTCAAAGGCACTTGAGGTCGCTTAATAAAGAAAATGGCAGGCAAAGCGACAAACGCAAAACGTAACCCAGCTAACAGAAGAGGCGGCATTCCTTGCAAGCCAACTTTGATAACCACAAAGTTAACACCCCACACCAAAACAATGGCAAGAGCTAAAAACCTATCACGTACCGACATCCAATATCCTTAAAACGCTACTCTACGCATCCTTGATACATTCTATCGGCACTTCACATAGGCGATTTCAGTACATATGCATAAACAAATTTTAACCAAACTGAAACAGCAGAGTGCCTCAAAGTGTGAGCTAAGACAAGCGGTAATCCGTTATCGAAACCCAGCCAGCACCTTCACCACATGGCGCAGCAGATACTTTAAATAATTGCCCTGTATTTGCATCTATTGAGTAAGCGCCCAGTTCATCTGCCAATTCGCCACTGGCTAAAATGTATTGATCATCAGGTGAGATGATAAAACTGCGCGGTTGCTTCTCAACCTGATGGTGATGTCGGTAGTAAGGAATATGCGTGTCTTTATCTACTTCAAGGCATGTAATCACACTTAGTGTCCGCTCTGACACATAAATGAACCGACCATTGCGTGTGATATGGATATCTGCAGCCCAAACTCTTGGTACATCATTGACCACTTTTTGTGCTGGCGGAAGGCCTCGTTCCAACCCTAACGCTTCTCTTGGTATCGCTGGTGATTCTGCAACGAATGCCAATTGTCCTGTTTCAGAATCAAACGTTAACGTCACCACTGTCGCGTCCATTTCCGTCACTACATAGAGGAATGCTCCACACGGCGAAAACGCAATGTGTCTTGGGCCAGCATCCTTGGCAAACTGATAACTCGCTACAGGCTTATCAACCATTCCCTGTGAATTTGGTCGCGGGTAAACCAGTATTTTGTCTACTCCGAATTCTGTCGCTACTATCCATTTATCATCAGGACTGAAGAGACAAGTATGACAAGCACTGCTGTGCTGAATCGTTACCGTTTTATCGGTAAAGTGCCCAGTTTCAGTCATAGGTTTGGCGACAACATTATGTTGATCGAACGATGATGCTAACAACCACTGGTTGTTTTTGTCGGTAGTTAAACTGACAAGCCCCTCATTAACTGGCGTTTCACCTTCAAGAGTGAGATCGCCCGTCTGCAGATCAATTCTCAACTGTTTTAAGTGAAACGGTTCGCTATGAATGGCCGCAAAAAGGTAATTCTGACAAGGGCTTACCGCCATTGGCATTACCATGTAACCTACTTCTGTTTCTCCTAGCAATGTAAGCTCGCCCTGATGGAGTTTATAGCGAGAAATTGTCCCTGATAATGCGTTAGACAAATAAACAAACTGTGTCATTATTAGCCCTAATTAAGCGTTAAATAATAAGAAGATAAACCCAAACTACTCGATTTATGGAAGCAACGTAAACCGTATGAGTTACCACTATATCCCAGTTAAAAGAGCAGGATAAAGTCGAAATTTGCCACTCGGTAGATTTACGACATTGGGTAAAGGCACATGTGAGCAGGAAACAACCGTATATTTCTATAAATAATCTCTAGGATTGACTCTATGAACCACACTCAAGAACAGTCATGGGTTGAAGTGTTAAGAGGACACTCAAACCAACACCCAATAATGGCGGGTGGATTGATTGTCTCTTTGCTTTTAATCGCCTTTTTCCTTTTCCACGCCTTAACCGGTGAAAGACAACTAAACGCGCAATATGCACTGGTTGGTGGTGGCATTGCTTTTCTCGCCACGGCTTCTGGTACCTTACCTGCCCTATTCATTCGAGATATTCCGCAAAAGCTTTCTGACTGCATGCTTGGCTTTGCCGCAGGCATGATGCTCGCCGCTTCTGCTTTCTCACTTTTATTGCCCGGTATAGAAGCAGGCACAGCGTTTTTTGATAACGGATTTCTTGGTGGCATGATCGTTATCCTCGGCATGGCTATCGGTGTAGCACTGATGCTCGGACTGGATGCTTTCACCCCCATGAACATTTGGAAACAGGGCCTTGTGGTCCGGGGCACGATAGATGCAGCCGCGCTTGGTTATTTGTATTTGCCATAGCGCTGCACAACTTCCCTGAAGGGATGGCGATCGGCGTCGGTTATGCGCAGGGCGACCTTTCAGTTGGTATTCCGCTGACCACAGCCATTGCATTGCAAGACATTCCCGAAGGTTTAGCCGTAGCCGTGACTCTGAGAGCCGCTGGATTCAATGCAAGATTATCGGTTTTAGTCGCCGCACTAACTGGCTTACTGGAACCGATTGGTGCTTTGCTCGGTGTGAGTTTAGCTGGCGGATTAATGATTGCTTACCCTATCGGGCTCGGCTTGGCTGGCGGTGCAATGTTGTTTGTAGTGTCACACGAAGTAATTCCCGACACACACCGCAACGGTCATCAAACCTTAGCGACCATTGGTTTAATGTTAGGTTTTGCTTTGATGATGGTATTGGATACCACTCTGGGTTGAGCAATGTTTTATTTAGGAATCACAACACCGTGGTTCCTAATCCTTCCAAATAGTTAAGCTAAGCAACAAGCTCCTGCTGTGTTTCTTGTTTTAGTCGGTAAGCGATTAAGTCGGCAATAGTACCCAATTTGATCTTGTGCTTTTTGGCGAATACTTCTAAGTCTGGTCGGCGAGCCATGGTTCCGTCCGTATTCAAGACTTCAATGATCGCACAAGAAGGGGTTAGCCCCGCGAGAGCCGCTAAATCACACCCTGCTTCGGTATGACCGGGACGAACTAATACTCCGCCTTCGCGCGCGACAACAGGAAAGACATGGCCTGGTGAAACCACTTCTTTGGGTGTGGCATTTGCAGAGACTGCGGTCTTGATCGTGACGGCTCTATCATGCACTGAGATTCCCGTTGTCACACCTTTGGCTGCTTCAATTGAAACCGTAAAGTTGGTGCCAAACTGCTCGGTATTGTTTTTGACCATCAAAGGCAACTCTAGCTGCTGCGCCATCTGTTCAGTCATCGTCAGACAGAGCAGACCACGAGCTTCAGTGACCATAAAGTTAACGATTTCAGGCGTTATTTTGTCAGCCGCGACAATAATATCGCCTTCATTTTCCCTGTTTTCATCGTCCATTAAGATCACCATTTTTCCTAAACGGATGTCTTCGATAATCCCTTCAATTGCACTCAGTTCCATTTTTAATTCCTTTTAAAAATTCGCTTATTTGAGTCTGTCGATGATAAATCAGCGTTCTCGGTGAATAGCGAAAGGGTTCCACGCCTGAGCCGTTGGCATGACTTCGAGGCGGTTGATGCACATATGTGCAGGAAGTGTCGCTAGGTAGAACATGGTGTCTGCAATATCTTCCGCTGTTAAAGCTTGAGTACCTGCATAAAGCGCATCCGATGCCGCTTGATCGCCTTTGGTTCTGACCAAAGTGAATTCCGTTTCCGCAATTCCCGGAGCCAGATCCGTGACTCGGACACCTGTGCCTAACAGGTCACAACGCAAGTTATAGCTGAACTGTTTCACAAACGCTTTTGTTGCACCGTAAACATGACTGCCCGGATAGGGCCACTGACCTGCAATCGAACCGACATTAATAATCGACGCGCCTTTGCCCACTTCAATCAATGTTGGAAGCAGCGCATGAGTGACATTAACTAGCCCAGTGATATTGGTATCAATCATGGTGTGCCAATCTTGAATATCGACGGTCTGAGCAGGATTCGGAGATAAAGCAAGCCCCGCATTGTTCACCAAGCAGGTGATTTGTTTGAAAGATTCGGGTAGCGACTTAACCAGAGCGTCGACTTCTTCTTTGCTACGCACATCGAGTGTTTGGTAGTGTACTGGAACGATTTCAGACAACTCTGCCGCCAGTTCTTTCAAACGCTCTTCACGTCTGCCGGTAATGACTAACGCCCAGCCCTCAGAAGCAAATTTCCGCGCGGCTGCTCGTCCAAAACCCGACGTTGCTCCAGTAATAAATACCACTTTACCCATATCAATTTTATCCCTTAAATCTTGAGTGAATTAAGGGTATAGGGAATGGCCCCATACCCTTCGAACAATGGTTTACGCTTTTTCCAGCTCAGTTTTCATCACCAACTGAGGTGTGAACTTACAAATAACGTAGTACAAAATGGCACCACTGAAAGCACCTGTAAACCAGCCATAGTCATAGAACCAAGTCATCACATTGAAGAAAATCGCCATCATAGTGAAACTAACAGGGATGAGTAGCGCAATGAAGCCAGCCCAGTTGAACGCCGGATAGGCATCTTCCTTGTACAGCGCCAATACATCTAACTTCTGCTTCTTGATTAGGAAATAATCCACAATCATGATGCCAGCGATTGGGCCAAGCAGGCTTGAGTAGCCTAATAACCAGTTAGAAATATAGGCTTCTACGCTCAGATCGGATTCGACCCAGCCAACCTTTTTCAATAGCTCCCACCCCATCAACAAAATTCCGATTGCACCCGTAAGCAGTACGCCTCTGGTATGGTCGATATGTTGAGGTGAAATGTTTTGGAAGTCGTTAGTTGGAGAAACAATGTTTGCAGCGGTATTGGTTGATAGCGTTGCAATCACAATCATCACCATTGCTACTGCCACTAGAAATGGGCTGTCAATTTGGCCAATCAGCGTAATTGGGTCTGAGATGGTTTGACCAAACATGGTCTCTGATGCTGCTGTCATAACTACGCCTAGTGACGCAAACAAGAACATCGTCAGTGGCAACCCCATGATTTGCCCAATCACCTGATCTTTCTGTGATTTTGCGTAACGGCTGAAATCTGGAATGTTCAGTGACAATGTTGCCCAGAAGCCCACCATAGCGGTTAAACCAGACATAAAGTACTTCGCGAAACCTTCGCCTTCAGGACGATTGGCAGGTGTCGAAAGCAACTCTGTGTAAGAGACTTTATCACTTGCCCAAAATAGCAGTCCAAGCGACACAATCAACAATAGCGGTGCTGACAATGTTTCCAACCACTTGATGGAGTTTGCCCCTTTAAGCACAACACCAATGTTCAGCGCCCAGAAAATAAAGAAGCCAATCACTTCACCTACGCCACCTAAAGATGCCCATCCTGATGACACTTCAGATAAGAACAAATGAATAGCTAAACCACCAAACATGGTTTGAATACCAAACCAGCCGCAAGCGACAAAACCGCGAATCACACAAGGTACATTGGAGCCCATAATGCCGAACGACGAACGAAGTACGACAGGGAACGGCAAGCCATATTTCGTCCCAGCGAAGGCGTTCAACGTTAGAGGCACCAATACAATAATGTTCGCGATAAGAATGGTGAGTAGAGCCTCAACCACAGATAAACCAAAGTAGTTGGTTAATATGCCGCCCAAAGTATACGTCGGCACACAAATCGAAATACCGACCCACAAAGCCGCGATGTTGAACTTGTTCCACGTACGCTCTTTGATTTGGGTTGGTGCCAAATCACTGTTGAAATTTTTGCTAGAGATGAGGTCTTCACCGACTTCTAATTCGTAGAAATCCCCCACTTGCTTCATTTCCGTTTTCATTTGAATCCCCTCTTCCTAATTGAGATTGATTATTTCCCTTCGGCTTTATGTTGCTACCTATCCAAATAAATCAAATGAACCACTAAACCACTCGTTTAATTCTGGAAAACACGAAACGTGAAGATAAAAATCACTGTTACTGATTGTTCATATACCCAAACTACTTGGAGTTGCAGGTAGGCGGCAAGTGAGTGAACCCCCATGAGCATAGATAACTATGTGATTGGGGCGAACGAACGTAGCCAACACCGCTGCAGCTTCAAGTAGGAAGGGTATATCGTTAAAACAAAATCCGTATAGATAATACGTATCCATAGAAATCGTCATTGCTGAGCTCCTACCCTAAGTCGTTTATTTAAGTAACCCTGTTAAACAAGGCTATGATACTCACGATTGAAATAGACCAGATTCGACGCTTGTTCCGTTTGACCGACTCCGAGCACTTCACAGAAAAAGACATCATGAGTTCCCACTGAAGTACGTGAAGAAATGCGACAGTCAAACACGGTTGATGCCGCATTTAACGCTGGCGAACCTGTGACAAACTGCTGCCATTCCACCGAATCAAAACGTTCTGCTTGATTGAGTTTGCTGGCGAACACACCCGATACCGTTTCTTGACCTGCTGCCAGGGTGTTTACGCACAGATACTCTGCTTTATCAAACAAGGAGAACACTGATGAAGAGCGATTTAAGCACACCAATAACGTTGGCGGAGCATCAGTCACACTGGTGACTGCGGTTGCAGTAAACCCAGCAGGTTTGCCATCTACCATAGTGGTAATAACATTCACTGAAGCACCAAGCCCAGACATGCCATCGCGGTAAAGCTTTACACCTTTGTCGCCAGTGTCAGCAAACGGGGTAAAGCTGAGTTCATTTTCGTTTGCTAACGCAAATGGAATATTGATAGCCAAATTAGACATACAAACACGCCTCTTCTAACGCTAAGCGAGGTAGACGACCATACAACTTAGAAGCGTCTCCATAGCCAATATTGATGATTAAGTTGACGCTCCAGCTTGTACCTGAAAAAAACGCTTCATCCACCGCTGCTGCGTCAAATCCCGAAAGTGGCCCCGTATCGAGTCCCATCGCCCTCGCAGCCATAATCATATAAGCCGCCTGCATAGAGCTGTTTCTCATCGCAGTTTCAGACGCAAGCGCCTCGCTTGAGGTAAACCAGCTTTTCGCATCACCATGAGGGAAAAGTGTTGGTAAGGCGTCGTAAAACTTGCGGTCATAAGCCACTAATACCGTCACGGGTGCGGTCATGGTCTTTTCTAAATTACCGCTCGACAGTGTCGGAGCTAAACGCTGCTTTCCTTCTTCAGAGGTAATAAAAACAAAGCGCGCAGGAGAGCAGTTTGCCGACGTCGGCCCTAAACTGGTCAGTTGATACAACTGTTCAATTTGCGCTTGGCTGACTTTCTTATCCAACCAGCCGTTGTGCGTTCTCGCTTCTGTAAACAGTTGCTTTAACGCTGACGAATCCATCGTCTCGTTCATTCAGATTTCTCCTTAAATCTCGTTGTAAAAATCAAGCATCGTTTTATTAAACGTCACAGGGTCGGAGACATTGCAGGCGTGCCCCCCTTTCTCTAATAAATAAAACGAAGAGTGGCTGAGTTTTTTATGTAACGTTTCTGAGCAGGAATATGGCGTGCGACGTGAAGTCGTATGAAGCGCTGTTCACCGCTTAACGAGTGAACCATCTGTATCACCAGATGAACCTAGGAGCCTGAATAAAGTAGCGGCTCTGACAATGTAACGAAGAATGGGGTGATCCCGTTCGGGGTCGAAACCGTGAGGGGACGGCTCTCCTGATAACCACGAATCGGGTGAGTGCTAGGTAGTCAGTATGATGAACATATGTGAATCTGCGTAAGGGGCGTTATCCTTGCAAGCAGCGGAAGTGGTTAACACGCTGTAGCCAAAAGGCGCGAGAGTTGGAAAGAGATTGCCCCATGCTCTTTCGTGATCGTTAAGCTCTCCGCTCCATAGCAGGCATCTACCCTGACATTGCGCGACATACGGAACACGGTAAGCCTGTATCGCTCCCTTTGGGAAAGCCTCTGTGGCCGATAGTGATGCAGGTAGAGGATGTTGGAAAAAGCGAAAGCTGCATTGTAACGATGCAGATACAGATTCCTATCTGATCACGAAAGTGAGCTGACTTCCGACTGGTCTTCCGTTGCAAGAGAATTTGAAGAACTTTATTCAAGGAGATAAGCAAATGATGATTTCAAAAGAGATTAGTGCATCTCCTGACAGTGCTCAATGGCAATCCATAAATTGGAAAGTCGTAGAATCCCATGTATTAAAGCTTCAGATGCGTATTGCAAAGGCAACACGAGAAGGTAAACAAGGCAAAGCTAAAGCATTGCAATGGATACTGACTCACTCGCGTTCAGCAAAGCTTCTTGCTGTTAAGCGGGTATCACAAAACAAAGGCAGTAAAACGCCAGGAATTGACGGCGTTATCTGGAATACAGATACGCGCCGCATGAAAGCTGTCAATCAATTGAGCAGAAAAGCTTATCAAGCCAAACCGCTCAAGCGTATCTACATCCCCAAGAAAAACGGCAAGCTCAGACCACTTGGTATCCCCTGTATGATAGACAGAGCGCAGCAAGCGCTTCATCTTCTTGCACTAGAGCCAATATCGGAGACCGTTGCCGATCCCAATAGCTATGGCTTCCGACCTAATCGAAGCACTGCTGATGCGATTCAACAGTGTTTCATCTGTTTAAGTCAAAAGAAATCCGCGCAATGGATACTCGAGGGAGATATTAAAGCCTGTTTCGATAAAATTGGACATCAATGGCTAATCGAAAACATACCAGCAGACAAACGGATGCTGGGACAATGGCTGAAATCTGGCTATATAGATAAAGGATTGTTCTACCATACCGTCGAGGGCACACCGCAGGGCGGAATTATATCTCCAACTCTGATGTTGATGACTCTTGCTGGTCTGGAACAACGCATAAAATCTACCGCCCTCAAAAAGGGGGTGAGAGCCAACTTTATTGGATACGCCGATGATTTCGTCGTCACCTGTGCTTCAAAGGAGGTGCTGGAGAACGATATCAAACCGTTGATTGCTGAGTTCTTAGCGGAAAGAGGCTTAACACTCTCCGAAGAGAAAACGCACATTACCCACATCAGCCGTGGTTTTGACTTCCTAGGTTTCAATCATAGGAAGTTCAAAGGAAAACTGCTCATTAAACCGAGCAAATCCAACACTCTGATGCTCTTGAGTAACTTGCGTGAACTAATCAAAAAGCACGCAACCATCCCCGTTAACGATTTAATCAAGTTGATAAATCCGAAACTCAGGGGCTGGTCGAATTACTATCGACACTGTGTTGCTAAACAGATATTCGGATATGTAGGTCACAAGCTATTTCACGCGTTATGGCACTGGGCTAAAAGGCGTCATCCGACTAAGTCTAGAACTTGGATCGCCCTTAAATACTTCATCAACCGTCAAGGTCAATGGCAATTTCACGGTTGGCAGAAGCTCATGAATATGGATTGTCAGTTCAATCTGTTTCAAATCGCCAAGGTGCCAATAGAGAGACATGTAAAAATTAGGAGTGCCGCAACGCCTTTTGACCCTCAATACCAAGAATACTTGGCAAAGAGAAAGTCAAAGAGGCAATGCCGTAACTCTTGGTATGAGCCTGCTCTCGCTGCTTTGTAAGTTGCTGGGTGCCAATCGGTGCCTTCGTGAAGGCTTGAGCCTAGTGCGGTGAAAGTTGCACGCTGGGTTCTTAGAGGGACGACACTTGGTAACAGGTGTCGTCTACTCGACACCAGTAAATCATCACAGCTTGCGATAACACCTGTAACACAACGTATCGAATCAATATTTTCAGAGATATCGAAACTTTCCACCGCCGCGATTCTGCTCAGTAAGTTGTCTTGATTGAAAGGCGAAGAAAGAACCTTATCCGCTTCTTCCTTCAACAGAGCAGCATGGTTCTTCATCCATTCCGCAGGATACAAAAACAGTGGCTGTGCCTTAAAAAACATCTCTACACCAGAATTTCGCAGCAGCGATTTTCTGATTTCAAAGCACAGCTTGGTGTGTTCATCGGTTTTATCCCAAGCGTTAATGAGCAACAAACTTGAAACTCTGTTTGGAAACTCAGCCGCGAGTTGTAACCCCACCAAACCACCGAGCGCATGACCAATAAAATGAACGCGTTCGCTATCTGTTTGATCCAGCAAGGTGACGACTTCCTTAGCCATGTCCGCGATACTGTAACCTTGCGGAATATCGCCTTGGCTTTGCCCTGTCCCCAAGTGGTCATACACAATCACTCGAAAGCGACTTTTCAACTGTGGCAACTGATGATGCCAATAGCTGTGCGAACCACCCAAACCAGAGGAGAGAATCACCGTCTCTTTGTTTCCCTGACCATCGTCATGAATTTCGTAATACATGTGCTGCTCTACCTTTCGAAGCATTGAGTCAAAGCAACTCAGGCTTTACCAACGTGTGCAATAGACGCAATTTCGATCAACGCTTCTTCTTTCACTAAGCCACATTGAATGCAGTAGCGAGCCGGTTTTTCACCCGGAAAGAAATCCGCATACACAGCGTTAATCGCAGCGTAGTCCGCCCAGTTTTTAATCATGATCATGTTGAAAGTCACGTCATCCATTGTGCCGCCAGCTTCTTCAACAACACTGCGAATGGTGCTGAGCACGTGACGCGCTTGCGCTGCTGCATCTCCCGGAAAAACCACGTTATTTTCACTGTCAAAAGGCAGTGTTCCTGAAACATACAACACTCCATCTGCCATAGAACCTGGCACATAAGGGGCAAGCGGTTTTCCTGTTCCAGCAGGAAGTACGGTTTGTTTAGGCATAGTAATCTCCTTATTTAGCCAAAGCGTTTGAATAATCTTCCAGCGTTGTTACCCATCCGAAGAAAGTTCGGATGTTGAGTAACGCTGCATCGTGCGCTGAGCGCGGTCCCGCCTGATGTGTGGCATCAGAAAGCACGACACCAAAGTATTCGAGATGGAAACCATCACGTAATGTCGATTCAACGCAGACGTTGGTAGCAATGCCGGTAAAGACGAGATTGCGAATGCCGCGTGAGCGCAACATGGTGTCTAAGTTGGTATTGAAGAAACCGCTGTAGCGAGTTTTTGGAATAATCCAGTCCTGTTGCTGCGGTTTGATATCGTCGACAAGTTCGTAATCCCAGCCACCTTTCGACAGGAAGCGGCCAGAAAGCTCTGGCTGCTTACGCATGGTTTTCAAAGCATTCGACTTATGCCAGTTTGGCGAGCCTTCACCACCCGCTTCGACGTAATTGCTGTCCCAACCGTTTTGTAGAAATACTATTTGGATTCCCGCTTTGCGCGAGACATCGATGGCTTTATTAATGTTTTCAATAACAGAACCCGTACAAGAAACATCAAAGCCCGCTAAATCCAAATAGCCTTCTTTGCTGGCATATGCGTTCTGCATATCCACCACAATCAGAGCGGTTTCACTCGGTTTGATGGCAAGTTTTTCAGGCTCGGTGTTGAGTATTACCTGCGCAGATTCACCCGTGTTCAGAGAGTAGCCAGAAATAGACTGCTTGATCATGCTGCGTATTCTCCTTGAACTGAGATATGTTGACGCGTTTTCATCAGTGGCTGAATTCTTTCGCCAAACGCAGTTACCCCTTCAACAAACTCATCGAAAGTCAGCAATACGCCGCCCGTGCCTTCTACTTCATCCACTTCGTCCAGCAAACGGGCAACAGTTTCGTAAGACCCAACTAAAGTCCCCATGTTGATATTGACCGCTGAAGTCGGGTCCGACATTTGGCGCACGTTAGTATCGCTACCAGATTTGGTATCCTGCGCAGCTTGAACGCCCAGCCACTCCAACGCTGCGTCATCTTTCCCTGCTTTGTAGTGTTCCCATTTCGCACGCGCGGCTTCATCTGTTTCGTCAGCAATGATCATAAACAGAACAAAAGAACTCACTTCACGCCCTGTTTTTTCGGTTGCTTCAAGCAGACGACTTGCTTGCGGAGCGAACGCTTTAGGCGTGTTTACACCCTTACCAAAAATGAAGTTGTGATCGGCATATTTGGCCGAGAATGCCATGCCCGCATCACTAGAACCGGCACAGATGATCTTCATTTTTTCCTGAGGTTTAGGGCTTACGCGACAGTCTTCCATAGTGAAATAGTCACCTTTGAAATCCGAAGATCCGGTATCCCATAAATCGCGTAGAACTTGTGCATATTCAGAAAGGTAATCATATCGAGAAGAGAAGAACTCATCGCCCGGCCACAGCCCCATTTGCGTGTATTCCGGCTTTTGCCAACCTGTCACCAAGTTAACGCCAAAGCGACCATGAGAAATAGAGTCAATGGTAGAAGCCATACGAGCAACAATCGCCGGCGGCAAGGTTAAAGTTGCTGATGTCGCGAACAATTGAATTTTAGACGTTACCGCAGCAAGGCCCGCCATTAAACTGAATGACTCTAGGTTGTGTTCCCAGAACTCTGTTTTTCCACCAAAACCGCGTAGTTTGATCATCGATAGAGCAAAATCTAATCCGTAATGTTCTGCTCTCAACACAATCTCTTTGTTCAGATCAAAAGTCGGCATGTATTGAGGTGCATTTTCCGAGATCAACCAGCCGTTATTTCCAATAGGAATGAAAACACCAATCTGCATATAAAACTCCTTGTAATTAACCATGCATACATTTACTTCCTCGCATTGATCTAAATCAAAGTTTGTGCCAACAATTTATTTACTTTAATTAACAATTAGTTAACGTACTTTACACTCAAAAACCAGACCATCTGGTCTGTTTTGAAACATCTGGAATGGTGCAAAAGCACTAATCAAGTGCACAAAAAACACTCAACGCGCGTACAAAAGCAAACGAGAATTTGTAGCAAAACGAGTAGATTTATAAGTACAGATGAGGAGTGAAATGACAGATAAAAAGAAAGGAACAAGGAAAGAAAAAGGTCACCCTTTTGGTGACCTCTCCAAGCTGAAACTGCTGGTATGAAAAGCGCTTACTCAAGCGTTAAGCAATGCCATTAAAGATGATGTTTTGGATTGACTGGCAAGTATCTTCAAAAAATTTCTTATTAGTCAGATCCTTACCTGTAATCGCCTTAACCTGAACACTAAAATCCGCATAGTGCTGTGTGGTCGACCAAATAGTAAAAATCAATTGTGTTGGATCGACAGGCTTAATTTTGCCTTGGCTTATCCAACGTTCGATGACTTTAGATTTCTCTTCAATGATGTTCTTCAAATCACCATTTAAGTAGCTTTTAAGAATCGGAGCGCCTTGAATGATCTCCAAGCAGAACAGACGCGAAGCTTGTGGCTGGTCTCTAGAGAGTTCCAACTTAAGGCGGATATAGTTTTCTATCGCGGTTTTCGGGTCATCCACTTCGTCAAAGCCAGCAATCGGTGCAAGCCAGTCGTTAAGGATGTTCTCCAAGATGGTTAAGTAAAGCTCTTCTTTACTTTTGAAGTAGTAAAACAGATTGGTTTTAGAGATATCAGCACTGTTGGCGATCTGTTCAATCGTTGTTCCGTGAAAGCCATATTGTGAAAACACAGCCAGCGCCGTTTCAAGAATAAACTGCCTTTTATCGTCAAACTTCTTTCGTCTACGAACTCCGGGTTCTACCGTTGATCGACTTTTCTTTAACGTGCTTACTTTCGTCCCTTTTAGCGATATACCTGCTTTAGCCATACGTCTTCCTGACACCTTCTCAATACTGCCCAATGAGAGCCATACTAGCATCTTCAAATCGAAATGTGTTTTGGATATGTATACATAAAATCACGTATTCAAGAATCCACAAACTACATCCCCCTTAAACAGCCAACTTTAAAGCCGTAATAATAGAGGGTGCGTACTATCGACAGAAATGCTATTTTTTGCATCTATTATGTAAAAACAAATATCAGAACATAGCGAAAATCATGGACAGAATTTGGCGTCAATATATGGAAGTGGCCTCGTGTAAAAATGTCAGTCATGCTGCAAAAAAACTCTGCATCAGTCAGCCCACACTCACCCACAATATGAAAAAGCTGGAAGCCGAACTTGATATTGTACTGTTCAACCGTTCATCAAAAGGTATCACGTTAACAGAGAGTGGTGAGTTACTGCTTGAACAAACTCGAATCATGCAGCGCCTTTATGACAACACTCTGAGTAAGCTGGTCCATATTAACAAACGTCAAGAACGAGAGCTGAAAGTTGGTACAGGCCATGCTTGGTGGCACCTTTTCCTTCGAGAAGCCGTAAAAGATTACCGTCAAAAACACCCCGGAGCCAATATTACTATTGATGTAGGAAACCATTTACCACAGATGGACTTGCTGCTGAGCGGTGATATCGATTTATTCATTGGGCATGAAATTACGGGGTTAAGCCGAAAGGCAGAAGTGAAATTTCTCCCGTTGCGTATGACCGAAAACAGTGTTTTTGTTCGCAAAGAGCATCCACTGACTTACAAAGAAAGCTGCACTCTTCAAGATCTCGTCGAATTCCCTACATTGGAAGTGAAACCGAGCGAGGACCGATATCAACATCTGATAGAAGATCCTCAAGAGATCAAACTGTACCGCTCCATACATCAACTGACTGAAAAAATAATCTATGCCAGCAATTCACTCAGTGTCAGTATGGACCTAGTCAAAGACAGCAACGCACTGCTGCCTTTTCCTGAAGTCATGGCGGACTATTTTTCTGATTTTGGGTTAGTCCCATTACCATTGAATGAAACGTACTCAAAAGCATCCTTCGGTATCTACCTGCTTAGAGAGTCCAGTGAAGATAATCATATATGCGAGCTCGTGGCGCTGATAAATCATTATATTGATGAAAAATTTGGTTATCTTAAAGCTGCAAACTAGTTCTAAGTTACCTGCTGAAAACTACTTTCAGTAACTGTTGCTGAACCTTTAGTGCACGCCAATTTTGGTGATAACGGCTCTGGGCAAAACGCTAGGTTCGTGAAAGAATACAAGCCATCGAACAACTGCATTTCACTGGAACAAGCATCGGATACATGCACCAAATCAATGAGTTCTCGGTCCGGTAATTTTAGTTCACTCTCAAAAGCGAAATGACTCTCGTACTTATAGCTTCCGTTCATATCTAGAATATTTCGTTTGGTCGTCACGGTTAAACAGGACTCACTTCGGGAAAATGCATAGCAGATAGCGTCATTTCCAAAAGGATAATATTCAATCTCACTACCGACATGAAGTGACAACGAGAATCTAGTGATACCGACTTGAAAATCACTTGATAGGTGTAGCTCATTGCCTTCACTTAATAAAATATTACTCTCAATATCCGAAGATTGTGCATCTAGCCACTGATGAGGGAGCTTGCTAACCAAGCGTAGCCCATCTTCTTGGTTCGTTAACTCTAGTTCTCTCGGAACACTCATCGCTCCTCGCCAGTGGGAGGTAGGAGTACTGTCAGCGTATAGATTATTGCTCATCCAAGAGATAGCGATACGTCGACCATCCGCGACATCAGACCAACTTTGTGCTGCGTAGAAATCACGACCATGATCCAACCACAGGACAACTTCATTGGCGTTTACATTCACAAATTGATAGCCATCGAAGGTACCTACAAAATACTGAGTACCAGTTCCGCCAGTAGGTCCGCAATGCTGCACTCCGGCAACCAATACCCAATACGTTTTGTTTTCAAATGTAAGCGGAAATAGGTCAGGACATTCAAGAGCGCTCTCGTCATGAGCTCCAGATGAGGCACCAAACACACTGGATTTCTCCCAATTTTTCATGTCTGGTGAGCGATAAAAGCCAATATCCTGCCCTTCTGAAACGACCATGACCCAAGCATCTGACTCATCATGGCGAAACACTTTAGGATCTCGAAAATCAAGTAGCCCGGGATTCTCTAATACAAGGCTGTTTTCCTCCTTGATCCAACTTTTGCCACCGTCACGGCTGACTGCAACATGTTGGCTCTGAATCCAAGGAGAGCCGTCTTTGGGCTGAAAATTTGCGGTATAAAATGCAACAACACCTGGTTGAGTATTATGCGCATCAAAGAAGCCGCTTGAATTTTTCCAGTCAACAACAGCACTACCTGAGAAGCAGGCACCAGACCTATCCGGTTTTAAAGCAACTGGCATATGAATCCAATTTATAAAATCTTTAGATACTGCATGTCCCCAGTGCATGGGTCCCCACACTGTGTCAAAAGGGTGATACTGATAAAAGAGATGATATTCATCATTAATACAAACTAGGCCATTGGGGTCATTCAACCAACCGAAAGGCGGTGTAAAGTGAAATTTAGGGCGATAACTATCGCTGGTTAGAGTTCTCATCGAGGTATCCTTAAACCAATAAAAATTGGCCCGCAAAGAAAATTGCGGGCTAAAGCTAGTGGATAAATGAAAGAACGTTGATTATTTGATCATTTGCTTTTTGGCATCTTCAAGAGCAGCGTCTACAGTTTGACGGTCATCAACAATATTAACAATGGCATTCTTAACCGCCCCCCAGAACCCATTCATCTCTGGGATATTTGGCATAATTTCGCCATTAATTGCATTATCCATGGTCGCGGCTATACGCTGATCTTCTTCAAGTTCTTGCTGAAATGACTTCAGAGCAACTGCACCCAAAGCTGAATCGTTGTTAACGGTACGCAAACCTTCGTTGGTTAGTAGGTAGTTTTCCAAAAATTCAATTGCTAGATCCTGATTGGGAGAAGCAGTACTAATACCTGCCGCTAGAACACCTACAAAAGGTTTGGAATCTTGACCATTAAACTTAAGTAACTTCGTTACACCGTAGTTTACCCCTGACTTGTCCATATTTGCCCAAGACCAAGGACCGTTGATCGTCATAGCAACACGACCCTGGTTAAATTCAGCATCTGATACGGAGTAGTCCATATCTGAGGAAATGACCCCTTTACTGACGAAGCTTTTCACCAGTGACATCGCCTCTTTTGTCCCCGTATTCGCTACACCGGCATCCTTAATGTCATACCCTAAGGCAGTTTTTTTAAACGCATAACCACCATTTGCTGCCATCAAAGGCCAGGTGAAATACGGCTCTTTCAGGTTCCACATAATGGCTTTCTTGCCATCCTTTTGCAGTTGCTTATCTAGAGCTTCAATTTCTTCCCAGTTTTTTGGGGGATTAGGGAGTAAGTCTTTGTTGTAGATAAGAGATAACGATTCAATCGCGATTGGATAACCGATAATTTTTCCTTTGTAATCTACCGCGTCCCACGCAAAATCAACGATACCGTCTTTGGTGGCTTTTGAAGGTTTTATCTCGACTAGAAGACCAGCTTCAGCGTATCCACCAAATCGGTCATGGGCAAACAACATGATATCAGGGCCATCCCCTAGAGCTGCGGTTTGAGGGAAAATATCCTGCAAAGAGCCAGGATGAGCAACTGTAACCGGAATACCCGTATCTGCCTCAAAGCGTTTAGCAACTTCAGCCATTCCCTTGTAGCCTTTGTCACCGCTCATCCAAATTGTTAACTGCCCCTCTTCAATCGCTGCAAAAGAGTTAATAGGACTGATTGCTGCAAAGGTGCTTAGCGCAATCATGCTCAAGTTTGTCTTCTTCATCATTGGATTCCATTTCACGTATATTATCGGTATGCAAAAAATTCGGTTTTAAGACCACTGTTACTTGTATGTGAAACAGCCAACCGTCATTTCCCGTCCATAATAAGAAATCTACTCACGAGGATGAAATGCATATTTACCAGCACTTCCATAGAAAAATTCTATATCAAACCCAAAATTCGTGATCATTGATAAAGTACTCTTACATAAATGGGAGAAGTTCAATCTAAAAAGCGTGAATCGTTTATCAAAATGTAGGCCTGCTATTACGATGTAGCAGTGTATGCACATGACGTTATTGCCAACAGTTCCTTAAAGGAAAGTTAAAGCTCGTTCTAAATATGGATTCTTTTCTTTAGGACATAGAATTATCCAAAAACATGAATACTCTTCACTGAAACTATTCAGTGGTATATCTCAACATCGGCTAGTGTGTAGCCGAAATATTCCCAAAAAAATTCCTCTGTCGCCACTTCATCGCCACTTTGTGTTTTTCGGGCAAAAAAAGAGCCGCAAAAAGCGGCTCTCAATAACTCAATTTTTCCGAAGAGTTGGAAGTTTACTCTTTACCGTAAACGTTGTTCTCTTGCTCTTGTACGCGGATGAAAGTTGTACGCTTAGTTAGCTCTTTAAGCGAGGCTGCACCTACGTATGTACAAGTTGAACGTACGCCACCAAGGACATCTTGAATGGTGTTTTCAACCGGGCCACGGAATGGGATTAATACGGTTTTTCCTTCAGCTGCACGGTAGCCAGCAACACCACCAGAGTGCTTGTCCATCGCGCTCTTAGAAGACATTCCGTAGAACTTCATGTAAGTTTCACCGTTCTTCTCAACGAGCTCGCCGCCAGCTTCTTCGTGGCCCGCTAACATACCGCCAAGCATGACGAAGTCTGCACCGCCACCAAACGCTTTTGCCACATCACCCGGACATGTACAGCCGCCATCACCAATGATGCGACCACCTAGGCCGTGAGCTGCATCAGCACATTCAATGATTGCAGACAGTTGAGGGTAACCAACACCGGTTTTCACACGTGTTGTACATACAGAACCCGGTCCAATCCCTACTTTTACGATATCCGCACCAGCAAGAATCAGTTCTTCAACCATGTCGCCAGTCACTACGTTACCAGCAACAATCACTTTGCTTGGAAATGCTTCACGTACTTTTTGAACGTAATCAACAAGGTGTTCTGAGTAGCCGTTTGCGATGTCAATACAGATGAAAATAATCTCTTCACTCATCGCCATAATGTCTTTCGTTTTTTGGAAGTCATTATCCGATGTGCCCGTTGATACCATCACGTTTCTCAACGTTTGAGCTTCAGCGTTTTGAACAAACTCAGCCCATTGCTCAACACTGTAGTGTTTATGAATAGCTGTCATCACGTTGTGTTTAGCGAGTGCTTCCGCCATTTTAAAGCTGCCTACAGAGTCCATGTTTGCAGCAATAACAGGTACTCCAGACCATTGACGACCACTATGCTTGAAGGTAAACTCGCGGGTTAAATTTACTTGAGAACGGCTTTTTAGGGTTGAACGTTTCGGGCGAAACAGTACATCTTTGAAACCTAACTTAAGTTCTTGTTCGATACGCATTGTGTAATTCCTTGATTAATTGACAGTTTGTGTCTCTTTTGCAGAGTGCGTAGTGAACACGTTGGCAGACGTAGTCACTTTTCGGACACAAAAAAACCGGAGCGTTGGCAGACGCTCCGGTTTTCAGCATTATAGGTTGTGATTTCTTTCCGGCAAGTCTGATATTTGCATTTTTTTTGTGTTACCCTGTCGAAGATTTCATATCCCCTGCCCTGATAATCCTTCTTTTTAGAGTCAAAACTCAACAATAACTTAAATATCAATAGATTAGCATTGAGCGGTCAAATTCACGTCGCTTGGCAAACGATTAGTTATTGGCTTAACAACAGCACTCCATTCGGATAACGTGAACAAAATCACCTTAACTTGAAAATTCCACACCTTAACTTTCGTTCATTTTTCACTCAATCAACGTCTGATCACAGCTTTTTGCTTACGCTAGAGATAAAAACAATTAGCGGTTCATAACTTGCTTATATTTAAAAGAAACCGAGTTATTAAAACGAACAAGACAGAGTGTCAAAATTCTATAAGACACCAGTGCATCTTCAGATGGCAGTGGAGAACAAAGATGAAATATTTAGGACAAACTTGCGTTGGTTTAATCTTTTTGTTTTTGGCTTTACCAACTCTAGCAGCAGAGAGCAGGCATCAGTTTTACGCCGATAGCGGCTTTAACTACATCGATAACAGCAATTCTACAGAAAGTGCTTGGACGACAACCCTTGGTTACAGCTACTTTTTGTCGCCCTTTGTTGGGGTTGATTTCGGCTATACCGATACCATGTCTGATGGTGCGACGTTTTATGACAAAAACGGCGATTCACAACAGGTTAAGTACCGTAGTTTTTTTGCGGGTGCAACGATAGAGCAACCCATCAATAGCTTCACCAGTGTGTATGCAAGAGGTGGTGTTGGGCAAACAAACGTAGAAGAAACGAATACCAGTGTTGTGCCAGAAACCAGTCAAGATCATTCAGGTATTAATCCATACATAGGCATCGGCGCTAAAATTCAGCCTATGTATGTTGAGAAACTGGAACTGAGTGTCGAACTCAAGTATCAAGACTTACAGAACGAATATTCAGCGACTTCGTTTACTCTGGGCGCGAAATTTAGTTTGTAAGCCAAGTTATTGAATGACTGAGCAAATCAATTCACTAAGCTACGTAAATGGCTAAGTAAATCGCTGGCTAACATACCTCGTTCGCCTTTTTCTTTGGCGTTGAGATCCGCCGCTTTGCTGTGAATAATAACACCCAGTTTTGCCGCTTCGAAGCAGCTTAAACCTTGAGCGAGAAGTGAAGTAATCACGCCCGTTAACACATCTCCCATGCCGCCACTTGCCATACCAGGATTACCCGCTAAACACACGTATATTTCGTTGCCATCACTGACTAATGTTCCCGCACCTTTTAGTACCACAACACCGCCAAACTTCTTCTGCAGTTCTTTAATGGCTTTGAATCGGTCTGCTTCGATAATCGCAATTTCCACACCAAGCAACCTTGCAGCTTCCGCAGGATGAGGTGTAATGATTCGGTTGGCTTCAAAATTGGGATTCTTCGCGAGAAAGTACAGAGCATCAGCATCAACCACTTTGTTTATTGATAGATCCTGTATTTGACAGAAGAGTCGCTCTGACTTTGAGTCTCTTCCGAGTCCGGGACCGATAGCAACAACGTTGCTCCATTCAATACGTTGTTGAATTCGCTGTTCATCATCCCATCCAGCACTCATCACTTCAGGTACCGATACCAAAATCGAGGAAACATTTGAGGAATGAAGCAGTGAAGCTGTTAAACCGCACCCCACTCGGGCGCAAGCTTGAGCGGCTAAAATCATTGCTCCGCCCATACCCTCGTTACCACCAATAAGCAGAGCTTTGCCATACAAACCTTTGTGAGCACACGCTTCTCTTTGAGCCAATATCGATTTGATGGATTTTGGAGAGATTGATCTTAATGTAGGTGTGTTTTGCTGCTCAAAACTTTCTTCGACACCTAATCCCGCAAAATGTAGCTGACCCACATAGTTACGGGCCTGCCCCGTCACTAAGCCTTGTTTGAGACCAATAAAACTAATGGTGTGATTAGCTTTTACTGCGATGCCAAGAACCGCACCAGTATTCGCACATAGTCCTGAAGGAACGTCTATAGCGACGACGGGAACGTTAGTTGCGTTGATCAATTGAATAAGATCATAGATTCGCTCACGAACCGTGCCGGATAAACCCGTTCCTAATAATCCGTCAATGATGAGATCAACATCATCGGGAATCACGTCATCAAAAGGATAAACTTCACCACCGTGATCCAACCAATGATAATAAGCAGAAAGCGCATCCCCTTTAAGATTTTCAGGATCGCCATGCTGCCACACAGTCACATGAACGCCCATCGACTTAGCCAAGCAGGCAACGATGTAACCGTCACCACCGTTATTTCCACCGCCACAACATACAAGCCAATGATGCGTCCCTGGGTATTGAGCGAAGGCGATTGTAAAGGCTGCTTGTCCTGCTCTTTCCATCAAACTGAACATTTCTAGTCCCGTTGATTTTGCAGCTAGAACTTCGCCTTGTTTTACTTGTTGGGCTGTGTAAAAAACGCTGGGTATAGGCATAGTAATCCCTCTCTGCTCCCCCAATGCTGAAATCTATCAATTGTGAAACGGTAACTCGCTCAACTCTGGTGTGCTTTTAAAACCACAAGCGCTTCTGCGGTTGTATCTTGAATAGAAAGAAACAGTGAATTTATCGCACCCGTCGGCGTACGCATTGGGTTTAACGTTATGTTTTGATACATAAAATCCGCTTGCTGTGTCACAGGTCGAACATTGCGACATTTAAATAAATACGGACGTTGCTGCCATGTAATGAAGCTTCGGCAACCTAGATCGTAAACAGGTTTAGTTTTAAGACGAAACCACTCTTGCGGAATCTCAGGGAATACCTCGAACAAAGATTTCCCGATCACTTCCTGAGCCATTTTGCCACTATGGTGTGTCATAAAACCATTCCACACCTGAACATTGTAATCACGATCGATCACAATTAATCCCATGTCGACGTTTTGTACCATGTCGACCATCCAATGAAACTGTTCAAATTCTGCTGGAAGAGACAACATTAGAAATCCTCCATCAAGTAGGCAAGTTTGCTGTCGAGCAAAGGCAGTGATTCGTCGACAAACATAAATAGCAGGTCACATCGAATCGAAGTGTCTTCTATGGTATAGCTGACCTCAAACGTCATTGTTTTGCTGAACGATCCCGCCGTTGAGCTGATCACAGAATCAATCGTAATGTGCTGACCAAGCAGAACTGGCGAGCTTTGGAAAAAGCGCACTTCCGCCTGTTCTCCTAGCCCATTAAGAAATGAACCCACTAGGATATTGGACACATCCATTAGCAGTTCCAACTCTTCGAGATCTTCACTCTCTGCAGGCACTTTCATCAGCTTTTTCAAATCAGAAACACTGGTATCACTGAGAAGCACTAAAGCTTCACCTGCGATGCCCTCACCACTAAATCCTTGGCATACTCCGGACACGTGCGCATTATCCGCAAGATCACGAAGTGCCATATGCAGTTCAGTAACTTCAAAGATGTTCACATTCGGTAAAGGTAGACGAACAAACACGTCAAAGTGCCTTGCAAGTGCATCCGCAGCACGGCCAATAGCCACGTTAGCTACTTCCATATAAATATCACGCCTGCGAAGCACGGGTAATTCAAGTGAAACCGGAGTGACTATTTTAGGAACCGAGACTGGCTCAACGAGGTTTTTTAATACGTCTTTAAGAACATTGATATCTATTGGCTTTTGAATAAAGGCTTTCGCCCCCAAAGCCATTACACGTTCTTTCGCTTTAGGCTGAATATCGCCCGACACCACCACGACAGGAGTAGAGATACCTCTACTCTTCATTTCCTCTAACGTGCCAAAGCCATCCAGCTCAGGCATTGTCAGGTCAAGGAACATCAGGTTGAATGTTTGCTGTTGCAGAATCTGCAACGCATCTAGCCCATGCTCAGCAAAGGTAATATTCGCATTCAGAGCTGCAGGTAGGGAACGCGCCATCTGCTTTCGAGCAAGAGCTGAATCATCACAGATGAGTACAGGAAACGACATATCATCACCTTCCCTTTAATTTGATAAGACTCTCTAAAGTGTATACCTAAAAATGTGATTAAGGCTAAAAATAGATGACTAGTTATTGATTAATTTAGAGATTACGGCCAAAGAGTAAGCGCAATAATACGTAATAAAACGGAACATACCAGTAGGGCTACGCCTATTCGGTACCATTTATATTCGGAAATCGACATAGGAACGCGCTTATAGAACATAGTGATGATGCCTTTCCAGTCATGGCTGCGTCGGCCGTATTGCGTAATGCTGGTGAGAACAAAGATGATACCTGCGACTAAGATACTTTTTTCAATCCAAAACAGTGCAATATCCATAAAATTTCCTTCATACATCATTTGCAAATAAGTATATAAGGAAAAACAACGGGACACTTTAGGACTATAGTCGTACAACACGCAGCAAAAAAGGGGCCGACTGGCCCCCTTAGAAAAATCTAATCTGTTATGCAGAATCTAGTGCACTTTTACAAATGCGCCATACGGTTACGAACTTTCTTTGGTAACTCTGTAATGCTTTCTCGGTAGCTAAACCACAAGTAGGTTACGGTAATAGAGAAGAATAAATACGACAGTGCAAACACGAGAGGAGACGTAATAAGTTGCGCTGATAGCCCCCACATGACACCAATAACAGTAACCGTTAACTTAGCTAGCAAACCACAAACCAATAAGAAAACGGCCAGTTCAGGTACACGAGTACTTCTAAAGGCAAACCAATAACAGCTACCTACAGCCAGAGCAGCGACAGACATACCTAAAAGGAAAGAATGAATATGGGCTGCAGAAGCGACACCAGCAGAAAGCGACGTCATTAATATCAATAATAGTTTCATAACATGCCTACCTCTTTAAGTGACAGCAATGAATCCTTTCAATTTTGGAAATTAACTTTTCAGTCATTTTCGCTCATCTTTTATTTATTTCAAGGTTGAAAAATCAACAAAACTTATACTTATTAAACAACCTGTTGGTATGTTAAATATGCGTTAAATTGTCACATTTACTTACAAAGATAAGAGCCAGAATTTGCGAGAAAACGGATTATAAAAGGCTTATTTATTAACATTTGTTTAACCGTAAATATTTTCAAAAAAAGTATTACAAAATGTAACTAAATAGAGAGATTTTGTATTTACAACTTAATTCAGACAGAAAATGTCAATCGTTCATAAGCCAAATCAATAAAAGACGCACTAAAATTAAAAAACGCTATCTTTTTGTTGGTAACAATCACTAACCTCTCGCCAATTAGACAACGCTCTGATACCTTTACGCCAATTTCATTTCAGCCTTCAAAAACCATGTTGTCTCAACACAGAATTAACAAAATTGTAGAAATTGGCGACACGCTACACCGTAGTGGATGTGCACCGTACAAAGTAGAAAAATACACCCAATATTACGCAAAAAAGCACGGTGTCGATGTAATGATCCAAGCGACACCTACGGCCATCAATTACCAATTTCCTGACGACAACAACGCTGTGGTAATGAAGCGTCATAAACCCGCATCGATTAACCTAAGCCTGTTGGCAAACACCATCATTCGAATCAACCAACCAAGCAGTGAACCTCTGCCAGAGCCTGTTGGTTATTCAAAATGGATTATTGCTCTAGCTAACATGGGCATTCCACCAGCGTATTTAATGCTGGTGGGTAGTACTCTCGAAGCTGTCTCTATATCAGTAGTTTTAGGGCTTGTGGTTTGGTTAAGCCAACTGATCTGTCATTCAAGAAGAGCGATTGCAGCAGAATTTCTTGCCTCAATGCTTACAGGCATATTTGTTGCGTTTTTAGCTAGCACTGGCTTGCCCATTCCTGTCTGGGCGTTATGTGTCGCTGCAGTGATCTTATTTGTGCCCGGTTTGTCTATTGCTAACTCGCTTGAGTGTTTAGCCTTTAATGACTTAGTTTCCGGCACCAGTTTACTCGGGCAGAGTGCGTTAACTCTGATTAAGCTATTTGTGGGTATTGTGATCGGCCTGAACATTGGTGAAGCCATTTGGGGGCAAGCAGTTGCAGCAACCTACAAGAACGAAGTGCCGATGTTGCTGCACATCTTTGGCCTGTTTCTTCTTTCTGTTTCAATCGGTGTTATTTTCAATGCAAGACCAAAAGATATCCTGCTTGGTTTACCCGTTGCAGTATTAGGTATGTGGGGGCCATTTTATCTGGGCTTTGACGCTGGTTGGGTTGTCGGCACTTGGATAACGACTGTTCTGATTACGCTATATGGAACGTGGCTTGCAAAGAAAATGGAGCTAACGGGTTCGATATATATTGTCCAAGGTATCATTATTTTAGTACCGGGAAGTCGCGTGTTGATCAGCGCCAGTCAGTCGGTATTTGAGCAGTCTATATTGCCAATCCCGAGTATCGGTTTGTCGGCGCTGTTTATGTTCTCTGCGATTGTTGCAGGGCAAATTACCGCTTACTCAATCTATTCACCGCAAATAGACAGATAACCGCTCTTTAGATAACTCTGGTAACTAATGAAAGAGCCCTATTCGAAAACAGCAGTTAAGCAGCTTTTGAATAGGGCTCTTTACCCTTATGTTTCATTTTGCGATTGAAACTTCCTTTACCTTTTTTCGCTTTCTCTACTCTTTGTCTAAATAAATGACTGGTTACTACCGCTTTTAATGCGTTGTCTTTAATAACACCTCGACCAAATTCAGTATCAACAACTTCGTTTGGTAGAGATTTTTTGATTGATTTACTCATCTCACTCTCCTTTTAAAAGTTATGCGTATTCTGCACTCAATATTGAAAGTGTCAATAAAATCGCCGAATCGATAACAATCAAAAAGTTATTCAACCTCACTTAAATCGCTAAGAAATGGTGTTTAGTGCAAAAAATTGGTTGAAACTTGTTTCACTGATTCGACTGACCTCAAGATCCGATTGACAAGTCAATTCAATTGCCTAGACTCGTCATTAGCTAGAAAGAAGTTCTTTGTATACACATTGTTTCGTTGGATTACTTGTAACTCCCCCGTCGTGTCGTACGCAATAGCAATCTATTTTTCCACGCTATCAGCGCCCTAATCGGCTTTAAAGTAAAAATTTTAGGAAAAGAAATATGTCTACACCTGTTACTGGTACCGTTAAATGGTTCAACGAAACAAAAGGTTTTGGTTTCATCAAGCAAGAAAACGGTCCTGACGTTTTCGCTCACTTCAGTGCAATTCAAAGCGAAGGCTTCCGCACTCTAGCTGAAGGCCAAAAAGTTGAGTTCGTTGTAACTCAAGGTCAAAAAGGCCCACAAGCTGAAAGCATTAAAGTTATCTAATTTTATTGCTACATACTTGTTTAATAGCCAGCGTAATGCTGGCTATTTAGTTTTTACGAGAAAAACTCCTCATGGCCCTTAAACCAACTATCTATAAGTTTCGAATTGCCTTAACTGATTTAAATCGTGACTACTACGACTCACTGAACTTAACCGTTGCTTTACACCCTTCCGAAACCAATGAACGCATGATGGCTAGAATCATGGCATTTTGTTTAAATGCGCATCCTGATTTGCAGTTCACTAAGGGCATATCAACAACCGCTGAACCTGATATCTGGCAACAAAATCTAGAAGGTCGTTCAGAAGTGTGGATTGAGCTAGGCGAGCCAGACGTGGACCGAGTAAAAAAAGCCACGCGCGTTGCAGATGTGGTGAAAGTTTACACTTATCAAGTACGTTCTGACATTTGGTGGAATCAACACAAAGGTAAATTCGGCTACCTTCCTGTTGAAGTGGTACGCTTCGATCCAGAAGCCATCAATCTTATCTCTGCATCACCAGCAAGAACGGTCGATCTTTCCGTGATGATTACAGGGCAATCTCTATTCGTTGAAGGCGATATGGGAAGTCATGAAATCGCCTTTGAAGTTTTACAAAACCTTCCTGAGTAATTCAGCCCTAAAATAGAAAAAGGTCTGTATAAACAGACCTTTTTAGTAAGCGCTTATGGATTTAGGCTTGCGCCATCATTTCCACAGGTACTCTTGGATATTTCTGCTCATAGAGTTCCATAAAGTCTTTTCTTATCAACTGCTCCAAATAGGTAGCACGTTCTGTCGGGCAGAAAATTTTGATATGTACGACTTGCTCACCTGCCGCAGTACTGGTGATTTCCACATGCGGATCAGCACCAGGCAAGTCAACGCCCGCATGTTTCTCGATAACAGCGTTATAGCGTCTTGCTACATCCATAAAGTGAGCAAAGTGAACCTCGATACGTTCATGTATTTGCGGAATCAAAGGGAAAAGATTGACGAACTCTGGCACCACAATGGTGATGTCATGAAACACATAGCGTTTCATAAAGTTCAAGTTCTTTACCGGATAAAGAAAGAACATACTGTTTGGTAACGTCGCCGTTTTACCTGTGTAATGATAATGGGATTTTTGCAACGCTATCTCTTGAATAACCGTTGCCATCATATTGTGTTCAATCACTTCGCCACTGATTGAACCCACTTCAATCCAATCTCCAATGCGGAATGAGCGAGAACTCGCGCGTTGAATCGAACCTGTAAAACACAGGATGATTTCTTTTGATGCGACAACGATAGCAACAGCAATAGCCGTTACAGAGAGTGCAAACTCACTGATCTCTGATTGCCAAAGCATGAACAACAGAAGCACGATAATGGTAAATGCGCCGTTTTTTGTACGCGACATCCATTTACGTTGTTTCTCTGTAATAAATGCAACATCACCACGGATGTATGAAAGAACTACTCGGCGCACCAGCCATACAACAACCAAAATTAGCGTGGATAACAACATTTTGTGCGCGAATAGAAAATCTACCACCGCATTAAATTTTTCCATAATTCTTCCTACTGCAAACAACCGATCAACTTACTGAAATACCTATGACGACTAAGTTCTGTCGGTATTGATATAAAAAAAGCGTTGGCAAACACATCATTGCCAACGCTCAACTAAGTATAACCGACCGAAATTGTTGATAAAGCAGTTTATTGTTTATAGTGCTGTGCAGTTTTCTCAGCTAAGGTCACGATCACACTAACCGCCTGTTCCATCCCCTCAATAGTTATAAACTCATGGATGCCGTGGAAGTTATAACCACCCGTGAAGATGTTCGGGCAAGGTAATCCCATAAAAGAAAGACGGGCTCCATCTGTACCACCGCGAATCGGTTTAATCAGAGGTTCAACACCGCAATGTTCCATCGAGATTTTTGCCAACTCGATAATATGCGGGTGTGGTTCAACCATCTCTTTCATGTTGGCGTAACTGTCATGAATCACTAGTTCAACGCTGCCTTTTAATAGCTGTTTGTTCAGTTCATCCACTTTTTGTTGCATGAAAGCTTTGCGAGCAGCTAAACCCTCTCGTTCAAAGTCACGAAGGATGTAGTTCAGTTGAGATTTGGCGATACCCATTGATGCCGAAGACAGATGGTAAAAACCTTCATATCCTTCGGTATTCTGTGGGGTTTCTTGTTCTGGCATCATAACTACGAAGCGTGAGGCAATATGCATGGCATTCACCATTTTGCCTTTAGCAGTCCCAGGGTGGACACTCACACCATGACATGTCACTTCTGCGGTTGCTGCATGAAAGTTCTCGTATTCCAGCTCACCGACAGGACCACCATCAATGGTATAGGCCCACTGGGCACCAAATTTTTCCACATCAAAATGGTTCGCACCACGACCAATTTCTTCATCCGGCGTAAAAGCAATACAGATATCACCATGGGGAATAGATGGATCAGCAAGCAGCATTTCGACTGCCGTTATAATTTCAGCAATACCCGCCTTATTATCTGCACCTAAAAGCGTGTTGCCATCGGTAGTGATCAGATTTTTACCATGCAGTTGATGCAGTTCTGGATACTGAATAGGAGAAAGGACTTCATCGCCTTTGCCCAAAGCAATATCTCCACCTTGGTAGTTTTCTACAATCTGTGGAACCACATGTTTACCCGATGCATCAGGCGCTGTGTCCATGTGAGCAATAAAACCAATAGCCGGTACTGGGTAATCGACGTTTGATTTAAGCTTTGCCATCACATAACTATGGTTGTCGATGGAGACCTCACTTAAACCTAGCTCAAGCAATTCTTCATAAAGTGCTTGGGCAAACACTTTCTGCCCCGCAGAACTTGGGCAGTGATGGTTCTTGGGTTTTGATTGGGTATCGTAAGTAACATAACTTAAAAAACGTTGAATAAGATTTTCCATAACAAGTTCCGCTTTGAATTCATTAGGCAGCAACAGAAAGCTCTATGCTGCAACGCGTATCCCAGCATTAAGTGATACGCAGCTTATTGCATTCCATAGTACGTCTTATTTGAAAGTAAGAATTGCTGTAAATCAGTTTTTGGTAACTTAAGCGGTACAGGCGCGAAGATAAGCCCAGACAGGGAAATTGATGGAGTACGGAGGAAAGGATGTTGACCATAATAGGCGTGTCATAAATAAATGTTCTGTTTCATTCACTACATCTAGTTGGAATTAACATCACAAACCACTAAAAAGGTTAAAAGAAAATCATTCACAACTTTGCTGTTTAAGTTTTGTGCAGCTAAGTTTATCCATGTCTCCTTTATTTTCCCCCCTAGAAAATATTTAATGCTGACAACGTCAAACTTCTTACGAGGTTTCATTAAAAAACATTAAGGCTCAAAAAATAAAAATCCCCAGTATGCTCAACTGGGGATATTTTTTGGTCGCCGTAAGTCAATAAAAGTTTAGTTACTGCTCATATCTAGCGAATTGCTTCCAGCAGACAAAGAAACCGTTGTAACCAAAGTAGAAGGCTGCGGAATAGTCAGTTGATCATACTGAATCGGGTCATCCGCACTACCATTGCAAACAAACGCGGCGGTGTAATCGCCTGTTGGCAAATAGCCAAACTTGTATGTGCCGTCAACATCACTTACGTTCGCAGTCGCAAACGGTTTGAGTGCATCACTAGGTAAGGCAGTGCCTTCTGTGTAGTCGACATCTGTCGGGTCAACTAAATCAACCAAGGTTCCTTCAGTACCTTGATATAAGTAAACAAATGCATTATCCGCTGTCGTAGGACACCCTTCGATGTTTGCGTACAAGCTAGAGTTTACCGTAACCGTCAGGTTTGCCGCTTCTTTGTCATTTAGAATAGTTACGCCGTGAGGCTTAAGAATGTAGCCTTTGTTCGAACCGGTATTGCCACGCATAACCAGCGATTGGCGTAAATCAAACTCGATGGTAAAAGCTTGAGTTTCATCTGCCGTAACCTCAAATCCACCAAGTTTCAATTTGTTACTCGGCTGCTTAAGATCTTGAGTACCATCCGCATCAACCACAAAGTTAACGCCCGATTCGTTACTGATATGAAGAATCAGATTCTTATAGGTACCTACTGGAATCGGCTTTTGAGTAATAACTAACGCAGAATCTTGTCCCTGATAGTCCAACAGATCTATCTGTTCATAATCATGACTTGGTGTTGAAGGCTCGACATCCAAGAAAATGGATTGACCATCACTTTTCACCAATTCAACTTGCGTAAAGCCTATGGTGACAGAACTGGCTTCATCTACCGGAGCATCTGAAACTGAAAACGAAACATTAGACGTTTGTGTTGAGCCCGAATCATCGCCTCCGCAACCTGAGAGTATCAGAGCAGGAGCCGTTAAGAGCAATATTGGCAAGACTTTCATTTCCACTACCTTATATATTCTTATGAACTATGGTTTAGAAACGAAAGACTAAATTAGTAAAATATGTTGAATGTCAGAAAAATTTCAACCGCATGAATCCTGACATAACGCTGGCAGAAACCAAGCATACATTTAACTGAGTGGATGCATGATGACTGGGTACTTTTTCATGTTAAGTAAGTTACCCCCTATTAAACTACTGCTAGCTTAAATAGTTTTGCCGCATCCAGTCTGAATGCGGCATTTTTTTATCTTTATTTTTGGGAGGGGTAGTCAGTTTTTGATTACTGCTTGCAAACCATATAGCTAGATAGAGGAGCCGCTTCGACTACAACTTTCGTACCAGTACTGGAGAACACTTGTTCGCTTAACAAATCCCGTAGTGCGTGATTCCAGTTAAGCTCTACTGTCTGTGGCCTTGCAGATTTATTGATAATAACAATTCCTTTCTCGCCACGACTGAACACCAGTAAGTCATCACTGGCTTCAATCATCACCATAGGCAGCCCGTGCATCCGGTTGTGGAACTCAATTTGAGCGATGATTTTTGGATCGTTCCATGCGTTGACCCAACGAGGCTGACCCGATTTGTTTTTGATGCGGCTGGTATCCAGATCGGTGTAAATCAACGGCACACCGCCATCACGCCCCAAAATATAGCTATACGCCAAGCTTTCTAAAGCTTCATCCATTACTAAGTTCTTGAATACATCATTGTTCGGGATGTCATGGGTCACAGTAAAGGTAATGGCTCGTTCCTTAGAAAGCGCTTCACCAAAACAGTAAGGATCTATGAGTGTTTTCAAACTGCCCGATTTTTGTAGTGCGTTGAACACGGTCTGAAATAAAGGGAAATCGTAAGCACCGAGTTGGGTTTCGGCTAAATACGGCTCTAAGAACAACTTATATTCTTCTTTGGTTGCACCGCCATCGGTAATAATTTCACCGAAAATATGCACATCTCTGGTGATCTCATCACTCCAGACTTTTTTCAGATGCTCAATAGACATGTGCTTTGCTGCATCAATTCTAAATCCTTTCACACCCAATGTTTTCAGTGCTTTAAGATAGGTTTGCTGCATTTCTATCACATGCGGACAATCTCTTAGGGTTGGTAGCCCTTGATCATGTGGACCGCCAGTAATACGCCCATTTTGCACTTGCCATTTGTCCTTCCAATCTTTGATACCAAAGGCTTCAACAAAGTCTTCTTCTTTGAACAAAGGTTCAGACAAATCACCAAACAACACTTGTTTTTGATAATAGCGAGAAGATTTTTGATAATTCTTCATATCCTCTTCACTCGGGTACTGAAGATCTAGGCGTTTTTTCGATTCATTAGCCATGTGGTTGAATACCACATCGGCGTAGACGTGTACCCCAAAAGCTTTCAAGGCATTGGTCATATCTTTAAATGCTTGGGTATCACCGAGTTGATTATCGATGACTCTGTAATCTTGAGGTTGGTAGCGTTGCCACCACTCAGTACCGTGGTCACTTTTCGCGGATTTCATTGGAGGGGAAATCAATACGGCTTTATACCCTGCTTCGAATATTGCTGAAGCTCGTTCAGCTACGAGGGCATAAGGCCAGTCAAATGCGTGCAATATAACGTCAGTTGGCTGATGAAGACTCATTGTAAATACTCCTTGTTACTCTACAAGCCGAATGAAAACTAAAAATGAATGCGCGGCTTGCTAGGGCTAACAGCCCTGATATATAACCGAGTATAAAATATTCAACCTATTTGAAATCCACCTCTTAATTTTAAATAACGGTGGAGAGTGAAGGCGTAGATTGACATATTTAAGCTGGGTTGGGTTATCCTTAACCTCATCACAGTATAGACGCCTATACTTAACTAGGCTGTGCAACGTTGTTTTCATTTACGAGACATCAGGATTTGATGTCATTAATAAGTGATCATTTTGCTCACTATGGAGGATTATATGCGGTCCCTAAGAATCGATATCGTCTCTGATGTAGTCTGCCCTTGGTGCATTATTGGATATAAGCGCCTGCAAGCGGCTTTGAAACTGGTATCGAATGAGATTCAGGCAGAAATACACTGGCATCCGTTCGAACTCAACCCAACCATGCCTGAAGGTGGAGAAAACCTTCGCGATCATCTTGCTCGCAAATATGGCACGACTAAAGAAGCGAGCATTGAAGCCAGAAATACTCTGACTCAATTAGGCGCCGAAGTGGGATTCCATTTCAATTTCTATGAAGAGATGCGAATCTACAACACGCGAAAAGCCCATCAGCTATTAATGTGGGCTAATCAACATCACAAACAAAATGAGCTTGAGCTTGCATTGTTCGAAGCGTATTTCCGCCATGAAAAGAAAATTGATGACGAGAATGTGTTAATACAAATCGCCGTTGATGCAGGGCTAAATGAAGCAGAATGCCTAGAAGTATTACATGATGATTCATGGGCGAAAGCAGTCGCGAATACTGAGCAACAATGGCTTCAGGCTGGTATCCATGCCGTCCCCGCCATTATTATCGATCAGAAACATCTCGTCTCCGGCGCTCAATCCACAGAGCGACTGGTTGAACTATTAAAAAGCATCTCGAATAACATGGCATCAATTCATTAATTAATATGACTCGGAATAAATATAGAAAAGGCCTTTATGTATTGTTTCATCTACTTACGCAGTTACTTTCTTAACGCATTCAATTTGGCCTGAGCCAAACCGTATATGCTGTCCACCGGGTAGCTACCATCTTCTGTTGCAATACCGACTTTTTTACCCGTGAAAATTTCAATCGCTTCAGATACGTGGCTTATCGCCCAGATATTGAATTCGCCTTTTTCTACGGCTCTGACAATATCAGGTCTTAACATCAAGTTGTGCTTGTTAGCCTGAGGAATAATCACCCCTTGAGAATGACTTCGCCCCTTGATGCAACACACATCAAAGAAGCCCTCAATTTTCTCGTTCACTCCACCGATAGGTTGTGATTCACCAAACTGGTTCATAGAGCCAGTAATCGCAATGTCTTGTCGATTTGGCTGCTTGGAAAACGCTGAAACGATCGCACAGAACTCCGCCATACTTGCACTGTCACCATCAACACCGCCGTAAGACTGCTCAAACGTGATGGTGGTGGTTAGCGGTACACGCGCCGTACGTCCAAACACCGAATTGAGATAAGCAGAAAGAATCATCACCCCTTTCGAGTGAATACTTCCCCCTAAATCGACACTGCGTTCAATATCAATGATGTCACCCTCACCGTAAGACGTTGTCGCTGTGATACGGTTTGGCGCGCCAAACATATGATCTTTGGTAGCCAGAACAGATAAAGCATTCACCTGCCCCACCGCTGAGCCTTCGGTCTGAATAAGCGTTGTGCCGTTGGAGAAAGTTTCCATCACACTCTCTTGCAAACGATTGACGCGCATTTGCTGATTACTCAGAGCCTCTTCTACATGACTTTGGCGAATCATGTTCGAGTTCGCCTGCTTCGCAACGTAGTTTGATTCACGCAGTAAGTTAGCAATATGAGCCGAATGAAGAGAAAGTTTTGACTGATCGCCTGCCATTCTCGAACTGTGTTCAATAATTCTCGCGATGGCCTTACGGTCACAATGTAACAAGCTGCTGTCGTGAACAATGCTGGAAATGAAACGCGCATAGTGCAGCTCTGTATCATCAGTACGCTTCATCTCATCTTCAAAATCAGCCGTAACACGGAACAACTCGCTAAACTCGGGATCATAGTGAGCAAGTAATTCATAAGTGCGGTAATCACCAAACAGAATGATTTTGACATCCAGAGGAATAGGCTCAGGATCCAGAGAGACGGTACCCGTTAGCGTCACTTCTTTTTCCAACGAAGTGAAACTGATTTGACGCGAGCGCAGTGCACGTTTCAGACCATCCCAAACGTAGGGTTGTTCCAATACCTTCACCGCATCCATCATCAATACGCCACCGTTTGCCTTATGCAAACTACCTGCTCGAATCAATGAGAAATCGGTAAACACTGTGCCTTTATAAGTTGCGGTTTCCACATAACCAAACAGAGAGTGATAGTTCGGGTTTTCCTCAACCACAATAGGGAAATCGTCAGAACAACGGCTCACCAGCACGTTCACTTTATAGCGACGTGGCAGTTTCTTATCTAACGCTGCCGTTGCAATATCACCCTGCTCTCCTGCGCCTTCCAAAAAGATATCTACGTTTTCCAGAATGTCTTTTTGCAGGTCTGTCAGGTAGCTTTTGATCTCCGCATACTGCGAATAATCTTGTTTTAACTGCTTAATGAAATGAGCAACGACATCAAGCGTCACGTCATCATTAAGCTTTTTAATTTTTTCCGTGTACGACTCTTCCCACTCAGTTAAGTGACGTACCATATTACGTAACGCAACTTCGAGTTCATCAATCGTCTGGCTGAAATGTTCTTGCTCTTTTTTGGTTAGCGCATCGAAAGATTCTTCGGTGTGCAGCTCTTCACCATTCAAAGCAACAAACTGGTATTCACCTTGGTTGGTAATGGTTAAGCTGATGCCTTTTTCTTTGGCATCTTTAGTGATGTTTTCCAGTTCGCTTTGCTGCTTTTGATCGAGCTGATTTTTCAGCTTTTCAGCACGACCAATGTATAGCTCATTATCAAAAGCTAATGGCATACCGTTCATTAGCTTGGTCATTAGCTTTTCAATGTCTTGGCGAAACGCGCTGCCTACACCACGTGGTAGCTTTAATACTCGTGGAGTACGGATATCATCGAAGTTTGCGACATAACACCAGTCATACAGGTTATCTGTCTCATATTTATGGCGACTAAGATAACGCATGATCATAGTACGTTTGCCTAAACCATTTCGGCCAATCGCGTAGATGTTGTAGCCCTTCTCTTTGATCGACATGGCAAACTCTACCGCTTTTTGCGCACGCTCTTGACCAACGATTTCGTCAAGTGGGGGAAGTTCTTTGGTGGATTTGCAAGGCAATTGTTCTAGCTTTGCTACGTGGTAAAGCTGTTCTGCGTTCAGTTGTTGAATAGCCATAGCTCCACTCCTTTAATTTTATATTCTTCTTTTGTATATCAAGTTTAGCCGTAAAGCTTTGACTTTTTAGTGATTTCGCCCGTCTTAACATGCAAGCGGACAAATATTAAGCAAAATTACCAATTCTTATCATTGATAATCATTTGCATTTGAGATTTTATTGCATTTAAATAAGTACAAACGAGCGAATGAGAACAAGTGATGAACTTAAAACAGTGCTGGGCACACTACGCAAAAGCAGAAGAACTTTTAAAAGCTGGTCATTGGCCTCAAGCCCACTATTTGCTTGAAGATGTCCTGCATAACCTTCCCAATCATCTTGAGAACACAGCACGAGATCCTGCTGCCAAGCCGTGCCAGCTTCTTTGTCTGATTTCAGGATTACACGATGCAGCTATCCATCAGGCTGAGATTCTAAATAATATGGGTCAACAGAAACGGGCTTTTGACGCACTCAATCAGGCTTATGGATTACTTCAGTTTATGTCGATTGAAAGAAGCAAGCTGATTTCGGCAGTCGCCTCTGTTCTAGACAAACACAGCACCAACTTATTGATGCATTTAAGTGCTTTTTGTCTCGCACAAAGAGACGCAAACTGGCAATTGGAATATCAAGATATTGAAAAAGCTCACCAGTACTTTACTCAGCTAAAGCTCTCCTACGGCCTATGTTTAGAAACACCGACACTTAACTAAACTGAGTTGATTAGAAGTAATGAGAGATAGCTAAGTAACGAGTACGGATATGTTCTATCAGCAAACGGACTTTGTTCGGTGGCTGACGTGTAAACGGGTAGACCGCGTAAATTCCAAGCTTCTTACCCACCTGCTCTGGGAAAATATCCACCAATTCACCATTTCGAAAATCATGGTAGACCAAGCATCTCGGCACATAAGCAATACCGTGGCCTCCAAGCGCAGCTTTGCGCAGTGCGGTCGCATTATCTGTTGAAAAAGTGCCTGAGACTTTAACGATATAGTTACCTTTGCTGCCCTTAAACTCCCAGTCACTCGCCCCAGTGGTTTGATACGCGTATTGCAGGCAATTATGGTTGACCAAATCTTCTGGTTTAAGTGGTTTACCGTTGCGTGCGATGTACGAAGGGGAAGCACACACTACCCATTGCGAATCCAATATATGACGCGCAATCAAACTGGAATCGTCCAGATAACCGGTACGGATAACCAAGTCATAGCCCCCTTCCACCAAGTCCACAAAGCGATTGTCGAGTGACATATCCACTGTTAATCCCGGATGCATATTGCAGAATTCCGCCACAGCATCGGCGAGAATCAGATCGCCAGAAATAGAAGGTACAGACATCTTAATATGTCCACTGATGTTCTCGCCAAATCCTGCAACGGCATCCATCGCTTCCTGAGTGGCTTGCTTCACATTTTTCGCACTCGACATCAAAGCCTTGCCCGCTTCAGTCAAAGTTAATTTACGCGTTGTTCGATATAATAACTGCACACTCAGCTCTTCTTCCAAACGCGCAATTCTTTTGCTAACTACTGAATTTGTCAGGTTATTTTGTTCAGCCACTTTACTAAAACTGCCAAATTCAACCACTTGGGAAAACAAGATTAAATCGTCTGCACGCATCAAATTATGTCACTTTTGGAAATAATGAATTTCATTATTTCCCTATATTAAGAAAAAGGAAAGCGCTAGATTCACATTTACTTAACACGATAATTACAATAACTCCCGTTAGGAGAAGCAATGCGTATCTACCCTGCAAAACCACAAAAAGTGTATTTCTACGCCACGTGTCTGGTGGATCTGTTTGACCCTCAAGCAGGGCTTGATGCGATGACCCTTCTTGAACAGCAAGGGCTTGAAGTTATCTTCGTTGAAAAACAAACCTGTTGTGGACAGCCCGCTTACACCTCAGGCTATGACGACCAAGCCAAGAAAGTGGCATTAAGCCAAATCGCGCTGTTTCCTAAACCTTATCCAGTGATTGTGTTATCGGGTTCGTGTGGCGGCATGATGCATCATCATTACCGACGCTTATTCAAAGAGGATTCCCAGCAAGATCAGGTTAACGAATTCTGTGACAGAGTGTTCGAACTGACTGAATTCTTAGTCAATGTCTGCCGTGTTAAGCTGACGGATACTGGCGAACCCACTTCCGTGGTCATGCATACCTCCTGTGCCGCTCGTCGGGAAATGAATGTCCATGTAACGGCCACAGAACTACTGAATCAGCTTGAAAGTGTAGAGCTTCGCATGCAGGACTATGAGAGTGAATGTTGTGGATTCGGCGGCACCTTTTCAGTTCGTCACCCCAATATTTCTCAAGCCATGGTTGAAGATAAAACCCATCACATTACTCAAACCAATGCGGAGACGTTAGTCAGTGCCGATTGGGGATGTTTACTCAATATCAATGGCGCTTTGCAATACCAAGGCAAAGCACTACAAGGCCGCCACCTAGCAAGTTTCTTATTAGAGCGCACCAAAGGAGCCCAATCATGAGTCAGACTCCTCAACAGTTTCATCTTCAGGCAAAAATCGCGTTAGAAGATCCTCAACTACGCGCTAATTTTCGTGGGGCCATGGACTACCTGAGAGATAAGCGTAAAACGGCATTTTCAGATGCAAAAGAAGAGAAAGCGATTCGCGATTTGGCGGAATCTATCCGACAACGCTGCCTGAGTAAGTTGCCAACATTACTGGAACAACTTGAACAGAAATGTTCCGAAAACGGTATTTATGTCCATTGGGCAGAAAACCCAGAGCAAGCCAATGGCATTATCGCCGAAATAGCACAGCGCCATCAGGCGAGAATGATCATCAAAGGTAAGTCGATGGTCAGCGAAGAAATCGAGATGAACCATGAAATGGCAAAACTCGGTATTGAATGTTTAGAAAGTGATATGGGGGAATACATTGTCCAGCTTGATGGAGATAAACCTTCTCACATCATCATGCCGGCGATTCATAAGAATAAACAGGAAGTGAGTGATACCTTCGAGAAAAATCTTGATGGTTTTACGCCAACTCTCGATGTTGATGAACTGATTCAAACGGGGCGCACCCGTCTTCGTCAGAAATTTCACGATGCTGATATTGGTCTGTCAGGGGTTAATTTCGCCGTTGCTGAAACTGGCACTCTTTGCTTGGTTGAAAACGAAGGAAATGGCCGGATGTCGACCACGATTCCTAAGGTTCATATTGCCATCACAGGCATAGAAAAGGTGGTTGAATACCTTGCCGATGTTCCGCCGCTTTACAGTGCTTTAACTCGCTCAGCAACGGGTCAGGCTATCACCACCTATTTCAATATGATCACTTCGCCGCGCAAAAAAGGCGAGAAAGACGGTCCGCGAGAAGTGCATTTGGTCTTACTTGATAATGGTCGCAGTCAAGCTTATCAAGACGAGGAAATGCGTAAAACACTCCAATGCATCCGCTGCGGCGCTTGTATGAACCACTGTCCGGTTTACACCAAAATTGGCGGGCACGCTTATGGAACCGTTTATCCGGGGCCGATTGGCAAAATCATTTCACCTCATTTATTGGGTTTAGACGCGACAAAAGATTTGGTTACCGCATCAAGCTTATGCGGCGCGTGCGGTGAAGTTTGCCCAGTACGAATTCCAATTCCTGAACTGTTACAACGCCTGCGCAGAGAAGCAAAGCATGATGCGAAATCAGGTAACACGGTTATGGAAGGACAGAAAGCCGCGCACAGCAATCTAGAAAGCATGGCGATGACAAGCTTTGCCTTTGCAGCAACGCATCCTACTTTTTACCACTCTGCAACAGGGCTTACCACCAAGATGCAAGCGCTTATCCCAAACAAGCTTGGCGCGTGGACACAATGCCGAACCGCACCAAAACCTGCGAGTAAAACCTTGCATCAGTTGCTCAAAGAAAAGCAAACCATGGCAGACGACCACTCAGGTAACAAAAGTAGTGAGGACAAATCATGAGTACGGCACGCGATAGCATCTTAAAAAGACTCAAAAACGCCAACGCTATACCAGTCCAAAGCACAGAAATTGCTTTCGAACCGTGGGGATTCGATAAGAGTAAAACTGAGCAGGAAAAAATGGCGCGATTTTGCCAAGCGCTCACCGCAAGCCATGCTCAGGTTATTCAACTAGAGAGTTCAGAAATTGGTGCGATTCTAGAGACGCTCAGCTTAGAAAAAGGATGGCACCGAGCCGCCATTGGCACTGAGGGGGAATGGATTAACGACTTCAGACAAGGCTTAAAAGCGTTAGATATTATTGAATATCAGAATGGCATCGAAAATTGGAAAAGTGCGCTGTTCCATGAAGTAGATGTGGGGGTCACACATGTATTAGCAGGCATTGCTGACACTGGCGCTCTGGTCTTATGGCCAAGTGTGTATGAACCAAGAACATTATCACTGGTACCGCCCTGCCATATTGCTGTGATGCGCGCATCTACGTTACACAATCACTTTCTCGAAGTGATGACTGAACAAAACTGGTCAGCAAACATGCCGACCAACGCACTTTTGATATCGGGACCTTCCAAAACGGCTGACATTCAACAAACCTTAGCTTATGGCGCACATGGACCAAGCGAACTTATCGTCCTCATTGTTAAAGATAAATAGACGAAAGATAAATAGATGAAAGATAAATAATAGATGAACGGTAAGTCATCGCGTAAATGGCAACGAGATAACTAAAATGGAAATCAAGACTCGCTATCAACAACTGATAGATGTTCTGAAAACTGAAATTGACGAAGAACGCATTATCACTCAGGAAGCCCAAAGACTCGCTTACGGTACAGACGCCAGCTTTTATCGGCTTATTCCACAGGTAGTGCTGCGTCTTAATAGCCTTGAAGAGGTGGTGTTCACCATTAAGAGCTGTGAGAAGTTGGCTTTACCTTTTACCTTCCGAGCCGCAGGTACGAGCTTGTCCGGTCAAGCCGTGTCAGACTCAGTACTGATTACCTTAACCGATGACTGGCGTAAACATCAGATCTTAGAGCAAGGCGATAAAATCCGTTTGCAACCGGGAGTGATTGGCGCCGATGCCAACAAATATCTCGCTCCTTTCCAACGCAAAATAGGCCCAGATCCAGCGTCTATAAACACCTGCAAAATTGGCGGTATTGCTGCAAACAATGCCAGCGGTATGTGCTGCGGCACTGCGCAAAACTCTTATCAAACTGTCGATAATATGAAGGTGGTGTTTGCAGATGGTCTGGTGTTGGACACCAGTGATTCAAACAGTGTAGAAGCCTTTAAACAACAAAGAAGCGATCTTGTTTCTGGACTAGAAACGTTAAGAAAAGAGACGCTAGCGAACAAAGAACTGAGCGCTCGAATCAAACACAAATATCGCTTAAAAAACACAACTGGCTACGCCCTCAATGCATTGGTCGATTACGATGATCCGATTGATATCCTGAAACACCTGTTTATTGGATCTGAAGGGACGCTCGGCTTTATCGCCGAAATTACCTATAACACTGTGGTCGAACACAGCTATAAAGCCTCAGCATTGCTGGTGTTTGAAAATATCGAGCAAGCAAGCCAAGCCGTAACCACGTTAAAACAATCACCCGTTGCTGCGGTTGAAATGATGGATGGCAGAGCCATGCGTTCTGTCGCCGACAAAGCGGGTATGCCCGATTTCATCAAGTCTCTCGATTTAGAAGCGGCGGCTTTGCTTATTGAATCTCACGCAAGTCACCATAAAGCATTGCAGCACCAATGCGGTGAAGTGATGGAGTCACTGAAAAACTTCAATATCATCGAATCGGTTCCTTTCACTTCGGACGCCAATACTGTTTCAACTCTTTGGGGAATTCGTAAAGGCATGTTCCCTGCGGTCGGAGCGGTAAGAGAAGTGGGAACCACCGTTATTATCGAAGACGTCGCTTTCCCGATTGAAAATCTTGCCAACGGTATTCGCGACCTGCAAAAGCTTTTTGATAAATACCATTATCAAGAAGCGATCATTTTCGGCCATGCGCTGGAAGGCAACCTGCATTTTGTCTTTACTCAGGGATTTGAACAGCAACAGGAAATCGAGCGATACGGAGCCTTTATGGATGACGTCGCAGATTTGGTTGCGGTGAAATATCAAGGTTCGTTAAAAGCGGAACACGGTACGGGGCGAAACATGGCTCCGTATGTTGAACTAGAGTGGGGTAAAGAAGGCTATGCATTGATGCAAAAAATCAAAGCCTTATTTGATCCAAACGGCTTGTTGAATCCTGGGGTAATCATCAACAGCAACCCCAAAGCACACTTAGATAATTTGAAACTGATGCCTGCGGCAGATGAACTTGTAGATCGCTGTATTGAATGTGGATTCTGCGAACCTGTTTGCCCATCTCGAACGCTGACGTTGTCACCACGTCAACGTATCGTTCTCTATCGTGAGCTTCAACGTCGACGCAAAAACGGAGAACAGGCATCAGCTGAAGAATTAAATAAAGTGTTCGAATACCAAGGTCTAGATACTTGTGCGGCGACCGGACTGTGCGCCGACCGATGTCCCGTTGGAATCAATACTGGCGATCTTGTGAAGAAACTGCGCAGTGCAAAATACGAAAAGTTCACACCAATAGCACGTTGGACAGCAGATCATTTTTCCGCCACAACAGCGATAACACGCTCTGCTTTAAAAATGAATAAGCTCGCTTCTGGAATCCTTGGTGAAACATCGGTCAAGCGTATTGTCGAAGGTACCCGAAAACTGACTCATGGGAAAACGCCTGTTTGGCTTGCAGAAATGCCGCAAGAAAACCGATATCCGCTTGAGAAAGCGGCCAGTGACCTTCCGCAACGTGACAAGAAAGTGGTTTATCTTCCATCATGTGCCAGCCGTAGCATGGGGCAACAAACCGATGCTAAAGATCAGCGCCCATTAACGGAAGTTACTCTTTCCATTCTCAATAAAGCCGGATACGAGGTAATTCTCCCTGAAGATATTAATCAACAGTGCTGCGGGATGCCTTACGACAGTAAAGGTATGAGCGATATTGCCAATGATAAAGCTCATCAACTGGAAGAAGTACTATGGAAAGCCAGTCAGTTTGGTTGCTACCCAGTGTTAATGGATACTAGCCCATGTGCTAAACGCAGTATTGAGAGATTCACAAAACCGCTAAAAATTTACGAGCCTTCTGGGTTTGTAAGCCAATACTTGCTGGAACACCTCAGCATCACGCCTAAGCAAGAAACCGTGATGCTGCATGTGACTTGTAGTTCGCGACGAATGGGGCTTACTAATGAGATGGCGAATCTCGCCAAAGCCTGTGTAAGCAACGTTGTAATACCGGAACATATTGAATGCTGTGGTTGGGCGGGAGACAAAGGTTTTACCACCCCCGAACTCAATGCAGCAGCGGTTCATCCACTCAAAGAGCAAGTTCCTGAAGATTGCACAAGAGGATTCAGCAATAGCCGAACCTGTGAAATTGGCTTATCACATCACAGCGGAATCACCTATCAGTCGATTCTATATCTTGTTGATGAGGTCTCTAGGCCCATTTTATAGAAACGAATGTGTAGAACCTAACGAATAGAAACGAAGCTAACTCTTTATTAGAGGCTAATTATTTAGAAGCTAACCATTTATTTGGTTAGCTTCTCTTTCAATGATGCTCCGCGAGCTTTGAAGCAATAAATTTTCCATTTGCAGACACACGGGTATCTTGCCCCACTTTCAAATACCCTTTTAAGAAATAGATACCTCGCTTCACCGTCAACAGCTCGCCAATAACCTTGACTTGATCACCGACTTTTATCGGGCTGTGATAGCGCACATCTAACTGAGCAGTTAACGCGGTGATTTGCTGGCTAAGCAAACAGTGCGTCATTGCTGCATCAAGCAACGAACTCGCTATTCCTCCATGCAATAAACCAAAGTAACCCTGATGCCGAGGTAACACCGCAAAATCACTCTGAACGGTATGGTCCTCTTCCACCTTGAATTCCGCACCCAATGAGTAGTAGTTGTTTTCTTCTTTACCACACACCGCGCACATGACATGTGATTTATGGAAATGCTTCATATCAATACGTTCCTAACCTTTTACAATGTAAATGATAAGTAGCATATGCTATTTATGTGCATCGAAGTTTTCGGTAATCATTGTTTACTGCAAAAATTTTTGGCATCAGCTTCAATCAATCGGCTAAAACGTGACCCAATAACTTTACAGAGCCACAAAAGTTACATAATTATGGTCTAAACTTACTTTGTTTTCGTTTGAGTGTGCGTGCTTTCACTTAATTTGAAATATTCGCTAGTTTATTACGGGTACTTGCGTTATTATGCGCGCGTCCAATCGATTCACGCTCGATAGGTTGTGCGAAGGAAACCTTCCGGTACTAGCGTTTAGCCAGTTATATGTAGAAGCATTTTGTTCAAACGTCACCTAAGTAATAAGCGCCTTCTTTTGGCTAAATAGATTAATTTTTTAAGATTTGGAGACATCATGTCTAACACTACTGGTACCGTTAAATGGTTTAACGAAACTAAAGGTTTTGGTTTCATCGCTCAAGATAACGGCGGCGCAGACGTATTCGTACACTTCCGTGCAATCACTGCAGAAGGTTTCAAAACTCTGAAAGAAGGCCAAAAGGTTTCTTTCACTGTTGAAAACGGCCAAAAAGGCCCACAAGCTGCTAACGTAACTGTTATCTAAGCTTGCTTACAATCTTCGGATTGACGTGAAAAGGTCGCTATATGCGGCCTTTTGTGTTTTTGTTGTCTCCTAATTTCGCTACACATTAGAGGAACCCAATGCGTACTTTTGTTCTTAGAGCACGTTCAGCCCCAACCGATAGCCAAAAACTGCAAGCTGAAGTGGGTGGCAAAGCCCACGCGGAAATTCTTGCACACGGTATTATGAACGCGATTTTCACCGCTCAGTCGCACCGTGAAGATGCTGTTATTCACCTCGTGCTGGAAAGTACCCAAGACTACTCGCGCACCATCACTATTGATGCGAACACCATCAGCGATGTTGGCGGTTTCCACGAAGCGGCATTGATCGCTCTGTTGGTCAAAGCATTGGATAAATCTCTCGGAATGACCAAAGAACAAATTCGCGAAGTGCAACCTGGTCTAACGGTGCAGACAATCAGTTTCGAAGCCTTGGTCACTAAGCTGGCTGATACTCACTCTATGTATATGATGGATAAGAAAGGCGAATCCATTCGTACCATCGACATTGGTCCAAACCCTTGCTTCCTTCTGACTGATCATATTCCAATGCCAAAGAAAACCGGTAATTCACTGAAACGGTTAGGCGTTGAGAAACTCAGCTTAGGTCCAAAAATGCTATTTGCTTCCCAATGTATTACGCTTATTCACAACGAACTGGATATGCGTGAATAAAGGTAAACCATGACGCACTCTGACAGTGAAGAAATGCTTACTGGCCGTTGCCACTGCGGGAATGTCACATTAACCATTCCCTACCCTTCAAAAACAGCCACAGAATGTAACTGTTCCATTTGCTCACGTTACGCTTCCATTTGGGGATATTTCAAACAGTCGCAAGTCACTCTCACGGTAAAAGAGAGCGGCGTGGAAAGCTACAGTTGGGGAGATAAAGAGATTCTCTTCTACCATTGCAAAAACTGTGGTTGCATTACTCATTATTCATCAGCGAGCAAATCTGACAATGATCGGCTCGCTGTTAACTACCGCATGTTTAAGCCAGCTCTGCTAAACAGTATCAAAATTCGACATTTTGATGGCGCTGACAGCTGGACCTACCTTGACTAAAAATGTATTTCAGACGGTCTGATGTCATTCGATGTCAGACCAGTAGCACAAATTTAGTGAGGCACATCCCGTTTTAACACGACATCCTATTTGGTGATTGCATTCCTAATGTGACATGAGTATAAATTGAGCAAATAATAATCATAAGCCCTACAACAATAATAAGTACGCGACGTCTTTTAACTACAAATCTCGTCAAACGCTAGGTGTACATTTTTGAATTATTTTTAGGGTGCTCAACACAATGCGTATTAATCAACCTGTTACACAAAAAGAAGTTCTTTACCCTCCTCATTACAACCTACTCTCTATTACTCAACCCAATAGTCATATCACTTATGCTAGCGAAGAGTTTTGTGAAGTTGCCGGATACAGCCTAGAAGAGATGGTTGGTCAACCTCATAACTTGGTTCGCCATCCGGATATGCCAGAAGCGGCATTTCAGGACATGTGGTCACATTTAAAAAACGGCCAATCTTGGATGGGATTGGTTAAAAACCGAACTAAATCTGGTGATCACTACTGGGTTGATGCTTTTGCTTCTCCAATTATTGAAAATGGTAAGACTGTTGAATACCAATCCGTCCGCCTGTCACCTAATCGCGAGCATGTTGAGAATGCGGAAAAGGTGTACTCGCAAATCCGTGCTAACAAAACGCCCTGGCAGCTCAAGTTACCTAGAACGCGCTTATGGCAGCGTATGACAGTAGGATTTCTTGGCGCCGCAGTCATTGCAGCCGCAGTAGATCATTTCTTGACTGGTGCTGGTGTCCCAATGATGCTGCTACTGAGTATCGTGACCAGCTACAGCTTAACTCGTCGTTTAGAAAGAGTAACGGAAACGGCGCGTAAAGTGTTTGATAACCCATTAATGGAACTTGTTTACAACAAGCGAGTGGATGACATTTCAGAAATTCAGCTTGCGCTGAAAATGCGTCAATCTGAATTAAACGCGGTAGTAGGTCGAATTCAGGACTCGAATTTGCAATTGGTTGAAGCGGCAAAAGCATCATCCGTAAACTGCAACCACACTGCTGACAACCTAGATGGTCAAGCGCGCGAAACTGAACAAGTGGCTACCGCTATTACCGAAATGAACTCGACAGCCAACGAAATTGCAAATAACGCGCAAGCCGCATCAGCAGCCGCAAACAGCGCCCAGACAGCTGCGAGTGAAGGCATGGATTCTGTCGAAGATACTGTGGGTTCGATTATTCAGTTAGCCAAACAGCTAGATTCTGCTACCACTGTTATCGAAAAACTCTCTGCCCAAAGTGCAACCATCGGACAGGTTATAGAAGTCATTCAGAGTGTTTCGGATCAGACCAATCTTCTTGCGCTAAACGCTGCAATTGAAGCAGCACGAGCAGGAGAGCAAGGTCGCGGCTTTGCCGTAGTTGCTGATGAAGTCCGCAAACTGGCGCAACGCAGTTCAGAATCCAGCAGTGAAATACAAAATATCGTTCAAACGATCCAGAGCAGCACACGCGAAGCAGTGGAAGCGATCAGTCAAGGTAACTCGCTTTCACAAAGTTGTGTGAACAGTGCAAATGAATCTGGTGACAAACTTAAAGCTCTGCTGGCGCAGATGGCCGATATTGCTCAAAGAAACGAACATATAGCGACAGCAGTAGATGAAATGGCACGCGTAACAGAAAGCATGAACGTAAGTGTGCAGTCTATCAGCGACGGTTCAGCCGCTACTTTATTGTTAGCAAATGACACCCATGAGCAGTGTAAAGCACTGGTTTCTAACCTTGCATCACAAGGTGTACTTGTTAAACAGTTCCGCCGTTTATAAGACATGAACTCTTTTCAAAGCGTCTCATTTGAGGCGCTTTTTCTTTATCTGACCTATTAGTTGGCTTTCCAAGGTACCAATAGCGGCTACATTGGCTCATAATGAACGTCATTAACATTCTTAAAACAACGAAGATCATAATTCACTAATGAATCCTCCATCATTATCTAATCAGCTATTTCAAATGACTTGGCCGATGCTTTTTGGCGTCCTGTCACTAATGAGCTTTCAGTTAGTCGATAGTGCATTTATCGGTCAACTTGGTGTTTTGCCGCTTGCTACGCAAGGTTTCACTATGCCTTTGCAAATGGTGATTATCGGCGTTCAAGTCGGCCTAGGCATTGCTACAACAGCTGTAATCTCCAAGGCTTTAGGGGCTGAAAAGACACGATACGCCAAACAGCTAGGCGGTTTAGTGTTGGCAATGGGTAGCGGCTGCGTCGCTATCTTCGGCTTAATCATTTACTTACTTCGATACCCTATCCTTTCATTGCTTGATGCTCCTGAAACCATCTATTCGATTATTGATGTCTATTGGATTTGGTGGGCTATCAGCGCGTGGACAGGCGCAGTTCTGTATTTTCTTTACAGTGTCTGTCGTGCCAACGGAAATACTATGCTGCCGGGCACCATGATGATGGTGACCAGCGTATTAAACCTTGTGTTGGACCCACTGTTTATCTTTGTGTTCGATCTCGGCATTAATGGCGCGGCAATCGCAACCATTCTGGCGTTTGGCATCGGTGTGGCCGTTGTTTTACCAAAAGTTTATAACAAGCACTGGATGAGCTACGAATGGCATGATCTGGATATTGTCGCCAGCGTGAAATCTATTGGGCATATCATGGGGCCAGCAATGCTGAGCCAACTGTTACCACCACTTTCCTCTATGCTTGCAACTAAACTGTTAGCAAGCTTTGGCGCGACAGCGGTTGCTGCGTGGGCGCTGGGTTCACGTTTTGAATTTTTTGCTATCGTTGCGGTGTTGGCGTTGACTATGTCAATGCCACCTATGATCGGTAGAATGTTAGGCGCAGGAAAGCTCGCGGATATCAGAAAGCTGGTGAATATCGCCATTCGCTTTATTTTGATTTCCCAACTTGCTATTGCGCTGATTACTATCGTGCTATCCACTCCTCTGGCATCGCTGATGACCAGCGAAGCGAGTGTCGAAACTATCTTGAACTGGCACTTAATGATTGTGCCGTTAAGCTTAGGTTCGTTAGGGATTTGTATGCTGATGGTGTCAGTGTCTAACGCTCTGGGTAAGTCTTACATCGCTTTAACGATTTCAGCATTAAGGCTATTTATCTTCTTCCTGCCTTGCTTGTGGATAGGTTCTGAGTTCGGCGGATTACAAGGTCTGTTTATCGGTGCCTTTATCGGTAACTTATTGGCTGGCAGCACCGCTTGGTGGGTATATCAAAGAACTCTGAAGCAAATAGAACAGAACTATACGCTTCAAACCTCCTGATCAAAAAAGGCTCTCAATTGAGAGCCTTTTCTTCGTCTAAGCATTTATGCATTAGCCTTTACGACGTTTTTCTACCGCATCAGCCAGTTGACGCAATACAGTCTCAGTATCATTCCAACCAATACATGCATCTGTAATCGACTGACCGTAAGTCGGCGCTTGACCATCCACTAAGTCTTGGCGACCTTCAACAAGATGTGACTCAATCATCACGCCGAAAATTGCGTGTTCGCCACCAGCGATTTGTGCACTCACATCTTCGCTTACAACCATTTGACGTTGGTATTGTTTAGAGCTGTTAGCGTGGCTGAAGTCAATCATCACTTTTTGACGCAGACCAGACGCTTCCAGTTGGTTCTTGATGTCACTAACATGTTCAGCGCTGTAGTTCGGCTCTTTACCACCGCGAAGAATGATGTGGCAATCAGGGTTACCTGCTGTTTCAACAATCGCTGAATGACCAAATTTAGTGACTGATAGGAAGTGGTGTGATGACTCAGCTGAGCGAATCGCATCAGAAGCAATTTTGATGTTGCCATCAGTACCGTTTTTAAAACCAACCGGACATGAAATACCAGAAGCCAGTTCACGGTGTACTTGTGATTCAGTCGTACGAGCACCGATAGCGCCCCAGCTAATTAAATCAGCCACGTATTGCGGAGTGATCATATCTAAGAATTCACTCGCAGTCGGCATGCCCATGTCAGTCAGATCAAGTAATAGCTTGCGACCCATGCGTAAACCGTCATTAATCTTGTAAGTATCGTTAAGGTATGGGTCGTTGATCAGACCTTTCCAACCCACTGTTGTACGCGGTTTTTCAAAATAAACACGCATCACAACTTCAAGTTGACCACTTAACTCATCACGCAGTTTCTTCAAACGCTTACCGTACTCGATCGCCGCTTCTGTATCGTGGATAGAACATGGGCCAACAATAACGAGTAGTCTGTCATCTTCGTCATTCAAAATATTGTGGATTGCTTGGCGCGCTTGAAACGTTGTTGAAGAAGCAACATCAGTCGCTGGAAATTTTTCTAATACGGCAACTGGGGGTAATAATTCTTTAATTCGTTTAATATTTACATCGTCGGTTTGATACATCGCTTACTTCTTCCTATTTTGCTTTGCTGCTGGTGCTATTGAACGGTGAATAGCAAATCCCTTGGCAGTCTCGTTTCCTCAGTCCGTAACTTAATCCACCTAGGCAGATGAGTGCAACCATTATTTTAAATAAAATGCAATATGCAGAAAATATTTACAAAATAGAAATGGTGTAACTTATTTTTTACACCCGTAATGACTGATGAAGAATAACGTGGTTTGTTGTGCCAAATAGCGCTTTTCTTGGTCTGACAAACTGGATTTAATCCCCATAACTTGCGGCCAGAAGCAGCCACCTTTAACTAGGCTGTGCAACTGACCATTAGCGAGATCAACATCCTGAATATCAAGGTTTTTTAACGAAATCTGATGTTTAAGCCAACTGAGGATCTGACCTTCTTTTTTTGCCATCAGTTCAGATTGTTCAATCAACTCATCGGGGCGATAAAGATAGTAGCCGAGCACCACTCGCGCTAGGTCGACATACTCATTTGACGACAGAATTTCTATTTCGCTGTAAAGCAGTTGTTCTAGCTGCTCTTCCATTGGCAGTGACATTAGCTGATCAGAATCGACAAGGTTAGCCGTTGCACTCCACAAGTCTGCCAGCAAGGTCATGATCAGCACTTCTTTTGACGAAAAGTGGTTATACACTGTGCGCTTGGAAACCTGAGCTAACGCCGCAATCTTATCCATACTGGTGCTTTGTGCCCCGAACTCTCGGAAAGCTTCCTTTGCTGCCAACAATATCGCTTCACGTTTTAGTTCACTTCGAGTTTTCTTCATCACTGTGTTCTGCATATGTCTTGAAAAATAATTCTGACAGCAATATTACACTACTCAGTTTACTTTTCATTAAAAATACGTAAACTACACCGTATAGTTTACTTTAAAAGTTCTAAGAAACGTCACAAACGTTTCATATCTCTATTCGATCATAGAGCTCAGAAGTAAGGAAACTTTTCACTTGGCTACAGGAGAAAGACAATGAATACAGTTGAAAACAATCAAGTCTCAGATACAGCAGCACTTGATGGCAAATTTGCTAACCACGAAGTGGATAACAAAAACAGCATTCGCGATTTCTTAGCTATCTCTTGGGCTTATCTGACTGAGAAACACGAGGATACAGTGCCAAAAAAGCCGATCCCAGTGCAAAGTATCACTAACGAACAGCTAGAAGTTGAAAACGATGATGTGGTCTATCGACTTGGTCACTCTTCTATTTTGATGAAACTCGATGGTCAGTGGATCCTTACCGACCCTGTCTTCAGTGACCGCGCTTCGCCAGTGCAATGGGCAGGACCAAAACGTTTCCACCAGCCACCCATCTCCATTCAGGATCTGCCAACCATTGATGTGGTGTTAATCAGCCATGACCATTACGATCACTTAGACAAAGCCGCAGTAAAAAGCTTGGCGAAGAAAGTTGACCACTTTCTCGTTCCCTCAAAAGTGGGCGCTTTATTGCAGAAATGGGGCGTACCTGCCAGCAAGATTCAGGAATTTAGTTGGTGGGAAAGTGCGAACCGAGGTTCTGTTGAATTTGCTTTCACACCTACTCAACACTTCTCAGGCCGAGGCTTGACGGATCGCAATCAGACCCTATGGGGAAGCTGGGTGATTCGCAGCAGCAAAAAGTCGATTTTCTTTAGTGGAGATTCCGGCTATTTCAGCGGATTTAAAGAGATTGGCAATAAATACGGCCCTTTCGATTTAACCATGATTGAGACTGGCGCTTACAACAAACTTTGGTCTGAAGTGCATATGTTTCCTCGCCAAAGCTTACAGGCGCATATCGATCTGAAAGGCAAAATGATGATGCCGATTCACAACAGTACTTTTGATTTGTCGATGCACCGTTGGTATGAACCACTTGAGAAAGCATCGAATCTCGCAAGATCTTTAGGCGTTACTCTGGTCACGCCTGTTATTGGTCAACGTATGTCGTTAAACGAATCATTTCAATCGGTGAGATGGTGGGAACAACTTGAAGTGGAAATGGAAGCAGAGCCATCAGTACAAAACTGCTTTAACTCTGCCTCATAAACGTCTCATTTCACTACTTACACGAAGTAGTGATCGAGCAGCAGCGCAATAAACAACATCATCAAATGATAGATAGAGTATTTGAATGTGGTGATGGCTGACTGCTCATCTGAGCGATATTTCAGTACCCATGCTGAATAAATGAACCCTATGCTCAAAATAGTGGATGCAACAAAATAAAGCACCCCGCTCATTCCCACCGAGACTGGCAACAAACAGACGATTGCCAGTAATACTGTATAGAGCAGAATCGACGTTTTAGTGTATTCCACTCCGTGCGTCACCGGCAGCATAGGGATATCCGCTTTGGCATAATCTTCTTTGCGATGAATCGCCAAAGCCCAGAAGTGAGGTGGCGTCCAGATAAAGATGATCATCACCAATAACCAAGCATGGCCGTGCAGTTCATTGGTTATTGCTGTCCAGCCTAATAGTGGCGGCATTGCGCCAGCCAAACCAGCAATCACAATATTCTGCGGTGTTGCTCGTTTAAGGTAAACGGTATAAACCAACGCATACCCCAACAAACTGGCAAATGTCAGCCAAGCGGTCAATGCATTTACCCCAGCATAGAGCACGACAAATCCCGCGATTCCAATCGCCATAGCAAATGCAAAAACTTTATAAGCCTGAATCTCTCCAGAAGGTAGCGGACGACGATACGTTCTCGCCATAATCGCATCGATTCTTCGGTCAATCAGATGATTGAACGCTGCCGCAGAGCCTGCCATCAAGGCAATGCCACTCAACCCCAATACCACCGCTTGCAAAGGAAGCGCGTCTGGCTGGGCTAAACACATTCCGACCAGAGCGGTAAGCAGCATTAATGCGACCACTTTAGGTTTGGTCAGAGTCCAATAGATTCTCCATCGAGAAGGAGATACGGCGATACCAGATGCGACAGTGACCGACTTATTCATGGGAAACACTCCTTGTTGTAACTTTAGAATTGGCTTTAGCGTCAATGATTGCTTGGCTCACAGGCAGAGAAGACCACAATTGATAGTTGCATTTGAGTACTGCGATCATGAGCAGAACTGCGCCCAAATTGTGCATAACTGCAATCGTTAAAGGCAGATTGAAAACCACATTGCTGACGCCGAGAACAACCTGAACCAAAAGCGCGCCTAACAACATTTTCGATAGAGAAAGCAGGCCGACTTTCCATAAACGAAACGCTAACGCTGAAACGACTAAGATGGTCAAGATAGCGCCAAACCGATGTGATACATGGATAGTCAGTCTTGGACCGTACTCCAGTACGCCGAACTCATAGCTGTCATGTCCGTGATGGATCAAAGTAAAGGCTGTTTTGAAATCCAGATAAGAGAGCCAGTTACCTTCACATATTGGCAAACTGCTGCACATCAACGCCGCATAGTTAGACGATGTCCAGCCACCAAGCATGATCTGCCCGACCACCACCGCCATAGTAAGTACCGCCCCGAGCTTAAGATTCAAAGAGGAAGATAATGTTGATGTACTTTTAAATTCGCTGTTTTCAGAGGCTGACGTCCGTTGTAACTGCCACAACAATAACCACAAACTGGCGAGCAAGGTGAATCCCCCCAGTAAGTGCCCCATCACTACTATCGGCAGCAGCATCATGGTTACCGTCCACATACCGAGTAAGGCCTGAAAAATCACAACTGCTGCAATCATCAGAGGCAGGGTTATCGCCACAGGGCGGGTTTTAATACAGAGAAAAGTGATTAAAAACACCACCAACCCAAGAGTGCCGGCAAAATAACGATGAATCATTTCCGGCCAAGCTTTATGCGGCTCCACATCGAGATGAGGATATAACAGCTCTGCTTTTTCCAGCGCTTGGGAAGATTGCGGAACCGTGAAGTGACCGTAACAACCCGGCCAGTCAGGACAGCCCAATCCAGCATCGGATAAACGAGTATAAGCACCCAATGCAATTACGGTCAGCGTTAACAACAGCGCAAACTTAACTAATCGAATTAACCCTGTATTGGAATTGGTCATCGTCCACCTCACCCAACGCGAGAAAGTTTGAGTAACTTACGTAAATCCGCCAGCACACTTTTGCTTTGCATCACCAGTTGCGAGGGGTCTGTTTTGGGGTAATGCATAACCAGTTGACCAAGCGGATCGACGATGACTATTTCAGAGTTCTCAATAGCCGCTATAAAAGCTTGATTGACCGCCAATTTCTCAACGGAGATGTGCTCAACACTTTGGATGTCACTTTCAGGTTCAATCAGTAATACAGGTTCCACTCTGCCCTGTTCTTTGCCCAATGCAGTATGGCTTTGCATCAGCATATAGATGTGCTGTTGGCACTGCTCATCACACTGCTTGGGAACCACATACCCTACGCGCCAAAGCTTGTCCTGTGCCGAAGTTCCTAACCCTAATGAACTCAAGGTGATTCTTGGTTCAATCAACACCCCCTTGTTGGTGACTCCTGACTGATACCAATGGTTAGTTAAGACCGTCTTTGCCACTACGGCAGGAAGCGCAAAGAAAAACACAATCGCTAGCAACATCAAACGCCCTTTGGTCTTTGAATTCATCATGGCCTCCTTGCTTTAAAAACTCTGACACAGATAAGCAAAACAATGATTAGCAATACGGCTGCCATGGTGAACCACTGCACGGCGTAGCCAAAATGTTTTTCTGCACTGAGAGGAAAAGGAACCCATGGCTGTGCATACGGCCAGTTCTTTTCCTGTGGTTGAAACAGAGCTGGCAAAATGGGTTCTCCCAACCACTGAGAAAGCTGCTCAATGTTTAGGTTCTGAATACGGTGCGGTGTCTGACTTTCAATATTCAAATCCGAACTCAGTGGATTATTGGATTTTTGGTACAGACGCCCAACTAACTCTTGAGGCTCAACAAGCCAATTAACCTCCGGCAAGACGCGTCTATCGTTAGTTGCTGCAACAAAGCCCCTTTCGATCAACATCCAATGCCCGTTTCGCTCTTTTGCCAGTTGGTAAGCCAGATAGCCGACTTTCCCTTGATAGGTTTGGTTGTCGAGCAGAAATGTCATGTTGCTGACTGGCGAGAAAGAAACCCGCACCTGCAAGCCCGTCAAATCTGAGACTGGATACCTTTCTAAAGCCATGCCTAAAGAGATCGGTTCCATCTGCTGACGAAGCAACAACTCCTGCTCAAGCGCCTGTTTTTCTTCGCCACGCGACAATTGCCAGAAACCCAATTTGACCAATAACAGAAACACAACCACAGTTAAAACAGCACCTAAGATTACTTTCATAGACAACACTCGACTCTTTAGAGGATCAGACATGCTGCCACTTGTTGTAAAAATCATTTTGGTTCTGTTTCTGCTGTTCATCATATTCAACCTTGCTCGCGCCTTAATTCAGATGGTTAGAGAACCCAATGATGACGATGAGCGCCCGATGAGCTATTACCTTGGGCGACGCCTTATATTTTCAGCTTTCGTCGTTATCTTGCTTATTTTTGCTCTCCTCAGCGGCTGGCTTCACCCCAACCACACACCTCACTAAAGCGTTAACGCTGTGCTTATAAGACATAGACAAAGGCAAACAGACACAACCACACCACATCGACAAAGTGCCAATACCAACTGCCCGCTTGGAACGCGAAATGATCTTTGGGCGTGAAGTGGTCTTTCGCGATACGCGCAAGCAGCACAATTAAAAACAGTGTGCCGAGGCAAACGTGTAAGCCGTGAAAACCCGTGAGCATAAAGAAGGTGTTACCATACACTCCAGATTGCAGAGTCAGTCCCATTTCCTGATAAGCGTGAGCATATTCAACCCCTTGGAAATACAAGAAAAATCCAGCAAGAACGATGGTAATTTCCAGCCATACAATCAGTGCCATGCGGTGATTTTTCTCTAAACTGATGTGTGCCATGTGCAAAGTAATCGAAGACATCAGCAGAATAATGGTGTTTTTGAGTGGGATCCCCTGCCAAGGCATGGCTTGTACCGTCTCCCCTGCTGGCGTTGTAATCAGTGGCCATATCGCTTCAAAACCCGGCCATAACAATTCGTTGGTCATGGCATTGTTGCTGGCACCGCCTAACCAAGGGACAGCCACCATTCGCGCATAGAACAGAGCACCAAAAAATGCACCAAAGAACATCACTTCCGAAAAGATAAACCAGCTCATTCCCTGACGAAATGAACGGGCTATTTGTTTGGAATACAATCCCGCTAGTGATTCACCAATTACGTTACTAAACCAGCCCGCCAACATGCTGAGCAGTACAATAAAACCGATAATCAAAATGGCTTTGCCAAAGACACTTCCCACACCATCAGTGCCAACATGTTGCACTGTTAAACCGGCACCCACCGCCACCAAAAACAGAGCTACAGCGCCGATAATCGGCCAACGACTTTGAGCCGGAACATAGTAAGAATCGTGTTTAGTACTCATAGATTTGCTCCTTGCGTTGGTGCGCCGTTCACGTGAGCACTTTGGCTTGTTTTGACCAGTTGAGGCTCTGCTTTTTCCGTTATGTTGTACAAGGTATAGGAGAGCGTGAGGGTATGAATGGAATCGGGAATATCCGGCTCGATATAAAATATCAGCTGCATCTCAGCATCTGCCTTGGCCGACAGTGGCTGCTGATTAAAACAGAAACACTCAATTTTATTGAAGTAACTGGCACCTTGCCCCGGAGATACCGAAGGAACCGCTTGACCGACAAGTTCGTCATTGGAAAAGTTGTTAGCTAAAAAAGCCGTTTGTATCACCTGCCCAGGATGCACGTCCATGTGCGAAACTTTAGGTTCAAAATTCCAAGGCATGCCATTACTGACATGTGCCATAAACTGAACGCGAATCGTGCGCGATTCGTCTACCACCATGGTTGTCGGTTGAACTGCCGCCACTTCGTTGGTTTTCCCATTGATGCCTAGTGCTTTACACATCACGTCGTACAAAGGCACCAGGGCAAAACCAAAGCCGAACATCAGCACAGTACCAATGGTCAGTTTTATTATCAGTTGTCGGTTCTTGCTTTTAAGTGATTCGTTGTCCATTTTTCACGCTCCTAATCCACCCAACTATTCCACTTTGGGTGGTGTAGAGAATGTATGGTGCGGCGCAGGGCTTGGAACCGTCCATTCCAATCCTTCAGCTCTTTCCCAAGGTTTAGCCGGTGCAGGTTTTCCTCCCCGCACACACTTAATCACAACCCACAAGAAAATCAGTTGTGATAAACCAAAGGCAAAGCCACCAATCGAAACAATCTGGTTTACGTCGGCGAACTGAATCGCGTAATCAGGAATACGTCTTGGCATTCCCGCCAACCCTAAGAAGTGCATTGGGAAAAACAGCACATTGACCGAGATAACAGAACACCAGAAATGCCACAGACTGAGGCGCTCATCGTACATATGCCCTGTCCATTTCGGCAGCCAGTAATAAGCCGCCGCCATAATCGAGAACACAGCACCAGAAACCAGAACATAATGGAAGTGCGCCACCACAAAGTAGGTATCGTGATACTGGAAATCCGCAGGCACAATTGCCAGCATCAGCCCAGAGAATCCACCTATGGTAAACAGCACAATAAAGGCAATCGCGAACAGCATTGGCGTTTCGAACGTTAGCGAGCCTCGCCACATGGTCGCAACCCAGTTAAATACTTTTACTCCGGTTGGGACGGCGATCAGCATGGTGCAATACATAAAGAACAGCTCGGCAAACACCGGCATACCAGTGGTAAACATATGGTGAGCCCAAACCAAAAATGAAAGCAGCGCGATACTGCTGGTTGCGTAAACCATCGAATGATAGCCAAACAATTTTTTGCCACTAAAAGCAGGAACGATGGCAGAGATAATGCCGAAGGATGGCAGAATCATGATGTACACTTCAGGGTGACCGAAGAACCAGAAAATATGCTGGAACATCACAGGGTCGCCACCACCAGCCGCATCAAAGAAGCTCGTACCAAAATACTTATCGGTCAAAACCATAGTGACCGCCCCAGCTAACACTGGCATCACCGCAATTAAGAGAAACGCTGTGATTAACCAAGTCCAAACGAACAACGGCAATTTAAACCATGTCATACCCGGCGCTCGCATGTTGACTATGGTCACGATGACGTTAATCGCCCCCATAATCGAGCTGATACCCATAATATGCACCGAGAAAACAAACAATGCGGTACTGTCTGGGCCATAGGTTGTCGATAGCGGCGCATAGAATGTCCAACCAAAGTTAGGGCCGCCACCTTCCGTAAACAGTGATGCAAGAAGAATTAAAAAGGCAAATGGCAGAATCCAAAAACTGAGGTTATTCATCCTTGGCAAAGCCATGTCCGGTGCGCCAATCATTAGAGGCACCATCCAGTTTGCAAGCCCTGTAAATGCTGGCATTACCGCACCAAACACCATAATCAAACCGTGAACAGTGGTCATCTGATTGAAAAAGTCAGGTTCAACCAACTGTAAACCCGGCTGGAACAACTCAGCACGAATCACCATTGCCATTGCGCCACCAATCAAAAACATGGTGAAGCTGAACCAGAGATACAAAGTGCCTATATCTTTATGGTTGGTTGAATAGATCCATCTCCCTAGACCTTTAGGTACGTGATGTTCATGTTCACTTTCGCCATGATCAACGGAACCGGTATCTGGATTCGAGATATCAGCATCCGCCATTGGAGCCGATTTTTCCTTGTGAATCATTGTCCTTGTCCTCCATTACCCGATTGACCAGAAGCTCCAGCGCCTTGTGACTTAAACGCATTAATATCGGATGCTTGAACCGCATCGCCAGTGTTGTTACCCCAAGCGTTACGTTGATAACTGATCACAGCAGCCAGTTCTTTATCACTCAACTGGTTGCCAAAAGCCTGCATTGCTGTTCCCGAACGACCATTAACGACCACATCAAGATGAGCACTTAGATCCCCCGTTGCCACAGGACTGCCTTTGATGGCAGGAAAAGCACCCGGTATACCTAAACCTGTCGGCTGATGACAAACAGAGCAGCGGTCCATGTAAACTTTCTCGCCCATAGCCATCAGCTCATCCAAAGACATTGAACTTTGCAGTGCTTTTTCGGCTTCTTGTCTGGCAGCAGCAATTTCGGCTTTTTTATCCGCGAGCCATTGGTCGTATTTTTCTGGCTCCATTGCCTGAACCACAATTGGCATAAAGCCATGAGCTCGACCACACAACTCAGCACATTGACCGCGATATACGCCCGGTTCATCAATGCGCGTCCAAGCTTCGTTGATATATCCCGGAATGGTGTCTTTCTTGACGGCAAAAGCCGGAACCCACCAAGAGTGGATCACATCATCAGATGTCAGTAAGAAGCGCACCTTACGTTCAGTCGGCAAAACCAAAGGCTGATCCACTTCTAGAAGGTAGTGTGCTCCTTTGGTTTCTTCGCCCTGAATTTGTTTTTGCGATGTCGCCAAAAGACTGAAAAATTCCACGTCTTGCTCAAAATAGCTGTAATGCCATTTCCATTGTGAACCGGTGATCTTGATTGTGAGGTCAGATTGAGAAGTATCTTCCATCGCAACTAAAGTTTTCGTTGCGGGAATCGCCATGGCGACCAAGATAATGATTGGAATAATCGTCCAAATAATTTCGACTTTGGTACTTTCGTGAAAATGAGCCGCCACCGCTCCCTTCGATTTGCGGTGCTTAAAAATGGCGTAGAACATGGCACCAAAGACCACGAGAGCTATCGCGACACATATATAAAAAATAAGCATGTGTAGCTCATACACCTTACCACTAATTTCGGTAACACCCGGTGTCATGTTTAATGCTCGTTCTGCAGAAAAAACCTGTGGGGAAAAGCTGAGTAACAGCCCAACCATTGGCAGCCACAGATCGGTTACAAATCTTCTCAAGAGCTCTCTCCTCTGCCTCGCTGTACTTCAACACCTCTCTGTTCTTCAACTCAAAGAACGTGAATCGACACAAACAGCAAATTTGACTCAATTGTTACATTTGTTAATTTTTTGTTATTTCAAAATATTAAGTAAAGGCTAGTTAGGGTTTTAGATTTGTTCAAGAAAATATCAAAACAGTTTGATAAAAGTGGGTTGTCAAAAACTGTCCTAGAATAGTTTTAAAACTCATGAAGATATTTAAATCTAACGACTGGCGTCTGTTGACCTAAGGTTTAATACAGGTTTTAGCGATTGCGCACTCATAAATGAGAATAAATATCAATTATGCTGCGTGCTCAAATTAATACACAAGGTGGCAATCATGATGGAAAAAGTCACACAATGGTTATCAGCAGATCCTGATCCTAAGACTCGGGAAGAACTGCAATATCTGATTGACCATAAAGAATATGAAGAGTTAGAAGACCGCTTTAAATGCCGACTCGAATTCGGTACAGCAGGTCTGCGAGGAAAAGTAGGTTGTGGTCCAAACCGAATGAACCGTTTAGTGATTCAACAAACCGCTTTAGGTCTTGGTGAATACCTAGTGAAACACGTCGAGAATGCCAAACAGCGTGGCGTGGTGATCGGCTATGACGGCCGCACAGATTCCAAATCCTTTGCGCATGACACAGCCGCAGTTTTAAGTGCTTTAGGCATAAAGGTTTACTTAACCCATAAAGTGGCGGCTACTCCAATTGCGGCCTTTGGTGTGAAGCATTTCAACGCAGCGGCAGCAGTTGTGGTAACAGCGAGCCACAATCCGCCTGAGTACAACGGATTTAAAGTCTACTGGGAAAACGGCGCTCAAATAATTCCCCCGCACGATTCTGGTATTGCACAAGAGATTGATATTGCAGCAACCCGCGTGATTCCTTTGATGCCGCATTCCGAAGCTGAGCGCCAAGGTCTGCTGGTTTGGTTACGTGAGGATTACTACCAAACTTACCGTACAGCGATAAACAGTAATCCTCTGCTTTCTCATCATACCGACCCAAGCAGCATTTCTATTGCTTACACGGCAATGCATGGTGTCGGCGCAAACATGGCGGAAGATCTTCTCCATGATGCAGGCTTTAAGAAAGTGATGAGTGTAAAAGAGCAACGCGAACCAGACGGTACTTTCCCAACCGTTAACTTCCCTAACCCAGAAGAAGCGGGCGCGATGGATATGGTGATTGAACTGGCTGATTCGATCTCAGCGGAACTTGCTTGCGCTAACGACCCAGATGCTGACCGTTTTGCTGTTGCGGTACGCAAACCCGATGGAAGTTACCAAATGCTCACAGGTGACCAGGTGGGTACTCTTTTCGGTCATTACTTGCTTAGTAAAACCGATGCAAAATCCCAGTTAGTGGGTAATACCATTGTCTCTTCCAGCCTGTTAAGCAAAGTGGCAAAAACGCATGGTGCGAAGTACTACCAAACACTGACTGGCTTTAAATGGCTGACTAACATTGCAATGCAAGAGCAAAGTGATGAACACAAATTCCTGTTTGCTTACGAAGAAGCACTTGGTTACACGGTCGGTAATACCGTTTGGGACAAAGATGGTTTATCCGCTTTGGTCGCTTTTGCACAACTAGCAGCAGAACTCTACAGCCAAGGCAAAACGATTTGGGATCAACTTGAAGAGATCTACCGCGAGCATGGTATGTACATTAATGCTCAACGTAGTATTGCGCTTGACCCTGATTACCCGCCAGTGGGTGAACTGCTTCGAGCAGATCCTCCGAAAAAAATTGCTGGTAAGAAAATTTTAGTTACCGAGGATTTAAAACACTCTGTGCGCACAGACAGCAATGGAAAAACGCAGACAATCAACCTGCCTAGCAGTGATGTGCTGATCTACCACTTAGAAGGCGGCTCACGCGTTATTGTTCGCCCTTCCGGCACAGAACCGAAACTCAAATGCTACTACGAGGTGGTTGGCAGTTTCGCTAAAAACGAGAGCTTTGCGAGCGCGCAAGAAAGGGCAGAAGAACAAATGTCACTGCTGATCAGTGAGCATCAGAACAGCTTGAGATAAACGTCACCGAGCTATCAAACAGTGATAAACCAAGAGACAAAAGCGAGTTCGGTTTTGTCTCTTTTCATATCAGGTATCTGAAGCGCAATTATTGAATAGTGTCGCCAACGTTTCTGGCTATCATCAACACCTCATCTGCTGAATACAGATTGGAAATGGTGCTTTCTACTTCAGCGCCTAATGTCTTTTTGTATAACTGCTGGGCAAAATTATCTGCTCTTGTGGTAACGAGCACATGCTTGAGCACTGAATCCTGCTCAGCCAATTGCTGCTTAACCAACGGCAAAGATTCCAAAATTAACGCTTTTGCAACTCCTTGTCCCTGGCATTCAGGCAGCACAGCCAGTTGCTCTAACTCCAATACAGCTTCCGGTCTAAAGCCGCTTTTCTGAACCCAAATAATATAACCCACCACTTTGGACTCTGGTTGCTCATCGAGCTCGGCAACATAGATCATATATCGAGGGAAAGCCTTTAAGTTACACTGTAGCCATTCAAACGAACGACGTTGTCTGGTAAAGGCTGATTGGTGAACCAACGCGGCTTCAGACAAATCACCTTCCTGCATCAAGCGAATAATCACTTTATCTCCTAGTTCGGTTAAACTGCATCCGTACCAAAATTCGGCATACCTTTCTTGAGCTAAAACTTGAGCATAATCCTGACATTTAAAGCTTATGAATGAAGAACACATAAGACCACTAAATCCAAAATTAACTTTGACAGACTCAAGCTTTAGACAAAATAATAATATTGAATGATAAATATAACTATTATTTACCTAGACAAGATTTAGGTAACTCCCCCACTAGAGATCGGCGCTTAAACAAAGCTAAGGTTACTATGTTTTTTAATAAGTCACTTCAAAAAGAAAACCAAGAATTAAAAGAGAAACTTTATCCACTGGAACAAGTTCGAGAGAGCCTCGATGAGGACATGTTGAGGTTAACGTTAGATCCTCAAGGTAAAATTATTTCCACTAACGCTAATTTTGAACAAGAGCTTGGAATTAGACTTGAGACAATATCAGGCTCTCACCTCACTTCCTTAGTCCCAGAGAAAGCGAAGAAAACTAAGCATTTTCAGAAACTAAAAAGCGCATTAGAGCAGAAACATCACTGGAACGGCGCATTACAAATTACTAAGGCAAACCGTCAGGAAGCATGGTTGCGCATCATTTTGCAGCCGATCTTTGACATGCAGAAAAAACTGCTTCGTTTTTCTGTTTATGCCACAGAGTTAACTCGAACCATATCAGCCTCCAGAGAGCATGAAGATATGCTCAAAGCGATAAACCGTTCAATGGCGGTTATCGAGTTTTCTCTAGATGGCACCATACTTCGTGCTAATGAGAATTTCTTGAAAACGATGGGATACAAAAGCGAGCAGATCGTAGGTAAACATCACCGAATTTTCTGTGAAACGACGGAAGCTAACTCAAAAGAATACGCAGAGTTTTGGAAAAAACTGGGGCGAGGCCAGTTTGTATCGGATCGTTTCAAACGTGTCGATAACTATGGGCACGTGGTCTGGCTAGAAGCTTCCTACAACCCTATTCATGATGACGCTGGTGAACTTTATAAAGTAGTTAAGTTTGCAACTGTTATCACAGAGCAAGTTCATCAGGAGATGGCTGCTCAGGAAGCTGCACAAATAGCGTTCAACGTATCGGAAGAAACCGGACACCAAACAATACAAGGACAAGAGGTTATTACCGCCATCATCGCTAAGATGGATAACTTAGTGCGACAAATGAAGCAGGCAAGCAAAGATATCGAAGCACTGAATGAGCATTCTAAAAGCATTAGCGATTTGGTTGGCAGCATAAGCGGTATCGCTGATCAAACTAACCTGTTGGCGCTTAATGCAGCAATTGAAGCGGCGCGTGCTGGTGAACAAGGTCGCGGCTTCGCTGTGGTAGCAGATGAAGTTCGTCAACTTGCTTCAAGAACCAATAACACAACCGAAGAAATTGTGAGCGTCGTGGCTGAAAATATGAAACTTACCGCAAAAGCAGTTGAACTCGTTACAGTGTGTCAATCTCAAGCAGGCGAAGCTCTGGATCTATCAACCCAAGCAGGACAAGTAATAGAGCAAGTAGAGCAAGGCGCCATTCGCGTCGTTGAAGCGGTTCGTCAGTTCAATCAGCAACTGTAAGGCCTAGTCATTAAAAAAGGTCTAGCTAAACTAGACCTTTTTATTGGAATGTTGTCACTATCAATATCGCATAGTGAGGAAGCAAGTTTAGTGAATAGGTGCTTCGTTTTTCGCGTTAAATTTCCCAAAGTGCTGTTCCAGAATTTCTGGAGTTAGCTTACCTTCCGCTTCCAAACGCTTAAGTTCTGCGACTATCGCTTTCTGTTCTTCAATACTTGGTAATGAAACTTCTGCCTCGTTACCTGCTTCTTGAGTCATCTGCTCTAGTTCTTTTTCAAAATCGCTCATTATTCTTACCTAAACTTCAAAGTTCTAAATATCAAATACTGGGGAGAAGTTTAACCCAACTCCCCTGCAGGATACTAGAGCTTAAAGCTACCAACCATCTTATCTAGACGTGCTGAGAGTTCACGAAGCTCTTGGCTTGCGCCTGCAAGCTCTTCGGCCGTGCCCGTTGTGATCTCGTTGATAGAGTTAATTTCTTCAATGTTCATGTTGATGGTATGAACCACTGTCGACTGTTCTTCCGTTGCTGTTGCCACCTGTGTATTTCGGTCTGAAATATCGTGGATACGCTCAGAAATACCGATCAGTACTTGAACCGCTTCATCAGAAGAAGAAACACCTTCCAGAGTTACTGACTTGCCTGCTTCCATCGCAGAAACCGCGTCTTTAGCGTCGCTTTGAAGCTGGTTAATCATCTTCTGAATTTCTTCGGTAGATGCTGCGGTACGGCTTGCGAGATTACGAACTTCATCAGCAACAACTGCAAAGCCTCTGCCTTGCTCACCGGCACGCGCTGCCTCAATGGCCGCGTTTAGCGCTAGTAAGTTAGTTTGATCCGAAATGTCGCGGATAACATCCAATATTGAGCCGATATTTTGAGTGGTTGACGCAAGCTGGCTAACCACCTGACCAATGTTTTCAATATCATCTGCTAGGCGAGCAATCGCATCTTTCGCTTGATTCACCACAGTACGACCCACTTCGGTGTTCGACGTCGCTTGGTTCGCTGTTTCAGCTGCGGTTGCTGCGTTTGAAGCGATTTCACTAATGGTTGCGCCCATTTGGTTAATGGCCGTTACGACCTGAATCGTTTGGTCACGTTGCTGCTGACTGTTGTCATGCGTGGTATGCGCTTTAGTAGACACCGTTTCTGCCGCTTCTTGCAATGCATGACTGGTTGACGCCACTTCTTTCATCGACTGATGAATCTTCTCGATAAATCCGTTAAAGCCAGAAGAAAGTTGTGCAATTTCGTCGTTGCCCTGAACTTCGATTCGTTGAGAAAGGTCACCATCGCCTTTGCCTAAATCAGTAAAGCGAATCGCAATTTGACGAATTGGGTTTGCAATACTGCTCGCCAGAATCAAGCCCATCGCAATAAAGATGGCTGCAACAATAATGGTCGTGATCAACATACGGTGAGCAACATCGTTTAAGTCTGCGAACACTTCGTTCACTGGCACAGTACCCACTACGAACCAGTCCATAGACTTCACGTAATAACTCGCAACGAACACATCAACGCCATCATGTTGTGCCGTAATCAAGTTGAAACCAGATTTGTTAAGCAAATTTTTCGTCTCAGCGCCAAACAACTGGCTCAGGCTAGACTTAGCTTTCGATTTTTCACGGTGAATCTGCACTTCGCCTTTCGCGTCGGTAAGAAACACATAGCCCGTTTGCTCAATCTTGTAGCTGTTAAGCAACTTCACCATGTCATCCATCGATTTAGATAAACCTGACATAGTATCGCCGTTCACATCCTGGAAGTTAGCGAACATCTTCACTTCGCCCGTTGCTTCTTGGAACATGCTCACCATGGTTGGATTACCAGAGCTCACAAAACCGTAGAACCAGCCATCTTGTTGCTTGTTCAGTTCACGCAGGAAACCATTTTGGTTCCAGTAGTATGCTGTTTTGCGGTTCGCCACAGACGCATCGTTCAATTTGAACTGAGTACGGATGTTGTTTAGCTGCTTAACCAGCATAGCTTCATCACCAGAATCAATATTCTTAGTGGCAATCGCTTTCTTAATAAATTCACTGTGAGTGATCTGTTCAGCAGCCAATAGAAGTTGTGTCACTTCGCTATTCACTGAGCTGCTGATCTGTTGAAGCATAGACGGAAGCTCTATGTCCACCAATCGGTGCTCCAATACGTCTCTTGCCTGACGTTGTGCCATTACCCCGACAATAATTGTTGAGGCCAATACCGCAAAGGTAATACCTGCGACTACCTTTGTCTTAATGCTGACGTTACTAAATTTGAGCATCTATTCTTTACCTATTTTGGCGATTTATTTTTAACGAACGTTATATCGACTTTAAAGCATAATTCTTTATGGTGAAACGGCAATTAATTCACCAAATTTATCAATCAAATAAGCCGAAAGCTGCTATGTACTTTTATTTCTTTGAAAAGGTTTAGAAAAGTGGAAACAGACTCCATGTATTGAATATCAAGCAACATCTTATAATTCATCCGTTTGTTCAATATTTATCCAAACAAACGAATATCTTGTCTCACAAGGAACTTTTTGAGTTTCAGGCTCACTAAGAACAAGATTATCAAGGAGATTAGGATTTCATGCAGTCAGAAACCTTTCATTCGCTACAGCAGCACTTAAACCAACAGGTTATTGGTCAATCAGCTCTTGTTGAGCAATTACTGGTCGCGTTACTAGCAGACGGTCATATTCTGGTTGAAGGGCCTCCGGGTTTGGCAAAAACTCGCGCGGTGAAGTCGTTGGCAGACTGCATTGAAGGGGATTTCCACCGCATTCAGTTCACGCCAGACTTACTACCCGCAGACTTAACGGGTACGGACATCTTTCGCCCTGAAACAGGTGAGTTTAACTTCCAACCTGGGCCTATTTTTAACTCGCTCGTCCTTGCTGATGAAATTAACCGCGCACCGGCGAAAGTTCAGGCTGCGATGCTGGAAGCCATGGCAGAAAAGCAAATTACTGCTGGCAGAAAAACCTATCGATTACCTGAACTGTTTCTGGTAATGGCAACGCAAAACCCGATCGAGCAAGAAGGTACCTACCCATTGCCGGAAGCACAACTAGACCGCTTTCTGCTGCATTTAAATGTGGATTATCCTGACGCAGAACATGAACTAGAGATCCTTCGCCTAAACCGCGGTGAAGCGAAAGGTCAAGCTTCACCGAATCTGCCGAAGTTAACCCAAGAGCAAATATTTGCTGCGCGCCAAGAAGTGCTGAACATTCATATGGCGGAAACCATCGAGAAATACTTGGTGCGTTTGGTGATGGCGACTCGCAAACCTGAACAATACGATTCAAAACTCGCACAGTGGTTAGAAATGGGTGTCAGCCCACGAGCGACTATCGCTCTCGACCGTTGCGCACGCGCACGCGCATGGCTTCAGGGTCGCGACTACGTAAGTCCTGAAGACGTACAAGCAATGGCGTTTCCTGTTTTGCGACACCGCTTATTGCTGACCTATCAGGCACAAGCGGAAGGCGTACATCCAAACCAAGTCATTACCCACTTACTGACTCTGGTTGGCAGCGCGTAAGGCAAGCATTATGGCTCAGTCTGTAAAACAACTTTTACCCGCACATGCTGATGGCGTTCATCTTTGTCTCGAAGAGCTACTACCCTACAAGCAACATACGGTGAAATGGTTGCCGCCTGCCAAAAGTTTATGGTCACAGCTTTTAGGTCAACACCAAAGCAAACAACTTGGAAGAGGTATGGACTTCGCCGAAGTTCGCCAATATCAACCGGGTGATGATATTCGTGCCATTGATTGGCGTGTAACAGCCCGCACAGGTAAACCGCACACCAAATTGTTTTCTGAAGAACGGGAAAAGCCCGTGATTCTCTATGTGGATTTAAGCTCGACCATGCAGTTTGGTTCTTCTCTGTTACTCAAATCGGTACAGGCTGCACATATAGCCAGTTTGATCAGTTGGTTATCCGTTGCAGAGAAAGATCGCATTGGTGCAGTAATTGACACAGGTTCAAACCTCGTTGAAATCAAACCAACCAGCAGAAACAAAGGGCCATTGCAAATCATCGCCCAGTTGGTTGAGTGTCAACAACAAGCACTTTCAGGAACTTCGGCACCCAGTTCCATGCAAACCGTTTTAATGACATTAAACCGTCTCTGCCCGAAAGGCAGCGAGGTAATAATGATCAGCGATTTTGTTAATTATGAGGATTCTTTCCGACCATTATTCAACCAGTTACGTAAGCACAATCGCGTAAAGTTAGTCCATATTTTTGATCCCCTTGAACAAGGTGAGACCCAATTTAGAGGAATTGAGAGAGTGAGCGATGGCAAAAATGCGCGCTGGCTTAACTTTTCGTCCAAATCTGACCGTCTAAGCATCAAAAATGCCTTTGATTCTCGAAAATTAGAATTAGAATCATTGAGCCAATCTATGGAAATGGACTACCGCTCTCTTTCTAGCGATATATCTTTGCTACAACAACTTTCTGGATAATTTAAAAGATATGCAAGAATCATCAAATTTACTCAATCTTAGCGATTTGCATTTACCTGAAGTACCTTCATGGCTGCCACTTTCTTGGGGATGGTGGGCAAGTCTATTCGCCATTGTCTTGGTACTGGTAAGTATCGCTTTAATTGTCCGTGCTAAAAAGAAACGTATGGCGCCGAAGAAAACCGCTTTGCGTTTGCTTAACCCAGCACTAGGACATCAAACTCCATCATCAGCGATTGAGTTGGTTCGTCAAGCAGCGTTATGTTATTACCCGCGTGAGCAGGTTGCTCATTTAACTGGCCCAGATTGGTATGCATTTTTGGATTCCCAAGTTGATTCCCCAATTTTTACTAAAAATGAGGAAACTTGGCAGAAGGCTTTGTATCAAAAACAAAAAGTCGAAAATGCACAAGATTTGGTGGCGGATTGCTATCAATGGGTGAACACAGCGTTGCCGCCGCAAAAAGGAGAAACTTGAGCGTTGGCAAATATTGAGTTCGTATGGTGGTGGCTAGTTGTTCTATTGCCACTGCCGCTAGTTATTCATCGTATTTTACCTCCGGTAAAGGAAAGGGCAGCCATACAGTTGCCCTACTTACCTCAACAAAATACCGTCGCACCGCCTAAACAATGGTTGGGCAAACTGTTAGCCGTATTGATCTGGCTATGCCTGATTGCCGCTGTTTGTCGCCCGGTTTGGTATGGCGACCCTGTCACCACTTCGCCAAAACATCGCGACATGATGTTGGTTGTCGATCTCTCTTACTCAATGAGCCAAGAGGATATGAAATCCGACGGCGATTACATTGACAGGCTCACAGCGGTTAAAAAGGTTTTGAGTGATTTCATCAGCAAGCGCGAGGGCGACAGGCTGGGCTTGATCTTTTTTGCTGATCACGCTTATTTGCAGACACCGCTGACTTTAGACCGCCAGACAATCAGCCAGCAATTAAATCAAGCCATACTAAGATTGATCGGTACAAAGACCGCAATTGGCGAAGGTATTGGCCTCGCAACCAAAACCTTTATAGATAGCGACGCACCCCAGCGTGTAATGATTTTACTCAGTGATGGTAGTAACACCTCTGGTGTTCTTGACCCGATTGAAGCCGCCAAAATTGCTAAGAAGTACAACGCGACCATCTACACTGTGGGTGTTGGCGCAGGCGAAATGATGGTGAAAGAGTTCTTCCTCACCCGCAAAGTTAACACTGCTCAAGATCTGGATGAAAAGAGCTTGATGGAGATTGCCAAAATCACTGGCGGTCAATATTTCCGTGCTCGTGATGAAAAAGAACTCGCGACCATTTATGACACCATCAACGCACTGGAGCCAATTAGTCAGGCAACTCAGACTTGGCGTCCACAAACTGAGTGGTTTGGCTATCCACTAGCAGTTGCGCTGCTTTTGTCTGTCATTTTGTTTATCGTAAGGAGAGACCATGTCTGATTTCGAGTTCCTTACTCCTTTATGGCTTTTAGCACTTGTTCCCCTAGCCGCAATTCTATTTTGGCTTGCAACCCATAAACAAAGCCAAGGGCTTATCGCCAACCATATAGCCAGTGCGCTGGGAATCGAAAATCGCAACAAAACCAAGTCTGTTCTCTTATTGATAGCGCTTAGTTGGTTAATTGCTGTAATTGCTTTAGCGGGGCCAAGTTTCGAGAAACAAACACGCCCAAGCTACACCAATAGCAACGCACGTATTCTGGTCATGGATATGTCTTTGTCACTGTACGCGACGGATATTAAACCCAATCGCTTAACTCAAGCTCGTTACAAAGCGCTCGACTTACTTAAAGGTTGGACAGAAGGCAGCACAGGCTTAGTCGCTTATGCTGGTGATGCGTACACAGTTAGCCCGCTGACTAGCGATAGTGCAACCATCGCTAACTTGCTGCCTAATTTATCCCCTGACATCATGCCTTATCAGGGAGCCAATGCCGCATCAGGTGTGAAACTGGCTATTGAGATGCTTAGAAACGCAGGGATGGCACGCGGTGAACTCATCCTGCTTACCGATGATCTTGATGAGCAAGAACAATCAGGCATCGAAAATGAACTATCTGGTACACAGTTTAAGCTAGTGATATTGGGCATTGGTACGGCTTCTGGTGCGCCAATTACACTCAGTGATGGTTCACTTCTGAAAACCGACAATGGACAAACCGTCGTTGCCAAAACCAACTTTGAAACCATGCAGTCTCTGGCGAAAAACGTCAGCGGTGTTTTCACGCCATACCAAGCGAATGGTCAAGATGTTGCACGTATCTTGTCTGAACAAGGTTTGAAGCAAGATGTGAGCAAGAAAGACGATAAAAAGACGCTGACTGAAAACGTCAACAATGGCTATTGGCTACTTCCTCTGTTGATCGTGCCCGCATTACTACTTTTCCGCTGTGGGCTGATCTTTGTTGCAGTTCTCTCCACAGGATTCAGTGTCATGTCGCCAGATGCAAGCGCCGCATCTTGGCTAAATAGTGGTTCACCTTGGAAGAACAGCAATCAACAAGCGATGGAAGCCTTTAATAACAAAGATTATCAAACTGCCAGCGAGCAATTTACCGATCCGGAATGGCAAGGTGTCGCTCGTTATCAGAACAAAGATTATAAAGGCGCAATTGAGAGCTTTTCTAAAGTAGAAAACCCCTCTTCGAGAACACAATACAATCTTGCCAATGCGTATGCTCAAAATGGTGATTTGGAAAAAGCCAAAGCGCTATATCAACAGGTGTTGCAGCAAGATCCAAACAACCAAGATGCTAAAAGCAATCTCGATGTTGTTGAAAAAGCCCTGCAACAGCAACAGCAACAGCAACAGCAACAGCAACAGCAACAGCAACAGCAACAGCAACAGCAACAGCAGTCTCAATCGGGTTCGGATTCTGGTCAATCGCAAAACAACGAATCACAGCAGCAGGATTCACAGTCGCCACAACAAAACGTTGCGCAACAGTCGCAAGATCAGAAACAAGCAAACTCTCAAGACGATAAGTCACAAGGCCAACAGAGTAAGGATTCTGCACAAGACAACCAAGATGCAGACAAAAATGCAAACAGTGGAAAAGAATCCACTCAACAAACCGATGCTCAAGCCAAAGCCCAAAGCAACAAACAAGACGAACAATCAGAGCAGGATTCGCAGCCTGATGAAAAACCGACAACGGCAACCTCAACGACAACTGAAAATATCGATCCTGAATTAAGGAAGCTGGAAAAAGTTGAAAGCGCTCGCGACCCAAGTCAGCTATTGCGTGCTCAATTGATTATTCAGGCTAACAGTAAACAGCCTCCACAAACTGATGGTAAAAAGTGGTAATGATGAACGTATTACATTCTCCATTCGCTAGTTCCCCGCGATTTGCATACATCTCTCGCTTAGGACGACTTGCTCTATTCTTAGCTATTGCAGCTCTTAGTTTGAATAGCTTTTCAGTTCAAGCGGCATCCTTTTATGCAAGCGTCAGTAAGAACAAAGTCGTAAAAAACGAAGTTTTTCAGCTACGAGTAGTAAGTGATCAAAAAGCCTCATCAGACGATATTGATTTCACCGTATTAAGCAGTGATTTCCTGTTGGGACGCCCGAGTTTTGGTTCATCAATCAATATCATTAACGGTACGCGCAGTAACAAAAGCGAATGGACAATTTCACTCGCAGCCACGCATATAGGTATTGTTACGATTCCGAGCTTTGAACTCAACGGACAAAAAACTCAGCCAATCGCGATTCAGGTAGCACAAGACGAACAAGCGCCAGAGGTTAATGACTTGGTTGAAGTGCAAACTCAACTATCAACAACCGAACTCTATCCGAATGAAAGCGCATTGCTGAAAGCTCGCTTAATCATCAAAGCAGACCCACGTCGTTTGCAAAATCCAACCGTCGCTCCACCAGCCGTTGAAGGGCTTGAACTTAACGCTGCCAGTGAAGCCAATCAGTATCAAACGGTGTTAGACGGCGTAGAAGTGACTGTCGTCGATCAGGATTTTCGTATCACAGCAAAAGAAGCTGGGACTTATCAACTCAATGAGCCAGTTTTCAAAGGCACCATTGTCTACGGTAGCAACTACAGCGGTGGCACCCGATTGGTTCCTATTGAAACTAAAGCGAAGACATATTCGATTACCGTCAATCCTAAACCGTCAAACTATCAGGGTATTTGGCTCCCTACGAGTAAGTTGAGCCTGACTCAAAAATGGACGGACAGTCAGGGAAATGCATTTTCTGGCGACAGCTACAAAACTCAGGTTGGCGAATCCATCACCCGCGAAGTGAACCTGCAAGTGGCGGGACTAACCCAAGAACAGTTGCCAAACATTAAGCTCAGCTACCCTACTTCGCTAAGTATTTACGATGAGAAACCTCAATTCACAACGCTGGATAACGGAGACGTTGTGATGACAGTGAAACAGGTACTTATCCCACGTCAAAGTGGCGATATTGCTTTGCCTGAAATAACTGTGGATTGGTGGAACACCACAGCAAAACAACAACAAGCGAGTAAAGTTTCAGGGCTTACCTTAAACGTTAAACAAAATGATACCCCACTGGTTGCGGCTCCTACTCCTGTCCAACCCACAACAAAAGTGGAAACCATCACTGTTAAAGATGCGGGCTTCTGGCCTTATTTAACTGCGTTGTTCGCGGTACTTTGGGTGATCACTGGTGTGCTTGCATGGCGTTTTAAATCATCAGCGTCAGACCAATCAACCTCCACAGAAACAACAAGCTCAAGCGAACATCAGGCTGTCAAAAATGCCTTGTCTGGCAAGGTTGATGGCATTGCTATGAGTGCTGCGATAAAAGCTTGGCTAAACACTGTAGTACTAGAAGAGCAAGAACAGGTAGCGATCAATCAAGCGCTGAATGATATCAATCAGGCACTCTATTCTTCGACACCTCAAGAGATCAAAACGGACGAACTTGAAAAGTTAGTTGAACGTATTCAAAAACATCAGGCAAAGCGCAGTAAAGTTAAACCCGTAACCCTTGCTAAACTCTAATCTAGGAGCTTCGGTCATCTTGACTTAAAGGTGACTGACCATAAAAAGAAAAAGATCAATGTGCCATTGAAAGATGGCACAATACTCAGAAATAACGCAACAGATCGGCGCTCCATTCATGTTAGAAAAAGAAAACCTCATCAAACTTGCACGCATTCAAATGCCCTTTGGCAAATACGCAGGCCGAGTACTGATTGATCTACCCGAAGAATACCTGTTGTGGTTTGATAAGAAAGGCTGGCCCGCAGGCGAGCTAGGTCAATTGCTTCAACTCTGTCTGGCACTAAAAATCGAAGGGTTGGACAGTGTGGTAAAACCTTTAAAACGAATGTGAGTTCCCCGAGTAAACCGCTCAGCCTCCTCCAGACTTAAAACTCAGACAATAGCGGTTTAATGATGAGAAGCAAACTCAGCAGAAACATTTTAACTTAAGGCAAAGCGGGTCAATTAACCCGCTTTGCCTTAATTAGATTTCCTCGTGTTTATGTACCAAGCCGAAGTCTTCAAGAACCGAATAGGCCGCCGGGATCATAAATAACACCAACAAGGTTGAAGCAAAAATTCCGAACACAATAGAGATGACTAAAGGTTGAATGACCTGAGCTTGCAAGCTGGTTTCAGTCAATATAGGGAGTAAACCCGCAGCCGTGGTCATCGAAGTCAAGAACACCGCTCTGAAACGCTCTCGGCTTGCTTTCACCACAGAGTCGTGAACGCTATCACCTTCATCGACGTGATGACGTATATACTGCACTAGCAAGATCGAATCGTTAACCACGATGCCCGCTAGTGAAACAAAACCTAACAAACTAGGCATGCTCAGTGAGTGACCGAGCAATATGTGTCCCCAAACCACGCCAATGAAAGCTAATGGGATCGCAAGCATAACGACTACGGGCTCGAGATAACTACGGAACTGATAACTAAGTATGACAAACACACCGAACAGACCGAGTAAGAAACCTTTGCCCATTGATGCGCCAGTTTCAGCGGTATCTTTGGTTTGGCCTTCAAAATCGAAACGTAACCCTGGGTATTTCGCCATCAGTTTAGATGCTTCTTCACGTTGGAATTGAGCGATGATCGCAGTTGAGCTGGCTTTGGTACTGTCGACATCACCAAATACACTAATGGTTCTAAGGCCATCAATACGTTGGATTCGGACATAATTACGTTGAAAATCTAACGTTGCGATGGTTGCCAGTGGTATCTGACTACCATCTGACATGATGATTGGGAAATTTGCCAACTGTTGTAAGTCGCCCGCTTGAATTTTATCGAGACGCACTTCAATTGAGATGTTTTCGACACCAACCTGAATTTCATCAGCGGTCTGACCAAAAAAGGCCGCACGTAACTGATTAGCAACCAACTGACCATTGATACCGTAAGTTTCAGCGCCTGGGCGAAGTTTGACTAGCACCTCTTCTTTACCCATACGCATATCGTCAAGCACGCCATGTACCCCATCGAATTCGTTGAGATACTGCTGAATATCTATTGAAGCCGCTTTGAGTTCATCGAGATCATCATGTTTGGCGCGAATTTCAATCGCACGCCCACCCGGCCCCATGGTTGGTTGTTTAAAGACCAGCGAAATGGGATCAGCCAGTTCACCAATATCTTGACGCCAAGCGGTGATGAACTCATCAATCACGGTATTGCGGCTTTCTGCACCGAGTAGATCAAGTCGAACGGTGGCGATATGTGGTCCCGACTCGTCAGCGTCAGCATTGGCATTAAACTGACTGGTTATATGCTCAATTAGTGGAACACCGTTTTCAACATCTCGTGTCCATTCTTTGTTTAGCTTCTGAGCAGACGCAACGAGCTTGCCAACCACGGCCTCAGTTTGAGACAGTGATGACCCAGGGGGCAGAATGATGCGTGCTTCGGCGATATCACCGTCTAACTCCGGGAAAGGCTGAAACTTGAGTAAACCTCCAGCTATAGTAGCTACGGAAATCAGAAGTAGTGTAAGAATCCCACCGATAAAGGCGTAACGAAACTCAACCACTTTCTCCACGGCGTTGACTAGAGTTGTATTGCGAAAGTTCTCAAAACCATCAAGGAGTTTCTTTTTAAATTTTGCAGGTGGTTTTTCATTCTTCTCTTTATGCAGTGAATGCGATAAATGGTTAGGAAGAATTAGAAAAGCTTCAACTAAACTCAGCATCAGAACGAGAATCAGCACTTGTGGAACAGCTTTGAGCACAGCCCCCATTTCGCCTTGCAAAAACAACAAGCTACCGAAAATACACACAGTGGTAAGGAAAGAAGAAACAACCCCAGGAAGGACTTTCTTCACTCCTTTAATGACGGCATTATCGACATCTTCCCCCCTATCAAGGTGAGAGGCAATGGATTCGGCAATCACAATCGCATCGTCCATCATAATACCGACCGCCATCAGCAGGCCGACAAGAGACATGACGTTAATTGACAGCCCGAGTTGCGCCATCAGGAATAAACCACCAAGGAAAGCAACGGGTAAGCCAGCTGCAACCCAGAAGGAATAACGAAAACTAAAGAACAGCCACATGGTTGCGAACACCAGTATGATACCTTGCCAACCATTATTAAACATCATGCTTAAGCGGTCCCACAGTACAGACGAGATATCATTAGTCATTTCTAGTCTGACACCATCAGGAGCGATTGCTTGTTGCTGCTCAACGAACTGAGCGACGCGCTCTTTGATTCTAAGCGCATCATCTTCTTTGTTCTTACTCACTTTGAGCAGGGCTGAAGGGTGACCATCGAAAAGAACTTTTTGTTCATCTAATTCGAAGCGGTCGGTAATCGTAGCAATGTCTTTAAGTCGAATCTGTGAGCCGTTTGCTCCAGAGCCAATGACGATCAGTTCAAGTTGCTCCGGTGATATGCGCCTGTCATCAAAACGGATAAGAAAGTTCTTGTCTGGTGTTTCAATATAACCACTTGGTAACTTAATGTTCTGACGACCAATTTGAGTGGCAATGTCGCCGACACTCAAGCCAAGTTGACGCATGGCTTTCGAGTCCAATTCGACACGAAACTGGTGATCAGAAAACCCCGCTATATTAACCAGAGAAACGTCGTAATCGAGCTTTAATGTACGCTTAAGCTGTTCTGCGTAAGCTTTCAATTCCGGCCATGTAGTATCTGCGGTGATAGCCACGTCCACCACAGGTTCATTCCAGTCCAATTCCTGTACCACTGGAGATTCAATCTCTTGTGGAAAATCATTGATCGAGTTGATCTGGGTTTGCACATCGACCAACATTCGTCCGATGTCAGCTTTATCGTTAAGCTTTAGGATTAGTCTTGCCGAGCCCTCAACCGCTTCACATTGCGTTTCTTCGATATTCGCAAGACCGTCAACTGCATCTTCCATTCGAACACAAATGCTCTCTTCTACTTCTTGTGGAGACGCGCCGGGGTAGACCACGCCTGCCATTATGTAAGCAGGATCGAATGCAGGGAAAGTCTCGCGCTTAATGTTGGATAACGATGTCACCCCCAATACAAGCAAACACAACATCAGCAAGTTGGCTGCGGTTGGATGTTTGGCAAAGAATCGAATCATAGCGCTGACTCCTCGTGGCCTTTGTCAGCCTCTTTAAGCAGCATGCCGTTAATCGCTGGTAGCAGATCGTTGAGAATCAGCTTTTGCCCTTCTTCTAGGTCACCTTCTACCACGACTTGGTTGTCACGACGGTAGAGAACCGACACGGGTTCAATCACCAGCTTATTATCCTCATCCATCAAATAAATTTTATCGCCATGCAATGCTCGTTCAGGAATCACCCAGCTTGGATTCGGCTGCCCTTCGATAAACGCTCTGACGAACATGCCGTTGACAAGTGGAGGTCGCGAGCTTGGATTTAGCTGACGATAATCTTGTTGGATCTCCAGAATCACACCGACAGTGGCCTGATTTGGGTCTACGGTTTCGCTAACTCGGCTCACTTTCGCAGGCCAACTTGCCTTCATATTGCCGCTGCTAAATTCAATACTCGCGTCAATAAAGGTCATATCGGGTTGAGGAATGCCCGATTCATTGCGGTTAACTTTACCAATACTTGAGGCGAGCGTGCGCATGTCATGAATAGAAAGTTGAGCCTCAACTTCCATTATGTCCATACCGTGTGCGGTTACCATGGTTTGCTGCTGATTAACAACCTGATATTGCTCAATGTCAACTTGAGCAATACGTAGGTCATCGGGCAAAGTAATGATGGTTTTTTCCAGTGAACGATGCGCTTCTTCCACTTTAGATGAGTTAACTTTGACCAAAGCTTCGGCAACCCGTTTTTCGTCGGGCATCAAACCGATTTGATTTTCAATGTCGAGCACTAACTTGCGTTGTGAAAGTGCGCTTTGCTCTTGCTGATCGACATCTGATTGTGAAGTGAGCCCTTTCGTCCGTAAGTTTTGTTTACGTTCGAGCTCTTTGTTGGCGATCACTAAACGATTTCGCTCAATTTTAAGCGTCTGCTCTAGATTTCGCTCTTCTTGGCTTAGCCTAGCGAGAGAAGTTTGAGCAGAGCTGAGGTCCGCCTGTGCTTGGGCCAATTTAAGTTCGTAGTCGAGTGGATCGATACGCAGTATTTCTGTTCCGGCCTGAAGAATTTGGCCTTTTTCTAATTTAGGGTGTCGGTAGACGATTTTGCCCGTTACTTCTGCAATGGCTTTCCATTCAACCTTGGGCGCAATCTTGCCATAGCCAATGGCTTGTGGCGCTATAGCTTGGCGTTGCAACGGGACAGTTTCCACCAAACGTGCGCGATCGGCAGCAGGCTTAACGGGTAAATCAGGCTTGAGTTTTATGGCAAGTATTAACGTGATTATCCCTATGGCAAGTGCCGGAAAAAACAGTAATTTTTTATTGATTTTCATAAGTGTTAATCCTGCAAGTTTTTGGGTTGTAGCATGCCATCAGTCATCAGTTTTATGTTGTGTTCAAGCAGTCGGTTAAGGAAATCTTCTGAAAGCTCAATTCCATGGAGAGAAAGGAGCCCTGGCGGGGCAATAAATGGAAAGGCCATCAAGCTAAAATAGGAGACTTTACATAATTCAGGCTCAACATCAGGCTTTAAAATATTGCTGTTAACGAGCTTGTCAAACATCACCGTTTGCATGGGTTGACTGATATCGGCAAACACTTTTTCGAGCAGTTTGCGCTGAGTCTCCGAGGAATCCATGTGCATGATTTGAAACACTAAACGGGGAAACTGTGGAATTTTGTACATTTCATGATAGTAGGTTCGCATAATGTCGAGAAAGTTCTTTTGTGAACTGTCTTTGACCATCATGTGTATGCGCTCTTTCATAGGATTGATCGTTTCTCGTATCACCGTTTCAAATAGCCCTTCTTTGTTGCCAAAATAATAGTGAATCATCGCGATGTTCACGCCAGCTTGATTGGCAATTTGACGATTTGAAACTTTATCGTAAGGCATAGACGTGAACAGTTCACGAGCATGCTCGATAAGCTTTTGCCTAACGTCTATATTATTGTCCCTGGGACGACCTGCTTTTCTGTTATGGGTGGTCACACGTAAAGTCCCTTTAATTAAATGTCTGATTAATTATAGAGTGACGATGAAATTACGGATATGACAATAATTAAGCAATATTTACGTAAATGATTAATTTTTAAGATTTGATGGCAGTTCAATCCCAAGAGAGCGCCTATAGTTGCTGCCAATTAGCCTTACAGTCAACCACCATATTGCTGGGCTAACTCCAAAATATCTACTCGCCTTGTAGTATTAAAATTGCAAAGCTGAATGTAACCTAGCTTCAATTTTGGTGAAAACCAAAAATCACTTGCCATACCATCGATAGATAATCCACCATGGGTATATGAACTACCCTTATTGGTGCGAAAAATTACAAGACCATTAGAATAATGTTGAAGCCCTGACTTCCAAGTCGGTGCTTTGCCGTAAACAGGATCATCAGGGTTGAGAAATGAAACCCAAAGCTCTTTATCGGTTTTTGGAGTCATCAGGTGACTTATCCACTTAGCATAATCAGATAATGTGGTTTTTACCCCACTAGTACCTTGCGTCACGATATTGTTTTCAGTTGGACGATACACACCATCGCCAAAATCAATATATCCTGTCGCACTCCATTTAATCTCACCATTTAACTTTCCATGTATTGTTGTCGATTCCATGCCAAGTGGTTTAAATAACCTATCTTCGGCAAGTTTATTAAATTCAACACCACTTGCCTTCTCAACAATATCGGCCAATAACAGATAACCTGTATTACTATATATCGCTAAAGAGCCTGATTTAAAAATTGGAGAGTCCAAACCTTTCATCCAATTTACAACCGCTGTTGTCACTGTACCTTTGGGAATTGGTTGCCCTATAGTTAACCCACTAGCCAATTCTGATTCATTGACAAGTTGACGAATGACTCCATTCCTTGTTTCGATATCATTAATATAGTCAGGTAAACCACTTTGATGGTGGAGCAAGTGATAGAGCGTTATATCCTTGAACCAATCAGGGCCATCTTGGTAATATTTTTCAAGACTATCGGATCGGGAAAGCTTACCTTCACTTTCTAGTAATAACACCAATGAAGCAGTGATATGCTTGCTGTTAGAGCCAATGTTGAAGACTGTCTTTTTATCTATCGGAATATTGTACTTCAAGTTAGATTGGCCAAAATATCCCTCGTAGAGAAAACGGTTATTTTTTATGATCCCAACTGCACATCCTGGCGTTGTCTCGTTCAAATCACTAAAGCTTCTAACCAAATCACCATTGTCGTTACTCGTACAGCCTAACAAGAATAAAAAACCAATCACAAAACAAGTTTCTTTAAAAGCCTTCACACCTAATTCCTTACGATAGTAACAAGATAGCCTCAAAACCTTTCAAGTATCATCACTTCGAACGAGCAAAAGCATGACTCAAAATGCAGACATAATGCTAAGCCAAGAGACTGGAAACGCTATTACGTAAACTCAACTCATACTAAAAACGCCAAGCGTTCACAGTCCGTCTTAACATTTCAAAAATATGCATTTGATTGTATATATAAATTCACACCAAAAAGAAAACCCAATACACAAAAAACGAGTTTAAAGATCGGAAAAGTTTAATTCAGAGCGAATTTGTCCACCAAGTTAGGTAAAGAAACGCTGTATTTATCACAACAAATAAAATGTCCTTTCGACACCAACAAAACCTATTAAGAATATGGACCTTCAAAGCAAGATTTCAGAAAATAAATAAGCTTCAAATTTGAACAGAGAACATAACACCGTCATCACATAGACCACGGCAAAGTAAAAACCACGCGTTGCACCTTCTCTTGAACCTTTGTTATGTGTTTACTTGGGTAAATCGCTTTGAAAGCTCCTTTGACTTGCAATATCCAAGTGCTAAAGGATAAGCCTGATTACTTTCTGAGACATAGAAAAGAGCCGGGAAACCACTTACTTTTAAACGAGCTGCTATATATAAATGCTCCTGAAACTGCTGCTCTATTTCTTTCGATTTCAACTTGAGTGCAAACTGGCTTTCACTCAAATTGAGCGACTTAGCGCAGTCAATCAATGTTTGATTCAACGACGGATTTTTAGCTTCAAAGTAATAAGCTGATTGAATAGCCTTTACCATTTTCTCAGAGCTACTTTCTACCATGTTTTCAGCGGATATTACGGCCCTACAAGCTTGATATGTTGAACGATAAGGTATGTTCAACTCCCAGTAACTATGATTAAAAGTTACGTGAGACACCTTCTCTATTTGATACCAATAAGAAGAAATGGTTTCCTTCAGATTATCATCCATAGGCACATCATTATCAGGAGCTAGGCCCCCCATTATCCAGTCAACCTTTGCAGTAGGGTGCTTTTCCAAGAATTGTTCCAACTCAGGTTGAAAAGCAAAGCACCAAGCACACATAGGATCCATGACATAGATAAACCGCATTGCATTACTCTCCATTTTAGTGGGAACATCTCTGACACATACCTAACGCCGCTGTAACCGGCAAAAAATTGTTGGCTAAAATGTGTAGCGAGGCGTAACAGCCAACAAGTTTTTTGTCCGCGCTTACGACCTTGTTATACCGTCTTTTCAATTGAAGTTCCATTTATAATCAATAATTTAGTTAGAGGAAAAGGGGAATTTAATCCGTATTCTCTTTAATCACCTGCCATAAAACCAAATGTATAAGGTGCTACAGTTAACCCCTCACGGGCCCTAAGATCTTGGCTTTCGCGCAGTTTATTAAACATCCACTCATCTAACTTGTGAGTCATCTCGATAAACTCCTCATGTGTGAGTTCTGCTTTTAAAGAAATAAGGAATGCTTGGTTATCCTCTGTAAATCAATAACTCTATCTTGAAGCTGGTTCAACACTTGGCTGGTAAAGAATTGTGGAAACTTAGAACCTTTTTCAAATGACGTATGTGTCGGCACCAACAATTTACAAGCGTTGTGCCCCAGTAACTCAATGAGCTTAAGTTTTTCAAGTTGTCTAAGGTATAAATGCAGTGAGGTGGCATTAAGCTCATACCACTCTGCGATTTCATTTGCCGTCCGATGCTCAGTCAGTTCTGTCCAAAAGGTAAACAGTGGCGGGTGCACAAAAAATGCTTGGTCTTGCTCTTTCGTAAACACCGGAATGGCATAGATATTCTTTTTACATTAACAATAGTCGAGATTGCGACCATGAACCCAAAAGAGCTCATTAGACGCTTCGGAGTTCAGCAAAGCTTACATTGGCTGATTACAGGAATATTGATTCCAGTCATTACACTTATATTTCAGTCCAAAGGGCTAAATCTACGCGATATTGGGCTTGTAATGGCGGTGTGGATTAGGGAGTACCGCTGTATTTGAAATACCTCTGGGAGGTGTAGCGGATAATTATGGACGCAGAAACACTTACTTGTTATCTCTTTTCTTCAGTAGCTTAGGTTGTATCGTGCTTTATTTGGCTCATCACCTCACACTCATCATTTCGGCCGCAATAATGCTGTTTGGTGTGTCCAGAGCCGTATATTCCGGCACTCTTGATGCGTGGTTTTACGAACGCTTTCAATGCACAAAGGGAAAACACTCTTATCATTCCGCTCTGGCTAAAATCAATATGATTGTCACCCTAGGTTTAGCAACCGGCTCACTGATTGGAGGGTGTCTACCAAACATTGCCAAAAACTCACCTTTCACCTGACCAGTATTTATGACCTTAATGTTCTGGCCGCCTGTATAGCGAATATCGTGCTGCTTTTTGTTACTTGTGTGTTAGTGAATGAAAACCCTAAACGGGCAAAGGCTACACCTACCGATGCCAAAGCAAATTTTGTTAAATCTAGCCTAGAAGCACTTAAGAAGTCATTAAAACATAGTGTCTTAAGTCGGTTGATGCAGGCTACTTTGGCGTTTGGGATAGTTTTAAGCAGTATCGAAAATTACTGGCAGCCTTATTTAGCAGACGTTATTCACGGAACCCATTTTGGTGTAGTCATCTTCGGGGTTATTTCTGCTCTTTACTTTTTGATGTCTGCGGTATCTTCGTGACTATCCGTTCCACTTCTAGTCTTATTTAACTCTTCACATAAAGCTCTTATGTTCACTACTCGAGCTTTAGCAGACATCTTGTGTATTGGCTTAGCATATACAACACACCTATGGAGTTTTACTCTGTGTTATCTCGCATTTTTCTTTCTCTTTACCGTGGGCAACAACTCTGAAAGTTGTACTGTTACACGAAAATACAGAGGAAAAAATTCGTTCAACGATGCTCTCAATAAGCTCAGTGATGATCACTTGTGGCGGAGTTTTCGCTTCTCTGATGTTTGGATATTTAGCAGAGTATTACGGTATATCAATGAGTCGGACGATTACTGGAGTGCTACTCATTGTTTCATCAGCACTTTATGTCTTGAATCCTGAAAAACAAGAGTTAAGAGCAACATGAGTATAAGTGTGGCAAGGGAATGGATAGCGTCCGACCCTTCACCCTCCCGCCAACAAACTATGGGGCAGTTCTGAGGTACGAGGTGACAACTGTGAAGGTTCTGGACAAAAGTGAGTTACACATATTGTGCTAAATCGGTCTTGTTATATTAGAAAAAGTATGTCGTTTCCTTGATCTCTTGTTATGTGCATTTCAGACGCAGCTCTATGAGCTTCTCTTCGTTTAAATTTTCAAATTTATCGCACTTAATAAACTTCTCCTCACAATACTTACCGATAAGTTCATTAAGCTTTTCTATTTTTTGAGAACTCACATTTAGCTCTCGAGTTAGCAATGAGCCTGTAAAAACAGTGTCTAAGTTAACTTCTGATGATTGTGAAGTTGATAAGCCCATATAAAATGAGTTCATCGAAAGCGCTAATGCAATAGCATCACCTTCCTCAGTTCCTAGTTCACAAACGCTATAGCGAGCAAGCATGTTCGAAACCTTGATCAACGGCTCTGCGTTCTGTGTATTGATAAACGTAGAAACGCTAACTTTTCTATTGATAGCGGCCTCATTATTTTCCTTTATATCTATAACGTATTCGGAAAGGATATATAAACTTGCATATCCTCCAAGGCAAAAAGCTACAATAAAAACCGCCAATAACCTTATCAAATTTGCCTCCTGCACATAACGCTTATTAGTCGGCTAAAAGCCGCACCTTATCTTTAACTATGCAACATTTATAATATTGATTGGCTATATAATCAATAGGTTAAAGAATGTTGACGGATATTAGATTCCATAATGCCTTACCTTTTCCAAAACGCGAACTCACAACTCCATTGGATAACTTTTGATGGGTGAAAGTACTAGTAACGAGGGTAGGCAAAAGCATTTGCGGAGAATTGTTTAATTGGGGCTGGAGTTTGTTAGCTAGGATCGTGCTGAGAGCCCCCTAGACAAAGCTTCTTAGCTAAAATGACTTAGTGGCATCCGTTCAGATAATAGAAAGTATCTTGAAACCTTAGTCGTTTGTTAGCTGTGTGATCATTTTACATTTTTATAGGTAATTAACTGCCCCGTCATACCTATAGACGCGGTGATTACACATAACCCGGTAAACACTGCATCATCGACATATACAGACAAATAGAGAAGTGCTAACACACCAGAGAAGGAGAACAGAATTGGTAAAACCTTGTCATTTATAACCTGCGCCTTGGCAAACACCTGATAGTTGTCTAGGACCAAATCAGATATTAGAAGTACTTGAACTACAAACATTATGTTCATCAATGGAAATAACCATGATATCCAACCCTCTGCTTCAATATACAAAAAGTGAATAAAACTCATGTGAGCTAAGATTGAAAATACTATAGTCGAGAATATTCTGGAATTATCTTGTGTTCTAGTTCTATAAGATCGACGAGACATCTTTACCAATGATTTTATCGATATCAAAAAAATGGCTAACCACGCGACAAGTAGATACATAACAACGTTATTCCTATTTGATTTATTCTAGAGTGGCAGCGAAACTGCGCTCTTTCACACAGCTAATAGTATCTTTTAACTAAACACCTTCCATATAAGTGTAGAGAAAAATCCCGAATAAAATCACTTATCTCATTGTTTTATTAGATTTAAAATAAATACAAAATTTAAAATGAAGACAGTGTCGGTATAATATACTATACACAACTGACTACATATTAAGTTATTAGTAAAAATGGGGCAAATAATGACAAAAGAAGTGCGTCCTAAATCTGAGGCTGGCTGACTTTGGGGCACAAACGTGCTATCTCTGCTCGATGTCATCTCTGCTCGAACTAGTAAGGAATTGGACATAATGTGTTAGAGCAATATGCTAATTTTTATGTGCTAGTGTGATAATTATGCACATATACCTTAATTGATAATGGTGGTTGATTTGGATACTCGTGAATTTGAAAGCAATGGCTTTGGTATGTCAGTCTATAAGGTTGGAGAGCAATTTTATGAAACGGCAGAAAAAATAGGCAACGCTCCATACCCTTATGCATATATCGTAAATATGTCGTTTGCTATAGAACTTTTTATAAAAAGTCTCAATGTGACTCATAAAGCATCATTTAAAGAAGACAACCCTTGGGCAGAGTCATATGAAATGATTGTCCACACAAAAGATCGCCGCCACTCATTAATTAACTTATTTAATAATCTTCCAGAAAAAACCCAAGATGGCTTAAAACGCCAGTATTTACTTGGGAGCAATATTGAACTGCTCGATGATCTTGAACAGATTAAGGATGCGTTTTTGGATTATCGATATATTTACGAGAAGGATAGTCACTCTATAAATATTGGAGCGTTATCAAGGGTAGCATCTTTCTTTAAAAAATTTATCGAGTCAGTATTTCTCGGTATCAAAGATTAGCTGCAATTTACTTATCACTTTAGATGTAGTGACTCATACTCGATCTTAGACATCTGCTGGTTAGTCACGACTAAATACTACAGTTGGCCAGTGGGTATAATAACATAATGGAGCACTTCTGAGTTAGAAGCGTCTACTGTACAAGTTCGAGACAAAACCATGCAAGCTGCGGAATTATGTACGTTTGTTAAATAATTTAACCCTTGATAATTACCGTCACTTTACCATGATGCTTTTGCATGCTTTCCTTCGCCTTTCGGTAGATCTTTTCGGGCAATCAATTTCCCCTCAAAAGTAAAGTCATCGGATATTTTTACAATTAAAAGCTTGTTAAAATTCCCAGCACGTTTCACTTTTACTTGTTCTTTACTCTTCTCAGGAGAGATAGTTTTTATCTCGATAAAATCATTGCCAAGCCTGCCGTCAGAGCCTTGAGTATGTGGTTTATGCCGCTTTATTCCGTATTCTATTTCGGCAAATAGCTCACCCAACTCCCCCCAAATCTGTAAGTAGCGATTTGTCAATTTATAGAAAGATTGTGCACTAGTAACCAAACTCTCAAAAATCACTTCAAGTTCGGGATTGGCCTCGATATGTTCAGCATTTGAATAATTGTTTTCAATCGCTTCCCACTCGTCAGGAGAAAAGCCAAAATCTGACAGATCAACTTCATACGGGTTATAGCCACAAGCAGCAGCATCTGCAATTTGATCCGCACTATAACCTTCATTATGCATATCATGTAGAAAATCCCAATCACCCATATTGACTCCATATAGTTAGACAAATGAAGAGCTACCAGATAGATAGACACTTCATTTCATACTAGTGGTATTAGATTGATTAAGCCAAAATATGACTTGCGCGTTTATGGGAAGTGATAGCTCTAACAAGAAAAGGGGCGTGCGACGTGAAGTCGTATGAAGCGCTGTTCACCGCTTAACGAGTGAACCATCTGTATCACCAGATGAACCTAGGAGCCTGAATAAAGTAGCGGCTCTGACAATGTAACGAAGAATGGGGTGATCCCGTTCGGGGTCGAAACCGTGAGGGGACGGCTCTCCTGATAACCACGAATCGGGTGAGTGCTAGGTAGTCAGTATGATGAACATATGTGAATCTGCGTAAGGGGCGTTATCCTTGCAAGCAGCGGAAGTGGTTAACACGCTGTAGCCAAAAGGCGCGAGAGTTGGAAAGAGATTGCCCCATGCTCTTTCGTGATCGTTAAGCTCTCCGCTCCATAGCAGGCATCTACCCTGACATTGCGCGACATACGGAACACGGTAAGCCTGTATCGCTCCCTTTGGGAAAGCCTCTGTGGCCGATAGTGATGCAGGTAGAGGATGTTGGAAAAAGCGAAAGCTGCATTGTAACGATGCAGATACAGATTCCTATCTGATCACGAAAGTGAGCTGACTTCCGACTGGTCTTCCGTTGCAAGAGAATTTGAAGAACTTTATTCAAGGAGATAAGCAAATGATGATTTCAAAAGAGATTAGTGCATCTCCTGACAGTGCTCAATGGCAATCCATAAATTGGAAAGTCGTAGAATCCCATGTATTAAAGCTTCAGATGCGTATTGCAAAGGCAACACGAGAAGGTAAACAAGGCAAAGCTAAAGCATTGCAATGGATACTGACTCACTCGCGTTCAGCAAAGCTTCTTGCTGTTAAGCGGGTATCACAAAACAAAGGCAGTAAAACGCCAGGAATTGACGGCGTTATCTGGAATACAGATACGCGCCGCATGAAAGCTGTCAATCAATTGAGCAGAAAAGCTTATCAAGCCAAACCGCTCAAGCGTATCTACATCCCCAAGAAAAACGGCAAGCTCAGACCACTTGGTATCCCCTGTATGATAGACAGAGCGCAGCAAGCGCTTCATCTTCTTGCACTAGAGCCAATATCGGAGACCGTTGCCGATCCCAATAGCTATGGCTTCCGACCTAATCGAAGCACTGCTGATGCGATTCAACAGTGTTTCATCTGTTTAAGTCAAAAGAAATCCGCGCAATGGATACTCGAGGGAGATATTAAAGCCTGTTTCGATAAAATTGGACATCAATGGCTAATCGAAAACATACCAGCAGACAAACGGATGCTGGGACAATGGCTGAAATCTGGCTATATAGATAAAGGATTGTTCTACCATACCGTCGAGGGCACACCGCAGGGCGGAATTATATCTCCAACTCTGATGTTGATGACTCTTGCTGGTCTGGAACAACGCATAAAATCTACCGCCCTCAAAAAGGGGGTGAGAGCCAACTTTATTGGATACGCCGATGATTTCGTCGTCACCTGTGCTTCAAAGGAGGTGCTGGAGAACGATATCAAACCGTTGATTGCTGAGTTCTTAGCGGAAAGAGGCTTAACACTCTCCGAAGAGAAAACGCACATTACCCACATCAGCCGTGGTTTTGACTTCCTAGGTTTCAATCATAGGAAGTTCAAAGGAAAACTGCTCATTAAACCGAGCAAATCCAACACTCTGATGCTCTTGAGTAACTTGCGTGAACTAATCAAAAAGCACGCAACCATCCCCGTTAACGATTTAATCAAGTTGATAAATCCGAAACTCAGGGGCTGGTCGAATTACTATCGACACTGTGTTGCTAAACAGATATTCGGATATGTAGGTCACAAGCTATTTCACGCGTTATGGCACTGGGCTAAAAGGCGTCATCCGACTAAGTCTAGAACTTGGATCGCCCTTAAATACTTCATCAACCGTCAAGGTCAATGGCAATTTCACGGTTGGCAGAAGCTCATGAATATGGATTGTCAGTTCAATCTGTTTCAAATCGCCAAGGTGCCAATAGAGAGACATGTAAAAATTAGGAGTGCCGCAACGCCTTTTGACCCTCAATACCAAGAATACTTGGCAAAGAGAAAGTCAAAGAGGCAATGCCGTAACTCTTGGTATGAGCCTGCTCTCGCTGCTTTGTAAGTTGCTGGGTGCCAATCGGTGCCTTCGTGAAGGCTTGAGCCTAGTGCGGTGAAAGTTGCACGCTGGGTTCTTAGAGGGACGACACTTGGTAACAGGTGTCGTCTACTCGACATAGACGTGCAAGCACATATCTGCTGTGTTCAATCAATTGTACCAAGCTTACCAATAACAAAATCTAAAAAGACTTTCACTCGTTCAGGTTGATAAGCACCTCCACGGTAGAGAGCGTTCAATGGATACTTAAGTGGTTTAAAACCAATATCAAGCTTTTGCAGTAGTCCTTTTTCCACATAAGGTGCAACGATAATATCGGGTTGATAACTTGCTCCGACTGCTGAGAGCGTCAACTGACGAATAAGCCTTGGGCTATTGCTTTTGAAAACGGCACGTACGGCGAGACTATTACAGCTATTGCTCTGGTTCAAAGCGTTAGCTACAGGCCAACGAGCTGTGGAGTGAAGATTGTTATCGATAAGGCAAGGCAATTGTGTTATTTCCCGATCATGGCAGTACTGTCTTGCTAAATCAGGCGCGGCGTAAACTGAACTTTGAAGTGACATGACCTTACGGTATCTTAAGCTGGAGTCATCTAATTCACTGGCACGAAAAGCGATGTCTATGGCTTGTTCCACTAAATCAAGTTTTTGGTTGGTCACGATGATATCAATCTGTATATCTGGATAACGAGCCAGGAACTCAGGAATAAGTGGACTTAATAACTCTTCTGCAAAACCCTGTGATGCCGTTATACGTAAAGGACCTGAAGCCTCGTTATTATTTGAGTGGAGTTGGTGATAAAGCTGGTCAACCTTAGCTAAAACCTGTTGTGCTTGAAGGTAGTATTCTTGGCCCGACTGATTAACGGAAAGCTTGCGGGTGGTGCGATGAAACAGTGTGACTCCGAGCTGCTCTTCTACGCGATTAACGTATTTGGAAGTCAAAGATTTAGAAATACCTAAACGCTCTGAAGCAGCGGTAAATGAGCCAGTTTCTATTACTGCCACAACTGTTCTCATTCCATCTATAGTGTCCATAAATTGTCAACATGCTGGAAATTATCATTCCATGTTAGCGGGGTTTTTCTTCTTCGCAAGTTGTTCTTAAATATCTAACAGACAACGAGTTAGGAGAAAACAATGATAAAACTATACTGGCACCCCTTTTCAGGGCACGCACACCGCGTACACATGCTTTTAAGTATCCTCGAATTGAATTTTGAGCTCATTCCCGTCGATTTACCAGCAGGGGAACATCAACGACCAGAGTTTTTGGCACTTAATCCGTTTGGTCAAATACCCGTATTAGTAGATGGTGAAATCGTTATTTCTGACTCAAACGCAATCTTGGTTTATCTCGCTACCGTCTATGATAGAGAACAGCAATGGCTTCCGAATACGCCTCTAGCACGTGCAAATATCGAACAGTTTCTTTCTCTAGCGGCTCATCGACTAGCAGGCTCAATAGCCAAACTACGCGCAGCGAACCTGTTCAATCGCAGCATAGACCGTGAACCACTCACTCAAGAAGCACATAAGCTACTCAAACAACTTCAAAACTACCAAAACGGCCGCCAATGGTTGGTTGGAACAAACCCTACTATTGCGGATTTAGCCCTCTATAGTTATATCAAGTTAGCACCAGAAGGCGGAATAAGTTTAGCTGACTACCCTGTTCTGGAAACTTGGCTCAAACGAGTAGAAGGACTAGCTGGCTTTGTGCCTATGCAACTTTCGAATGTCGGGCTACGGAAGGAATCATGAAACAGGAATGATACACACTGCTGTCCAACCATTAGGGTAATCGGTGGATGGAACCTTATTGTCACTGCTTACATGGTTAACTCCAAAATGTTTTAGATCCTCAATTGAAAAAGTCCAACCATCTAGATGTCCTTTCTTATCAGCCTCGATACAAGATGGTTCTGCTTTCATTAGAGCAAAATCATTTAACTGACCGTAGATAGTAATATCTTCATTTACTCCTATATGCTCAAAAAAATTGCGTTCTAATGTGGTTATAGTGTGCCAATGTTTCCAATCATATGAATCTGCATCAGCATCAGGCTTGAAATTCTTTTGTAACGCTCCCCCATGCCATCCTACAACTGCTCCCTTGTTAATGTGAACAGAGGCTGCTGCAGTAAAAAAATAATTAGCACAGGAGGAAAAACATTGATCCACAGTTAATGCGATATCGTGATCATAAATCCATCGTCCCAACTGCATTGCAGGAATAATATCTCCGCCTTGACTCTTAACTGTCATATATCGAATGTTACCTTTATATTTTTCTATTTCTGAAAAGGCATAATTTATTGAGTCATGGGTAATCTCTCCTCGAAAAAACAACCGATCATTTTTTACATATATTTTCTCTGCTAATGTGGATGTGTCCTGACTTGCACTCACGCTTGAACTAAAAGAAAAATAAACGCTTAAAAATAAAAGTACTAAATAACGACATGTATACACAACACCCTCTTCATAATCAACAAGTTGAATAATAATCGTAATACTATTCCTTTTATAAGAAAAAACAACTTTTAGGAAACGGAATAGATACCAACTTGATATCCTCTTTTATTCATACCAAAAACATTAGGTCAATTTAGGCAAAGATGTGTTATATCGGTTCAGGCTTTGTTGTAGGATTCGAGAGGAGCGACTCACCTTGTAGACGTTGAAGCTGATACTCATGAAATTATTGCTGTAGAGTTAACACGGTCAGGAGTGGCGAATGCAGCAGTACTTCGTAGCGTTCTCAAGCAAATACTCCAAACCATCAAAGTGACTTCGCGAGATGCAGCTTATGATTCTTTTGTTTAATCCATTTCTTCGGGGTTCAATATTACTTCAGCGGTTTAGAACTCAATCACACCATTGGCATTTGGTTTTAACTCACGTAAATCTATCCCAGATGTGTCGTTTTTATGTACCGCATCTACCTCAGACTTTATCCATTGCATAAATATCTTATTTTTCTCACGATTGGCATGATTACGAAGTGAGCACAGATAGTAGCTGTATCTGGATTTTACTGCTTTATTGCCAATTCGAACTAATTGTCCATCCTGAATGTATCGTTGAGCAAAACTATGTTTTACCAATGCCACTCCCTGAGCAGCTAGAGCTGCATCCATAACGAATTGAGATCCCTCATATTGGAGAGAGGCATTAACAACGGGTAAGTTCATGGTTTCTAACCAGCTAGGCCAATCCTTATCTGGTGAAATCTCTTCAATTAAATCTGCCTTTATGAGATCACTAAGGTCATATAGTTGTTTTTCTTTCTGATAATTTTTATGACATACCGGATAAATAACCTCATCCATCAGCCAAACTGACTCACAATCAGCATAATTTCCAGTTCCATGACGAATACTGATATCCACTAAATCATTCTGAAAATTCACTAACCTATTGGTTGGGTCAATCATTAAAGATAATTGAGGATATTGCGCGCGAAACTGCTTAATTTTGGGAATTAACCAGTACTGAGCAAAGGTCGGCTGAACAGAAATGGAAAGCTGATTCGGAGTAGGATCCTGATTAATTTTTCGGATACCCTCATACATATGAGAAAAGCCTTGTTTGACAGATTCAAACAAAATATGCCCTTCCGAAGTCAACTCCACATTTCGGTGCTGACGGACAAAAAGTTCACATTCTAGCCATTCTTCAAGCAATCGGATTTGTTGACTTATCGCTGCAGCCGTAACAAATAGCTGCTCTGATGCCACCTTAAAGCTTCCATTCTCAGCTGCTACATAAAAATAATATAACCAGCGTAATGGCGGTAACTTCTCTTTCACTTAAGATTTCCTTATCCAAACATCAATATCTATCGTTTGTAAAACATCTATTCCTCAATGATTATTTAGCATAACGAACTCAATAATTATAGGTGATCGCATGAATAACTTAGAAAAGCACAGTAAATACTGGATTGAAGTTCAAGATCAACCACCACTATCCTTAGGTAAGAATATCTTACTTACCATTAAGCGCTGGCACCAAAACTCAGTAACAAGAAGACACCTAAAAGATTTACCCGATTACCTTTTAGATGACCTAGGAATAGACAAGCAGCTTGCAAAAAAAGAAACAGATAAAGCATTCTGGGAATAGTCAATCTCGACCATCGTCCTAACTTAACTAGATTAATGTTAGGGCGAAGAACATTCCAATTGGTATCATCTGGGTACAGCTAGAGAGGTACTCCGACATGCGCTTGGTTAGTATTCTGCCCCTACATCACTTACCATAATCTGGGCACCATTACGGCTTAAAAAGGGACAGATTTTGCAACAACTGAGCTTTTCTCATCTCAGGAAACGATTGCAAGTTTGGCAACCGCTCAACTACCGAGAAATACTCGGTATTGTGTTATTTCTAAAATTTGGTCAACATACCGCTCGCTGTGTGAGTTGTCTCTCGCACCTGTAAGTTATTGCGATTCCCACATAACGTTACATTTTCCCTCAATGGCTGTATTTAGTAACTCAAGCAATGGATAAGCTCTGTGAATAATCGAAACGGTGTACTCTGAGTTTTCATTTTCATCTTCGTCATCCGTTTCAGCGATATTAAGATCTCGTAGCTTTTCTTGTTCAAGCGCGCTCTTTAGATGAGCTAACGCCTCTGGAACATTTGGTGCCAAAATTGCACCAGGTACAGTCCCACTATGCCCCATCATTTTTATCATTTCCTGTGCAATTTCACCAAACATGGTGACATTTGCATGATTTTTACAGCTAAATGTTACTAACATAATAAACCCTCTCTCGCTTGCCATCTAAACCAAACTATGGCGTAACTTGTTCCAAAGACCACCTTCCTTTAACCTCGATAAACGATGGAAAAGGTTATGAACTGGCAGAGGTCTTGGACCTTTTGGCTTTCTTAAAATTCTTCGATAAACATTGTTCTTGTGAACTTGATATGAGTTGTTTTTCTGTAGTGCGAATTCGTGATGAAGCCAGATTCGGAAATGTGAGTAAAAAATATCTCTCAACACATCCGTTAAATCTTCTTCGCCAGTATTAGTTCATTCACTTGTTATCGATTATACGCCGAAGATGGTGATGTTATGTTATTCATACTGAACTAAATCGAAATTCTACAGGATGAGGACCAAAGCGGGAAAATGACTTTAGCCGAGAACGAGAGTGGTTTGGTTTTCCTGATACCACAGGTTGGAAAACAGGCTTAAATCTGAATTTAAGAACGCTAATGGTGGTATTTACAGCATAGAAGAACTTGGGGCACTGGCACTTACTCAACCAGACCCTAAAGGATTCTTAAAAATATTGGGGATAATGTCTTCGGAGAAGAACCGAATAACGTTTTTGAGTAGAAAGCCCTACCATTGTATGTGTTATCCCCAACCTTGAGTTGGTAATAATCTAGCTATATTTCTATTCATTCATTGTGATACAGGTGATTTAAATGAATCTGGTTTTAGAGTTATAACCGAGCATCCAAGTTGGTTAATCATAGACTCAGCCGTGTTTCCCATAACAAAGCCAGATATCCCAGCTCTAGACATTGAACCTAGAATAACTAAATCTATCTCATTACTACTTACATACTTCGGCAATACATCCCTCGGCTCCCCTTCAAGTAATTTAACCTGTATTGGTACGGCGTTGTTAACATACGGAAGTAACAACGAATTTAGTCTTTCCATTCTTTCATTACGCAATTTCTGCGAAAGTAGAGCGATATCAATATCGGAATAGCCGCTCCAGTTTTTAAGAAAATCTTCACATTCAAGCTTCCAAACATGACAACAGGTAAGACTAGCACCAACGGCTTTACAAAACTCTACGGCTAGAGATATAAGCTTTGAATTGAAATCTTGATAGTCTTGGTTCGTCAAATCAACCGCCGCCACTACGTTGCTTATTACCTTTGGCTTTTTGCTCACAGACCAAATAGGAATTTCAGATTTACGCATTAAATTCAATGTATTACTGCCTCTTTGACACGCTTGCTTCTTAGTATTGCGATAAGAATCAATCATGATCAGCGAGGAGTTAGTCTCTTTTGCTTCTTTAATAATTTCAATAAAAGGGATGCCTATGCGAATTTGCGTAGCAAACTTTATGTTGGGGTATTGCTTTCCCAGTTCATGAATGTGTGCTTTTAAAACGTTGTGGTAATGCTGAGTCGCTTCGTCCAGTATGTCTAATGCGGATCCCGAGATATGATGTATCTCTTTAAACTCATCTAATGCTTTAATGACGGATAATAAAGTTACCTGCGACGAACATTTGTTAGACAAATGAAGTGCCTGATGGAGGGATCCGTTTAGTTCTTGTTCTGGGGCTATAGGGATCAAAATTCTATCAAAAATCATTTCTATCCTCCCTCTAAATTATCTTGTGCAATTTCAACTTGTACAAAGTAACTATAGAAAAGAGTTCGTGAATTGCTATTGTGTCCTAGTAAAGAAATTGAACAGAGCTAGTGAAGTCTGTACCCCAAAAATACCCAAGTGCAAGTCAACGTACTTGTACCTAGCACTTCGTGATAAAGAGTTTGATATACATGCACTGATGTCAGGCAGTCAGCCATTCATGTCAGGAAACAATCGGATAAGAACGACCCTGTATCATTTAGTTTTAGTCGAACGTATTGCCCATTGTCTTAAGTTACAGTTCCGTTTGTGGCGAGAAACTTATTGATGCCATAGCTATCCTAAAATTTTTAGATAGGCAATAACCATGAAGACTACGAACTTTATAATTAAACCAATTGAGAAAAACATTTTTGTTGAACTACTAAATTGGAGTGAGGAACAACTCGCAGAAGTTAATGCTAGGAGGCTGATTGCAGATTCAAAACCAGGCTACCCTTGTCGGGTATCTTTAAAAGAGGCTGAAGTTGGAGAGAGAGTTCTGCTCATCGCTTTTAAACATCATGATGTCCAATCACCATATCAAGCTTCAGGCCCTATTTTCATTCGTGAAAATGCTGAAACCGCCGAATTGGAAATTAACGAGATACCAGAAATATTATTAGAAAGGCTGTTATCAGTGAGGGCATATAATAGTAAAAACTTGATGATTTGCGCAGAAACCGTACAAGGCGCAGAACTGGGAAATGTTATCCATGGCCAGTTTTTAAATAATGAAGTCACATACCTGCAAATTCATAATGCAAACCCTGGTTGCTTCAATTGCAATGTGTACAGAGCTTAACAAATGTTCTAAGCGTCTAAATGCTTTTCTTACCTTTAACCAAGTTAGTTTTAATACGCTAACTTGGTCTGCTCAATAGGCGAGTTTCGGCAATAATGGTGATGATTACAGGCTCTGCAGATACCAAGTAAACTCCCCAATCACGCTCATTTAAATTGTACTACCAGATAGGAAAACTTAATTTTCGGGAACAGAAAAAGAAACTTGATTCATATCAAGAAACCAACCAAGCAAATAGGAGTACGTTAGATCTTGTTCAATTTTTGAGGGATTAAAAATGACGACGTCTAAAGTAATTTTAAGAAACCTGCTCGGGTTGTTACTTATTATGTCCGTGGTGTTATGTGGACTCTACTTCTTGCTAGATGCACTAGCGATATTCGCTTATTTTAATCATGAAGTGGTAATTGCAAATCAGTTCATCGATGAATCTTTTTACCTCTTGTTTTTCTTTGTACCTCCCTACTTCATTGGCAAGTACATTAATCGCCCCGATATCGTCAAAGCTGTCGAAGAGTATCTCTTATCAAAGAGTAAAAGCGAACACTACTAGCACGCCCCTAATTCATCGAAACAAGTTTTTTTCCACCTACTCTACCGACCTGTGAACGCCTCTTGTTTCAACAAGAGGCCTATAGAAAGTCGGTAGAATGCCTAACGTCTGTTGCCAAGGCTAATTAACAAATTTGTTAACATCGACCAATAATCCGCTCATAAAACCAAAAGCTTTGCCTATACTTTAGCTATGTTGGTACATCGAATATGGATATCTTGATGGCAGAACAAAACATAGGGCAAATCCTTCAAGCTTTTAACAGCATTGAATCCAAAATCCGAGAGCAAAGCGGAATGCTCAAAGAACTCACCGCTCAGGTCAAAGCGCTCGAAGGACAAAATAAGCAATTAGTACAACTTGTACATCAGTTGAAATCCCCTTCAGCACCGCCTGCTGAGCAGTTCGATTCTGGCAAAGCAGAGTTCCAAAACTCTGTAACGAAAAGCTTGAAATCGATTGAAGAGCAATCGAAGAAAACCATGGATATGATTAAAGCCAATGGTGGTGCGAAAAAACGGGCATGGCCTTAGTCTTCAAACCTGATGACATGAAGACTATACGAGTTCCCTATATTGCGAATTCGCTTTAAACGTTACTTTCATTAACACTCAGTGCTTTTATTTGATTGATATAAAAGCAGTTTCTCCCGTTATCTTTGGCTTTATACAACGCTTGGTCGGCATTTTGTAATAGAGTGTCGATATCTTGCCCTTGCACGTGCATAGAACCGCCAATACTCACACTGATTGAGAAGCTGTCTGAGAACTCATGACGAGAGATTTGCAAACATAAACGTTCCGCCAACTGAGCCAGCTCATTCTCATCAACATTGACCAACAGCACGAGAAACTCATCGCCTCCCCAGCGAGCAGCCATATCATAAGACCGTATGGTTTCCCGAATGACTTCCGCTATCGCTTTTAATGATTCATCTCCAGCCGCATGGCCGTAGGTATCATTGATATCTTTAAACCAATCAATATCAATCCACAACAAACCCAATGGAAGGCTTTCACGTTCAGCGCGATTCAGACTCGCTTCAATCTGCTCAGCCATACCGCGTCGATTATAGAGTTCTGTTAACGGGTCTATTTGTGTGAGCCGTTCTAGCTCTACGGTTCTTTCTTGTACTTTAAGTTCAAGATCTCGCTTCGATTGCAAAACGGTTTCAGCCATCTGAATAAAGTGGTTAATCACTCGCCCCAACTCACCTCTTCTGCGGTTGGTAATTTCAGACTTCGGATTCTGCCCTTTCTCAAACAATACCAACGCTTTATCCAGTTCGCTGATTGGGTTTAACACCAAACGATTTAGCACCAAGTTCATTAGCATCAGAGCAATCAATAGCGTGCCTATAAACACGACAACGATCTTGGTGAAGTGAGAGACAGGAAGGAAAATGCTCAGATCTATCAAGGTTATTTTGTACCAGTCGATTTCAGGCAGATAAACCAAGCCCACCAATTGACGAGAACCTTGCATATCAACAAAAGTGGTAACGACTTGCGTGTCACCAGACTCTAACTGGTGCATCAACTGGTAAATGGTATCCAAGTCATTTTTATTATCAAAAATCAGATCAATCGTCTTGTGATCTGTATGCGCCTTCATCACTGACCCATAATCAATCATCGCTTTATCACGATGAAGCTGAATCGCTCCTGAGTGGTCAATAAAGAAGCTGTGTATACCCGGTTCCACCTCATCCACCACACTGTTTAAAAAGGTGGTGAGATCCAACCCCGTCCCAACCATACCGAAGATATCTTCACCATCTTTAATTAGTACATCAATCCACAACTTAGTAATGCCGAGCTCAACGTCAGGGTTTACGTTGATATGAATGTCGCGTTTCTGTTCGATTAGGTTGTAAAACCAGCTGTCTTCTTGCTTGCTCGGGTTCAATATGTAGCGAAATTCTTTACCGCGAAACTCGTCTAACGCGTTGTTGTGGTAATAGTGTCCATTACTCAGCAAAGCGACAAAATAGCTTTTGTCCTGAAAATTCTGGCGATAATTTTCCAACTCGTCGAGCGCAATAGCTTGCAGAGATTCATTTTGAGGAGAATGTGCCCACTGTTTAATGGTATTAGAAGTAGCAAGCTGACGAGAAAGCGCCAGCTCACGCAAGATTGGCTGCAGCGTTCGGCTTTTATCGTAAAGGGTTTGCTTCGTAATATAACGCGGAGCCCACTGCTCTATGATTCCTTCAGCAAGCGTTCGAACTAACCAAGATACTGCGCCAGCCGTGACGATAAACACCAAAGCAGTAACTAGCATAAACTGAGGCTTTAACTTCATTTCCTTCTCCAGTGAAGTTTGAATCGTCATATCTATAACTTTAGCCAACTCTAATAAAACAATATCAGATATAAGAGAAGAAAATCATCCGTTAATTGCCCATTACAGCTAATATCGGAATCGCACTGAACAAAAGTGGAATCTACGACATAGTTATATGTCTCAACTAACCTATTTTCTCGGTAAAGATGTGTTATTCGACAGAGATTGAATATTTGGTATGAGATAAAAAACGCATTTCAAACAAACAACCACTTCATTTCTGTCTATCTTTAAAGAACTAGGGGAAACGGAAATGATAAATGCGCTTACATAAAAGCCTTCCAAAACTCATTTTTATCCTAATATCTTTTGGGGCGATCATTGTCGTAACCGAATTTTTAACAAGAGAACTGCTATTCTCCGGTCAAACAGAGACCATAGCTTTAACCAACGCCAATCAAAAAACCAAAGAAAGAGAGAATTTACTCGCCAACTTCTTTATCGACTCTGAAAACACCATTAAAGCGATAAGAATGAGTCCGTCATTCAATCAGTTTCAACTCAACCCGAAAACGGGCAAACAGGATTTTGAACAATTGGCACTCTCCATCGCGGAAAGTCAGCAAGATATTATGAAAATCCGTTATATCGACAACCGCGGAATGGAAGTGGTCAGAATCGACAGAGACCAGCTTGGCGACCAAGCAAAAATTGTTGAAGCCAATAAGCTACAAAATAAGTCTCATCGTTACTTTTTCTATGACTCTATCGATAAACAGCCCGATAAAATTTGGTTTTCAAACCTTGATTTGAATGAAGACAATGGCCGAGTTGAAATACCTTACAAGCCCACACTGCGCGCAGTAATGCCCCTTTCTTATACGGACACCTTCTCCGGCATTTTAATCGTGAATTATTTTCTCCAGCCACTATTTGTAACCTTCGCCAATACGCCTTTATATAATTCAATACTGGTGGATAGCGACGGTGAAATCCTGCTTCACTATGACAACAGCAGAGAATGGAGCCGATACACTGGCAACGATAATATTTATAAAGATATCCCTGATTTTAAGGAGTTAGTGAACAACGGTACTTATCAAAATTCGATTTTTTACTCGAGAAAACTCAACCTGCCAATCGCTCAGGAATTAATTTTAATTCTTTCTCTCAATAGCACTTACTCACATTTGCAGACATCAATGTCTCACAAGAGTTTTCTATATAGCTCGGGAATCACCTTGTTTATTACCGTTGTCTTTGGTTTCATTTTCGCCAGTGTATTAAATAAGTTTTTCACTGATTACACCAATCGTGGCAACTATATTGAGAAGTTGATGGATCTGAATTTACGAATCAATAACCTCAATCAGAAAAACAAACTCTATATGGAAATGGCGAGCGATGGCATACACGTCCTCGATAAAAGCGGCAACATCGTTGCTTTTAGTCATTCTTTTGCAGAATTGCTTGGCTACAGCGAAGAAGAGATGTCAAAGCTGAATATGCGCGACTGGGAAGCAAGATTAAAACCAGACGAAATTGCCGAGACTATGGCAACCTTTGGAACTGAAGCCAAAAAATTCGAAACCCAACATCGTAGAAAAGATGGAAGCATTATTGATGTAGAAATTAATGCCAAGTGGATTAGGACCGCTGACGGTCGCTATTTCTATGCATCTTCACGAGATATTACTGACCGCATACGTTTGGAAAAGGAACTCCACAAACTCGCCACTACAGACGCGCTAACCCAATTGCCAACACGCAGAGTATTTATGGAACGGCTCGCGACTGAGATGGAAAGATACCACCGCAAACAATGTGACGCTGTCACGGTTATTTTCATCGATTTAGACAACTTTAAGGCGATTAATGACACTTACGGTCACGGTGCAGGCGATAAGGTTCTGATCTCGGTTGCTAATATTCTCAGTGACGAAATCCGTAAAGTTGACTCGGTGGGTCGTTTAGGCGGTGAAGAGTTTGGCCTGATACTAACCGGAACCACCGCCGAAATGTCGGTACACTTTACTAACCGCATACGCAAGCGGATAGAAGAGTCTCCGGTGGTATTAGATCACAGCGTCATTCACTGTACCGCCAGTATGGGCATTACTACCATTAATGCTCTGGATACAGACATTGATAAGATACTCGAACGTGCCGATAAAGCGCTTTACAGCGCCAAACATCACGGGCGTAACCGAGTAGAAGTCTTTAAAGAACTAGCTTAAATTTCGTCTCACAAGCGACTGTGTGTTCTGCTTTAACATCTGAATAAATTTGGACTCAATTTCATTCAAACTCACTGTATCTGGGGTAACCAAATACATATCGGTCACTGGCAGTGACTCATACGGCGGCAGAGACCATAAAAGCTCCTGAGCAACAAACGGCTTCGCGCTTTCAACCGTTAATGCACCGAAGCCAATTCCCGCCATAATCATGCGTCTGACTTCTTCAAGGTTTGAAGACACCGCCACCAGCTTACCCCAGAACTGTTGCTGGTCACGGAACTGTGCAATCGCATCTAAGCCCTCACCGGGTTGGTCACTTTCAAAAGAAATGTATGGCAAACCACGAATGTCTTCCAATGTAAGATCTTCTCTGCCGAAACACGGGTGTGCTCGCCCACAGTAGAAGCCCATCTGCTCATAGCCGAGAAAATCACACCTAACACCTGTCTTAGCTATTTTCTTGTTGCTAAGGCCAATATGCAGAACACCTTCCGCCACATGGTTGACAATATCTGCGCTGGGGAACGTATTAACGTTGAAAATCACGTTAGGAAACAATCCGTGGTACTGAGCCAACGTCACATCATAAGCCGGACATTGAAGATGGCTTGCGATTTCGATAGTTAACTCACCTTGAATGTTATCGGTCTGGTCAACAAACTGATCGGCCATGGTTCCGACAATACGGCCAACGGAAGAGGCGTATTCATACACGCGCATTCCATGCAAAGTGAGGGTGAAAACGCCTTTCTTACGCAAGATAAGACGCTTATCCAAATGATCCTCTAATCGCTTAAGAGCGTTACTCACACTTGGCTGGCTTAACGATAACCTGCGAGCAGCGGCGCTAATTCCCCCTTCATTCACAATCGTTAAAAAGGTATAGAGCAAATTCCAATCCAGATTACGAAGTAGTCGGTCTTTAGCATTCAGCATCTCATTGTCCTTTTCGTGTCTTATCCATAGCGAGAGGCTATGTATATCATATTTATTTATCATTATGGACATTAGCTAACTTTGCACATACTCAATAAACAACAATTCCAATCTGCAACCATTACGAAAAGGACATCACAATGGCAAAAGCAAAATTACTTAGCACTTTACTGGCTTCAGGTATCGCCCTGCTTGCTTCTACTGGTGCGGCAGCCGAAACGTTAAAAATTGGTACAGAAGGCGCTTACCCTCCATTTAACTATTACACCGCAGACGGTCAGCTTGCGGGTTTTGATATCGAGATAGGTAAAGCGTTGTGCGCCAACATGAAGATTGAGTGTGAGTTTGTCGCACAAGATTGGGACGGCATTATTCCAGCGCTACTTGCGGGGAAATACGATGTAATTCTGGCTTCAATGTTTATTACTGATGAGCGTAAAAAACAGGTCTCTTTCAGCGCGCCATACCAAGCTTCCGCAATGACTTTCGTTGTTGATAAGAACTCCGGAATCAAAGATGTCTCTCCTGCTGCAATGAAAGGCATGATCATCGGAGCACAAAGCTCTACTACTCAGGCGGAATACCTTCTTGCTCAATACCCAGATTCTGAAATCCGCCTTTACCCAACGCAAGATGCAGTAAACCTTGATTTGGCAAGCGGCCGTATTGATGCACAAGCTGGTGACATCATGCCAATGACGGACTGGATAAACTCTGAAGACGGCTCTTGCTGTCAAAAAGCGGGCAACTTAATTACTGACCGCACTTATGTGGGTGACGGCGTGGGAATGGCGCTGCGCAAAGAAGATGAAGAGTTACTAAAACGCTTGAATCAGGCTCTGGAAAACATCATCGCAGACGGCACGTATAAGAAAATTAACGATGAGTTCTTCTCAATCAACCTTTTAACGCTTCAGTAAGACCCAAAATATCAATAGGCAAAATCGCTATTTAGTAACAACGTCATGGGTGGTAGTACGCCACCCAAACCATTGCGAAACAATAACTCAAAGAGACACGTGTAATGGAATATCTGATGTATCTCAGTTTTGGTGACCAAGGTTGGGGAGATGAATTACTGAAAGGCTTAGCCATAACGCTGGGACTTGCACTCTGTGCTCTGCCCGTTGGTATGGTGATTGGAACTGGCGTTGCGGCTTTGTCCGTCAGCATTAGACCTGCTCATCGTTGGTTTGCAACCACCTATACCACTGTGTTGAGAGGTCTTCCTGAGCTGCTTACGCTGTTCATTATCTACCACGGTGTTGGGCTGCTGATTAACAAAACACTGAAATGGATAGACCCAAGTAACGGCTTTTTTGAGTTAAACCCTTTTGGTGCTGGTGTGATTGCTCTGGGGCTGGTTTTCAGCAGTTATGCAGCCGAGGTATTGCGCGGAGCCTGGAAAGCCATGGACAAAGGACAACGAGAAGCGGGCTATTCATTGTCGATGAGTCCGTGGCAGATTTTCTGGCACATTGAACGACCACAGTTATTACGCCTTGCTTTACCGGGATTAGGCAATCTGTGGATTAACTTACTCAAAGACACTGCACTCGTTTCAGTGATTGCTTTGAACGACTTAATGCGAGCCGCCAACATAGCCGTTGGTGCGACCAAGAAACCGTTTTTGTTTTACCTGACTATCTGTTTGGTTTATTGGGCCATATGCGCTTGTTGCGAGCGTTTGTTATCAACCATGGAAACCCACTCTAAACGTGGTATCCGCGTAAGCCGTTGAGGAAAGGACGATGCTAGAGTTTATTGAAAAAATCTCCCCTATGCTCCTTAGTGGCGCATGGATGACCATTAAGATTACCGTTGTGTCTGTGGTTATCGCTGCAATCCTTGCCTTACCTATGTCTATTTTGCGAATTCAAAAGGCCGCTGTTTGCCGTGTTCCTGCGCAGGTGTTTATTTCCTTCTTTCGCGGCACGCCGCTGATTGCTCAGCTGTTTTTGGTTTACTACGGCTCCGGTCAGTTCCGACCATTTCTAATGGAAATGGGATTGTGGCAATTCTTTAGAGATCCGATGAACTGTGCGTTACTCACATTCACGCTCAACTCTCTGGCGTATCAAACTGAAATTATGCGCGGCGCCATTCAATCAGTAGATGCGGGTGAAATTGAAGCCGCCAAATCGATGGGAATGAACAACAGCCTGCTGTATCGACACATAGTGTTACCCCTCGCCTACCGAATTGCCTTTCCGGCATTAGGTAATGAATGCATTTTGATGCTCAAAGGTGGCGCTGTCGCGAGTGTCATTACGGTAATGGACTTAATGGGTCAGACGCGTCGAGCGTTCTCCCAGACATTCGATATATCAACCTATTTTCTCGCGGCTGTGATGTATCTGGTGATCACCACCAGCTTTGTCATCGCTTGGCGCTACGCTGAACGTTATCTGTATCGACATCAGATCCAACGATCACCGAATAAACCCGTACTTCAAACAGCAACAAATTAACTTTGATATCAACAAACAACCGTCTACAGGGGCACCGCTCTTGGGGATTCGCATTATCTGAACAAGGATTTATACGATGAATACAATTGAACTAAAAACACCTTATTTAGTATTTCTTGGTGACGCTAATGATCTTCTTATGGCGAAAGTCGCGAAAGGCGTCGCACACTGGCGTCCTGAAAAGTGCCTTGCTCAATATCGTCTTGCTGGAGCAAAAGCCGACCTAGGTCTGCCTGAGATGAATCCTCGCGAAGCGGCGGCTTGCGGCGCAAAAACCTTTATTCTTGGCTTAGCACCTGTGGGTGGAACACTGCCAGAAGAGTGGCTGGATCTGCTGATTGAAGCAATGGAAGCTGGTTTAGATATCGCAAGCGGTTTGCACATGAGACTGAACGATATTCCACGTTTAGTTGAAGCGGCAGAACGTACAGGTCAAAAGCTGCTTGATGTGCGAGTACCTCAGGGCAAAATGGTGTGTGGTACTGGCCTTCCTCGTTCGGGCAAAAGATTACTCAGCGTAGGTACAGACTGCTGCGTAGGTAAAATGTTTACTACGCTCGCTATCCATCGTGAAATGGAAAAACGCGGCATTCCAGCAACTTTCCGTGCAACAGGTCAAACTGGTATTCTGATTGAAGGAAATGGTGTACCCGTTGATGCGGTTGTGTCTGATTTTATCTCTGGCATGGTAGAGATACTAGCGCCAGACAACGCGCCAGAACATTGGGACATCATCGAAGGTCAAGGTTCGCTGCTACACCCTGCTTATGCTGGCGTAAGTTTGGGGCTGCTTCATGGCGCTCAGGCTGATGTCATCATCGTGTGTCACGAAGCTGGCCGCGTTCAAATGGACGAAATGCCTGGCTTTACTGTTCCAGATCTGCAAACCGTTATCGACATCAACCTCACTATGGGTCGCGTCACCAATCCAAATATCCGTTTAGGCGGCATTGCTCTTAACACTGTAAATCTCAGCCAAGAACAAGCGCTGGCAGAGATTGCACGAGTAGAAAAACAGTTCGGAGTGCCTGTTGTCGATCCAGTTCGCACAGGTGTCGCATCAATTGTCGATCAGCTTGAAGAGGTTTGTTATGCGTAAGATGTCGATCAAGGTTGAACAGTGGCCACTGCACGAACCTTTTGTCATCTCTCGCATGGCTCCGATGCTGCAAGGTGAAGTTGTTGTTGTGGAAGTCGAAGAGTCTGGTTGTGTCGGTCGCGGTGAATGTGAACGTATGGATGTATTCGAGCCTGAATATCCAGACGTTCTTGCTATGGTTGAAGCGTCCAAATCTGAAGTGGAATCGGGTATTAGCCGCGATAAACTTCGCGACATTATGCCCGCAGGCGCAGCTCGCAACGCTATTGACTGCGCACTGTTTGAACTAGAAGCCAAACTGAACAAACAGTCGGCATGGCAAATGGCGGGCTTTAAAGAGGCACCCAAGCAAGTCACGACTGTATTTACGCTTTCTTTAGATACACCGGAGAAAATGGCTAAAGCGGCGGCGGCGCAAAAAGACCGACCAATTTTGAAACTGAAACTTGGCCGCGAAGGTGATTTAGAACGCGTCAAAGCCGTTCGTGAAGCCGCGCCAAATGTACGTTTGGTTATTGATGCCAACACAGGCTGGAGCTTTGAACAGCTAAAAACTTACTTGCCGGAGCTCGCCAAACTTGGCGTAGAAATGGTGGAACAACCGTTAAATGCTCAGGAAGAACATTTATTGGAGACCATTACACCAGAGCTGCCAATTACTGCAGATGAGTCGTGTATCGACCGCTCGTCACTGGCGAATTTGAAAGGACGTTATCAAGCAGTCAACATCAAGCTGGATAAAACGGGCGGTATGACAGAAGCGTTAGACTTGATTAAAGACGCACAAGAGATGGGTTTTGAAATCATGGTCGGTTGTATGATTGGAACATCACTGGCGATGGCTCCTGCCCTGCTTTTGGCTCAACAAGCTCGCTGGGTCGATATCGACGGGCCGTTACTGCTGTCGAAAGATCGGTCTCCGTCTCTCCATTATCATCAAAGCCAAGTTGAGCCTAACGAAGCGGTTTGGGGATAGTTCTTCACTCACCTGAACTATGTGCGCCTGAAGCATACTCTGCTGTAATATCCTAACGCTCACCGACTGGTGGGCGTTTATTTTTAGAGTTCAAACTTCAAAATATAATTGTATGAATCATCTATTAAATGCACCAACACAATTAAAAATATTAATTCACATTTATTATATTTATAGTCAATTAAACATTATCAGACTAATACACCCCAAACTCGGCACTTGCCAGAAAAAAACGAACCACAAGATATTACTTATATTTCAACACCTTAAACACGAATGACACTTTAAAATTGTTTCCAATTTGTTTTATTTGTTATTTTTTAATTATGCTTTTAATAATTTTATGCGGTAAAATCATTCAACAAACAGAATGGTCAACAACATTATTTATTAATATTTTCCATATCTATTGAATATATTTTCACCTTTGAGACTTCTTTGTGACTATTTATTCGTTAGTAACCCAAATATTCATTTTTATTATTGGCAATTGTTGACCTGAATTTCGAATGTAAGCGGTCGAGTCTAAGGACTGATGGAGTGCTTACTATTAGCAGGATGCGCTGACATAAGTATGCCTAAAACTTCTTCACAGCACAGAATTGGAATTTTCATCCCAAATGAATGCTCTTTGCTTACGTTGGGAGCGATCACCGAGCCTTTTGCGCAAGTGAACAAAATTCTGGGTGAAGAGAAATTCCAGCTTCTCTATGTGGGAGAAAAGGCAGGAGCAAATATCGAAATCAGTGGTTTTCCACATTCGATGGCAAGCCCCCTATCACCTTGGTCACGCACGCAGGCCTCGCAGACATTTCCCAATACGATGCGCTTATCATTGCCAGCGAACAACAACCAAAAGCCCCTTTGTCGAAAACCGCTCAACTCGCGCTGCAACACTACTATCAACAAAAAAACACATTCATTATCAGTGTTCAGGCTGGCTGTTTTTGGCTGTTGGAAAATGGTATTGGGCTCGATGAATCATGGGCGATTCACTGGCGCTGGGAAGATGAAATAAAAACAAAATACCCAGACCTTACTGTTCAATACGAACACTTTCGTCAGTCCGCCAAGTTGGCAAGCTGCGCGAGTTATTCCGACTGCCTCGATTTATTAATGGCGTATCTCGCCAAACATGAAAGCCAAGTGGCCGCACGTTCCGTCGCTGATGAGTTGTACCTAGACAGAGACAAACAGTCGTCACAACAACGAAATGCCACTTCAGAAGATGAACTGGCTAATGGCGGACTGGAAAACATCGAGCTGCCTCCAAGGCTCGCAAAAGCCATATCACTGATGGAAAGCAATCTGGAAGAACCATTGTCAGCAGATATGATCGCCGATTTAGTGCATGTATCGAGACGCCAGCTAGAGCGGCTTTTCAAACGTTATCTCGACACCATGCCGGCTCGTTACTACCTGCAACTGAGACTAAAGAAAGCGCGGGATCTGTTACAGACCACCAATTTGTCAGTGGTACAAATCGGCCTGACCTGTGGGTTCTCAAGTGGCCCGCATTTTTCGTCTGCTTATAAATCGTATTTTGAAATCACACCCAGAGAAGAGAGGTCAAAACGTTTATATGCAACCAAGAATTAATGTACAAAAGCGACCTCACATTTGTTAATAAAAGGTGAAAATCTATAAAAACTGGTCGTTTTTACGAACGTAATGTCGTAACTCGTCGCGTATTCTGAAAATGATGGAACTGTTCACAGAGGTAAACACAATGACGTTTCCCTTTATCAGAGCCGAAGAGAACTGAGTAAGAATCGGATACTGGCCTTGCTCATTTGAGTAAGTAATAGAAGCGTTGTTAGATACAAAATAAGGTTAAACCCATGAATGTATTACGTCCTGTCAAACTGACTGATTTAAGCAACATAGAAAAGCTTGCGGTAGATAGTGGCCCAATGGTGTGCACACTGCCGGCGAAGCGCGAACACCTATTGCAGAAAATTGAGCAGTCCATTTACTCATTCGAACAAGACGTTTTTTGTCCGGGCGAAGAATCTTACTTCTTTGTATTGGAAGAGACCGACACCGGGCATTTGTTGGGCACAGGAGCCATCAACGCATTAGCGGGATATCGTCAGGCGTTCTACTCGTTTCGCAACGACATCATTATCCACTCCTCGCGAGAGTTAAATGTTCACAGCCGTATTCACGCATTGACGCTGAATCATGACTTAAGTGACCACTCTCAACTGTGCTCTTTTTATATTGATCCATCGCAGCGCCACTCGCTTTCTCCGGCGTTAATCACGCTAGGACGTTTGATGTTCATGAATGCGAACTCTAACCGATTCGCGAATGAATGGATGGCGGTGCTGCCGGGTATTGCAGACACCCAAGGCCGCGCTCCTTTTTGGGAACACGTTGGTCGCAAATTTTTCGGCATGGACTACAACCAAGTCGAATATTACAACGGCACACGCGACAAAGCGTTTGTTGCAGAACTGATGCCACATTATCCGCTTTATGTACCTCTGATTAATGAAGAGGCGCAAGCGGTAATGGGACAAGTTCATCAAGATGCTGAACTTCAATATCAGCTCTTAAATGACCAAGGTTTTGAGCCAGACAAGTATGTGGAAATCTTCGATGCTGGCCCTATTTTGACGGCTCCGCACAATGCGTTGCCTATTTGTCTAAATATGAAAACCGGGTCACTGGTCGGTGAACCTCTTCACGCTGACACAAAGCAATACTTGGTTGGTTACCAAGGAGCCAAAGGCTTCTGTGCGTTTATCGCCGAGGGGAACCAAACAGAGGATCGACTGATCATTACTAAAGAATTGATGGAAGAAGTGGGCCTGACTCAACACCAGAAGGTGTGGTTCTTAGCCCTGTAGTCTCTTCTCTCTTTTCAGGAAAAATAACAAGGAATTTAAACTATGATGGTAATTCGCCCAGTCACTAGGGATGACAAGCAAGCTTTATTAAAACTGGCGACCAAAACCGGTGTAGGTTTTACGTCGCTACCAAACAATGAAGCGAGATTGGCAGCACGTATTGAGCGTATGATCGAGACATGGGAAGGGAAAGCACCTATTCACGATCAAGGCTATCTATTTGTATTGGAAGATACGGAAAGTAAACAAGTGGTTGGTATCAGTGGCGTGGAAGTCGCAATTGGTCTAACAGAACCTTGGTATGATTTCCGTGTTGGCACTTTGGTACATGCGTCAAAGGAGCTTAATGTGTATACCCAAATGCCAACGCTTTTCCTCAGCAACGACCACACAGGTTACAGTGAACTTTGTACACTGTTCTTAGACCCTGATTACCGCAAAGATAAGAACGGTCACTTGCTGTCGAAAAGTCGCATGCTATTTATGTCTACCTTTGAAGACAAATTTGCAGACAAGTTGATCGCTGAGATGCGCGGCGTGTCTGACGAGAACGGTAACTCGCCATTCTGGGAAAGTTTGGGGCGTCACTTCTTCTCTATCGACTTTAGCGAAGCAGATTACCTGACAGGCATAGGTCAAAAAGCGTTTATCGCCGAGCTTATGCCTAAGCACCCTATGTATGTTGATTTCTTAACAGACGAAGCAAAAGCGGTAATTGCAGAAGTGCACGAAAGCACCCTTCCTGCACGTAAGATCCTTGAAAGTGAAGGTATGCGTTATGAAGGCTACATCGACATCTTTGATGCAGGCCCTACGCTTGAAGCGTACACCAAAGATCTTCGTATTGTTCGTGAGAGTGAAACTCGTAAAGTATTGATTTCAGATACTTATCACGAAACAGAATCAACACTGCTTGTTGGCAACCTTGATTACCGTAATTATCGAGCCATCATTGGTTGTCAGCCTTGCACAGAAACAGAAATTACCCTGTCTCCGGCACAAGCAGAAATTTTAAATGTTGCCAATGGCGACTTGATTCGAGTTGCGCCACTGTTTGCAAAAGAAGAGTGTCGCGAAGAGCTCGCTCAATCCGAGTAATTGAATATTCATGGCAGAAAATGCCCTCGCGCCTTAATCGGTACACTTATTAGAAATTTATCGGTTAAGTCGCTGGGGTAGACAAACAATAACAACGTACCCTGCCCAAACAGTTTACCTCGCCTACTCTTCCCATTGAGTAGGCCGATAGGAGTCTAAAATTATGTCAGCTTATGAAGTTAACTTTGATGGTCTTGTCGGTTTAACGCACAACTACGCGGGTCTTTCGTTTGGTAACGTTGCGTCTACATCGAACAAAAACGCAGTAGCAAACCCGAAACTCGCAGCGCTGCAAGGCTTAGCGAAGATGAAAAACCTTGCGGATTCAGGATTCAAGCAAGGTGTGCTTCCTCCGCAGGAGCGCCCATGTGTTCACACTCTGCGTACTTTAGGTTTTTCAGGTACCGATGCAGAAGTGATTGCTCAAGCCGCGAAAAAAGCACCGCAACTGCTTGCGAATGTCAGTTCAGCATCATCAATGTGGGTAGCCAACGCGGCAACCGTTTCACCTTCTGCGGATACTGCGGATGGTAAAGTTCACTTCACTGTGGCGAACCTCAACAACAAGTTCCACCGCTCCATTGAAGATCAAACCACCAGCAATGCACTAAAAGCGATTTTTGCTGATAATCAACACTTTGCTCACCATGCCGCGCTTCCACAGCAAATGCTATTTGGTGACGAAGGTGCAGCGAACCACAACCGCTTATGTCGCAGCTATGGTGACAAAGGCGTTGAAGTGTTCGTGTATGGTCGCCAAGCCTTTGGTGGTCAGGTTGAACCTAAAATCTTCCCTGCTCGCCAAACGCGTGAAGCAAGCGAAGCAGTGGCTCGTCTGCATCAGTTAGACGAATCACAAACCGTATTCCTACAGCAAAACCCAGATGTGATTGACCAAGGCGTATTCCACAACGACGTGATTGCAGTAAGTAACGGCCCAGTTCTGTTCCATCACCAAGAAGCGTTCCTCAATCAAGCGCCTGTGTTTGATGAAATTCGCCGCAAGCTAGGCCAATTTGACTGTGAATTTACCCCAATCGAAGTACCAACCAACAAAGTATCAGTGCAAGACGCAGTGGGCACTTACCTGTTCAACAGCCAGCTTCTAACCAAAGCTGACGGCAGTATGGTGATTGTGGTTCCAGAAGAATCACGTAAGAACGAGCGCGTTTGGACATACCTGACGGAGCTAACCCAAAGCGGTGGTCCAATCAACGAAGTGAAAGTATTCGACCTACGCGAAAGTATGTGTAATGGTGGTGGCCCAGCTTGTCTGCGTTTGCGTGTTGTTCTTAACGATCAAGAGCTTAAAGCCGCGAACCCGCATGCACTAATGAATGATGCGCTTTATGGTTCGCTGACTCAGTGGGTGAATAAACACTACCGTGATCGCCTGACTGAAGCAGATTTGGCAGACCCGCAGCTACTGATTGAAAACCGCACTGCACTGGATGAGCTGACTCAAATAATGAACCTTGGTTCAATCTACCCATTCCAACGCTAAGCAAGGATTTATTGGAAATGGATTTTTTAAAACAGACACTTTCAGGGGAAGCCTTTTCCCCTGCATCAGATGAAACCGCCACTTTGCGTTGGAGTTGTCCGGCGCAAGGTATTATCGCTTTCGAACCTCTAGAGTTCTCAGATAGCCCACAATCGAAAAGTGTGGTTATCTCCGCAGGCATTCACGGTAACGAAACTGCGCCTATCGAGATCGTTTCCGAGTTGGTTCAGGATTTTCTGGCAGAGAGACGTTCTTTGAATGTTCGCTTGCTAGTCATACTTGGTAACCTCGAAGCGATGCGCACAGGTGACCGCTACCTAGAATTGGACATGAACCGCTTATTCAGCGGTAAGCATGCCAACTATGAAGCGTGTGAAGAAACTCGTCGCGCACAAGTCATTGAACAGCAAGTGATCTCGTTCTTTGAACAACAACCTAATACTCAGCGCGTTCACTTTGACCTACATACCGCAAGAAAGCCGTCTTTCCATGTGCGATTTGGTCTGCTTCCTTATGTAGAGTCTGGTAAGTATCAACCTGAAATGATCGAATGGCTACGTAATGTCGGCTTAGAAGCGCTGGTGATCAACCATGCTCCAGCAGCAACGTTCAGCTACTTCAGCAGCCAGACTTGCGGTGCCCAAAGCTGCACTTTAGAGCTGGGTAAAGCACTGCCATTTGGCGAAAACGATCTTTCTCAGTTTGTTGGTATCAAAGAAGGCTTAATCGCCCTCACCACAGGCACCTCTTGCCCTGACAACAGTGCACCAGAAATGCCGGTTTATAAAGTCAGCCAAGAGCTAACCAAGCTGACCGAAGCTTTTGAATTAAACTTTGCCGAGAGCGTGCAGAACTTCACCGCATTCGAAAAAGGCAGTTTGCTTGCTACCGACGGCGATAAACAGTACCGCGTTGAACAAGATCAAGAGTGGCTGATTTTCCCGAACAGCGGCGTTCGTCCGGGTCTACGAGCGGGTTTAATGCTCACTCAAACCGCTTTAAATGATTGGATAGCTTAACTATCAAATCTCATTTCCTCTAAGCGCAACTTGCCATTTTTAATTCAAGATTGAATATGAAATGACAGGTTGCGCTTCGTTGTATTTGCCTCAACATTTGATTTTTACAGACACCCGTTCTTGATGAATCCGTATGCGATTGTCTTTGAGATTCGGCAAAAACCTTAATAGAACAAAGCCTTTTGCAATTAGCCCTTGTTTATGATTTGATCGGCGTTTTTTTGCTATCTATTTTCTGCTACCTAAGAGTATAAGCATGCCCAATAAACCCCGCCCTCGTACGACGATTCCTGCTTCTTATTTTGGTATGGTGCTTGGGCTTTCCGGTCTGGGGCAATCTTGGCGTGTTGCTCATTCCCTTTGGGAATTGCCCTCAATCATCGGCGAAACTCTGCTTGCAGTAGCCATATTGGTATGGCTACTGCTTTTATTCACCTATATAGCACAAGCAATTCGCACTCCTTCTGCGGTCTACGAAGAGTTTCGTCACCCAGTACAGGGAAGCACTCCTGCACTCATAGGTATATCTACATTACTAATAGTCCTTGCAGTTCAACCTTATTCACGTCATTTAGCGTGGGCTTTAACCGCTGCAGGAATAATGTGGCACCTGTTCTTTTCGCTTTGGCACAATGGGGCTCTGTGGAAGGGATATCGGCAAAAAATAGACTCTGTGCCTACGCTGTATTTACCCACCGTTGCTGGAAACTTTACTAGTGCTGCTGCACTCGGTTCACTTGGTTATCCAGATTGGGGATGGCTATTTTTGGGAGCCGGTATATTTTCATGGCTGGCATTGGAGTCATTGATTATTCAACGTCTTTGGCAAGAAAATGAGCTACCTTCAGCTCAGCGACCATTACTTGGCATTCAGTTTGCGCCACCCGTTGTATGCGCAATGGCTTGGCTTGCCATCGAACCATCAAGCCATGACCACTGGGTATTAATGCTGTGGGGCTATGGACTCTATCAGCTTCTTCTGGGGATTCGGCTAGGCAAATGGCTCGGCGCCGAATCGTTCGCTCCATCTTATTGGGCTTACACATTTGGCATTGCCTCAGCAACGGTGAGTGGGTTAAAGCTAGCGCTGGCAGGAGTAAGCACAGCAGAGTTAATTGCGATACCTGTGTTTATCGGTGCGAATCTGTTTATTGGTTATCTTAGTATCCGAACGTTACGCATTTTTGTCGCAAGATAGATGGTTGACTAACGCCCCTTTATATTTGCACGCTTAGCACTCCATCGAATTGAAGATCGACCAATTGGGTTAATGCTTACTAAAATGAGTGCATAGCCAAATTGGTTTATATCGCTTCCTCAAGGCGTAACCAGCTTAGTATAAGTGGTTTGCGCCTATTCTATTTGCCGCCCAACTTAATCCAATCACTCATCACCTATACACTTCTACAAACTATCAGCTTTAAACATTTCACAAACGAAAATATTAAAAGCCTGACTCTAGTATTAATTACTGTCCTATTCGTCTTCACAGAACAAATACGGTTAAACATTAACCAAAAAATATCTAGCTATCAACTTACGCAATACAAATATAACGCATAAGATATTGTTATTACTTAATAGAGTGTTACATTAGATATAGTTTATGTATGAGTAATCTTACCCATACATAAACTATATTAGCCTTTGCTTGTGAAGCCCAAACTTCATGGATGATGTTTCACGAGTTCTTATAACGATGCTTCAGAGAATAACTTCGATGTACAAGTACCAACGTTTGTTGATTTTATCTGCAAATCTTCCTGTCTTACTGGCAATAAACATAGTGATTGCTTTTACTTTAGTAATGACTGATATGTATGGAACCGTTATAGGACAAGAGAAATTATGTTGGTTAATCTTATTAATTTCAGTTACCGCTTTTAGATATTTTGTTCATTCTTATTTTTCAAATGACAATAAACATAAGCTCGATTTGCACTTTGTTGGTGTCGTGATTGCAGGCCTTACCTGGGCTTTTTACCCATATCTATTTCACCAGAGTATGTCGACTAAAGAGACTATGCTGTCATTAATTATTTTTTGCGGCATGTCTGGCGGTAGCGTTACCTTGCTGTCCTGTGACCTTCGCTCTGCGATAGCTTATGTTTCACTGACCATTTTCCCATACAGTGTCGTGCTAATTATGTCCGGAGACCCAAGCCTAGAAAGCCTTGGACTTATGGGACTACTCTATGGTGTAGCTCTATGTATAACAGCCGTAAAAAGTTCTCGGATTATATTCTCTCTTATAGACAGTCAGGCAAAAGTAGAAGCAATCGCATCAGATTTAGAAATTGATTCTCACAACAAAGATCAAAAAATATCTATGCTTGAGCAGCGTGACATGTTGACGGGGTTGCTTAACCGAAAGAGTTTCATATCTGCTATAACTCTAATAAAAGCCAAAAACAATCAGCACCGCTCGCTCAATGGATTTGTACATATAGATATAGAAAAACTTCATAATGTTAATCAGAACTATGGTCACCAATACGGTGACCACATTATCACCAAGGTCGGTGAGGTTCTAAAAAACATCGATAAATTTTATGACACTTGCTCAGCCCGATACGGCAATGATGAGTTTACCATCCACATAAAAGTAAATACCGAAGAAGAGATCTTAAAATTTATTGCCACAATAAAAAAGCAATTAAGCGTTTACTTTCAACTAGATAACATCCGAGTTAAACCTGATTATTATTTTGGTTACTACATTGGAGATGACAGCATTTCGATCAATCAAGCCATGAGAAATGCTTATCTAGCCGTTACACAGGGAAAGAAAAGCAACACAAGAGTTTGCTGTTACGACACAAAAATTCAAGAAGATCAGCAACGAAATCAATACTTGCGTTATCACTTAAAAGCAGCCATTGGCGCTGAAAACTTTTTCATGAACTTCCAACCTATAGTACGTTGTAGCAATCAAGAAGTTCATTCATTTGAAGCTCTCGTTCGTTGGAAGCTTGAGAATAAAAACATCTCGCCAGCCGAGTTTATATCAGTAGCAGAAGAGCATGGATTGATTGTTGAACTAGGACAGTTAATCTTGAAAATGTCTATTGAGGCATTAGCGGATATGAATAAAACACATCCGTCGATTTCTATCTCGATTAATGTGTCTGTAATTCAGTTGGAAGATGATGATTTTATTAGCTACTTGCAGTTCATTATGAATAAATATTCGGTTAATCCAGCGAATGTTCATTTAGAAATAACTGAAACTGCAATGATTTCAAATATTACCAAGCTCACTAACCGTATTATTCAGGCCAAAGAAGCCGGAGTAATGATTTCTGTCGATGACTTTGGTACGGGCTTTTCATCCATTGCTGTACTTAGAAATCTGCAGATTGATTATATTAAAATTGATAAGTCCTATATTGATAACATTTGCTCTTGTGACAAAGACAAAAGCATTGTTTCTGCTGTCACTAAAATGGCTCACACAATTGGAACAAATGTTATTGCAGAGGGTATAGAGACTGATGAGCAATTAGCATTAATTGGGCAAAGTGGTATAGATTTTTATCAGGGATATTTATTTAGCAGACCTGTCTCATTTAAAGAAGCTGTCCATATATTGGAACAAGAGAAACAGAGAAAAATTAATAAGTAACACTAAAGGCCATTGGATTCGAAGTTAAATATGCGCTGAGTCATGAAGTTTTCATACTAAAGTATGAACATCAGTTGATACCTTTGAAAGCAAGTAATTTAAAAAACGTATAAGGCTCTATATATATGTCTATTCAGGCAAGTAAATTTAGTTAGCTCAAAGGATGGTACGCACTCGTTACGTCGAATCAAAGCCACATTAATTTAGGCTAAAATTAAAAATATTCGCGCTGTACAGTTACTGATTAAGAAAAATAGCACTTTAACAGAATATCTAAGCATGAAACTGTTTCACCACCATTAAAATTCTGTGACCGATTCATAGATATCCATCAAAAGTGTTAGTGTTCCACTTTAATAAAGTTGGCTCATATACATTGAGTGAGTTTACTGATCATAAGTTTCCGGCAGTTCCGTTTGGATAGTCGGCAGGTTTCCACAGTGCAAATTAGTAAACTATTAAATGATAGAGCAAAAGAGGTAAATCAGTATGATAGAGAAAAATAGTTTCTCCAATGAAATGTACTTTAGAGGAAAGGCATGCGGCCTAGGGTTTTTCTCTATATTAATGTTGATCTTTTCTATGATTGAATCTAATTATTATTTACTCGCGTTATCCATTCCGTTAACTTTCTTTTATACGCTAGATAGAAAAGTAAGGTACTTGTTACTTAGTTCCAGTACGTTTCGATATGTAACTGCATTAGTGTTGATATTATCGTTTATAGTCATTTTCTTATGGTGGTATAAAGACCTTAGCATATTTTATGTTATTTTCCCTATAGGAGTTAAATGCTTTTTATACTCGATTTTTTTAACTAGGCAGTTTGTTTATATTGACTAAAATTAAAGAAATATTATAGATAGCCTCGCTCAAGTTGGAGATATATTTGTTCACAGAGAATAAATGGGGTCAGGGCTTGCTTTTTTCTTTAGCCATATATGCCTCCAGTTAGAATTAAACCGTATTGGCTTCATGTAATCCTAATTTCATCATGTCTACTCCAGAGTTTTCATTTATCTCGCTCACCACATGGGTGAGTCTGTAATTCGGATTGGAGGTTCAACATACATAAGCTAATCAGTTTTTTGCTAAATTAGCAAAGTCACTGACTTACTTTTGTCCATTCATCTTTTAACCCACCGCTAATTGGTTTGATAGCAGGTGGTTCGCATTACCTCTCTCTGTACCCTGCCCTAAACTAGCTAAGACAATTCACACCTCAAGGTCTATTGAGATAGTAATTTGCCAGAAAACGCGCATAATCTCGCAATACAACACTTAAAGAAGAAACTACTTATGACTGACTTTCAATATTACTTTCATCAACTGCCTTGTTTTAACTGTAAAAAAACCACAGTAAGTACTGATCTTGGTTGGTTAACAGCTGCGATGAAAGAAGATGTTTTAGCGCAAGTGGCTGCAATCATCGAGCAAGGTGACGTTGAACCAGACCTCTCTGTAAACGTGACATGTACTAAAGACGAAGCTCGTGATTACTTATTGCTGAACTTTTACGGCTACTCTGAAGAAGAGCTTGAGAATCAAGTTGAAGCGGAAGACGAGCAAGAAGTAGCGGATGAAATCGCAGAGCTATCGGAAGAAAATACAGTCGTCTTTGAACACGAAATCGCACTACAAAGTTGTACCGATTGCGACGTTGAATAATCAAAGTCAGCGTAATTTTTACGCTTAAAGACGTAATAAAGGCGTTAGCAGATGCGAATTTGCTAACGCCTTTTTGCTTTCTGCGGGTTTTAATTAAACACGGCTTCTAGCAAGTAATAGGTTCAATTTCCCTTTCGCTGTTTTACTAACAGTTTGCATAAACTCAAAGCTTGGCTTTACGATTCCGGCTTGCTCTAAGTCTTCAACCATTCTAAGCCAGAGGTGGGCTGTCATTTGCGCATCGGCTAAGGCTCGGTGAAAAACGCCGTTATTTTCGATGTTTTTATAGCGAACAAGTTCGCCAAGTTTGTGTGACGGTGCATCTGGAATCAGTCGTCTTGCCACCAGTAAAGAGCAAGCAAACTCACCCGAATAACCGCAATTGATTCTCTCAAGTTCTGCGTCTAGAAAACGTTTATCGAACGAAGCGTTATGCGCTATCAGGTTCTCATCAGCAATAAACTCACTAAATGCTGCCATTACTTCATCGCAGCTTGGAGCTGTACGCAACATGTTGTTAGTGATGCCAGTGTAACTTTCAATAAATGAGCTGACTCTGAAGCCGGGGTTCATGAGTTGCTGAAAACTATCAACTATCTCACCATCCACTAATTTAACCGCACCTATTTCAATGGCGCGGTCACCGAGATTGGGAGAAAGGCCAGTGGTTTCAAAATCGAGTACCACCACAGAATTGGCTTGAGGCATGAGATTATCCGGCTAAAAATTTGTACCAGAGTATCTTCGAAAGCAATGGAAAAAGAAAGGCGACGAGTTAGATGCAACAAAAAAGGTTACCGATTGATTAACCGATAACCTTTCGAGTTGACTTAATTCGATGTGAATAAGCGTTGTTATTTGGCTAAAAGCTCGTTTCTCACAATCTCAGCACCGGCGCTGAGTGCACTGAGTTTTTCACGTGCTACCTCACGAGGTAGCGGAGCCATACCGCAGTTTGTGCATGGGTAAAGCTTATCGGCATCAACATATTTCAGTGCTTCACGAATTGTCGCTGCTACTGATTCAGGTGTTTCAATGTTGTTGGTTGCCACATCAATGGCACCGACCATCACTTTTTTACCGCGCACCAGTTCAAGCAGCTCCATTGGTACATGTGAGTTATGGCACTCTAAAGAAATGATGTCGATATTCGATTTCTGCAGTTTAGGGAACACCTCTTCGTATTGACGCCATTCACTGCCTAAAGTCTTTTTCCAATCGGTATTGGCTTTGATTCCATAGCCATAGCAAATATGTACTGCGGTTTCGCATTTCAGACCTTCGATTGCGCGTTCCAGTGCCTCGATACCCCAGTCATTAACTTCATCGAAGAAAACGTTGAACGCAGGTTCATCAAACTGGATGATGTCCACACCAGCCGCTTCCAGTTCTTTTGCTTCTTCATTAAGAATTTTAGCGAATTCAAGCGCTAACTCTTTACGAGATTTATAATGCGCGTCGTACAACGTATCAACCATGGTCATAGGCCCTGGAAGTGCCCATTTAATTGGCTTGTCTGTCTGTGAACGCAGGAATTTTGCATCTTCAACAAACACGGCTTTTTGTCGTGAAACAGGACCAACAACGCTTGGTACGCTAGCTTCGTAACGGTCGCGAATTTTCACTGTCTGGCGGTTTTCGAAATCAACGCCATTTAAGTGTTCAATAAAGGTAGTCACAAAGTGCTGACGAGTCTGCTCGCCGTCACTCACAATGTCTGTACCAGCGAGCAATTGTTCTTGGAGTGCGACACGCAGTGCATCGTGTTTACCGTCAATCAGCTCTTGTCCTTCTAGTTTCCAAGGAGACCAAAGTACTTCTGGTTGAGCTAGCCAAATAGGTTTCGGCAGGCTGCCTGCCGTCGATGTTGGGAATAATTTTGTCATAATGTTGGCTGTTCTTCTGTCTCGTTAAGGATTAAGCGTATTGAGCAGACCATTGCTCAAGAACCGACTGATAAGGTTTGATAAAGACTTCTTCAGCAAACTTACCCTGTTCAATGGCGAGTCGAGTGCGTTCTTCTCGGTCATACACAATGTCTGTTAATGTGTGCTCATTGCTCTTCAAATTCGGTTGATAACGCTCCCCTGCTACTGTGTTGGCAAAGTAGATTTCAGGGCGGTAAATCTTCTGGAATGTTTCCATTGTGCTGATGGTGCTGATCAGTTCCAAATTGGTGTAGTCGTTCAGCAGATCGCCAAAGAAGAAGAATGCAAATGGCGCTACGCTGTTCTTCGGCATGAAATAACGCACTTGTAAGCCCATTTTCTGGAAGTACTGTTCCGTTAATGACGACTCATTCGGCTCGTATTCAACACCAAGAACTGGGTGTTGGTTGTTGGTGCGGTTATACACTTTGCTGTCTGAAACGCTCAAACAAATCACCGGAGGTTTGGCGAAGTTTTGTTGGTAAGCCTCTGATTTGATGAAAGACTTAAATATGTTGCCATGCAACTCGCCAAAATCTTCTGGTACTGAGAATTGCGATTTGCCTTTGTTGTGGTCCAGTAAACGAACGCTAAAGTCGTAATCACGCACATAAGACGAGAAGTTATTACCGACTATGCCTTCAATACGTTGGTTCGTCTTGCGATCAACAACATAAGTCTTTAACACTTCAATAGATGGAATAGCTTCGTCTGCATTTTCCATTTTGATATCCGCAGAGATGATTTCCAGCTCTACCGAGTAACGATCGCCCGTTGGGTTATCCCAACACGCCAGTTCGTTAAAACGGCGGTCAATCATGTTTAATGCGTTGCGTAAGTTCTGCTGACGGTTTTCACCGCGCGCTAAGTTCGCAAAGTTAGTTGTGATACGTGTTTTGTCTGATGGACGATAATTCTCATCAAGACAGGTCTTTTTAATTGTGAACGTAAAATTCTGAGTCATGAGCGTTATCTTCAATGTGCTTTAGATGAAATCAAAATCATCTTTCGTTAAATCCATGACTTAGTTATAACTGGCGTGCTACAAGTTTAATAACGCTATTACTTAATGTTGATTGTGAGAAAAATTCATGATCGGAATGGATAAGGCGAAAAATATTTGCTCAAGAGCTAATTTGGTCGGTTTACTTGTTTCATATCCCTTGGAATGTAACGATACTGAGAACCCTCAACTCTTCTGAATACTTCGCACTTATGTCTAGAAGCCAACGACTGTTTGATTTACTGCAAATACTCCGGTGTCATAAATACCCTGTTTCCGCTGAACATCTGGCTGAGCAACTGAATGTCAGTGTGCGCACCATTTACCGTGATATTGCGACCCTGCAAACACAAGGTGCTGAAATAGAAGGAGAATCGGGGCTTGGGTATGTATTGAAGCCAACATTTACACTGCCTCCGCTGATGTTTTCAATGGAAGAGTTAGAAGCTCTTTTATTAGGTGCTGATTGGATTTCCAAACAAGCAAATGGCGAGTTTAGCGAATCGGCTAAGAACGCCATTGCAAAAATCTCAGCCGTACTGCCCGCAGATCATAAGGTTAAACATAGCCAAGAAGTCATGCGTGTTGCATCGATTATTGAAGTGCCAGAATTGACCATTGATATGTCTGATATTCGAAAGGCAATCAAGAACCAATACAAAGCCAATATTAACTACCTAGATTTGAAAGGGAACTCAAGCTCACGGGTGATCTGGCCAATACTGATTGGTATGTTTCAGCAACACTATGTGTTGGTCGCTTGGTGTGAAACAAGAAATGCGTTTCGCAATTTTCGGTTAGATAGAATTGAAGATTGGCAGACACTTGAACAAAAGTACTTACCGCATCGATCTGAGTTGCTAAAAAAATGGCAACAAGAAGAAGGGATTAGCCAGCCAAAACTACGCTACTGACAAAAACTGTCACAGGGGTTCATTACATTAACAGTCAAATCTTACTGTATGACCTTTGGAGCATGTATGTTTACATTTGATTCGTTTGTTTTGTATGTGGAAGATATTGAAACCAGTAAAGCCTTCTATAGCGATGTATTTGATTGTGAAGGACACGTTTTCTCGCCAACGTTTGTTTCTTTCCCATTGAAAATGGGTATCAATATTGAGCTGAAGCAGTTAGCTCAAGCCGACCCGATATCCAAGGTTACCGGTGGCGGAACGGAGCTCTCTCTGATAGTTAAAGACTCGGAGACATTGCACCATCTGTTTAACCAATGGCAATCGAAGGGCGTTAAATTCCTCCAAACACCAACAAAGGTTGTCTTTGGCCTTAGCGCAGTTGCCGTTGACCCCGATGGTCACAGAATACGTCTGTTTGTACCTAATCAATAACGACCTGCTCTTTACTGGTGATTAGGTTTATTAGCCGCTACTGCGAAGACATCTTTCATCAAAAAGCTCAACGATTGAGTCAGCCAATCTGCGCTGACTCTTCATTGCGCAAGTCGACTCGAAACAGGTGTTGTTTCTAATTGACCGAGCATGTTTGAATATTTTGCCACTCAGGTCTTAGAGTGAGCTTACATCTGAGGCAGCTTTTCTTCTTCTCTTAACGTCAGGACTTCATAACCCGAACTTGTGACTAATATCGTATGTTCAGATTGAGCAGAAAGCTTCTTATCTCGGGTAACCACAGTCCAGCCGTCTTTCTTGGTCTTTATCTTCGCAGTACCCTGATTAACCATAGGTTCGATAGTGAATATCATCCCCTCTTTTAACGTCAGTCCACTATTTGGCAGGCCATAATGAAGCACTTGTGGTTCTTCATGCATTTCGCGACCTATTCCATGCCCACAGTATTCTCTTACAATGCTGTACCCATGAGACTCGGCATATCGTTGTATTGCATAGCCAATGTCACCAAGTTTGGCTCCAGGCTTAACCTGTTTAATCCCTTCCCACATAGCATTGTAAGTTGTGTTGACCAACTGAACAGCGAGTGGTGAGGCTGAAGGCATCACATACATTTTGCTTGAATCTGCAATGAATCCATTCTTTTCGAGAGTAATATCTAGGTTGATAATATCGCTACTTTTTAGGATCTCAGTCTCTTTTGGTACTCCGTGGCACACCACTTCGTTGATAGATGAATTTAAGACGTACTGATAGTCATACTGCCCTTTGCTTGCAGGACGAGCATTCAGTTCATTGACGATATATTGCTCAACTTTGTTATTGATATCCATCGTTGAAATGCCAGGTTGAACGTAGTCATCAAGCATTTTAAAAACCTGAGCAAGTAATCTTCCAGATTCTCGCATCAAAGCGATGTCTTGTTCTGATTTAATCAATACTTCCTTACGCATCAGTGTACTCTTCCGCCGTCGAAACATTTGAAGCAGAAACATTCGCTGATTGCATCAGATTCGCAATGATTTGATTGAATGAAAGTTGAGGGTGTAATTCGGCTAACATGCCCATTTTGATCCAAAACTCTGCTTGTGAATTAATTGAACGTGACATAACCGAACTTGCTTTGCGAAGTTCTTCATGAAGCTCATCTGAAATTTTAACAATGCCCATAAACATACACTTAATATATAAATCGTATACGTAGTGTAATTATTTTGGATGCTGTGTCAAATCTGAAGGATCTAAGCTAGATGTTCTTTTTAGAGCATGTTAGACGTTGACCTGCTTTTCCTTATAGCAGACTATGTTCTTAGTTTTATATAGATAGTTTCCTCTAAGGGCTTGTGTGGAAAAATGACAAACTCAATTAAAAATTTGTTCTTAGGCTATCTGGAACAACTAAAAGTTGTTGTTGAAAAAGTGCCGGAAGAGTTATTTGCGGATTCCCTAACGGAAGGTATGTTCTCCCTTGAGATGAATGCACAAATAGCCGCGAACTTTCTTTTAAGGGGGTATTGCCCTTTAATCGGAAAAGATGTGATTTCCTGTACGAGCTCTCAACTTGGGAAAGAGGAAGTTCTTCGTCTCATTTCAGACGTTCATATGTTATTAAATGAATTCCCAGAAGTGACGGAGCTCGACGATAGCGTGCTGCTTTCAGATTCTGCGGGCTTCAACAACATCAACCTTCCTCAAAGCCGTTTTATATTCAGTTATATAGTTCCGAACTACATGTTCCATGTCAGCATGGTATATGCAATAGCAAGGAAAGAAGGCGTTCCACTAAGCAAAGGGGATTTTGATGGTTTACATTCCTATCCGAATGGCTTTAGCTTCATTCGATAGGTTCGCACCTTAAATTGGCACTAAAGGAGAAAAGGATCATGTTCATCGCTGTATATGAGTTTGAAGTTAAAGAGGGAAGTGAAGCCGTATTTCGGGAATCATGGCTAGAGGTGACCAAAGCCATTTATCAGCATTGTGGTAGCTTTGGCTCTCGGCTTCATCAGTCGGATGTACCGAATGTTTTCGTCGGGTATGCACAATGGCCCAATAGAGAACAATGGGAAAAAGATCATGTTATCAGCGATGAACTCTATAAGGTCTCTCGTCAAAAAATGCATGATTGTCTGCTGAGTTCGAAGACGGCCTATAAGCTTGAAGTCTGTGATGATTACCTACAACCATTCCAAGCGCAGGCATAACCAATCTCGATAACTTAAAAGAACTATGATTTAAATCACCATTCAATTTCTATCGGCGTCCCAATTCTCACTAGGCTTAAAAACTCGTCCATCTCTTGGTTGGTTAAGGCGATACAACCATTTGTCCAGTCGAAGCTTTGGATGAATTGTGGGTCCCCATCATAGCCATCTTTTAAGCCGTGCACTTTTATTTCACCGCCGGGGTCAACGCCCTCGGCCTGTGCGCGCAATTTATCTCTTAGATTCGGATAACTGATACTCATCGAACGATAAAACTGACTACTTGGCATAATGTCATCCAAATAGTAGCGCCCTTCCGGTGTCCGCTGGTCACCTTCCTGCTGCTTATGTCCGCGCGGAGATTTCCCTAAAGCGATGCGATACTCTTTAATCACTTCGCCTTGGGAGACGAGATACATACGGCGTTTGGACTTATCAACTTTGACCAAATCGACTTTCGCCACTTCAGTTTTGGGCAAGTGAGCTTTGATTGACGGGCCACGTAACACATTGCCCTGAGCAAAGGCAGTGCAGCTTATCAGTAATGAAAGGAATGAAATCAGTAGTCGCTGCATGTTTGTCGTTAGGTTGAGTCAGTGTCTAATGTTGAGAGTGGGTCATTATTAACCAATGTAGTCCCACGCTTTTAGTTGTCATTCTCTATCAATGATAGCCAGACTTAGCTCAATCTATCGCAGTTTCTGTCAGTCGAAAAGCAAACAAACGCGGCGATGTTAACTCCAACTGACTAGCTTACTCTTTCTAAAAGCGTTAACACCTCAGCATGGTTGGTATGTGGAAACATATCAAACCACTGAATTTTAAGCACTTTGTAGCTTGGTAAGTTCTTTACGTCTTCATTCATGGTGTGAGGATTACAGCTTGAGTAGACAATATGCTTTGGCGCAAGCGCTTCCAGTTGGTCCGTCAAACTGCTACCAAGGCCTCTGCGTGGCGGGTTAACCAATACCAGATCAGGCGCAGCATCTTGAGAATGTGAGAACTGAGCGGAATCTAACGCGGCAAAACTTAAGTTATCAATACCCATCTCCTGCGCAGATCGTTTTGCGCTGGCAATGGCTTCCGGCTCAATCTCAATACCAATCACTTCCGTTGTTGGTGTTGAACAGTGCAGCGCAAATCCACCCACACCACAGAACAGATCCCACATTTTGCTTGGCGCAATTTCTGTTACCCAATCTCTAGCCGTCGCGTATAGCGCCTGTGCAACTTTCGGGTTGGTCTGGAAAAAGCTCTTAGGACGTATAACCAGTGGCACATCGTTGAAGCGCTCAATCAGATACTCTTGCTCGGTCAAAAAGATCTCTTCATCACCTTCCAAACGCGCCATGTGTACTGGCTGAATGTTGACTGATACCACTTCGATAGCAGGAAAATCTTCAAGTAATCTAGGCAGATTGTTGGTGATACGAGGCAACACCTCTTTACTACGCGCAACAAAACGCAACATGAACTTACCACCATGCTCACTGCGAGTTAGCAAGATGAATTTCAGTTCACCTTTCTTTTTGATTTTGTTGTACGGGGGGATACCGGAAGTACGAATCCAGTTTTGCAGATACGCCAGTAAATCCTGCATATCTTGCGGATACAAAGGACAATGCGTTAAAGAAAGAGGTTCACCATTGAGCGTATTTTCGATACCCAAAATTGGCGCATGAGCTGCGCCAAGCACAACCATTTTTGCTTTATTTCTGAAGCGAGTTTCACTGCTAGTGACAGGCGACAACCACTGCTCTGGATTAAGCTCAGCCAACAGCGTTTTCAATTCGGCATCTTTTACAGAAACCTGTTGTTGATAAGGCTGAGCGCAGTTCGTGCAGGAAGTACATAGTTGCTGAGTAAAGAACTCGCATTGCATAGCAGTGGTCACCAAATTTCGAAAAGCGCTAGTCTATTCGTCTAGCGACAAATCGCCAAATAAATATTTCACCTAAATACTCATGCGTTACCGCGAGGCAAACCAGCCTAACCTAACGCAGCAAATACATGCTGTATGTCGGTTTATTTACCGCGCACTTTATGGATAACTTCCATAACCGCGACAACAATTAAACCAGCTGCCACACCAATGGTCCCATTCAGTAACGTTGGAACCAGCGCATTGACTAAAGTGAGGTCAGGCAGTTTCATAATAATAGGTTCAACCCAATGATGAATAAACGGTACGTTATGCACAACGATACCGCCACCGACTAAAAACATCGCCGCAGTACCAACCACAGTCAGGCCTTTCATCAGTTTAGGTGCGAAAGCAACCAGCACACCACCCAGCTTTGCCATTAACCCTTCGCCTTTGGATTTTCTCTCAAGATAAAAACCGAGATCATCCAGTTTTACGATGCCAGCCACCAAGCCATACACACCGGCGGTCATGACCATCGCAATTAAACTCACGACGATAATTTGCGTCATCATTTCTTTGCCTTGAACCGTACCCAAAGCAATCACGATAATTTCAGCAGACAGAATAAAGTCGGTACGAATAGCGCCACTGATTTTGCTTTTTTCATATTCTTCAACGCTTACTTGTTGCAACTCCGCCATCGCCTCTTCTGGTTCTTTCTTTGGCGCGGAATGAAACAGTTTCTCCAGCACTTTTTCTGCACCTTCAAAGCAAAGAAACAAACCACCGAGCAGCAGTAAAGGCATAATAAGCCAAGGAACAAATGAACTGATCACCAATGCAGCAGGTACTAAAATCAGCTTGTTGCGAAACGACCCTTTCGCCACCGACCATACCACTGGGATTTCGCGCTCTGCGGCTACACCAGACACTTGTTGAGCGTTCAGTGCTAAGTCATCCCCCAGCACACCTGCGGTTTTCTTTGCTGCCACTTTCGACATCACAGCGACATCGTCGAGTACGGTTGCTATGTCGTCTAATAAAGTGAGTAAGCTAGCTCCAGCCATATGACATTCTCTTTTTGGGTTTGTATAAAACAAGAGGTAACATAGCAGCCTGTCAGAAATGATGAAACATCTTTAATAACGCTCATCCCATGGCATGAGAATAATTATTCCAAGGAAAGTAATGAACAATTCACAAGCTTACCCAATCGGGACCCCTGGTCAAAAATGGGGAGAGGCTGAACGCTTACAATGGCGTGCGACTACAACCATCAAACGCGAATATCAGCAAGAAGTTGTGCCAAAAATTAAAGCGTTAGAAAACGAATTTGTTGTGGAGCAATACGGTGCTTTGTCTTATGACAAAGAGCGCTACGCGCTTTTCTCAATCAAAAGCAAAAACTGGCAAGCGAACAAACCAACCGTGTTGATTACTGGCGGTGTTCATGGCTACGAAACCAGCGGTGTGCACGGCGCACTTAAGTTTATGGCAAACGAAGCTAAGCGCTACGAGCAGCACTTTAACATTATTGCGGCACCTTGTGTTAGCCCTTGGGGATACGAAACCATCAACCGCTGGAACCCTAATGCGATTGATCCAAACCGTTCGTTCTATGCTGACAGTCCAGCAGAAGAGTCAGCAAACCTAATGGCATTGGTAGCAAGCCTGCCTCAAGAAGTATTGGTTCATATTGATTTGCATGAAACAACAGACACAGACGAAACCGAGTTTCGCCCTGCTTTAGCTGCTCGCGATGGTATCGACTACGAAGCCGACAGTATTCCGGACGGTTTCTACACCGTTGGCGACACTGAATTGCCTCAGCTGGAATTCCAAGCGGCAGTTATTGAATCTGTTGCGCAAGTAACACACATTGCGCCAGCAGACGCGAACGGACAGATCATCGGTTCAGACGTGGTTCAACACGGTGTGATTCTTTATCCCATGAAGAAGCTTGGCCTGTGTGGTGGTGTAACAAATTGCCAATACGGCACAACAACAGAAGTCTACCCTGATAGCCCGAAAGTCACTGATGAAGAATGTAACGATGCTCAGGTTGCTGCAGTAGTTGGCGCTCTGGACTATGTGATTCGTCAGCTAGCTAACCAATAACCGCACTTCTTATATAACTCTCGCCAATGTATAGCGTATTTTAAATTGACCTATGCTTGGCGATTGGTGAGACTAGCAGGATAAATCAATAAGTAACGTCAGAGGCCTTTATGATTATCCTGCACCATCTCGTTCAGTCCCGCTCTAATCGCATTGCGTGGTTATTAGAAGCGTTAAATCTTCCTTACGAAATTAAAGTTTACCAACGCGACCCTAAAACCTACGGCGCACCAGAGTCACTCAAGCAAATCGATCCACTAGGTAAATCTCCGGTTATTACCGATGGTGAATTGGTGATTGCTGAATCTGGCGCAATCATTGAATATCTGATTGATACCTACGACACCGAGCAACAGTTCAGACCTAAAGATCCTAAAGCTCTGTTAGACTACCGTTACTGGTTGCACTTTGCTGAAGGCTCAATGATGCCTTTGTTGGTGATGCGACTGGTTTTATCAAAAGCGGGCGATAAACCAATGCCGTTCTTTATTAAACCTGTGATTAAAAAGTTTGTGCAGGCGTTAAACCAATACTTCATTGACCCAAGAATTATTCCGCAACTCAAGTTGGTGGATAAGCATCTTTCTACTAACAAATGGTTTGCTGGCGATGAACTCTCTGGCGCAGATTTCCAGATGGTCCTAGCTCTGCAACTTGCCACTGCACGTTGTGACATGTCTCCTTACCACCACATTAAGAAGTACATAGGGCAAGTTGAAAAAGTAGAAAGCTATCAAAAGGCGATGAAAAAGCTCAGCGAATAGCCAGTTACAACAAACGGTTCTTATATTGCTCCGGCGTCTGTCCGGAGTATTTTTCACATCATGGTTGATTGTTTAAATCACATAAAGATTTAATCCATCCTCAAAATAGACAAAAAGCTGGCTCCCCTGCGACAAGTCCTTTGGGTCGAAAGTTCTTATCAAGGAGCCAGCTTTTTAGTTCCGCGCATATCTTATTTTGTTCAGATTATTCAGCGATTTTTTCCAGCACTCGAATGAGCATTTTGATGCGAGGCTCTATGGATTCAAGTAGCAGATACTCTTTGTCGCTATGGAATCCTGCGCCAATAGGTCCAAAACCATCGAGGGTCGGAATTCCAAGTATGGCTGTATGATTGGCGTCAGAACCACCACCCGCTTCTTTCCAGTTAATGTCGATAGACAGCTCTTGAGCCGCTTTCTCTACTAGCGCCATCAACGGCTCCGTTTTCGGACCATGGATCATTGAAGGTTTATAAGCTTCGCGTTCCAAGTTAATCGTTACGCCGTCAGTGAAAGGCATTTCAACCAACCCATTCAGTTTTTGATCGATCTCTTGATACTCTTCGTTGTTCCAAAAACGTATGTCGACAATCGCTTCAGCATGTTCAGATACGACATTCGCCCCCGAGCCACCAGAGACAATACCAACGTTCAATGTGGTGCCTGAATGGAAATTGGTCATTGCGTTAACCGCTAAAATCCAATGAGCCATTTCGGTGATAGCACTACGACCATTTTCAGGTTCATTACCTGCGTGCGCTGCAACACCTTTAAACGAAATTTTGTAGCGAGCCATCCCTTTGCGAGCTTTCACTAACCCGCCATCTGCTCTTGCCGCTTCCAAAACCAGTACATTTTTAGCCAGTTTTGCGACCGATTGGATCCACTCAACAGAATCCAATGAGCCTTTCTCTTCATCGGGATTCATACAAATACCGATGGACAGCTTACTCAACACTTCTGAATCCAAATTGCGCAAAGCATAAACCATGTTAAGAAGCCCAGATTTCATGTCTGAAACACCCGGACCATACGCTTTTTCGGCGTCTATTGACATAGGGCGCTGCGCTGCGGTACCAACGGGAAAAACCGTATCCATGTGACCAACAAGTAGCACATCGATCTGCTCTAAATCTGGCTTATTGCGAATCTCTAAACCAACGCCAGCTCTACCACATTCAATTCGTTTAATGTGCCAATTGGACATAGCATTAAACTTTTCCTCAAATTGTGAAGCAACGAACTCAATACCTGCTGTTGTATAAGTTCCGCAATCAACGTTAATTAACGGACGTAACTCTTCAAGATATTCTTCAATAGAAAACTTCATCTTAACTCCTAGATACTTATAGCACCGTCTTTGCTCTATGAAGCGATGCGTCGATATTCACAGTATTGCGCCTGCCAAAACTCCTCCTCAAGGCGCTCTGAGAGTCGCTCTTCAGTTCTGTCTGTTGCTTTCCCTTGCTGCACGGCTTTCTTCGCGACCTCAATCGCTATCTTTCGCGACACGTTTTGAATATCACTCAGTGGCGGTAAAAGCTGCTTCCCGCCTTTCAACATCGGCGACATTGATGCCAACGTCATGCTCGCCTGTTGTAGCATTTCATTGGTTACTCGATTGGCATTTGCACTGATAACACCCAAGCCAATCCCAGGAAATATGTAGCTGTTGTTACACTGCGCGATAGGGTATTTAACGCCCTTATACACAACATCAGGAAATGGGCTGCCAGTGGCAACAATGGCGCGGCCATCAGTCCAAGTAATGATATCAGTAGGCTTCGCTTCGACACGGCTAGTGGGATTTGATAACGGCATTACAACAGGACGCTCACACCCAGCGGCCATCGCTTCGATGATCGGTTGATTAAATAAACCAGGCACACCTGTTACGCCGATTAATACGTCAGGTTTCGCTTTCTGAATAACATCTAGCAAGCTGATTTCCGTATTCGCATCAACCTCCCACTGGGTACGAATAGAGGTTGGTTGTGCCAAAGACTGTTGGAAAGAGAGCAATCCCGTCATTCCCTGCTCTAACAATCCCCAGCGGTCAACCATGAAGATCTGCTCTCGGGCTTGTTGCTCACTGATACCTTCATAGACCATTTGAGCAATAATGGCTTCGGCAATGCCACAACCGGCAGAACCCGCTCCCGCGAAAACCACTTTTTGTTGGGACAAGGGTTTTCCCGTCACATTTGCTGCCGCAAGTAAAGTACCCACAGTTACCGATGCGGTGCCTTGGATATCATCATTAAAACAGCAAAACTTATCTTGATAACGCTGTAAAAGAGGCATTGCGTTGGTTTGAGCAAAATCTTCAAATTGGATCAAAGCATCTGGCCAACGTTGACGAATTGCTTTCAGACAATCGTCGACAAAATCGTAGTATTGTTCACCCGACACACGCGGATGACGCCACCCCATGTACATTGGATCAGAAAGTAACGCGGAATTATTCGTACCGACATCCAATACAATCGGTAAGGTATGTTCTGGGTTAATACCTCCACACGCGGTGTACAGAGCTAACTTCCCAATAGGGATACCCATGCCACCAATGCCTTGGTCACCGAGACCGAGAATGCGTTCTCCATCCGTAATAACGATAACTTTGACATCTTTGTTTGGAGCGTTATTGAGGATTTCTTCTAGTTCATCTTGTTCTTCGTAACTAAGAAACAGACCTCGGTTACGACGATAGATTTGAGAAAACTTCTGACATGCATCACCTACTGTTGGTGTGTAGATGATCGGCATCATCTCCTCGATATGTTGATCAATGAGCTTAAAATACAGAGTTTCATTGGTATCTTGGATATTTCGTAGATAGATATGTTTATCTAACTCTGATGAGAACAATGAAAACTGCTCGTACGCTCGGCTTGCTTGTTCTTCAATACTTTCAATATTGGCTGGTAACAACCCTGATAAGTTAAAACTTTTACGCTCTTCAGATGAAAACGCGCTGCCTTTGTTCAGCAAGGGCGTATTCAGTAGGGTATTTCCAGCCTGTCTGACAAACATTTTCTTTGGCATTACCCTATTACCTCTCGATACTGTTCAACGGTTTCATCAATCAAAGCGTCATTACAACCAAGGTAATTTTTAGGGTCACATGCAGCATCAATTTCTTCTGTGGTTAAAATGGCTGAAACTTCCGGATCTAGCGCTAACACTTCATTTAAGCTGCCCATTTCAGGTGCATTGGCAATAGCCGCTTTCACCTTGTTGTAGCCGTCACCTCTGCCGACTTTTTCTGCCACTTTCATCATCACCGCTTCAGACATCACGAAGTTTCGCGAAGCAGCGAAGTTCTCCAGCATTTTTGATTCATTCACAATCAAGTTCGCAATCAAGCGATGAGCTCGCTCTAACGAAGTCGATACAGCTAATGCAGCTTCAGGCACTAAGCTCCAGTTCAGCACACGCATAGAGGCAGAACGTACATCTTGTTGATCCATGAGATTTGGCGCGCCACTTGCGTACATCCACCCCATACGAGAAAGGGTTTGAATCATGTTTGCAGCACGAGGGTTGGCTTTATGCGGCATTGCGCTTGAGCCACCACCGCCTTCGCCTTCGCGAACTTCTGCAATTGAGGCTCGCCCCATCATTTCTGTGTCGTTAGCGATGCGACATAGAGTGCCATGGATAAGTGCGAAGAATTGAATCAATTCAACCACATGATCCATACTGGCATTACCTAATCCTTTCGGTTCAGTCAAGCCTAACTCAGCGAACAGACCTTTGCGCATCTCTAAACCTTGGGAGCCAATCGATGACAAGTTTCCAATCGCACCACCATAAACTCCGGTAGTTACACGAGCATACATTTCATCAAGACGTTTGACGTGACGAGTCACTTCCAACAAATAACTGCTTACTTGCAAACCCCATGTGGTTGGCAGTGCATCCATAGCATTGGTGCGAGCAACCATTACGGTATGTTTATGTTTCAAAGCCATCTGCTGTAGATGATCACCTAAGGTGGTCAACTGCACACGAATTAAATCCATTGTTTGCTTGATGCGCATAGCTAGGCCAGTATCAAGAAGATCTTGGGTTGTACCACCCCAATGCAAATATTTTTTTACGTAGTCGTCGCCTTGTTCAGAAAGTTGGTCAACCAAAGGTTTGATGGCCATTCCGACCGTTTGTGTATCGTGAGCAAGGCGAGCCCAGTTGATATTTTCAATACGGCAAACCTTAGTAATTGAAGCAACTGCTGGTTGGGGAATTAACCCCAACTCAGCTTGCACTTTGGCAATAGAAACCTCAAAAGTTAACCATGTACGGATCAAGTTGTTATCTGACCAAACTTGCTTCATCTCTTTTTGCGTGAACAGCGGTGAGTAAAGTGTTGAGTCAAAAACAGAAACGTTTGAACCATGCATATTGATTTCCTATGCTCCAATAAAGGTAATGATGAGAAGAGTCAGCAATCCACCAATCATTGGGATAGCTGTACGTTTAACAAGTTCTGTCGGTGGTACACCCGCTACGCCTGCACAAGCAATCACTACACCTGCAACTGGTGAAAATGAGCGGAAGATACCAGCAGAAAGCTGCATTGGAAGCGCCAGTGCTGCCGTTGATACGCCGACATGAGCTGCAACATCCGGAGCTAAGTTAGAGAAGCTGAAAAATGCTGCATTGCCTGAACCTGATAGCAACGCCGTTACACCGATAATTGCCACAAGCAGAATAACCATCAGCATATAGCCAAAACCTAGATGTGTTGCTAAGCCTAACATGCCAGAGATAAAACCAATTGCTGTTAAACCAATCACAAATGTTTGAGCTGCGATGATCAAAGATACAACGCTTGCGAACACATCACCCATACCTTGCAGGTAAACTTTCAGCGATGCAGCCACTGCGCGGCCGTCTTTCGAGTAAATAAAATCACACAACATTGCTACGCCTAAGCTAATAAACATTGCTGTCACCACATCGATCTTAATTGAGGTAATGGCAAATTTGCTGAAAGTCAGTAGCAATGCTAGAGGAAGTACAGGTAACACAGAGAACCATAGTGGTGCTGGGCGAGAGTTGTCTTCTTTAGCATTAAGTTCATAAGTAACACCGTTTGCTTCATCACGTTTGTCAAACCACTTTTGGCAAACAAAGTGCAGAGCAGCAATCACAACCGCAACACAAACACCAACGAACAACTGATGTTGAACAAAGTAAGCAGCCGCATCAATACCAATCACTTCTGCCGCTTTGTTTGAAGCACCAGATGCAGGACCTAAGTCCAAACAAGCGGTTGTTGCCAGCACCGCTGCAACCGAAGCTGGCGTACAACCGATACCCACAAGTACTGGATACAGTGCAACCAAAAGCAGCATTGCCAAGCCAACAGCACTTGGAATAAATACGTTTAAGAACTGACCCAAAATGTAGGTTAACGCCAAAATGATATATGGGTTACGAATGGCAGAAAGCGGTTTAGTGGTGACTTTAACCAATGCATTGGCTGCGCCGATATGTCCCATGTATTTTGAAAAACCACCTACAGCCATAATGATCAAACCGAGGTTAGCGAGTGTAGACGAACTAATGGTTTTAATAACTAGGAAAAAATCCACCGCTGTGGCACCAGAAGGCTTAGCCCCTTTTGGTAAGAATTCTGGGCCGCCAACCAACGCCCCAACTATCATCATCAGTAAACCCGCGCCAAACAACACAGCCTGAGTGTTATATTTCTTAACTATTAAGTATCCTGCCCCAAATACGATAGGCAGAGCGAGTAGAGCAATCATTTGTTCACCTTTTTATAGTAGTAAGTCTCCTTATATTGGTGACCCAACATAAATAACAATATGGGAACCTGTTTTTCCCATATAAAAGTGTGAAGCGTTTAAAAATTCTTAATTAGATGCGCTAGATTAAACACAAACTAAAAATTCTAACGTAGCAATTTAATTCAACAACCTCGCGAATACCTTAAGAACGAATTATTACAAAAAGTAATCACATGTATTATCTACAAAGATAATTAGAGCGTTACGCCTCCTAGGTATTATGATGAGAAATCGTTTTTCTCACTTTCTATTTTTCACCTAGTTCAGACACACCAAGAACGTTGCGTAAATCACAAATCAAGCCCAATTAATTTATTTCACCATAAAAAATAATAAATAAAAATACACATATAAATTAACCGAGCATGAATTCTTACTTAAAAAATAGACAAATATGAAGTTAATCAAACTTTAGTTAGGGAAGATTAATTTCCCTTACATTTTAAAAAACATGCAATCTAGGATGCAATTTCCAATAACAAATAAGGAAAGTTGCAGCAATGGTAACGAATAAAAAACTCTTAACTCTCATTATCTCTACCCTTTGTTTCTCAGGAATGGCTCAAGCACAAAACGTCTACAAAGACGATACCAATAGCCTTGATATTTATGGTCGACTTGAAGCTCAAATCGCTCATGGTGATGAGAGTTTTGCTTCAGAAGATGACTTGGCTGGTCGCATGAGCGGCCGTTTAGGCTTCGACATGAGCAGAGAGCTAAGCGCCGTTGAAAACACTAGAGTATTAGGTAAGTTTGAATGGCAAGTCCGAACTGAAAAAAATGACACTCGCTTTGACGCAGGAGAAAGTTTGGAAGCTCGTTATAACTATCTAGGAATAGAAAATGATAAATTCGGCACTTTAATTTTTGGCCGAACGAAAAACCCTTTGTATCAAGTAATGAAGATTACTGATAAATATAAAAACTTCACTCCTGGTATCTATAACTTTGGTTTATCTTCAATAGATACTTCTTATTCATATAATCGCCAAGATTCCACATTGCAATATGAAGGAAAATTTGGAATTCATGAAATTCAAGCTGCCTACGTTATTGGAAACAATGAAAATGAACGCTTAGATAACGGCATAATGGCAAGTTATCGTATGAATTATAAAAGCGATGGATTCAGAGTTTCTCCAGCAATTGCATTTAGCCAGTTCAACCGAGACAGTGAAAGTACAGCTACATCTCGTGAACAGCATGATCAAATTATCGCCGGCATTGAACTTTCACTTAATAATTTCTCATTTGGTATTACTGCTGATTATATAAATATCGACACTGACAATAATAGCAATGAAAAATATTTTGGTATTGACTCAATTGTTGCTTACCAATGGGACAACTTCAAAATTCTCGCAGGTTACAGCTTCTTAGACGAGGATGGTGAAGATATCTATGAAAAAGAAGACTGGCGTATTGAAGGGCAATGGACTTTGGCGAGTCGTACATACCTTTCTGTGACGTACGATCGTGAAATTGCCGCAAAAAATGCCGACAGCGACGATGACGCAATCATTGTTGGACTCCGTTACGACTTCTAAGGACTAAACGACATGAACAGTAAAATAAAGAGCTCTTTGCTTGCAGCAGCGTTAATGTTTGGTAGCAGCTCAGTGTACGCTGACATCCTCATTGCCCCATCTCCAACAGTTAAAATGGACGGTGAAAACAAAGTTGTCGCTATTTATGGCAATTCTTACACGCACTACAACAACAACCTTAATACTCGTTTACGTGATTTAACTCGTTCATTGCTGCCTGACAACGCGAAAGGTTACAGCTACCGCGGCATTACGATTTCTAGCGGACAATTGGGCTGGCATGAACCTAATTTGCGCTTCCAGAACACGTTAAAAGCTTGGGATGTGGTCATTCTACAAGGCAACTCGATGGAGCCGATTAGTAACAAAAGTGAATCAAGGGAGTACTTCCAAACTTCCGCAAAATCTATGGCGAAAATTGCTCATGATGCAGGCTCAAAGGTGGTCTATTTCATGACATGGGCGCAAAAGGCACATCCTGAACAAACTCAAGCGTTGGCAAAGGCTTATGACGAAATCGCTCTGGAGACGGGAGGCTACGTAGCCCCAGTTGGCTTGGCATTTGCCAATAGCCTTCAACAACATCCAGATATCGAACTCTATCATAGTGATGGTAAGCACCCTTCTTTAGCGGGTACTTATCTGGCAGCTTCGGTATTCTTTGCCACACTTTACAACCAATCACCGATAGGTGGTGATGTACCTGTAGATAGTGATATGTCGCCAGATATAGCGAAGAAACTACAAGCAATAGCGTGGAAAACGGTGCAAAATTACCAATCTCAACGTTAATCGTACCGGTCTTCTTCTTGGAATAAGAAGAAGACCTTTTTAACTTGGTCAACTTTCACAGAACGTAAACTTAAACCCTTGAGACTCTGTGTTACTCTGCGCAATCTCAGAAAAACAACGGTTAAACTTCCATGAAAGATCATCTTGATTTGACAACTTATAAGCAGTTAGCAGAGAAACTACAACCTTACACAGAGTCAGAAGCAGCACTCAACTCTTTCATCATCAATCATTTTGAAGAACTTTCGTACTATGGAATTATCGATTTAGCGCAAAAGGCTAGAGTAAGCAAAGCCACCATTGGACGCTACCTCAACAAACTTGGCTTCACTGGCTATGCAGCGTTTAAGAGTGCGCTCAAGAGAGAGCTCATTACTCACACTATGGTCTCTCCAATAGAGGCAAATAAGTCCAAGCAGACCAGCCAAATCAGTGATATCAAATCCGAAGCACAACGCTATATTGGAAATGTTAGCCAACTGATTGAGCAGTTTTCCAAAGACCTCAATATGGAAAACCTAGAAAGTCTTGCAAAGATGATCATGGATAAAGAAAGGACTATCTATGTTGTTGGCCCAGCGTCTTCATACGCTCTAGCTATCCATTTTTCAACATTACTGAAATACAGCCGCTCAAATGTTGTCTTGCTGCCTTTGGATAAGGGAGATCTACCTAAAGCTCTGCTTGGAGTAAGTGATAAAGACGTTTTGATTGCTTTTTCATACTACCGGTTTAATCCGGATGTGCTGAATATTACAAAACTCTTCAACCTCAAAAATGCGCATGTCACGGTAGTGACGAACACGCACTCCAACCCTTACAGCATATATAGTGATGTTCAGTATGTACTGCCCAGTGATGTCGACTCAATATTCCACAGCCGCACCATTGGTTTCCTTTTTGTTGAACTGCTGCTGTTTCTCGTCCAGAGAGAATCGAATGGTGATGACAACTTTGAGGAGCTTGAAGAACTGTTTAAGTTCTTTGGCACCTTTTCTTCCCTTGAATTTAAGTAGCGTTCTACTTCACAACTATTGATGAGTTTGAAGAGGAACTACTACAACAAACGGTTCTTATATTGCTCCGGCGTCTGGCCGGAGTATTTTTTAAACATGGCAATAAACGGGCTGGCTTGGTTGTATCCCAAGGTTAAGGCGACCTCTTTGACCGAGTGTCCACTTCGGAGTAAGTCCATTGAGTGCAGATAGCGAACACGCAAGCGCCACTCAGTAAAGCTCATGCCGAGTTCTGCCTGACAATATCTGGCGAGCGTTCGCTCGGTAGTGTGTACTCGCTCAGCCCACTGCTGCAAGCTGGTGTTATCGGTCGGGTTCTCTTCTACCGCCGCTAAAATCGGTGCCAAATATTTGTGGTGGCTGGACGGCAAAAAGTGCTGCTGCATTTCGCGTGTCGCAAGTTGGTCAATCAATACCTGCAACAGACGTTTGTCTTCGACACTTTCCGCCACACCGATTTCACGCATGCGAAAGTCATCAATGATAGCGGTCACTATCGGAGTCACTTTAATCAGGCTCGTTTTGGTCGGGAAAGCGTGTGTCATTTCGGCTGAAATATTGATGGAACAATAATCCAGAGGCTTACGGTTAAAACTCTTGTGTCGAGTGCCTGCTGGAACCCAAATTGCGAGATGAGGTGGAGCAAGAAAACGGGTGTCTTCCGCTTCCATTTCCAATATGCCACCAGCAATTAACTGAACTTGCCCCCAAGCGTGGCTGTGTACGCGCGTTTCCGTATTCGACAAAAACGCTTCGAAGTTCATGAATACGTCTGAAGGCGCTTTAGCAATTGCTAGTGAAGGATGAAGATTTCTCGCCTGTTTTTTCACTCTGCTTTCCTTGTCGAGCTATGTTCCTAAAGAACTATGTCTTTTTAACGATATTTATCAGGTTAAAGACTTTAAACGAGATGAAAGCAGATATCAAAACCCTAGCGTAGATAAATGAAGAAATAGCCTCTATCGGCTTCATTTTGGCTGCATAGCCAAGAGTTTAGTGGTTATAATGCGACCTTCATTTGGCTGAAAGTAAAGGATTACAGTGACATGACGGACTCGACAACGAAAGGGGATGGGAGCAACGAAGCCCTGTTGATCATTGATATGCAGATAGGCTGTTTCCACACACCAAGACACGACAGAGAAGGCGTTATTTCAAGAATCAATAAGCTTTCTCATGCTTTCCGCGCCAAAAACTTACCCGTTATTTTCATTCAGCATAACGGTATTAAAGAAAACTACTTATTGCCGGGTACAGAAGATTTTGAAATCGTCAGAGAGCTTGTCATCAGTGATGCAGATTACACCGTCGAGAAAACCGTTAATGGCGCTTTTTATCAGACAAATTTGAAAGAGCTTTTAGACTCATTAAATGTTGGAACCCTTTATATCACAGGGTTGGCGACTGATTTTTGTGTTAACGCAACCATTCACACCGCACTGGTAGAAGACTTTAATATTGTGGTGGTTTCCGATTGTCATACAACGGCTGACAAACTGGAAATGAGCGCAAGTGACATCATCAAATTCCATAACTTCATATGGTCTAACTTAACGCCGACCGAAGGTGTTATTTCGCTTAAAACCCACGAAGAAGTACTGAGCTAAATCGCGCTACGGATTAGCTTGTCTCTGATAGGGGTTATCCCTCAAATAAAAGAGCCTGCGAGTGATTTCACCAACTCGCAGGCTCTTTTGCTAATAAGGTCTGAGTGAGAACTTATTACGCGTTAACCACTTCTAGAATGATTTTTTCTAGTTTATCCAAACCTTCATTAAGCACATCGAACTCAATGGTCAGCGGTGGTAGCAGGCGAATCACGTTCGCTTTCACACCACAAGAAAGCAGGATCAGACCGTTCTCTTGAGCTTTGCTGATCACCGCTTTGGTGACATCTTGCAAAGGAGCGCCTGATTGCGGATCCGTAAACTCAATCGCCATCATCGCGCCCGTGGTGCGGATTTCACCAATCGCAGGTACAGACTGCTGTAGCTTGCTCATGCGAGCGTTTACCACTTCACCAATGCTCATTGCTTTGGTACACAAATCTTCTTCTTCGATGATTTTCAGCACTTCTAAGCCAGCTACACAACCCAGTGGCGAGCCAGCATACGTACCACCAAGGCCGCCCGGTAAGGCTGAATCCATCACATCTGCTTTACCTACAACAGCAGAGATTGGGAAACCGCCAGCAATACCTTTCGCCATGGTCATCAGATCCGGTTCAATGCCCAAGTATTCCGTTGCAAACATTTTACCTGTGCGAGCAAAGCCTGTTTGGATTTCATCAGCAATCAGAACGATACCGTGTTTGTCACAGAGTTTACGCAGACCTTGTGCAAATTCTCTTGGCGCTTGGTAGAAACCGCCCTCGCCTTGCACAGGTTCAAAAATGATCGCTGCAACGCGTGCAGGTTCGATATCACATGCAAACAGATCTTCTAGTGCCTGCAGGCTCTGCTCGACACTGATACCGTGGAAAGCGTTCGGGTAAGGCGCATGGAAAATCTCACTCGGGAAAGGACCAAAGCCCACTTTATAAGGTGCAATTTTGCCAGTTAAGCCCATTGTCATATGTGTACGACCGTGGAAACCACCTTTAAAAGCAATAACACCGCTACGACCAGTATGCGCACGCGCCACTTTCACTGCATTCTCTACCGCTTCTGCACCTGTAGTTAAGAAGATGGCTTTTTTCTTAGTATCACCCGGAGCCAACTCGGTCAGCTTTTCCGCTAGCTCAACGAATGAAGCATAAGGCGTGACCATCGCACAGGTATGAGAGAAGTTATCTAGCTGAGCTTTCACCGCTTCACTGATTCGTTTGTTGGCATGTCCTGTATTCGTTACTGCGATACCGGCTGCAAAATCGATGTACTTGTTGCCTTCCACATCCCATACATAGGCATTTTCAGCTTTTTCTACATATAGGGGATACAGAGCGCCCATCCCTTGAGCAATGACCTGACTTCTTCTTTGGTGTAGTTGTTGGTTTGTCATTTTTTCGTCCTTAAATTAGTTTCCGCCAAAGCACAGGTATTTCACATCCATGTATTCATCGATGCCTTGCTTCGCGCCTTCACGTCCGATACCAGATTGTTTCACACCACCAAATGGTGCGACTTCAGTAGAGATTAAACCTTCGTTGATGCCCACCATGCCGTACTCAAGCGCTTCGGCAATCTTCCATACACGGTGAATGTTTTGACTGTAGAAGTAAGAAGCCAAGCCGTAGATAGTGTCATTCGCCATTTCGATCAGTTGATCGTCGTTATCAAAACGAATCACAGGCGCAACTGGTCCAAAAATTTCTTGCGAGACGATCGTCATATCGTGAGTCACATCTTTCAGCACTACAGGTTGCATGAACAGACCATCTAACTGGTGCAATTCAGACACAGGTTTCGCGCCTTGCTCAATGGCTCCATCAATCAGTGCTTGGATATTTTGTTTTGCCGATTCACTGATCACTGGACCAATGTTCACGCCAGCTTCCAAGCCGTTACCGACTTTCAGTTTCTGTACTGCAGCATCAAACTTAGTGACGAAATCGTCATACACTTTGCTGTGAACATAGAAGCGGTTAGCACACACGCAGGTTTGCCCCGCGTTGCGGAACTTAGAAGCAATCGCGCCGGTGACCGCGGCATCAATATCTGCATCATCAAACACGATGAAAGGCGCGTTGCCACCCAGCTCCATAGAGGTGCGTTTGATATCCGCAGCGCTTTGCTGCATTAGGATACTGCCGACCTGAGTAGAGCCAGTGAACGAAAGCTTACGAATCAGAGGATGTGTTGTGAAAATACCGCCCACTTGACGAGAAGTTTCACCCAGAACCACCTGCAACACATCGCGAGGAATGCCTGCCTGATAAGCCAACTCTGCCACTGCAAATGCAGAAAGAGGGGTTGATTCCGAAGGCTTAACGATAAAACTACAACCTGCCGCCAAAGCTGGGCCTGCTTTACGAGTGATCATCGCAATTGGGAAGTTCCACGGCGTAATTGCACAGGCAACACCGATAGGTTGCTTGATGGTCACTAAGCGTTTGTCTTTACTCGGGGCTGGAATCGTTTCGCCGTAAGTGCGTTTTGCTTCTTCAGCAAACCATTCGATAAAGCTCGCGCCATATACCACTTCACCCTGAGCTTCCGCCAACGGCTTACCTTGCTCAAGCGTCATAAGACGACCAAGATCTTGTTTGTTATCCAGAATCAATTGATTCCATTTTTGTAGCAACGCCGAGCGCGCTTTCGCTGGCATCGCCGCCCACTCTTTCTGAGCGACACTCGCTCGTTCAATGCCATTGAGAATGTCGCTTTCTGCTGACATCGGTGCATAACCAATGACTTCGCCTGTGGCTGGGTTAGTTACCGCTATCCCTTCCGCTTCATTCGACACCATAAACGAAAGAAGGCTTTTGTTTTGTATCTGTTGCATGGTCAATCCTTATGATGACTTTGCTGCGTTGCTCAGAAGATTTCACCGACTGAACAACACAACTTTAAATTACGCTGGGATCTGCTGAGTGATGCAGTGGATGTTCCCACCGCCCAAAAGAACCTCTCTGGACGGAATACCGATAATCTGATGGTTCGGCATCGCCGCGCTCAAAATCTCTACCGCTTGTGCGTCTGTATTTTTATCAAGCAGTGGCAAAAACACATGATTATTGACGATAAGAAAATTCGCGTATGAAGCGCTTAGCCTTTCTCCTGCGCTGCGATTCATACCAGAACTCACATCAATCCCGCTCACTTCGTTCTCGCTATAGTGTAGTGGTCCCGGCAGTGGTAACTTCACGATTTCTATCGCTCGACCTTTCGCATCAGTTTCAGATTTCAGAACAGCTTCTGCTTCGCGAGACAAATCGTATTGTGGATCGCTTGGATCATCTGTCCAACTTAGCACCACTTTCGCTGGCGCAATGACGTGCATGAGGTTATCAACATGTCCGTCAGTTTCATCGTTAAACAGGCCATTCGGTACCCAAATCACTTTCTCAACCGCCAGATACTGTTTCAGTAGCGCTTCAATCTCTGACTTACTCAGATGAGGATTGCGTCCCGGACTCAGCAAGCACTCTTCGGTGGTGTAAAGTGTTCCTTCACCATCGGTATGAATTGATCCACCTTCCAATACAAACGGCGCTTGATAATGGTCAATGCCGATAATGTCGCAGACTGAAGCTGCCACTAAATCGTCTTGTTGCCAGTTATCATAAAGCCCATTGTATTCACCACCCCAAGCGTTGAATTTCCAACTTATGCCTCGGCGCTCACCCTTATCATTGATGACAACCGTCGGACCTATATCTCGCATCCAAGCATCGTTAAATGGAATGTCCACTAAGCGAACCTCTGAATCGAGCATTTCACGTGCGCGGTCATAACTGCCAGAGCATACCGCCACACGAACTTTTGCCACTTGAGAGATAGCATTAGCAATGTTGGCAAAGGTTTCTTGCGCTGGCTTAGCGTCTTCACGCCAGTTATCACGACGTTCTGGCCATGCTAACCACACTTCACTGACCGGCTGAAATTCAGCCGGAAAATAGAAGCCATCTTGCGCCGGAGTTGTTGACAACTTCATCTTAACGCCCCTTTAAACGGTTAGTTTGCCAACGCTCGTGTAAAGGTCTGGACGGCGGTCGCGGAATAAGCCCCAAGCATGACGAGCTTTCGCTGTCGCATCTAAATCGATCTCTGCGTAGATGATGGTTTCGCCTTCACGTGGCGCTTCTGCAATCTTTCCACCTGTGTGGTCGGTAATGAAAGAAGAGCCGTAGAAAGTAGTTTCAATGCCATCATCCACTTCTGTACCTACACGGTTTGAAGCAATAACAGGTACTAGGTTTGCAGCAGAGTGACCTTGCATTGTGCGTTGCCAGTGGTCACGTGAATCCAGTGTAGGGTCTTGAGGTTCAGAACCAATTGCTGTTGGGTAGAAGATCGCTTCTGCACCATGCAATGCTAGGCTACGAGCTAGCTCTGGGAACCATTGGTCCCAACAGATACCCACGCCAAATTTGCCGAACTTGGTTTGCCATACACGGAAACCTGTGTCGCCAGGGCTGAAGTAGTATTTTTCGCTGTAACCCGGACCATCAGGAATGTGTGACTTACGGTAGTTGTCCATCACTGTGCCGTCAGCATCAATCATGACTAGTGAGTTGAAGAAGTTGTTACCAGAACGCTCGAAATAGCTAACCGGAATCACTACGTTAAGCTCTTTAGCTAACGCACTCATTTCTTTGATTAGGAGACAGTTTTCTGTTTCTTCTGCCAACTCGAAATATTTTGCTTCCTGCTTTTTGCAGAAGTAAGGGGCAGCGAACAGTTCCTGAGGAAGAATAACATTCGCTCCGTTTTGTGCCGCTTCACGAATGGCTTTTTTCGCTTTGTTCAGGTTATCTTCCAGATCCCAGCTTTTAGATAGCTGAATAGCTGCAAATTTAACGACTCTGCTCATTTCGATGTTCCTTATCTCTTAAATTGCCAATTTGTCACGTAAGTTGTAGTAAGCCGCACCGATCGCTGTAAATGGAACTTGGAAATGGCGACCGCCTGGGAATGAGTAATGTTTTAGCGCTGCGAAAGCATCAAAACGCTCCGCATGGCCTGTTAATGTTTCTGCCAGCAATTTGCCCGCTAGGTGTGTACAGGTAACACCATGACCGCTGTAACCTTGCAGGTAGTAAATGTTGTCTGCGAACGAACCAAACTGAGGCATGCGTGAATAGGTCAGTAAGAAGTTCCCTGTCCATGTGTAATCGACTTTGATGCCTTTCAATTGCGGGAAGACTTTTTCCATCTTCGGACGGATCAGAGCTTCGATATTTTCTGGGTCGCGAGCGCCGTAAACTACACCACCACCGAATAACAGACGGTTATCTGCCGTCAGACGGAAGTAGTCCAATAAGTAGTTACAGTCTTCAACACAATAACCGCTGGTTAATACTTGTTGCAGTTGCTCGTCAGACAGAGGTTCCGTTGTAATTACCTGAGTACCACATGGAATCGCTTTGTTACTGATATTCGGTGCCAAACCACCAAGATAAGCATTGCCAGCCAGCACAAGGTACTTGCTTTTAACGCTGCCCAACGCTGTTTTCACAACTGGGTTAGCACCTTTCTCAATCGACAGTACCGCTGACTGTTCGAAAATCTGACCACCCAGTGACATAAACGCCGCAGCCTCACCTAACGCCAGTTTAAGCGGGTGAATATGACCGCCACGCATATCCAAAAGACCACCGGTATACACTTTTGTACCAACGGTTTGCTCGATTTCTTTTGCATCCAGCAGAGTAAGTTGGTCGTTACCGTAGCGCTCCCAGTTGCGCTTGTGTTCTTCAAGCCCTTTTAACTGCTTATTGTTGAGAGCGGTGAACAGGCCACCTTGTTTGAAATCACACTCGATATTGTATTTATCGATGAGGCCACGGATGATATCGCCACCTTCGAAGATCATTTCACACAAAGCTTTTCCTTGGGTTTGACCATAACGGCTTTCAATCACATCAACATCTCGGCTGTAGCTATTGACGATCTGTCCACCGTTACGGCCAGTTGCTCCAAATCCAACTTTGGCACTTTCTAGAACGACGACTTTAAACCCTTTTTCCGCCAGATGAATCGCGGAAGAAAGCCCTGAGAAACCGGCACCGACAATACAGATGTCACATTCAATGTTGTCTTGAAGTTGAGGGTAATCTGGCATATTTGGCACAGAATCAGCGTAATACGAGTCCGTATGCTTGTTCATAATCATATTCCTTTATTTATCGTAATCGTCAGTGGGCTTAAGCGTGGATACGAATCCAAGTGGTTTTGGTTTCAGTGAATTTTTCCAGAGCGTGGAGTGATTTATCACGGCCGTTACCGCTCATTTTGAATCCACCAAACGGGACAGTCATATCCCCTTCGTTGTAGTTATTGACCCAAACGGAGCCAGCTTGTAGCTGCTTGGCAACACGGTGTACTCGATTGATGTTGCTGCTCCACAATGCGGCACCTAAGCCGTATTTAGAATCGTTGGCAATCTCGATAGCTTCAGCTTCATCCTTAAATGGAATGACGCAAAGTACAGGACCAAAAATCTCTTCCTGAGCAACACGCATTTTGTTACTGACGTTGTCCAAAATGGTTGGTTCAACAAACGCGCCTTGACCTTCAACATCTCCACCACAACGTAGGGTTGCGCCTTCAGCCTGACCTAGTGAAATGTATTCCAGAACTTTCGCTTTGTGGTCTTGGTCGATAAGTGCGCCCATCGATGATGTTGGATTCATAGGGTCTTTTGGCGTGAACGCTTTTGCTGCTGCAATCACTTTTTCGATGAACTGATCTTTGATGCTCTCATGAACCAGCAAACGAGTCGCTGCAACACACACTTCACCTTGGTTATAAAAACAACCAGAAGCCGTTTCTGCTGCTGCGCGGTCTAAATCGTCGCAATCTTCAAAAACGATATTGGCGTTCTTACCACCAGCTTCCGCGAAGACGCGTTTTAGGTTGCTTTGACCTGAGCTGACCATCAACTGACCAGCAATCCGTGTTGAACCAGTAAAGGCGATGCAATCTACATCGTGGTGTTTTGCTAAGGCATCACCTGCTTCATGACCGAAGCCAGTAATCACTTGGAACACACCGTTAGGCATGCCAGCCTGAGCCGCAAGCTGACCAAGGAAAATCGCGGTTAAAGAAGATTTTTCTGAAGGTTTTAAAATAACGCTGTTACCCGCAGCCAATGCTGGGCCAAGCTTCCAACATGCAATCCATAGAGGGAAGTTCCACGGAACAACAGCAGCAATAACACCAATCGGTTGATGGGAAATAAAAGCGTGTACGTCTTTTTCTGTCGGTGCGACTTCACCGTACACTTTATCGATCGCTTCCGCGTACCAGCGCAGTGAATTAGCAGCACCTGGAATATCGGTAGAAAAACTGTGGGAGATAGGTTTACCTGTGTCGAGCGTTTCAAGTAGTGCTAGCTCTTCTCGGTTTTGTTCAATCAGGTTAGCGAACTGATTCAGTACTGCTTTTCGATAAGAAGGACTGCTTTCACTCCACTGACCTGATTGAAAAATTCGTCGAGCGTATGATACCGCAAGATCGACATCTTCACTTTGGCAACGAGCGATTTCTGTAATGATTTCGTCTGTTGCTGGGTTTACTACGGGAATCGTCTGCCCGCTCAGCGCGGCGCTGTATTCACCGTTAATATAGGCCCGATTTTCAATGTTTAGATTATCTTTTAACTCAATCCATTGCTCTTGGGTGTTCATACGCTCTCCTTGTGATCACACAAGGCAAGCACCACTTAGAAAGTGGTTGGCGTATGCGCACTTATCATTCGACAAGCCTTGTCTGTGTGATTAGTAAATCTATGCGGCTCGTTCGTATCAATAACGTACGACTCGCCAGCTTTGATAACGTGAGATTTGCCTTTGTATTCCAGAGTGATTTGTCCCTCTAGAACCGTGCCTATCTCTTCGCCTTCGTGTTCGATTTCTCTCGCACCTGTCGTTCCAAAAGGTGCGTACTCTTCAATCAGGAATCCAATCACCTGATCTTTTTTGCCATTGGTCACTAGTTTCATCGAGACAGACTCACTGCCCATTTCAACCAGTTCCTCAGATGGAATAACAACCTTCGCTTCATTTTTCGGAGATTGTTCAATCATGAAAAACTCCGAAAGAGATAAAGAAAAAACATTGACGATCTTTTGCAACGAGCTCACCGACGGGCTCACTTTGCCATTCTCGATAGAAGAGATAGCACTGTGTGTTATGCCAGCTCTTTCAGCGAGTTCCCTTTGTGACAATTCATGCTTTTTACGCAACTGAACAATAGTTTTTCCAATCTCCAAATTGTCCATCAATATGCAGCTCCAAACGTTAACGTGAGGCTGCCATCATAAACTCTTTAAATAAAATTTGTGAGAAATGATTTGTTTTAGCTTTCCATTCTGGGTGCCACTGAACACCAACAAAGAAATCTTGCTCGGGAAGGCTAAATGCTTCTATCAAACCATCGGGGGCTTTAGCTTCTACTCTTAACTGAGGTGCCAACTGTTCCACACCCTGATTGTGTAAAGTGTTGACGTGGAAGTGAGCTGCATTTTCCCACTCCTCCTCTTTCAGCCAACGCTCAAACAAACTCTGCTCTTGTACTAATACCAAGTGGCCGTGTGCGTATTTTTGTTCAAAATCTTCAACATCCGATTCTCGGTGGTCATTAAAACCTGAATCGTGAACGGCTGGATTCAGCGTTCCGCCCAGTGCAACGTTCATTTCCTGAAAACCACGACAAATGCCTAAACATGGAATGTTTCGGTCAATGGCTTTTCTAATCAGAGAGATAGAAAGCTCGTCACGCGCTTCATCTCGTTTATTTTCAGTGTGGCTCGCGTTGTAGCGATGCGGTGCAACGTTTGAATGGCTACCTGGGAATAAAAAGCCATCACAGACATTCAAAATTTCTTCCACTTCATCACCAGACATGTCTGGCGCAAGAATGATTGGCATTCCACCAAAATCTTTGACAGCGCGAAGATAAAATCCATTAACCGCTTGAATTTGATAGCCGTTGAGTTCCTTCGTACAGCTAACAACGCCAATGATCGGTTTGCGTTTTCCTACCATGACAATTCCGTGTTCGATATATTTAACATTTACACTACAAACCGTGTACAAAATTATCAACACGGATGTTCAAAATAATGGCAATAACGTGACACTGAGCACCTTTTTAGCATTAAAAGCGAATATTCATGCCCATTATATTGAACAAAACAAAAACGACTGTTACAAAATAGTTAACAAGAAATACATAAAAGCAACTCACCAGAATTCAACGCAAAACAATAAGTGACTGTTTCAATTACAAATAACTGAAGAAACCATATTTCAAAGATGAAGATGTGATTTTTTTGTTAAAAGTTATCTCTAATTTCGATACGTCAGTTTATTCGGAGAAGAAAAATGGAAGCTTATCTACAGGAAGTACAAAATTTTAAACAAAACTGGCCCAGTATTGAGTTTGTCGACCTCATATTCACAGACATAAATGCAGCCCCAAGAGGAAAACGAATCCCAATCAATGCATTAGATAAATTGAACAAAGGTGTTGCCCTACCGCTGTCTACTATTTCCCTTGATACAAAAGGCAACGTTGTTGAATCGGCCGGACTTGGAGAAGATCTAGGCGAGCCGGATAATTTGTGTTTCCCGATCAGCGGAACACTAATGCCAACAGCCAAGGAACAGGTCGGGCAACTACTGATCAGCATGATGGATGAAAAAGGCGAACGACCAAATCCACTCTTCATCCGTAATATCGTTTCTAGCATGCTAGAAACACTCGCGAGCAAAAATCAGTTTCCCTGTATAGCACTAGAGCTTGAGTTCTACTTGATCGATAAAGTTCGTGGTGAGCATGGCGAACCGTTAACCGCCATTAACCCAACCAAAAAAACGCGAGAGAAAGACACCGAAGTTTATGATTTAGATGGATTGGACGACTATGCTGATTTCCTTTCTGATTTAAACCGCATCGCTTTCGAACAAGGGTTAAATACTTCTGGTGCACTTTCTGAATCCGCTCCGGGTCAATTCGAACTTAACTTCAACCACTCGAAAGATGTTCTGCGAGCCTGTGATGAAATCATTATCGCGAAGCGCTTGATCCGACAAATTGCTCACCAACATGGTTTCGACGCAACTTTCATGGCGAAACCTTTCGCAGATCAAGCGGGTAATGGTATGCACATTCACCTTAGCTTGGTGGATAGCGAAGATAACAACCTCTTTAGCCAGCAAGATGGCCAAGCAAGTTCCCTTTTCTATCAAACAATGGCAGCGATGCTTTCACAAACATCTCAAGCCATGGGTTTGATTTGCCCTAACGTTAACTCTTACCGCCGTTTCACTCCTGGTGCTTATGTTCCAACGAAAGCCAACTGGGGAGAAAACCACCGTGGTGTTGCGCTACGTGTTCCAATTAGTGACAAGAACAACCGTCGAATAGAACACCGTATTGCAGGTGCTGACGTTAACCCCTATATTCTCGCTGCAGTTGTACTTTCCGCAGTATTAGCGAGTGATAACTATACCAAGGAGCAATGTCCTCCACCTTTAAGTGATAATGCGGTAACTCTGCCACTACGCATGCCTGAAGCCCTTGACAGGCTAGAGCGCAGCGAACTCAATCAATATATTTCGAGAGAGTTTATTGACCTGTATCTAGCTTGCAAACGAAGTGAGCTCGCTGAATTTGAACGAGCTATCACCCCAATGGAAATCGACTGGATGTTACACTCAGCATAAACAAAGGAACTGTACTTCATGACTAGTCAAACCAAAGCGCTGGAAGCGCCACTAAAGATTAATACGCAACATATCTTTGTCTCTCTTATATCCTTAGCCACGTTTATATTTTTTACGGCGATAGGATTAAACCACGAAGAGGGCGAACTCTACGGGTGGATGAGCCTTCTACCAACAACACTGGTATTGGTGTTTGCACTGACCACTCATCGCACAGTTGAAGCGCTTTTCAGCGGTGCTATTGCTGGGGTGTTGTTGCTTAATCCAAGAGAAGCGGTTGAACAAATCGTGGATATTTCAATGGGCGTGATGATGGATGAAACCATCGCCTGGATTATTCTCGTATGTGGCCTGATGGGTGGCTTGATTGCGGTACTGGAAAAAGGCGGTAGCATTCTGAGTTTCTCAGATATGTTAGTCACTAAGGTTAAAAGCCGCAGACAATCGATGTTGATGACGTTTGTTCTGGGCATTGTTATTTTCATTGATGACTACTTGAATGCTATTGCTATCTCTTCTTCTATGAAGAAAGTGACTGACGGTTACAACATCTCCCGCGAGAAACTGTCTTACTTAGTCGATTCAACAGCAGCACCGATTTGTATTCTTGTACCGATTTCAACGTGGGCGATTTTCTTCAGCTCACTACTGGAAGCAAACAACGTTGCTGAAGCCGGTGAAGGTATTAAGACCTATATTGAAGCGATTCCTTATATGGCTTACGGTTGGGTAACACTGGTGATTGTGCTGCTGGTTGCGATGGAGAAGATCCCAGATCTGGGTTCAATGAAAGCTGCTGAACAGCGTGCGAAAAATGGTCAAGTTCGCCCAGACGGCGCAACGGATATCGACTTTGGCTCTGATATCTCATCTCACACCAATCCAACCATGGGTTTGATTAACTTCCTGCTTCCTATGATTGTACTTGTAGCTGCAAGCTGGTACTTCGGCATTGATTTGCTGGCTGGTGTTTTCGTTGCCCTTATCTTCACTATCTGTTTCTACGGTGCTCAACGACTGATTTCAATGAACGACATGTTCGAGTCTGTTTACGATGGCATTAAAGTCATGTTGCTGCCTCTTGCAACCGTTATCGGCGGCTTTATGTTGAAGTCTGTGAACGACCAGCTAGGCGTAACTCAGTATGTTATTGAAACAGTGAGCCCTTACCTATCTGCCTCTTATTTCCCAGCCATCATCTTTATGATTACCGGCGCTTTAGTATTCGCCACTGCATCATCTTGGGGTACTTTTGCAGTAGCAATGCCAATCGTTCTGCCACTGGGTGAACAGCTTGGTGTTCCTCTACACCTAACGGTTGCAGCACTGCTTTCTGCATCAGCTGCGGGCAGCCACTCATGTTTCTTCAGTGACTCTACAGTATTGTCGGCACAAGGTTCTGGTTGTACACCAATGCAACACGCAACTTCTCAGTTCCCATATGCGCTTATCGGTATTGTCGCGACCGCTATTTTCTTCTTAGTGATTGCGTAAATCTCTAACCAAAAAGTACACCAAAACAAAGCCCCTTATTTAAGGGGCTTTGCTATTTGTATCTAAAGCAGTTGGGAATTTAAGCTCGCAATTTTCCAACTTTCGCAGCTGCTAAAGCTAAAGCAGCCAAGATCAAAGGAACAAAGGATACCAACAACACCATCTGCCAGCCGTAAGCACTTAACAGCCCGCCTGATGAAAAAGAACCTATTGCCATCAAGCCAAAAATAATAAAGTCGTTGAGCGACTGAACGCGATTTTTCTCTTCCGGTTTATGACATTCCAACACCAATGCAGAAGCGCCAAGAAAGCCGAAGTTCCATCCAATGCCCAGTAAAATGAGTAACCACCAGAAATGGTTTACATCTACGCCCAACAAACCAACAGCCGCAGAAACACCCGTCAAAACAATGCCTATTGCGGAAATACGCACAGCGCCAAATCGCGCTATCAGTTTGCCGGTGAAAAAGCTCGGGGCATACATGGCAATCACATGCCATTGAATACCTAAGTTTGACGACTCATGGCTGTGGCCGTGCATATGCATGGCGAGCGGGGCTGCAGTCATAAGAAAGTTCATGATCATGTATGACGCTGCGCCACACACCACAGCAGAAATAAAGCGCGGTTGAAGTGCAATTTCCAATAATGGTCTTCTTCCACCATGCTGCTCTTTTACAGCCGGAGACTGAACGCCATATAAGATCACACCTGAGATCACAGCAACTACTGCCTGTGCAAGGAAAGTGGCAGCAAACATTTTTTCTGGCCACAGATACATGGTTTGTGTCACTAGCTGAGGCCCGATAACACCTGCAACAATACCACCAGCCATAACTAGCGAAAGTGCTTGAGGTCTTTTCTCTGGCGGTAAACCGTCCGTTACAGCAAAACGAAAAGAGAGAACAACGGCGGCGTAAGCGCCACCTAGAAGGGTCGAGAGACAAAACAACCAGAACAATCCCGTGAACATAGCAGCCATCGCTAACAACCCCGTTAACACGCCTGCTACCGAACCCGCCATAAACGCCGCTTTTCGTCCGTACTTTCTTGCTAATTCTCCCGCAGGAAAGACACACACAGCCATACCAACAACGAAAATAGAAATAGGCAGTGTGGCAAGCAACGGAGAAGGCGCCAGCATACTTCCGACAATCGCTCCGGTTGCAAATACAACCACTGAATTCGCCCCTGCCAACGCTTGTGCCAGTGTTAAACGCCATAAATTGGAACGGCTGACGTCTGGACCAAGTAGTGCGGGATCAGAGATTGTCGAATACGAATCGTTAGACATGAACTTTACTTTCCTTGTATGAATTCTATTTCTTATACGAGCATATTAGATCAGAAGCAAAGCTCAAAGGCTTATTCAATACTCTACTCCCGTGCTCTACAAACATCCCATAATGAGTTTTCAACCATCACACCATTCTTGTTGGAATTATGTAAAAGAATGGTAGTCAATTGATTAACTTTCAGGTTATCGTAATTGCGTTTTCAACATACGGTTGGATCACTACCATGTATGGTTGTTTGGCAATTGTTGATACAACCATAAAATGATGTTTATGATTTATTATAATTCAGATAGTTATAAAAAATACAACCATATATTGATATCGTCCAATGCAACCATAAGTTGATATTTTTGTGATGATTGGATTTGGGAGTTAAATTTTTTGTAAGAAAGTTTCTTACAGAAAAATGCCCTGAACTCCCCTCACTTCACCGACAAATTCAGTAGCGAGTTAACATATGACAAAATCGCTTGGTGATCACAACACTGATGTCCGGTATCGTAACTCGGAAATGGACATTTCTAAGTTACGGTATTTACTAAATTAGAAAATCTCGGATTAACTGAGGTATGGCAAAGCAAAGCCCTACGAATCAGATCGTAGGTCGCTTACCATAAATATGTCCATCAAGTCGGTGGAAATTCAATCGTCGAAACGGCCTCTCAGACGTACCTAGCCGAGTTTACTGCCGCTACATATGGAAGCGACCAGTTAACTCAAATCCATTTGGTGAGCAATTAGGGATATCTTGAAGTTCAGGCCTAGTTGATTGACGGATGTAATTATCAAATGTGCTGTCAGAGCCCTTCCCATCCCGTGTTTGAAGATACTTACCTTCTTTGCGTTCTATCCAAGTAGAACATACCACCCCGACAAACTCTTTATACTTGGCAGGTTTTGCAAGTGGTGTACTGGTTGTGTACTTTTCAACATGATTCGAATCAGGGTTTACACTCTTATTTTTATATCCGCCTTCAAGATGCTGAGGGTGTTTTGTCTTGTCATAATCCCACAACACGGAAAGCCGAATTTCACCGTGTCCAATTCCATGCCAATTAATAACAGAGCTTTTCCCCAGTAGTTCACACTCAATTGAGCCATTAGTGTCATCAAGCTCGTTTAAGTTTACTAGCCCTCGCTCTAAAAGCTCATTCAATGCATGACCAAGCAGGTGTACCTTTTTATCGACCATAATGCTGACCTGACCCCAACTTTTCAATCCACCAATCAAGTAGAATAATACCCAACTTAATTCATATTTCTAGTATCAGAAATACTAACCAAAATAAATGCCAAATGAAAACAGTCATAAATCAAAGCAAAATTGAAATGGGACTGAAACGAACATGGACATTTTCGTGTTAAGACTTTTGCACTAATGAAAGCATTTCAGATTACCAAAAGTATGGAAAAGCTCTAAACCTGTAGCCAGTTTTATTTGACCACTACATATCGATTCCTGATCGTCCGAATAGTATCACCAAGGATGAGCTTATCTTCAGGAAAGTCTAAAACTACATTGATAATGTCTGCCATAGCTTGATTGCTGAATCTAAATCCGATAGGTAGCTGATTTAGTTCATCAAATTGGGCGTCAAACGCAAGAACAAAATCTTTATGGTCTGACGCTCTTCCATCTAGTACCGCATCAGGGATTTCAACATGTCGTGGTATCGGTTGAAGCTCTTCAAACTCACCAATGGCTTCTACGACATCAGCCCGTGAAGGCCAGTATTTAAGATCATATTGGTACGCCAGACTTTCAAGCTCATTTTTAACGTAAGCTCCGAAAAGATAGTTATGCTCTCCGCCTTGCACCAACGAATCGATTGCTGTTTGATAATCATGACGGCGAAAACCAGATAACTCATACAATTCACTCTGGCGTCTTAACATACCGGCCAGACGACATGAAAGCTCCGAGATATCTTCTTGCAATTTGAGTAGCTCACGCCTATTGGTTCTAGCTTGGATAAACTCTTCCTTCGCAAAATCTTCGCTCATCCAGATATGTTCCAATGTTAACCAAACAGCTTCAGCATTTGGCCTCTCTGATTCATAATGGATTGCTAGTTTGTCAGCGTAGCCAAACCGATGTATTAACTCGTTGAACACCCTTTCAAGATTTGATGCCTGATCAATCATCCGTTGCATAATTGGCCAGCGACTCATCAAAATTTTTTTCTCTCGGTTATCTTCAAGTTCCCTTTCTATAAAGGCTACGCAAAAGTCAGTTGGTGAGTTTGTAGGTAATTTCGTCACGATAAGCACCTTTAGTTTCTTTATTTTCGTACTAAGATATCGCTTAGTAAAACGAGTTACCGTGTCTCAATATTTTTATTTATTGGCCTTCAGACACGCATACCGTCTGTCATTGAATTAGACATTTATTGCTTGGTTATAAAACTCTAATTAATTCTGATTAGATTACTTTTTTTGACCAAAAGATGTAATCATCTGGCCGACTATCAAACAAGTTATGCATAGATATTCAAAAGGCAAGGTTGATAGCTTACTTTTGTCATTATTTGTACCACGCGTCAGCAAGAATCTCTGCTTGCTCAAGTACAAGTTTGATAGCCTCCTCTGCGGCATCTGGCGGATACGTCCAGCGGCGTAACAGTCGACAGACTAAGTTACGCATACGAGCACGGACACTGTCACGCTTCTGCCAGTCAAGCGTTGCTGAATTACGAAGCTGAACTGTTAACTCTATAGCTAGATTTCGCAACGCATGATAGCCAAGTTCATGTACTGAAGCCTCATTTTCAACCAAGGCCCGGTAGAACACTATCTCGTACACTGAAAGATTAAGCTTATCAAATAGCTCTTTATCTTCATGCATCTCTTTTGTTCACTGGAATCAGTTCTTCGATGACCAGAGCGGTTTCGATGCTGCGGTTATGGTACTTGTTCAGCGTTGTCAGGATGCAGTCTGAGTGAACTACATCGTTTATATGCCAATAAGTGGATTCATAGATTCTTACTTTTTTGTCTACAAAATTGCTTTCAAACTAAAAAAACAGCCAAACAAATGGCTGTTTTTTACATCACACCGCAAAGTTTTATTTTTCAATAATGCCTGTTTTCACTGTAAACTCTCTCACTTCCTTTGGTTGCAATTGAATCAACGTACCGTTTTTCTCAGCGGCTAAGTAACCTTCTGGTCGACAAGTTGCAGGCAGGACATAGGCTCCGACTTTTTGGTCTCCGTTGTACAAGATCCAACGCGTCGCATAGTTGAATTCTGTCGTATCAAATCGAGTAATTAACGTCTTGCCATTCGGTATTGTCATTTCAAACTCAGCATTGTCAGTATGCTGAGACAAGTTATCCATAAAATAAACGATTTCAGGGTCATACATGTCTGGTGCAGAAAGCTGATGAATGGGTGCTGATTGCGCTTTGAGTGTGTCGTTAAAATCGAGCCATTGTTGTGTTGGCTTAACATGGCCGGGAATCGATTTACGCAACTTAACCGCACTATCCGGAATGTTTTGCGTCATCTTCGCCTCTGGGAAGTATGCCGTATTCATGTGACACATATACTGTAGTGGCATTGGGACCGAAGCTAAGTTTTGCACTTTCATTTTAATCTCAAACATAGACGCCCCCTTCTCAATAGAAACTGACGGAGTCGCTAAGTAGTGGTCTCCAAAACCCATTACATACTCATATTCACCCTTTAGAGTAATTTGATATTCATCGACTTCTAACCATGCTTTATCCATATTAGCACACGGCATTTCACCGTGCAGCGGGTGGTCATCTTCAGGACTTGGACAACCATTTCTAATCATGCCAGAATGGAAAGCGAAACATCCGTATGTGGCTACAATCTCATTGCTTGGTTTCGGCTCCGAAAACATGTTCTCCATACAAATGTCTTCACCTAGAAATTTCGCATCCCAAATCATTTGCCCCATGTAAGGCAGAATTGTTAAATAACCTTTCGCATTTTCTATTTTTAACCCTTCGACCCCAGAGTTATATTTGAACGCTGATACTTTAAAATCCTCAGATTGAATTAAAATTGTTTCTTGCTGATTAAACTGTGCTTTGTTTAGTGGAATGATATACATAAATCTTCTCCGGAACAGAAAAGCCACTTATAAAGTGGCTTTTTGCTACATTAATTTGTTTGTTCTGCTAATTGAGTCTGTTTTTCGCTTTGGTTCTTATTTTTCATTTCACCTAAGAAATAATAACCAACGTATCCAAAGCAAATAAAGTTGACCAAAAAAGAAAGCTGCATGCCAATAGCGTCAGCCACCAAACCTTGAATAGCAGGTACCACTGCTGCGCCTACGATCGCCATAACAATGACAGCTCCCGCTGTTTCCGTATATTCGTTATCTACCGTATCTAATGTACCAGCGTAGATAGTTGCCCAACAAGGACCGAACAAAACACTCACACCAACAGCTACGTATACCGCGCTAAAATCGTGAACTAGAGATACATAAGCAAGAAACGCCATACCAATCAAAGAATAAACAATGAGTACTTTCTCAGCAGAAAATTTTGTCATCAGGATGTTGGCAATAAATTTACCTATAAAGAAACACACGAATGAGTACACCATATAGTTTGATGCTGCGCGTTCGTTGATATCAGACATTTCTAATGCTAAACGTATCGTGAACGACCACACCGCGACCTGCATACCTACATATAAGAACTGTGCAATGATGCCTTTTTTGAAGCGATTATTAGTCGATAAATACTTAAGCGTTTTACCAATAGAAGGGGCTTTTTTACCACTTTGTTGAGCCACTTTACATTTCGGGTATTGAGTGAACATAAACAACGCTAACACACCGATGAGAATGAAAATGATGTACTTATAAGGCTTCAGCGTATGCTCTAGCATCTCCAGACGGAACGCATGAATCTGATCTGGAGACATTGTCGCCATTTGTGATTCTAAGCTAGCACCGTCTTGGAAAATAAGGTATTTACCAAGCAAGATACCCGCAATAGCACCTATTGGATAGAAAGTTTGGCTGATGTTCAAACGCAGTGTTGCATGGGATTTTGGTCCCAACATTGAAGAATATGTATTCGCCGCTGTTTCAAGAAAAGACAAACCCACAGCAATAGCGAAAATCGCAGCTAGGAACATAGTATAAGTTGCCATATGAGAAGCTGGGAAAAATGCAGCGCAACCAAAGATATAAAGCGACAAACCAATCATAATAGCCATTTTATACGACGACTTTTTAATAACTAAAGAAGCAGGGATTGCAATTAGAAAATAACCACCATAAAAAGCACTTTGCACTAAGGCACTTGCAAAGTTAGATAACTCAAAGACAGATTTAAATTGAGTAATTAGAATATCGTTTAATGCAGCCGCACATCCCCATAAAGGAAAAAGGCAAGATAATAGTATGAATTGAAATACTGGTGTTTTATCCAAATAGCCATCAGAGCCTTGGATGGTATTATTTTTTATCATTGTAGGGTTCCTTAAAGAACAAGTTATCTGTGGCTCATTAGAAATAATGAGCCAGTTTTAATTGTCAGTTCAGACCGTTAGTATTATTTAGAGTGCTTTGTTTCAAACTCTTCGAATTGTTCAATGCTCGGATAAGAGAACTGTGTTCCTTTTTCCGTCACACTAAATGCAGCAAACAGTGAAGCTTTTTCCAATGACTTCTGTACATCACCAGTTTGCATAAAGTAGTGAGAGAAGCAGCCAATGAATGCATCCCCCGCACCACTGGTATCCACCGCATTTACTTTGGTTGGCTCAATGAATACGTCTTTACCATCTTTGCTTAACCAAAGCGCTCCTTTCGAACCCATGGTAACGATGATATTGTTCAAACCTTTATTTAGAAGAATGGTGGCTGCTTCTTTAATCTGTTCAACCGTTTCAACAGGCTTGTTCACTAGAATTTCTAGTTCAGTTTCGTTAGGGACGAAGAAATCACAACGACAAGCATATTCAATATCAAGCTCAGGTACAGCAGGTGCAGGATTTAGCAATACCGGAATACTATGCTTGTTGCCAAATTCGATGGCGGCATAGACAGTTTCCAGTGGTACTTCTAGCTGAAGTACAATCAAACTGCACTCCACCAAGGTACTTTCTGCTTTATCAATGTCATCTGGTTTTAAAAACTCGTTAGCTCCTTTAATGATCAAAATTGAGTTCTGAGATGTGGAGTTAACAAATATTGGTGCCACACCGCTTGAAGTCTGAGGTACTTTGCTCACATATTGAGTGTTGATGCCGTAAGATTGAAAGTTTCGAATCGTATTGTCGGCAAACATGTCGTCACCCACTTTGCTTACCATTACAACATCTGCTCCCATTTTCGCAGCGGCTACGGCTTGGTTAGCACCTTTCCCACCACATCCCATTTTGAATGATGGAGCTTCTAATGTTTCACCTTCTTTTGGCATACGGTCTGTGTATGAAATGAGATCAACCATATTTGAGCCGATAACTGCAATTGTTTTCATTGTTAACCTTCCTTATTGATGTTATAAAACTAACATTAATCGATCTTAATGAGTATTTACTGAGATTGAGATCACTTAAATGATGTGATCGCCTATTAAATAGTGAGAAAAACAGCACTGAATCACATTTTTAAGTTAACATCATAACAATACAATTTATAAGTGTTATTAAAGTAACATACACTATATATCCAAGATTAACGCATAAGGTAACAACATGAATCACTATATTGACCACACATTATTATTGGCTAACGCCACAACTAAACAAATCAACACTCTCTGTGATGAAGCCCACGAACACAAGTTCTTCTCTGTTTGTATCAATCCTGATTTTGTTGAGCATTGTGCCGAACGCCTAAACACATCAAATGTTAAGATCTGCACAGTTATCGGTTTTCCTTTAGGGGCAAACACCACTGCTGTTAAAGTGTTTGAAACTCAGAATGCAATCTCTTTAGGCGCTGATGAAATTGATATGGTAGTGAACATCAGCGATGTCTTAGACGGTAAGTGGGATGTTATTGAAAAAGAGATTGTCGCTATAAAAGAAGCATGTGGGCCGAAATTGCTTAAAGTTATCTTCGAAACCTGCCTACTTACTAACGAACAAATTGTTAAATTGTGTAACATTAGCAAGCGTGCTGGTGCTGATTTTGTGAAAACATCGACAGGTTTCTCAACAGGTGGTGCAACTGTTGAGCATATTAAGTTAATGCGTGATACTGTTGGCAAACAAATGGGAGTAAAGGCATCTGGCGGCGTTCGCACCAAAGAAACAGCACAAGCAATGATTGACGCTGGGGCGTCTCGAGTTGGCGCTAGTGCGAGTGTGAGCATTGTCACGGGTGAAGCTCCAACGACGAATGGTTACTAAGAGTAAGAAGCCTTCGGCTGTAAAAGGCCGAAAATGGAGAAACATGGTTACAAAGCAGTTAGAAAGACTTCGACGAATTGAAGCATGCCTAAAACACAGCGACAAAATTCATTTGAAAGAAATCGCCCGCCTTTTAGAAGTGTCAGAAATGACAGTTCGTCGTGATTTAAGCTCCAATGCTGCTCATTCTTTTCCTCTTGAATACTACGGCGGATATATCCGTCGTGGTGATCCAATCATTCATGATGAAGTTACGGAAGATCTTGAACAGATGCCTTCGGAAGTATCTTCTCAGGCGACTCCACCTCAGAAAGCGCGCAATACAACAGTTTTCCCTCCAGTCAAAGTGAATAACTATATCTCGGCTATCGTTTCTGACTTTATAGAGATGAATGATGTAGTGTATTTCGATAACGGAGTACTTAACGCTGACATTATTGGTTCAATACCCGATCATGTGAAATTTACAGGTGTTACTGCTTCTATGAATGTCTTTTTGGCATTAAAGAATAAACCTAACTGTAAGGCTATCTTGCAAGGCGGCGATTATAACGCTGTACATGATATCTTCGTCTCCACCTCTAATGATGTGCTAACACCTATGATATTTCAGAAAGTGTTTATTTCGTCCGCAGGTGTTCACGATAGGTTTGGCGTGACAGCTTCGGATATGTTGGTAGCAAACATTGCGAATCTGGTTATGGAAAGGAGCATGAAAAAGTATCTGATAGTAGAAAAGAAAACTATCAATCAAACCGCCACATACAAAATCGGTAACTTGCTAAATTTCCACTATTTGATATCTGATGATGCCTTACCTCATAAGCTCGAAGCGGCTTGTAATGAAGCACGACTGCAAGTTCTAACCCCAACCGGTTGATTAAATTGGTGATAAAGAGTGGAGGCGGTTTTGTCCCGAAGCGACTTTGCAAACATAGAAACTCACTATTATTGCATAAATCTTAATATCGTTACATGAGCTGTATTTGGGCAGATTTCAGTAGTTCGTGGCCGCGAATATTTTAGCCGTAAATGATAATGGGGCAAAGACTTGCTAAGAGAGCGGTTGGTCTAATGCCCGTTCTCTCTCCCACATCACATCAAGCTTCAGATATATGTTATCTACAAAACGCAAGCTACTGGTTTGACTTATATGATGACAACTCGGAAATAGGGCAGCGATCGCATCACTACCCTATTTCTCATATCAAAACACTTCTAATTAAATATCTTTAACTAAAGATGGTGATTGATAGTGCTTACTTGTTAATCCCAACCATTCTGGCAACGATGTTCCCACTGCAATCGAAGAAAATGTTCCGGTCAGAACACCAATGAACATAGCAATCGAAAATCCTTGCAGAGGTTCTCCGCCCATAATCCACAGCGCTGCAACGGTCAATAACGTGGTACCTGATGTCACCATAGTACGAGAGAACGTCGCCATTACGGCCATATTGTTGACCTCGGCTAAAGGAACATCCGGTTTTCTAATTAACAACTCACGTATTCGGTCAGCGATAATAATCGAGTCATTCAACGAATACCCCAGTATTGCCAAAACAGCAGCAAGTACCGTTAAGTTGAACTCCATTTGCGTCAGTGCAAAAAAGGCAACCACAAACACAACATCGTGAACGAGAGCAAACAGTGCCCCACTGGCTAAGCGCCATTCAAAACGAAACGACAAATAGCCAAGAATGCATAGGATAGCGATAAGCACCGCGAGGCCACCTTGCTCTGCCAGCTCTTGGCCAACTTGTGGTCCAACAATACTGGTATTGAGTGTCTCAACATTGGTGTCTAACTGTGCCGATAGTTCAGATAGATTCACATTCTCCTTCGTCGTAACAGGATAACGTAGCACCCAACGCTGAGGCTCACCTGTCGCAATCAAGAAAACTTCACTACCATAATTTTGTTTAAGCGTGGCTCTCAGAACTGGCTCTTCAATACGCTTATCAAGACGTATCTCACTGACAATTCCACCGGTGAAGTCTTGCCCCCAATTCAGACCTTTAAAGGCGATGACACCTATCGATACCACCATAAGCAAAATAGAGATAGCACTACAGGTATAACGCCAGAAACTGGTGAATTTGATTTCCATATTAAACCCTCACATCACGCGATGAATTACGTCCATAAACAAGATTAACAAGGACACGAGAGGCAAAAATGCCGGTGAACATGCTGGTTAGCAAACCGAGCCCAAGCGTTAAAGCGAAACCTTTGATTGGACCATTACCGATGGCATAAAGCACCACAGCGGTGATCATAGTGGTAATATTTGCATCAAAGATTGTTGAAACCGCACTATCAAACCCACGGTCTATAGCATTGGCAAAACTTCTTCCCTCTTTGAGTTTGTCGCGTATTCGTTCAAAAATAAGGACATTAGTATCAACCGCCATACCGACAGTGAGTACTAACCCTGCAATACCGGGTAAGGTTAAAACCGCTCCTGGTATCAATGCTATTAACCCAAACAACAGAACCATATTGGCGAGCAAAGCGATGTTCGCGATCCAACCTAAACGACGATACCAAAGTGCCATAAATAACAATGTGCTCGCCAAGCCAAGCGCCAACGCTGCAAATCCATTTTCAATGTTTTCAGCACCTAAACTTGGACCAATAGTACGTTCTTCAACAATAGTCACCGGTGCCGTCATCGATCCGGCACGGAGCAACAAAGCCAATTGCTGAGCCTGTTGATGCGTACCAACACCCGTGATCCTAAATCGCTCAGACAACACAGATTGAATGGTCGCGACGCTAATCACTTCATTTTTCTGAGTCAGCGTGCCGTTAGGCGTACGACCATATTCACTGAATACCGTCGCCATCGGCTTACCGATATGAGTTTTGGAAAATGTCGTCATCTGCTTTCCACCCTCACTATCTAAGGTGATATTCACTTCGGCTTGCCCTAGCTCTCCGGCACCGGATCTCGCATCGAGAATATGCGTTCCGGTCAAAACGGGCGTTTTGCCCACCACGACACGCTCCCCTTGCGCATTGTTGATGAACTGAGTATTGGCACCACGAGTTGGAAGTACTTCATAAAAGGCGAGCGTTGCCGTAGAGCCAATCACCTCTTTCGCCACCGCAGGATCTTGTACTCCCGGTAACTCAATACGAATGCGATTTTCGTCCTCTCGTTGAACTAACGCTTCTGTCACCCCTAGCTCTTCAATACGGCTCCTCATAATCTGTAGGTTTTGCTGCACAGTTCTGGTTTGCAAGTCGCTTTTTTCTTTTGCATCAAGCTGAAGTTTTAACTTTTGTCCATCACGAACCATCTGCCATTGCGACAATTGACTGGCAACAAACGTTCTCAGCGCCGGTCTTGCCTCAGTGGGTACAGTAAGTTGCAACTGTTCTTCGTTGATAGAGCTGAGTTGTAGCCCTCTGATGCCTTCGGTACGAGCAAAATCTCGTAGAGCGTTGGCGGCCGCTTCGGCTTGCAGCCTATACACAGGAGTCGAATCAACATCTAACAAAAACTGAACGCCACCACGTAAATCCAATCCAAGCTTTATTGGCGCAAACCCGAGGTTGAGCAACCAATCTGGAGCTGAAGGGCTTAATGACAGAGTCAGCTTTTCAGGCTGTAACGCATGCTTGGCGAGGATATCTTTTGCCTTCGCTTGCAGATTCGCGTCAGCCAAAACCACCTGAGTGGCTTGCTGGTTCGAGTTGATTTTTTTTACCGGTACATTTTCTTGAATGAGCACACGATTAATCGACTCAGCGTCAAGATTTAAGTCTGCAGACACCGGTATTTGAATCGCCGCATCTTCACCATACCAAGTAGGAATAGCGCTCAGCGCCATAATGATGAGAGTAGTGATTAATACTAGGTATTTCCATTTGGCGTTGCGATTGGGCAACGCTGAGGTACGTCGCTTAGTAGACGTATTAAAAATAGAATTGATTGACATATTTGCTCTTTGTCTCGTTGAGCTTACGGCATAGCCGAACAGCAGGTAGCCGAGCCTCACCTACGCATGAGGTGATTCTAGGAATACCCGATACAGAGTTGTTTGCTTAAAAGCGTTGAGACAAAAACGTCAGATATGATGGATGAAGCGGTACTGCAAGTTTGACTCTTTCCAACCGTTTAGGCGACCTCGCCCGGGATGGAATAGAGTCCAAGGGTAATCTGGTAATGCAACGGCATATCCATGACACAGTTCAGGCACATCTGGCAGTAGGATTTCTGTTGCAAGCATGTATTCGGGATAGTCATTTTCAAACGAAGATCCCGACATACTGATGCAACGCTGATTAACGGCAGGTGCATACCATAAGCCATCATTCGATGACCTATCATGTTGAGCTTTATTGGTATTCGTTGCGGAAATAGAAATATGAAAATCGAACTGTTCGACTTGTTGAGTCTTGCTTTCACTCTCTGTATGAGTGTGAGCGAAGGCCTTCCAGGTTGTATTCTCTACAACACCAGAATAAACAGACACTAACAAACCGACAAATAGCAATATCGTCAGATTTCGCATAAGAGAAAATAAGCTCGTTTTCATACTTTATATCATTGGGGCAAATACATCTTTTTCAATGTATTGAATGCAAATGCCCTCCTAGAGTCTTAACGCTTAACCGGAATTTTGTCAGTCCACTTTATATTGAGATCACGCTGTGGAAACGGTATGGATAAGCCAGCCTCTTCAATTCTTGATTTGATCTGCTCTTGAATTGCCCAATAAGTATCCCAGTACTTGTCCGTTGGTGCCCATGCCCGCAATTGTAAATTAACCGAGCTGTCAGCCAGCATATGAACAATCACTTTTGGCTCAGGATCTTTGAGAACAAATTTTACCCGCAGCACAGAATTGGACATTTCTGTTTCAGTGAGTTTACTAAATTAGCAAGTCATAGATAACTTCTAGTATGGAAAAATCGGTTAGCTCAGAACTCAATCTTGGTGGTAAAGAACTACTTAACAATATCACCCGTCAAAATTTTCATGCCAGCAAAACCAAAAAAAGCAGCAAACGCACATTCAAACATGACTTTCGATTTTAAATAGATATTTCTCGCTCTATGGTTAGAGAAAAGAACAGCGTAACCAAGAAAGACACTGGAACTCAGCATTCCGACCGACAATATCACTGTCACCAAATCAGAAACCTGCGCAGTTACAGGAACACCGATGGAGTACAGAGAGGCGAAAGACAATATGGCTTTGGGATTAGTCAGGTGAATAAGTAGACCTTTGAAATAAATATTGGTCAGCGTTGTTGAATGACTTTGAACTAATGTCAATGTAGATTTTCCAACTGCAGAACGTAAAGATTTCAACGACAAATAAATCAAATAGGCAGCACCACAATACCGTATGACTTCAAATATCCAAACATTTGAACGGAGCAGTGCAGCCAAACCAAACGCAGCACTACAAGACCAAAACAGCGAACCAGTGAGCACGCCACAGGCTAGGCCTAAGCCGTAAATTCGACCATGACTCATAGATGCACTAGCAATAGCTAATGTCGCAGGCCCAGGACTCGCTATAGCAGCTAATGCTGCCACTAAGATTAGAGGGTAATTAATAGCATCCATTGCAATCATCCTTAACTATATCTTTGTGAGTTACAAACCCAAAAAAAACACCCTAACATCATGATAATTCTAAACTATTAAGCAATAGTGCCAATTCTTTTCTTTCATTTCCTTCTAATGCTCTAAGTGGCAACGGCAAGCAGGGAGGCTTAACTAAGTTTTGAATCTCAGCCGCAGCAGCTACAACACGAAGGCTTCCTCCATTACGATGGAATAGTTCCCACATCGGAGCTAAGCGGTTTGACAGGCGCAAAGTTTCTTGTGTATCTCCTTTCTGTGCTGCTGTTGTAAACGATTGAGCTACTTCAGGGTATAAGCCACCAATGACTGAATACCAAACGTCACATCCTGCGTTCAATCCGGTTGCAGCACAAGCATCACCACTAATACCTATGGATACATGATCGGGAATTAAAGCACGGAGGCGGTTTACTCGATCTAGAGCGGCTTGAGGTTCCATCGGCACACCTGGGATTTTTATTGACCTGACATTGGGTAACTGAGCGATACGCCCGTGCAGTTCATCACTGAAATTAAAATGTGTCGTGCCAGGATTATCATAGACGCACAGAGGAACGGATAGATTAGAAGTGACAACTTCATACAACTTATACACTTCATTTTCTTTCAACTGCTGGTATGACATTGGCGCTAATAACACTGCACTTGCTCCTGCCGCTTGAGCATTTTCGGCATTTAGGAGTACATCTCTTAGGTTTAAAGCACTAATACCAACCATGACAGGTATGTTTTCTGCGTGTTGAACCGCAATCTGCGCGACTCTTTTTCGTTCTTCTCTTGTGAGGTACGCATAGTTACCAGTCGACCCCAATACCCCAATAGAATCCACCTCAGCATTAACCAAGCGCTGAATAAGGCCTATAAAAGCTTTTTCATCAACAGAATCATCGTACATTGGTGTTAAGGGAAATGCAGATAGCCCAACAAACATAAAATTTACCTTCTAAAGTAGAATTAACTTATTAAAAACATGGCGTTATAACGGCGTTCTATATAAATTGGCTTAACAGAGGTGTTGCCAGCTTTAATGCAATACCAAACATGATGCATGAAATCACTGAATCTAACATTCGCCATGTTCTTGGCTTACTAAAGAGTGGGATCAACTTGTTAGCCAAATACACCAAGCCATAAAACCATATCCCTGATGCAACCAGTGCTCCGATAACAAACCATAGTTTTTCATCAGGTTCCATTTGAGCAGTCACACCACCAAGGATCACCACCGTATCCAGATAAACATGTGGATTTAAAAAAGTAATAGCCATCGCCATCAATACGACCTTTACCCAACTCTGAGCAATGTCCGAATTTTCCAATTCTAAGTGACTTGAACCTGTCCAGGCTGATTTTGCAGATTGGTAGCCATACCAGAAAAGAAATATTACGCCACCAAGAGTCAAAATGTCTTTCCATAACGGTGCCTTATAGAGCAAGGTTCCTATACCCAGTACACCAGTACTGATCAATAGAATGTCGCCAAGAAAACAGACAGTGGCAACAGACAGCGCGTATTGCTTTTTTAATCCGCACTTTAATAGAAACGCATTTTGGCTACCGATTGCGACAATCAAACTTCCAGAAACAACGGCACCCGTTAACAAAGTATTTATCACATCAAACCTCAATGGATTTTGAAGCAAACACCAACGATTGCTCTATCACTGACTCAGGCATGATCACTTGCAAGTGTTTGATCATTTCGTCCCCGGCTTCTCGCAAGCTTTCAAGTGGCATTTCTGGCAAGCTTTCTAGAATAAACCACATGTTACGTGTGTCGGGTTCAATTCGAGTTCTAACACCCTGCCTCCAGTTCCAACGACGACAAGTAACGCCTACCTCATCGCGCCAAATTACTTCCCCAACATCAGGGGTTTCAATTGAAGCCTCACCATTTTTCATGGTGTCAAAGGATTCAGAGCCATCTGCGATAGTGAGTGTTGGCGTTCCTTGATAACTGTCCATATCTTCACCACCAACGGGTATGGCGTATCGAATACTGATGGCATTATAAATATCGACAATAGGGTCAATGCTCTGCATTCCCCCATCTTTCAATACTCGTTTTCGCAGTGCCGCAGCCGAGCAAGGAGTTCTATTTGGTTTAGCGCCAAATTGACGAAAAACATCGCCCCACGCATTGATGTGTGATTCTGCCCATGAATGGTCATTCTCAATGACGGAAGTACACGCCTCTTGCAGAACCTGTTTTGCGTACTCTGGGTTTTGAACTTCCGTTCCTTTAACGGATATGCTCAATGCTTTGAACTCTGGTGCAATATGGGAAATGCGAGCATCGATTGACGGCACTATAACAACCATTAGATAATTCCTTCAGTGATTCATTTTCGTGCAAGATACATTACAATGACCAAAAAAGTCAATATATCGACCGACAGTGGTACTGATGCTGATTTCATAAATCAGGCTGTAGCAGCAAGGATCAAGGAACATAGAAAACATCTCAAGCTGTCACTGGATGCCTTGTCAAAAAGAGCAGGCATCAGTAAAGGTATGTTAGTCGAAGTAGAGAAAGGTGCGGCTAACCCTAGTATTTCGACGTTGTGTAAACTGTCTGCTGCCCTTGGGATTTCGGTTGCCGATATTGTGAATGTTGCGAGTAATCCAACCGTCAACGTCATTGATAAAGAGGACATTCCAACGCTTTGGACTGGCGAGTACGGTGGTAGCGCAAAGCTGCTGGCAGGAACTAGCGGTCCCGATATGATTGAACTATGGCGCTGGGATATGAAGTCATCAGAAATTTTTGAATCATCAGGTCATCCACAAGGTACGTTTGAACTTTTTCATGTTGAGTCTGGAATACTTACTTTGAATATTGATGGGCAAACCATAGAACTGCTTGAAGGTCAGTCCGCTATAGCTAAAACGGATGTCCCTCACAGCTACTCAAACCAAGCTGATTCGGATTTAGTTTTCACGATGAGTGTTGCAGAGTTACATCGATAAATTCACCAGTTTGGAGGTGAATTCGAATAAGATTTATTAAGGCAAAGTCATACTGGTAATAACTGGATTAGTACTAGCCCCAAGTAACAATGGGGCAAAAATGAGTCACCAAAATTACTTGAAAGTCTGTCGATATAGTATGTCATTTTTGTTTGCTGGTCTTGGGAATTAACTGAAATTCCATACCCGAACTCTTAGTGTTACGGGTTCTATACCGTGTTGGATATTTATCAAAAAAGTCAGACAATTTTTTTAACCCGTAATTACGGGGATCGAAATCTGGCTTCAATCTTTTTAAATATTTGCCGACCTCGCCTAGCTTAACCCAACCAGTTTCGTCTCTATAGGTTTGCCAAGCTTGGTGCATTAATCGCCAAAGTTCACGCTCTGCGTTTTGATTCGGATTCTGTTGTACTTCCTCAAGCTCAACATCAGCATTTAAGTTCTCAATCGCAACAAAGTCGTCACAAGCATTTTTAAATGAAGTGGGTGTCATCGCTTTGCCAACTCCAATAACGTGAATCTCCGATTCTCTCAATCTTGTTGCAAGACTTGTAAAGTCACTATCACTGGAAATCAAAGCAAAGGCATCAAATCTTTGGCTATATAGGAGATCCATTGCATCAATAATCATTAACGAGTCGGTCGAGTTTTTACCAGAAGTGTACGCGAACTGTTGTTTAGCTTGGATAGCCAATTCATTTAAAGGCTGTTTCCAATTTTTCAATTGTTCAGCAGAAAAATCACCATACGCACGTTTAACTATTATTTGCCCAAAACTAGATAGCTCTTCAATGATCAAGTTCAGTTTCGAATGGGGTGTATTTTCAGAATCAATTAGTACCGCTATTTTCTTGTAGCCCATAATGCGTTCCTGAACATTTTTTATGTAGTCAGTTGCACTATATAGGTATTAGTTAAACTAGTTCAAATAGGTGATATCAGAAATGTTACGAGCGACACCCTAAACCGAAAAGGGGCAAAGGTGTGTTTGCCGTGATCGGCGCTAGCACACCTATGGACAATTCTGAGTTAGGATTTTAACTCTACAAAGTGAGTTTAAGATTAATATTTGTATGGCTAAGTTAACGCCCGCCTAAGGGGCTGGCAACGCATAACACTAAACTCAAACACAACAACCATAACCACTGTAGCTCAATGGGACTGGAAACGGCGCGCGTTGACAGTCCCTCTTGAGGCGTTTGTTATGAGCAGCGAGCTAAAGGTTGCTAGATTTCTTTTAACACTCGTGCTGGATTGCCACCAATGACAACATTACTACCAAAACTCTTTGTTACAACGGCTCCCGAGGCAACAACAACGTTGTCACCTAACGTCACTCCTGGGTTGATCGTTGCATGACCTCCAATCCAACAGTTGTTACCTATTCTGATTGGCTTTCCAAACTCTAACCCACTGTTTCTCTGAATCGGATCGATTGGATGAGTTGCCGTATAAATTCCAACCTGTGGTGCTATAAAACAGTTATCGCCAATGCGAACTTCCGCTACGTCCAAAATGACACAGCCAAAATTGGCATAGAAATTCTCACCAACGTGTATATTCAGCCCGTAATCGCAGTTGAAGGTAGATTCAATGTGAATGCTATTTCCTGTAGAGCCCAACAAGGATTTGATTATCCCTACTCTTTTCTCTGGGCAACTTACACTTGTTTGATTTAGCTTCTCTGTGAGTAAACGAGCCTCAAGACGCAACTTGACGAGCTCAGCGTCACTCGGATCGTAATACTCGCCAGAGAGCATTTTTTCTCTTTCTCTCATATACAACTCAGTCCTAAATTTTAATGCTGCTCATAACGCCGGAGTTAAGCCGGCCCGCTGAGCGGGACCGGCGATGGTTCAATCATAGCGCCAGCGCCGAGACCGCGAAGCGGGCTCGGCTTGAACGAATTGTTATGCCTCACTCCGGAACAAGGCGCGGCCAGTTGTCCGGGCCACTTGGGAAGTTTCTGAACCTTGCCTTTTGCGGATTGAAGCACTGGCCCTCTAGCTCAGTGAAGTCGCCATGGTTGCGCGGGTACTCAACGTGCGCCACCACCGATTGGCCCTTTGCGAACAATAGAAGCGAGATGCCATCGTTGTCCTCGATGCTGGTTTTACGTTCGGCTGGCCAAGCAAAGCCGAGTGTCTTTTCAACAAATGCGTCATCTTGGTACGGGCCAACGACGCAAACTCTGTCCCAGTCAGTTGGAACGGCGGCCTTCAGGTCGATTCGCTTGTTGCCGGAGGCCTCGAATTGCTCCGAGATCTTGTCCGAGTAGTTCATACATCCAGCGCAGGCTGCAATGGTCAGGACGAGTAGGGTGCGACGCATGATGTTGTGAGGCATAACGCCAAATTAAGTAGTGAGTAACGCTACCACTAACCTAAACCATTGTGCCGTAAACACTGAAGCTGATTCAAAGCAAAAATGCCGAGCGTTACGAATCTGCTTAAATTTATTGTTATATGCGTATTCAAATATGAAAACACAACTTCTTTAAATAGCACTTACCCGCCGACCTTTCAGGTGATTCCCTATGTATTTATGAAAAGAAAGCATTGATAGCAGATACAATAAGGCCCAATGCTGGTGCAAACAAACATAGGATGGCAACAACGAAGAGTAAGATAATACGCTTCCAAGACTTTGCTGCTTCTTGGGCAAATTTAACTGTAAACCAAGAATCCGAAGCAACTAACATTGCATCTTCTTGCTGCGCATTGCTATTTCGTTTCTCATAAAGTGACATAAGCTCTATTCCTTCTACTGACGGAAGCATATAATGCCACGCTCACCGGAAAAATGAAGCGTAGCGTAAATTTGTCCGAGTGCAGCGCCTTGTTAGGCGCTTTCACATTATCGTTGATAATCGCCAGATCTCTCTGGTTGATAGAGAATTTCTGTAATTCTAACTTTCAGAGTACCCCCGCCAGGCTTGGGCCACTCGATTTCATCACCAATAGCAAGGCCGAGCATTGCACTCCCAACCGGGGCAAGAATAGAAATATTTTTTCCATTTGAATCCATATCTTTTGGATATACCAATGTCAATTCAAATTCTTGCTTCGTTGATTCAACGAAAAATCGAACTATTGAGTTCATAGTAACGATATCCTGAGGCATTTTCGTTGGCTCTACGATCTCCGCTCGATTTAGCTCCTGCTCTAACTCTTCAATGCCTGGCACACTGTTTTTCGGTAATGACTCAAGAAGAGCATACAATCTATCAGCGTCTAGTGAAGACAAAATAATTTCGGGCTTCTTTTTCATTGGTTTCTCACAAAAAATTAGATTTACTTGTCAATTTATTAACGAAGTATGATAGTTGATTTGATGTCTCATGCGCCTAACATTTTATTCGTGCGCATGCGCGTTTATCACGTTAGACCAGTAAAAACGCGCACAGTTAACTATCTGTATGTAAAGAAGTTATCAGATTTCTTACAAATACACTATCCGGAAAAACGCGCATGCGCGTTTTCCAAACCGATTAACTAAGCTCAATATATTTTATCCAATTGATTTAAAATGACTTTCAATTTTATTTTTTGGAAAAACGCGCACGAATGTTGTTCTCAAAACCCTCAAAAACTAGCGTAATACGATATGACTGTATATCTAACCAGGATTCGGCTGTTATAGAGAAGCACTAAAGTGGAGGGCTAATAGATGAGATTTTGTAGGGTAACTCTTTCGTAAAGTCCAGAACGAACAAACGTGTGCTAACAAGTTTTGGGGGCAAGAGTTTGTTAGCAAAGATCATCTTTGAGCAACTTAAGTAATTACGTTATGCTTTAGACCTATATTGTTAGTCTTATACGCTATGCCTAAATCGCAATTTAATAATCTACTCGCTGACTCTATTTCTTCTCTGAAATCAACGAATTTTACGCCTAATCTAATGGCTTTCATCGCTTCTCTAGTGAATTATGACTGCGCAGTAATTCTCGGTCTGCGTACAGATAAACATCCCATTTATCTTTATGATTCGATTGAAAATAATCGAGAACTACTTTTTGACCGTTACCTCACTTCTGCATTTCAAGATGACCCATTCTACAAAATGCTAACTACTGATGAACAGCAAGGCGTTTTTTCATTAAAAGACGTAGCCAAACGGGATATGGATTATCAAACATACTGTAATCAATTTTACCTGCAAACTGGCTGGAAGGATGAGTTAAGTATTCTCATAAAAGTCGAAGCAACTCGCTGGGTCGTTATCTATTTGGGTTGCACCCATACAAGTAATCCATTTTCGCTATCAGATATTGAGATGTTAAATTCATACTTCTCCGTCATTCAATCCTTATGTCAACAACACTGGAAGCAAACTGAATTCCTTCTTGCGGAACCTGTCTTTTCTCCTGAATCCTACTCAGTAAAAAAACGAAAGTTCATAGAGGATGGTCTGCACTCTTTTGGCAAAGATTTTCTTTCAACTAGAGAGAAACAAATCGTACGTTTAATATTGCAAGGACTTGATACCAAAGAAATAGCAAAACATTTGGGCATTACAGAAGGAACGGTAAAAAATCACCGAAAGCGTATCTATGCTCAATTAAAGGTGTCATCACTCAGTGAGCTTTTTCAAATCTTCCTCAACCATATTATTACCCACTAAATGAACCAACTATCCCTTTAGGGATATATCGCGCAAAAGGTTCTATTCGTAATCTGTACATCACATTATTCATGACAGAAAAGACGTTATAGATGACATTCATTCAGGAACTACAGACGCGCGGATTAATTGCTCAAGCCAGTGATTTAGAACAAATACAGCAACAACTTAGCCAGCCACAAACAGTTTACTGCGGTTTCGATCCTACCGCAGGCAGCCTTCATATTGGACACTTAGTTCCTCTAATTATGCTCAAGCGTTTTCAAGATGCTGGACATCAAGCATTAGCGCTTATTGGTGGTGCAACGGGTATGATTGGCGACCCTAGCTTCAAAGCTTTAGAGCGCAGTTTAAATACTGAAGAAACGGTAGCCATTTGGGTCAAAGATCTTACTACTCAAATTGAGCGGTTATTAGCACCTCATTTAAGCAAGCCAATGACGATAGTCAATAACGCAGACTGGATAAAAGACATTCATGTCATCGATTTTTTCCGTGATGTCGGTAAGCATTTTTCTGTCAACAATATGATCAGCCGCGAGTCAGTAAAACAACGGTTGCAAAGACCCGATCAAGGTATTTCATTTACAGAGTTTAGTTACTGTTTACTCCAATCTTTTGATTTTGCTGAACTTAATAGAAATTATGGTTGTAGTTTACAAATTGGTGGTAATGACCAATGGGGAAATATCGTCAGCGGTATTGATTTAACACGTCGCCAGAATGGTGAACAAGTGTTTGGTTTGACGTTACCTTTGATAACTAAATCTGACGGTACTAAATTTGGCAAAACAGAAGGAGGAGCCGTTTGGCTTGATCCACAAAAAACATCGCCATATATGTTTTACCAGTTCTGGTTGTCAACTGAGGATACAGATGTCTACAACCTTCTTCGGTACTACACATTCTTAACCTGTGAAGAAATTGATCAGATAGAGTTGCAGGACAAGTCAAATAACGGCAAACCTGAGGCACAAAAGATTTTGGCGCAAAATATGACTCGTTTTGTTCACGGAGAATCAGGGTTACGTAGTGCCGAGCGTATAACACAGGCATTATTCACAGGTGGTGTCGAGAAGCTGAGTTATAGTGAACTCCAACAATTAGAGCTAGATGGTCTTCCAAGCATTGAAAGCACTCTGCAAGACGTCGTCGAATTGTTGCTCGAGTCAGGGTTAGCTAAATCAAAACGTATCGCCAGAGAGCTGATCGAAGGCAATGCGATTAGTGTAAATGGAGAAAAAATAACACCTGACAACTCCCAACTCGGATTTCCACTGTTTGATAAATACTGGTTAATTCAGCGCGGAAAGAAGCACTTTTGCTTAATCAAACGCAAATAAAGTAAAAATGTAATGCGCCTCAGCTCATTCGTGGAAGGGTTGAACGCATTACTTTAAGTATTGCAGTGTTTCACTTAGTAAAAATTATTAGACGGTTCCTGAAAAGGAATGGGGCGTGCGACGTGAAGTCGTATGAAGCGCTGTTCACCGCTTAACGAGTGAACCATCTGTATCACCAGATGAACCTAGGAGCCTGAATAAAGTAGCGGCTCTGACAATGTAACGAAGAATGGGGTGATCCCGTTCGGGGTCGAAACCGTGAGGGGACGGCTCTCCTGATAACCACGAATCGGGTGAGTGCTAGGTAGTCAGTATGATGAACATATGTGAATCTGCGTAAGGGGCGTTATCCTTGCAAGCAGCGGAAGTGGTTAACACGCTGTAGCCAAAAGGCGCGAGAGTTGGAAAGAGATTGCCCCATGCTCTTTCGTGATCGTTAAGCTCTCCGCTCCATAGCAGGCATCTACCCTGACATTGCGCGACATACGGAACACGGTAAGCCTGTATCGCTCCCTTTGGGAAAGCCTCTGTGGCCGATAGTGATGCAGGTAGAGGATGTTGGAAAAAGCGAAAGCTGCATTGTAACGATGCAGATACAGATTCCTATCTGATCACGAAAGTGAGCTGACTTCCGACTGGTCTTCCGTTGCAAGAGAATTTGAAGAACTTTATTCAAGGAGATAAGCAAATGATGATTTCAAAAGAGATTAGTGCATCTCCTGACAGTGCTCAATGGCAATCCATAAATTGGAAAGTCGTAGAATCCCATGTATTAAAGCTTCAGATGCGTATTGCAAAGGCAACACGAGAAGGTAAACAAGGCAAAGCTAAAGCATTGCAATGGATACTGACTCACTCGCGTTCAGCAAAGCTTCTTGCTGTTAAGCGGGTATCACAAAACAAAGGCAGTAAAACGCCAGGAATTGACGGCGTTATCTGGAATACAGATACGCGCCGCATGAAAGCTGTCAATCAATTGAGCAGAAAAGCTTATCAAGCCAAACCGCTCAAGCGTATCTACATCCCCAAGAAAAACGGCAAGCTCAGACCACTTGGTATCCCCTGTATGATAGACAGAGCGCAGCAAGCGCTTCATCTTCTTGCACTAGAGCCAATATCGGAGACCGTTGCCGATCCCAATAGCTATGGCTTCCGACCTAATCGAAGCACTGCTGATGCGATTCAACAGTGTTTCATCTGTTTAAGTCAAAAGAAATCCGCGCAATGGATACTCGAGGGAGATATTAAAGCCTGTTTCGATAAAATTGGACATCAATGGCTAATCGAAAACATACCAGCAGACAAACGGATGCTGGGACAATGGCTGAAATCTGGCTATATAGATAAAGGATTGTTCTACCATACCGTCGAGGGCACACCGCAGGGCGGAATTATATCTCCAACTCTGATGTTGATGACTCTTGCTGGTCTGGAACAACGCATAAAATCTACCGCCCTCAAAAAGGGGGTGAGAGCCAACTTTATTGGATACGCCGATGATTTCGTCGTCACCTGTGCTTCAAAGGAGGTGCTGGAGAACGATATCAAACCGTTGATTGCTGAGTTCTTAGCGGAAAGAGGCTTAACACTCTCCGAAGAGAAAACGCACATTACCCACATCAGCCGTGGTTTTGACTTCCTAGGTTTCAATCATAGGAAGTTCAAAGGAAAACTGCTCATTAAACCGAGCAAATCCAACACTCTGATGCTCTTGAGTAACTTGCGTGAACTAATCAAAAAGCACGCAACCATCCCCGTTAACGATTTAATCAAGTTGATAAATCCGAAACTCAGGGGCTGGTCGAATTACTATCGACACTGTGTTGCTAAACAGATATTCGGATATGTAGGTCACAAGCTATTTCACGCGTTATGGCACTGGGCTAAAAGGCGTCATCCGACTAAGTCTAGAACTTGGATCGCCCTTAAATACTTCATCAACCGTCAAGGTCAATGGCAATTTCACGGTTGGCAGAAGCTCATGAATATGGATTGTCAGTTCAATCTGTTTCAAATCGCCAAGGTGCCAATAGAGAGACATGTAAAAATTAGGAGTGCCGCAACGCCTTTTGACCCTCAATACCAAGAATACTTGGCAAAGAGAAAGTCAAAGAGGCAATGCCGTAACTCTTGGTATGAGCCTGCTCTCGCTGCTTTGTAAGTTGCTGGGTGCCAATCGGTGCCTTCGTGAAGGCTTGAGCCTAGTGCGGTGAAAGTTGCACGCTGGGTTCTTAGAGGGACGACACTTGGTAACAGGTGTCGTCTACTCGAC